>NZ_PJZF01000049.1 GCF_002858675.1 Chimaeribacter californicus
GTAAATCTCAAAGCCTCATAGAAAGTCATGCCGGCGTTATCGGGCACCGGCTTTAATCCTACGCCGGCAACAAACATATCGGGCTTACCTGGTTGGGTTACAGTGACACATTGACCAGAACGCAATAAATCCAGCACTGCTGATAACTGCTCTTCCATCTCGGTAAAGGTGATCGTTTTCATCGCTACCTCCTGTGTGTGTCCAGTCAGTAAATCAGGTGCCGGCACAAAAGGAAAGAGCCGCCCTGGGGCAGCTCTTATGCGCAAATCTTGTTTAGTATCGTTTTCCGGTGAATACCGTCACGCACACGGTATCAAAGGCTCAGCGGCTTGTAAAAGCCCCCCCACCAGCCCGCTGGCGATACAAAAGAGAAGAGCCACCCAAGGGCGGCTCTTTTGCATTCCCTACCTACTTCAAAGCAGGGAAAGTTAAGACAAAAATCAATACGTCGAACTGACTCTCACAGGTGCCATTTATGGCACCCGGGAATGTAACGGAGCTGGTGGATCAGTGCAATCCAACACGCTCGGTCGTTGGTGAAAATATCAGGCTGCGGCCTTAGCCGGCGGCGGGACTGCTGCTGGTTTCTGCTGGCTGACGTGCCAGAACAGTTTGCGGCGGCGGTTTGATGCTGTGTTTCTTTTAGCCATAAAATAAAAGAGCATTTAGGATTGTTTTAGGGTTTCGACACCGGCCATCTGATAAACCTGTGCCAATAATTCGAGCTGGCCACCATTAGCGGTTTCAAACGCCTTTCTTCCACCCACTGCGCCGGCGGCATGAACCGGTATCAGCCAGGGGTATTGTGCGCGCAGGTCGGCCGGCGCCGCGTGCTGGTGGTGCCAATTGCATAAGGGCAATACCAGCTCATGTGCGCCTTCTTTAACGCGCCCGTCGATATGGTGGAGCGAGATTTCATACGTGTAGTGGCCATGCTGGCTACAGGCAATGCAGGGCAGAGCGCCCAGCTTATCCATGATCTGCCGTTCCTGGGCTGTTGGTGTGCGCCCCCTGGTACCACGGCTGCGGATCGGGGTGGTTTTCTTCGGTGCTGTTGGCTTACTGGCGGCAGTGTCTTGCTTCTGGCGGGCTTTCTCCACCAGCTGGGCGCGGTACTCCGGAGATTGCAGGCGCTCCAACTGCTTTGCCTGGCGCTTCTCTGCACTGCGCACCGCTTTATCGTGCTGCTGCTGCCGGTATGCAGGATCGGCCTGCCGTTCACGCTGACGAGCGCGCTGGCGCTCATACTGCCGCTGCTGGGCTTCACGCTGCTTCTGCCGCTTACGCTCCATGGCGTCCTCTGTCACTTCCCTGATGGCAGCCATGAGGTTAAGCCGGCGCGGTCGTGGCGTCAGAGGTATTCATCAGCCAGCCATAGCGCTCACCCACCAGCTCATGATCGGACATATCAAGCCCACGCAGAGCCATCACCACGCGCATTTGCGCGCGATACTGGATAACACGGTGCAGCGTCTGGACAAATTCCCCCGGCAGGTCAGGAACCAATGCGCTCTGGAATGAGTATGCGATCGCCAGGGAAAGGGGTTTCCACTTGCGCGGGCTGATATGGCCAGTGGCGGGAGTAAACGTGCTCATAGGGGTATCCTTTTACTATGGTAAGGGTTTCAGGCGGCCATTTGGTGCTGGGCATGGCCGCTGTTACGGATAGTGGCCATCAGGCGGTACATGCCACTGTTGCGGCGGCACTCATCGAACACGGTATTGCCTGTCCGCTCAGCTGGGCTACGCAGGAAACGCATAGGCGACACTTCTTCACGTTCCCGCGGCACGCTGGCGTTAACCGGTAATTCACTCGGAGCCGGCTTTTCGCGGAAATAGAAGCGGAAGCAGCCCACGGTGACAATGTGCAACATCCCTTGCGCAACCATTTCCTGTACCAGGCTGCGAGCAACGGAGATCCCCCGGCCAATAGCGGTACAGATCTCACGGATGTTCAGGTATCGCTTTTCTTCAAATGACGCCAGAACCATAGCGGCGCGCTCATTGAACAGGTGAATGGAGGAAAAGGTGTTGCTCATGTGTTCTCCTTGAGGCCACCAGCTGGTGGCTATCTTTTACGGTTGCGGCGGCGTTTCTTCCTGGTAGCGAACAGGTTTCGGAACACACTCACCGTCATTTCATAAATGCCCCGTATCAGCAGCAGGGCGATAAGAATTTTCAGCACGACCACCCAGGCATTTATTGCCAGGTGAAGCGTGACATCGGCCAGGCTGGCCAGCTCACTCACTTGGGAAGAAATGCCCCAGG
>NZ_PJZF01000050.1 GCF_002858675.1 Chimaeribacter californicus
TTCGCCGTAGACAATGGCGCATTCACTGCATGGAAAGCAACTGGCCGAAACAAAATCGACTGGAAGGATTATTACGGAACCTACGATGATTATCCTGATTACGTGGAAAAAACGCGGGTACTGCTGGCCACCATCAACGATCACAATCTAAGCGTAAATAAATTGAACGGTGCGGCCGGTGGGGCTACTGGACAATCATCTAGGGTTGCAGCACAATCCTAAATAATTAACCGGTAAAAGCTAAAACCTCGTTTCTGGCTCAAAAGGCGCTGCTAAAGCGCCTTTTCCTTGTGTTAAGAGTCCGTATAATTCTCTTTTATGATGGATCTCTTCAAAAGGCGTCACTGATGCCTTTTTCTTATACCGATGTCATGGCCAGCTAGGCTAGCGGTGAACCAATGTTTTTTAATATTAAAAAACATTAAAATAATCTTTCTTCAACTCAATAAAACTTATATAAGGCTTATTGAACTCCTTCAAAAGGCACCCTCGGGTGCCTTTTTCTTTTCCAAAAAAATTTAATCCTAAACATCCGATAGGAGATGTAACTTTCCTTACCATCGAGCCGATTAACAACATAAGAGGCTTGGTTTAATGAGTAATAAAGAGTACCAACAGCATATCGCTGACATCTCCCAGCGTGCGCGTCGTGTAACCCGCATCGTCTCCGAAGCCCAGTTCAACCAGAACGGCTTTATCAAAAGCGCTGAAGAGCGTCGTGACTCCATGCTGGAAGCAGCTAAAAAGGAGCCGATCTTTGAGGGCGTGAATCCTGAAGCCGTCTCCCAAATTGTTACCGCCTGGGGCGCGGCTTATGCGGACTATGCAGCGAAGCATAAAAGCGCGCCGCGTGAAGATGTTTTGGCCGCATGTCACCAGACCCTTGAAAACTGCCTGATGGCAGAAAAGCGCGGCAATCAGTCTGGCCAGAAGAGCATTAACCAGTCTATGCTGGAAAGCGTGAGCACTGAGATGATGAGTGGCCAGGACGGTATCATGCACCAGGCTATTTTCCTGGCGATGATCCTGCCGGTTACACTGGGCGCGCAGACTGGCGATGCCTGTACCTTCATCCCGGTACCGCGTGATGAGTCCAACATCTACGAGATTTTCAACGTAGCCGGTACCACCTTTGGCGATTACGCGATCGGTGACAAGCTGGACATGCAGAGCGTGGGCGCTTATTCCCAGATGCGCCGCAACTACGTGCTGCGCACCCTGGGCGATGGCACGACTAAAGTGTTCACCTTCAAGATTTCCGACTTTGAAGGCCAGGACATCCCGATCCGTAAAGGTCGTACCGTGCTGTACATCGGTAATGAGCCGACCCCGGAAGATAACGGTGAAGGCACCCTGCTGCACTCCTATGCGAATGCTGCCGGCACCGCGGTATCCCTGACCTCCTCCCTGGATTACACCAAAGGCCAGATCACCCTGACCTTCTCTGTTGCACCGGAGTCCGGCACCAAGCTGGAGGCTGAAGTCGAGATCAACATCGAGGCAGCCCCGAACCTGATCCCACTTATCAACCAGGAAATGAAAAAGTGGACTGTCCGACCATCCCAATATGCCCTGGCAGCAGAGCATTCTGTGATGGCCGCGTATGACGCCCAACGTGAATTCGGTATCGACCTGGGCAGCCTGCAATACCGCACCCTGAAAGATTACCTGTCCCACGAGATCGACATGCTGCGCCTGCGCATCATGATCCGCCGCACCATTAACGCTGACACGTTCGACCTGGCGATCCCGCAGGACACCAACTGGGACGTATGGAGCCTGATCTTCAAGTCCAAAATTCAGCAGGTGTTCCGCGACATCGCAGAGCGTACCCAAAGCAGCGGCTCTTCCGGCATGTTTGCCGGCTCTGATGCAGCGCTGTTCTTCAAAATGCTGCCGCCGGCCATGTTCACCCCGGCTGAAAACTACACCCAGGTGCCGTATGTGCATTTCGTGGGCACCCTGTTCAATGGCATCAAGGTTTACGAAGTGCCGACTGGTGTCTGCCACGCCTTTACCAAGCAGGGCGTGACCTTCTCCACCTATGACGTGCTGTGCTACACCCGCGATGAAAACCCAGGCAAAGCCGGTTTCGTTACCGGTGA
>NZ_PJZF01000051.1 GCF_002858675.1 Chimaeribacter californicus
GTTCCAGCCGTTTGTACGGGGTGACAGCGCCCGCAGTACCAGCGGCACCGGGCTGGGGCTGGCGACGGAAAAAATAATGCCGCTTCTGGAAAATCTGAGCGGTGAACACGGGGTCGGGCCAGTCTGTCATGAGCTGGATATTGCTCCGTCAACGTACTACTGGCATCAGCAACGCCGGAAGTGTCCTGAACGACGCAGTAGTCGGGATAAACGCGATGCCGTGCTGATACCTGAGATACAGCGCGTATACGAAGAAAACTACAGCGTTTACGGTGTGCGTAAGGTCTGGCGACAGCTAAAACGTGAAGGTGTCGGCGTTGCCCGCTGCACCATTGAGCGCCTGATGAAAGCCCTGCAGCTACGTGGGGTGACACGCGGCAAAAGTGTCAGAACCACCCGCAGCAACAAAGCCGAAACACCGCAGGATCGGGTGAACCGGCAGTTCGTGGCTGAACGGCCCGATAGTCTTTGGGTGGCCGATTTTACCTACGTCAGCACCTGGCAGGGGTTCGCATATGTGGCCTTCATCATTGATGTGTTCGCCGGTGTTATCGTGGGCTGGCGGGTCTCATCCACGATGGAAACGTCGTTCGTGCTGGATGCACTGGAGCAGGCGCTGTGGGCCAGACGCCCGAGCGGTACCATCCATCACAGCGACAAAGGTTCGCAATATGTGTCACTGGCGTACACGCAACGGCTGCAGGACGCGGAGCTGCTGGCTTCAACAGGCAGCACGGGCGACTCATATGACAATGCGATGGCAGAAAGTATCAACGGGTTGTACAAAGCGGAGGTGATCCACAGGCAAAGCTGGAAAACCCGACAGGATGTTGAGCTGGCTACGCTGAAATGGGTGGACTGGTACAATAATCACCGATTGATGGAACGGACCGGATATATCCCGCCAGTGGAGGCAGAAAAAGCCTATTACGCTTCGCTGAATGACCGGGATGTGGCAGCCTGATCACTCAGGCAAAATACTCTCCAGGAAAACCGGAGCGGTTCACAATGCCCATAAAGACTCGCTGAACCAGATCCGGGATGAGTACGGCGCTGACTCTGATTATTACCGCTCGTTTGTGCTGGGGCTGTTCCCAACAATTAGCTAAAAAACATACTGATTCTTATCCTGAGCAAGCTTTAGCTACATACAATCAACTATATCTTAAATTTCTACGCTGAGTGTAATTGCACTAGTTCCCATGATCTGATGTAGGTATCATAAGTTATGGGAACGCAGGATTTGCGCGTTATAAATCGTCCAAACATTAGCCAGCAATATTAGTTGAACGATACCCCCTGTGCACAGCAAATAAAAAACCAATAAAATAAAGTAGGAGTTTTAAATGTCTTCTTGGTGGTATGTAGAGCAAGGAAAGGCAGTGGGACCATATGAAGAAAACCATATGGAAGATTTGATTAAAACAAAGATACTGAATAATGACTCTCTCATTTGGCGTGAAGATTTCTCAGGCTGGAAAAAGTTAAGCAATGTCCCGGAACTGTACCAACTTATGCGATCAGTACCACCGACTCCCCCTACACCACCAATCCCTCCAGCACCGCCAATGCCTGAAACACTAGGTGCAAATCCCCGCATTGGAGGTTTGAAAGGTTTCTTAAGTCGTTTTTTTGATGAATGGATGCCCTATTTCACATCATCAACGACTTCAGCGCTATCGTCTTCACCAGTAAAGAAAGTAAATTCAGCACATGATCATGCTTGTGCTCCACATCCCTTAGCCGGAAATTGGAGTCGTTTTTTTGCTCGTGTATTCGATTTATGGCTAATCAACAATATTGTTGTCTTATGGCTTAGCAATCGCTTTTCTGTATATGTTGATGGCTTCGTTGACTGGTTGTTTAGACCAGGATCTGACCAGATTTTCGCAATAGCTTGTGTGCCCGTATCGTTAATGATTGATGCGCTTATCTATAAGCTATTTAAAAACACCCCTGGTAAAGCAATGCTTGGTTTGATGATTGTGACAGATGAAGGCAAAAAGGTTGAGGCAGGGGCTTATCTTCACCGAAATTTTTCATTGTGGAAAAAT
>NZ_PJZF01000052.1 GCF_002858675.1 Chimaeribacter californicus
CCGCAGGATTGATCTGAATCGCACGCGCTCGTATGCCGAACTAGCTGCTCAGAGCATATCCCTTAACCCAAGAGGCGGTAAGCGTGTGTTGTGGCACGAAGTCGGTCACCACTTCGAATTCTCTAATCCGAACTATCTCAAGATGGCATTGGCCTATCTGACGGAAAAGGCAGAAGGCGACCGCTCCGCCATCGCTCACCTAAGCCGCTTCTATGAGAACACTTCTTTCGGAAAGGATGAAGTCGCTATCGTAGACAGCCTTTCATCTCCGTATGTGGGGAAGGTCTACGGGCTGAAAAACGCCAAGGACATTCACAACGCCAATGCTACGGAAATTTTCTCATCCGGCTTTGAATACCTGGCAAATAACCGATCCGGCGCAATTTCACTGATTAATGGGGATGGGCTGCTTGAGTTCGTTACCGGCATCCTGAAAGAGGTACATGGCTAATGATCGACATCCAGATTAACGATGGCACGCGCCAGGGGGTGATTACTTTCCAGGGCGACGAGGTAACAGAGCCATGCAGCTTTGACGTTTCCGGCGAGTTTAGCATCGCTGATATTGAGGCGATCGTGTGGCTGGCCACAATGACAGCGGACGGCACCGGGCAGGGTATCCATGAGCTGCAAGGGCAGGTGTCAGAACCACGCTCCCTGATCCTGGCGTTGCGCGTTTGCGCTGTCCAGGTAACCGGTGTTCCCCAGGACTGGGAGGACGAAATGGACTCAATTGAGCAGGATGCAGAACGGCGCTTCGAGGAGGGGGCAGTGTGCTGAGGCCTGGCCGGTACAGATGCTATATCCGGTAGGCTGCACAAAAGAAAAAGGACTCTGCAAAGAGTCCTTTTGAAACGCAATGAATTTTATTCCACCCGAGATTGTACAGAAATTTATATCTGAGGTGGAGAATGAGTACCAACCTGTTGGCATACATGAAAATGCTGCGCTTTTCTGAAGGAACGTTGAATCATCCGCTGACAACCAACGGCGGCTATGACGTGATTGTTACCGGCGTTGATGGCAAGCCGGAGGTGTTCACGGACTACAGCGACCATCCGTTCGCCGGTGGCCGCCCGGCCAAGGTGTTCAACCGTAAGGGCGAGCGATCCTCTGCATCGGGCGCTTACCAGCAGCTTTACCGGTACTGGCCGGCGTACAAGAAGCAGCTGGGGCTAAGAGATTTCAGCCCGGCCAGCCAGGATTTGCTGTGTATCCAGCTACTGAGGGAGCGCAAGGCAATGGATGACATCGAGGCGGGGCGTATCACGTCCGCCATCCAGAAGTGCTCGAACATTTGGGCGAGTCTGCCAGGTGCTGGATATGGGCAGCGTGAACACGACGTAAATCGCCTTCTGAAGGTCTATCAGGACTTTGGCGGCAAACTGGTAGCCTAATCCTCTCCAACCCGCCCACGCGCTTTGTGTGGGCGGGTTGGCTGCCGTGAACCGCTCTCTTAAATGTCACTTCTAAGCATCTGTCAAAAGTCAAAATCAGATCAGGGTTAAGGTAGCGGCATGGAGGTTGAGCTGGTTATCCACTTATCCACCGGATAGATCAATTCTTTATTTCATAAAATAGTAAGAAAGATCAATAAAGATCACCGCTGCCGTATCAACATGAAATTTATGAAGAAATTGACATTTTGTGTATTCAATTACACGTAAAGTGTATTTACTTGCACGTGAAATGTATTTACTTACACGTCAAATGTATTTACTTTCACGTGCCAAATGTATTTACTTACACGTACAGCAGCAAATTTCTTATATAGGTGTGGATAAATGGAAAAAGACCCACAAAACAACGATTTGCCTAGCCCATTTTCGGTAGTGAAAAGAGAATCAGGCACAGTTTATGAACTGGTGCCAAACAGCAATAAAACAGTACAGCCTGTTGCCTTGCTGAGATTGAGTGTTTTTACCCCGGTGTCGCCTCGCGATAAGGGAAAGCGAGACTTTTTGATAGATGCTTCTGAGGAGTTATCCAGCTTAGAAGTCGCGCGCCAGGAAGGGTATTCGAACAT
>NZ_PJZF01000053.1 GCF_002858675.1 Chimaeribacter californicus
AAAATACCAAAAAACGCCAAGGAAATATATTCTGCACTATATTTCGTTGGCGAATTCGTGAGGTCACAAGCTTATTCCAAAAACGCGAAGATAGGTAGATGGTTATTTCATTTGGAACTATAACGGGGCGTTATAATTAATAATGGTACCAGTTCCATTTATGATCAGAACTGTATAAATTCACACCACTTCAGCACTTTTTAACTCAAAAGGTGCATTTATGTAACGCGTTACCTTTCAAGCCTGCGCGCGCTAATGGTATATAGGGACATTCCGAAAATAGCGTTAGCAGTTGACAAATTTTCTCAGGGTTTCGTGTGATGATCAGTAATAATTCTTTACCAATGGCAGAAGACATTTCATTAGCAGCGCATCAGTTACATGTTACCCGTTGTAGCCCAAATGGGGTACAACAACTGCTGGCTCACTTCATTACGCTGAAAGAACTCAGCGGCCAGAAAGTAACCCGTCAATTCCGTGCCAGCCTCAAACGCCTGCTTCAAACCCACGTCTGTTACGTACTTTAACGCACTACTCCCCCGAAAACCGGACAAAAAGACCTATCCCCCTGTAGATCTATACTAAATAAATGTTTATTTTAAGAGGTCGGAGATTCCGGCTTCTTATAGAGACATTTAGATGAAAGACTTTGCGCGTGCAGAAAAAATATACAAACAATTCTTGGAGTTTCGACAGTCGTTCCTGAATAATGCCCTGGAGATGGCAGTAGCGAGTGACATATCAACAGAGGGGTTGAAATACCGCCCCATTGTTATTGTTCCACCTGAATACCTTATTAAGTTTGAATCCGACATCGCGCTTTGGGAGAAGTACGCAGCCACCCTCGACGAATATCCAGAACTGGGCACTGCCCGCCGGCTTTTCCATCCCGTACCAAAACTGATTACTGGTGCCACCAGCGTTCGCTACTTCTACGCTAATGCCGCTGCACAGAGCACCATCCTCGCCAGTAATGTAATAAAATCCATTCAGATTTCTATTCGCCAGGCCAATGAGTACATTAAGGAAGAGGACGCGCGTAAGCTGGCGTTAGACGGCCTCGAGCATGACCTGAAAATCATTGAGTCACTGCCTGAAGGCACCAAGCTGCGCACCCGCCGCACCGGCTACACCGACCTGATATGCCAGTACGACACCCATACCGAGCGCACCATTCCCGTTCGTGCTTCAGGAAATGGCGTTTTCTTTGATGGCACGCACGTCACCAGCGTCAATGAAGGTGCCAGCCGCCTCAATGGCCGTATCTCTGTTTATGACCGTGTTGAGCCTTTACCTATCCGCTTCCTTACCGGCTGTAATGTCTACATCCTTTCTGAAGTAGAAGAGATGAAAGAGATCATGAAAGAGGAAGCCAAGGAGCGCCGCGCCGAGGGTAAAGTCCAGTACAGGATTGACCAGGCAATGAAGAGGAAGGCCAAGAAGGAAGGGCTGGCGAAAGACAAGAAAAGTGCCCAGGTAAAGCGTGCTGCTAAAGCCCCCGGGGAGCTTAACCCCGCCGGGAGCGACCATAAATAACCACCAGCCCTCGCTGGTGGCTTCAACTGTTAAGCCAATCCTCCGCTTCGCTCCTGCGACTCTCGTCAGCCCGACTCAATACCTCACTGGCCGGCACGTAATCTGCCAGCTGGGTAAAGCAATAAACATCCCACCGGTCGGGCGATCGAAGGTTTAGTTTCAGCCTCATCTGTTCCTTTTTCATGATCACCCATTGCCCCGCCTCATTCAGTGATGCCGGTATCTTGCTTGCCTGGTCAGCAGTCTTTGCATCCGGATCCAGCCTCATGCGCCCCTGCCGCACCGCATTGGCCGCCTGGACATTGGCATAAGCTCGCTGATTGGAATAGTGCTTCTTCAGCGCCCGGTTATGCACCGGCAAGCCCCAGCGGATACGCTGCGCCATAACACCATGCTTTTCCTCCAGGACGTCAGCCGTGGTTGCCCCGATACCGTCACCG
>NZ_PJZF01000054.1 GCF_002858675.1 Chimaeribacter californicus
TTCTCCGCCGGGGCGGATTCGCCGAAGGTGGTCATGCCCACCACGTCGCCGTTCAGGCCGACATACTTGTACCAGTAGTCGCTGATACCCGCCTCAATCGCCACGCGCGCACTCACCGCTTTCGGCAGCACGGACTCGCGGTAGGCCGCATCCTGCTTGTCGAACGCATCGGTGGACGGCATGGAGACCACGCGCACTTTGCGGCCTTCGCCGGAGAGCTGCTCGTACGCCGCCACCGCCAGCTCGACTTCCGAGCCGGTGGCAATCAGGATGAGTTCCGGCGTGCCGTCGCACTCTTTCAGCACGTAGCCGCCGCGGGCGATGTTTGCCAGCTGGGCGTCGGTACGCGCCTGCTGTGCCAGGTTCTGGCGGGAGAAAATCAGCGCCGCCGGGCCGTCGTTGCGCTCAATGGCATACTGCCATGCCACCGCCGACTCCACCTGGTCACACGGGCGCCAGGTGCTCATGTTCGGGGTCACGCGCAGGCTCGCCAGCTGCTCCACCGGCTGGTGGGTCGGGCCGTCTTCGCCCAGGCCAATCGAGTCATGGGTGTAGACGAACACGTTGCGGATTTTCATCAGCGCCGCCATACGCACCGCGTTACGGGCATACTCCACGAACATCAGGAAGGTCGCGGAGTACGGCAGGAAGCCGCCGTGCAGCGCGATACCGTTGGTGATGGCGGTCATGCCGAACTCGCGCACGCCGTAGTGGATGTAGTTGCCGGCCGGGTCATCTCCCAGGGCCTTCGAGCCGGACCACATGGTGAGGTTGCTCGGCGCCAGGTCAGCCGAGCCGCCCAGGAACTCCGGCAGCACTTTGCCGAACGCTTCCAGCGCATTCTGCGACGCCTTGCGGCTGGCAATCTTGGCCGGGTTGGCCTGCAGCTGGGCGATGAACTTTTTAGACTCTTCTGCCCAGTTGGCCGGCAGCTCGCCGTTGACGCGGCGGGTGAACTCAGCGGCCAGCGCCGGGAAGGCTTTCTGGTAAGCGGCGAACTTCTCGTTCCACGCCTGCTCTTTGGCCTGGCCCGCTTCTTTGGCGTCCCACTGGGCGTAGATGTCCTGCGGGATAACAAACGGCGCATGGTTCCAGCCCAGCGCCTTGCGGGTGGCGGCCACTTCCTCGTCACCCAGCGGCGCGCCGTGCGCGTCATGGGTGCCGGACTTGTTCGGCGAGCCAAAGGCAATCACGGTTTTGCACATCAGCAGTGACGGCTTGTCGGTGACGGCGCGCGCTTCTTCAATCGCGGCCTTGATGGCGTCGGCATCGTGGCCGTCCACGCCGCGCACCACGTGCCAGCCGTAGGCTTCAAAGCGGGCAGCGGTGTCGTCGGTGAACCAGCCCTCAACGTGGCCGTCAATCGAGATACCGTTGTCATCATAGAAGGCGGTGAGCTTGCCGAGCTTCATGGTGCCGGCCAGCGAGCAGACTTCATGGGAGATACCCTCCATCATGCAGCCGTCGCCCAGGAACACATAGGTCTGGTGGTCAACGATGTCATGGCCCGGGCGGTTGAACTGCGCCGCCAGCGTGCGCTCGGCAATCGCCATGCCCACGGCGTTGGCAATGCCCTGGCCCAGCGGGCCGGTGGTGGTCTCCACACCGGCGGTGTAGCCATACTCCGGGTGGCCCGGGGTTTTGGAGTGCAGCTGGCGGAAGTTGGCCAGCTCCTCAATCGGCAGGTCATACCCGGAGAGGTGCAGCAGGCTGTAAATCAGCATCGAGCCGTGGCCGTTGGAGAGCACAAAGCGGTCGCGGTCAGCCCATTTCGGGTTGGTGGGGTTGTGGTTCAGGTAGTCACGCCACAACACTTCGGCGATATCGGCCATCCCCATCGGGGCGCCGGGGTGGCCGGATTTGGCTTTCTGCACCCCATCCATGCTCAGCGCACGGATAGCATTGGCAAGCTCTTTACGAGAGGACATGT
>NZ_PJZF01000055.1 GCF_002858675.1 Chimaeribacter californicus
ATGATGCGCCAGGCTGACCTGGCTGAACAGCAGTCGCAGGAAAATGATCTGTTCAATAAGCGCCTGGGTCCCATCAAAACCGATCTGCTGCGCGCCACGCACAACATCCGCACCAGCATGGACAGCCTGATTGATGCGATGTCCGATCTTGAGAAAGGTATGGACCGCCTGAAGGCGCTGACCGCATAAAACCACAGCGGCATGGGTTCCTAACAGAGGCCATGCCGCTGCGCCCACCACCACGCCCTTACAGGCAATATGAGGATCTACCGTTTGGTTAAAGCTTATTTTCTGGCAGTTGCACTCGCCCTGGTTACTGTCTTGGTTTATCGCTTCCTGGTACCTGGTTTGGTTTCCACCAACAGCTCACTGCTCTGCCTGGTAGGGATCATCCTGGCCGTGGCGTACCCGGCGCTGGTGTATATCGCCATTAAACGCCTGGTCACATCTATCTCTAAATCACTAAAGAAGGACATGGAAGTATGAAACTTAAAGCTATCTTACTCTCCTGCGTTGTTGGGGCTGCGCTGCTGCTGAGCGGCTGTGAGCGCGCGACGGTGCAATCAGGCTATGTTGGTGTAAAGGTCGATCTGTACGGCACCGATAAGGGCGTACAGCAGCAAGAAGTGGGGGTTGGTAAATACTGGCTGGGCTGGAACGAGGAAATCTACCAATTCCCGACCTTCAACCAGCTGCATAACTACGACATTCCGTTCACTTTCCAAACATCCGACTCCATGGACATCAAAGCCAAAGTTGGGGTGGAGTATTTTGTTGACCCTTCGAAGGTCACCAAAATCTTCCAGACCTACCGTAAAGGCGTTGATGAAATCACTGAGATCAACCTTCGCCAGAACATCAGCGATGCGTTGATCAACCACTCAGGGAAGATGGACATCAATTCCCTGGCCGCTGGTGGTAAAACCCAGCTGCTGGAGGAAGTGACCAATGACCTTAAGGCCAAGCTGGATCCGCTGGGCATTCGCATTGTTAAGCTGTCCTGGCTAAATGACCTGGATTACCCGCAGAAGGTCAAAGACTCCATCAACGCGAAGATTGAAGCCACCCAGCGCGCGCTGCTGCGAGAGAATGAGATCGCCCAGTCAAAAGCAGAGGCGCAGAAAGCCATCGAGCAGGCACGCGGTGAGGCAGAGGCTACAACGCTACATGCCAAAGCTGAAGCTGATGCCATTGAGCTGCGCGGTGATGCCTTGCGTAAAAACCCTGAAGTGTTGCAGCTCGAAGCGATCAACAAATGGAATGGCACCATGCCGCAATACATGACCAGTGGCGCGGCGACCCCATTCGTTAGCCTGAAGTAAACCTCGCTTTATCCCATGTTACCAGGAGCCGGCACATTGCCGGCTCTTTGCGTATATCCCTCCCTCTGTTCCCATATCCTCTGCATCTGTGTACGTGGGCAATTGCGGCCAAACATTATTACGCACAAATGTGCGTAATAATGTTTGCATAGGCGCACAATTGTGCGTATATTCTCAATCAGACGGGCACGAATGTGCCGGCATCAAACGGCGAAAATGCCTCAGCAAATATAAGGACGTTGCGATGACAAACATCATCAACCTGAATGCCACTGTAGAAACAGATTTCTTCGAAAAAGTGCTGGAAAACACCTACACCCTGCGTATTGGCAAAAGCGATAACCTGCATGAGGTTGTTACTGAAGATGGGCTGAGCACTGACGTTTACGCATGGGTTGAGCTGGTGTCCATCACCGGTACGGTATGGGCGCATTACCGTGTTTTCGGCGGCGGGTTTGAAGATGTAGGTGATGATGAAGAGGGTTACCACACTGTGTACGTCAATGCGGCCGCCCAGGCGAGCGGCCTGATGAAGAAAATG
>NZ_PJZF01000056.1 GCF_002858675.1 Chimaeribacter californicus
ATGCACCGGCAAGCCCCAGCGGATACGCTGCGCCATAACACCATGCTTTTCCTCCAGGACGTCAGCCGTGGTTGCCCCGATACCGTCACCGTCGATCACGATACTGATATTCGGGTACTTCTCATGGGTGCACTCATTAAAGATGAAATCAGCAAAACGTGACGGTGTAACGGTCGATTCCATTTCAAAGACCTGGTGCGGCACTACACGCCGGTGCTTGCCGTAACCGGATACCCGGAAGATGCCCAGGATCGACTTATCCCGGCCGTTCCCAACGTCACAGCTGGCAACCCACCCCCAGCCCTTGGCCAAGGGCACATGACGCCGCATAGCGCGCTCACACACGTCACGCCCCAAAAGGTAGCCGGAAAGCGTTGAAGGGAACTCACCTCGTACCTTAATCAGGTATTCAGGGCTTTCCCGGCCGCCGTAATCCAACAGCTTCTCAGCGATGAACTTCAGCGTTACAAGCGGACTCTCCTCGGAATTGAGCTTAATCGCTGTATAGGTGCCCTTGGGGTTGTCCGGTGTTTTGGCCAGTCGGTGATGGGAGTCGTAAAACTCCCCGCTGGTGCGCGTGGGCTGCGAGATCAGTAGCAGCCGGTTATCGTCCTGGGTCAGTGCACCCTTGATGATACCGAATGCCTTGTCAGAGACGCCTGACGCCTCATCAATAATGTAGAGCAGGTGTTCGGCGTGCTCACCGGCCAGCGCCTCTTCATTGCCCAGACGGAAGCCTTTCGGCACCACTTCCCAGCTGCCCTTTGAGCTGTTCTCAAAGAACTGCATATCAGTCAGGGTGAAGTATTCTGCCAACCAGGGAAACTTCGACAGCGCAACCTTCCAGTTTTGCTTAAGGTATTTGAATATACCGGTCTTAACCTGTTGCAATTTGTTCGCTACCAGGATGACACGCGCATCAGGGTAAAAAATCATGTAGCAGAGGATCATGATAGAGGTCATATCAGACTTCCCGGTACCGTGCCCGGAGGACACTGTGGTACGGCTGCCGGTCTGCTGCACGGCCTCTATAATCATCTCCTGCTGCCAGGTCGGGGTCTTCCCGAACACTACTTCGGCGGCAGTAATCCAGTCATAACGGTACATCACAACTAACTGCTGCCAGCGCGGGTCGTCTACTACCGACCGCTTATTCTGGCTGGTGGCCATCTACCTCTTCTCCATATAACAGGGTGTTGATCTCGTCGTCGGGTTCCTCATCTTCAGCAAACCCTACGGTAAGGTTCAGGTCATTCAGGGAACCATCTGTGGCTACGTCGCCATAACCGCCCCCGTCTACCATCTCATTGACGGCTTCGCGCTTACTGGCCAGCTCTGAATCCAGCCCGGCCATACGCTGGGCACGCTGCGCCCGGGCTTGCCTGTCCAGCTCCGCCAGATCCACCGGCTGCGTGTTAATGTCGCCGCTATTGCTGTTTTTCATCTCCGTGCGCGCCAGCTCCAGTAGCAGGGGCGGCACCTTGTCACCGTGGGACTCAATGATGATCGCGGTATCGAGCGCGCTGCGGCCGTGTGCCTGGCGCTCCTGATAGGCCAGCTGGATGCGCTCCGGCTCCTGGAGCTTGCGCAGGTGCTTTTCCTGTTCGCGCTGCTCCTTGGCGTAGCTCTGTCGGACGCCCACAAGCGTGCGGGCTGTATCGTTGATGGCCGCGGCGGCAGCGGTTACCACAGAGAGGGCTTTCACCAACGGGGGCTGGCCGCCCTCCTCCTCATCTGGCTCCGGCTGAGCGGCCAGGAACGCAATGAGATCCAGGCTGATGCGCTCGAGCTTGAACAGGTTTACCAACCCCTTTTCAATCACCACCGCTTCAATGGCATCGACG
>NZ_PJZF01000057.1 GCF_002858675.1 Chimaeribacter californicus
CCAACAATCGGGTGTTCGCCGCCTCTATCCCGATCACCGTGATTGCACCGCTCTATACCGCCTGGCTGGGCGCGCCCGCCACCGGCAAAATTGAAGTGTTCAATGATGGTGTGGCTTATAGCACCATTGCCCCAGCGATGCCGCCGCACGCGGCACCGCAGCCGTTTAATGAGGTGGTGTAATGGCTACATCCAGCAGCTCCACCAGCAGCCGCACACAGCTCTTTTTGCAGAGCGTGAAAGTCGGCGATACGGAAATCCCTCGTTCCATGATCGCCCGGTCCACCTACATTGAAATCGCAGATTTATCGGGACCCCAGCTGGAGCTGGAGATCCGCGACGGCACCGGCTACCTAGTCGATACCCTTGGCGTGAAGCATGGCACTGTTCTGACCTGCTCTATGGGCGATCCGCAGGGGTTAGGCAACACCTCGTTTACGGAAACCTTCTACGTGCTGAAGGCTCCCCATGAGGCGGACATGGTACGGGTGATCGCCTTCAGCGAAAAAGTGAAACGGCTGAAGGATTTTGCAGCCGCCCCTCAGTTTTTCGTGAAGAAGCAGCCGGCGACGATCGTCAAAGCCCTGGCCGGCTCCCTGGCGGTGGATGCCGATACTTTCAAAAAGCTGGGAACCTACCACCTCAATATGGGGCAGACGCCCGCCAGTGTACTGAGCCGCATGGCGCAGGAAGCCGGTGCTCTGTGCTGGTCATCCCGGGGCACCATTCACATTAAGAGTATGGCCACGCTGGCCAGCGCCAAGCCCACACTGACCTATGAGGCGAATAACTCAAAGGCCACGATGTTGATCAACCGCTTTTCCAAGTTGAACCAGGATCAGCTTTACGCCCAGTCCCGGCAATTCCGCTATATGGCCTACTCGCTTACTGGCGGCCTGCTGACGGCCGGCAATAAGGCCTGGCCGGTGAAGATGGTAAGCGCCGATGACCAGACCGCCCTAAACAACATGGCGATGTTCCTGATGCCTAAATTTGATATGGAGGTAACAGGCAATGCCGCGCTGACGCCGGGCATGGTGATTAAGGTGCTGGTGCATACCTACGACGCCACCAGCGGGCTGGACGAGTCCGTTCCCACAAAAATGATTGTTGAGCGCGTGGCGCACCAGGAAGACCGTTTCGGGTACAACTGCCGCGCTGTATTAGGAGTGATTTCTGATGGTACAGATTAACGGTCCCCAGCGCGCCATGGTGGTGAGCACGGCCGACGAAAGCAACCTGATGCGTGTCTCTGTGCGCCTGGTCGGCCTGTGGGATAGTATTGCCGATGCCAATTTGCCGTGGGCGGAGCGCCTGTTACCCGACGACGGGGCATTTGTGCCGCTCATCGCCGGCGATTATGTGTGGGTGGACTTCCCCTATCAGGGTGACAGCACCCGCCCCCGGATTGTCGGCCGAGCATCGGACGCCAGCGGCGGCAAGCCGAACGTAGCCGCAGAAGCTTCTGGCCAGGGCGATGCATATGCCCATAAGACGGTTAAAGGCGCGCCCGCTGCCGGCACGGTAACAGCGACCAAGGATTTTGTTTTAGACCGCAATGGGCTGCTGGAAATCCGCAATGCCTCCGGCAGCTGGTCGGTGACCCACAAAGACAGTGGCTCCACCCTGGGGATGAATGACGAGGGTCAGCTTTACATATGCTCTCAGGCCACGTTGTTTGTCTATGCAGCCGGTGACACAACCCTGAATACTGACGCGAATTTGAAGGTTAAGGCGGCCGGCGATATGACTCTCGAGTCTGCCGGCACACTGACGCTGAAAGCGTCAAAAGTCC
>NZ_PJZF01000058.1 GCF_002858675.1 Chimaeribacter californicus
CATTTGCCGTGTTTAAGTTTGTTTTTTGTTTGTTTTCCGCAGGTTTTCCACTGGTTGTGATATTTTTGCGTTTTTCGCCTGTTTTATCACTGTTATTTGCCTGCGTTTTAATTGCTTCTCGTCGTAGGCGTTGCTGTTCTTTTTTGCGTGCCTGATTGCGGGAAATAGAACGGGGAGCAGGGGCATTAGACGCTGATCCACCAGCTACTGGTTGTGCATGGCCATCCAGCTTCTTCTCAATTTTGCTCAGCGCTGCCAGCTCCTTCGAGCTGGCGCTATCAACAGAGTTAATGACATCGGCTAAACCCAGGGGGTTGTTGTTTTCTTGCTCTGCCACTTAAATCACCTTTTTTTGGGGTTTAGCTTTTCAGCCAAGGCCTGATTCAAATCCAATGCCTGATCGACGGTCAGGCGCTCGATGTCAGAAATTGGCTGACCGCCATACAAGGCCAGGTTGAAAACTAAGGTTTGCAAGCGATCCAGTGCCAATGTTTGGAATGAACTGTGAATTCCGAAATGTCACCAGCAATTCTGTCGTAGGACGAATCGCTGCCTCCTTGAATTTGTCAGAGTTGCAGGGGTGGGGCGGCATGAGGAGGCAAGACTCGCCTTTGTCCATCCGGATTTTCAGGCCGTGATCTAACTTCTCCTGCATTTCACCGACTTTGGCGGCCAGCTGGGTGAACTCCGTGTTTACGTCCATTTTCTCAATGAGCGCATGACGGGCTACAGCAGAGGTTTCGAAATCCTTCTCGGTATCGTCGGCCAGTCGCACCTGGTACACCAGCTCCCACAAACGCAGGGCGGTAACAGCCCGCTCATAGGCTTTGCGGTCGCGGCCGGCGGGTGGCAGGTTCTGGCGCATACGCTCCAGGCACTCCATGGCGTGCCCGTCCAGCGGCTTGCAGATCCATTCATAGGGTTCACCCTGGACAGTGATCGTGCCTGCATCCATTTCTGGCTTTACATCGAGAACGGTTAAGTCATCCGCCAGGTTCTGCATGTTCACGTCGCTCCAGTGCTCTTCGCCACAGTGTGAGCACTGATAGCCGAATGAAATCATCGGGTCTTTACGGGAGTTGATGAAAATCCACCAGAGAGCCGTGCGGCGATCCTGGGCTGTCCAGTTTACGCTGTCATTTTTGGTTTCAGCGGTCTGAAGCAAATTGAGGTATTCGGTGGTGTCACGCTCCTCAGTGTATGCCTCTGATTTGCAGAAGTACGTGGCCATAGCGACGTCCGGGGCGCGGAATTGCACCATGGTATTAGGGTCGGACGGCAGCGGGTAAAAAGGGATCAAATACATGTATCAGCCTGTTGTTAAAGGGCAAGGGGGTTGTCACCGAAGGTCTTCCACTGCACGAACGACAATGGAAACGTCAGGAACTCCGTTACCTGGTCTTTGGACTGGGTGATGGCACCCATCTCGGTGGGGATCACGGTAAATTCAGAGTCAAGAATGGGAACAGCGGTCGCCTCGAGGCGGTACACGCGGAGCGTCATCAGGTAGCTGGCCGGCAGATTAACTGTGCCGTCATCGTTAATGACGTTCCGCACACACTGGCGGAACCATTCCCGGACGATGCCCTGGTTGGTGTCACGCACCATCATAGTGATGGGCTGTGCGGTGCGACCGACCGGGACATTAAAAACGTTACCGCCTATGCGTTTTTCCTCTGTCTCAATCGTAAAATCGCCATAAGTGATGTCTTTTACGAAAAACTCTATGCCGGCCATGCCATCTACTT
>NZ_PJZF01000005.1 GCF_002858675.1 Chimaeribacter californicus
GTAAATGTCCGGCCGCTCATATAATCACCTCATTAGTTATGTCAGTTATAACCTCTGAGCGTGTCTAAATCTATTAAGCCACTACACAGACACGCTCCCGGCGTGGCTGCGACTCTCACGGGCATCCATGCCCGTTCGCCCGGCCCTTCGTCTCCACTCGGCAATGATTTTTACGCCCCCACCACCTCTGCAAACCATCAAGTATGTGAGGAAATAGTAGGTGGGGGATTCTTTTAGGCGTTCAATGTGCTCACGCGATCTTACGGTTCCATGTGGCAGCAATTTTCATGACTGTTTCAAAACCTAAAAAGAGCCTATCTATTCTTTCCTTACATAGCAGAGCGTTTGCAGAGGAGGCGGGGGCATTAAATTATTGCCGACGAGGGCGCAGGGCCGGGCGAGCACACAGGGATGTGTGCGAGAGGTACAGCCACGCCGGGAGCGTGTCTGTACCGGCCCGATTAGCCCGGAGAACGAAGGAGGGAACCCGCTGCGCGGGCAATAATTCTGCCGGATCACCCAAAAGCGCGGGGATGCAAGGGGCGCGCGCTTACGCGCCCCTTGCGCGGTGGCGGCAGCGGAGCCGCAGAAAGAATGCAGGCGTTTGCCAACGCAACAAACCTCGATCCCCATTAAACTCGGCTGTATAAGCAGACATGAACAACCGAAACATGCCACTTAACCACTTAACCACTTAACCACTTAACCATTAACCATTAACCATTAACGGCAAGGAGTCCGCTGCTTAAGCGGCCTCCTCCTTCTTCCCAAACACCTTCTTCCCCAATAACACCCCCCCGAGAACAATCGCCCCGGCAATCAACCCCACCACCAGGTCAACCGCGCCGGTGATAAGCGTACTGACAAACCCGGTGCTGCCGTGGTTCAGCACATCCACCAGGCTGTGCATAAACGGCAAGCCGTGGGTCAGGATGCTGCCGCCCACCAGAAACATCGCAATGGTGCCGACAATCGACAGCGTTTTCATCAGCAGCGGGGCGGTGTGCAAAATGCCGGTGCCCAGCCCGCGCAGCAGGCGCGTGAACAGGCCGTTGCCTTCCCGCTTGCGCAGGTAAAACCCAACGTCATCCATCCGCACAATACCGGCGACCAGCCCGTAGACGCCCGCTGTCATCACCACGGCAATCAACACCATCACCATCACCTGATCCACAAAGCGCACGTGGGCCACGGTGTTCAGGGAAATCACGATAATCTCAGCAGAAAGAATAAAGTCAGTGCGCACCGCGCCTTTGACCTTCTTCTTCTCCAGTGCCAGCAGCTCTTCCTGGGTTTTTGGCACGTTGGCGCGTGGCGCGGCCTCATGGGCGGCCTCTTTCCCATGGAAAAACTTTTCCGCTATTTTCTCAAAACCTTCGTAACAGAGGTATGCACCGCCAATCATCAGCAACGGCGTGATAGCCCAGGGGATGAAGGCACTGATCAGCAACGCCAGCGGCACCAGAATCGCCTTATTGAGCAGCGAGCCTTTCGCCACGGCCCAGACAACCGGCAGTTCACGGTCAGCTTTCACGCCGCTTACCTGCTGGGCATTCAGCGCAAGGTCATCCCCCAGTACGCTGGCGGTTTTCCGGGCGGCGACCTTACTCATCGCGGCTACATCGTCCAAAATAGAGGCAATATCATCAATCAATGCCAACAGGCTGCTTCCCGCCATGGTGTTCTTCCTTTTCGGTTAATTTGTTCAATATGCCGGATAGTAACAAAAACAGGGTGTAACAAGAAATTACCCGGCGCGTCAGTGTGCCGCTCGCCCTGTGACCGGGCGTCCTTTTAAAGATAGGCGCTGACACCGCTTTCGCCCAGCCGTTACCGGGTAAAGAGATGTTATGGGAAAAAGCGGCAGCCGGACGCAAAATAACCAGAAAATAATATAAGGTTTTTGTGCCCTTTGCCGGTAGCGACAAAATAATCGCGTAATCGATGACGGTTTCACCAAAATAATTGAACAGACCAGTGGGTAAAAAAGTTTTTTTACTCAAGCTCCTTATTTCCTCCACGATACTTGAATTTCTTTACACCGGAGGGGAGGTTTTTTTTGGTAGGTGAACCATAATTACTGCTCTGGAATAACACGCCATAACGAAAAACGTGTAGTAAACGTGTAGTACATATCCGTGCCGGGGAATTCCCTGTCCCGCTCTATACCCTGTGTGCGAAATACATTCTTTGTAAGAAAATCATCTGCAAAAGTATGAGGAGAGTGTCATGAAACTGTTACCTGTCATTACGGCTGCGCTGTTGACGGCCGCCTCGTTCTCTGCCCTGGCGGCGACCGAAGTCAACCGCAGTGAGGCCAGCGGCCTGCAAAGCATGGGCACCGTCACCGTCAGCGGGATCACCGGCTCGCCGGAAGATGCCATCAGCGCCGTACAGCAAAAAGCGATGGACGAAGGTGCCAGCCATTACCGTATCATCGGCATCGATACGCCCAGTGATTCCAGCCAGCAACGCGTTAATGCAGAAATTTACCGCTGAGTCTCTGTTTATTACCGGTTATCCTGACTCTCACACGCCTATTAAGGGTATGAACCTCCCTTAAATAAAAAATCAGGTGGCCATGGGTAAATAAAAAATGCCGTTGCTTGTTTATAAAGGCTATTTTTTATTACGGTTATTTTTTTTATAAAATAGCGGTTGAACCGGTGTAAATAATAACGGGCCGGCGCATTGCATGGAGATAATAAACGGGAAAGTAAGGCGATTCCGGTGTTATTAGAAAGTTCTGAAAAAACAGAGAGGGCCGGGCGTGCTGTCAAAGTGCGCCCGGCCCTCTCTGTTTGGCTTTTGCTGCCGCGCCGCGTGCTGCGATCAATCATTGCGTCTGTGCAGGTAACAGGTATGATTCCGCCTTTCTGAAGATAATGAGAACTGCCCGGCGTAGTGGCAGAAAAGGACAGCAATGACACAACCTATTTTTATGGTCGGTGCCCGGGGGGCAGGCAAAACCACGGTCGGTAATGCCCTGGCGCGTGCACTTGGCTATCAGTTCACGGATACGGATGTGTTTATGCAACAGACCACCGGCCTGAGCGTGGCAGACGTGGTGGCGCGTGAAGGGTGGGTGGGGTTCCGCCGCCGAGAGAGCGACGCACTGAAAGCGGTCACCGCCCCGCATACCGTGGTCGCCACCGGCGGCGGTGCCGTGCTGGCCGCGGAAAACCGTGCCTTTATGCGCGACGCCGGGCGGGTGATTTACCTGCGTGCGCCGGCCACCACCCTGGCCCACCGGCTGGAAGAGTACCCGCTGGATGCCCAGCGCCCGACGCTGACCGGCAAGCCGATCAATGAAGAGATGGTGGAAGTGCTGGCCGCCCGCGAGGCGCTCTATCAGGAGGTGGCCCATCATGTGCTGGACGCCACCGCCAGCCCGGCGGAGATCGTCGCCGCCATCCAGCGCGTGTTACAAACCGAACCCATAAAATAAGCCGCTGCCGGGCCGCCTTCGGCCCGGTTTTCAGAGACTTCCGACCCGCCGCGGCCCACGCCTTCCCGGAATCCTGTCTATACTTACCTTTCGGTGCATAACGAAAGGAATTAACCATGCCTGGACATCCTCCCTATCCGCGCGAAGCGCGCATCGTCCCTGTTGAAAAGGGCGAAGCCGGTAAAACCGTCACCTGGTACGAGCTGCGGGCCGATCACCCGAAACCGGACACCCTGATCAGTGAGCATGAAACGGAATCGGAAGCCCTTGATTCCAAGCGGCGTTACGAAGACGAAAAGATTGACTAGCGGTCATCCGCAATGTGAAAAAAGCCGGCGCTGATGCCGGCTTTTTCATATCACGTTCTTGTGCCGGGAACATCACGGCAGGCGGGTTTGCGCGCCGGATCGCGTAATAGGGCAATAATCTGTGCCGGGCACGAATAATCAGTGACAGCATGCGCTCCCTGATCCTACTATGGCACTTCTATTTTCCAGCCGTGGGGCCAGACTATGTTGAAAGTTAACGACTATTTTTCAGGGAAAGTGAAGTCTATCGGGTACGAGAGCGGCACCATCGGCGATGCCAGCGTGGGCGTGATGGAAGTGGGCGAGTACACGTTCGGCACCAAACAGCCGGAAGAGATGACGGTGATCACCGGCGCATTGCGCGTGCTGATCCCCGGCTCGCCGGACTGGCAGGTATTTATGCCGGGGGAAACCTTCTACGTGCCGGGCCACAGCGAGTTTAACCTGCAGGTCTCTGACACCACCGCCTATCTGTGTAAATACCTGAGCAAATAAGCCGGTTGCCGCAGAAAAAAGCCGCCCACCGGGCGGCTTTTTCATGGCGGACAGGGCGCGGGATCAGCGCTGGGCTTCTCCGCCGAGCGCCTCAACCACGTTGGCAATCAGGGCGGTGAGTTCGCTGGTCATCAGGATGAAGTCCGCGTCAAAGCGGGCGGCCGGGTCATCCCGGTCGATGTCATCATTCTGGTCACGCAGCGCATCCGCGAACTTCAGGCGCTTCAGGCTGCCGTCATCGGCCAGCAGCAATTGCACGCGCTCCTGCCAGTCCAGCGCCAGTTTGGTCACTACTTTCCCGGCTTCGATATGCACGGCGATTTCATCCGTCACCAGGTCCTGCTTCTTGCAGCGGATCACGCCGCCATCTTCCAGCAGCGCCTTCAGCTCCGCCTCTTCCATCAGCGTGAACCCGGCCGGCAACTCCCCGGCGCGTACCCACTCGGTCAGCGTCAGCTCAATCGGTTTTTCCAGGGTCAGCGGCACCACCGGCAGCGAGCCGAGGCTTTTGCGCAGCAGCGCCAGCGTATCTTCGGCTTTCTTGGCGCTGGCGCAGTCGATCATGATCAGGCCGTTCACGGTGTCGATCCACAGGAAGGTCTGGTTGAACCGGCTGAAGGCGCGCGGCAGCAGGGTGTGCAGCACCTCATCTTTCAGGGAGTCTTTTTCGGTCTTCTTCAGCTTGCGGTGCTGTTCCGCTTCCAGCTTGCTGATTTTGGCTTCCAGCGCCTGCTTCACCACCGGCGTCGGCAGGATTTTTTCCTCTTTGCGGGCGCAGATCAGGATCTGGCCATTGGCGCTGTGGGTCAGATCCTCGCTGTGGCCGCCCATCGGCGAAACCCAGCCGGTTTTGGCCATGTCCTGGCTGCCGCACGGGGTAAAGGTGAAGGCACTGAGCTGTTTTTCCATCTCGTCCGCAGAGAGGGTCACCTCACGGCTTAAACGATAAACCATCAAATTCTTAAACCACAACATCGTCTTATCCCTGTCCGGGCGCACAACGGGCGCGCGGTTAATCACAAGCAGGGCGGCATGATACCCAATTGGCAGCCCCCAGTCCTTAAGAAAAATCCCGCGCCGCGGCCGCCGTGAGGGCGGTGTCAGTGCGCCTGCCAGGCGAGGCGCAGCGCGGCCGCCAGCTGGCGCTGGGTATAGGGTTTGCGTAACAGCACGCCGTCAGGCGGGGGGCCGTCGCCGGGCTGCCGCTGGTCCTGCCCGCTGACCAGCAGGGTTGCCAGCGTTGGGTGGTGCGCCCGCGCCCGGCGCACCACCTCCGCGCCGCTTTCACCGGGCAGCATCAGGTCACTTATCAGCAGGCTGATATCCGGGGTTTGCGCCAGCAGCGCCAGCGCCTGCTCACCGTCGCTGCACGCCAGCGTCAGGTAGCCAAGCTGGTGGAGCTGCTCGCACAGCGTCTGGCGCACATCCTCCTCATCCTCCAGCACCAGGATCAGCCGGTCATCCGGCGGGCTGTCCCGCTCGTCGGCCACCGGGGCGGGCGGCGCGGCGGCTTCCGGCGCGCGCGGCAGTTGCAGCCGCACCCGCGTGCCCTCGCCGGGGCGGCTCTCAATCTGCACCCGGCCGCCCGACTGGCGGATAAAGCCATACACCATCGACAGCCCCAGCCCGCTGCCCTGGCCGACGCCTTTGGTGGTGAAGAACGGCTCGAACACCTGCGCCTGCACCTCCTCAGACATGCCGCAGCCGCTGTCTTCCACCTCCAGCGCCACCATCGCCTGCACCCGCCCGCCGGTGCGTTCCACCTGCTGGTTAGCGAGGCGGATCAGGATCTCGCCGCCGCGCCCCTCCATGGCGTCACGCGCATTCATCACCAGATTGAGCAGCGCGTTCTCCAGCTGGTTGGCGTCAATCCACACCGGCCAGAGCGCCGGGGCCGCCTCCACCCGCAGCGCCAGCCCGGCGGGCAGGGCGTGTTGCAGCAACTCGTGCAGGTTCTCCACCAGTTGCACCATGTCGATCGCCTGCGGTTGCAGCGACTGTTTGCGCGAGAAGGCCAGCAGCCGCTGGGTGAGCTGTGCGCCGCGCTCCGCCGCCTTGAGCGAACGGCCGATGCGGGCGGCGGTTTGCGCCGCCAGCGGCTGCTGTTGCGCCAGCTCCAGGCTGCCGATGATCACCGCCAGCAGGTTGTTGAAATCGTGCGCCAGCCCGCCGGTGAGCTGGCCGACCGCCTTCATTTTCTGGCTGTGGACCAGCGCCTGCTCCAGCGCCTTGCGCTCGGTGCGCTCCAGCACCACGTTGACCATGCCGCGATCCGGCAGCGGGCTGAAGCGCAACTCAATCACCCGGCCATCGTTCAGGCGCACCTCCTGCGGGGCGGGCAGGCGGCGGGTCAGCCCGGCGAGCGCCGCCTCCCACGGATGATCCGAGGCCGGGCCGACGCGTCGCAGCAGGGTGCGGTAGTGCTGGCCGCGATGCAGTACGTGCTCATCCAGCCCCAGCAGCAGCGGGTATTGCGGGTTCCACACCACCAGGTGGCCGGTGTTGTCAAAGAGGGCAAAGCCGTCGCGCATCGCCAGAAAGGTGGTTTCCAGTTGGGTGCTTTTCTCTTTCAGCAGGCGCGAGGTGTGCTCCAGCGAGGCGGTATTGCGTGCAAAAACGTTGAACGCCCGCGCCAGATCGCCCAGTTCATCGCGCCGTTGCAGCGCCGGGACGCTGACCTCCCGCTCCCCGTTTGCCAGCCGCGTCATCGCCCCGGCGATCGCCGTGAGGTGGGAGCCGAGGTTTCGGTAGATATAGAGCCCGGCAAACCCGGTGATCACCAGCGCCAGCAGCGCAATCACGCTGATAAACCCGCTGGCGGAATTCAGCTCCTGATGGTTCTGGTGGGTGCGCTGCGCTGAGGCGTCCGCCACGTTCTGCACGTAGTGATTGATGTCCTCATTGAGCATCGCCACCAGCGCCTTAATTTGGTAGGTGTAATAGGCGATCGCCAGGTCGCTCTGTGCCAAATCGGCCGCCAGCGGCGTCAGGCGTGCTGCGGTGTGTTGGAACTGCGCCATCTTTTCCGCCAGCAGCGCATCCGCCGGGGCCGCCGGCCACTGGGCCATCACGCGGTCGATCTGCTCCGTCACCGCCTGCGGGGCCGGGATCTGGATGGCGAGGGTCAGCAGCCGGTTCAATTCAATCGCCAGCTCAGCCGGCAGCGGCGAGGGCGGGCGGCGCACGGCAATCTCAATAATGTGATGCAGCGTGGACTGATCCTGATAGAGCGCACTCAGCAACTGGTTGCGCTGCATATGCCGCTGGTGGCCGAGCAGCAGCAACCGGCTGACGCTCTGTTGCAGCGTGGTGCTGCGGTCGGTGAGGCGCGCCACCAGCGCCGGGTCACGCTGTGCTAACGGGGCAACGGCCAGCCCGCGCAGGGAGTGCTGCAGGGCGAGTTGCGTCTGCTTCAGCCGTGCCGATTCGCTCTGGTACTCCAGCGCGCCCACCACCTGCGACAGCCGCACGGCGGCGGTGGCGACGTTCGCCGTGTCGCGCGCCAGCGCCATGCTGCCGTTCATCTCCGCCAGCGTTTGCGCCTGCGCCTGTTCCTGAATCTTCCCGGCATGGTGGAAGCCAAAGATCGCCACGGCGCTGACCGTGAGTGTCAGCGCCATCACCAGCAGGTTAAACATCAGCAAGCGCCCGCGGGCACCCGCCAGCAAACGGGGGGAGGAGATGGCCATACGGCTCCTGAGGCAGAGAAAGGGACTCGCGCGATAATAAAAGCCCCGGCCGGAAAGATTATGACAAAAATGAACGGCGGCTGACATGCAGCGTTTATCTGGCGGTGGTGAACTGCACTTATCCCGACCTGACAGGAGAGGCCGATGGCCGCCACCCCGATTCTGGAAATGCAACATATCTCACGGCGCTTCGGGCAGTTCTACGCACTGAAGGATGTCAGCCTGACGGTCTACCCCGGCGAAGTTCATGCGCTGATGGGCGAGAACGGCGCGGGCAAAAGTACCCTGATGAAAATCCTGGCCGGGGCCTATACCGCCAGCAGCGGCACCATCCTGATTGACGGCCGGCCGCACCCGATCCGCGGGCCGAAAGATGCGCTGGCCGCCGGTATTACCCTGATCTACCAGGAGATTAACCTCGCGCCTAACCTCACGGTGGCGGAAAACATCTTCCTCGGCAGCGAGCTGCACCGGGGCGGGCTGGTGCGGCGCACGCAGATGGCCGACGAGGCGCAAAAGGTGATTGACCGGCTGGGCGCGCAGTTCCGCGCCACCGACCGGGTGATGACGCTGAGCATCGCCGAGCAGCAGCAGGTAGAGATCGCCCGTGCGCTGCACCGCAACAGCCGCATCCTGGTGATGGACGAACCCACCGCCGCGCTCTCCAGCCGCGAGACCGATCACCTGTTCGGCCTGATCAAACGGCTGCGCGGCGAGGGGATGGCGATCATCTACATCAGCCACCGCATGGCCGAGATTTATGCGCTCTCTGACCGGGTCAGCGTGCTGCGTGACGGGGAGTATGTCGGCAGCCTGACGCGTGACAACCTCAACGCCACCGAGCTGGTGCGGATGATGGTGGGCCGCCCGCTGAGTGACCTGTTCAACAAGGAGGCGCAGCCGGGCACACCGGGGGCGGTGCGGCTGGCGGCAGAGGCGCTGACCGACGGCGGCAAGGTGCACCCCTGCACGCTGAACGTGCGCGCCGGGGAGATCGTCGGGCTGGCCGGGCTGGTGGGGGCGGGGCGCTCCGAGCTCGCCTCGCTGATCTTCGGCGTTCACCCGGCCACCGGCGGCCGGATCCTGATTGATGGCAAACCGGTCAGCATCCGTTCACCGCGTGACGCCATTGCGCTCGGCATCGGCTTTTTGACCGAAAACCGCAAAGAGCAGGGGCTGTTTCTGGAACTGGCCGCGCATGAAAACATCGTGATGGCGACCCTCGGGCGCGACGCCCGTTACGGCCTGCTCAACCGCAGCAAGGGGCGTGACATCGCAGGCGAGGCGATCCGCGCACTGAACATCCGTGTGCCCCATGCGCAGGTGCGCGCCGGGGGGCTGTCGGGCGGCAACCAGCAAAAATTGCTGATCTCACGCTGGGTGGCGATCGGCCCGCGCATCCTGCTGCTGGATGAGCCGACGCGCGGCGTGGATGTCGGCGCCAAGAGTGAAATCTACCGGATGATGAACCAGATGGCCCAACAGGGCGTGGCGATTCTGATGATCTCCAGCGAGCTGCCGGAGATTGTCGGTATGAGTGACCGGGTCTATGTGATGCGCGAGGGCGCATTGGCCGGGGAGCTGGCGGCGCATGAGATCTCGCAGGAGAACATTATGACGCTGGCTACCGGCGTCGCCCTTCCCCAGGAAACCTCCACGTAAGGAATCATGATGATGAGCAAAACAGAGACCGCCGGGGCGAAATCCCCGGCGCTGAAACGGGCACTGCTGGGCGACCTGATGCAAACCGTCGGCATTCTGCCGATTTTGATCCTGATCGTGGCGGTATTCGGCTTTCTCGCCCCTAACTTCTTCACCGATGCCAACCTGCTGAACATTACCCGGCAGGCGTCGATCAACATCGTGCTGGCGGCGGGCATGACCTTTATCATTCTGACCGGCGGCATTGACCTGTCGGTGGGGTCGATGCTCGGGGCCACGGCGGTGGTGGCGATGGTGACCTCGCTGAATCCGGCGCTGGCCACGTTCACCATCCCGCTGGCGCTGCTGGCCGGGCTGCTGATGGGGCTGTTCAACGGCGTGCTGGTGGCCTGGGCCGGGCTGCCGCCGTTTATCGTCACGCTCGGCACCTATACCGCGCTGCGCGGGGCGGCTTACCTGTTCGCCGACGGCACCACGGTGATTAACTCCGATATCAATTTCGAATGGATCGGCAACGGCTACCTGGGGCCGATCCCGTGGCTGATCATCATCGCTTTCGCGGTGATCGCGATTTGCTGGTTCATCCTGCGGCGCACCACCCTCGGCGTACACATCTACGCGGTGGGCGGCAACATGCAGGCGGCGCGGCTGACCGGCATCAAGGTCGGGGTGGTGCTGCTGTTCGTCTATGCGATGAGCGGGCTGCTCTCCGGGCTGGGCGGGCTGATGAGCGCCTCGCGCCTCTACAGCGCCAACGGCAACCTCGGCGTCGGCTATGAGCTGGACGCCATTGCGGCGGTGATCCTCGGCGGCACCAGCTTTGTCGGCGGCATCGGCACCATTACCGGCACGCTGGTGGGTGCGCTGATCATCGCCACGCTCAACAACGGCATGACGCTGATGGGCGTCTCCTACTTCTGGCAACTGGTGATCAAGGGCGCGGTGATCATCATCGCGGTGCTGATCGACAAATACCGCACGCGCCACCACCAGACGGCCTGATGTTTACCCTGAACCCTGTGTACCCTACAAAAACAAGGAAAACCCGATGAAAATCCGCTTCAACGCTGTGATGGGCGCGCTGCTGACCGCAGGCGTGCTGCTCTCTGCGCCGCTGGCGCAGGCAAAAGAACTGAAATCGATTGGGGTGACGGTCGGCGACCTCGCCAACCCGTTCTTTGTGCAGATCACCAAAGGCGCAGAGAAAAAGGCGCGTGAACTGGCGGGCGACGGCGTGAACGTGACGCTGGTCTCCAGCGGTTACGATCTCGGCCAGCAGGTCGGCCAGATCGACAACTTTATCGCGGCGAAAGTGGACATGATCATCCTGAACGCGGCGGACTCCAAAGGCATCGGCCCGGCGGTGAAACGCGCCAAAGAGGCGGGGATCGTGGTGGTGGCGGTGGACGTCGCGGCCGAAGGGGCGGACGCCACCATCACCTCGGACAACACCCAGGCGGGGCAGATCGCCTGTAAATACATCGCAGACCGCCTGAAAGAGAAGGGCAATGTGGTGATCATCAACGGGCCGCCGGTCTCGGCGGTGCAGAACCGGGTTGAAGGCTGTATGACGGAGCTGAAACAGCACCCCGGCATCAAGCTGCTCTCCCATAACCAGAACGCCAAAGGCAGCCGCGAAGGCGGGCTGGAAGTCATGACCTCGCTGCTCTCTGCCAACCCGCACATTGACGGCGTGTTCGCCATCAACGATCCCACCGCGATCGGTGCCGATCTGGCGGCCAAACAGGCGCAACGCAGCGAATTCTTCATCGTGGGCGTGGATGGATCGCCGGACGGCGAAGAGGCGCTGAAACGCAAGAACTCGCTGTTTGTCGCTACCCCGGCGCAAGACCCGCAGGTGATGGCATCGAAAGCGGTGGAGATAGGCTATGACATTCTCCAGGGCAAACCCGCGCCCACCGCGCCGGTGCTGATCCCGGTCACGATGATCGACCGTAACAGCGTCAGCGGCTACAAAGGCTGGACCGTCAGATAACCCGACGCCGGTACGCACGTACCGGCCCTTTCCACCGGCAGGAGGTGCCCACCATGCCTGACCAGAATACCGGGGGCCGCATGGCCCGCTCGCAGGTTAACCAGATCCTGCATGAGACCCGGCAGTTTTTCGCCCGGCAGGATCTGCACCTGCCGCCGTTTGCCCACTTCAGCCCCGAGGCCTGGGCGCAGCAGCCGCAGGAGGCCTGGCAGGAGGTGTTTGATCTGGGCCTCGGCTGGGACGTCACCTGTTTCGGCTCCACCGATTTTTACCAGCGCGGCCTGACGCTGTTCACCCTGCGCAACGGCTCCCCCTCGGGGCAGCCCTATGCCAAATGTTACGCGGAAAAGGTGATGCACTGCCGCGAAGGGCAGGTGACACCGATGCATTTCCATTGGCGCAAGCGCGAGGACATCATCAACCGCAGCGGCGGCAACCTGATTATTGAGCTGTATAACGCGGACGATCCGGCGGGCACGACGATCGATACGCCGCCGGGGCTGGCAAACACGCCGGTGGAGGTGGTCACTGACGGCTACCGCCAGACGCTGCCGCCCGGCAGCCGCATCCGGCTGTCGCCCGGTGAGAGCGTGACGCTGCCGCCGGGCATGTACCACAGCTTTTGGGGCGAAGAAGGGTTCGGCGATGTGCTGGTGGGCGAGGTGTCGATGACCAACGACGACCAGCATGACAACTGTTTCCTGACGCCGCTGGCGCGTTTCACCGCGCTGGAGGAGGATGAGCCGCCGCGCTGGCTGCTCTGCACCGAGTACCGGCGCGGCCTTGACCCGGCCTGACTCTCAGGCAATGTGGCGTGGCGCAACCGCCCGCGCCGGGCGCTGCACGTCAGCGGCAAACACATAGCCCAGCCCGCGGATCGTGCGGATCAGCATCGGCTGGTGGGGATTTGCCTCGATCTTGCGGCGCAGGCGCATGATCAGCACATCCACGGTGCGATCAAACACGTCCAGCGTTTCGCTGTGGGTCAGCTCCAGCAATTGATCGCGGGTCAGTACCTGGCGGGCGTGGGCGATCATCGCCAGCAGCAGCGTATATTCGCCCTGGGTCAGGAAGACTTCCTCCCGTTGCGGGTTGTGCAGGGTGCAACGCTGCTCGTCGAGCCACCAGCCGTTGAACCCCCAGCCACAGGCGGGTGCGGTGGGCGGTGCCACCGTCAGCGCGCCGCTGCGGCGCAGCACCGCCTTGGCCCGCGCCACCACTACCCGGTTATTGAACGGCTTGGCGATGTAGTCATCCGCGCCCATCTCCAGGCCGACCACGATGTCAGATTCCGCGCCGAGGCCGGTCAGCATCATCACCGGCAGGTCAGGACGCAGGCGGCGCAATTGTTGCAGTACCAGCAGGCCGTTGGTGTCCGGCAGGATCAGGTCCAGCAGCACCAGCGCGATGTCCGCGTGCTGCGCGACCTGATGCAGCGCCTCCTCGCCCCGGTGGCAACAGCGCACGGTAAACACATGTTCGCTCAGCACATCATGCAGCAGGTCACAGATGGCCGGGTCATCATCCACAACCAGAATGGCGGGTTTCATGGCAAGACTCCTTGCGGGGTGCCGACGCAGACAACCTTACGTGCCCGGCAGGCAGGCACCGCAAACCGCGCAGGGGTGTTAAAGAAAGGTTAAAACCAGTGTAACCGATGCGCCTGTGGCGTTAATTGCCGGGCACCGGAACTGTGAGCAAACTCTCCTCGCAGGGCGGTTTTTTATCACCCGGTATACCGGTTAACGCCAAATGCAGCCGGACGAGGCATGGGGAAGATTCAGACTGGTCGGGGTTGCCGGTGTGCCATAGCGGCAGCCACTATACTTACCAGCATGACGACCCTGACTACGTTTACTGACTGGGTTTACAACGAGTTTACTGACTCTGTTTATAACTATTTTTATTTACAACTACTGCCCCGGAGAGAAGATCGTGCGAATTGGGATTGATTTAGGCGGCACCAAAATAGAGGCCGTGGCCCTGGCTGATGACGGGCGTGAATATTTCCGTAAACGGATCGACACGCCGCGCCACGATTATGACAAAACGCTGGAGGCGATTGTCGGGCTGGTAACGGACGCGGAAAAAGCTACCGGCGAGCGGGGCAGCGTGGGGATCGGCATTCCCGGCACCCTGTCGCCCTATACCGGCCTGGTGAAAAATGCCAACTCGGTGTGGCTCAATGGCCAGCCGTTCGACAGCGATCTCTCCCGGATACTGCAACGGCAGGTGCGGGTCGCCAATGATGCCAACTGCCTGGCCGTCTCTGAAGCCACCGACGGGGCCGGTGCAGGCAAACACACGGTGTTTGCGGTGATCATCGGTACCGGCTGCGGCGCGGGCATCGCGATCAATGGTGAAGTGCACGCCGGGGGCAACGGCATCGGCGGCGAGTGGGGGCACAACCCGCTGCCGTGGCAGGATGATGACGAACTGCGCTATGCGCGTGAAGTGGCCTGCTACTGCGGCAAACCGGGCTGCATCGAGACCTTTATCTCCGGCACTGGTTTCGCGCAGGATTACCACCGGCTGAGCGGGCAGGCGCAGAAAGGCGCGCAGATCATGGCGCTGGCCGGGCAGGGCGACGCGGTGGCTGAACTGGCGCTCAGCCGGTATGAATTGCGGCTGGCAAAATCCCTGGCGCATGTGGTCAACCTGCTCGACCCGGATGTGATCGTGCTGGGCGGCGGCATGAGCAACGTCGACCGCCTTTACCAGACCGTGCCGCTGCTGCTGAAACAGTGGGTCTTCGGCGGTGAATGCGAAACCCCGGTGCTGAAGGCGAAACACGGTGATTCCAGCGGCGTGCGCGGTGCCGCCTGGCTCTGGCCGCAGGGGCAGTTGCGCTAAGCGGTCAGGGCAAGCCGTTACTCACTCAGCGCGACGGGGAAGGGGGCATCTCTTCGTCGCGGTATTTATTCACAATGCGTGATTATCTTATGAATGTTTCCCCAATTCACGCCGGGCCAGTTCAGCTAAAAAACCGCTACGGCTGTGATATTCACGATGGGCACTGACGTAATCATCAATCCGGGCCAATAAAAACTGCGGCAGCGTAATGTTTAATTTCGTGGCCTTTCCATCATATTTTGTTAAGTCGATATCGACATAAGCCCAAATCCCATCGGTACAGGCGTCATTCTTCAAATGGTCAGCCACGGTTTTTGCTTTATCCGGCGCATGGCCTTGCTCAACCCGGTACGTAAAATAGAGGTCCAGGGCGTTTTGCGCGTCGCTGATCGCGTCGTCAATGGTATCACCCGCAAAATAACAGCCGCTCACGTCCGGCACGAAACCGGAAAAAGAGCCGTCGGCTGCCTGATGGAGATAAAGGGGATATCTCATGCTTACACCTTCTTTTTAGCTTAACGAGCGGCCTGATAACCGCGTCGTGATGTTATTTTAACCCTGCCTGTTTCAGGATGCTGTGAAGCGTTCCTGCCGCCAAATCCTTACGCGGATGGGGAATCACTATCGGCCTGCATTCTCCCGCCTTTTCGAAGATGTAATGGGAGCCATTGGCGCGAACACATTCCCAGCCGAGTGCTTTAATTTTCCTGATAAGTTCATCACTGGACATTTTCCTTCCCTGGGTAATACCCCATCATCGTACTTATAGTTATACCCACCGTCAACACTCATACCCACTGTGGGTTTAGGTGTTTTTTTATGCATTGCTTTCATAAAAGAGCACTCTGCTGCTTGATACGGAATAAAAACTGCGTTACCAGCATGTTCCTACGTGCCATTTAGTGAATATGTAATAATCTGCAAGCACATTCCTCGCACTCCCAGTAATGGGCTGGCGTAAAAAACGTGCTACGCCTGATAAGGGCAACCTACCTGGCTATGCCGTATCACATTGAGCCATAACGGGAGATAACGGTTATGACCCACAACCCCTTGTTAAAGCATCATAAAGCGCCTGACGCAGGCACCACGCCGGACACCTCCGCGGCGTTTCCTGCTGCCGTAACGGCCGCTGAGGTGGCCCCGGTGAGCCGGCCTTCGCTCTACCCGGAGCCGTTCGCCACCCAGATGGCAAAGCGGGAAAAACGGCAACTCGGCGATCAGTTCGGCCTGACGAATTTTGGCGTCAACCTTGCGCGCATTGCACCCGGCGGCACCTCGGCGCTGCGCCATTTCCATACCCGGCAGGATGAGTTCATCTACATCCTGGCCGGGCAGCCGGTTCTGGTGACCAACCGGGGCGAAACGCCGCTGAAGCCGGGCATGTGCGCCGGTTTTAAAGCCGGTAACGGCGATGCCCACCATCTGATCAACCGCACCGCCGGGGAGGTGGTGTATCTCGAGGTGGGCGATCGCAGTGCCGGAGACGACGTGATCTACCCGGACGATGATCTGCTGCTGAAGGAAGACAGCCAGGGCAACCCGCAGTTCCTGCATAAGGACGGCAGCGCGTATTGATCGCGGCAGCGGACGTCAGGGCGGTGGGGCTGCGGCAAAGGCCGCCCGGCCACGAAACCGGGCGGCGCGGCCAACAGCGCCCCTGCGGCGGCCGGTAGGGGCATGCGGCGTCAGAGCACGGCGAACTCTTTGCCGAGGCGGCTGACGCCCAGCCCGTTGACCTTTTTCACCCGGATCTGCACCGGGATGCGCTCTTTCATCGCATCCACATGGCTGATGACGCCGATGGTTTTGCCGGAGGCGTTGAGGTTGTCCAGCGCGTCCAGCGCCGTGTCCAGCGTGTCGGCGTCCAGGGTGCCGAACCCCTCATCCAGGAACAGCGAATCGATGCTGGTTTTGTGGCTGACCAGATCAGAGAGCGCCAGCGCCAGCGCCAGGCTCACCAGGAAACTTTCGCCGCCGGACAGGGTGCGGGTATCCCGCAGGGCATCCGCCTGCCAGGTGTCCACCACCTGAAGCTCCAGCGCATCGCTCTCTTTGCGCTGTAACAGGTAACGGCCATGCAGCCGCTCCAGCTGCTGGTTGGCGAGATAAACCAGATGATCCAGCGTCAGGCTCTGGGCAAAGCGGCGAAACTTGGCCCCGTCGCTGGAGCCGATCAGCGTATTGAGCGCGCTCCAGTCGCGGAACTGCTGCTGGCTTTCGGCAATCTGGTTAAAGAGCTGCTGCTGGTTGCTGCGGCGCTGGCGATCGCTTTCCAGCTGCTGGCGCAACTCGCCCTGCTGCTGGGCGCAGAGCCGCAATTGCTGTTGCAGCGCCGTCAGCTCTGCTTCCAGCGCGCCGCCGTCGGCCTGCGCGGGCAACGTTTCGGGCCGTTGCTGCTGATGCTGCGCCAGGGTGGCCTGGGCCTGTTTCAGCAGGGTTTCCGCTTCCTGCTGTTGCTGTATTAACAGCGCCTTCTGCTGATGCAGCGCATCCCGCTGCGCCTCATCCAGCAGGGCGGCAGTCAGCGCGCTTTCGTCCGCAAATTCGCTGGTGGCCAGCGCGGCGGTAAGCTGCTGTTCGCTCTGCTGTTCACGTCCGGCCAACTGCTGCTGTTGCTGCTCCAGCCCGTCGATCTCCCCGGCCAGCCGGCTCAGGGCGTGCTGCGCCTGCCGGCAGGCCGCTTCGGCCTGTTCGGCGGCCTGGGCGGCGGCCTGCACCTCACGCTGTAAGGCGTCACGCACTGCCGCCACATCACGATCGCCAAACAGATCGCGGCGCTGCTGTTGGGCCTGTGCCTGCTGTGCGGCCAGTGCGCGGCACTGGGCATCCAGCTCGGCCAGACGGGCGGCGGCATCCTCCACCCGCCGCTGTTCACCTTCGCGCCGCGTTTCGGCCTGCTTCAGCGCCAGCGTGAGATCCTGGCGCTCCTGCTGTTGCTGTTGCCACTGCTGAAACTCCTGCTGGCGCTGTGCCAGCCAGGAGGCGTGCTCCCCGCTGCCCGGCGGCATCAGGCCCAGTGCCGCCAGCGCGGCGCTGATCTGCTGGGTTTCATCGGCCAGCGCCTGCTCCTCTTGTGCCTGCCGCGCCTGCTGCTGCGCCCACTGTTTTTGCTGTTCATGGCGGCGCTCATCAAGCAACGCCAGCTGGTGGTGCAGCTGCTGCTGGGCTTGCCGGGCAGCGTTCAGCGCCTCCTGTGCGGTGCGGTGCGCCTGTTGCAGGGTTTCACGTTGCTGCCACTGCTGCTGGAGCTGGTTTTCCTGCTGCTCTTCGTCCGCCAGCCAGGCGCTCAGCGCGGGCTCATCCGCCAGATCCACCGTGAGTGCCAGCAGGGCGCTTAACTGCTGCCAGCGTTGCTGCTGCTCTGCCTGCACCTGACCGGCGCGCGCCAGCTCCTGCTGCAATTGCGCTTCCCGCTCCTGCAGGGACTTCACCCGCGCGCCCAGTTCAATACCGGCGGTTTTTATCGCGTCTACCTGCTGTTCCAGCACCGCCAGCCGTTGCGCCGTCTCAGACAGGACAATGCCCTGGTAATCCGCAATCGCCGGGTGCTCAGTGGCCCCGCACAACGGGCAGGCGTCGCCGGGTTGCAACGCCGCGCGGTGCGCTTCGAAACGCACAATCTGCTCTTCGCGCTTATGCAGCGTTTTCAGGTCAGCCAGGTGCTGTTTTTGCAGTTGATACTGTTGGCGTTTTTCTGCCAGCTGCTGCCCGGCCAGCGTCAGCTGTTGCTGGTTCTCCTGCTGCTGCTGGTGCAGGTGGGCGATCTGCTGGTGGGTCTGGCGTGCCAGTGGCGCCAGCGCAGCAAGCTGACCGCGCACCGGCCGCCGTTCGCGCAATGCTGCCAGACGGGTGCGCAGCGTCTCTTCCGGCCACTGGTGCTCCTGCGCCTGTAACGCCTGCTGGTGGGCGGCAGCCTGTGTTTCTGCCTGTTGCAACGCCTGATCCACCGCTGGTTGCTGCTGCGCCAGCGTTTCGCGCTCCTGGGTCAGGCGGTCAAGCTGCTGCCGGGCGGCGGCCAGTTCCCGCTGAGCGGCCTGCTGTGCCTGCTGTTGGGTCACCTGCTGCTGGAGCTGCGTGCGCCACAGCGGCAGGTTCTCGCCCCACTGGGCATGGTGCGCATGGTCACGGGCATAGGTTTCCAGCGTGGCCAGCCGCACTGCGCCCTGTTCCAGTTGCTGTTGGGTCAGCTGCAACGCCCGGCGGCGTTCCGCCTCCTGCTGAAGCTGAAGCTGATACGCCTGTTGCAGCTCATCATGCTGCCGCGTCAGTTGGGCGAGCTGCGTGTCCAGCGGGGTAACCTGCGCAATCAGCGCTTCCTGCTGCGTCTGCTGCTGTTGCAGGGCGGTGAGCTGTTGGTGCGCCTGTTCATGGCGGGCGAGCAGCGGGGCCAGCGCCTGCTGCTGATCGTGCTGCCGGGCGAGCAGCGCGGTAAGCGTGGCCTGATGCTGAACGCGGTCGGTGCGTGCCTGATCCCGTGCCTGCTGGAGCGGGCGCAGCTTTTCCGCCGGTTCATTGCGCGCCAGCCGCAGCAAATCAGGCTGGGCCTGTTGCCAGTCGGCGCTTGCCTGCTGCTGTTGCCGGAGGCACTGTGCCAGTGCCTGCTGGTGGGCATGATCCTGGTTGATCCAGGCGATCCCACGCTGCAACACGGCGGCCTGTTGCCCCTGACGGGTTTCCTGTTCCGCCAGCGTCGCCAGCTGGCCGGTGAGCTGCTGCTGCTGTTCGTCCGTCAGCAGTTCGATACCGGCCGCACGGTGGTGCAGGGCATCCAGATCGCTGCGCGCCTGTTTGTGCTGTTCAAATACCCGTTCAGAGAGCTGGCCATAAATTTCCGTGCCGGTCAGCTCCTCCAGCAGTTCCGCGCGGTCATTGGCATCGGCATTCAGGAAGGCGGCGAACTGCCCCTGTGACAGCATCATCGATTTGGTAAACCGGCCGAAATCCAGCCCGGTGATCTGCGCCACGGATTCCAGCTTGTCACGCACTTTGTCCGCCAGGATTTTGCCGTCCGCCACCCGCGCCAGTTCTACTTTTGGGGCCTGCAGGTTGCCGTCCGGCGCATTTTTGGCGCGGCGCTGGCTCCAGAAGGCGCGGTAGGCCACGCCCCTGACCTCAAATTCCACCTCCGCCAGGGATTCGGCGGTGTGGCGGGTCATCAGCTCATTGTGGCTCGGGGTCACCGTGAGGCGCGGCGTCTGGTGGTAAAGCGCCAGGCAGATGGCATCCAGCAGGGTGGTTTTGCCGGCACCGGTGGGGCCGGTAATGGCAAACAGGCCGTTGCTGGCGAACGGCTCCTGCGTAAAGTCGATTTTCCATTCGCCTTGCAGCGAGTTGAGGTTTTTCAGCCGGAGGCTCAGAATTTTCATGCAGATTGCACCCCTTCGTTGGCTTCACGCACCTCTTCCACCACCGTGCGGAACATCTGGCGCATTCTGGCGCAATGTTCGCTATCGGCGTCAGTTTCCAGCGCCATCCGCCGGTCAAACACCTCTGTCACGGACAGCTCCGTCAGCGTCTCTTTGGCCTGCTGGGCCAGGGCGCTCTGGCGCTGGGCTTTGTTGCGGCGCAGCAACACCACCTCCACCGGCAGCGGGTCGGTCAGCTGCTGGATGCGGCGCTGGATGTCACTCAGGTAATCCTGGGTGGCGACTTCAATGTCCAGCCACACCGGGCGCGCCGGGTCGGCGTTGCTAAACGCCTGTAACTGCTGTTCAATTTCCGCCAGCGAGCCTTTGACAATCGCCATCGGCTGGTGCACCGGCACCGGCAGGGTCTCTACCGAGGCCAGTGTTGCGCCGTCAAACTCCAGCAGGTAGACGCTTTTGGTGTTATTGGCTTCGTCAAAGCTGAGCGGAATGGGTGACCCGCTGTAGCGGATATGGTGGCTTTTCGCCACGCACTGGGCGCGGTGGATATGGCCGAGGGCGATGTAGTCCACCGGCGGGAACGCCTGAGCAGGGAAGGCGTCCAGCGTGCCGATGTAGATGTCACGCACCGAATCCGTGGTGGAGACGCCCACGGTGGTCAGGTGCCCGGTGGCGATAATCGGCAGCGGCAGGCCGAGTTCGTCGCGCCTGGCCAGCGCCGCCTGGTGCAGGCTGTGGTAATGGGCGGCAATCGCCTCCTGCAGCGCGAGCTGTTTCTCACTGCCGGACTGGCCGGCGCGGCTGTGCAGCAGGTCACGCGGGCGCAGGAACGGAATGGCACAGAGCAGCGCGCCGGGGGTGCCGTCATGCCGGTTCAGCACACAGAGCTGGGGGCTGTGGTCGGCCTTCACATTGGCGATCACCGTGGTATTCAGGCAGGAGAGCAGCTCCCGCGACTCGTTCAGCGTGGCCACGGAATCATGGTTACCGCCCAGCACAATCAGCTGGCAGCCGGTGCGCTGCAACGCTACCACAAAGCGGTTATAGAGCTGGCGGGCATAGCTCGGCGGTGCGCCGGTATCAAAGATATCCCCGGCGACCACCACGGCATCCACCTGGTGGGCGTCAACCTGTTCAATCAGCCAGGTCAGGAACGCCTGGTGCTCCGCTGCGCGGCTCTTGGTGAAAAAGACCTGGCCAAGATGCCAGTCAGATGTATGAATCAGGCGCATAACACTCTCGCTTCGTATTGCCTGCCCCGGAGGGCGGAGGAGGCTGATTATAAACGCCGTCGCGGCGCCATGTCGTGGGGGAAACCGGACAGTGTTTGCGAGGCACTTTCCAACTCCGTCATTTTATTGCCCACCGGGCTACACTTAACGGTAAGGTATGACCAATTCCCGTGATGAATGGACGCGGTAAACTTATTCATAAATGTGTCATAAAACTGACGCATAATGGCGGCCGCACACAAACGTGATCGCTAACCTATTGGCAGGATTGACGATGGCAAGACGTATTTTGGTGGTTGAGGATGAAGCCCCGATTCGGGAGATGGTCTGCTTTGTTCTGGAACAGAACGGCTACCAGCCGCTGGAAGCGGAAGATTTTGACAGCGCGCTGAACCGGCTGGCAGAACCTTTCCCCGATCTGGTGCTGCTCGACTGGATGCTGCCGGGCGGCTCCGGGTTGCAATTTATCAAGCACATGAAACGTGAAGCGATGACGCGTGACATCCCGGTGATGATGCTGACCGCGCGCGGTGAAGAGGAAGACCGGGTGCGTGGGCTGGAAGTGGGCGCGGATGATTACATCACCAAACCCTTCTCACCCAAAGAGCTGGTGGCGCGCATCAAGGCGGTGATGCGGCGCATCTCGCCGATGGCGCTGGAAGAGATGATTGAGATGCAGGGGCTGAGCCTTGACCCTTCATCACACCGGGTGATGGCAAATGAATCCCCGCTGGAAATGGGCCCCACGGAGTTCCGGCTGCTGCATTTCTTTATGACCCACTCAGAGCGGGTCTACAGCCGTGAGCAACTGCTGAACCATGTCTGGGGCACCAACGTGTATGTGGAAGACCGGACAGTGGACGTGCACATCCGCCGCCTGCGCAAGGCGCTGGAGAGCAGCGGCCACGATCGCATGGTGCAGACCGTCCGCGGGACGGGTTACCGATTCTCAACGCGCTACTGATGCCGCGGCGGAGACCATAACGTGCTGGAACGTCTATCCTGGAAGGGGCTGGCGCTGGAACTGGCGCTGTTTTGCCTGCCCGGCCTGCTGCTGGGGCTGCTGTTTGGCGGCCTCTCCTGGTGGCTGCTGGCCAGCGTGCTGGGCGCTCTGTGCTGGAATTACTATAACCAGCTCCGGCTCTCGTACTGGTTATGGCTGGACCGCAGCATGACGCCGCCCACCGGCCGCTGGAGCTGGGAGCCGGTCTTCTATGGTCTCTATCAAATGCAGCTGCGTAACCGGCGGCGGCGGCGCGAGCTGGCGCTGCTGATTAAGCGTTTCCGCAGCGGTGCGGAATCCCTGCCGGATGCGGTGGTGCTGACCACGGAAGAGGGCATGATCTTCTGGTGCAACGGGCTGGCCCAGCAACTGCTGGGGCTGCGCTGGCCGGAAGATAACGGCCAGAACATCCTTAACCTGCTGCGTTACCCGGAATTTACCCGCTACCTGCAAGGCGAAACCTTTACCCGCCCGCTGACGCTGGTGCTGAACAACGGCCACCATGTGGAGTTCCGCGCTATGCCCTATTCCGAAGGGCAATTGCTGATGGTGGCGCGTGACGTCACCCAGATGCGCCAGCTGGAAGGGGCGCGGCGCAACTTTTTCGCCAACGTCAGCCATGAGCTGCGCACGCCGCTGACGGTGCTGCAGGGCTACCTGGAGATGATGGGCGAGGAGACGCTGGAAGAGCCGCTGCGCAGCAAGGCACTGCACACCATGCAGGCGCAGACCCGCCGGATGGACGGGCTGGTGCAGCAACTGCTGACGCTGTCAAAAATCGAGGCCGCGCCGCCGCCGGATATGCAGGAGCGGGTGGACATCCCGCGGATGTTGCGCCAGTTGCAGCCTGAGGCGCAGGCGCTGAGCAATAACCAGCACCAGATCGAGTTCCGCATCAATGAAGCGCTGAAGGTCTTCGGCAATGAGGACCAGCTGCGCAGCGCCGTCTCTAACCTGGTGTATAACGCCGTGAACCATACGCCGCCCGGCACGCGTATTGAGGTCTCCTGGCAGCGTACCGCGCAGGGCGCGCAGTTTCTGGTAAGTGATAACGGGCCGGGGATCGCCGCTGAGCACCTGCCGCGCCTGACGGAGCGTTTCTACCGGGTGGATAAGGCGCGCTCGCGCCAGACCGGCGGCAGCGGGCTGGGGCTGGCGATCGTCAAACATGCGCTGAACCACCACGACGCGCGGCTGGAGGTGCTGAGTGAGCCGGGCGAAGGCACCCGCTTTATGTTTACCCTGCCAAAACGGCTGATTGTGCCGGATGCATTGACTCAGGGCGCGACACAGACATAATTACCCGCTTCAGCCCCCTTGAGCCACACAACCCATGATTTCACGGCATTGCCGGCAGGCCCTGGCCTGCCTTCTGTTTCTGCTGCCGGTTGCCTTTTTCTGCCTGCCGGTGTCGGCTGCTGTCCCGGAGCCCGGCCAGGCTGCACCCGCCAACCGGATGCTTTCCGGCAACCTGTCCAGCGTCGGGTCTGACACGCTCGCCACCCTGATGGCGTTGTGGGGCGAGGGCTTCTCCCGCCGCTACCCTGGGGTGAATTTACAGATTCAGGCGGCCGGTTCTTCAACGGCACCCACCGCACTGGCTGCCGGGGCCGCCCAGTTGGGGCCGATGAGCCGGCCGATGAAAAATGCGGAAATCGCCTCGTTCCGCCAGCGGTACGGCTACCCGCCGCTGGCGGTGCCGGTGGCGGTGGATGCGCTGGTGGTGCTGGTCAATCAGGATAACCCGCTGACCGGCCTGACCTGGGACCAGCTGGATGCGATTTTTTCCGTGACGCAACGCTGCGGGGAGACGGGGCAGTTACGCCGCTGGGGGGATGTCGGCCTCGGCGGCAGCTGGGCTGAGCGCCCCTTTGCGCGCTATGGCCGTAACTCCGCTTCCGGCACCTATGGCTATTTCAAATTGCGTGCGCTGTGCGGCGGGGATTTCCTGCCGCAGGTCAACGAGTTGCCCGGTTCCTCGTCCGTGGCGCAGGCGGTGGCCGGCACGCTGAACAGCATCGGCTATGCCAGTATCGGCTTTCACACCAGCGGGGTGAAGGCGTTGCCGCTGGCTGAGGATGGCCGGCACTTCATCCAGCCCACCGCGGACAATGTGCGCAACGGCCACTATCCGCTGACCCGCTTCCTGTACATCTACGTGAATAAAGCGCCGGGCCAGCCGCTGGAGCCGCTGACGGCCGCCTTCTTCAGCCATGTGCTGTCAGAGGCCGGGCAGCGGGTGATCACCCGCGACGGTTACCTGCCGTTGCCGCCGGACAAGCTGCGCGAAGTGCGTGAGCTGCTGGGGCTGGCAGAATAGCGGGGACGCGGCGCAGCCACACGTGGGCGTGCCTGCCTGCTCAGCCGGGCTGGCTGGGGTAAACCGCCAGCGTCAGGTACTGTTTGCCTGAAAGGATGATCGCGCCGGTAAGGGTTTCCTGGTACTCCTCGCGCAGGCTCAACCGGTGGAGTAACTGTTCACCGCTGCTGTTAATTCTGAAGGTCTCCGGCGTATCGCCGGGGTTGAACAGCCGGATAATCAAGGCATTATCCGGCCCCGGTTTGCACATGCTCATAAAAATACGCGGGTTATCGATCGCCAGTTTCATCGCCGCCGCAGGTGCCGGTTGGTCAGGCAACGGGATGGTAAAGCGTTCCAGCCGCTCTTCAAACGTGTTCAGGCTCTGGACGTGATAAGTCAGATGATGTTCACGGTATTTTTTCACCGCGCTGTACAGGGCGGCCTCATCCATCCGGTGGTCGTCAAAAATCAGCGCGTAATCAAATGCCATGGGTTGCTGCATCAGCGCATCCGGCGTGTACACCACCTTATTGTTGATGCCGGAGGCCCGCCCCGGCCGCCACTGGGTGTCATCTTTACCCAGCAGCCCTACGCTGCGAAACAGGGTAAACGCAATGCTGTTCTCCTCCGGCAGCACCTCATACTCTTTCATGCCTTTGGTCATCACGCCGAAAACGCAGCGCGCATCTTTCAGGTAGACCAGGTTCTCCAGGGTATGGATCGGCACCGGTTTTTCGACAAAGCCCGCTTCCCGCCAGGTCGGCACATAGCGGCCCGCCGTTTCGCGCCGGAGAACCGAATAGCCCTGATCGGCATAGGAATACACGGGCCGTTCAACCGGTGTTTTTATCTGCACCCGCAGGCGGTGTTCCGTCTGGGTGTTGTGCAGGTCGTGATGCACCCGGATCGCCGGGTCATTGTGGCGCAACTCAAGCCGGGTCCGGATGGTCAGCGGCTGATCCTGTTGGCCCGCCTTGCGCTCTGCCATCCCTTGCGGCAGGCATAACACCGACTCCAGCGTCATGCGGGAAACCAGTGGGCCACGCTCTGTGGCGATAAGCCTGAAGGTGTTAAAGAGAAGTGGGCGCTCACTTTCAAGGGGTGAGAAATCGAATTCGTCGCCGTCATCCCCTTCATCAACAAAAGTGAGCAGATCCTCAATCCGCTGGTGAAGCCGGATATGCTCCAGCGACAATTTTCCGGCGTGGAAGGTGATCCGGTAGTGGCCGTTTTCAATGTGGGTCGCGGGCAGCGTGGTGAGCGGGGTGGCGGGTTCATCAATGTTCTCTTCATCGACCACATACGCCTGATAGCCCAGCCCTGCCGTGGGGAAAGGGGTGAACAGAATTTCGCTGCGGTAGTAGTTGTCTGCCGGCTCCAGCTTTTCGCCCTGCGCCGTGACAATCACTTTTTTACCGCCGTCTATCGCCTCCTGCCGGAGCAGGGTGCAGCACACCGGTGTGCCGTTATGCCGCAGGGTGAAGTGCGGGCTGCGGGTAAAGAGCACGGCGCTGACCAGCTGGTCGAGCGGGTGAATATCGCAGTTGAACACCACCAGCAGGTTAGCCTGGCCCAGCTGGCGGGTAATCTGATGGCTGAGTTTCTTTTTCAGCAGGTTAATCAGGCTCAGCGCGGAACGCTCGACGCTGATCAGGCGCTGTTTAATGTCGTGGTTGACCGGATCGGCATTCGTCGCTTCCAGGCCGTTGTGCGCATGGGCCGAGAAAACCGTTTTCCACAGGGTGTCCATCAGGCGTGCAGGGCAGGTGATGCCATACAGGGAAGCCAGTGAGGCCAGCGGCTCAAGCTGGTCCAGCATCAGGTGCTCCGTCTGCCAGCTCTGTTGTTTGATGTCGTAGCGGGTGGAGTGGCAGGTGCGGTGAATCCGTGATTTCTGGCACCCGACCAGTTCACCGTCGATAATGTGCGGGAAGTCCGTGTCCGCCCAGGCGTCTTCCATATAGGTTTCATAATCGGCCAGTGTGAAGTGATAGCCCGTCTGGCAGCGGTTCAGCGCAGCGACGGTGGCCGGGAAGTCAGCGTTCGCCAGTACCTGATCGCCGCCTGCGGGCAGGAGTAGTTTGTCGGTGCCTTGGTTCATGGCGGAAAGCTGGTCGAGGATCGGTAATAACCGTTGTTCAAGGTAATCCGGCTGCGCGCTTAAAAATTTCCCCGGCCCGTAGCCAAAATAGAGATAATTTGTCGCGATCATGGCCTGGTTGGGCGCGCGCCAATAGAAATTCAACTCACCGTTTAATTGGTCGGTGTAAATACCGCGCTGTAATACACAATAGGTGATGCCGAGATCGGTAAAAAAGGCGGGCAGCCAGGCGTGCTGGCCAAAAATATCGGGCAGGTAACCAATATTCATGCTGTGACCAAAGTGCCCGGCTATTTTGGTGCCGTATACCAGGTTGCGGATCAGGGATTCGGTGCGGATCAGCAGGGAATCACATTGGGTATACCAGGGGCCGACCATTAACCGCCGCGCACGGATTAACGCCTCTATACGTGCGCTATTTTCCGGCCTGATCGCCAGATACTCTTCAATCACGCAGGCGAGGCCATCAAAGGTATAACTGGGAAAGGCCGGGTCGCGCTCCAATACATTGATCAGGTAATCCATATTCTCAATTAACAGAATATGGGAATCCTCGCAGGTGAAATACCATTCTGCATCCCAGTGGGAATGTGGGACGACATAAACCTCTTTCTTTGCCATCGGTTACTCCTGTTTTTCGATGCGCATTTTCCCTGCTCTGATCAGGGCATAGCGGACAAATACGTTGGTGAACGCAATAAACAGCACCCCGGCCACCAGGCCAAAAAGATAGGCGGGTAAGTTTTCCACCAGCGGCCAGCCCCAGACGGCAGGCAGCGGATACCATTGCACCGAGCCTAAGCTGATGGCCGTCACCGCCCCGATCACCGCGCCGCAGATATTAATTGAGATGGTAATAAAGGGGTTTTTCAGCATAAACGGAATCGCCCCTTCACCAATTGCCAGAAAGCCGAGAATTAATGAGGTGGTGCCGGTGACGCGCTGGTTTTCATCAAATACCCGCTGCCTGACCAGGTATTTATCAATCAATGTCGCCAGCCCGATGCCGATGGGCGGAATTACAATGCCCAGCACCCGGGAGGTTAACGGATAGATGTGATCGGCCGCCAGGCCAATGGCAATCGCCCCCGCGGATTTATTCACCGGGCCGCCTAAATCAAAGGCGGTGAGGGAGGCAATAATGACCGCCAGCATCAAGGCACCGGAATTGCCGTGCGCAATAATGGTTTGCTGAAGAAAGTGGTTGATGCCGCCAAATACCGGATCGACGAAATAAAGGTTAATAAAAAAGATCACCAGTACCGTCAGCCCCGGCACAATCAGCATCGGTTTCATTGCCTGGACGTTTTTATGCAGCCGGATATGTTTATTCAGGTAATCCGCCACCACGCCGGCCACCAACCCCAGTATTAACGCGCCGAGAAAACCCGAGGGAATACCGCCGCCCACTGACCAGAAGAGATAGTGCAGGCCACCGGCAAACGCACCGCCAATAAAGCCCGGTACCAGGCCGGGGCGATCGGCAATGCTGTACGCCATGTACGCGGAAAATACCGGGTACATAAATTTCATGATCATATTTCCATACAGCGTCAGGGTGTGGAACACCACAAACAGGTGGCGGGGGTGGGTGGCATACGTGGCATCACTGATGTTGACCACGCCAAACAGGCTGGCCCCCACCTGCCCGATGCCGATCATCAGCCCGGCAGCCACAATCACCGGGATCATGTAGGAGATACCGCTGGAGACGCCCTGATAGAGCCGGGCGGGAAACGATGTTTTGGCGCTGCCCACAGCGGGCGCGTCCCCAGCGCTCACCGCCAGAATGCCGTCCGGATGATGTAGTACGCGGTCTATCAGGCCGTCGGCATTTTTTAACGGTTCCGAAACGCTGGTGGAGACATATTTTTTACCGTTAAAGCGCGCCTTGCCTTTGGGCGGCAGCGTCGCGGCGAAGATGACGCCGTCCGCCTGCCGGATCTGTTCAGCCGTGACCTCATCCTCCACGCCGTTCGCGCCCTGTTTTTCGCTCAGAACCCGGATGCCGCGTGCCGCACCGGCTTTTTCCAGCGCCTCGGCAGACATATAGGTATGGGCAATACCGGCCGGGCAGGAGGTGATGACAATCAGGCTCGGTTGCCGGGCATCCGCGAGGTGTGGTTTGCCGGCAGGAGCGTTGCTGTCCAGAATCGCCAGAAATTCAGCCGGGGTCGCGGCCGCCTTTAACGCAGCGACGTGGGTTTCTTCCATTAACAACAGGCTCAGGGAGGAGAGCAGCCGCAGGTGTGCGTCCGGGTCACCGCCGGGCACTGCCAGCAGAAACACCAGATCCACCTTGTCCTCGCCGTCCATGGTCGGCCAGTCTGCTACCGGCTGGGCCAGCCGTACTGCGGCAAACGCCGGTCTGGTAACCACAGGCGATTTGCCGTGGGGAATCGCAATGCCCTGCTCAAAACCGGTTTCAGAGAGCTGTTCCCGCTGCCACACGGCCTCGAGAAACGCTTTCTCATCGCTGACCACGCCCTGTTCAGCCAATAACCGGCAGAGGTGCGCCAGAATCTCAGCGCGATGCTGCCACGGTTTATCCAGCAAAATCATGCTGTCACGAGTAATGCTGCTTAATACCATACCTCCCCCTGACGCCCGACGCGGCGCGGCTGCGTTTCTCTCTCCCTGCATGTCTGTGTGGCGGCATACAGCACGTGCAGATTAATCGATTAACCCCACAATGAAAGTGTGGTTAACGCGATTAACCCGCCATTCTGCGCAATCAGGGGGCTTTACCGGGGCAGGCTGTGAATCAGGTCACAGGGAAGTTCAGCCAGAAAAGGTTATTCGATTAATCAACGGAAAACCGGAGCGTTCAGGAAGCAAGGCAGATGAAAAAAGGGGCGTGTCCGCATCAACATGAATTTCTTTCATGTGACATGAAAATTCCTCGTTTGCTGTTAAGCCGCGCTCATGACAAATTGGCCTTCAAGCCATGTAGACGTCCAGAAGTCTGATGTCACGCAGCGTAATTATTCAAATTTGAAATAATTCGCTTTAAAAATAGTTAACTTTATAAATTAGTTAGCCTGCCGAAATCATTTGATTGCTGCCTTCAGGCCGCAATGCTCAGGAGCCAGAGATGCCAAATACCCAACCTGCTTTTTCTGCTGACGTCGTCGGCAGCCTGCTGCGCCCGGCCGCTGTGAAACAAGCCCGCCTGCAATTCCAGGCCGGTGAGATTGATGCCGCCCAACTGCGCCAGGTGGAAGATGATGAGATCCGCCATGCGGTGGCGAAGCAGCGTGAGCTGGGCCTGAAAGTGGTCACTGACGGTGAATTCCGCCGCGCCTGGTGGCACTTCGATTTCTTCGAGGGCCTGGATGGCGTAGAGCCTTACGAAGCCGATCAGGGCATTCAGTTCAACGGCGTGCAGACCAAAACCCGCAGCATCAAAGTCACCGGGAAGCTGGGCTTCAGCAACCACCCGATGCTGGAGGATTTCCGTTTCCTGCAAAGCATCGCCGGGGACGCGGTCGCGAAAATGACCATCCCGAGCCCGAGCGTGCTGCATTTCCGTGGCGGCCGCAAAGCGATCAGCCATGAGGTTTACCCGGATCTGGCCGTCTATTTCGACGATCTGGCGCAGACCTACCGTGACGCGATCAAAGCCTTCTATGACGCCGGCTGCCGCTATCTGCAACTGGATGACACCGTGTGGGCCTACCTCTGCTCGGATGACCAGAAGCGCCAGATGCGTGAGCGCGGCGACGATCCGGCGCAGCTCGCCCAGACCTATGCGGATGTGCTTAACAAGGCGATTGCCGGTAAGCCGGACGATCTCACCATCGGCCTGCATGTCTGCCGCGGGAATTTCCGCTCTACCTGGATTTCTGAAGGCGGTTACGAGCCGGTGGCCGAGCTGCTGTTCGGCACCGTTAACATCGACGCGTTCTTCCTGGAGTATGACAATGAGCGTTCCGGGGGCTTTGAGCCGCTGCGCTTCCTGAAGCCGGGCAAACAGCAGGCGGTGCTGGGCCTGGTCACCACCAAAAACGGTGAACTGGAAGATCCGGCGGTGATTGAGCAGCGCATCCGTGAGGCGGCGCAATATGTGCCGCTGGAACAGCTCTGCCTGAGCACCCAGTGTGGTTTCGCCTCCACGGAAGAGGGCAACAGCATCACTGAAGATCAGCAGTGGAAAAAGCTGCAACTGGTGATTGATACCGCTAACCGCGTCTGGTAAGCCGCTGATGCTGCCTGCGGATTGTGTATGAAATAGCCATATCATGACGGTTTCATGCAGGTTCGCAGGCAAAGTGTCACAGTTTGTGTGCTGCTTGTTTAAATAATATACAAATCATGTAGTGGAGATCAGAGCATAAACCGCATGATTATCTGCTTATGAAATTTTATATAGTCAATGACTCTGCTTTTTTGATCCCGTCTTGTCTTCCTGCGCTATAAACGTTTAACTTAGCCCCCGTTGTTGCGCTACACCGCCTGCAATACGTCAATTTTCCGCCTTTATCGGTGCGTGGTCACTTCCCGCATGGAGAGCTGCTGCAAGAGGCAGCCGACGCCCCGTATAGACCTCTGACGATAAAAACAATTTTGGCAACCGGATGCTGAGAACAGGCTTTTGCCTGCGCCAGCCCGCGACAATCGGGTAACTCTTTTTTCCTTTGAACAGGCAACACGACACAACATGACTCATCGTTTAGCAAGTAAAGATATTCTGGCGCTGGGGTTTATGACCTTCGCGCTGTTTGTCGGCGCAGGGAATATCATTTTTCCGCCGATGGTAGGGTTGCAGTCCGGCGAGCACGTCTGGTGGGCCGCCCTCGGCTTTCTGATCACGGCAGTGGGCTTGCCGGTAGTCACCGTGGTGGCGCTGGCCCGTGTCGGCGGCGGCATTGACGCGCTGAGTACGCCGATTGGCCGTAAGGCCGGTCTGCTGCTGGCGACCGTCTGCTACCTGGCGGTTGGCCCGCTGTTCGCCACCCCGCGCACCGCGACGGTCTCTTTTGAAGTGGGGATCGCCCCGCTGACCGGTGACGGCGCGATGCCGCTGCTGGTCTATAGCCTGATTTACTTTGCGCTGGTGATCGCCATTTCCCTTTATCCGGGCAAACTGCTGGACACCGTCGGCCATGTGCTGGCCCCGCTGAAGATGGTGGCGCTGGCTATCCTGGGTATCGCTGCGGTGCTGTGGCCGGCAGGCCAGCCGATTCCGGCGACCGAAGTCTACCAACAGGTGCCGTTCTCTACCGGCTTCGTCAATGGCTACCTCACCATGGACACGCTGGGCGCACTGGTGTTCGGCATCGTGATTGTTAACGCGGCGAAATCGCGCGGCGTGAGTGATGCGGGCCTGTTGACCCGTTACACCATTCTGGCCGGCCTGATTGCCGGTGTCGGCCTGACGCTGGTCTACCTCTGCCTGTTCAAACTGGGTGCGGGCAGCGGCGTGCTGGTGCCGGATGCGCAAAACGGCGCGGTCATTCTGCATGCCTATGTGCAGAACACCTTTGGCGGTATCGGCAGCACCTTCCTCGCGGCGCTGATCTTCCTGGCCTGTATGGTGACGGCGGTGGGCCTGACCTGCGCCTGTGCCGAGTTCTTTGCCCAGTACCTGCCGTTCTCCTACCGGACGCTGGTGTTCGTGCTGGGGCTGTTCTCAATGGTGGTCTCCAACCTCGGCCTGAGCCAGTTGATCCAGATCTCCATCCCGGTACTGACGGCCATCTACCCGCCGTGTATCGTGCTGATTGTGCTGAGCTTTACCCTGCGTATGTGGAACCGTACGCCACGTATTGTGGCACCGGTGATGCTGGTCAGCCTGATCTTTGGTATTATCGACGCCATCAAAGCTTCCGCCCTGCATGTGGCGTTGCCGGCCTGGACAGAACACCTGCCGCTGGCATCCCAGGGGCTGGCCTGGTTGCCGCCATCACTGCTGATGCTGGTACTGGCCGGGGTTTATGATCGTGCCGCCGGTGAGCGCAACGTCACTGCCCATCAATGATGTGATGATGTCTGCGTAACCGTTCCGATGCCACGGGCCCTCCCGTGGCATTTTTGCGTTAACGATCCGGCGCTTTTCCGGCAACCGGGCCGTTTTCACCTTTTTGTTTTTGGTTCACTTACAGGTTTAAAAGTACATGGAACAACCAGCCAACAAGCTCAAACGAGGCCTGAGCACGCGGCATATTCGTTTTATGGCCCTGGGCTCTGCCATCGGTACCGGGCTGTTTTATGGGTCGGCGGATGCCATCAAAATGGCCGGGCCGAGCGTGCTGCTGGCTTACCTGATTGGTGGGGTCATCGCCTTTATCATCATGCGTGCGCTGGGCGAGATGTCCGTCAATAACCCGCAGGCCAGCTCCTTCTCCCGTTATGCCCAGGATTACCTCGGCCCGCTCTCCGGCTACATCACCGGCTGGACTTACTGCTTTGAGATCCTGATTGTGGCGATTGCCGATGTCACGGCATTCGGCATTTATATGGGCGTCTGGTTCCCGGAGGTGCCGCACTGGATCTGGGTACTGAGCGTGGTGCTGATCATCGGCGGCATCAACCTGATGAGCGTGAAGGTGTTCGGCGAGCTGGAGTTCTGGTTCTCGTTCTTCAAGGTGCTGACCATCATCATCATGATTGTGGCGGGCATCGGCATCATCGTCTGGGGCATCGGCAACGGCGGCCAGCCGACCGGCATCCATAACTTGTGGAGCAACGGCGGCTTCTTCAGTCACGGCATTATGGGGATGATCCTCTCGCTGCAACTGGTGATGTTTGCCTATGGCGGCATTGAGATTATCGGCATCACCGCCGGTGAGGCCAATGACCCGAAAACCTCCATCCCGAAAGCGATCAACTCCGTGCCGTGGCGCATCCTGGTGTTTTACGTCGGGACGCTGTTCGTGATTATGTCGATCTACCCGTGGAACCAGGTGGGGACGCAGGGCAGCCCGTTTGTGCTGACTTTCCAGCACATGGGCATCACCATTGCGGCCGGTATCCTGAATTTCGTGGTGATCACCGCCTCGCTGTCGGCAATCAACAGTGACGTGTTCGGCGTCGGGCGGATGCTGCACGGCATGGCGGAGCAGGGCCACGCGCCGAAAATATTCGCCAAAGTCTCGAAGCGCGGCATTCCGTGGGTGACGGTGGTGGTGATGATGCTGGCGATGCTGGTGGCGGTCTACCTTAACTACATCATGCCGGAGAACGTCTTCCTGGTGATCGCATCGCTTGCGACCTTTGCCACGGTGTGGGTCTGGATCATGATTCTGTTCTCACAGATCGCGTTCCGCCGCAGCCTGAGCAAAGAACAGGTTGCCGCGCTGGCCTTCCCGCTGCGTGGCGGCATCGCGACCTCCCTGGCGGCAATTATTTTCCTGGTGTTCATCATCGGGTTGATTGGTTACTTCCCGGATACGCGGATTTCCCTCTATGCGGGCCTGGTCTGGGTAGTGCTGCTGCTGGTGGGCTACGCCTGGAAAGTGAAATTCCAGCGCCGCGTGGCGGCACAGACACGCACTGAGTAACCGGCGGTAAGGCTCTCCGCCCCCACCCTCATCCCCGGATTTTATGCCGGTCAGATGAGGGCGGGAATTGCCGGGCATGGCATGGTGAACGCATTGATGTGTTTACCAATCTGGAGAAACTATGCTCAATGCCTGGCACCTGCCTGTTCCCCCGTTTACGGCCCTTCGCGGCGATTTCCTCTACCTGACCCTTTGGCTGGAATGCGACACCGCGCCTGAACAGGTGTTGCTGCGCGCCGAACCGGACAACGAGGAGTGGCTTCAGGCCATGACAGCGCGCCGGATGGGGAAATATTACCGCTACCAGGCCGTGCTGGCGCTGAACGAGGGGCAACCCGCCCGCCGTTACTGCTTCAAACTGATCTGGCCCGGCCGGCAGTGCTGGGTTGGCCCGCTGGGCGTGAGTGAGCTGCAACCCGGTGCGCTCGGCCAGTTCTCCCTCCTGGTGCCCGATTCCGGCCCGGAGTGGGTGAGCGATCAAATCTTCTACCAGATTTTCCCCGACCGTTTCGCTGCCGGCGGCGGTGACCACGCGATCCAGAGCGGCAGCTACGACCACCATGCTGAAAAGCGTAAGGTTACGCGCCATGCGTGGGACGACCCGATTGTGGCAGAAGGTTCGCCCTCGGCGTTCTATGGCGGCGATCTGGACGGCATCGTCAGCAAATTACCCTACCTGCAAAAACTGGGCGTCACCGCGCTCTACCTGAACCCGGTGTTTACCGCGCCCAGCGTGCATAAATATGACACCGAAAACTACTATCAGGTTGACCCCTATTTTGGCGGCGACGCGGCGCTGGTGCGGCTGCGTGAGCAGACGCGGGAGGCCGGCATGCGGCTGATTCTGGACGGCGTGTTCAACCATACCGGCGACTCCTGTGCCTGGTTTGACCGCCACCAGCAGCACGCCGACGGCGCCTGCCACCATAAAGACTCCCCGTACCGCGACTGGTACAGCTTCTGGCCGGACGGCAGCACCCGCGACTGGAAAGGCTTCAGCAGCCTGCCCAAGCTTAATTATGCCAGCCCCGGTGTGGTGGAGCAGATCTACCGCGGGCCGCAGAGCGTAGCACGCTACTGGCTGCGCCCGCCTTACAGCATCGACGGCTGGCGGCTGGATGTAATCCATATGCTGGGCGAAGAGGGCGGCGCGAAAAACAACCTGCACCACCTGGCCGGCATCAAACAGGCGATCCGTGAAGAGAACCCGGAGGCCTATATTCTCGGCGAGCACTTTGATGATGCGCGCGACTGGCTGCATGCCGGGGTTGAGGATGGCGCGATGAACTACCGCGGCTTTGCCGTGCCGGTACGCGCCTTTCTGGCCGGCATCGACAATGCCGGCCACCCCATCTCCCTGACGGCACAGACCTGTGCGGAGTGGATGGAGGGCTACCGCGCCGGGCTGCCGCATCAGGTGCAGTTGCGGCAGTTTAACCAACTCGACAGCCATGACACCCCCCGTTTTCTCACCCTGCTCAACGGCGATCTGGCGCGGATGGCAATGGCGGTGGTGTGGCAGTTCACCTGGATTGGCGTGCCGTGCATCTACTATGGGGATGAAGTCGGGCTGGATGGCGGCAATGACCCGTATTGCCGTAAGACGTTCCCCTGGCAGAAAGATCGCTGGAATACCGATCTGCTGGCGCTTTATACCCGGATGGCGAAACTGCGCCAGCGCAGCAAAGCCTTGTGCCGGGGCGGCTGTCAGGTGCTGTACGCCGAGGGGAATACGCTGGTGTTCCTGCGGGTTTACCAGCATGAGCAGGTGCTGGTGGCGCTGCAACGCGGCCCGGCCGCCAGCGGGGTATTACCGCTGACGCCGTTGTTACAGGCGGGCGAGTGGAAAGCGCTGGAAGGTGAGGGAGTGCTTACTTCGGAATTGGACCAGCTCCGCCTGTCGCTGCCGGAAGAGAGCGTGACGGTATGGCGCAGCCGCAGTAAAAGCTGACCGCCGCCGCAAAACTCTGCTTTTAAAAACGTCCCCTTCTAAATACGGACTCCTCTAAAAAAAGCGGGCCTGCACCGGCCCGCTTTTTTCTTTTACGTGCCGGTATCAGTAGCCGATAGCGGCCCCGGCCGGGCGGCGCACATCATTGGCCCCGTACAGATAGCCTTCACGCACTTTGCCGGAAACCGCCGAGTCATTGCCGGAGTTGGCCGGGGAGACGCCCGCCGCACCCGGCAGGCCGACCATAATCAGCTCGGCTGCGCCCCATGGGGTTTGCTCCACCATCTTGTAGCCGCGTTGTGCCAGCAGGGCCAGGGTATCCGCAGAGAGGCCGCGCTGCTCGTAATAGACTTCATCCGGCAGCCACTGGTGGTGAATGCGCGGCGCATCTACTGCTTCCTGCGGAGCCATGCCGTAATCGATGATATTGATCGCCGCCTGCAGGGTAATGCTGATAATGCGCGACCCGCCCGGCGAGCCGAGCACCAGGAAGATTTTTCCGTCTTTGGTCACCAGTGACGGGCTCATCGATGAAAGTGGGCGCTTACCGGGGGCAATGGCATTACGGCTGCCCTGCACCAGGCCATAAAGATTCTGCTCACCCACTTTGGTGGTGAAATCATCCATTTCGTCGTTGAGGAAAAAGCCGGTACCCGGTGCGATCACCACCGCGCCGAAGCGGCCATTTACCGTGTACGTGGTGGAGACCGCGTTGCCTTGCTGGTCAACGATGGAGTAGTGGGTGGTTTCCGGTTTCTCATGCGGCATCATGCCCGGCTGCACGTTTTCAGACGGGGTGGCGCGTTCCGGGTCGATCTGCTTGCGGATCTCACCGGCGTAACTTTTGCTGGTCAGGCGGCCGATGGGGTTGGTGACAAACGCCGGGTCGCCGAGGTAGGTGTTGCGGTCCATATAGGCGTGGCGCATCGCTTCGGTCAGCACATGAATTGAGGCGGCGGAATTGAAGCCCATCTCTTTCAGGTTGTAGCCCTCAATGATGTTGAGGGTCTCGCACAGCGTCGTGCCGCCGGAGCTGGGCGGCGGCGAGGAAACAAACTTATAGCCGCGATAGCTACAGGTGAGCGGGGCGGTTTCGCTGATCCGGTAGTCGGCAAAGTCTTTGGCGGTGAGTAACCCACCGCCTTTTTTCGCCGCGGCTTCGACGGCCGCCGGGATATGCCCTTTATAGAAGGCGTCCGGCCCGCGCTGGGCAATCGCCTCCAGCGTGTTGGCCAGATCTTTTTGCACCAGCCGGTCGCCCGGTTGCAGTGCGCTGCCGTCCGGGCGCAGGAAAAGCCGCGCCGCTTCCGGGTCGTCATGGAAGCGCTTGACGGTGGTGTCCAGCACGTCGGTATCCGCGCGGGTCAGCACAAAGCCCTGGCGCGCCAGCCTGATGGCCGGCTCCATGACCTGGCGGCGCGTCAGCTTGCCATATTCGCGCTGTGCGGTGTCCAGCCCCAGCACCGTGCCGGGCACCCCGGCGGCCAGGTAGCCATACAGCGAGGCATCTTTACGGACTTTGCCCTGTGCATCCAGGTACATGTCCGCGCTGGCGGCGGCCGGGGCGGTCTCCCGGAAGTTGATAAAGGTGTCTTTGCCGTCCGCCAGGTGGATTGTCATAAAGCCGCCGCCGCCGATGTTACCGCAGCAGGGGTTCACCACCGCCTGCGCATAGCCCACGGCCACGGCGGCATCAATCGCATTGCCGCCCCTTTTCAGGATATCCACCCCAATCTGGGAGGCCAGATATTGCGAGGAGACCACCATCCCGTGCTGCGCCTCAACGGCCGGCATCGACGCGGCATGCAGGCTGCCGCTCACCAGCAGTGCCAGCGCACTCAGCGGCGCTGTCCATTTTCCTAACCCCATATTCCCTCCTGTCTGTGCTGATATTATCGTTATAGGTGCAAGCCACTGCCCACCGGTAAAAGCGCTGCAAATGTCGCGCCAGGCCGGCGGCCGTTAACGTGCTTTATCAGCGTAGCGGGAAACAGGCAAGGAAGTAGCAGAAAACACGAGAGAAATCGTCATGTTGCCGGGCAGGGCGGCAACAGGGAGGGGCAGGGGTGACCTGAAAAGGGGCAGACGTAAAAAAACCGGCGGGCAAAGCCGGCCGGTTTTTATCCTGAATGCGCACCGGCCGGGCTCTCACCCGGCCGGTGAACAGATTACAGGTTAGTGGCGTTCTCAGACAGGTACTTGGCCACGCCGTCCGGAGAGGCGCCCATGCCAACTTTCCCTTTTTCCCACTGAGCCGGGCACACTTCGCCGTGCTCTTCGTGGAATTGCAGCGCGTCTACCATGCGCAGCATTTCGTCGATGTTACGGCCCAGCGGCAGGTCGTTAACAACCTGGTGACGCACGATGCCGTCTTTGTCGATCAGGAAGGAACCACGCAGCGCAACGCCTGCGTCCGGGTGCTCGATACCGTACGCTTTCTGGATTTCACGCTTAACGTCAGCAACCATCGCGTATTTCACTTCACCGATGCCGCCTTTATCAACCGGGGTTTTACGCCATGCGTTGTGAACGAACTCGGAGTCGAAGGAGATACCAACCACTTCCACGCCACGGTTCTGGAATTCAGCGTAACGGTTGTCGAAGGCGATCAGTTCAGACGGGCAAACAAAGGTGAAGTCCATTGGCCAGAAGAAGACAACGGTAGGTTTGCCAGCGGTGTGTTTTTTGAAGTTGAAGTTTTCAACGATTTCACCACTGCCCAGAACGGCAGCAGCGGTAAAGTCTGGGGCTGGGCGAGTTACCAGGACCATAATTACTCCTGTAATATCAAGTTAAAGGACAGTTTATGAATAAGACGAAGGCAGTATAGGGATTTAGACAGGGTGAATAAAGGGTGAAAGACCAATCATTCAGATAGCTTCCGGCTATTAATGCAAGTTGTAAAATCTATCTCGCTTTAACAATAACCCTTAAAAAATCCTGCCTTAACGTGCGCCGTCATAACTGGCGATGACGCGCTTTTTCCATCATCTGCGGGTAGAAATCGAAGAATATTGCCTCAAACTGCGGGTAATTGCGCTCAATGTCAACAAAAGACCCTTTCAGCTGATGCAGGCGCGGGCGGCGTGCCGCCATGCCGGCCAGTACGTTGGCGATAAACGGCAGGCCGGCATAGCGCTCCAGCCAGCGTTCCGGCCAGAGTACCCGGTTCAGCTGCTGAAAACCTTCCGGCAGGGTAGGTAGATTGGGTGAAATTTGACCTTGCGCATAATTCACAAAGGCCGGCAGGGTATAATCCGCCTCCAGTTTTTGCCAGTGCAGGGCCAGAAAATGGTCCCACATCACGTCCATGGTAATGGGCGCGACCCGGCGGTATTCCTCACTGAACAGGCGGCGTGCCTCCCTGACGGCCGGCAGGCTGTCGGTCAGGGAATCTACCCGGCGGTGCATGCGGATGCCTTCAACCACCGCCTGATCATAAAGATGCGTGGGATCACCGCGGACGAAATCAGCGGCCAGGTTTCCGGTCAGTGAGCTGTGGGCCAGATGGGCCAGATGCAGATGGGCAAGAAAATTCATTCCGGCAGTATAACCATTTCAGGCGCCGGACGCCCTTAATTGTTGCAGCCGGGCGGTGCTGGCTCTAGACTAAGCCGCCTGTTTTTCACGTGAAGTAGAGTGTTATGCGCGTCGCTGATTTTTCGTTTGAACTCCCTGAATCCCTGATTGCCCGCTATCCGCAAGCCCAGCGCAGCGGCTGCCGGCTGCTCTCCCTGGACGGCCCCAGCGGTGACCTGACGCACGGCGTCTTCACTGACCTGCTGGAGACGCTGGAACCGGGCGACCTGCTGGTATTCAACAATACCCGTGTGATCCCGGCGCGGATGTTCGGGCGTAAAGTCAGCGGCGGTAAAATCGAGGTGCTGGTGGAGCGCGTGCTGGATGACCACCGCGTGCTGGCCCATGTGCGCGCCTCCAAAGCGCCGAAGCCGGGCGCTGAGCTGCTGCTGGGAGATGACGAAAGTATCTCCGCGACCATGGTGGCCCGCCACGATGCCCTGTTTGAACTGCGCTTCAACGATGAACGCGATGTGTTCAGCGTGCTGAACGCTGCCGGGCATATGCCGCTGCCGCCCTATATTGACCGCCCGGATGACGAAGCGGATCGCGAGCTTTACCAGACGGTGTACAGCGCCAGACCGGGTGCCGTGGCCGCCCCCACGGCCGGGCTGCACTTTGACGAGCCGCTGCTGGCCGCACTGAAAGAGAAGGGCATCGAGATGGCCTTCGTGACCCTGCACGTCGGGGCCGGTACCTTCCAGCCGGTGCGGGTGGAAAGCATCGAAGACCACATCATGCACGCCGAATATGCGGAAGTGCCGCAAGAGGTGGTGGATGCGGTGCTGGCCTGCAAGGCGCGCGGCAAACGCGTGGTGGCCGTGGGCACGACGTCAGTGCGCTCGCTGGAGAGCGCCGCACAGGCAACGCAGGATGGCCTGATCGCGCCGTTCTTCGGCGACACCAAAATCTTTATCTATCCCGGTTATGAGTATCAGGTGATCGACGCGCTGATCACCAACTTCCACCTGCCGGAATCCACGCTGATTATGCTGGTGTCGGCCTTCGCCGGGTATACCCAGACGATGAATGCCTACCATACCGCGGTGGCGGAACAGTACCGTTTCTTCAGTTACGGCGATGCGATGTTCATTACCCGTAACCCGCTGGCCCCGCAACAGGCGGCAGGCCGGTAATACCCGGCCCGGCGCGTCATGCGCCGGGCTTACTCTTTCCGGGGCGTGTGGCTCCGGAGTCAACCTCATCAGACTGTTTCTCTGATGCCGGAGGCACTGTGAAGTACGAATTAATCAAGAAAGAGGGTCGCGCCCGCCGCGGCCGTTTGGTGTTTGATCGCGGCGTGGTCGAAACTCCGGCCTTTATGCCGGTCGGCACCTACGGCACCGTGAAAGGCATGACGCCGGAAGAAGTCAAAGAGTCCGGCGCGCAGATCCTGCTCGGCAACACCTTCCACCTCTGGCTGCGTCCGGGGCAGGAGATCATGAAACTGCACGGCGACCTGCATGATTTTATGCAGTGGCACGGCCCGATCCTCACCGACTCCGGTGGCTTCCAGGTCTTCAGCCTGGGGGCGATGCGCAAAATCAAGGAAGAGGGCGTGTATTTCCGTAACCCAATCAACGGTGACCCGGTGTTCCTGAGCCCGGAAAAGTCGATGGAGATCCAGTACGACCTCGGCTCTGACATCGTGATGATTTTCGATGAATGCACTCCGTACCCGGCCGACTGGGACTACGCCAAACGCTCCATGGAAATGTCACTGCGCTGGGCGGCCCGCAGCCGTAAGCGCTTTGACGAACTGAACAATAACAATGCGTTGTTCGGGATTATTCAGGGCAGTGTTTACGAAGATTTACGAGATGTCTCCGTAAAAGGGCTGGTAGAGATCGGCTTTGATGGTTACGCTGTGGGCGGCCTGGCGGTCGGTGAGCCGAAAGAGGATATGCACCGCATCCTGGAGCACGTTTGCCCGCAGATCCCTGAGGACAAACCGCGCTACCTGATGGGAGTCGGCAAACCGGAAGACCTGGTGGAAGGCGTGCGCCGCGGCATCGATATGTTCGACTGCGTGATGCCGACGCGCAATGCGCGTAACGGCCACCTGTTCGTCACCGAAGGGGTGGTGAAAATCCGCAATGCCAAGCATAAAGAGGACACCTCGCCGCTGGATCCGGAATGTGATTGCTACACATGTCGCAATTACAGCCGCGCCTACTTGCATCATCTGGACCGTTGCAACGAAATACTCGGTGCGCGTCTGAATACCATCCATAACCTGCGTTATTACCAGCGCGTCATGGCCGGTTTACGCCAGGCAATTGATGAAGGGAAGTTAGCGCAGTTTGTCACTGATTTTTATCAGCGCATCGGCAAGCCCGTTCCGCCGCTGGATGCCTGATTTCAGCAACTGCTTTCGATAACATTGATTTCGATAACAATGAGGGAATTTTAATGAGTCTGTTCATTTCTGATGCGGTAGCCGCCGCTGGCGCACCGGCCGGACAGTCAAGCCCGTACTCGCTGGTGATTATGCTGGTGGTATTTGGCCTGATTTTCTACTTCATGATCCTGCGTCCGCAACAAAAACGCGGCAAGGAACACAAAAAGCTGATGGAGTCGATCGGCAAAGGTGATGAAGTGCTGACCAACGGTGGGCTGATTGGCCGCGTGGCCAAAGTCTCTGAGACCGGCTACATCGTGATTGCGCTGAATGAAACCACAGAAGTGACGATTAAGCGTGACTACGTAACCGCCGTTCTGCCGAAAGGTACGATGAAGGCTCTGTAATTGAATTTTCCCTAAGGGAACTGCCGTGTTAAACCGATATCCTTTGTGGAAGTATCTGATGTTGATCGTCGTGATCCTCATCGGTTTGCTTTATGCGCTTCCCAACCTTTATGGTGAGGATCCGGCTGTGCAGATTACTGGCGCTCGGGGCTCCGACGCCAGTATGGCCACGCTGGACCAAGTCAAAAGTGCGCTCGATAAAGACCAGATCGCGAGCAAATCCATCGCCCTGGAAAATGGCGCCATCCTTGCCCGCTTCAAAGATACCGACGTTCAGCTGCGGGCACGTGAAGTGCTGACCAACGTGCTGGGCGACAAATATGTCATCGCGCTCAACCTGGCCCCGGCCACCCCCACCTGGCTCTCTGCCATTGCAGCCGAACCGATGAAACTCGGCCTCGACCTGCGCGGCGGCGTTCACTTCCTGATGGAAGTGGATATGGAGACGGCGATGGGCAAGCTGCAGGAACAGACGATGGACTCCCTGCGCAGCGACCTGCGTGACAAAAACATCCCTTACGCCACGGTACGCAAGCTGGCTGATAACGCCGTGGAAGTGCGCTTCCGTGATGCCGCCACCCGCGACAGCGCGATAAGCTACCTGACGCCGCGCCACCGTGACCTGGTGCTGAATGCCTCCGGCGACAACGCGCTGCGTGTGGTAATGACCGATGAACGCCTGCGCCAGTCGCGTGAAGACGCGGTGCAGCAGAACATCAATATCCTGCGCAACCGTGTGAACCAGCTGGGCGTTGCAGAGCCGCTGGTACAGCGCCAGGGCGCTGACCGCATCGTGGTTGAACTGCCGGGCATCCAGGACACTGCGCGTGCCAAGGAGATCCTGGGCGCGACCGCGTCTCTGGAGTTCCGTCTGGTGAACACCAACGTTGACGCCAGCGCGGCCGCGTCCGGCCGTGTACCGGGTGACAGCGAAGTGAAAAACACCCGTGAAGGCCAGCCGATTGTGCTGTACAAGCGTGTGGTGCTGACCGGTGACCACATCACCGACTCCACCTCCAGCATGGGCGAATACAACCAGCCGCAGGTCGACATCTCGCTCGACAGCGCAGGCGGTTCCGCCATGTCCAACTTCACCAAGGACAACATCGGCAAGCCGATGGCGACCCTGTTTGTGGAGTACAAAGACAGCGGCAAGAAAGACGCCAATGGTCGCGGCATTCTGGTGAAACAGGAAGAAGTGATCAACGTGGCGACGATCCAGTCCCGCCTGGGTAACCGCTTCCAGATCACCGGCATCAACGATCCGAACGAAGCCCGCCAGCTTTCGCTGCTGCTGCGTGCCGGGGCGCTGATTGCGCCAATCCAGATCGTGGAAGAGCGCACCATCGGCCCGACCCTGGGGATGCAGAACATCCAGCAGGGGCTGCAGGCCTGTCTGTGGGGCCTGGTGGCGTCCATCGTGTTTATGGTGGTCTACTACCGTAAATTTGGTGTGATCGCGACCAGCGCGCTGATTGCCAACCTGATCCTGATTGTCGGCATTATGTCCCTGCTGCCGGGGGCGACCCTGACCATGCCGGGCATCGCGGGTGTCGTGCTGACGCTGGCCGTGGCCGTGGATGCGAACGTACTGATTAATGAGCGTATCAAGGAAGAGCTGAGGAACGGGCGTTCCGTTCAGCAGGCGATCCATGAGGGCTATAAAGGCGCGTTCTCCAGTATTATTGATGCCAACGTGACGACGCTTATCACCGCCATCATTCTTTATGCGGTCGGCACCGGGTCGATTAAAGGGTTTGCCATCACCACCGCTATCGGTGTGGCGACCTCGATGTTTACATCGATCGTCGGAACCCGTGCCATCGTCAACCTGCTTTACGGCGGCAAACGCATTAACAAGCTGTCTATCTGAGGAGTGCGTTGTGGCACAACAATATACTGTTGAACAACTGAATTACGGCCGTAAAGTCCATGACTTTATGCGCTGGGACAACGTGGCGTTCTGTATCTCCGGCCTGCTGTTGATTGCGTCGGTGATCATTATGGGCGTGCGCGGGTTCAACTGGGGCCTGGATTTCACCGGCGGTACGGTGATCGAGATCAGTCTCAGCCAGCCGGCCAACCTGGACACGATGCGTGAGTCGCTGGAGAAAGCAGGCTTTGCCGATCCGGTGGTGCAGAACTTCGGCAGCAGCCGTGACGTGATTGTGCGTATGCCGCCGGTCAGCGGCAATGCCGGGCAGGAGCTGGGCAACAAGGTGATCTCGCTGGTAAACAGCCAGATTGACAAGAGTGCCTCGGTCAAGCGTATTGAGTTCGTCGGCCCAAGCGTGGGCAACGATCTGGCGCAAGCCGGCGGCATGGCCTTGCTGATCGCGCTGATCTCCATCCTGGTTTACGTCGGCTTCCGCTTCGAGTGGCGGCTGGCACTGGGTGCTGTCCTGGCGTTGGCGCATGACGTCATTATCACCATGGGGATCCTGTCTCTGTTCCGCATTGAGATCGACCTGACTATCATCGCCTCGCTGATGTCGGTTATCGGTTACTCGCTGAACGACAGCATCGTGGTCTCTGACCGTATCCGTGAGAATTTCCGCAAGATCCGTCGCGGCAATGCTTACGAAATTACCAACGTGTCACTGACCCAGACCCTGAGCCGTACCATCATGACCTCCGCTACCACGCTGGTGGTGGTGCTGATGCTCTACATCTTCGGCGGCGCGCTGCTGGAGGGCTTCTCCCTGACCATGTTGATCGGGGTGTCGATCGGTACGGTCTCCTCAATTTATGTGGCCTCAGCGCTGGCGCTGAAGCTTGGCATGAAGCGTGAGCACATGCTGCAACAGAAAGTTGAGAAGGAAGGGGCCGATCAGCCGACTATCCTGCGCTGATCCTCCTCCGCTACCCAGTAAAAACCCCGCTATGCGGGGTTTTTTTATGGGGAAACGCCTGCATTACGGGGCGGACGGTGTGGCCTCAGGCGACGCGGTTTCAGACGATGTCACCTCTGTGGAAGGCGCCGCAGGGGTGACATCCCGCAGGCGGATAAAGCCCAGCTGTTCCGGCGCCTGGCCGCTGAAACGCAGCTCCAGGGTCTGCTCCGTTTTCGGCAGCAAAGAAGGGCTGACCGTCACCGGCTGGGAGAGCATATCCACCAGCAATGGCTTGCCGGTGGTCGGGTCAAGCGGGCCCCAGTCCACGGTGGCGGTAAACGCGGGCAGGGAGGTGCCGGACAGGGCGCGGATATGCAGCAAGGCCTGCGAGCCGCTGGCTTCCGGGGCTACGTGGCTCAGAGAGACGCTGAGTTCACCGGCGGCGCTTTTCAGCGCGGCCGGGCTGTTGGCCGCCGGCAGCACATAGACCCCGTCAGTAGAATTGCGGTTCAGCTGGCTCTGCTGCTCCAGCGCGGTGGCCTCGTCGGTCAGCGCCTGTAGCTTCTGGTTGAGCTGAACCACCTCTGATTTGAGTTTCGGTACCTGTGGGTTTTGCGCGCATGCGCTTAACAGCACGGCGGAGGCCAGTAAGGCCATACGGCATAACGGGCGGGGACGAAGCTTGAGGTAACTGATTGTCATCATGGTAATTTCCTTTTCCAGATTCACTCTCTAAAGCGTAGCCTTCCCGGCGAGGAAAGTCATGCAAAACGCCGGTGCGGCACCGTAAACACCAACCAGGCGTCAACAAATAGGCATCGGCCTTTGTAGTCCGCAGAGTTCGCGGTAAACTGGGCACCCGTCAGAAATGCTAATCAGGAAGTTCCATGCACTGTCCATTTTGTGCCGCCGTTGATACGAAAGTGATCGATTCACGTCTGGTTGGTGATGGCTCGCAGGTGCGCCGCCGTCGCCAGTGTCTGGTGTGCAGCGAACGTTTTACGACGTTTGAAGTGGCTGAACTGGTGATGCCGCGGGTGATTAAAAGTAACGACGTGCGCGAACCCTTCAATGAGGACAAGCTGCGCAGCGGCATGCTGAAGGCGCTGGAAAAGCGCCCGGTCAGCTCCGACGACGTAGAGATGGCCATCAGCCACCTGAAATCCCAGTTGCGCGCCACCGGCGAGCGTGAGGTGCCGGCTAAAATGGTCGGCGGCCTGGTGATGGATGCGTTAAAGCGGCTCGATAAAGTGGCCTATATCCGTTTTGCCTCGGTTTATCGCAGTTTTGAGGATGTCCGCGAATTTGGCGAAGAGATCGCCCGCCTGCAAGATTAAGGAAGCCTATGCAGCACGATGAATTTTACATGGCGCGGGCATTTGAGCTGGCTCGTCTGGGGCGCTTTACCACTACCCCGAACCCTAACGTAGGCTGTGTGATCGTGCGCGACGGCGTGATCGTCGGCGAAGGCTATCACCTGCGTGCCGGTGAGCCGCATGCGGAAGTGCATGCCCTGCGCATGGCCGGTGAAAAGGCGCGTGGTGCCACGGCCTATGTGACGCTGGAGCCGTGCAGCCACCACGGCCGCACGCCGCCCTGTTGCGATGCGCTGATCGCCGCCGGCGTCAGCCGGGTGGTGGCCGCGATGCAGGACCCTAACCCGGAAGTGGCCGGGCGCGGCCTCTACCGGCTGAAACAGGCCGGCATTGAGGTGCGCCATAATGTGATGCTGGAGGAAGCCGAAGCGGTGAACCGCGGTTTCCTGAAGCGGATGCGCACCGGTTTCCCCTATTTACAGCTGAAAATGGGCGCGTCGCTGGATGGCCGCACCGCGATGGCCTCGGGCGAAAGCCAGTGGATCACCTCGCCGGAAGCCCGGCGTGATGTGCAGCGTTTTCGTGCGGAGAGTTCCGCCATCCTCAGCAGCAGCGCCACCGTGCTGGCTGATGACCCGGCGCTGACCGTGCGTTGGGGCGAGCTGGACAGCGCACTCCGTGAGCGTTACCCCTCACCGCAGGCCGCTCAGCTGTCTGCCGCCCACCCGGCGGATGCTGCCTCGCTGCGCCAGCCGCTGCGGGTGATCATCGACAGCCAGAACCGCGTAACGCCTCAGCATCGCCTGATTACCCAGCCGGGGCAGAGCCTGCTGGCCCGCGTGCAGGCCGACCATCACGCCTGGCCGGAAAACGTGGAACAGTGGCAGGTGCCGGAGCGTGATGGGCGCATTGATCTGGTGGTAATGATGATGTTGCTGGCAAAACGACAGGTGAATTCGGTGTGGGTCGAAGCCGGGGCAGGGCTGGCCGGGGCGCTGTTACAGGCCGGGCTGGTGGATGAGCTGATTGTCTATCTTGCCCCTAAAATGCTGGGTGACACCGCGCGCGGCCTGTGTGCCCTGCCGGGGCTGAGCGCGCTGGCAGACGCGCCGCAATTCGCGTTCAGTGAGGTGCGGCAGGTTGGCCCGGACTTGCGGCTGCGGCTGAAACCGATGTGACATCATGGCCGTACCTGCGCCAAACCACCGGGAAGAAATCGTTTGCCCGGCATGTGAAGTAAAAACCGCATGCGCAGGCAAGGAAAGAGTGTGATAGAATCCGCCCCCCTGCGGGGTATTGAACCCAAATTAAGGAAAGCGTATGAACGTTATCGAAGGTGTTGTTGCGACTCCTGACGCACGTGTGGCGATTGCAATTGCTCGTTTTAATAATTTCATTAATGACAGTCTGCTGGAAGGCGCCATTGATGCCCTGAAACGCATTGGTCAGGTTTCTGAAGACAATATCACCATCGTTTGGGTTCCGGGCGCGTATGAGCTGCCGCTGGCCGCCCGCACGCTGGCGAATACCCAGCGCTATGACGCGATTATCGCGCTTGGCACGGTGATCCGCGGGGGCACCGCCCACTTCGAATATGTGGCAGGTGAATGCAGTTCCGGTCTGGCAAGCGTTGCCATGACCAGCGAAATTCCAGTGACCTTTGGCGTGCTGACCACCGAAAGCATCGAACAGGCCATCGAGCGCGCTGGAACCAAAGCGGGTAACAAAGGGGCAGAAGCTGCCCTGACCGCACTTGAAATGATCAATGTCATCAAGGCCATCAAGGCCTGAATTTAGTTAAGGGGATTTCCGTGAAACCTGCAGCCCGCCGCCGCGCCCGTGAATGTGCCGTCCAGGCGCTTTACTCCTGGCAAGTGTCTAAAAATGACATTGCCGACGTTGAATTACAGTTCCTGGCTGAGCAAGATGTCAAAGATGTCGACATTGCCTATTTCCGTGAGCTGTTGTCCGGCGTGGCAGTCAATGCGGCCAGCCTGGATGCCCTGATGGCACCTGTGTTGTCCCGCCAGCTCGATGAGCTGGGCCAGGTGGAGCGCGCGGTACTGCGTATTGCGCTGTTCGAGCTGAGCAAGCGTGAAGACGTCCCCTACAAAGTGGCCATCAACGAAGCGATCGAACTGGCGAAAACCTTCGGCGCTGAAGACAGCCACAAATTCGTCAACGGCGTGCTGGATAAAGTCGCCCCGACAGTGCGTAGAAAACGCTGATCGTGACGGCAGTGCCGGTACACAAAACGCCATAAGGCCGGTTATCCGGCCTTTCTTATTTATCTCACGCGTTGGAATTGACTATGGCTTGCGGTGAATTTGACGTGATTGCCCGTTATTTTGACCGGTATAAACACAGTCGCCGGGATGTGCAGTTAGGCATTGGTGACGATTGTGCCTTGCTGACAGTAGCGGAGAAACAGGTGCTGGCGATCAGCACTGATACGCTGGTGGAAGGTACGCACTTTCTGCCCACCATCGACCCGGCCGATCTGGCGTACAAAGCGCTGGCGGTTAACGTCAGCGATCTGGCGGCAATGGGCGCAGACCCGGCCTGGCTGTCGCTGGCGCTGACGCTGCCGAAGGTGGATGAGCCGTGGCTGGCTGCCTTCAGTGACAGCCTGTTTGAACAGCTCAACTACTACGGCATGCAGCTGATTGGCGGCGATACCACCCGCGGCAGTCTGAGCCTGACCCTGACGGTACACGGCCTGGTGCCGGCCGGGCGCGCCCTGACGCGCAGCGGCGCGCGCGTCGGCGACTGGATCTATGTCAGCGGCACCCTGGGCGACAGCGCCGCCGGGCTGGCGCTGCTGCAAGACCGCCTCACGGTCACCGACGACGACGATCGCCGGGCGCTGCTGGCGCGCCACCTGCGGCCCCAGCCGCGGGTGCTGCACGGGCAGGCGCTGCGCGATCTCGCCAATGCGGCCATCGACATTTCCGACGGGCTGATATCAGACCTCGGGCATATCCTCAAAGCCAGCGCCTGCGGTGCCCGTATTGATTTGGACGCCATTCCCTATTCGGACGCCATGCAGCGCCAGGTCACCCCGGAACAGGCGCTGAAGTGGGCGCTGACCGGCGGCGAGGATTACGAGCTCTGCTTTACCGTGCCGGAAATCAACCGTGGGGCGCTGGATGTGGCGCTTCATCATGCCGGTGCGCCCTTTACCTGCATTGGCCAGCTGGCCCCGCAATCCGAAGGCATTCAGTACCTGCGCGGCAACCGGCCGGTTGAGCTGGGCTGGCAGGGTTTCGATCACTTTATGGACCAATAGTCATGGCAAAACCAATGAAACCGTCGCTGCAGGCGACGGAACAGGCGTTGGATGACGCCATTGACCAGATGGACGCAGCGAAAAAGCGGCTGCGGATGCGCAACCCGTGGCACCTGCTGGCGACCGGGTTCGGCAGCGGCCTGTTCCCATGGGGGCCGGGCACCGCCGGGTCGGTCGCGGCGATCCCGTGCTGGATGCTGCTGACCTACCTGCCGTGGCAGGTCTATTCGATGGTGGTGATGTTCAGCATCTGCATCGGTATTTATCTCTGCCACCAGACCGCGAAAGACATGGGCGTGCACGATCACGGCAGTATTGTCTGGGATGAGTTTGTCGGCATGTGGATTACCCTGATGGCGATCCCGGTGCGGAGCTGGCAGTGGGTGCTGGCCGGTTTTGTGGTGTTCCGGATTTTCGACATCTGGAAACCCTGGCCGATCCGCTGGTTTGACCGCAATATTCATGGCGGCATGGGCATCATGATAGATGATGTGATCGCCGGGGTTATTTCGGCGCTGGTCATCTACCTGATTGGCCACCACTGGCCGTTCTGACCGGTGAAAAAGAGAAAACGGGCACCCAGGCGCCCGTTTTTTTATGGCAGTTTTTAGGATGTGGAATGAAGGTTACTTAAAGCCGGTCACGGCATGCGGCTGGTAAGCGCGCTCCAGCGCCGTGATTTCGTCCGCCGTCAGCGCCAGATCCAGCGCGGCGATGGCATCGTCCAGATGGCCCGGCCGCGACGCACCGATAATCGGTGCCGTGACCACCGGTTTCGCCAGCAACCAGGCCAGTGCCACCTGCGCACGCGGTACGCCCCGGTTTTCAGCAATCGCCGCCACCTGGGCAGCAATCTCCGCATCTGCCGCTTCCGTGGCAGCGTAGAGGCTTTTGCCATACTCGTCGGTTTCTGAGCGGGCGGTGGTTTCCCCCCATGGGCGGGTCAGCCGGCCGCGCGCCAGCGGGCTCCAGGGCAGCACGGCGATACCTTCCTCCGCGCACAGCGGGTGCATCTCCTTCTCTTCTTCGCGCTGCAGCAAATTATACTGGTCCTGCATCGAAACAAACCGTGCCCAGCCCCGTTCGCTTGAGAGATCCAGCGCCTGACGGAACTGGGCGGCATGCATCGACGACGCGCCGATAAAGCGCACTTTGCCGGCCTTGACCACCTCATCCAGCGCCGCCAGCGTCTCTTCAATCGGCGTGTCGTAGTCCCAGCGGTGGATCTGCAACAGGTCAATATAGTCGGTGCCGAGGCGCGTCAGGCTGTCATCGACCGATTGCAGAATCGCAGCGCGCGACAGGCCGCCCTTGAGGTTACTGAGCGGGAAAAAGACCTTGGTCGCCAGCACGATCTCGTCGCGCCGGGCGAAATCGCGCAGCGCCCGGCCCACGATCTCCTCGCTGCTGCCGTCGGAGTAGCTGTTGGCGGTATCAAAGAACGTGATACCCGCCTCAATGGCCTGTTTCAGCAGCGGGCGGCTCTGCGCTTCCGGCAGCGTCCAGGGGTGATTGCCGCGGGACGGCTCCCCGTAAGTCATGCAGCCGAGGCAAAGGCGTGACACCTTCAGGCCGGTGTTGCCGAGTGTGGTGTATTTCATGAGATCTCCCTGAGAATAAAAGCAATGAGGCGAATGCTTAACGGTAGCCGGGAATGGCGGGGATGGCGAATACAAGAGAGGGAAAAGAGGAAACCGGGGCGCAGGGCGCGCCCCGGTCAGGCCGGTCAGGCCAGCCAGCTGTTGATGCGGCGCTCAATACCGGCCGCATCAAGGCCATAGTCAGCCCGCACCTCGTCCTGCGTGCCCTGCGGGATAAACTCATCCGGCAGGCCGAGCGTCAGCACCGGCACCAGGCAACGTTTCGCCATCAGCAGTTCAATCACCCCGCTGCCGGCCCCGCCCATGATGGCGTTCTCTTCCAGCGTCACCAGCACCTCGTGGCTCGCGGCCATTTCCAGCACCAGCGCGTCGTCCAGCGGCTTAACAAAACGCATGTCCACCAGCGTGGCATTCAGCGCTTCGGCGGCTTTCTGCGCCTCCGGCAGCAGGGTGCCGAAGTTAAGAATCGCCACTTTTTCGCCTTCACGGCGTACCACGCCTTTGCCGATCGGCAACATCGCCAGCGGCTCGCAGATCGCCCCGGTGCCGTTGCCGCGCGGGTAGCGTACCGCCACCGGCCCGTCGGCATAGTGGTAGCCGGTATGCAGCATCTGGCGGCATTCGTTCTCATCGCTGGGCGTCATGATTACCATGTTCGGGATGCAGCGCAGGAAGGAGAGATCAAACGCGCCCTGGTGGGTCTGGCCGTCAGCCCCGACAATGCCGCCGCGATCGATGGCGAACAGCACCGGCAGCTTCTGGATCGCCACATCGTGAATCACCTGGTCGTAGGCGCGTTGCAGGAAGGTGGAGTAGATCGCCACCACCGGCTTGTAGCCGCCAATCGCCAGCCCGGCAGCGAAGGTCACCGCGTGCTGCTCGGCAATCGCCACATCAAAGTATTGTGCCGGATATTCGCGGGAAAATTTCACCATGCCGGAGCCTTCGCGCATCGCCGGGGTGATCGCCATCAGCGTGCTGTCCTGCGCGGCGGTTTCGCACAGCCAGTCGCCAAAGATTTTGGAGTAGGTCGGCTGGCCGCCCGCGCTTTTCGGCAGGGTGCCGGTGGCCGGGTCAAACTTCGGTACCGCGTGCCAGCTGATCGGGTCATTTTCCGCCGGGGCGTAGCCTTTGCCCTTTTTGGTCATGATGTGCAGCAGTTGCGGGCCTTTCAGGCCGCGCATGTTTTTCAGCGTCTGCGCCAGTGCCTGCACGTCATGCCCATCGACCGGGCCGATGTAGTTAAAGCCCAGCTCCTCAAACAGCGTGCCCGGCACCACCATGCCTTTCAGGTGCTCTTCGGTGCGGCGCATCAGCTCTTTGATCGGCGGCAGGCCGGAGAGCACTTTTTTACTGCCTTCACGCAGGCGCGAGTAGAGCTTGCCGGAGAGCAGCTGGGCCAGGTGGTTATTCAGCGCGCCGACGTTCTCAGAGATCGACATCTCGTTGTCGTTCAGGATAACGAGCATATCGGAGTTGATGTCGCCCGCGTGGTTCATCGCCTCAAACGCCATACCGGCGGTGATCGCTCCGTCACCAATCACGCAGACGGTGCGGCGGCCTTTGCCTTCACGCTCCGCCGCCACCGCCATGCCCAGCCCGGCGCTGATGGAGGTGGACGAGTGGCCGACACACAGCACGTCATATTCACTTTCATCCCGCCACGGGAAGGGGTGCAGGCCGCCTTTCTGGCGAATGGTATTGATGCGGTCACGGCGGCCGGTCAGGATCTTATGGGGATATGCCTGGTGGCCGACGTCCCACACCAGGTGATCGAACGGTGTGTTATAGACGTAGTGCAGCGCCACCGTGAGTTCAACGGTGCCGAGGCCGGAGGCGAAGTGGCCGCTGGACTGGCTGACGCTGTCGAGAAGGTACTGACGAAGCTCATCGCACAGCTTGGGTAAACTTTCTTTAGGCAACAGGCGCAACTCTTCAGGAGTGTGCACCATGGCCAATGTCGGATAATTAGCGAGATTAAGACTCATCAGATACTCGTATCAGAGGGTTTACGATACTCATCAGTTATCGCGTTCAATAATAAAACTGGCCAGCGCCTGCAGCGGGGCGGTGTTATATGATTCAGCCGCCAGCGGGGCCAGGGCAGCCAGGGCATCCTGATACAGGTCCCAGGCTTTGGTCTGGGCCTGTTCCAGCCCCAGCAGGGCAGGGTAGGTACTTTTGCCCAGTTGCTGGTCTGCGCCCTGACGTTTGCCGATTTTATCGGTGTCGCCAATCACATCCAGAATATCGTCCTGTACCTGGAAGGCGAGGCCAATCGCCTGCGCATAGCGGTCAAGCAGCGGCAGCGCACGGCGGCCGGGCTCTCCGGCGGCATAGGCACCGAACCGCACGGCGGCGCGGATCAGGGCGCCGGTTTTATGGCGGTGGATCTGCTCCAGAGCGGCGAGGTTAACCTGTTGACCTTCAGCGGCCAGATCGAGCGCCTGCCCGCCGGCCATACCTGCCGCCCCACTGGCGGTCGCCAGTTCAGAAAGCATGCTTAATCTATCATGGATAGCCACGCCCGGCATCGGCGCATCGGCCAGAATGGAAAATGCCAGGGTTTGCAGCGAATCGCCGGCCAGAATGGCACACGCCTCACCAAACTTAATATGGCAGGTGGGCTGGCCGCGGCGCAGGTCATCGTCATCCATGGCCGGCAGGTCGTCATGGATCAGGGAATAGGCGTGGATAGATTCCACCGCCGCGGCAGGGGCATCCAGCGCGTCAGCCATAATTCCGAACATCTCACCGGTGGCATACACCAGATAGGGGCGCAGGCGTTTGCCGCCCAGCAGCGCACCGTGGCGCATCGCTTCCACCAGTTGGGGATCGGGGCTGTGGCGCGCCGCGATATAGCCGTTCAGCGCCTGATCAATGCGTTGCTGGCACGCCTGAAGGCGCGCAGGAAAATCGGTCACAACCGCCTGTGATTCGTCGTAGGCCATAAAAATTACTCAGAGTCCGGGGTAAAAGGAGCCAGCGGGGCATCAGGATCGTTGTCGTTCTCCAGCAGGATCTGTACCCGCTGTTCAGCCTGTTGCAGGGTTTGCTGCCCCTGACGTGCCAGTTGCACGCCGCGTTCAAATTCATTCAACGCCTCTTCCAGCGGCAAATCACCAGACTCAAGACGGGTAACAATCTGCTCCAGCTCGCCGAGGGCGGCTTCAAAATTGGCGGGTGGTACGGCTTTTTTTGGCATAGTTCTCTTTTACTGTCATCAGTTGGGCGGCGCGGCCGGTGGCATCACACCGCGCTCAGCGCAGGGCGCAGGCATAGGCGTTATTCGTCGCATAAAGTGCATGGTTTTGCGCGCAGCGTATCCCGTAATGATGATATACTGCGCGGCTTGAACAGTAGGGGGACGGCTGCGGGATCGCCCGCCATGACTCACTTTCTGATTTTAGATCGTTATTCACACATTGACGACCTACTCATTCACACCTTAAATGAAAGACCGCCATGAAGTTTATCATTAAATTGTTCCCGGAAATCACCATCAAGAGTCAATCAGTGCGTTTGCGCTTTATTAAGATTCTTGCCAGCAACATCCGCAACGTGCTGAAGGACCTGGATGAGACACTGGCGGTGGTGCGCCACTGGGATAATATCGAAGTCCGCAGCAAAGATGAAAGCAAGCGTGAACTCCTCTGTGACGCCCTGACCCGTATTCCCGGTATCCACCATGTGCTGGAGGTGGAAGAGCGTGAGTATACCGATCTGCATAACATCTTTGAGCAGACGCTGGAAGCCTATCGTGCTGAGCTGGAAGGGAAAACCTTTTGTGTGCGCGTGAAGCGCCGCGGCAAGCACGAATTTACTTCCGGCGACGTGGAGCGCTACGTCGGCGGCGGCCTGAACCAGCACATTGACTCCGCGCGCGTGAACCTGACGCAGCCGGAGGTCACGGTGAAGCTGGAAGTCAATGACGACAAACTGGTGCTGATTAAAGCGCGCCACACCGGCCTGGCCGGTTACCCGATCGGCACCCAGGAAGATGTGATGTCCCTGATTTCCGGTGGGTTTGACTCCGGCGTCTCCAGCTATATGCTGATGCGCCGCGGCTGCCGCGTACATTACTGCTTCTTCAACCTCGGCGGCGCAGCCCATGAGATTGGCGTGAAGCAGGTGGCGCACTACCTGTGGAGCCGCTTCGGCAGCTCGCACCGCGTGCGTTTTGTGGCGATCGACTTCGAGCCGGTGGTGGGTGAGATCCTGGAGAAGGTGGATGACGGCCAGATGGGCGTGGTGCTCAAGCGCATGATGGTGCGTGCTGCGTCCCAGGTGGCGGAGCGCTACGGCGTGCAGGCGCTGGTAACCGGTGAGGCGTTAGGCCAGGTCTCCAGCCAGACCCTGACCAACCTGCGGTTGATCGATAACGCCAGTGACACCTTGATCCTGCGCCCGCTGATTTCGCATGATAAAGAGCACATCATCAAGATTGCGCGTGAAATCGGTACCGAAGATTTTGCCAAGACCATGCCGGAGTATTGCGGCGTGATCTCCAAAAGCCCGACGGTGAAAGCGGTGAAAGGCAAGATTGAGGCAGAAGAAGCGCTGTTTAACTTCGAGATCCTCGACCGGGTGGTGAGTGAGGCGAAAAACGTGGATATCCGCGAAATCGCTGAGCAGACCCAGGAGCAGGTGGTGGAAGTGGAAACCGTTGCTGCCTTCGCGCCGACCGACGTGCTGCTGGACATCCGCTCCCCGGATGAACAGGATGACCGCCCGCTGGCGGTAAGCGACGTCGAGGTGAAACCGCTGCCGTTCTACAAACTCAGCACCCAGTTCGGCGATCTCGACCAGAGCAAAACCTATCTGCTCTACTGCGATCGCGGGGTGATGAGCCGCCTGCAGGCGCTTTACCTGCGTGAACAGGGCTTTGGTAACGTGAAAGTCTATCGCCCGTAACGTAGCGGGCAGAAAAAAACCGGGCTGCCGCAAGGCACCCGGTTTTTTTTATGGCGCTGTATTCTGGTGGTCAGGCGTTGTTCTGGGCGGGCAGGTGATCCTGGTAATCATAAATGCCCGGCGCCAGCACCAGTTGCGCCGCCACTTCGGCCGCTTTGGCTTTCCCCAGCAGCAAATCAATCAGCTTCAGCGCAAAGTCCATCGCGGTGCCCGGCCCCTGGCTGGTCAGCAGCCGCACGCGCGGATCGTACACCACCCGTTTGTCCATCCACTTCTCCGGGCTGATTTTCTCTTTCAACGCCGGGAAGCCGGTCATGTTGGCGATCGGGAAAAGCTGATGGTGCTCCAGCACCAGCGCCGGGGCGGCACAAATCGCGGCCACCAGCTTGCCGCTGGTGTGCATCTGCCGCACCTTTTCCACCAGCAGCGGGCTGTCGCGGAAACACTCCGCACCGGGGCCGCCGCCGGGCAGCACAATGGCGTCATGCGGGTCATCTGCCACCGCGACCAGCGTGGTGTCGGCCAGCAGGCGTACCCCGCGTGAACAGATGATTTCGCGCGCGCCGTCCCCGGCGACGCTGGCGGTAGTGACCGTGGCACCGGCGCGTACCAGCAGATCGATCACGGTGACGGCTTCGGTCTCTTCGCTACCAGGTGCCAGGCAGACCAGAATGGTTACGCTCATACTCATTTTCCTTCTGTTTAATCTGTTCAAATAGCCGGGCATTCTCCGGCAACTGCACCCCGTGGCTGCGGGCGCGGCGCAGCAGATAACCGGTAATGTAATCGATCTCGGTGTGGCGTTGGGCGCGCACGTCCTGCAGCATTGAGGAGTGGTTGGCGGCCGTGCGCTCAATTACATCATAGACATAGGCCAGCAGCGACTCGGTTGACGTGTGAAACCCCTCCATCACCATCACCTCTGCGGCTTCCCGGCAGAGGCGTTCAATCTGCGCCGGGTAGGCGGTGAGCTCACCATTGGTACAGCCGTACAGGGCGGTAAGCGGGTTAATCACGCAGTTGACCGCCAGCTTTTTCCAGTTTGCTGCGGCAATAACATCGTGCCAGGCGACATCCGGCAGGGCCTGGTGCAGCGTCTCTGCCAGGTGGCTCATCTCCCGCCCGCGTGGGGAGGAGGGACCGATGTGGGTAATGCCGCCGGCCACATGCAGAATAGCCCGGCCATCCCGCCGGGCGGCATGGGTGGTGACACCCTGCAAAATCGGCAGGTTGTTGGCGGGCAGCTCATCCTGTGCGCCCATGCCGTTATGCAGCAACAGCAGGGTACAGTCAGGGTGGAGCTGCGGCAGCAGCGGGATCAGCGCGCCGGACACCTGCCATGCCTTGAGCGTGACCAGCAACAGTTCGCTCTGTGCCAGATGCGCCGGGTCATTGGTGGGTAGAGTGTGGTTATAGGCGGTGCCGTTTTCATCGATGACATTGACCGAGCAGAAAGGCTGGGGCACCCGCAGCCAGCCCTGCACCTCATGCCCCTGCCGGTGAAGCGCAGAAAGCCAGACCTGCCCCAGCGCGCCGCAACCAAGCACTGTTATTTTCATGTTTCCTCCCTTGGCCATGAGCGGCAAACCGTGCCCCTCTCCCGGCAGGCCGCCCGTCCCGGATGTGCATATCCGCAGAGTATAGACTTTCCTGCCATTGGCGCGGGCAGTATGCCGCCTGCCGTGCCGCCATGCCAGAGGGCAGGCGCGATTTTGCATCCGGCGGGGAAGCGGTTATCATGCTCGCCATGTCGGGTTAAGGGAGAAATGACAATGCCATCTTTCGATATTGTGTCTGAAATTGATATGCAGGAAGTCCGCAATGCGGTGGAGAATGCCAGCCGTGAGCTGACCAACCGCTGGGATTTCCGTAATGTGCCGGCCAGCTTCGAGCTGAACGAGAAAAATGAGTCCATCAAAGTGGCCAGCGAGTCTGACTTCCAGGTCAACCAGCTGATTGATATTCTGCGTGAAAAGCTGAGCAAACGCGGGATTGAAGGCGGCGCGCTGGAGATCCCGGAGCAGATGGATCACAGCGGCAAAACCTACAGCGTGGAAGCGAAACTCCACTCCGGGATTGAAGCGGCACTGGCGAAAAAGATCGTGAAGCTGATCAAAGACAGCAAGCTGAAAGTCCAGGTGCAGGTGCAGGGTGAAGAAGTGCGGGTCACCGGCAAGGCGCGTGATGATTTGCAGAGCGTGATGCAACTGGTGCGCGGCTCAGATTTGGGCCAGCCGTTCCAGTTTAAGAATTTCCGCGACTGATCGCGGCACGTTAATTAAAAAGAGCCGCATTTGCGGCTCTTTTTTATGGCGGCGGGGTGGGTCAGGCTACCTCGACCAGCTGTTCCAGCGTTTGCCGGTTGGTGATTTTGCTGTCGATTTTAATGTAAGCGCTGCGCTCTTCCGGCACCACCACCACATCGGCCACTCCCGGCTGCGCACGCAACCGCGACGCCAGCGCGGCGTCTTGTACCGCCTGCTCAGACAGGGTGATGCGCAGGCTGCTGACATACGGCGGCTCCTGCATCGTCGCGCTGACCAGGAACCACACCACGGCAATCACCGCACACGCCATAAACACCGCACCGGCTCCGGCCAGGCCGAAGATCCAGCCGCCCAGGCTGCCGCCGATGGCCACCCCGATAAACTGGCTGGTGGAGTAGACGCCCATTGCCGTGCCTTTGTAACCCGCCGGGGATTCCTTGCTGATTAATGAGGGCAGGATCGCTTCCATCAGGTTAAAGGCGAGGAAGAACAGCTGGATACCGGCAATGATCACCCACAGGTGATGGCCGCCGGCAGACCAGAGTACCAGCTCCGCCAGCAGCAGCACTGCCACACAGCTCATAAAGACCTGCTTCATGCGGCGTTTCTTCTCGGCATAAATGATGAACGGGATCACCGCGACAAAGGAGGTCAGCATCGTGACCAGGTAAACCTTCCAGTGCTCGCTGGGCGGGAAACCGGCCTGTTCCATGACCCGCGGCAACACCACAAAGCTGGACATCAGCAAAATATGCAGGCACATGATGCCGAAGTTAAGCTTCAGTAACTTGCTGTTGCCCAGCACCTTAGTGAAGCTGCCTTTGACCATGCTGGATTCGCGGTTAAGCACATGGCGGGAGGCATTCGGGACGACCGCCAGCGTAATGGCAATGCCGCACAGCGCCAGCAGGGCGATCATCCAGAACAGCGCATGCAGGCCCAGCGCATGGGTAATGATTGGCCCGAGCACCATCGCAATCGCAAAGGTAATGCCGAAGCTGATGCCGATAAACGCCATCGCCTTGGTGCGGTTCTGTTCACGCGTCAGGTCAGAGAGCAGCGCCATCACCGCCGCGGCAATCGCCCCGGAGCCCTGCAACGCACGGCCAAGGATGACGCCCCAGATGGAGTCCGTCATGGCGGCAATCACGCTGCCGAAAGCAAAAATGCCTAAGCCAAACACAATCAGCGGCTTGCGGCCGATGCGATCCGAGAGCAGGCCGAACGGGATCTGGAAAATTGCCTGGGCCAGCCCATAAATACCGATCGCGATACCGATCAGCGTTTCACTGGCACCGGAGAGCGCCATGCCGTACGTCGTCAGCACCGGCAGCACCATAAACATGCCGAGCATCCGTAAGGAGAAAACTGTCCCTAATCCCCATGTCGCCCGGCTTTCCTGCGGGGTCATTTGGTTATCTTTCATTACCACCTCAAAATGACAAACTGCGTCATTGTAGTGTTGTTAAGGCATTGCGGTAAATCGCCGGATGTTTAGCAGATATTACCGTCAGGTTGCACCTGTGGCCGCAGCGGCGGGCAGGCAGAAAAAGGCAGAGAAAAAGAAGCGGAGAGGGCAGGGGAGGGGCAAAAAAAAAGTGAAGTGCCGGAGCACTTCACTTGATCAGATGCGCGACGCGCAAGTTACCAGACGTAAGTCAGCAGCGAGCCGGACGCCGGGACATTGAAGTCAACGGACATCATGACGCTCAGTGAGGTAATCGCCACGATAGAGAAGACGAACAGTTTGCGCGCCCACACTTTATCGTTGGAGGTTTTATACCCACGCAGGGCCATACCCAGCCACCAGACACTCACCGCCGCTGCGACCACCAGGTATTTGTACCCGGCATAGCCACCCAGCGAGAGCATCACGGTTGCCACCATAAACGCCAGGATATAGAGCGTAATATGGTTCTTCGCGACCGAGATGCCTTTCACCACCGGCAGAACCGGGATGTTGGCAGCCTGATAATCCTTGAAGCGGAAAATCGCGATCGCATAAGAGTGCGGCATCTGCCAGAGGCTGAAAATCAACAGCAGAATCAGCGCCCCGGCATCAAACTCGTTGCTCACTGCGCAGTAACCAATCACCGGTGGTGCTGCCCCGGAAAGGCTGCCAATCAGCGTGCCGTACACAGAGTTACGCTTCATGTAGAGGCTGTACACCCCGACATAAATAATAAACCCTGCCAGCGCCAGCCACATGGCCAGCGCATTGGCTGCGAAATAGAGCAACGCGCCGCCGGCAATACCCAACAAGGTCGCATACACCAGGGTGCTTTTCGGCTGAATAAGGCCCTTTACCAGAACCCGGTTCTTCGTTCTCTCCATTTTCTTGTCGATGTCGCGGTCAATGTAGTTGTTAAATACACAGCCCGAAGCGACAACCAACGAGACGCCCACCAGGGTAGCGAGGAAGAGGGGGTAATCAATGTTCCCTTTGGAAGCAAGGAGGAACCCCCCGACGACAGAAATTAAATTACCGAAAATAATTCCTGGTTTTGTTACTTGCAGGTATTGCTTAATCATCGTGCAACTCGGCTCGTTAACGGACCATCATATTGAGGTTGAGGTTGTACATAATCCAGAGTGAGCCCACAACGACGATAAGAATGATCATAGCGGTGAACAGGAACGCCACCAGGTTCCAGCGCTCTTCCGACGACGTATTCATGTGCAGGAAGTACACCAGGTGCACCACAATCTGAATCACCGCCATCGCGACAACCGTGCCGAGGATGGTCGCATGAGAGGCAGTGCCGTTCATCACCATCCAGAACGGAATAATCGTCAGGATCACAGAGAGGACGAACCCAATCAGGTAGCTTTTCATGCTGCCGTGGCTGGCGCCGCCATGCCCTGTAGAAGAATGACTCATTACATGGCCCCCATCAGATAGACAACGGTAAATACACAGATCCAGACCACGTCCAGGAAGTGCCAGAACAGGCTCAGGCACATCAGGCGGGTTTTGTTCACGGAGGTCAGGCCACGGTTTTTCACCTGAATCATCATGGTGATAATCCAGATAAGACCGGTGGTCACGTGCAGGCCGTGCGTCCCTACCAGCGTAAAGAAGGCAGAGAGGAAGGCACTGCGACCAGGCCCGAAGCCTTCGGTGATCAGGTGATGGAATTCATAGATTTCCATACAGATGAAGCCGAGGCCGAACAGGAAGGTCAGGAATAACCAGGTATTGACGCCGCTCTTGTTGCCTTTGTTCATGGCCAGCATGGCCATGCCGTAGGTAATACTACTGAACAGCAGGCAGAAGGTTTCTACCAGAACAAACGGCAGTTCAAAGATGTCTTTACCGGAGGGACCGCCGGCGGTCCCATTTACCAGGACTGCGTAAGTTGCGAACAAGCTCGCAAACAGCACGCAGTCGCTCATCAGGTAGATCCAGAAGCCAAAGACTTTGGTCTCACCTGCATCGTGGTGCCCATGCTCCGCATGGGCTACGTTGTGGTTAGTCAGAGTATCAGTTGACATGTTTCACGCCTGCTTTGCTGATTTGTTCAAAATGTTGGTTCTCAATACGCTCGATTTCGGCAACCGGCACATAGTAGTCAACATCGTTGTCGAAGCTTTTCGCGATCCAGGTCACAATCATCACCAGGAAGCCCACAATCGCCAGCCACCAGATGTCCCAGATTGCGGCGAAACCAAAGATCAGGCTTCCCAGGGCGATGATGATACCGGCGCCGGAGTTTCTCGGCATATGGATCTCTTCATACTTCGCCGGCTTCTTATACGCTTCGCCTTTCTCTTTCATGTCCCAGAAGGCGTCACGGTCATGCACTTCAGGTACCACAGCAAAGTTATAGAACGGCGGCGGAGAAGAGGTTGCCCACTCCAGGGTACGCGCACCCCACGGGTCACCGGTCAGGTCGCGGTTCTGGTCACGGTCACGTACAGAGACGAAGATCATGATCAGCTGGCACAGGATGCCGCAGGCAATCAGCGCCGCGCCGACCGCAGCCACCATCAGCATCGGGTGGAATTCCGGGTCGATGTTCTGGCTCAGACGACGGGTCATGCCCATGAAGCCCAGCACGTACAGCGGCATAAAGGCCACGAAGAAACCGATGATCCAGAACCAGAAGGAGCGGACCGCCCATTTCTCATTCAGCATGAAGCCGAAGGATTTCGGGAACCAGTAAGTCAGGCCGGCGAAGCAACCGAACACCACACCACCGATGATAACGTTGTGGAAGTGAGCGATCAGGAACAGGCTGTTGTGCAGCACGAAGTCCGCGCCCGGTACGGCCAGCAGTACGCCGGTCATCCCACCGATGGAGAAGGTGATGATGAAGCCAACGGTCCACAGCATCGCGGAGTTGAACTGAATACGGCCCTGATACATGGTGAACAGCCAGTTGAAGATTTTCACCCCGGTCGGGATGGAAATGATCATGGTGGCGATACCGAAGAAGGCGTTAACGTTCGCGCCGGACCCCATGGTGAAGAAGTGGTGCAGCCAGACGATAAACGACAGAACGGTAATCGCGATGGTTGCCCACACCAGGGAGGTGTAACCGAACAGACGCTTCTTGGAGAAGGTCGCCGTTACTTCCGAGAACACACCAAACACCGGCAAGACCAGGATGTACACTTCCGGGTGGCCCCATGCCCAAATCAGGTTGACATACATCATCATGTTGCCGCCCATATCATTGGTGAAGAAATGGGTGCCCAGATAACGGTCCATCGTCAACAGCGCGATGGTCACAGTCAGGATCGGGAAGGAGACAATGATCAGGATGTTGGTGCAGAGTGCCGCCCAGGTAAAGACCGGCATCTTCATCAGTGGCATACCTGGTGCACGCATCTTCAGGATAGTCGCGAAGAAGTTAACACCGGTCAGCAGGGTACCAATACCGGAAATCTGCAGGCTCCAGATCCAGTAGTCGACACCCACGCCAGGGCTGAATTCCTTACCGGACAATGGCGGATAGGCCAGCCAGCCAGTCTGCGCGAACTCACCCACACCCAGAGAGATGTTGATCAGAACCACAGCAGCGGCGGTGAACCAGAAGCTGACATTGTTCAGGAACGGGAAGGCCACGTCACGTGCACCAATCTGCAACGGTACGACGATGTTCATCAGACCAATAACGAACGGCATTGCCATGAAGAAGATCATGATCACGCCGTGCGCGGTAAAGATTTGGTCAAAGTGATGAGGCGGCAGGAAACCCGCTTCCCCGGCAGAGGAGAGGGCCTGCTGGCCACGCATCATAATGGCATCGGCGAAACCACGCAGCAGCATGACAAATGCCACGATGATGTACATGATGCCCAGTTTCTTGTGGTCAACGGAGGTTAACCATTCAGTCCACAGATACTTCCATTTGCCGAAGTACGTCACGGCACCGACAATGCCGGCCCCGAGTACAGCAACAACGGCAAGGGTAATCATAATGATGGGTTCGTGGTACGGAACCGCATCAAGCGTTAATTTTCCGAACATCTTTTATTCCTCGGCTCCGGCTTTTGCGTGCTCACCCATGTCCATGCCTTTGCTCATGTCCATACCGTCCGGCATGGCATCGATATCTTTGTGCGATTTCATCTCGCCCATAAATTTACCAATGACTTCCTGGAACAGGCCTGATTTCACACTGGAGAAGTACTCAACCGGATGTGCTTCGCTCGGCGCAGCCAGTTTGTTGAACTCATCGGTGCTGTTCAGGGTGTTAGGCGCCTGCTTCACTTTTGCCACCCAGTTATCAAACTCTTGCTGGTTTGGCGTAGCGATAGCATTGAACTTCATCCCGGAGAAACCGCGACCGCTGAAGTTGGAGGAGATCCCTTTATAGGTTCCTGCTTCATTAGCGATCAGATGCAGCTGAGTCTGCATACCGGCCATCGCGTAGATTTGTCCGCCCAGTTGGGGAATAAAGAATGAGTTCATTACCGTGTCAGACGTGACCTTAAACTGCACCGGCACGTTTTTCGGGATAGCGATCTCATTGACGGTGGCGATACCTTGTTCCGGATAGATAAACAGCCATTTCCAGTCCAGGGCGACCACTTCAATTGTCAGCGGTTTTTGGTCGCTGGCGATAGGCTTGAAGGGGTCCAAAGCGTGGGTGGTTTTCCAGGTTATCGTTGCCAGAATGGCAATGATAATGATTGGAACGGTCCAGACCACAGCTTCGATCTTGTTGGAGTGGGACCAGTTTGGACTGTACTTAGCGTCTTTGTTGGAAGCGCGATACTTCCAGGCAAAGGCGAAAGCCATAATGATCACTGGAATAACCACGATCAGCATTAAGCCGATAGCAGTCAGAATCAGTGTTCGTTGCTCGTGTCCAATTGCTCCCTTGGGATCCATTAATGCCGTATTGCAACCACTGAGCATTACCGTGGAAGCAAATAAAGACAACATCCCAATACTTTTATTGTATTTCTTAAGTCTCATCTAACGACCTCAATTACAAGGGCTCTATTGTCGTTTCATGTGTGCGGGCATTTTACGGGAAGGTTGCAGTACTGTAAACACGCTTAAGAGTGTGTCAGCAGCGTGTTGACACTTTATGTTAACATGGTCACACCTGTAACAGTAGGTGATGATTTCCTAATGGCAACAACGCGTTGTGACAACTAAGCTGCGGATTTTTAGCCTATTTGCTGAAAAAATAACTACTAAAGGGCACGATTATTTCGCCAACCAGAAATGTTTAGAAATTCGAAGTTTAAAATATGTAAACAACTTGTGTAATTAAAGTGAAAAATAAAATAAATCTGCTACCGAAAAAAAGGAACAACTGGAAACAGAGTGTTAATTAAAAAGGGACGATACCGGGGGATTTTCTACAATACGCAGCAAAAATAGTGGGCGGCCCTCTCCTTAAGAGGTAGGGTTGTTCATTTTTTAAACAATTTTGTTGTTTGTTTTTTGATTAATCGGGTGCCGCAGGGTTAAATAACCGGCGAAGGACGCCGCTGAGCGGCATAGTCCAGCCCCGCTCCCCACAAAATACCGCCAATCCCCAGTGCCATTCCTGCTTCAAATAAGGGGGTGAGCAGCCCGCCCAACGTTGCGCCGGTCAGCGCGGAAAACGCCAGCCCAACCAGCCACACCAATAACAGAGCACAACCCAGGGTAAACAGGCGGAATGCCCAGCGATAGGCCTGGGGAAAATGGATGCGCGGCAGGGTGTCTTCATGGTGTTGCGCATACTCCAGCGTGCTGCGGCAAGCCACAAGCAGCAGCAACCCCGGCACGGCCGCCACAATCGAGAAGAGATAAAACAGCGGCCAGCCGTGTGCTTCCACAAACCAGCCGGCCACCGGGCCGACATAGACACGGCCCACGGCAGAGAGCGCTGAAAGCAGGGCAAACTGGGTGGCGGAAAAGGACTTGTTACACAACGCCATCAGCAGCGCCACAAAGGCCGCGGTGCCCATGCCGCCGCAAAGGTTCTCAAAGAAAATCGCCACGCCCATGCTGAGCAGGTGCTTATCGGTAATCGCCAGCAGCCAGTAACCGGCATTCGAGACCGCCTGCAACACGCCAAAGATCAGCAGGGCGCGGAACAGCGACAGCCGCTGCATCACCGCGCCGCCATACAGTGCGCCGACGATGGTAGCCGCCAGCCCCAGAGTTTTGTTGACCAGCCCCACTTCGCCAGCCTCAAACCCGACACCGCGGATTAAAAACGTGGTGCTGAGGCTGCCGGCAAAGGCGTCGCCCATCTTGTAGAGCACAATCAGGCAGAGGATCAGCCAGGCATTATTACGCCCGAAGAAATCACGCAGCGGGGCCATGATCGCCTGCTCCAGCGTGCGCGGCACGGCGGCGTGGGTATCCGGCTCTGGTGCAAACAAGGCTGTTATCACGCCCACCAGCATCAGGGCAGCCATCAGCCAGTAGGTGGCCTGCCAGCCGAGATAGCGGTCCGCCAGCCACAGCGCCAGCCCGCCGGAAATCAGCATCGCCAGCCGGTAACCCAGCACCGAAACAGCTGCACCCGCCCCCCGCTGTTCCGCATTGAGCAGATCGGTTTTATAGGCGTCGAATACAATATCCTGGGAGGCCGACAGAAACGCCACCGCGACCGCCAGCGCCGCCAGCCACCAGAGATCCCGCGCCGGCTGCATAAAGCCCATGGCGAAAATGGCCCCGATCAGCAATAGCTGGGTCAGCAGCAGCCAGCCGCGCCGCCGGCCAAGGAAAGGCGGCGTGTAGCGATCCATCAGCGGTGACCAGAGGAACTTAAAGACATAGGCCTGTCCAACCAGCGAAAAGAAACCGATGGTTTTGAGGTCAACATTCTCAACGGTCATCCACGCCTGCAACGTACCAGAGGTTAGCGCCAGCGGCAGCCCGGACGCAAAGCCGAGCAGCAGCATGACCACACTGTTGCGTTGGGTAAAAAGGCTGAGGGTTCGGCTAAGCATGGCAGGGTTCCGCAGGCTGGTGCCAGCACGCTGGCAGATAAAGGAAAGAGGTGACGGTGGGTCATCCGCAGGGACAAGGGGCAGGGTGCATCCTGTTCCCTGGATAACACAGCAACCCGGTGGCCCGCAGAAGGGCCACCGGGCAGAGGGGGATCAGCGGGCGTTCTGTTTGATGAACTCGCTGACGCTGGTGTCCTGTGCCATATCCGAAATCACATCACCCAGCACGGTGTTAACGGCATTGGTGATTTTGTCATTGGTGGCGGTGAAAGCGCCCTGGACGTTATAAGTCGAGCGGTAATTTTTCACCTGCTTGCTGCCGTTTTTCGCTGTGGCGATGATGGAGATGTCCGCTTTGGTAGTGATGTTGTAGCGCAGATTACCTTCCTGGACATCGGCAAACAGGTTGTTGACCACGATCTGCAGGTCGACCGCGCCGTCAGCGCCGATCATATAGCCGCGCGCACCCATCTGTTTCTCCAGCACTTCCTGCAGCAGGAAACGCAGATCGCGGGACGGGGTCAGCGTCACCAGCTGGCCTTCACGGTTAACCTTCGCCAGGGCCTGATCCTGGCGCTGGTCTGCACCGTTGATACTCACGGTCACGCCCATCAGGGTCGGGTCTTGCGTCGGCAAGACCATTTTCGGGGTGACATTCAGGGTATTACTGCTGGTGGCACAGCCGGCCAGCATCAGGGCTGCCAGCAAAGGGAAGATCATCTTTTTTAACATGGTCACATCTCTTTCATTATTGTGAATGGGCAATGCGCAATGGCCGACATCATAACATTGCCGTCCGGCGGGGGAAGATCCCGGTGTGCAGATTTGCACCTCTCCGCGTTTTTTTTACGCATTCCAGTCGCTCAGGCTGCCAATTTATGCCTTTTCAACCGGATAACGGTTTATGCTTTGCCCTGTCCGGCCTGCCGTCGCAGGAGAGACATGGGCTTTTTCAGCGCGCTCGCCGACAAATTTATACAAGCGGCACGCTAACAGTTTAAAAACGACTAATATTGAAACAGATAGGGCGCAGCTCTCTGCGGGTATAATAAGGAGATCTTTATGATTCGCGAGCAAATTGAAGCAAAATTAAGGGCGGCGTTTGAACCTGTGCATCTGGAAGTGGTGGATGAAAGCTATCGCCATAACGTGCCGGCCGGTTCAGAGAGCCATTTCAAAGTGATAATGGTCTCCGATCGGTTTGTGGGCGAACGTTTTCTGACCCGGCATCGCGCGATTTACGGCGTCTTGTCAGAAGAGCTTTCAGATGGGGTACACGCCCTGGCGCTCCATACTTATACGCTGAAAGAGTGGGAAGGATTACAGGATACCGTACCGGCCTCTCCTCCCTGCCGCGGGGCCGGCACGCTGGCCTGACGGCAGAACGCCCGGTTCACCGGTGCGTTGCCATACCCTGATGCGTTGCAGGTGGAACTTTTCACCGCAAATAGGGTATTAATAAAGACGAATCGATAAAACGGCCTGCGGGCCGTTTTTGTTTCATGACTTATTGCGTGGAGAACAGGTCAGCAGCACGGCAAAAGCCAGTTTGGTGAGTAAAACGCCGGAAGTGTGAGATTTAGCGCGTCATGGGCACCGTCACCTCCTCGACTCGCACGGCTTGCGCCGCTATAATGCTGCGTCTTATTTTCCGGAATGGTTTCGGGACGCTTCTGAAAACAGGGAATGGGTTCTGGTAAAGCGGCCGTCCTGGTTCTTAGAAGCCGTTTTCAAAGTAAGCAGTCCCTGGGCTCTCATTTTGAGAACGGCTTCTGGAGTTGACCGAGCACTTTGATTTTTTTGAGGTAACAAGATGCAAGTTTCAGTAGAAACCACTCAAGGCCTTGGGCGCCGTCTCTCTATTACTGTACCGGCTGATGTTATCAATCAGGCAGTAAAAAAAGAGCTGATCAACGCAGCGAAAAACGTCCGTATCGACGGTTTCCGCAAAGGCAAAGTGCCGATGAATATCGTGGAACAGCGCTATGGCGCCTCTGTCCGTCAGGACGTGCTGGGCGATCTGATGCAGCGCAATTTTGTTGACGCGATCATCAAAGAGAAAATTAACCCGGCCGGCGCACCGAACTACGTGCCGGGCGAGTACAAAGAAGGTGAAGATTTCACCTTCGCGGTAGAGTTTGAAGTCTACCCGGAAGTGGAACTGAAAGATCTGGAAGGCATTGAAGTTGAGAAGCCGGTTGTTGAAGTTAACGAAACCGACGTGGATGCCATGCTGGAAACTCTGCGTAAGCAACAGGCTGAGTGGAAAGAGACTGACGCTGCTGCCCAGGCAGAAGACCGCGTCACCGTTGACTTCAACGGTTCTATCGACGGTGAAGAGTTTGATGGCGGCAAAGCCTCTGACTTCGTGCTGGCAATGGGCCAGGGCCGCATGATCCCGGGCTTCGAAGAAGGTCTGGTTGGTCATAAAGCCGGTGAAGAGTTCACCATCGACGTTAACTTCCCGGAAGATTACCACGCTGAAAACCTGAAAGGGAAAGCCGCGCAGTTCGCTATCGTGCTGAAAAAAGTTGAACAGCGTGAACTGCCGGAGCTGACTGAAGATTTCATCAAACGTTTCGGCGTGGCTGATGGCTCTCTGGAAGGCCTGCGTGCTGAAGTGCGTAAAAACATGGAGCGCGAGCTGAAAGGCGCCGTGCGTAACCGTGTGAAAACTCAGGCAATCGACGGCCTGGTTAACGCCAACCCGATCGACGTGCCGGCAGCCCTGATCGACGGCGAAATCGACGTTCTGCGCCGTCAGGCGGCTCAGCGTTTCGGCGGCAACGAGAAGCAAGCGCTGGAACTGCCGCGCGAGCTGTTTGAAGAACAAGCCAAACGCCGTGTGGTTGTTGGCCTGCTGCTGGGCGAAGTGATCAGCAAAAACGAACTTCAGGCTGATGAAGATCGTGTGAAAGCCCTGATCGAAGAGATGGCCTCCGCGTACGAAGATCCGCAGGAAGTGATTGAGTTCTACAGCAAGAATAAAGAACTGATGAACAACATGCGTAACGTCGCACTGGAAGAGCAGGCGGTTGAAACCCTGCTGGCCAAAGCGAAAGTCACTGAAAAAGAGACCTCTTTCACTGACCTGATGAACCAGGCGTCTGCCTGAGTTGATCGCTGAACCGGGTTCTGCCCGGTTCTCTCTGCCAGGCCCACGGGATCCCGTGGGCTTTCTTTTTTACCCAGGCCATTCCGGCTAAAATTCTCATTTCTTTTGCCCTGATTTACACTATATTCAATATGTTGGTCTCTCTGGTTGCGTACATGGCCTGCGCTGACGGCCGGTGAGTGAACAGATTATCACCAACAGGCAGGGGGATGGGCAACGGGCAAATTTCATGGGCGCGCTTGAAAAGCGCAGAGGGCGCCCCCACTGCTTAGGGGTACGGTTTCCATCGATCTGCATGAGGGGACGACCACCGTTTTCGGCAGGGGTGGCCGGGCGCTTGAGCATGGTCTTCAGCGGCCAACTCAAGTAGAATCGGTTTTAATGGCGCCAAAGTGAATTATTTCTAGGAGACGGTGATGTCATACAGTGGCGAACGAGATCAATTAGCACCTAACATGGCTCTGGTACCAATGGTGGTAGAGCAGACTTCCCGCGGTGAGCGTTCATACGATATCTATTCCCGCCTGTTGAAGGAGCGCGTCATCTTCCTGACCGGCCAGGTTGAAGATCACATGGCTAACCTAATTGTGGCGCAGATGCTGTTCCTGGAAGCGGAAAACCCGGAAAAAGACATCTTCCTGTACATCAACTCCCCTGGTGGGGTGATCACGGCCGGCATGTCAATTTATGACACCATGCAGTTTATCAAACCGGACGTGAGTACTATCTGTATGGGCCAGGCATGCTCCATGGGCTCATTCCTGCTGGCAGCGGGTGCCAAGGGCAAACGTTTCTGCCTGCCGAACTCGCGGGTGATGATTCACCAGCCGCTGGGCGGCTTCCAGGGCCAGGCGTCAGACATCGAAATCCATGCCAAAGAGATCCTGAAAGTGAAAGCCCGCATGAACGAGCTGATGGCTAAACATACGGGACAGTCTCTTGAAGTGATAGAGCGTGACACTGAGCGTGACCGTTTCATGTCTGCAGAACAATCTGTAGAGTATGGCCTGGTCGATTCGGTATTAACCCATCGCGTCTGACACTAATGAGTACGGACCGATGCGCTATACTGGGTGAAGCTACTGTGTTTTTCGCAGTTAACGCATCGGCGGCCAGCAGCGGAAAGGTTCGTTAACTGGTCATGCTTCTGCCGTGTGTTGCGGCAGAACAGATACTAGAGAAGAGGTTTACTGATGACAGATAAGCGCAAAGACGGTTCAGGAAAGCTGCTGTACTGCTCTTTTTGCGGCAAAAGCCAGCATGAAGTGCGTAAGCTGATTGCCGGGCCGTCAGTGTATATCTGCGATGAATGTGTTGATCTGTGTAACGACATTATTCGCGAAGAGATTAAAGAAGTTGCGCCCCACCGTGAGCGCAGCGCACTCCCGACCCCGCACGAAATCCGAAACCACCTGGATGACTACGTCATTGGCCAGGAACAGGCGAAGAAAGTGTTGGCGGTGGCGGTATACAACCACTACAAACGCCTGCGCAACGGCGATTCCAGCAATGGGATTGAGCTGGGCAAAAGCAACATTCTGCTGATTGGCCCGACCGGTAGCGGTAAAACCCTGCTGGCTGAAACCCTGGCCCGTTTCCTGGATGTGCCGTTCACCATGGCGGACGCCACCACCCTGACCGAGGCCGGTTATGTGGGTGAGGATGTGGAAAACATCATCCAGAAACTGTTGCAGAAGTGCGATTACGATGTGCAGAAAGCACAGCGCGGCATTGTCTATATCGATGAGATTGACAAGATCTCCCGTAAGTCAGACAACCCGTCGATTACTCGTGACGTGTCCGGTGAAGGCGTCCAGCAGGCGCTGCTGAAACTGATCGAAGGTACCGTGGCTGCGGTTCCGCCACAGGGCGGCCGCAAACATCCGCAGCAGGAATTCCTGCAGGTTGATACCTCGAAAATCCTGTTTATCTGCGGCGGCGCTTTTGCCGGCCTGGATAAGGTGATCGGTCAGCGTATCAATACCGGTACCGGCATTGGCTTCGGTGCGGAAGTGAAGGGTAAATCTGAAAAAGCCACTGAAGGTGAGCTGCTGGCGCAGGCTGAACCAGAAGATTTGATTAAGTTTGGTCTGATCCCTGAGTTTATTGGCCGTCTGCCGGTTGTGGCGACCCTGAGCGAGCTGAGTGAAGACGCGCTGATTCAGATCCTGAAAGAGCCGAAAAACGCCCTGACCAAACAGTATCAGGCGTTGTTCAACCTGGAAGGCGTGGAGCTGGAGTTCCGGGATGAAGCCCTGAACGCGATTGCCAAGAAAGCCATGGCACGTAAAACTGGTGCCCGCGGTCTGCGCTCTATCGTTGAAGGCGCACTGCTGGACACCATGTACGACCTGCCTTCCATGGACAGCGTGGATAAAGTGGTGATTGATGAGTCAGTGATTGCCGGCCAGTCTGAGCCGATGCTGATTTATGGCAAGCATGAGGCCCAACAGGCTTCCGGCGAATAATTAGCCAACCATTCCAGCACGTTAAAGATCAAATGGGGGAAATCATCCCCCATTTTTTTTTCCTCGCATTCTTGTCGTTGAATGTAAGATATTCATCCCCATATACTCAGTATCCTACTTGCTGAAACCCGGAAATCTGGTGTTTCACGAGATTTCTTTAACCTGGCGGAAGCTAAACTAAGAGAGAGCTCTATGAATCCTGAGCGTTCCGAACGCATAGAAATCCCCGTATTGCCTCTGCGCGATGTGGTGGTTTATCCGCACATGGTGATCCCGTTGTTTGTTGGCCGGGAAAAATCAATACGGTGCCTTGAAGCCGCAATGGATCACGATAAAAAGATCATGCTGGTGGCGCAAAAAGAGGCCTCAACGGATGAACCGGGCGTCAACGATCTGTTTTCTGTTGGTACGGTAGCGTCGATTCTGCAGATGCTGAAGCTGCCGGACGGCACGGTAAAAGTCCTGGTTGAAGGGTTACAGCGTGCGCGTATTACCACGTTGTCCGATAACGGCGAGCACTTTGCCGCTGAAGCAGAATACCTGGACTCACCGGCCATTGATGAGCGCGAGCAGGAAGTGCTGGTCCGTACCGCCATCAACCAGTTTGAAGGCTACATCAAGCTCAATAAAAAAATTCCGCCGGAAGTGCTGACTTCCCTGAACAGCATTGACGATGCCGCCCGCCTGGCGGACACCATCGCTGCGCATATGCCGCTGAAGCTGGCTGATAAGCAATCCGTACTGGAGATGTTCGATATTACTGAACGTCTGGAGTACCTGATGGCGATGATGGAGTCTGAAATCGACCTGTTACAGGTTGAAAAACGCATCCGTAACCGCGTCAAAAAGCAGATGGAAAAGAGCCAGCGTGAGTACTACCTGAATGAGCAGATGAAGGCCATTCAGAAAGAGCTTGGCGAGATGGATGACGCGCCGGATGAAAATGAAGCGCTGAAACGTAAAATCGACGCGGCAAAAATGCCGAAAGAGGCCAAGGAAAAAACCGAGGCCGAACTGCAGAAGCTGAAGATGATGTCACCGATGTCTGCCGAAGCCACCGTGGTACGCAGCTACATCGACTGGATGTTGCAGGTGCCGTGGAACAGCCGCAGCAAGGTGAAGAAAGATCTGGTCAAGGCGCAGGAAGTGCTCGATACCGATCACTACGGCCTGGAGCGGGTCAAAGACCGCATTCTTGAGTACCTCGCCGTACAGAGCCGCGTCAGCAAAATCAAAGGCCCGATCCTCTGCCTGGTAGGGCCGCCGGGGGTGGGTAAAACCTCCCTGGGCCAGTCCATTGCGCGGGCGACCGGTCGCCAGTATGTGCGCATGGCGTTGGGTGGCGTGCGGGATGAAGCGGAAATCCGTGGGCACCGCCGTACCTATATCGGCTCCATGCCGGGTAAACTGATCCAGAAAATGGCCAAAGTTGGGGTGCGTAACCCGCTGTTCCTGCTGGATGAGATTGATAAGATGTCGTCGGACATGCGCGGCGATCCGGCCTCTGCCTTGCTGGAAGTGCTGGACCCGGAGCAGAACGTGGCGTTTAACGACCACTATCTGGAAGTCGATTACGACCTGTCCGATGTGATGTTCGTGGCGACCTCGAACTCCATGAACATTCCGGCCCCGCTGCTGGACCGTATGGAAGTGATCCGCCTTTCCGGTTATACCGAAGACGAGAAACTCAATATTGCCAAACAGCACCTGTTGCCGAAGCAAATCGAGCGTAACGCGCTGAAAAAAGGGGAACTCACGGTTGAGGACAGTGCCATCGTCGGCATTATCCGTTACTACACCCGTGAAGCCGGTGTGCGTAGCCTGGAGCGTGAAATCTCCAAACTGTGCCGTAAGGCGGTGAAACAGCTGCTGATGGATAAAACCATTAAGCACATCACCATCTCCGGTGACAACCTGAAAGATTACCTCGGCGTGCAGCGGGTCGATTATGGCCGTGCCGATACTGAAAACCGCATCGGTCAGGTGACCGGTCTGGCCTGGACGGAAGTGGGCGGCGATCTGCTGACCATCGAAACCGCCTGTGTGCCGGGTAAAGGTAAACTGACCTACACCGGCTCCCTGGGTGAGGTGATGCAGGAGTCGATTCAGGCGGCGTTGACGGTGGTACGTGCTCGTGCGGACAAGCTGGGCATTAACCCGGACTTCTACGAAAAACGCGACATCCATGTGCATGTGCCGGAAGGCGCAACACCGAAAGATGGCCCAAGCGCTGGTATCGCGATGTGTACGGCCCTGGTTTCCTGCCTGACCGGTAACCCGGTGCGTGCCGATGTGGCCATGACCGGCGAGATCACGCTGCGTGGTCAGGTACTGCCGATTGGCGGCCTGAAAGAGAAACTGCTGGCGGCGCATCGCGGCGGCATCAAAGTGGTGCTGATTCCGGATGAGAACCGCCGCGATCTGGAAGAGATTCCGGATAACGTGATTGCGGATCTGGAGATCCACCCGGTTAAACGCATCGATGAAGTGCTGAACTTTGCGTTGCAAAACCCGGCCTTTGGTGCTCAGCCGGTCGCCGCTAAATAATCCCTGAACATCAGGTGGTCTAATCAGAAGCTGGCAGGTCAATTGTGACTTGCCAGTTTTTTTTTGTGCCGTTAACGTAGGGCGGCCGGCTATGCCTGGGCTGCCCGGCGGCGGCTTGCATAGGCCCGGCAGGCTTGATATAAAAGCAGCGCAGCCGCGCACCAAGGACTTTTGCCGCGCGGGCAAAGATTTCAAAAGGGGATGACTACGTGAATAAATCACAACTGATCGACAACATTGCCGCAGGGGCTGACATTTCAAAAGCCGCAGCCGGCCGTGTTCTGGACACCATTATTGAGTCAGTCACTGATGCACTGAAACAGGGTGAGGAAGTAGCGCTGGTGGGGTTCGGGACGTTTACCGTCCGTGAGCGCGCTGCCCGTACCGGCCGTAACCCGCAAACCGGCGAAGAAATCGCGATTCCGGCGGCGAAAGTACCGGGTTTCCGCGCAGGTAAGGCTTTGAAAGATTCAGTAAACTAAGCACTGTTGGGCAGTTCGTGTGACAAGCACCCTTTGTCTCAAACTATCACCTGACGTCACTTGCCTGGTAAGGTAAGATACAAGGCGCATCAAAAACGATGCGCTTTTTTTATTTTCAGCACAGGCAGGATGCGGGCGTGATGCCCGGTTTACCTGACCTTTCGCGCTACCGCGCAGCGGCGCAGGACGCGCCGGGCACTAATGCCTGCGCAGGGTTGTTAATCTCTACTACAGCGGAGTGTTGTCACACTATGATGGACAATTTACGCGCGGCCTCTAACCATGTCGTGCTCAAGATCATCCTGGCTCTCATTATCCTCTCTTTCGTTCTGACCGGGGTGGGCAACTACCTGATCGGCGGCTCCGGCGATTATGCCGCTAAGGTGAACGGCCAGGAGATTAACCGCGCCCAGTTCGAACAGGCCTTCCAGAATGAACGCGCCCGGATGCAGCAGCAATTGGGTGAGCAGTTTTCAGTGCTGGCCGGTAATGAGCAATATATGCAGCAGTTACGTCAGCAGGTGCTGAACCAGCTGATCGATGTCACCCTGATTGACCAGTATGCCAAAAAACTGGGTATCGCCATCAGTGACGAGCAGGTCAAGCAAAGCATCCTGAAGACCCCGGCCTTCCAGACCAATAATCAATTCGATAATGATAAGTATCTGGCGATGGTACGCGGCAGCGGTTACTCGCCGGACAGCTATGCGCAAGTGGTTCGCCGCCAGTTGCAGGCACAACAGCTAAACCAGGTCTTTGGCGGCAGCGAGTTTGTCTTGCCGGCCGAAGCTGACAGCCTCGCCGCGCTGGTGCTGCAGGAGCGTGATGTGCGGGTTGCCGCATTCGATACGGATGCGCTGGCAGCCAAACAGACGGCCACCGAAGATGAGCTGAAAGGCTATTACGACCAGCATCAAAACGAATTTATTGCGCCACAGCAGCTGAAAGTCAGCTATCTGGAAATGGACGCCGCCGCCCTGCAGGACAAGATCACCGTCAGTGATGCTGAGGTGGCCGCCTACTACGATCAGCACAAAAACACCTTCGGCCAGCCGGAGCGCAAGAAATTTGCGGTGATTGTGCTGAAGTCGCAGGCAGACGCCGACGCGGTACTGGCTGAACTGAAAAAGGGCGCCGATTTCGCTGAACTGGCCAAAACCAAATCCACCGATACCTTCACCGGCAAACGTGGCGGTGAGCTGGAGTGGATGGAGCCGGAAACCACTTTGGACGATTTCAAAAACGCTAACCTGACTGAAAAAGGGCAGGTCTCCGGCGTGATTAAATCCTCATCGGGTTACCTGGTTCTGCGTCTTAATGATGTGGAGCCGGCAAAGCTGAAGCCGTTAGATGACGTACGTAATGACGTGCTGGCCAAGCTGAAGCAGGAAAAAGCGCTGGACGCCTACTATGCGCTGCAACAGAAAGTCAGCGAAGCGGCAACCAATGATAATGAGTCGCTGGCCTCTGCCGAAGAAGTTTCCGGCATCAAAGCTGTTCACACTGACTGGTTCACCCAGCAGACCCTGCCACAGGCACTGAGCGCCAAGCCGGTAGCCGATGCCCTGTTTGATGGTTCGCTGTTGGGTGAGGGCGGTTCTCCGGGCAGCAACTCTAATGTCATCACTGCCGATGGCGATCGCGCCTTCGTGGTACGTGTGGATGCGCATAAACCGCAGGGCGTGAAGCCGTTTGCCGAGGTGCGGGATGCGGTGCTGGCCCAGGTCAAACACCAGAAAGCGCAGGCGCAGGCACAGGCTGACGCGCAAAAAGTCCTGGCTGCCCTGAAACAAGGGAAAGGGGATGAGGCGCTGAAAACCGCTGGTCTGAGCTTTGGCACCACGCAGAAAGTGCAGCGTTCCCAGCAGCCTTCCGCGTTTGAGCAGAGCGTGTATGCCTTGCCGCAACCGCAGGCCGGTAAACCGAACTATGGCGTCACCCAGGATGAGAAAGGCAATGTGGTTATCGTCGCCCTGGATGCGGTCAACCCAGGCAAACTGCCGGCCGATGAAGTGGCTAATTTCTCCGGCCAGATTAAAGAGGGTGCCACCAATATTACCTTCGATGCATTGATTGCCGGCCTGCGTCAGTCCGGCAAAATCAAACTGGGCAGCGCCGCACAGGTGGAATAACGCTTCCAGTAAAATGTAATCCGTTGCAACACACAAAGGCCGCTTTCGCGGCCTTTTCCACATTTAACATCTGGTCTTTGCGTCTGTTTTTGCTTTTCGGCATGGTGTGCGTGCTGAACAACACAAGGAGAAACAGCATGAAAAAATTAGGCATTACCTCACTCTCACTCGCCCTGGCATTAGGCCTTTCTACCCTGCCGGTGATGCTCCATGCCGCCCCAAATGGTGAAGTGGCAACCGCCAGCGCCGTCCCGGCTAAAAAAGCGGAAAAAGCCCCGTTGACGCCGGAGGCCAAAGCCGGGGTCACCTCACCGTTGGAAAAGGTGAATATCAATACCGCGGATGCGCAGACGCTGTCGGACGGCTTAAACGGCGTGGGGCTTAAAAAAGCGGAGGCGATTATTCGTTACCGCGAAGAGTCGGGGCAGTTCACCGCCGTGGAACAGTTACAGGAGGTGCCCGGCATCGGCCCGTCACTGATTGAACGCAACCGCGACCGGATGGTTTTGTGAGCCGCTTCGCGTTGCCTTACGCTTTTTCTCAGCGCCTCAGGGAATCTGCTACGCTCAGAAAGTGATCCGACCAGTGCGCCTGCGGGCGCACTTCAGCGTGTAGACCTGAACCCTATCCACCTGTTACGAGAGAGAAAGCGCCGCTATGCAGACTTTTATAAACGTCCGGGGATTTCATATTGATGTCTACCAACACGTCAATAACGCCCGTTATCTTGAGTTTCTTGAAGAGGCCCGCTGGGAGTGGTTGTCCGCCCTGGAGGGGTTTCAATGGATGAAGGATCGCCACATCGCCTTTATTGTGGTGAACATTAATATCAACTATCGCACCCCGGCGGTGTTGGGTGACCGGCTGCGGATCGACAGTCGGCTGGAGCGCCTTAATGGGCGCAGCGGGGTCGTCAGCCAGGTGGTAACGCGGGACAGGGACGGCGAAACCGTCGCCGATGCCGCGCTGACCTTTGTTTGTATTGATTTAAAAAGCCAGAAAGCGTTGCCGCTGGAAGGGGAGTTACTGGAGAAATTACGTCAGCTTGAACAGCAGGATAACGTGCTGCCCTCCTGACGCAGGGGGAACCTGCTGCGGGCCGGGGTAGCCGGGCCCGATCTTTCCACGGGTAAAACGAGCGTGGCAGGAGGCGGGTATTGCCGGAAACATCATGCCCCAGCGGGGCATGATCATCAGGATCTTAAGGGAAATACCGGGGATTATTGCAGGCCGCTTTTCTGCTTCAGGCTGGCCATCACACCGGCACGGTCCTGCTGATAGACCGCCAGGCCGTTTGCCCGCAGGTGACAGGCCGCACATTCACCGCACCCGTCGCCCTGAATGCCGTTGTAACAGGTCAACGTATCGCGGCGAACCCGTTCCAGTTGCCCGTAGTAGTCCGCCAGCGCCCAGGTTTCCGCTTTGTTCAGCCACATCAGCGGTGTTTCAAACCGGACATCGCGCGCCAGCCCCAGCGAAACCGCCTGGTTCAGCGCTTTCACAAACTCATCCCGGCAATCAGGGTAGCCGGAGAAGTCAGTTTCACAGACGCCGGTGATCACAGCCTCCGCCTCAATCTGGTAGGCGTAAATCGACGCCAGCGTCAGGAACAGAATATTGCGCCCCGGCACGAAGGTGCTCGGCAACTGGCCGGCCGCTTCACTGCCGTAATTGGGAACCGGAATGTTATCCCGCGTCAGGCTGCTGATGGCCAGTTCGTTCAACAGGCCAACATCCAGCACTTTATGCGCCCGCGCACCCAATTCGGCCGAGAGCTTTTGCGCCACCTCGATCTCTGCCCGGTGCCGTTGACCATAATCAAAGGTGATGCAGTGTACTTCATCATATTGCGCCAGCGCCTGGATCAGGCAGGTGGTTGAATCCTGGCCGCCACTGAACACCACTACTGCTCGTTTCATCTCATGCTTACCTTTTTAACGTGCAAACCCGGCCAGCGCTCAGCCGGGCACAATTACTATAGGGTACTTTCCCCGGCGCAGTTTGAACAGCTGCGCGGCGGCGGGGAAGATTAACTGCCGGAAAACCCGGACATGAGGCGCTGTAAATAGGGCGACGTGTCACCGATATGCCGGCTCACCCACTGCTCGTTATAGTAGGTATCAGGGTAACGCTCACCGCTGTCACACAGCAGTGTCACAATGGACCCTTGCTCACCCCGCGCCCGCATCTCGGCTGCCAGCAGCAGCGCGCCATAAATATTGGTGCCGGTTGACGCACCGGCACGGCGCCCCAGTACCCGCGTCAGCCAGGTCAGCGCGGCGAGGCTGGCGGCGTCCGGCACCTGAATCATCCGGTCAATGACATCGGGAATGAAAGAGGGCTCCACGCGCGGCCTGCCGATGCCTTCAATCCGGCTGCCGCAGGCGGCCGTGAGAAGCGGGTTACGCTGATGGTAGTAGTCGTAAAACACGGAGTGCTCCGGGTCAACTACCACCAGTTGCGTGTCGTGGCCCTGATAGCGGATATAGCGGCCCAGCGTAGCGGAAGTGCCGCCGGTGCCGGCCCCCATCACCACATAACGCGGGATGGGAAACGGTTCCCGCGACATCTGGCGATAAATGCTGTCGGCAATATTGTTATTTCCGCGCCAGTCGGTCGCCCGTTCAGCATAGGTAAACTGATCCATATAGTGCCCGCCCAGATCGTGGGCCAGGTGTTCAGAGGCTGCATAAATTTGCCCGGTTTGCTCCACAAAGTGGCAGCGGCCGCCATAAAACTCAATCTGTTCAATTTTGCGGCGGGCAGTGCTGGCCGGCATCACCGCAATAAACGGCAGGCCCAGCAGGCGGGAAAAGTATGCTTCGGAGATAGCAGTGCTGCCGGATGACGCCTCAATCACAGGGGTGTTTTCTCGCAGCCAGCCATTGCAGAGGGCATAGAGAAACAGCGAACGCGCCAGCCGGTGTTTCAGGCTGCCGCTGGGGTGGGTGCTCTCATCTTTCAGATAGAGAGCGATCCCCGGAAAGTCCGGCAGCGGCAGGCGAATCAAATGAGTATCGGCAGAGCGCTGGAAATCAGCGTCGATTTCATGGATGGCGCGTCTGACCCAGGAGGCAGTCATAACATCTCTCGGCAAGGGCAGTAAAGTCAGGGTAGCTAAGGGTACGCGGTTGGCCGGAAAAAAGGGTTGCTATCTTGCTTTTGAAATGGCGACATAGGAGAAAATTTTTCTCAGGAAAGCCCGTATGCTGGATAAAATCGATCGTACGTTGTTGCGCCTGCTGCAACAGGACTGCACGTTATCGCTTCAGGCGTTGGCTGAGTCGGTAAACCTGACCTCAACGCCCTGTTGGAAACGGCTGAAAAGGCTGGAGGATAACGGGTATATTCGCGGCCGGGTTGCCCTGCTCGACGGGGACAAGCTGGGCCTGGGCCTCACCGCCTTTATGCTGGTCAAAACCCAGCAGCATAACCGCGAATGGTACCAGCATTTCGTCAGCCAGACCGAGCAGATGCCCGAGGTGCTGGCCTTCTACCGGATGGCGGGGGAGTATGATTATCTGCTGCAAATTCAGGTGGCTGACATGAAAAGCTACGACATTTTCTATAAAAAACTGGTAAATGGGGTGCCTGGCCTGATCGAAGTGACCTCCAGTTTTGCGATGGAAAGGATTAAATACACCACGGCCCTGCCGCTGCCGGAATAACCGGCACCTCATCGCTTTTTCTCCGGCTTCTTCTATGCTGCTTGAGCGGAAAGAGTCCGATACAGGGACGCTTCATTTTTTGGGAATAAAATCTTGTGAGATTGTTTGCACAATTAAGCTGGTATTTTCGCCGGGAATGGCGCCGCTATCTCGGCGCCATTGCTTTGCTGATCATTATCGCCATCCTGCAACTGCTGCCGCCAAAACTGGTCGGCGTGATTGTGGACGGCATCACCCAGAAGCGGCTCTCCACCGCAGCGGTGCTCGGGTGGATTGGCGTGATCCTGGCGACGTCTGTAGTGGTTTATCTGCTGCGTTATGTATGGCGCGTGTTGCTGTTTGGGGCGTCTTACCAACTGGCGGTCGAGCTGCGTGAGCGTTTCTATCGCCAGCTCAGCCGCCAGCACCCGGCTTTTTACCTGCGTCACCGCACCGGTGATCTGATTGCGCGCGCCACCAATGACGTGGATCGCGTGGTGTTCGCCGCCGGGGAGGGGGTGTTGACCCTGGTGGACTCGTTGGTGATGGGGTGTGCGGTGCTGGTGGTGATGAGTACGCAGATCAGCTGGCAACTGACGCTGCTGTCACTGGTGCCGATGCCGATCATGGCGATGGTCATCAAACGCTACGGCGATCAGCTGCATCACCGTTTCAAATCCGCCCAGGCGGCCTTCTCCTCGCTGAATGACCAGACCCAGGAGAGCCTGACCAGCATCCGGATGATCAAGGCCTTTGGGCTGGAGGATCATCAGTCCGGGCAGTTCGCGCGCGTCGCCGCCGATGCCGGGGCCAAGAATCTGCGGGTGGCGCGGGTGGATGCGCGGTTTGACCCGACGATTTATATCGCCATCGGTATGGCCAACCTGCTGGCGATCGGCGGCGGCAGCTGGCTGGTAGTGCACGGCACCCTGACGCTTGGGCAACTGACCAGTTTTGTGATGTATCTGGGGCTGATGATCTGGCCGATGCTGGCGCTGGCCTGGATGTTCAACATTGTTGAGCGCGGCAGCGCCGCTTACAGCCGCATCCGCAGTCTGCTGAAAGAGGCGCCTTCCGTCACTGACGGCGACCAGCCATTGCCGGCCGGGCGCGGTGAGTTGCAGGTGCAGATCGGCCGGTTCCACTACCCGGAAAACAGCCACGCGGCCCTGCATGATGTCAGCTTCCGCCTGCAACCCGGGCAGATGCTTGGCCTGTGCGGCCCGACCGGCGCCGGGAAAAGTACCTTGCTGGGACTGGTGCAGCGTCAGTTTGATGTCGGCGAAGGGGAGATCCGTTATCACGGGCTTGCCCTGCAGACGATCAAACTGGATGCATGGCGCGGGCGGCTGGCGGTCGTCAGCCAGACGCCGTTCCTGTTTTCTGACAGCGTGGCGCAAAATATTGCGCTGGGCCGCCCGGAGGCCACCCCGGCGCAGATTGAGCAGGCAGCCCGGCTGGCCAGCGTCCATGAGGACATCCTGCGCCTGCCGCAGGGCTATGAAACGGAGGTGGGCGAACGTGGGGTGATGCTCTCCGGCGGGCAGAAACAGCGTATCGCCATTGCCCGCGCCCTGCTGCTGGAGGCGGAAATCCTGATTCTGGATGACGCGCTCTCCGCGGTGGATGGCCGCACGGAACATGACATCCTCAGCAACCTGCGGCAGTGGGGCAGCAACCGCACGGTCATCATCAGCGCGCACCGTCTCTCGGCCCTGACCGAGGCCAATGAGATTCTGGTGCTCAACCAGGGCACGGTGATGCAGCGCGGCGATCATGAAACCCTGGCCGCCCAGCCGGGTTGGTACCGTGATATGTACCGTTACCAACAACTTGAAGCAGCACTGGATGAGCCGGCGCTGCCGGACGATCACAAGGAGGCCCGTGATGCCTAAGTTCCAGTCAATGTGGCCGACCCTGAAACGCCTGCTGGCGTATGGCTCACCCTACCGCAAGCCGCTGATGCTGGCGGTGCTGATGCTGTGGGTGGCCGCGGCCGCCGAAGTGGGGGGGCCGCTGCTGATCAGCTATTTTATCGACCATGTGGTCGCCCACGGCAGCTTGCCGCTCGGGCTGGTTTCCGGGCTGGCTGCCGGGTACATCCTGCTTAACCTGCTGGCGGCGGCCCTGCACTATTTCCAGGCCATCCTGTTTAACCGCGCGGCAGTCGGCGTGGTGCAGACGCTGCGGATCGATGTCATGGACGCGGCCCTGCGCCAGCCGCTGAGCGAATTTGATATTCAGCCGGTGGGCCAGCTTATCTCGCGTGTCACTAATGATACGGAAGTGATCCGCGATCTCTATGTCACGGTGGTCTCCACGGTGCTGCGCAGTGTGGCCCTGATCAGCGCCATGCTGGTGGCGATGTACAGCCTGGACTGGCGCATGGCGTCGGTGGCGGTCTGCATCTTCCCGGCGGTATTGGTAGTGATGGTGCTCTACCAGCGTTACAGCACACCGATCGCCCGCCGGGTGCGGGGTTATCTGGCGGATATTAATGACGGCTTCAATGAAGTCATTAACGGCATGGGCGTGATCCAGCAGTTCCGGCAACAGGCGCGCTTTGCCGAGCGCCTGAGTGCGGCAAGCTGGGCGCATTACCATGCCCGGATGCAGACGCTGCGTATTGAAGGCTTTTTACTGCGCCCGCTGCTGAGCCTGTTTTCCACCATGGTGCTGTGCGGGTTACTGATGCTGTTTGGGTTCAGCGCCGTCGGCAGCGTAGGCGTGGGCGTGCTGTATGCCTTTATCAACTATCTGGGGCGGCTGAATGAGCCCTTGATTGAACTCACGTCCCAGCAGTCCATCCTGCAACAGGCGGTGGTGGCCGGTGAGCGCATTTTCGAACTGATGGATCGGGTTCAGCAGCAGTATGGCGGCGACGATCGTCCGCTGACCAGTGGCTGTATTGAGATTGATAACGTCAGCTTCGCTTACCGTGATGATAAAAAGGTACTGGAGCATATCTCACTGGTGGTGCCGTCACGCGGGTTTGTGGCGCTGGTCGGCCATACCGGCAGCGGCAAAAGCACGCTGGCGAATTTACTGATGGGCTATTACCCGCTGAGTGATGGGCAGATCCGGCTGGATGGCCGCCCGCTTTCGTCATTATCACACCGGGCGCTGCGCCAGGGGGTGGCGATGGTACAGCAAGACCCGGTGGTGCTGGCCGAATCGGTGTATGCCAACGTCACGCTGGGGCGTGAGATCGATGAGCAGGAGGTGTGGCTCGCACTGGAGACCGTTCAACTGGCGGATCTGATCCGTGATATGCCGGAAGGCATTCACACGCGGTTAGGTGAGCAGGGGAATAACCTCTCCGTTGGGCAGAAACAGCTGCTGGCCATGGCGCGGGTGCTGGTGCAGGCTCCGCAGATCCTGATTCTGGATGAGGCGACCGCCAACATTGACTCCGGGACTGAGCAGGCCATCCAGCGGGCGTTACGGGCAATCCGTGAACGCACCACGCTGGTAGTGATTGCCCACCGGCTTTCTACAGTGGTGGATGCCGACACCATTCTGGTGCTGCATCGCGGGCAGGCGGTCGAGAAGGGCACACATACCCGCTTGCTGGCGCAACAGGGCCGCTACGCCCAGATGTATCAGATGCAACTGGTCGGGGAACAACTGGATGCTGAGGCCGCGCAACCGGCATCTGCGCCCGCCCCGCAGGTGCCTGTCTCCTCCTGATTGTCTCTGGCGATGCCTGCAGCCGCAGGCATCGCCCTTTCCCTTTTTGCTTCCTTCTGATTCCTGAACGGCACGCCTTCGCACCATGATCAGGCAACCCACCAGCCTGAAACGCGGGTGTTGCACTTTCTGGAGGCGCGTTGCACTAAAAGGATGCGGGTCTATTCTTTCCTTGGGGTTCCTTAAGTCAAATTGTCTGGGCCGGGTTTTCGGAAAGTGGCTTGTGACGCGCTAATCCCCTCTATTCATACGCGAAATCATTTATGGCACACCCTTTGCTTTAAACACCCTATCGGGCGCATGTTTAACGCGACAGGGCTCTTACTTCGAGGAGTGGCAATATGAAGCTGGTTACCGTGGTGATCAAACCATTCAAACTGGAAGATGTGCGCGAAGCACTCTCTTCTGTAGGAATTCAGGGGCTGACCGTAACTGAAGTTAAAGGCTTTGGTCGCCAGAAAGGGCATGCAGAGCTTTATCGTGGTGCGGAGTACAGCGTTAACTTCCTGCCGAAGGTCAAAATTGATATTGCCATTGCGGATGACCAGCTGGATGAAGTCATTGATGTGATTAGTAAAGCGGCGTACACCGGCAAAATCGGTGACGGCAAAATTTTCGTTGCGGAGTTGCAGCGTGTGATTCGTATTCGTACCGGCGAAACTGACGAAGCAGCATTGTAATTTCAGGCTCGGGTGAGTGACTTAGGGGTGGATTGATAATGAAAAAACTTTTATCCATGATGGGCCTTGGCGCGGCAGCCATGATGCCTTCACTGGCAATGGCGGCGGCACCGGCGGTCGCCGATAAAGCGGACAACGCCTTTATGATGATCTGCACCGCATTGGTGCTGTTCATGACGGTGCCTGGCGTGGCGCTGTTTTACGGTGGCCTGTTACGCTCCAAGAACGTACTGTCGATGCTGACACAGGTCATGGTGACGTTTGCGCTGGTGTGCGTGCTGTGGATGCTGTACGGCTACAGCCTGGCGTTCAGCGAAGGGAATGCCTTCTTTGGCGGCTTCCAGACGGCATTGCTGAAAGGCATTACGGTAGACAGCCTGAGCGGCACCTTCGCCCAGTTCATTCATGTGGCTTTCCAATGCTCATTCGCCTGTATTACCGTGGCGTTGATTGTGGGCGGCTTCGCGGAACGTGTCCGTTTCTCGGCGGTGTTGATCTTCACCGTGATCTGGCTGACTTTCTCCTACCTGCCGATTGCACATATGGTATGGGGCGGTGGCTTCCTGGCAGCGGATGGCGCGCTGGACTTCGCCGGCGGCACCGTGGTGCACATTAACGCCGCGATTGCCGGCCTGGTAGGGGCTTACCTGTTAGGGAAACGCGCCGGTTTCGGTAAAGAGGCATTCAAACCTCACAACCTGCCGATGGTGTTCACCGGGGCCAGCATCCTTTATGTGGGCTGGTTCGGCTTTAACGCCGGCTCCGCCAGTGCAGCCAACGGCATTGCCGCGCTGGCTTTCCTGAATACCGTGATGGCGACGGCCGGTGCTATTCTCTCCTGGGTATTGGTTGAGTGGATGGTGCGCGGAAAGCCTTCGCTGCTGGGTGCCTGCTCCGGGTGCATCGCCGGGCTGGTGGCCATTACCCCGGCAGCCGGTTATGTGGGCGTCGGCGGTGCCCTGATTATCGGGCTGGTCGGTGGTGTGGCCGGGCTGTGGGGCGTGGTAATGCTCAAACGCTGGCTGCATGCAGATGATACCTGTGACGTGTTCGGCGTTCACGGCGTGTGCGGGATCACAGGGTGCATCCTGACTGGTGTATTCACTTCATCATCTCTGGGTGGTGTAGGGTATGCGGAAGGCGTCACCATGGGGCATCAGGTCTGGGTTCAGCTGTTCAGCGTGGGCCTGACGCTGGTCTGGTCGGGTGTTGTGGCCTTTATCGGCTACAAAATTGCTGATATGGTGGTGGGACTGCGCGTTCCGGAAGAGCAGGAGCGCGAAGGCCTGGACGTCAACAGCCATGGCGAAAATGCCTACAACCAGTAATGGCTGGCGGGATTAAGAAAGCAGTGCGCTAAAAATAAGAAAAACAGGTGTGACCGGTACCGGGTGAGATTCCCACCCTGTGCCGGATAATGCACCGGACAACATGCAAAAACATCACAGATAGTGAAGCATATAATGATGATAGAAGGGCGGTGGCGTAATCCACCGCCCTTTTTTTATTATCACGGACTATCACATCTTATAAATGCGTGATTAGCTGCGGCGACGAATCACGCCTTCCTGTACCGTGGAGGCGACCAGCACACCGTCACGGGTATAGAACTGACCACGCACAAACCCACGCGCGCCGGATGCCGAGGTACTTTCCACTGCATACAGTAACCAGTCATCCAGGCGGAATGGCCGGTGGAACCACATAGAGTGGTCGATGGTCGCGACCTGCATGCCCGGCTCAAGGAAGCCTACGCCATGGGGCTGCAGAGCAGTGGGCAGGAAGTTGAAATCAGAGGCATAACCCAGCAAATATTGATGGGTGCGTAAATCATCCGGCATTTCGCCATTGACACGGAACCAGACATGGCGCTGTGGTTCTGCTACCGCCCCCTGCAGTGGGTTATGAAATGCCACCGGCCGCATTTCAATCGGCCGCTGCCCCAGGAATTTATCCCGCACTTTCTCCGGGATCAGATGGGCAAACTTCTGCGCAATCTCCGATTCTGACATCAGCGCTTCCGGTGGCGGGACTTCCGGCATCGTGTTCTGGTGCTCAAACCCGGTTTCCTGGCACTGGAAAGAGGCCGTCATATAGAAAATGGGTTTGCCGTTCTGTACCGCCTTGACCCGCCGGGCGCTGAAACTGTTGCCGTCGCGCAGGATCTCTACGTCATAAATAATAGGTTTGCTGCTGTCACCGGGGCGTAAAAAGTAGCTGTGGAAAGAGTGGATACCACGCTCCGCCGGGACGGTCTGCTTGGCGGCATACAGTGCCTGGCCGACCACCTGGCCGCCAAAAACCTGGCGCAGGCCAAGATCTTCACTCTGGCCGCGAAACAGCCCCTCTTCGATTTTTTCCAGATCGAGCAGATCCAGCAAATTTTTCAATGCCTGACTCATAGGGGGGATCTCCAGGGTAAACAACGTGAGCAAGGATGCCGGCTTGCTTTAGCCACCACGCTTGCCCTTAACAGACATAGCCCGTCATCAGCCACAGTCCTTCATTAGCATAGTAGTGGATTTGGCAGGGGTGAAGAAAGGGAGCGGGCAGGGGGCGACAGGAATTTTTCAGGGTTATGTGCCACAATTATCAGGTGAAGTGGTTAAAGCCACCATCCCGACGCTGGTGTTAGATACCGGCAAAGAGGTAATCATAACAAGGAGTGCAATTGATGAAACTTTGGCAGATTGTAGGTGGAACCGCGCTGTCTTTGACACTGGCTGGATGTGCGTCCCATTCGGCACCGCCGCCGTCACCGCCGCCGGGCAATGGCGCACCGTCAACTGCGGCGATTCAGCAGCCTTCCGTCAACGGGACAATTAATATCAGCCAGCGTGTTGCGCTGCCGCCTGATGCGGTACTGACCGTGACGCTTTCTGATGCCTCAACATCGGATGCGCCATCGAAAGTGATTGCCCAGAGCGTGGCACGCACAGAAGGTAAGCAGGCACCTTTCCCCTTTGTGCTGCCGTATAACCCGCGCGATATTAAACCTGATGCGCATGTGATCCTGAGCGCAGCCATTACTCATAATAATGGCCAGATGTTGTTTATGACCGACACCATTCAGGAAGTCATCAATAATGGCAAAGCCGATCAGGTTGACCTGAAGCTGGTGCCACTGGCCTCTGTGCCTGTGACGACGAAGCCTTCCACCCTGGGGCCATTGGATACCTCGCCAAATAATCCTGTGCCTTCTACCCTGAATCCGGCACCGTCACCGATGCCATAAGGGCCTGGCCGGCAACGCGGGTTGCCGGCCTTATTCCTTCCAGCCATACCGGTTTAAATCAATCAGGCTACCTGGCCCAAACAAAATGCCCTCTGACAGCAAGGCTTGTCGCTGGCGTTGAAAATCTTCCCCTTGTAACGAAATCCCGCCATGGCGGTTTACTACCCGGTGCCAGGGCAGGCGGCTGCCTTCCGGCAATCGCCGTAACACGCCTCCGACCTGGCGTGCGGCCCGCGGTGACCCCGCTAACCGTGCTACGTTGCCATAGGTCGTTACCTGGCCTTCAGGGATCGCGGCGACAATATGATAAACGCGCTGATTAAAGTTTTCTGGTTCGTTCATTTGCGTCTCTGATGGATTAAAAAAGAAAACAGTGTGGCATCCACTAGTAAAAAACAAAACGTACGGGCAGGAAAGGCAGCGGCTGGGCGAGGCGCCCTGCGTCATCAAGCCCTTACCAGGAGCTGGAGGGTCTGTGTCAGCATAATAAAGAGGGATTGTTTAAGAAAACAACGGTCAGGTGGTAATGGGTTGCTTTTAGCAGGGGGTTCACTGATAATGCTCACCGCTCCGTAACACCGGAGCCGTCAATGGAGGCCCTGTTGGTTCTCCCGCAACACTAACTTGTGAACTCGGTCAGGTCCGGAAGGAAGCAGCCGCAGCAGGCGTCGTGTGTGCCGGGATGTAGCTGGCAGGGCCTCCACCCAATTCTGCCCCTCTCGTATTTATTATTTCTCCGGCACTCGCCACATTTTCCCTTATTACGCTGTGCCTGTACTGCGTGACGCTCTTCTTTTGCTTTTTTACCCGCAATATATACAGCTACCGTTAGAAATAAACTTACATAAAATTAAGCAAACCGGCGGTAAATACAGCTTTTTTGTTGGTTTTATGTGCGAAATTGGTAAATTTCATTAATGAATTGATGCTGAAAATGCCTTACTGCAACTACACTGATAACTATAGCAGAGGAAAACGGGCGCTTTTTCTGATTTAGATTGGAAAAGATCACAAAGAGTGTCATAGCACACAGGGAAAGGCACTATAAACGGGTTGGAGAACGAGGGAGTGAAAGACGCTGAGCTAAGTGATTGAAGCCGATAGAAGTATCGGCTCAACGTTATTTATCTTAACGGAACGCTAAGCTGCAATTAACGAACATACTTCCAGACAGAAGTCGGCACTTTGTCATAAAGTTTATTCATTGTCAGTTCAGCGAGGCGATGATCGGCTGCCGAATAAAACATTTCAAGCTCATCATCGGAAAGCTCATACTTATTCTTTTCAATAACGCGCTCTAATGTGTCTATTGTTGTGCATTTACGTAAACGCATCAGGTAGTCGATCTTTTTCATCATAGTCATAGTGAGTCTAATCTTATTAAGTAGATTGCAGTGAATTATCTATTAAGTTCTAATCAGGGTACAGATATTCTCTTCTGAGAACATTCCGAATAATCGTCTTTTAGTTTTTTGCCAGCGCTTTAAATCAGCGGTGCTGATGCCGTAATTACCAAACAACGTGTAGGTGTCGTCCAGATACTCTTCGACCCGATCGGCAAGCGCAAGTTCATCCTGATATTTTATTTTAAAACTCATGACGAAAGAAGCAATATGTTCAATCAATTCGTTCAATTGCAGATTAACCTCAGACGTCGGGTCATTCACCCAGCCGTGGTGGCTGTCTCCCAGTGTGGCAATGCCTTCATCATACAGGCTCTCACACAGGAACTTCAGTTGGGCAACATCATGCCGCTTCGGCGAATACTCATCCATATCATCTCCTCCGTTAGGTCGTTATTCATATTGATAACACTAAGTGAGTAATTTAATAACCGGACAGATGAGAGATCATTTTAATCTGTGATGGCTGACATCCTTCAAATAAATATAAAGCATTTTTCAGTATCGTGGGAGGAAGAATTACCCAAAATTACAATTCATCAGAGGGTGAGGGGCGGCTGTTATCAATGGTATTGAAACAGATCTGAGATCCTGAATGTGTAAACGTGATTCTCTCTTCCGACTGTTCAGCGGCATCTATATCCAGGCAGCCGTTGAAAATTGTCCAACGATAGCGATAAGTCATTGAATAGAGGTGCTCAGAAAGTTGCTCTACCTGGGTAACTGCCAGGCTTCCTGTCTCGTACCGGGCATTATCTGAATAATAGCTCAAATTCCCGACCAGGGTATCTTCCAGCAGAGGAATATTCGCATCGACGAGTGTTTGGATGTCAGAAACTGAAAGCGCCGCCTTCCCAGAAGGTAAAGAAATACAGAGTTGCATTTATTCATCATGTTTTATTGACGCGTATTTGTAGTATTGCACACTACTGAACCTTTTGTCAGTGCAGCCAACGGACTTTTTTTCCAGTTTTGCACTTCTTATCTTGCTGAAAAGTCATGCTTTTAACCTTGGTACATAAAAAATTACTCTTTAATCACGTATTTTTGCAACATCAGGGATGAATTTTCAGATTCCGGGCGTTGCATCCTTGCATACGTTTGTAGGCAGTGTCCTGCCATCGCACTGTTGAACCCGGCTGGCTTTTGTGATGTTATATTATAACAATTATTGACGGTGAGGCCGCTATGCCTGTTTCCACCTTTTCCCCGTGTCGCCTGAGCTGGCTGATGACATCTGCCCCGGCGCGCTGCATGGCCGCTGCATCAATGCTGGCCCTGCTGTGGGCCGCCATTTACTGGGCGAACCTTTTGCCATGATCACCTTGCATCATCTTACCGCAGGGTATGGGCGGCAACCGGTGACATGCCCCCTGAACGGTGTTTTTCAACCCGGATCCCTGACTGCCATTATTGGTGCGAACGGCAGCGGCAAATCCACGCTGCTTAAAACAGTGGCAGGGCTGCAGCCCCCGGTTTCAGGGGAGGTCAGGCTGGCACGCAGTGAACGCCGTCAACTGGCTTTTCTGCCACAGCAGGCTGACCTGGATCGCCAATTTCCTTTACTGGTAGACGATCTGGTCGCCATGGGGTTATTAGGCAGCCGCGGCGTGTTTGGGCGGCTGACCGCCCACCACCGGCAGCAGGTGGCGGCGGCGCTGAGCCAGGTTGGCATGACAGATTTCGCCCGTGAGCCGATTGGAAAACTCTCCGGCGGGCAATTTCAACGTGTGTTGTTTGCCCGCTTGCTGGTGCAACAGGCACCGTTAATTCTGCTGGATGAACCCTTTACCGGCATTGATGAAGCGACCGTCCGCCTGTTGCTGGAGGTTATCGCCGCGTGGCATGCCGAGCAGCGTACCGTCATTGCCGTGTTGCACGATATAGAAATGGTTGGCGCGTGCTTTCCTCATACTTTATTGCTGCACCCGCAGAGTAACGCGTGGGGCAACACGGCGCATGTGCTGGGCCGGCACACTGACTGCAGCGCGATGGCAGCGGCAGGCGGGATTTTCACCGCCGATGCGGCGGCGGGAACGGCTTTATGATGCTGCATCTGTTAAGCGATCCTTTCGTAACCTTCGGGTTTATGCGCCGCGCACTGGTGGCTTGCCTGGCATTATCACTCAGTGCCGCGCCGCTGGGTGTTTTTTTGCTGTTACGCCGCATGAGCCTGGTCGGGGATGCCCTTTCACATGCGGTTCTGCCCGGCGCGGCAATCGGCTATCTCCTTTCCGGGATGTCACTGGTGGCGATGGGCATCGGCGGCTTTATTGCCGGCCTGGCAGTCGCGGTGCTTTCCGGCTGGGTCAGCCGGCATACGGCATTGAAAGAAGATGCGAGCTTCGCCGGTTTCTACCTTGGATCGCTGGCGCTGGGCGTAACGCTGGTGTCACTGCGCGGCTCCAGTATTGATCTGCTGCATGTGCTGTTTGGTTCTATTTTGGCGGTGGATGCCCATGCCCTGATACTGGTAGGCGGGATTGCCAGCGCGTCATTGTTGCTGCTGGCAGGGCTTTACCGGGTACTGGTGATTGAGTCTTTTGATAAAACTTTTTTGCAGATTAGCGCCGGACGCTGGCTGCCGGTGGCCAATGCGGCCTTTCTGGCGCTGGTCGTGATTAATCTGGTCGCGGGCTTTCAGATTCTCGGCACGCTGATGTCGGTCGGGTTGCTGATGTTACCGGCCGCGGCCGCCCGGCTATGGGCCCGCACGTTGCCGGCCACCCTGTTTACCGCCATCGTATTTGGTATGACTGCCAGCCTGACCGGGTTGCTCTGGTCTTATTACGCGTCAATTCCTGCCGGCCCGGCCATTGTGCTGAGCGCCGCCGTGCTGTTTTTTATGTCTGTTTTATTTGGCCGGTATGGCGGAATTTTTGCCGCTGCGCGGTCGTTATAGTGCGTTAAATAAGGAGAGGTCATGAAATATTTACCGGTGGTGTTGGCGACGGCTGCCCTGTTGTCCGCCCCCTCAGTAATGGCAAAAACCGTGGAGGCCGTGGCCAGTTTTTCTATTCTGGGTGATATGGTGCAGCAAATCGGGGGAGAGCATGTTCATGTAAAAAACCTGGTCGGGCCGGACGGCGATCCCCACAGCTATGAGCCCAGCCCCCAGGACAGCGAGGCGCTGGCGCACGCCGATGTCGTATTTGTCAGCGGGCTGGGGCTGGAAGGGTGGATGGATCGTCTGATTAGCGCGTCAGGGTATCGCGGGCACCCGGTAGTGGCCTCGGAGGGGGTGAATACCCGGCAGATGGAAGAAGAGGGGAAAATGATCACCGACCCCCATGCCTGGAACAGTATGCAAAATGGCGTGTTGTATGCCCGGCATATTATGGCGGCACTGGTCGCATCTGACCCGCAGGACGCGGACTATTTTCGCCGGCGCGGTACAGCCTATATCACGCAGTTACAGCAGCTCGATCAATGGGCTAAACAACAATTTGCCCATGTCCCGGCAGAAAAACGCAAAGTGCTGACCAGCCACGATGCGTTTGGTTATATGGGGCGCGAATACGGTGTCACCTTTATGGCCCCGGTGGGGTTCTCTACCGAGGCAGAAGCCAGCGCCAGTGATGTAGCGGCGTTGATCGGGCAAATCAGGCAGCAGCACGTCAGCGCTTACTTTATCGAAAACCAGACCGATCCGCGGCTGGTTAAACAGATTGCGGGGGCCAGCGGCGCACAGCCTGGTGGGGAGCTCTATCCGGAAGCGTTATCAAAACCCGGTGGCCCGGCACCCACCTATGCGCAGGCATTTCAGCATAATGTGACTGCTCTGGTCAGCAGCATGAAATAAATATCGCCCCGTTACATCAGGTAGCGGGGCACATCTCCTTATCCGTATGTTCTTATCCGCCTGAAAATAAAACGCCCCGCTGGGCAGCAGCGGGGCGTTTACTGATAGTTTTATCCCCCGGAAAAGGGGGGATTACCGGCGACTATTTACGGCGCTTTTTTCTGCCCTGGACGGCATTAAATCGTGGATTGCTTTTACAGATGACATAAACGCGGCCATGGCGACGAACCACTTTGCAATCTTTATGGCGAAGCTTGGCTGAACGCAGCGAACTCAGTACCTGCATGGTGTTCTCCTCAGGCAGATTTAGGCGTCAGGAAGCGGCCAAAACGCTGCTGGAAGCGTGCGGTGCTGCCCTCTTTGGAAAACTCTTTCTGTTTTCCGGTGTAATAAGGGTGTGACGCAGACGAAACTTCAATCGCCACGTAAGGCAGCTCACGGCCTTCCCACTCAATGGTGCGTTCAGTGCGCATAGTTGACCCTACGATGAAATAGGTATCGGCGCTGGTATCGTGAAACACGACGGTGCGGTAGTCAGGATGAATGCCGGTGCGCATAACGATCTCCTTTATTTGATATGTTATAACATAACGAATGATGCAGGCAGTATTGCGCAGAATCTGACGGATAGCAAGCCCTACGGCAGAAAACGGGGAAATAGCAGGCAAAAAAAAGCCGCGCAGTGCGCGGCTTTTAAGCTCTATGGGATCAGTGTTTATCCAGAGAGACGTTTGCTGTGTGGCTATGCTCTACATCGTCCGATTTCTTGCTGAAGCGGCGACGCACCACCACAAAGAATACCGGAACAAAGAAGATGGCGAGGATGGTAGCGGTCACCATCCCGCCCATTACGCCGGTACCTACCGCGTTCTGGGCACCGGAGCCGGCCCCGGTCGAGATAACCAGCGGCAACACGCCCAGGATAAAGGCCAGTGAGGTCATCAGAATCGGGCGCAGACGCATCCGCACTGCTTCCAGTGTTGCCTCAACCAACCCTTTGCCCTCTTTGTCCATCAGGTCTTTGGCGAACTCCACAATCAGAATGGCGTTCTTCGCTGACAACCCAATGGTGGTCAACAGCCCCACCTGGAAGTAGACGTCGTTGCTCAGGCCACGGAAAGTCGCGGCAAGCAGCGCCCCGATAACCCCAAGCGGTACTACCAGCATGACGGAGAACGGGATCGACCAGCTCTCATACAGTGCGGCGAGACAGAGGAACACCACAATCAGCGAGATGGCATACAGGGCAGGGGCCTGATTGCCGGAGAGCCGCTCCTGATAGGACATGCCCGTCCAGTCATAGCCGATACCGGCCGGCAGTTTCGCCGCCAGTGATTCCATCATCGCCATGGCCTCACCACTACTCTTACCCGGTGCCGGCTGGCCCAGCAGCTCCATAGACGGCAAGCCGTTATAGCGCTCCAGACGTGGTGAACCATGCTCCCAATGCGAAGTGGAGAAGGAAGAGAACGGCACCATCTGGCCATTGCTGCCACGCACATACCAGTTGTTGAGATCGCTTGGCAACATGCGGTATTGCGCTTGTGACTGTACGTAAACTTTCTTCACGCGTCCGCGGTCAATAAAGTCATTCACGTAGCTGCCGCCCCAGGCCGAGCCCAGCGTGGTATTGATGTCAGAGATAGAAACGCCCAGCGCCTCGGCTTTCTCCTGATCAATTTCCAGTTTGAACTGCGGGGTATCCTCCAGGCCGTTCGGGCGCACACCCACCAGCAGATCGCTGTGTTGGGCAATCATACCGAGCAGTTGGTTACGCGCTTCCGTGAGTTTCTGGTGACCCAGGTTAGCCTGATCAATCAACTGGAAGTCAAAGCCGGTGGCGGTACCCAGCTCAACAATGGCCGGCAGGTTGAACGGGAACACCATGGCGTCTTTAATCGCTGAGAAAGTGCCCATGGCACGCCCGGCAATCGCCGGAACCTTGTTCTCCGCGCCGCTGCGTTCAGACCAGTCTTTCAGGCTGACGAAGGCGATACCGGTGTTCTGACCCTGACCAGAGAAGCCAAAGCCGTTAACCGCAAACACCGAGTTCACGTTGGCTTTCTCATTTTCCAGGTAGTAGTGGGTCACCTCATCCAACACTTTCTGCGTCCGCTCCTGAGTTGCCCCAGCCGGCAGCTGAACCATGGTCAGGAACACGCCCTGGTCCTCTTCCGGAAGGAAGGAGGTCGGCAGGCGGATGAACAGCAGCGCCATACCCACCACGATCAACAGATAAATCAGCAGATACCGGCCGGTGCTGCGCAGGATATTGCCGACGCTGTCGGTATAGTGGTTGGTGCTGCTTTCAAACATCCGGTTGAACCAGCCGAAGAAGCCTTTCTTGTCATCATGGTGACCTTTCGGCACCGGCTTCAGCAGCGTGGCACAGAGCGCCGGCGTCAGGATCAGGGCCACAATTACCGACAGCACCATGGCTGACACGATGGTAATAGAGAACTGACGGTAGATAACCCCGGTGGAACCACCGAAGAAGGCCATCGGGATAAAGACCGCTGACAGCACCAGCGCAATCCCGACCAGTGCCCCCTGGATCTGCTCCATGGATTTTTTAGTAGCTTCTTTCGGCGGCAGGCCCTCTTCGACCATTACGCGCTCGACGTTCTCCACCACCACAATTGCATCATCCACCAGGAGGCCAATCGCCAGCACCATCCCGAACATCGTCAGGGTGTTGATCGAATAGCCAAAGGCAGCGATAACCGCAAAAGTACCCAGCAACACCACCGGCACCGCGATAGTAGGGATAAGCGTGGCGCGGAAGTTTTGCAGGAACAGGTACATCACCAGGAAGACCAGCACGATCGCTTCGAACAGCGTTTTCACCACTTCATTGATTGAGATCTGAACGAAGGGGGTAGTGTCATACGGGTAGACCACTTGCATCCCGTTCGGGAAGAAGGGTTTCAGTTTGTCCAGAGAGGCTTTTACCGCTTTCGAAGTGTCGAGCGCGTTGGCACCGGTCGCCAGTTTGATGCCGAGACCGGCAGCCGGCTGGCCGTTAAAGCGAGCCACAACGCTGTAGTTCTCACCACCCAGCTCAATGGTCGCCACATCACGCAGGCGAACTTGCGAACCGTCCGGATTCACTTTCAGCAGGATTTTACCGAACTCTTCTGTGGAGGTCAGGCGCGTCTGCGCAATGATAGAAGAGTTAAGCTGTTGCCCTTTTACCGGCGGCGTCCCGCCCAGCTGACCGGCGGCCACCTGGTTGTTCTGCACCGTAATGGCGTTGATGACATCCACCGGGGTCAGGGCAAAGTTGGTGAGCTTGTTCGGATCCATCCAGATGCGCATCGCATACTGGGAACCAAACAGCTGCACGTCACCCACGCCTGTAGTCCGGCTGATCGGGTCCTGGATGTTTGACGCCACATAGTCCGCAATATCTTCCTGCGTCATGGTGCCGTTGTTATTGACGAAGCCGGCCACCATCAGGAAGCTGCTGCTCGACTTCTGTACCTTGATCCCTTGTTGCTGCACTTCCTGCGGCAACAGCGGCATCGCCAGCTGCAGTTTGTTCTGTACCTGCACCTGGGCGATGTCTGCGTCAGTGCCGGAGGCAAAGGTCAGGGTCAGGGTCACGCTGCCGGAGGAGTCACTGGAGGACGCCATGTACATCAGGTTATCGATGCCGTTCATGTTCTGCTCGATAACCTGCGTCACGGTGTCCTGCACTGTCTGCGCATCAGCACCCGGGTAGGTGGCGGATATTTCAATCGCCGGAGGTGCAACCGTCGGATATTGCGCAATCGGAAGCTTCAATATCGACAGGCCGCCCGCCAGCATAATAATGATGGCGATAACCCACGCAAAAATGGGGCGATCTATAAAGAACTTAGCCATGTATTACCGGCTCCTATTAAGACTTCGAGGCCTGATCGGACGATGCCTGCTGCTGTTGGGCGGCGGGTTGCGCCGGCGCATCAGCGCTCACTTCCTGCACTTTCACCTGGGCACCCGGCTTCACTTTCTGCAGCCCGGTCACAATCACGCGGTCGCCCGGCTTCAGCCCGGCCGTGACCAGCCATTTATCACCAATCGCCTGGGAAGTGGTCAGCGTACGGGTCTCAACCTTGTCACCGGCACCCACCACCATGGCAGTAGCTTCGCCACGCGGGTTACGGGTGATGCCCTGTTGCGGCACCAGCAGCGCATTTTCATTGACGCCTTCATCGAGCCGCGCACGGACAAACATCCCCGGCAGCAGAACATGGTCCGGGTTCGGGAACACGGCGCGCAACGTAATAGAGCCGGTGGTCTCATCCACGGTCACGTCGGAGAACTCCAGCGTACCTTCCTGCTTATATTGGCTGCCGTTTTCCATCAACAGGGTGACTTTGGCCTTGCCGTTTTGCTGTTTCAGTGACCCTTCCGCCATCTCCTGCTGCAGACGCAGGAAATCCGTGCTGGATTGGGTGACATCGACATAAATCGGGTCAAGCTGCTGAACCGTTGCCAGCGCCGTGGTCTGGCCGCTGGTGACCAGCGCGCCTTCTGTTACGCTGGATTTGCCGATGCGGCCGCTGATAGGGGAGGTGACTTTGGTGTAAGCCAGGTTAATACGTGCGGTTTCTACGGCGGCTTTGGCGGCGAGTACGGAGGCATCGGCAGAGCTGGCATCGGCCTGCGCCTGATCGTAGTCCTGTTTACTGATGTAGTTAGTCCCGAGCAGGGGTTTATAACGGGTCAGCGTAACACGGGCAATTTGCGCACTGGCTTGTGCCTTGGCCAGATCGCCTTTGGCACTGTCATAGGAAGCCTGATACGTTGCAGGATCGATCTGATAAAGGGACGTCCCGGCTTTAATATCACTGCCTTCAACAAAGTTGCGCTTAAGAATAATGCCGCTGACCTGAGGGCGAACCTCTGCCACGCGGAAAGCCGTGGTACGGCCGGGCAGTTCAGTGGTGATATTCAGCGGCGCTGTTTTCAGCGTCACGATGCCTACTTCCGGCGCTTGCTGTTGCTGGGCCCCCTGTGAGGACTCCTTATCATTACATCCTGTGAGAACTAAGCTGCCTGAAAGCATCAGAACGGCCGCCAGAGGCGTTAACCCTCTGTTTTTGTTCATAGATAAACCTCAAGTGTCCGATTTCAAATTGATCAATGGATCACAAGCCATAAAACCCATTGCTGCATTTTAGATATGTGCGTACCATCGTACATACATACGCGAATGTATGTAAGACATCTCTTTGTGAAAACCAATTGCCATGGCACGAAAAACCAAACAACAAGCACTTGAAACCCGTCAACACATTCTGGATGCCGCAGTGAGGGAATTTTCAGAACGTGGAGTGTCTGCGACGTCACTGACCGACATTGCTACCGCGGCCGGTGTAACGCGGGGTGCTATCTATTGGCACTTCAAAAACAAGGTAGACTTGTTTAATGAAGTCTGGGCAATTTCTGAGTCTAAAATAGACGATCTCGAAATAGAGTATCAGGCAAAGTATCCCAATAATCCACTGCGCATTCTGCGTGAAATCCTTATCTATATTCTCCGTGCCACGGTAGACGATCCACGCCGGCGTGCCTTGATGGAGATCATTTTTCATAAATGTGAATTTGTGGGTGAGCTGATGTCCCTGCAGCAGGCTCATAAAATTTTGTATCTTGAAAGTTATGAGAAAATAGAGGCAGTTTTAAAAAATTGTATTGAGCTCAACTTATTGCCCATCGATCTTGATACCCGGCGGGCGGCGGTGGTGCTGCGCTCTTATATTAGCGGGTTGATGGAGAACTGGCTGTTTATGCCGGAAGGGTTTGATCTCAAAGGGCAGGCAGCGCATTACGCCGATATCTATATTGATATGGTAAAACTTAGCCCGCATTTACGCTTAGGCAGTACGCCTGACAGCGAACAAAGTCAGGGCGCTATCTCTGATGATAAATAACCGGGTCTGATGATAAATAAGCTGCCGTTATGTGGGCGTGCCTATTTTTTCTCAGGTTGCCTTTGTATTTCTGCGGCAGCAATATCTGTTTGCGGGAACCGGCCACCATAGAAAATGAAGGGGGCCGGGCTACACAGAACGTCAGGCGCTGAGCGGGCCGTCACCGCCCAGACGCAACTTTTCCCGGTAGTCACGCGCGACAATCTCCAGCGCCGCCAGGGCGATATCCGGGGCAATTTCATTGCATTCAAGCAGATAGATAAGATCTACTGCCAACTGCAGTTCCGGTGAGGCATTTTCAACTGACATAAGCCCAACTCAATAGGTACGTTTGCGATAAACAAACAGAATCAGGATTGCGCCCGTCAGTGCGATAAGCAAGCTTCTGAAACTGAACCCGGCGACCGAGCCTGACTCCAGATAAGTGCTGATATAGCCCCCGACCAGCGCACCGCTGATAGCCAGCACCACCCATAAAATCACGCTCCCGCCTTCTTTACCCGGCATAACCACTTTTGCCAGCAGCCCGACCGCCAGCCCCAGAATGATCCATGAAATCAGGCCCATAATGTTCTCCAGCTCCGGACATCGTTATAGTATAGATAATTACGGATGCTGTAAGGCCGGGGGGTTAAAAAATTGTGATAAACATTCAAAAACCGTTTTCTTTTCTTTCAACCGCCCGTTCAATCCGCACCAGTGCCTGGCGGCAACGCTGCAGCCGGCCTTCAAGCGCCGCCAGTTCCTGCTGGATTTTTCGCTGCTGAGCCAGGGACTCCTGCCGGCCGAGCAGGCTTTCGCGATCGCGGATCATGGCGATGAGCCGGCGTTCAAAATCCTGATGCTGGGCCAGCCGGTGGTAAATATCCTCTTTACTCTCAGCCTGCGGGCGTGACACAGCCTTGCGCAGCGCCAGAGTTGCCAGCTCACGCTGCAACGCGCCGATCTGCGTCACCAGCCGGTCAGCCACAAAGGCCACCTGTGCCATGCGCTGCTCAGCCACCACCGCTTTCAGCTGTGCCAGGTTTTGCCGCACTTCAGCCAGATAGTCGCGCAGCCGCGTGCCATGGGTATGAAACAACCCGGCATCAAAACGCGCCTGTTGTGCCGGCACATGGCCGACAGGCTCAATTTCAACGGCCAGCGCATTAATCTGCTGTTCCAGCGTCTGTAAAACTTTTTGCGTTGTCACATTTTCTCTCCGGTGGGGCTTCCCGGTAGCTTGCCGCTGAAACGCCGGGCTGACAAGCCGGTTTCATTGTGCCAGGCCGGGATTGAACGTTACTATAACCGTTTGCCGGGGCAGGGGCCGCTTGTCAGGCAGCAACCGGCCAGAGAAAGGAGCAGGGAAGAATGAAAAGAGACGTGTGGCGCTGGGCACTGATTATAACCGGGTGGCTGGCGGTGGTGCTGGGCGCCCTGGGTGCCGTACTGCCGCTGCTGCCGACCACCCCGTTTCTGCTGCTGGCTGCCTGGTGTTTTTCCCGATCCTCACCGCGTTTCCATCATTGGCTGCTCTACCGCTCGTGGTTTGGCAGTTATCTGCGCCACTGGCAGGCACACCGGGCATTACCGCCCAATACCAAGTGGAAAGCGATGGCCTTTACGGCACTCTCTATCAGCATCTCGCTCTTTTTTATCAGGATTTTATGGGTGCGTGTGCTGCTGGCTATGCTGATGCTGGTGTTGCTCGCGATAATATGGCGCCTGCCGGTGGTTGATCAAAAGCAATAAAATACGCATTGCACAGCGGGCTTCGGTTGCATTTTCACTGGAGTTTGCATAAATTTGGGCGTTTTCGTGCGTGGGTCATCTCCTCTTTCCCTTTATCGTCCTTCTCCTTAAGGCATTTGCACGTCACGTTGGTGACGGGGCAGGGATATCAGGCGGCCTGCGTTTAAGTCAGAACACCCGCTTTTTCAGGCACACATTATGATCGCTACTGCACAGCAGCTTCAGTTAATTAAAGACAGTATCAAGACCATCCCCGACTACCCGAAGCCGGGCATACTGTTCCGTGACGTCACCAGCCTGCTGGAAGATCCGAAAGCCTATGCCGCCAGTATTGAAATGCTGGCCGCGCGCTACCGCGATACCGGCGTCACCAAAGTGGTTGGGACTGAAGCCCGTGGTTTCCTGTTTGGTGCACCGGTTGCCCTGGTGCTGGGCGTCGGTTTTGTGCCGGTGCGCAAGCCCGGTAAACTGCCGCGTGCGACCCTCAGCGAAAGCTATGAGCTGGAATACGGCACCGACAAACTTGAAATCCATACCGATGCCATCCAGCCGGGTGACAAAGTGCTGGTGATCGATGACCTGCTGGCCACCGGCGGCACCATTGAAGCCACCGTGAAGCTGATCCGCGCCCTGGGCGGCGACGTCACCGACGCAGCCTTCATCATCGATCTGCCGGAGTTGGGCGGCGAACAGCGCCTGACCCGCCAGGGCATCAACTGCTTCAGCCTGGTCTCTTTCGGCGGCCACTAACCGAAGCATTCAGCCTCGCCGCTCTGGCGAGGCTGTGTTAGCATTACCCTCCAGATTTCCCAACTTCTCCGGTATTAATGAGCTATCAGGTTCTTGCCCGTAAGTGGCGCCCGCAAACCTTCGCTGATGTTGTCGGCCAGGAACATGTCCTGACCGCGCTGGCCAATGGCCTGTCGCTGGGGCGGATTCATCATGCCTACCTGTTTTCCGGTACGCGCGGCGTGGGGAAAACCACCATCGCCCGCCTGCTGGCAAAAGGGCTGAACTGCGAAACCGGGATCACCGCCACCCCGTGCGGCAAGTGCGACAACTGCCGGGAAATTGAGCAGGGGCGCTTTGTCGATCTGATCGAGATTGACGCCGCCTCGCGCACCAAGGTCGAAGACACGCGCGAACTGCTGGACAACGTCCAGTACGCCCCGGCCCGTGGCCGCTTCAAGGTCTACCTGATCGATGAAGTGCACATGCTGTCACGCCACAGTTTCAACGCCCTGCTGAAAACGCTGGAAGAGCCGCCGGCACATGTGAAATTCCTGCTGGCAACGACCGATCCACAGAAATTACCGGTGACGATTTTGTCACGCTGCCTGCAATTCCACTTGAAAGCGCTGGAGCCGGAGCAGATCCGTCAACAGCTGGAGACGGTGCTGCAGGCGGAGCAGATTGCGGCGGAGCCGCGCGCGCTGCAACTGCTGGCCCGCGCGGCGGACGGCAGTATGCGCGATGCGCTGAGCCTGGCCGATCAGGCCATTGCCATGGGGCAGGGGCAGGTCGGCACGGACACCGTCAGCCAGATGCTCGGCACATTAGATGATGAACAGCCGCTGGCGATCATCGAGGCGCTGGTCAGCGCCGACGGCGAGCGGGTGATGGCCCAGGTGGAACAGGCTGCGTCACGTGGCGTGGATTGGGAAGCGCTGCTGGTGGAAACCCTGACGCTGCTGCATCGAATCGCGATGCTGCAACTGCTGCCGGGTGCACTGGACGATCACTACGCGGTGGTGGAACAGCGCCTGCGCGAACTGGCGCGGGCAGTGCCGCCAACCGATATCCAGCTCTATTACCAGACGTTGCTGATCGGGCGGAAAGAACTGGCGTTCGCCCCCGATCGCCGCATGGGCGTGGAGATGACGCTGTTGCGCGCACTGGCGTTTCACCCGAAGGCCGTGATTGCTGAGCCGGTGATGCCGGCACAGCCTGCGGTGCCGCAGGCGCAACCGCAGCCTCAGAGACCGGCGGCCTATGTTCCGCCGGCCTATGTGCCGCCTGCGCCTCAGCCACCTGCCGAGCCGCCGGTACGGCCACCGGCTCCGGCCATGCCGCAGGCACCGGCTCCGGCCATGCCCCAGCCAGCCCCGCCACCGGTACAGGCCCCGGCAGAACCGGCTACCGTGGCGTCCGGCATTTCTGATACGGCTAAACTGTTGCAGGCACGCACCCAGCTATTGCGGCAGCAGGGGAATCACAGCCCAAAAAAAGCTGAGCCGGCGGCGCCTGGTGCGCGGCCGGCCACCTCAGCGCTGGAGCGGCTGGCTTCAGTGACCGAACGCACCCAGCAGCGGCTGGCCTCACGGCCCGCCGTACCGGAAACACCGGCTAAACCGGAAGCCTACCGCTGGAAAGCGCAGGCGCAGCCGGAAGCCGCAGAGGCGCAGCCGCTGGCAACGCCCAAAGCGCTGCGTTCGGCGCTGGAACATGAGAAAACCCCGGAATTGTCAGCTAAGCTGGCAGAAGAGGCACTGGAGCGTGACGACTGGGCAGCCTATGTGCACCAGTTGCCGTTGCCGAAGCTGGTGCAGCAACTGGCACTGAATGCCTTCCGTGAAGTGGTGGGGCCGTCAGAACTGCGGCTGCACCTGCGCCCGGCGCAGCGCCACCTTAATTCACCGTCAGCACAAAAGGCGCTGGCCGAGGCGATTTCCGCCTGCGAAGGGCATCCGGTTGAATTGACAGTGATTGAAGACGATAATCCGGCGGTGCGAACGCCGCTGGAGTGGCGTCAGGCAATTTATGAAGAAAAACTGGCGCAGGCGCGTCAGTCGATTATCGCGGATAATAATATCCAGACCCTGCGCCGCTTCTTCGACGCGGATCTGGATGAAGACAGTATTCGCCCCCTTTAACTGCCGCGGTGCATGTTGCACAACGCGGCCCAGCGCAAAGAGAGATGACTATGTTTGGTAAAGGCGGTCTGGGTAACTTGATGAAACAAGCCCAGCAGATGCAAGAAAAAATGCAGCAGATGCAGGAAGAAGTCGCCAAGATGGAAGTAACCGGCGAGTCCGGCGCTGGCCTGGTTAAAGTCACCATCAACGGCGCACACAACTGCCGTCGTATCGAGATCGATCCGAGCCTGATGGAAGATGACAAAGACATGCTGGAAGATCTGGTGGCGGCGGCCTTCAACGATGCGGCCCGCCGTATTGACGAAGCGTCGAAAGAGAAAATGTCCTCGGTTTCCAGCGGCATGCAACTGCCGCCGGGCTTCAAGATGCCGTTCTGATGCAGACCAGCCCGCTTCTCGAAACCCTGATGGAGGCGCTGCGCTGCCTGCCGGGCGTTGGCCCGAAGTCGGCCCAGCGCATGGCGTTCCAGCTGTTGCAGCGCGATCGCAGCGGCGGGATGCGCCTGGCACAGGCGTTGACGCGTGCCATGTCGGAAATCGGCCACTGTGCCGATTGCCGCACCTTTACCGAGCAGGAAATCTGCACCATCTGCGCGAACCCGCGTCGCCGTCAGAATGGTCAGATCTGCGTGGTGGAAAGCCCGGCGGACATCCATGCCATTGAACAGACCGGGCAGTTCTCCGGCCGTTACTTTGTGCTGATGGGCCACCTCTCGCCACTGGACGGCATCGGGCCGGATGACATCGGCCTGGATCGCCTGGAGGAGCGTATGGCCTCCGAGACGATCCAGGAGCTGATTCTGGCCACCAACCCCACGGTGGAAGGGGAGGCGACCGCCAACTACATCGGCGCAATGTGCGGGCAGTATGGCGTTGCCGCCAGCCGCATCGCTCATGGCGTACCGGTCGGCGGTGAACTGGAGATGGTAGACGGCACCACGCTGTCACACTCTCTGGCGGGCAGGCACCCGATCAAGTTCTGATCCAAAAGGCGCGGGCACTCCGCGCCTTTGTTCGTTTTAACTGCGCATTTTCACACCACTCGTGCATTTTCCCGGTTGAATTTCCCCTGTGCTATCCCCATCTCCTCACCATTGTCGGGTTCATCCCGCCGCATTCAGCCCAAACACTGTTTTTAGGATTGAGGTAGAACATGAGTATGAAAGGTCAAGAAACCCGCGGGTTCCAGTCTGAAGTTAAGCAACTGCTTCACCTGATGATCCACTCGCTCTATTCGAATAAGGAAATTTTCCTGCGTGAGCTGATCTCCAACGCGTCAGATGCCGCCGACAAACTGCGCTTCCGCGCGCTGTCCGCCCCTGATCTGTACGAGGGCGACGGCGAACTGCGTGTGCGCCTCTCCAGCGACAAAGAGAAGCGCACGCTGACCCTCAGCGACAACGGTATCGGTATGCGCCGCGACGAGGTGATTGATAACCTCGGCACCATCGCCAAATCCGGCACCAAATCGTTCCTGGAATCCCTGGGGTCTGACCAGGCCAAAGACAGCCAGCTGATCGGCCAGTTCGGCGTCGGCTTCTACTCGGCGTTCATCGTGGCGGACAAAGTTACGGTACGCACCCGCGCGGCCGGTGCCTCAGCGGACGAAGGCGTGTTCTGGGAGTCCGCCGGGGAAGGTGATTACACCATCGCCGACATCACTAAAGCGGAGCGCGGCACCGAAATCACCCTGCACCTGCGCGAAGGGGAAGATGAGTTCCTCGACGACTGGCGCCTGCGTTCGATTATCGGCAAATATTCCGATCACATCGCGCTGCCGGTGGAGATCCTGAGCCGCACCGAAGGGGAAGGCGACGAAGGCAGCACCGAAAGCTGGGAGAAGATCAACAAGGCGCAGGCCCTGTGGACCCGCAGCAAATCCGACGTCACCGAAGATGAATACAAGGCGTTCTACAAGCACATCGCCCATGACTTCACCGACCCGCTGACCTGGAGCCACAACCGCGTTGAGGGCAAACAGGAGTACACCAGCCTGCTCTACATCCCGGCCCAGGCGCCGTGGGACATGTGGAACCGCGATCACAAACACGGCCTGAAACTCTATGTGCAGCGCGTCTTCATCATGGACGACGCCGAGCAGTTTATGCCGAACTACCTGCGTTTCGTGCGCGGCCTGATCGACTCCAACGACCTGCCGCTGAACGTTTCGCGTGAAATCCTGCAAGACAGCCGCATCACCCAGAACCTGCGCGGCGCGCTGACCAAGCGTGTATTGCAGATGCTGGAGAAACTGGCGAAAGATGACGCCGAGGCTTACCAGACATTCTGGCAGCAATTTGGCCTGGTGCTGAAAGAGGGCCCGGCAGAAGACAGCGCCAATAAAGAGAGCATCGCCAAACTGCTGCGCTTCGCCACCACCCAGAGCGACAGCGCCGCCCAGACGGTCTCGCTGGAGGAGTACGTCAGCCGCATGGTGGAAGGGCAGGAGAAGATCTACTACATCACCGCCGACAGCTACGCCGCCGCGAAGAGCAGCCCGCATCTGGAGCTGTTCCGCAAAAAAGGCATCGAAGTGCTGCTGCTCTCCGATCGCATTGACGAGTGGATGATGAGCTACCTGACCGAGTTTGACGGCAAGCCGCTGCAATCCGTCAGCAAAGCCGATGAGGCGCTGGACAAGCTGGCAGACGAAGAGAATGAACAGCAGAAAGAGGCCGAGAAGGCGCTGGAGCCGTTTGTGGATCGCGTCAAGACCCTGCTGGGTGACCGCGTGAAAGAGGTGCGCCTGACCCATCGCCTCACTGATACCCCGGCGATTGTCACCACCGGCGCAGATGAGATGACCACCCAGATGGCGAAACTGTTCGCCGCTGCCGGCCAGCAAGCCCCGGAAGTGAAATACATTTTCGAGCTGAACCCGGATCACTCCCTGGTCAAACGCGCATCCGCCGTGAGCGAAGACGAACATTTTGCCGAGTGGGTCGAGCTGCTGCTTGATCAGGCACTGCTGGCAGAACGCGGCACCCTGGAAGACCCGAACCAGTTTATCCGCCGCATGAACCAGCTGCTGCTGGCCTGATTGCCGGGATAACCCTGACAGCCTGTATTGCCGGTGCAATACAGGCTTTTTTATGGACGAAACGGCCACAATATTGGCTGGGCAAAAGTCTGCTATTGCCGCCGCTTCCTTGAGCCGCCGGGCCTGCAATGGTATGGTTGAGCGTTTTCGACATTTTTATAAAAACTACATAGCAAGGGGATTTACGCGATGCGTATCATTCTGCTGGGCGCTCCGGGCGCTGGTAAAGGTACTCAGGCTCAATTCATCATGGAGAAGTACGGGATTCCGCAAATTTCCACGGGTGACATGTTGCGCGCAGCTGTGAAAGCAGGATCTGAGCTGGGCAAACAGGCCAAAGAAATTATGGACGCCGGCAAGCTGGTCACCGATGAGCTGGTGATCGCGCTGGTGAAAGAGCGCATTACGCAGGAAGATTGCCGTAACGGTTTCCTGCTGGACGGCTTCCCGCGCACCATCCCGCAGGCCGATGCCATGAAAGAGGCCGGCATTAAAGTGGATTGCGTGCTGGAGTTTGACGTGCCGGACGAACTGATCGTCGAGCGCATCGTTGGCCGCCGCGTACACCCAGGTTCCGGCCGCGTGTACCACATCAAATTCAACCCGCCGCAGCAGGAAGACAAAGACGACGTCACCGGTGAAGCGCTGATCACCCGCAAGGACGATCAGGAAGAGACCGTGCGCAAACGTCTGGTTGAGTACCATACCCTGACTGAGCCGCTGATCGCTTACTATCGTAACGAAGCGGACGCGGGCAACACCCAGTACCACAAAATCGACGGCACCCGCAGCGTCGCGGAAGTGCGTCAGGAGCTGGCTGCCCTGCTCGGGTAAGTATGCTGCCGCTGACCATGCCGGGCCTCTGCCCGGCATTTTTTTATCCCTTATTCTCCCTGCCGGTATGCGTAGCCAGCGCCTGTTGCTGCTATCGGTGCCGGGACGACCCATTTTGGTTACAATACTCAGCAAATTTTTAACCAGTTACCCTGAGGCCATAGCTGCATCACGGGGCGGTTTTACAGAAGGAAAGGCTCATGGGGCAAGAAAAGTTAGGGGTTCTGATGGTGAACCTCGGTACGCCTGAGGCACCGACGCCGCAGGCGGTCAAACGTTATCTGGCAGAATTCCTCGGTGACCGCCGGGTGGTGGATACCGCGCGCTGGTTGTGGTGGCCAATCCTCAACGGCGCGATCCTGCCGTTCCGCTCACCGCGCGTGGCCAAACTCTACCAGTCCGTCTGGATGGAAGAGGGCTCGCCGCTGATGGTCTTCAGCCGCCGCCAGGAAAAAGCGCTGGCGGCCCGCCTGCCGGGCGTGCCGGTAGAGCTGGGCATGAGCTACGGCAAGCCCAGCCTGCCGGAGGCGATTGAGAAGCTGCTGGCGCAGGGCGTGACCCGGCTGGTGCTGCTGCCGCTCTACCCGCAATACTCCTGTTCCACCAGTGCCGCCGTGTTTGACGCGGTGGCCCGCCACCTGACCCAGTACCGTCGCCTGCCGTCGCTGCACTTTATCCGTGACTATGCCGAACACCCGCAATATATTGCGGCCTTGAAAGAGACGGTTGAGCGCTCATTCGCCCGGCACGGTATGCCGGACCGGCTGCTGCTGTCGTTCCACGGCATCCCGCAGCGTTACGCCGATCAGGGCGACGACTACCGCACGCGCTGTGAAGACACCGCCCGCGCGCTGTTTGCCGCGCTGGATCTGCCGCCGGGCGTCGGCATGATGACCTTCCAGTCCCGCTTCGGCCGTGAGCCGTGGCTGACCCCGTACACCGACGAAACCATGAAAGGGTTACCGGCGCAGGGCGTGAAGCATGTGCAGCTGATCTGCCCCGGTTTTGCCGCGGACTGCCTGGAGACGCTAGAAGAGATCAAAGAGCAGAACCGTGAAATCTTTATGGAAGCGGGCGGTGAGAAGTTTGAATACATCGACTGCCTGAATGATGAACCGGCCCATATTGATCTGTTCGAACAACTGATTAAACAGCACGCCTGAGCATGACCCTTTTCCGGCCACCGTGCAGTGGCCGGAGACAAAACCCCGGTTTCAGGCGGCGCGGCGTCACGCAGGCAGTTTTTCAGCGTGAAAGTTGTGCTACTATCGCCCGCCTGTTTCCCAAGCTGTGCCAATCCCGATGAAATTCCCAGGCAAACGTAAATCCAAACACTATTTTCCCGTCAATGCGCGTGACCCGCTGCTGCAACCAGCGCAGGCCGAGAGCGAAACTGCCCGTTCCTACGTGGTGGGCATCGATCAGACGCTGGTGGACATTGAAGCCAAAGTGGATGATGACTTTATCCAGCGCTATGGCCTGAGCGTCGGCCACTCGCTGGTGATTGAGGATGATGTCGCGGATGCGATGTATCAGGAGCTGATGAGCAGCAACCTGATCACCCACCAGTTTGCCGGCGGTACCATCGGCAATACCCTGCATAACTACTCGGTGCTGGCGGATGACCGCTCAGTGCTGCTGGGCGTGATGTGCAACAACGTGCAGATCGGCGGCTACGCCTACCGTTACCTCTGCAATACCTCCAGCCGTACCGATCTCAACTATCTGCAGGGCGTGGATGGCGCGATTGGCCGCTGCTTCACGCTGATTGGTGAGCACGGCGAGCGCACTTTTGCCATCAGCCCGGGCCAGATGAACCAGCTGAAGCCGGAGAGCATCCCGGAAGCGGTGATCGCCGGTGCCTCGGCGCTGGTGCTGACCGCCTATCTGGTGCGCTGCAAACCGGGCGAGCCGATGCCGGAAGCCACCATGCAGGCCATCGCCTATGCCAAAAAGCATGAGGTGCCGGTGGTGCTGACGCTCGGCACCAAATATGTGATTGCGGACAACCCGGAAGGGTGGCGCGAATTCCTGCGTGACCACGTCTCAATTCTGGCGATGAACGAAGAAGAAGCCGAAGCGCTGACCGGCCTGAGCGATCCGTTGCTGGCCTCCGATATGGCCCTGGAGTGGGTGGATCTGGTGCTCTGCACCGCCGGGCCGAACGGCCTCTATATGGCGGGCTACACCGAAGAGTCCAGCCGCCGCCAGACCCAGCACCCGCTGCTGCCGGGGGCAATCGCCGAATTCAACCTGTATGAGTTCAGCCGGGCGATGCGCCGCCAGCACTGCGAGACGCCGTTCCGCATCTACTCTCACATCGCGCCGTACATGGGCGGGCCGGAGAAGATCATGAACACCAACGGCGCGGGGGACGGGGCGCTCTCTGCGGTGCTGCATGACATCGCGGCCAACGGTTACCACCGCAACAACGTGCCGAACTCCAGCAAACATGCGCGCAGTTTCCTGACCTACTCCTCGCTGGCACAGGTGTGCAAATACGCCAACCGCGTCAGCTATCAGGTGCTGAACCAGCACTCACCGCGCCTGACGCGCGGCCTGCCGGAGCGGGAAGACAGCCTGGAAGAGGCGTACTGGGAGCGGTAAACCCCGGTCAGCCATGCAGAAGGGCACCTGTTCAGGTGCCCTTTTTTATGTGCTTTTTTCACCAGACGTTCCGGTCAGCGCAGCATCGCCGGCAGCGGCTCTTCACCGGTGAGCGGTGGAATCTCCAGCATCGTCATCATGCTGTTGGCGATCTCCCGCTCGCCCATTACCACCTGATTGGCCCCGCGATCGAGAATGTAGCTCACTTCGTCATCATAGTGGGCGCGGGCGATGATCAGCATATCCGGGCGGCGCGCGCGGGCAGCGGCCACAATTTCACCGGCTTCATAGCCGTTCGGAATGGTCAGCAACAGCCAGCGGGCGCAGTCCAGCCGCGCCAGATCGAGAATCTCCGGGTTGGCAGCATTGCCCAGAATGGCGCTGATGCCCTGTTCGCGCAACGCTTCCACCCGCGGGCGGGCATTCTCAATCACCACCATCGGCACCCCGGCGGCCTGCAATTTTCCGCCCAGCAAGCTGCCGACCCGGCCATAGCCCACCAGCAGCGCATGGTTGCACATCTCCAGCCGCAGTTGGGACGCCTCCTCCGGTGCCTCTTCCGGGTTCTTCTCTTCCTGAGTCTCCGTGCGGGCGAGGAATTTCTCCAGCAGGCTGAACAGCAGCGGGTTAATCATGATGGAGAGGATCGCTCCGGCCAGCACCAGATTGCGCCCATGTTCTGACAGCAGGTTCAGCGAAATGCCAAGCCCGGCCAGAATAAAGGCAAACTCGCCGATCTGCGCCAGGCTGACCGAGATCGTCAGGGCAGTGCGCGTCGAGTGGCCGAACAGTTTCACCAGCAGGAACGCAGCAATCGACTTGCCGAACAGAATAATCGCCAGCGTCGCCAGAACCGTCAGCGGCTCATTCAGCAGGATCATCGGGTCAAACAGCATCCCCACCGAGACGAAGAACAGCACCGCAAAGGCGTCGCGCAGCGGCAGGGTGTCATGGGCGGCGCGCTGGCTCAGCTCCGACTCGTTCAGCACCATCCCGGCGAAAAACGCCCCCAGCGCAAACGACACATCAAACAGCTTCACCGCGCCGTAGGCAATGCCGAGCGCCAGCGCCAGCACCGCCAGGGTGAACAGCTCCCGTGACCCGGTGCTGGCGGTTTTCGCCAGAATCCACGGCACCAGGCGGCGGCCCACCACAATCATCAGGGTGATAAAGGCGATCACTTTGCCGAGGGTGATCGCCAGCTCCTGCGCCAGTTCCTGAAAACTGGCATGGTGGCTGTCGATCATATTGCTGAACGCCGGCAGCAGCACCAGCGTCAGCACCATCGCCAGATCCTCGACAATCAGCCAGCCGATCGCGATTTGCCCGCGCTGGCTCTCAATCAGTTGCCGCTCCTCCAGCGCGCGCAGCAGCACCACGGTACTGGCGGTGGAGAGGCAGAGGCCGAATACCAGCCCGGCCTGCAAATCCCAGCCCAACAGTTGGGACAGCCCGATGCCGAGCAGCGTCGCCACGGCAATTTGCGCCACTGCGCCGGGAATGGCGATCGACTTGACCGCCAGCAGATCTTTCAGTGAAAAGTGCAGCCCGACGCCAAACATCAGCAGGATCACGCCAATCTCGGCCAGCTCCGGGGCCAGTGAGGTATCGGCCACAAATCCGGGGGTAAACGGCCCGGCCAGTACCCCGGCGGTGAGGTAGCCAACCAGTGGGGAGATGCGCAGGCGGTTGGCCAGCATGCCTAACAGGAAGGCCAACACCAGCCCCCCAACGAGGGTCGTAATCAGCGGCGTAGAATGATGCATCCAGGCTCCTTCTTGTCTGCACAGGGGAAAAGAGGGCACGTATCAGTATGGTCAATGAATCAATAGATTGCATTCAGTAACAAAATAACACGTTTGTGCACAAGATGATCCCTGCTGCGAATTTATTACATAATTTTAAGAAAGTTATTGGTGCAGAAGGAAAAACAGCAGCCGGAATCAGGAGGCCGGCCGCTGGGAAAGGCGGGGTTTAGCGGGATTTAAGATCGGTATTTGGCAAAAACAGCGTCAAAATACCGAGCAACGGCAGGAAGGCGCAGAGTTGGTAAACCAGTTCAATGCTGGTGTGATCCGCCACATAGCCCAGCACCGCTGCGCCCAGCCCTCCCATGCCGAACGCCAGCCCAAAGAACAGGCCGGAGACCATCCCGACTTTGCCGGGGATCAGCTCCTGGGCATACACCAGAATCGCCGAGAATGCCGAGGCCAGAATCAGGCCGATGATCACCGTCAGGATGCCGGTCCATTGCAGGTTGGCGTAAGGCAGCACCAGCGTAAAGGGCGCCACGCCGAGGATCGAAACCCAGATGACCCGCTTCCTGCCAATCCGGTCGCCCACCGGCCCGCCGATAATGGTACCGGCCGCCACCGCCAGCAGAAATGCGAACAGATGGTACTGGGCGTTCTGTACCGACAACCCGAACTTATGCATCAGGTAGAAGGTGTAATAGCTGCTCAGGCTGGTGAGGTAGAAATATTTCGAGAACACCAGCACCATCAGAATCAGCATGGCAAACGCCACGGTGCGCCCCGGCAGGCGGTTCACCGCAACGGCCGGGCGCGCCTTGCTGGCGCGGTGCTGTTGCTGGTACCAGCGGCTGATCTGCAGCAGCATCACGATAGCCAGCAGCGCTGCCAGCGAGAACCAGGCCACATGCCCTTTACCGTAGGGGGCGATCACCAGCGCGGCCAGCAACGGCCCGAGTGAACTGCCGAAATTCCCGCCGACCTGAAACAGCGATTGTGCCAGCCCATGCCGCCCGCCGGAGGCCATGCGCGCCACCCGCGAGGACTCCGGGTGGAACACCGAGGAGCCGGTACCCACCAGCGCCGCCGCCAGCAACACCATGCCGAAGCTGTGCGCTGCCGCCATCAGCAGCAGCCCGCACAGGGTAAAGCCCATGCCGATCGGCAGTGACCACGGCTGCGGGTGTTTGTCGGTATAGAGGCCGATCACCGGCTGTAACAGGGAGGCCGTAAGCTGGTAGGTCAGGGTGATCAGCCCAATCTGGGTGAAACTGAGGGCGAACTCATGTTGCAGCAGCGGGTAAATCGCCAGGATCAGCGACTGGATCATGTCATTCAGCAGGTGCGACACGCTGATCGCTGCCAGAATCGAGAACGCGGTGCGCTTTACGGCGTCGCCACTGGGTGCCTTGCCGGTCACCCCGGTTTGCTCGGTCATGCTGGGTCATCCTTATTCTTGTTACTTCTTCTTGTTATCACGGGCAGTGCAGGGGCCGCCCGGCGGGTGAAAAAATCACCGTTATCTTAATCAGTCGCTTGCGTGAATACCACATCGGACATATTTTGACGTGATTGGCAATTTCCGGACATCAGCAGTGCTACCCTCAGCCCGGTAATGGGGGAGAACAACAGACAGGGCGCGCAACGTGCCGCTGACGCAGTTCCATTGACTTATCATTAGGGAGTGTTCATGCGTTCATTGACGATTACGGCCGCCGCAGTGATGGCCGCCACGCTGGCGGGTCAGCCTGCCATCAGTTATGCCTGGGAAAAAGACAAAACCTACGACATCACTATTCTGCACACCAACGATCACCACGGCCACTTCTGGCAAAACCAGTATGGCGAATATGGGTTGTCGGCGCAGAAAACCCTGGTGGATGCCATTTGGAAAGAGGTAGCGGACAAGGGCGGCAGCGTGTTGCTGCTCTCCGGCGGGGACATCAACACCGGCGTGCCGGAGTCCGATCTCCAGGACGCCGAACCCGATTTCCGCGGCATGAAAATGATCGGCTATGACGCGATGGCCATCGGCAACCATGAGTTTGATAACCCGCTGAGCGTGCTGCGTCAGCAGCAGAAATGGGCCGGTTTCCCGCTGCTCTCCGCCAACATCTACCAGAAAAGCACCAACACCCGGCTGTTCCAGCCCTATGCGATTTTCCAGCCGCAGGGGCTGAAAATTGCGGTAATCGGCCTCACCACCGATGACACCGCCAAAATCGGCAACCCGGAAAACTTCACCGACATCGTGTTCCACAAACCGGCCGACGAGGCAAAAGTGGTGGTGGAGGAGCTGCGTAAAACCGAGAAACCGGACGTGATCATCGCCGCGACCCACATGGGCCACTATGATGACGGCAACCACGGCTCCAACGCGCCGGGCGATGTGGAGATGGCGCGCAGCCTGCCGCCCGGCTACCTCGACATGATTGTCGGCGGCCACTCGCAGGACCCGGTCTGCATGGCGGGTGAAAATAAAAAGCAGGTCGATTATGTGCCCGGCACGCCGTGTGCCCCTGACCGGCAGAACGGCACCTGGATTGTGCAGGCGCATGAGTGGGGCAAATATGTCGGCCGCGCCGATTTCACCTTCCGCAACGGCGAATTTACCCTCAAGCACTACCAGCTGATCCCGGTCAATCTGAAGAAAAAGGTCGAAAAAGCGGACGGCAGCAGTGAGCGCGTCTATTACACCCAGGCGATCGCCGAGAACAGCGACATGCTCAAATTGCTGACGCCGTTTGAAAACCAGGGCAAGGCGCAACTGGAGGTGAAAGTCGGCAGCGTCAACGGCCACCTGGAAGGGGATCGCAGTAAAGTGCGCTTTGTGCAGACCAACCTGGCGCACCTGATTCTCGCGGCGCAGAAAGAACGGGCCGGGGCAGATTTCGCGGTGATGAGCGGCGGCGGTGTCCGCGATTCGATTGAGGCCGGGGACATCACCTACAAAGATGTGCTGAAAGTGCAGCCGTTCGGCAACACGCTGGTGTATGTGGATCTCAAAGGCAGCGAAGTGGAGCGCTATCTGGCGGCGGTGGCCAATATGAAAGTCGATTCCGGTGCCTATGCGCAGTTTGTGGATGTCAGCCTCACGGCGGACGGCAAAGGCGTCAGTGACGTCACCATCAATGGCCAGCCGCTACAGGCGGACAAAACCTACCGCATGGCGACGCTCAGCTTTAACGCCACCGGCGGCGACGGCTACCCGAAAATCAGCGATCACCCCGGCTACGTCAACACCGGGTTTGTGGATGCGGAAGTGCTGAAACAGTACATCCAGACCCATTCCCCGCTAGATGCAGCCGCCTACCAGCCGAAAGGCGACATCCTGTATAAATAGCCGGACGGCCTGTGAAAGCAGGCCGTCATTTCAGGGCGACACGCGGGCGATATCCGCAAACACGCCGTTCAGCAGCCGTTGTAAATCCTGCGGGGCCAGTTCAATGTCCAGCCCGCGTTTGCCGCCGGAGACATAGATGGTGGCAAATTGCTGCGCCGGGCTGTCGATAACTGTCGGCAGCCGCTTCTTCTGCCCCAGCGGGCTGATGCCGCCCAGCAAATACCCGGTGGTGCGCTGCGCCAGTTCCGGGTCCGCCATGTCGGCTTTCTTCGCCCCCAGCGCTTTCGCCACTTTCTTTAAATCAAGCTGGCCTGCCACCGGCGTCACCGCCACCGCCAGCGCTTTTGCATCGCCGTTCAGCGCCACCAGCAGCGTTTTGTACACCTGGCGGGCATCCAGCCCCAGTTTGCGCACCGCCTCATCGCCAAAGTGGGTGTCATGGCTGTCATGCTCATAAGGATGAAGGGTGAATTTCACCTTCTGTTTCTCAAGGAGTGTAATTGCCGGTGTCATAGTCTCCGCCTGAAGTGGTTGCCGTTGCCGCTGAACATGCGGCCTGACGCAGGTTAAAAAAAGAGCCGGGTAATGTTTTGATTCGTTGCCGGAAAATAGCGTTTCTGCTATTGCCGGGCCGGAAAGCGCAGGATGAAGGTTGCAAACCTATTCACCGGGTTGATACCCTAGCGCCGCCGGCACCGCCTTCCGGGCGGGCTGAAGCCCATAATCAATAAAAAAGTCATTCCTCTTTGACGGCCAATAGCGATATTGGCCTCTTTTTTAGGCCGCGCCACTGCCCGCTTTCAATAACGCCGGCAAATTCCCTTCGCCATACAGATGCAGCGCCCCTACCGCCACCACATAATGCCCGGCCGGTAACGCCGCCAGTTGCTGTTGCCAGCGCTGGTTGCGCTGGTGCATCAGCACGTCATACAGATCATTACTGAAGGTTGAAGGCAGCACCTTCTTCAGCGCCCGGGGGGAGTTGTCCATCCACCAGCCCATCATGGTCTGCAACAGGCGGGCGTTGGTGTGCCAGTGGGTCAGGGTGTCTTCCAGCAGCATCAGCCCGTCCTGCGGCAGTTTCAGCAACAGCTCAACCTGCTGCTGCGGCCCCTCCAGCTCAATAATGCGTTTGTGCCCGGTGTGGGCGGCCGCAATCAACTGATAATCAACGCCATACTCCGGCCGCAGGCCGAGCTGTTGCGCCTGCCGCGCCTGTAACATCAGCGCCACCTGCCACGCGGGCAGCGGGTCAAGCTGCGCCTCATTGGCCGAAAGCGTGTCACAAATGGCGAGAAAGCGCTGATACTGGTCAGCCGGCAGGCGCTCGGCCAGCGGCGGTTGCGGTACCGGCTCGCCAAACGGCGACTCGCTGCCGCTGATGTCCGCTTCCACAATCAGCGCATCCGCCGTTTTCAGCCGCGCCAGCAACGTTTCCGGCAGCGGGGACATGTCCATGGTGCCCATATGGATGCTGCCCACCAGATGAAAATGGCGATCGCCCGGCAGGCTGAGGTCAATGGCCGGGTAGGCGTAAGCCATCGGCGAAATCAGGCCGAGAAAGGTGGCAAGACGGTACAGCATGTTACCCATACGACGAGGCTCCCAATCAGTAAGGGTTCCATGCTACCCGCTCGCGCCGCGCAGGTGTAGGGGGATTAGGCTGAATTCGCAGGCCGGGCAGGGTGCCCGGCCGGAACCGCTTATTTATTTCGTAAGGCTTTTTCAGGCGTAAAGCGCAGCAGCCGGTTGGCGTTGGCCACCACGGTAATGGACGAAAGCGCCATTGCCGCGCCGGCGATCACCGGGCTGAGCAGCGAGCCGGTGAATGGGTAGAGCACCCCGGCCGCCACCGGAATACCGAGGCTGTTATAGATGAACGCACCGAGCAGGTTCTGCTTCATATTGCGCAGCGTGGCGCGGGAGAGCGCAATCGCATCAGCGACCCCAGCCAGCGACGGCCGCATCAGCGTCACCGCGGCGGACTCTATCGCCACATCGCTGCCGCCGCCCATGGCAATGCCGACTTCCGCCTGCGCCAGCGCCGGGGCGTCATTGATGCCGTCACCCACCATCGCCACCCGGTGCCCGGCCTGTTGCAGGCGCAGAATGGCATCAGCTTTGCCGTCCGGCAGCACCCCGGCGATCACCTGATCAATCCCGGCCTCGCGCGCAATGGCGGCGGCGGTGTGCGGGTTATCCCCGGTCAGCATCACCAGCCGGTAGCCCTGCTGGTGCAGGCGTTGCAAAGCCTGTTGGCTGTCTGCCCGCAGCGGGTCGCGCAGCGCGAATAAGGCGGCCGGTTGGCCGTCCACCGCCAGCAGTACCGGCGTGGCACCCTGCGCCGTGTGCTGTTGCAGCGCCGCCTCCAGCGCGGTGATGTCCACCTGCTGCTGTGCCATCAATGCCGGGTTACCCAGCAACAGCACCCGGCCTTCCACCGTGCCTTGCAGCCCCAGCCCGCCCAGCGTGCGGAAATCCACGGCTTCCGGCAGTTGCTGTTCACCGGCGCGTGCCAGAATCGCCTGGGCCAGCGGGTGATGGGAGCCCTGCTCCAGCGCAGCGGCCCAGCGCAGCGCCTGAGGTTCTGCCATGCCGTTCACCGTCTCAATGGCGGTGATCGTCGGCTGCCCCAGCGTCAGGGTGCCGGTCTTGTCAAACACCAGCGTATCAAGGGTGCTGGCCTTTTGCAGGGCATCCGCATCGCGGATCAGCACGCCCAGTTCCGCCGCACGGCCAACCCCGGCGATGATCGACATCGGCGTCGCCAGCCCCAGCGCGCACGGGCAGGCGATGATCAGCACTGTGGTGACCACCACCAGCATATAGATGCCCTGTGGCTCGGGGCCGAACAGGTACCAGAGCAGCGCGCTGAACAGGGCGATCAGCACCACGACCGGCACAAACACCGCCGAGATCTTATCCGCCAGCCGGCCGATCTCCGGTTTGCTGCTCTGCGCCTGGCGCACCAGCCGGATAATGCGTGCCAGCGTGGTCTGGTTGCCGACTGCCTCGGCGCGAAACACCACGCTGCCGTCGGTGATTTGTGTCCCGGCGTGCAGGCGGCCGCCTGCGGCTTTGTGTTGCGCCACCGGTTCCCCGGTCAGCATCGCTTCGTCTACCCAGACTTCGCCGCGTAATACTTCGCCGTCTACCGGCACCCGGTCACCGGTGGTCAGCCGCAGCGCCATGCCCGGCTGCACCTCCGCCAGCGGCAGCGTGCGTTCACCCTGATCATCCACCACCCGGGCGGTGGGCGGGGTCAGATCCAGCAACCGCTCCAGCGCCTGGGAGGATCGCTGGCGCGCGCGCTGCTCCAGCGCATGGCCGAGGTTAATCAGGCCGATGATCATCACGCTGGCTTCGTAATAGAGATGGCGCGCCTGCGGCGGAAAATGCTGCGGCCACAGGTTAACGATGATCGAATAAATCCAGGCCGCGCCGGTACCCAGCGCGATCAGCGTATCCATGGTGGCGCTGCGGTGGGTCAGGCTCAGCCAGGCGTTACGGTAGAAATGCCCACCGGCGATGCACATCACCGCCAGCGTCACTACCCCGACCATCAGCCAGGCGGTCTGGTTCTGCGCAGTCACCGCCATCGTGCCGCCAAACAGACCCCAGGCCATCAGCGGAATGCCCACCGCCAGCGCCAGCGCCGCCTGCCAGCTGAACCGCCGGAACGCCGCACGGTTGGTCTGCTGCTGGCGTTCGCGCCGTTCGGCGTCATCTTCAATAATCTCCGCGCCATACCCGGCGGCGGCCACGGCGGCGATCAACGCCGCCTCGTCCGGCTCGCCGGTGACCAGCGCGCTGCGATCGGCGAGGTTCACCCGCGCCTGATCCACGCCGGGCACCTGTTGCAACGCCTGATGGACTTTACTGACACAGCTGGCACAGCTCATGCCGCTGATCAGCAGGTGGTGGCTGTGTATATCTGCCGCCTGTTGCGCATCGGCATACGGGGCGGCCGTTGCCGGAACCGTGTTCTGAGCCGCCGCCGCGTGTTCCGGCAGGGAGGGCGCTGCATCGGGCAGCGGCTCAGTTTTTGAGCGGCTGCTCTCCGTGGCCTGGTAACCGGCCTCCGTCACGGCGGCAATAAGCTGAGCCGGGTCGGCCTCGCCAAACACCCGCGCGCGTTCCAGCGTCACGTCGGCGACTTCCACGCCCGGCACGGCGCGTAATGCTTTTTGCACCGCCCCGATGCAGTGGCCGCAGCTCAGCCCGCTGAGGGTAAGTTCGGTGTCGGCCTGGTCAGCCAGCGTGGCCTGATACCCAGCCTGTTCGATACTCTGGATCAACTGCTCCGCCGGGGCCGTACCGCTGACGCGGGCATAGTGCAATCCGACGTCGGCTGCGCTGACATCCGGCAGCGCATCCAGCGTGCTTTGCACCCGCTTCACGCAGTGCTGACAGCTCAGCCCATTCAGGGCGAGCAGGGTAGTGGTTGACATGATCTCCTCCTCTCACCGGCCGCTGGGGCCGGTATGATAAGTGTACGGGTATTCCGACTTGTGACAGAATAAACCTTCCAGTAACAGGAAGGTCAAGGGGCAGTAACATGAACATCAGTGACGTGGCGAAAAAAACCGGCCTGACCAGCAAGGCGATTCGCTTCTACGAAGAGAAAGGGTTGGTCACCCTGCCGGCGCGCAGTGAGAACGGCTACCGCAGTTACAGTGTAAAACATATCGAGGAACTGACGCTGCTGCGCCAGGCACGGCAGGTTGGGTTCACGCTGGATGAGTGCCGGGAGCTGCTGGCACTGTTCCATAACCCGGATCGCCACAGTGCGGATGTCAAAGCGCGGACGCTGGAAAAGGCCGCCGAGATTGGGCGGCACATTGAAGAGTTGCAGAAGATGCAGGCGCGGCTGCTGGACCTGGCGGCGCAATGCCCGGGGGATGCGGGGGCGAGCTGCCCGATCATTAATAACCTGATCGGCATCGATACCGGCTGCTGCCCCCCGGCAGCGCAGGCGTAACGGTCAGCGTGGCGGGACGGGTCGCACTTCAAGCGTGATGCCCTCGACCGCCACCACCTCGACTTCCTCACCCGGCTGTACCGGCTGGGCGCAGTGCATGCGCCAGCTGCTGTCACCGATGGTGATGCGGCCATAGCCATTCTGTAACGGCGACGCCACGGTAGCGCGGGTGCCGATTAACTGCTCGCCGCGCCGGTTGAGCCGCCGGGCAGGGCGCTCAGCAGAACGGCGTGACAGCCAGTACCACCAGCCTGCCGCCGCCAGCAGGGTCAGCAGGGCGAAGATCAGCGCTTGTGCCTCCCAGCCCAGCGGGATAATCCACACCAGCAGCCCGGTCAGCATCGCGGCCATGCCGCTCCAGAGCAGGTAACCGCCGGCCCCAAGCATCTCCGCCACCAGCAGCACGCCGCCCAGCGACAGCCAGAACCAATGGGGGTGAATCACCAGCGTCTGCCACATGATTATTTTCCTTTGGTTTCGCCCAGTAACTCCGCGATGCCGCCAATCGACCCCATCAGGCTGGTGGCATCCACCGGCATCATGATCACTTTGCTGTTGGGCGCCGAGCCGATCTGCTGCAACGCATCGGTGTATTTCTGTGCCACGAAATAGTTGATCGCCTGAATGTTCCCGGCGGCGATCGCCTCAGAAACCAGCTGGGTAGCCTGCGCTTCCGCCAGGGCCGCCCGTTCGCGAGCCTCAGCCTGCAGGAAGGCCGACTGGCGCTCCCCTTCCGCTTTCAGGATCTGGGACTGCTTGTCCCCCTCAGCGCGCAGGATCGCCGCCTGCCGCACCCCTTCCGCCTCCAGAATATAGGCGCGTTTGGTACGTTCTGCCTTCATCTGGGCGTTCATCGAGTCAATCAGTTCTGCCGGTGGGCGCACGTCGCGGATCTCGATGCGGGTGATCTTGATGCCCCACGGATTGGTGGCCTCATCCACAATCTGCAACAGCCGGGTATTGATGTTGTCACGCTGCGACAGCATCTCGTCAAGCTCCATCGAGCCGAGCACGGTACGGATGTTGGTCATCGTCAGGTTTACAATCGCCAGCTCCAGGTTGCTCACCTCATAGGCGGCGCGTGCCGGGTCAATCACCTGAATAAAGCAGACCGCGTCAATCGAGACGTTGGCGTTATCACGCGAGATAATCTCCTGCGAGGGAATATCCAGCACCTGCTCCATCATGTTGATTTTACGGCCGACGCGGTCCATAAACGGCACCACCAGGTTCAGGCCGGGCATCAGCGTTTTGGTGTAGCGGCCGAACCGCTCTACCGTCCACTGGTAGCCCTGCGGCACCGTTTTGACCCCGGCAAACACAATCACCAGCGCCAGCACCACAATAATCGGAATCACGGTAAACATAGTCACACTCCTGTCAGTCAGTCCTGAGGATCACAGGCGAAACCCTTTCGCCTTAACCGGCGGATCATGAACCTGATGGCGAACACGGGCAAGGAACCGGCGATGATGGGTAAGAAAAACGGAAAAAGTGCATAAGAACAGGATGAAAAGGGCGGGGAGCCGGCCAGAACAGCCGGCTCCGGGGTGATGGATCGGGGCGGAATCAGTAAAGCAGTGAATAGAGCTGGCGGCGGTATTTCGCCGCCAGCGCATCACCGGTGCCCAGCGCCGCGAGAATGTCCATCAGCGTTTTACGTGCGCCGCCGTTGGCTGCCGCCAGATCTTTTTTCAGGAAGCCCATCAGCAGTTCCAGCGCCTCTTCATTGCGCCCGACCTGATGCAGTTGCAGCGCGAGTTTCAGCGCCAGATCGGCATCGTCCGGGGTCTCTGCCATCTGCTGTTGCAGTTGCTGAATCTCCGGGGTGTCAGCGGCCTGCTTCAGCAGTTCAATCTGCGCCACCAGCCCCTGGTAACGGGTGTCGCGGTCCTGCAACGGCACCACCGCCAGCACTGCTTCGGCATCGTCACTGCGGTTCAGCTGCAACTGAGTTTCCGCCAGCAGGAAACCGATCTCGCTGTTCTGGTTGCTGAGCTGCCACGCCTCTTTCAGCAGCGGCAACGCCTCGCTGTAACGCCCTTCCTGCATCAGTTCCGCGCCTTCGGCGGCCTTCAGCTCTTCCGGTTTCGGCAGCACTTTTTCCAGCAGGGCGCGTACTGCCGCTTCCGGCTGCGGCCCCTGGAAGCCGTCTACCGGCTGGCCCTCTTTGAACAGGTACACCGTCGGGATGGAGCGCAGGCCGAACTGGGAAGCGACCATTTGTTGTGCGTCACAATCCACTTTTGCCAGCACGAACTGCCCGGCGTAGTCGGCGGCCAGCCGGTCGAGCAGCGGAGTGAGCTCCTGGCAATGCGGGCTGCGCTCAGACCAGAAATAGAACAGCACCGGGACAGACATCGACTGTTCCAGCGTCTGGTGCAGGTTGGCTTCGGTAATCTCTACAACTGTGGCTTGTGCTAGCATGACATTCTCTCTCATCCGTTTTAACGGTAGATGGGGGCGGCCTGTGGCGCTTCAACCCCCCGGTCCGATTGATTTACCCGCCGCCGCCGCGCAGCAGCACATCCAGCACGCGGCCCGGCAGCACCCGGCGCAGCAGGCCGAGCGCATGGGCCACTAAGGTCACCGGGTAGCGCAGGCGGGCAGACGGGCTCTCTAAAGCATGGCGCAATTTGGGCAATACCGCCTCCGGCGGCAGGGTGAAACGTGCGGCAATGCCCGGATTTTTGACCGGCTTATCGTGTTGTGACTGGTTAACGTTCTGGGTGAAGCGGGTGCTCAGCGGGCCGGGCTCAATCAGGCTGACCTGAATGCCGGTGCCGTGCAGCTCCATGCGCAGCGTGTCAGACCACGCCTCCAGCGCATATTTGCTGGCGGCGTAGGCACCGCGGCCGGGGGTGCTGACCAGCCCCATCACCGAGCTGGTCTGGATGATGCGCCCCTCGCCGTGCGGCAGCATCGCCGGCAGCAGGCGCATGGTTAACTGGTGGACGCCGAACAGGTTGCTGGCAAACTGCCCCTCCAGCTGGCTGCGGCTCAGGGTGTTGAGCGGGCCGTAAACGCCGAACCCGGCGTTGTTGAACAGGCCATACAGCCGGTTGCCGGTCAGCGCCATTACCTCATCAGCGGCGCGATCGACGCTGGCCGGGTCATCCAGATCCAGCACCAGGCTCTCAAACCCGAGCTGGCACAGGTTGCCGACATCCTCTTCTTTGCGGCAGGCCGCCAGCACCCGGTAACCGCGGTTGCGTAGCTCCTGGGCCGCAATCAGGCCGATGCCGCTGGAGCAGCCGGTAATCAATACCGCTTTTTGCATAACTTTACCTGTCAAAGGGCCCTATTTCTCAAGACGCATGATTTACTAAAGGATTCAGGCGCTCAGCCATCCAGCCGGCAATAAACGGCTGGGCATCCCGGTTGGGATGGAGGCCATCTTCCTGCATCCACTGCGGCTTGATCGCGACCTGTTCCATGAAAAACGGCAGCAGCGGCACTTTGTACTGCGCCGCCAGCGCCGGGTAGATAGCGTAAAACGCATCGCCGTAACGGCGCCCGTAGTTGGGCGGCAAGCGGATCTGCATCAGCAATGGCTGGGCATCCGCCTGCTTCACCAGGGTAATAATCTTGCTCAGGGTTTGCTGAATGTCTTGCGGCGCAAAGCCGCGCAGGCCGTCATTCGCACCCAATTCAATCAACACCCAGCGCGGCTGGTGCTTTTTCAACAGGGCGGGCAGGCGCGCCAGCCCCTGGGTGGCGGTGTCGCCGCTGATGCTGGCGTTCACCACCTTTGGCGCGCCGGGCGAGGCCTGCCACTTGTCTGCCAGCAGTGACGGCCAGGCGTTCTCAAGGGGAATGCGGTAACCGGCGCTTAAACTATCGCCTAAAATCAACAGGGTATCGGCAGCGGCTGCCCGTACACTGAATACTCCCAACAGCAAAAGGAAGGGAAGATGCCAGCGGAAAACGTTCTTGAAGTTCATCATCTTAGTAAACACGTCGGTCAGGGTGAGCACAGGCTTTCCATCCTTACCGGAGTTGACCTGCTTGTCAAACCCGCGCAGACCCTGGCACTGATTGGCGAGTCCGGCTCCGGCAAGTCCACGCTGCTCGGGATCCTCGCCGGGCTGGATGACGGCAGCGAAGGCGACGTGCGGCTGCTGGGGCACTCCCTGCCCGCGCTGGATGAAGAGGGGCGGGCCGCGCTGCGGGCGCAGAATGTCGGGTTTGTGTTCCAGTCATTCATGCTGGTGCCGACGCTGAACGCGCTGGAGAACGTGCAACTGCCGGCGTTGCTGCGGGGCGACAGCGAGGCCAAAAGCCGTGAACAGGCGGGTCAGTTGCTGGAACAGCTGGGGCTGGGGCAGCGGATGACCCACCTGCCGGCGCAGCTCTCCGGCGGCGAGCAGCAGCGGGTGGCGCTGGCGCGGGCCTTTATCGGCCACCCGAAAGTGCTGTTTGCCGATGAGCCGACCGGCAACCTCGACCGCCAGACCGGCGACCGCATCGCCGATCTGCTGTTCTCCCTGAATCGCGACTACGCCACCACGCTGATTCTGGTGACCCACGATGCGCAACTGGCGGCCCGTTGCCAGCGTCGCCTGCGGCTGCGTGACGGCAAATTGCAGGAGGAAGCATGATCTGGCGCTGGTTCTGGCGCGAGTGGCGCTCGCCCTCGCTGTTGATTGTCTGGCTGGCGCTGACGCTGGCAGTGGCCTGTGTGCTGTCGCTCGGCACCATCAGTGACCGGATGGAAAAAGGGCTGAGCCAGCAAAGCCGCGATTTTCTGGCGGCCGACCGGGTATTGCGCAGTGCCCACCCGGTGCCGGAGGGCTGGCTGTTGGAAGCGCGTCAGCAGGGGCTGACGGTCAGCCGGCAGATGACCTTCATGACCATGACCTACGCCGGGGATCGGCCGCAACTCGCCTCAGTCAAAGCCACCGATAACGCCTACCCACTCTACGGCACGTTGCAAACTGACCCACCGGGGCAGCGGGTGGCGCCCGGCGCAGTGCTGGTCGCGCCGCGTTTGCTGGCGCTGCTGGATAAAAAAGTCGGTGATAACCTCGATGTCGGCGACACCACGTTGCGTATCGCCGGGGTGGTGGTGCAAGAGCCGGACGCCGGGTTTAACCCGTTCCAGATGGCCCCCAGGCTTATCATGGACATCAGCGACGCGGCGAAAACCGGCGCGATCCAGCCCGGCAGCCGCCTGACTTACCGCTACCTGTTTGCCGGCACCCCGGACGCGCTGGAGCGCTACGGTAACAGCCTGAAGCCGCAACTCAAACCCGATCAGCGCTGGTATGGGCTGGAGGAGTCAGAGGGCGCGCTGAGCAAATCCCTGCAACGCTCCCAGCAATTCCTGCTGCTGTCGGCGCTGCTGACGCTGCTGCTGTCGGTGGCCGCGGTGGCGGTGGCGATGAGCCACTACTGCCGCAGCCGCTACGATTTGATTGCGGTGCTGAAAACCCTGGGGGCCGGGCGGCGCGCCTTACAGAAACTGATTGTCGGCCAGTGGCTCTCGGTGCTGGCGCTGGCAGCGCTGGCGGGCAGCGCCATCGGCAAGCTGTTCGAATGGGGATTGATGCGGGCGCTGGCACCGGTACTGCCTGCACAACTGCCCTCCGCGGGCGGCTGGCCGTGGCTCTGGGCGCTGGGCGCCCTGGTGATGATCTCCCTGCTGATTGGCCTGCGCCCGTACCGGCAACTGCTGGCGACCCAGCCGTTGCGGGTGCTGCGGCGGGATGCGGTCTCCAACGTCTGGCCGCTGAAATATTACCTGCCCACTATCCTGCTGGTGGTAGTCGGCCTGCTGGCGTGGCTGGTGGGCGGCAGCCGCCTGCTCTGGTCGCTGCTGGCGGGCATTCTGGTACTGGCGCTGCTGCTGGGCGTGATTGGCTGGGGCGGACTGCTGCTGCTGAAGCGCCTTACGGTGCGGCAACTGGCACTGCGGCTGGCGGTAAACCGCCTGCTGCGCCAGCCGTGGGTGACGCTGAGCCAGCTGGCGGCGTTCTCCATGTCATTTATGTTGCTGGCGCTGCTGCTGGTGATGCGCGGCGATCTGCTGGACCGCTGGCAACAGCAACTGCCGCCGGAAAGTCCCAACTTCTTCCTGCTGAACATGACGCAGGATCAATTGCCGCCGGTCACGGCGTTCCTGCAACAGCATCAGGTGCAGCCCTCGACCTTCTACCCGGTGGTGCGGGTGCGGCTGACCAAAATCAACGACGAGGTCGCCACCGAACGGGTGAAGGAGAGCGATCCGGGCGGGGAAGCGGTGAGCCGCGAGCTGAACCTGACCTGGCAGAAGGATTTACCGGCGCACAATCCGCTGGTGGCCGGGCAGTGGCCGCCAAAAGCGGGGGAAGTCTCGATTGAACAGGGCGTGGCGGATCGGCTGGGGCTGACGCTGGGCGACCGCGTCACCTTCAGCGGCGACACACAGGACTTCTCCGCCACCATCAGCAGCGTGCGCAAAGTGGACTGGGAGAGCCTGCGCCCTAACTTTTACTTTATCTTCCCGCCGGGCGCGCTGGATACGCAGCCGCAGACCTGGCTGACCAGTTTCCGCTACCACGGTGACAGCCGGATGCTGACTGATCTCAACCGCCGGTTCCCGACCCTGAGCCTGCTGGACATCGGCGCGATCCTGAAACAGGTCGGGCAGGTGCTGTCGCAGGTGAGCCGGGCGCTGGAGGTGATGGTGGTGCTGGTGATGGTGTGCGGCACCCTGCTGTTGCTGGCGCAGATTCAGGTCGGGATGCGCCAGCGGCGGCAGGAGCTGGTGGTCTACCGCACGCTGGGCGCGGGCAAACGGCTGCTGCGCGGTACGCTCTGGTGCGAGTTCGCAGTGCTGGGGCTGGTAGCCGGCGTGGCGGCGGCGGTGGGCGCGGAGGCGGCGCTGTGGCTGTTGCAGACGCAGGTCTTCGACTTCCCGTGGGAACCGGACTTCATGCTCTGGTGGCTGCTGCCGCTGCTGAGTGCGCTGCTGCTGTCGCTGTGCGGGGGCTGGCTGGGCGTGCGGTTACTGCGCGGCCGGGCGCTGTTCCGGCACTATGAGGGGTAAATCAGGAGGGGTAAATCAGGAAAGGTAAAGCGAAGGGTGAAAACCGCGCCCCTGCGTCAATGCCAAACGGCGGAAGAGGCAGGGGCGCGAACTGTTACAGCTTACTCTGCGCCCATTCAATGCCGCTGCGGTACGCTTCCGGCAGCATCGGCACCAGATCGCTCAGCGTCTGTGTGATCAGCACCCGGTCTGGGTCATTGAGGTTAAGGTGACCGACCTTACGGCCCGGGCGTACCTCTTTCTCATACCAGTGCAGGTTGACCAGCGGCAGGCTGAGCCAGTCAATGTTTACGTCCGTGCCGATCAGGTTCACCATCACTGACGGCGCACTGACCACCGGCACCGGCAGCGGCAGGTTGAGAATCGCCCGCAGGTGCAGCTCAAACTGGCTGATCGACGCGCCGTCCTGCGTCCAGTGGCCGCTGTTGTGAACGCGCGGGGCCAGTTCGTTGATCAGCAACCCGCCTTCCACCACAAAGCACTCCATCGCCATCACGCCCACATAGCCCAGCTCCTGCATAATCGCAGAGAGCATCGACTCGGCCTGCTGTTGCAGCGCGATGTCCGGCGTCGGCAGTGCCACGCTGGTACGCAGGATGCCGTCCTGATGCAGGTTATGCGTCAACGGGTAGAACACCATGCTGCCGTCATGCGCACGCGCGCCCACCAGCGACACTTCCCCGGAGAAGTTGATCCCCTGCTCGACGATGCACTCGCCGTAGCAGTCGTCCGGCAGGGTGTGCGCCTCGTCGGCGCGCAGCCGCCACTGGCCGCGGCCGTCATAGCCGCCGACGCGGCGCTTGACGATCGCCAGTTCACCCAGTGCGGCAAACACCTGCGGCCACTCGGCGGCGGACGCCAGCAGCTGCCAAGGCGCGGTAGCCAGGCCGAGCTGATCCAGCAACTGTTTCTGCGTCAGGCGATCGGCGAGGCGCGGGAAGATGTCGCGGTTAACAAATGCCGGGTGGCCGGCCAGCTCACGGGTGAGGGCGGTTTCCGGCCAGCGCTCAATCTCGGCAGTGATCACGCTCTGGCGGAACGGCACCGCTTCCGGCTCGGCGTCCAGCCCGACCGGGTAAACCGCGATGCCCAGCGGCTCCCCGGCCTGACGCAGCATCCGGCCCAGCTGGCCGTTGCCCAGTACGCAAACCGGCTTCATGCCTCCTCCCGCGGGTCAGGGTTATTCAGCACCTCATCGGTCTGCGCCTGACGCCAGGCGGCCAGGCGTGACGCCAGTTCCGCATCATGCAGGGCCAGGATCTGCGCGGCCAGCAGGGCGGCGTTGGCGGCCCCGGCTTTGCCGATCGCCAGCGTGCCGACCGGGATGCCGCGCGGCATCTGCACAATGGAGTAGAGGCTGTCCACGCCGCTCAGCGCGGCACTCTGCACCGGCACACCCAGTACCGGCACCAGCGTTTTCGCGGCCAGCATGCCCGGCAGATGCGCCGCGCCGCCTGCACCGGCGATGATCACGTCAAACCCGTTGGCGGCGGCCTGCTCAGCAAAGCTGAACAGTTTGTCCGGCGTGCGGTGGGCAGAGACCACTTCAACGTGGAACGCGACATTCAGCGTGGTGAGGATTTCAGCGGCAAATTGCATGGTAGCCCAGTCACTCTTGGACCCCATGACGAGGGCGACATTTGCCGGGGAAAGGTTGGATGACATGCCTGTAATGCTCCTGTGAATATGCTGGCGTCGCCAGAGGGGTTGTATCTGGCGGAGAGGGCGCAAATAATAGCATGGCAAATCCGCAAGGAAAACGGTTGCGTCGCTGCCGGAGGCTGGGAAAGCCAGGGGTAATTTGTATAATCGCCACAAAACCATTAAGCAGGACAATACCTTATGACTGACGCCCTTCTGGCCCCGATTCACGCCTTTCTGCACTGCAAAACGCCGGCGCGCTGGATCGATGTGGCGCTTACCCAGCAGGATATTCTGCTGATCGATCACGCCAACTGCGAGAAGAAAGCGGCGGCCTCGGCGATGGCGCTGATGACCCGCTACCTCGACCGCACCGAGCTGCTGATCTGCGCGGCCCGCCTGGCGCGTGAGGAGCTGCACCACTTCGAGCAGGTGGTGGAGATCATGACCCGGCGCAATGTGGCCTACACCGTGCTGTCGCCGTCACGCTACGCCAACGGCCTGCTGAAGCATGTCCGCCATCAGGATGAGCTGGGGTTGCTGGTGGACAGGCTGATCATCGGGGCCTATATCGAGGCGCGATCCTGTGAGCGTTTCGCGGCGATTGCCCCGCATCTGGATCAGGAACTGCGGCGGTTCTATCTGTCGCTGCTGCGCTCTGAAGCACGCCACTATCAGGATTACCTGTCACTGGCACAGCAATATGCCGGGGAAGATATTACCGATCGGGTGGAAGAACTGGGGCGGATTGAGGCTGAACTGATCATGGCCCCGGACGAGCAGTTCCGCTTTCACAGCGGCGTGCCGGTCTGAGTCAGAACGGGAACGTGACCAGATCAATCCCCTGCGGGCTGACAGCGATCATCGATCCTTCCTGATGCCAGGCACCCAGTACCGCGCGGTGCGCCTCGCCATCCGGCAGGGCAAGGGTGTGGATCGCCGGGCGGTGGGTATGGCCGTGGATCAGCCAGTGTACCTGATGGCGGCGCATCGTGTCCGACACGGCCTGTGGGTTGACGTCCATGATCGCCATCGATTTCAATTGGTTAGCCTGCTGGCTGTCGGCGCGCATCTTACCGGCAATCCTCAGGCGCAGGCGTAACGGCAGGGCAAGGAACAGCCGCTGAATCAGCGGATTACGCACTTTTTTACGGAAACGCTGGTAGCCTTCATCGTCCGTGCACAGGGTGTCGCCGTGCATAATCAGCACCCGGCGGCCATACAGCGTCAGCACCTGTTCTTCCGGCAGCAGCGTCATGCCACTGGCGCGGGCAAAACGCCGGCCGAGCAGGAAATCCCGGTTGCCGTGGATGAAGTAGCAGGGCACGCCGCTGTTAACCAGCGCCTTCAGCGCGGCCGCAATCTCCGCGTGCAGCGGTTGCGGGTCGTCGTCCCCGATCCAGGCTTCAAACAGATCGCCCAGGATATACAGCGCCTCGGCGCGGCGCGCTTCACCGGCCAGAAAACGCAGAAAACCGGCAGTAATTGCCGGTTCCTGTACGCTCAGATGCAAATCAGCGATAAACAGTGTGGTCATGCCGCGGGGCTAACCTTACTCGCTGACGGTCACGCTGGTGATCACCACATCTTCTTTCGGCACGTCCTGATGCATGCCGCTGCGGCCGGTCGGCACAGCCTTGATCTTGTCAACCACGTCCAGGCCTTCCACCACTTCGGCGAACACACAGTAGCCCCAGCCCTGCGCGTTTTCACCGCGGAAGTTCAGGAAGTCGTTATCTACCACGTTGATGAAGAACTGGGCAGTCGCTGAGTGCGGGTCGTTGGTGCGCGCCATCGCCAGGGTGCCGCGGGTGTTTTTCAGGCCGTTGTTGGCTTCGTTGTTGATTGGTGCGTCGGTGGCTTTCTGTTTCATGCCCGGCTCAAAGCCGCCGCCCTGAACCATGAAGCCATTGATCACGCGGTGGAAAATGGTGTTGTCGTAGAACCCTTTACGGCAGTAGTTCAGGAAGTTTTCAACGGTTGCCGGCGCTTTGTCTGCGAAGGTGTTGATGACGATGTCACCGTGATTAGTGTGGAAAGTAACCATAATAGTTCATCCTGCTTGATTGAAGGTGTGCGCCGCGGGGCGGCCTGCACAATAGAGGGCTTTTATAACATAAACCGGCGGCGGGCGTCAGCAGCGGGAGGATTAGCATGTTTGCTGATATGCTTATGCGAGGGAAACCGGCCGGATGTTGCAAACACCGGACGTTCAAGGTTCAATACGCCTTTCGGTGAAGATCCCGGCGGATTTTTTCACCCCTGTTGATTGCCATCCACACATGTAAACCATGGAATGACCTGATGCTGAAAATATATAACACCCTGAGTCGCCAAAAAGAGGAATTCAAACCTATCCATGCCGGAACCGTCGGCATGTACGTGTGTGGCATCACCGTTTACGACCTCTGTCACATCGGCCACGGCCGGACGTTCGTCGCGTTTGACGTGGTGGCGCGTTACCTGCGTTACAGCGGCTATCGCCTGAAGTATGTGCGTAACATCACCGATATTGATGACAAGATCATCAAACGTGCCAATGAGAACGGCGAAAGCAGCGAGGTGCTGACCACCCGCATGATCGCCGAGATGCACGCCGATTTCGACGCGCTGAAGATCCTGCCGCCGGATGAGGAGCCGCGCGCCACCCGCCATATCGCCGACATCATTGAGCTGGTGACGGAACTTATCGCGCGTGACCACGCGTATGTGGCCTCCAACGGCGATGTGATGTTCGCCGTAGACAGCGACCCGGATTATGGCCTGCTGTCGCGCCAGGATCTGGAGCAGCTGCAGGCGGGCGCTCGCGTGGAAATCGCCGAGGTAAAACGCAACCCGATGGACTTCGTGCTGTGGAAAATGTCCAAGCCGGGTGAACCGAGCTGGCCGTCGCCGTGGGGCGAGGGGCGCCCGGGCTGGCATATTGAGTGCTCGGCAATGAACAGCAAACAGCTTGGCCACCACTTCGACATCCACGGCGGCGGCTCCGATCTGATGTTCCCGCACCATGAGAACGAGATCGCCCAGTCCACCTGCGCCCACGACGGCCCGTACGTTAACTACTGGATGCATTCCGGCATGGTGATGGTGGATCGCGAGAAGATGTCCAAATCGCTGAACAACTTCTTTACCGTGCGGGATGTGCTGGCTTATTACGACGCCGAAACCGTGCGCTACTTCCTGATGTCCGGCCACTACCGCAGCCAGCTCAACTACAGTGAAGAGAACCTGAAACAGGCACGTACCTCGCTGGAGCGGCTCTACACGGCGTTGCGCGGCACGGATAACGCCGCCGCACCGGCCGGGGGCGAGGCGTTTGTCACCCGTTTCCGTGAGGCAATGGATGATGACTTCAACACGCCGGAAGCCTATTCGGTGCTGTTTGACATGGCGCGTGAAGTGAACCGCCTGAAAGCCGAAGACATGGCCGCCGCGAACGGGCTGGCGGCTGAGCTGCGCCACCTGGCGGGCGTGCTGGGCTTGCTAGCGCAGGAACCGGAGCAGTTCCTTCAGGGCGGGGCGCAGGCGGACGAGGGCGATGTGGCGCAGATTGAGGCGCTGATCAAACAGCGTAATGACGCGCGTGCCGCGAAAGACTGGGCGATGGCGGATTCCGCCCGTGACCAGCTCAACGCGCTCGGCATCATTCTGGAAGATGGCCCGCAGGGCACCAGCTGGCGTCGTAAGTAAGCTGAACGAATAGCAAAAAAGCAGCATAAAAAAAGGCGACGCTTCTGCGTCGCCTTTTCTATGGCCGCAGCCACGGGATCAGGGTTTGACCACCACGGTCGCGCCGTCAAACTCAACCTGCTGATCCGCCACAATTTTGCAGCGCTTGCGGGTTTCTACCTGGCCGTTTACTTTTACCAGCCCATCGGCAATCACCGCTTTTGCCGCCGCGCCGCTTTCGCACCAGCCCTGGAATTTCAGCAGATCGCACAGTTCAACGTGCGGGTGATTGTCGAGATTAAAAATGTCCATCGTGTTCCTGACTTAACGCGCCTGGCGCGCAGAGAGTGCATGAGTGCGCCGCCCCGGGGGCGGCCGCATAAGGCTTAACCGGCGTTATTGTCGTGGTATTCCTCGCAGGCCTGCAAGGTATTTTGGATCAGCGTTGCCACCGTCATCGGGCCGACACCGCCCGGCACCGGGGTAATAAAGGAGGCGCGCTCAGACGCCGCCTCAAAATCGACGTCGCCGACCACTTTGCCGCTCTCCAGCCGGTTGATCCCGACATCCACCACGATCGCACCCGGTTTGATCCAGTCACCCGGGATGAAGTTCGGCTTGCCGACCGCCACCACCAGCAGATCGGCGTTCTCCACATGGTGGCGCAGGTTTTTGGTGAAGCGATGGGTAACGGTGGTGGTGCAGCCTGCCAGCAACAGCTCCATGCTCATCGGACGGCCAACGATATTGGACGCCCCGACCACCACGGCATTCAGGCCGAAGGTGTCGATGTTATAGCGCTCCAGCAGCGTCACGATGCCGCGCGGGGTACAGGGGCGCAACTTCGGCGCACGCTGGCAGAGGCGGCCGACGTTATACGGGTGGAAGCCGTCCACGTCTTTATCCGGATGGATGCGCTCCAGCACTTTCACGTTATCGATGCCGGCCGGCAGCGGTAACTGCACCAGAATGCCGTCGATGTCACCGTCATTGTTCAGTTTATCAATCAGCGCCAGCAAGTCGGCCTCTGAGGTGCTGGCCGGCAGATCGTAGGAGCGGGAGAGGAAGCCCACCTCTTCGCAGGCACGGCGCTTGCTGCCGACATAAATTTGCGAGGCGGGGTTCTCACCTACCAGCACGACCGCCAGCCCCGGCGCACGTTTTCCGTCCGCCAGACGTTGTTTTACACGCGCTGCAACTTCGCTTCGAACCTGCTGCGCAATCGTTTTACCGTCAATAATTGTTGCTGCCATCAGTGGGGGAGTCCATCAAAAGTAATTATGCAGGGGAATGCCTCTATTTTGTCAGAAGCCGGGCGTGCTGTCAGGCGCTGTGTGGAGATAATCTGCCCGCGGTGGCAGGTAACGGCCAGGCGGACGCGACGATATCTCATTGAGTTGTACATGGATTCGTCGCCTGATGGGATTCCGGTGTGATTTCGTTGACTCACCGGGGCGGGTGCGTATAATTCGAGCCCACTGCCGCTTACCGGCAGCCGCATCCCCATGCGCCCTTAGCTCAGTTGGATAGAGCAACGGCCTTCTAAGCCGTAGGTCACAGGTTCGAGCCCTGTAGGGCGTACCATTACGAATCAATCACTTACCCTCACCCGCTAACTTTCAATTTTCCTTCGTGGGACGGATTTGGGACGCGAGCACCAAAAATTGCATCAATGTGACGTGCGTGCTCAGTCAAATGGTTGGGCGCCAAGTGAGCATATCGCTGCACCATCTCTATGCTTTCCCAGCCACCCATCTCCTGCAACGCAGAGAGTGGAACACCGGCCTGAATTAACCAACTCGCCCATGTGTGCCGCAGGTCGTGAAAACGGAAGTCTTCAATGCCGGCTCTTTTCAATGCAGCCCGCCAGGCAGTATTGGAATCGACACGCATCTTCCTGACGGCCGGCATCACTTTTCCTTCGCTGTTCTTCACTGACTCGGTGTGTACGAACACCCAGTTGTGATGACGTCCCAGTTGTCTCCGGAGAATTGAGCACGCCGTATCATTCAGTGCAACGCCAATTGCTCTGCCTGATTTGCTCTCCTCTGGATAAATCCACGCTACCTTGCGCTGCATGTCAATCTGCTGCCATTTCATATCCACGATGTTCGACCGGCGCAATCCTGTTGCCAGCGCGAACTCTACGGTAGACTTGAGGGGTTCCGGGCATTCTTCAATCAGCCGCTGTTGAAGTGGTTTACTGAATTTGGCCATCTGAACAGAGGTGATATGCTCACCTCAGAACAACACAGGTGCTCCAATGAAAAGAAGAAATTTTAGTCCTGAATTCAAACGCGAATCCGCTCAGTTGGTTGTCGATCAAAACTACACCGTCTCTGACGCCGCTAAGGCTATGGATGTCGGTCTTTCCACGATGACAAAATGGGTCAGGCAACTGCGTGAAGAGCGTCAGGGCAAAACACCAAAAGCCTCTCCGATAACACCGGAACAAATCGAAATACGTGAGCTGAAGAAAAAGCTACAACGTATTGAAATAGAAAACGAAATATTAAAAAAGGCTACCGCGCTCTTGATGTCAGACTCCCTGAACAGTTCTCGATAATCGGGAAACTCAGGGCGCGTTATCCTGTGGCAACTCTCTGCCATGTGTTTGGGGTTCATCGCAGCAGCTATAAATACTGGAAAAATCGTCCTGAAAAACCAGACGGCAGACGGGCTGTGTTACGAAGTCAGGTACTTGAGCTGCATGGCATCAGCCACGGTTCGGCCGGAGCAAGAAGCATCGCCACAATGGCAACCCAGAGAGGCTACCAGATAGGGCGCTGGCTTGCTGGCCGGCTCATGAAAGAGCTGGGCCTGGTCAGTTGCCAGCAGCCGACTCACCGATATAAGCGTGGCGGTCATGCACACGTTGCTATCCCGAATCACCTTGAGCGACAGTTCGCCGTAACAGAGCCAAACCAGGTGTGGTGCGGTGATGTGACCTATATCTGGACAGGCAAACGCTGGGCATACCTCGCTGTTGTTCTCGACCTGTTTGCAAGAAAGCCAGTGGGCTGGGCAATGTCGTTCTCGCCGGATAGTAGACTGTGCTGGGTGGGTGTTTCGATACAGCCATTACCGGGAATAGTGAAATCACTGGTGATACAAACTGCATTTATTTGCTTTCCCAATCTGATTCCTTTTGCGAAAGGGTGTCGATTACTGGCAATGCTATAAATTGCCAAAAAACAGGCGCAGTATCGGTAAGGATTTCGAATACAGATGGTGCTGGGTATTGTAGAAACATTACAATTGCATCTAACGACATTCGCGGAACTGGAACAAATACGGATTTAACATACGGGATTTTTGTAGCAGGGAGTTATGCTATAACGAATGTGGTAGTTTGTGGGAACAACTTCATTGATCACACATACGGCGTTTTCTTTGGTGGGGTTAGCTCAGTAGGAGCCAATACAGATTGGATATTTCAGGGAATGGGTTTTCTTTATACAGCGGAGGATTGGCTGTGCGTTTTCCTGAGCGAATTTCACCAAGAATCTATTATCGCTATAATTCGACAAGTACATTTAACGCAACTGCATCACAGTCCACGTTATCTATTGACGTTTCAGCTGCCGGATTCCTTGAGATCCCGATCTACGCAAACGCCATGCTTACAACACAAAACTCCGTAAGGCTTGTATATTCATATGATTCAAGCAGCACCTCTACCCTGGTATTTACAGTCGTCGGAACGGTAACTGCTGGCACTGCCAGATATTTACTTGACGCAGTAGGTGAGTCTCCCTATGGATATTAAAAAAGCCCCGAAAGGGGCTTTTCTTACTTTCCATTAGCAGATGAAGATATAATCGACATACATGAAATTATACACATAATCTCGAATATAAAATCAACTCTATAACCTGACGCGTAAACAGTAGGCGAAAGGCCAAGCATTGTTACAGTCATGAAGCCTATTAGCATCGCTATAATTGGTGTGCAATTTGACTTGGCATTCATTACAAGATCAATAAGTACCAAAAATAGAGATGATATAACAGCGAAAATATAGAAATATGATATGTAGACTTTACCAGCAGACCAACGAGTTGCGTCAACGGTAGCGCTATTAAAAATAAACCCACCCGAAAATAGACCAGTCAGTGAGTTAGCAATTGATATTGATATGAAAGTTGCAATAATAAACAATGCACACTTCGTCGAATTCCTCATGCCAGAATAAGAGCACCTAACATAGAATGCTGAAATCATAAGTGCTATTAGTGGGATATTGTATCTGAATGTCATCAGCTGGTGAAGCTTGTCAAACCCCAGCGAAAGCTTATTGATAAGTCCATAAGTCTGATACTGCGGATACCATCTCCATACCTCAAGGGCAAACCTTTTCTCGTTGCCGGGTGCTTTGAGGCAAATAATTAGGTTTATGATAACCAATAAGGTAATCACTAAATTGAACCTGGATAACATCCTCCCCTGATAGCATATAAAGAAAATCATTGCAACAACAAAAGCCAGCCCGGCCTGTTCCATGTACGGGAAGTAGAAACATAGCAGAGCACAAACAATTTTTTTGAAACTCCCGCCTTCTCCTGAATAGCACACTGAGAATACATATAGCGCAACTGCAGTGGGAAGCAGGTAATTATAAAAGCCTGTAATCCACCATGAAGCATCGATATTTATTTGATAAGGCATGGTAGCGAACAGAATCAATGCGAAGGCAAATGGCACAACCGTAGGGCGGAATCCAGATATTTTGCTGCAGGAATAGCACACGGCTGCAACAGAAATAGGAATTCCAACTTCCCATAGGATGGGGTAACCAATCGTTGAGGTCATCAACAGTTCTAAAGAAAACCTACCACTCCATGAATTAAATCTATGCACAAGAATGTCAATGATGTGCCCGGAGTTGAAAATTGATAGAAAAACTTGATCATCATCAGCGCCACGAAGGCTGACAGTTTTAGATATAAATAAAAGGTATGTCAATATCGATAATACAAGTAATGATTTAACCCACTTATTTACAAGTGTATGTGGCAGCATGACCAACTCCTTTCTCGTCAAAAGAAACTATCAACAACTTTTTAGTAAAATCTTCTCTTGCCGAAGAGTCATGACGAGTTGCTATGAATCCTGATTTGTCGTACATTCCACCAACATTGAATGCATCACCTACATCTCTTCTTGGCTGGAATGAACTCATAAGCTCAACCATATTCCCATTACTTTTTTCAGCGTAAACCCTATTCAGTATCTTCCAGTTGCCCGGCAGAAAAGCCCAGCCAGTAACCGCGACATCCCTCTCTCCAAAAGCACACGAATCTATATGAAAAAACTTAAGCGCACCACCGCTTGTGTCAGGCGCTAAACTCCTTGGAGAATTCCATGCCATATAAAACGCATATGTCATAGCCAGCGACAGGGTTAACATGATGGCGAATATAACATCGATGTTAATTCTTTTGTTTTTTCCGATCTTTCCTGTTTCAGAAGACATTAACTTTCCTTTTATTGTTGGCAGGCATAGTGCTTCTTTTTTATGGTGCCGTCCTCAATGATATTGACTGAGATATCCGTGGTGTCGGCAGGGATTCTAATTTTCCTGATGGAGGCAGAGAAGCCGTATCTCTCAAATTCCTGATTGAGTTTCAACGCGGTAGAGACGTCGCGTCTTAGTTCTGTCTTCACAGGTACGACATACTCATGATCGCCTGGCGAGAGGGTGACTGTCAGAGTCCCTTCCTTTGGATACTTGTCAGAGTATATCCACCCGCGGATCATCACTCGGCTGGAGTTGTTAACGCAGTTATCGATGTGCATCGTAACGTTATCGCTGCCTTCCTCTTTCAGTGAGGAGTAGTCCACAACCTCCGCCTTGTTCCATGAGAAGAGCATGATGGCGCAGACTGCGGCAACACAAACAACCATCACCCACAAGGCATTCTTTTTCAAAACATCCAACATATCTCTTCCTCTGATTTATAAATCATTGATGCACCCTGTAGTTGTCATCCAATCTGTACATCTAGCGGCAGCATTCTAGGCGTAACAGGCGCCAGGCGCAAAGCACGTGAGAAGATGGGGTGAGGATTGTGATGGGACGGATTTGGGACATGCAAAGGTTTGTGACCTTTACCAAGCCTTTGCATGTTTTGGCATCGTGGGACGTGTGAGCGTGGTCAGATGCGGTAAGTTACTGTGTTAAAAGGCGGTTCTAGGAACTTCTAAGCCGTAGGTCACAGGTTCGAGCCCTGTAGGGCGTACCATTTCTTGCCACGTGCCTGCATCTCGTCTTTGCTTCCCCCTCGTCTGGTTTTTGTTCTGCGTGTTGCCGCCTTTGTATCCGTACCCCATCCCCGTGCTACCAACACTGCTATACTTTGCTGCGCCAATCCTGTTGGAACCACAGGAGATTTTCCGGCCGCCGGAAACACCCAGGAGGGGGAAACACCCAGGAGAAAGTATGCTTGTGCTTTGGAATACCGGAATTGTGCTGTTAACGGTGGCGGCGATGGAGATCATCGCGGCAGTGTCACATAAGTACATCATGCATGGCTGGGGGTGGGGCTGGCACCATTCGCACCATGCGCCGCATACCTCCTGGTTTGAATTGAATGATCTTTATGCGGTGCTGTTTGCGGTGCTGGCGATTGTGCTGATCGCGTTCGGCACAGCCGGTTACTGGCCGTTGCAGTGGATAGGGGCGGGCATGACGCTGTACGGGCTGCTCTATTTCATTGTCCATGATGGGCTGGTGCACCAGCGCTGGCCGTTCCGCTACATCCCGCGGCGCGGCTACCTGAAACGCTTATATCTGGCGCACCGGCTGCACCACGCGGTGCGTGGGCGTGAGGGCTGCGTCTCCTTTGGTTTCCTGTATGCGCCACCGGTTGCCAAATTACAGGCGACGCTGCGTGAACAAAAAAACCGCGCTAACGTGGACGTTGCCAAAGGCCGGAAGGACGGGCGGGCGGTGACGCCGCGACCCGGGAACGAATAGCCAGCCCGGCACCGGCGATCAGCAGGCCGAGTTTCTCCAGCTTGCTGGTGCCCTGCCGCCGGTCCCAGGCGCGTTCACCGGCGCGATCCACTTTCACGCCAATCTCCCGGTAGACCCCACGGGCGGTAGCAATCGCCCAGGCGGAACGTAACGGCAACCCGGCCAGCCCGGCGCGCGCCGAGGCGTAATAGGGCTCAGCTTCCGCCACCAGCCGTGACGCCAGCGGCACCAGCGCAGCCCGGTGCGCCGGGTCGGCGACGTTCGCCGGTTCAATACCCGCCGCCGCCAGCCAGTCAGCCGGCAGATAGCAGCGCCCGACCTGCGCATCCTCGACAATATCCCGCGCGATGTTGGTCAGCTGGAATGCCAGCCCGAGATCGCAGGCACGGTCCAGCACCGCCTCGTCGCGCACGCCCATCACCCGCGCCATCATCAGCCCCACCACACCCGCCACGTGGTAGCAGTAACGCAGGGTATCGTCAAAAGTCTCATACCGTTCGCCGCGTACGTCCATCGCGAACCCTTCCAGGTGGTCAAACGCCTGCTGCCGGGGAATGGCATGGGCCAGCGCCACCTCCTGAAATGCGGCAAACGCCGGGTCTTCCATGGTGACCCCCGCATAGGCGCGGCGGGTCATCGTCCGGAGCATCGCCAGCCGCTGTTCGGGGCTGTCAGGGGCGGTACCGGGCGAGGCAAACCCCAGCGTCTGGTCATCGATCACGTCGTCACAATGGCGGCACCAGGCGTAGAGCATCAGCGCACTGCGCCGGGTACCGGTGTCGAACAGTCTGGAGGCGGTGGCAAAACTTTTGGAACCGACCGCCATGGTCTGGGTGGCGTGGTTCAACAGGGGCTGATTCATGGTGCCAGATCCTCCAGCATCAGGCCCGCCGTGGCTTTGGCCGAGCCAATCACCCCCGGCACCCCGGCGCCGGGATGGGTGCCCGCGCCCACCAGGTAGAGGTTCGGGAAGCGGTCATCGCGGTTGTGTGGCCGGAACCAGGCGCTCTGGGTCAGCAGCGGTTCAATGGAGAAAGCGGAACCCAGGTGCGCACCCAGTTCATCCCGGAAATCAAAGGGCGTGAACATCCGGTGCGTGACCAGCTGTTCGCGCAGCCCCGGCATGTAGTGCTGTTCCAGGTAAGCGAAAATACGGTCGCGCAGGCGCGGCCCTTCAACTGCCCAGTCCAGATCGGCGGTGCCGAGGTGCGGCACCGGGGCCAGCACGTAATAGCTGCCGCAGCCGGGCGGGGCGAGTGATGGGTCGGTCACACAGGGTGCATGGAGGTAAAGCGAGAAATCTTCCGACAGCGCGTCCCGGTTGAAAATATCCTCAATCAGCTCCCGGTAACGAGGGCCAAAACAGACGGTATGGTGCGCCAGCTGGCTATGCTGTTTGTTCAGGCCAAAATAGAGCACAAACAGTGAGTTGCTCATGCTTTTGCGTTTCAGCGCCCCGGCCCGTGCCGCGCCCGCCGGGTGGTGGCCGAGCAGCGTGTCATAGGTATGCACCACATCGGCATTGGAGGCGACGGCTGGGGTGTCAAAATGGCGGCCATCCGCCAGATGCACGCTGCTGATGCGGGAGCCGGTGGTTTCCATCCGGCTGACTTTCGCGTTCAGTTCGATCTCCCCGCCTAGATCCTGGAACAGCCGCACCAGCCCCTGCACCAGCGCACCGGTGCCGCCGCGTGCAAACCAGACGCCCCATTCACGCTCCAGCGCGTGGATCAGCGTATAAATCGACGAGGTGGCGAAAGGGTTGCCGCCTACCAGCAGCGAATGGAAAGAGAATGCCTGCCGCAAATAGTCATCTTTAATAAAACGGGACACCATGTCATACACGCTGCGCCACGCCTGCAGGCGCGCCAGTTGCGGCCCGGCGCGCAGCATGTCGCGGAAGGAGAGGAACGGCACTGTGCCAAGCTTCAGGTAGCCCTCTTTAAACACCGCGCGGGAGTAGTCGAGGAAACGCCGGTAGCCCTCGACATCCTGCGGGTTGAATTGCTGGATCTGGCGCTCCAGGCTCTCCTGATCGTTGTCGTAATCAAATACCCGGCCGGACTCCCAGCACAGGCGGTAAAACGGCGTGACCGGCAGCAGATCAACATAATCAGCCATGCGTTTACCGGCCAGCGTGAACAGCTCCTCAATGGCGCTGGGGTCGGTGATCACCGTCGGGCCGGCATCAAATTTAAAACCCTGATCTTCATAAACATAGGCGCGGCCGCCGGGTTTATCACGCTGTTCAAGCAGCCGGGTGGGCACGCCCGCCGCTTGTAAGCGGATGGCGAGGGCCAGGCCGCCGAAACCGGCACCAATTACTATCGTTCGTTTCATCAAAAAGCTCGCAGCCGGGGAGTGTGCTTCAGCACGGCTTTCAGGGCCTCGCCCACCGGCACCGGTGGCTTGCCCGTCAGGATCCGTGCCATGTCAGCCGGGGTGAGGCGGCCGGCGTAAAACCGGGCGATCAGACCTTCCCCCAGACCGTAAAAACGTTGCATAACCTGCCAGCGCTGCGTCGGGCGTCCCGCCAGAAACAGCATACGGTTAAGCAGGCGGAAAAAGCGCTGCCGCTGCCATTGTTGGGCGGCATAACGGTGAATCAGCGTAAACAGCGGCCCGGCCAGAAGGGCTGGCTGGGCGGCAATCAGGTCTGCCAGCGCTACCGCCTGCGGCAGTGAATAGCCGGTTGTGGGGTGGAACAGCCCGGCACGCAGCCCGGCGCAGGGCTGGCCCTGACGCTGCTGCCAGAAGGCCGCCGGGTGGCCGGCCAGCGTAATCGGCAGATTGCCCTGTTCCTCCCGTTGCAGGCTCTGTAATGCCCAGCCCTGCGCGGCGGCATAATCCGCGATGTTCTGCCGCGCCTGCCCGGCAGAGAGTTCGCTGTGGTCGAGGTAATGGGTATCCTCAATCAACAGCGTGTCAGCGGTGAGCGGCAGGGTATAGACGAAGCGGTAGCCGTTTTGCTGGTCCACCGTGGCATCCATCAGAATAGGGCGCACCAGCCCATGCGGGCGCGCCAGCTGCCACTGCTGGCCTAAAAAGGCCTGAAAACCCACCGCCAGGTGCGGGCCGGGCTGATAGCCGCGGCCGTCAATCACTGCCCCGGCGCGCAGGGTCTGCCCATTTTCCAGCTGTACCTCAGTGGGCGTCAGCCCGGCAATGGCGGTGCCGGTCAGCAACTGGCCGCCCAACTGCTGGGTTAATACCGTCGCGAAGCGCTCCGAGGTGACGCTCAGGTAACCGCCGGGCAGGGTACGGGTGAGGTGAGGGAAACGGACGTCGTAACCCTGCCAGCGGTGCGCCACCAGCGGGGCAACCCACGCATGCTGGGCTTCGGTCAGGTCATCCTGATGGAATGACCAGGTGTGGTTGCCGCCGGGGTGCGGCGCGGCCTCAATCACCAGCAGGTTAAGGTGCGGCTGACACTGGCGCAGGCGCAGGGCGATAAGCCCGTTCGCCAGTCCGCCGCCCACCAGAATCAGGTCATAAGGGCGGCTCACGTCACCGCCTCTGCTAGCACCGGCCGCCGCGCATAGAGCGCCTGCTCCACAATCGCGGCCGCACGCACCGCCCCCCCGGCCTGCCGGATCTGGACACGCAGCGGGGCCATCTGCTGCCGATAACCGGGGTCTTCCAGTAACCGGTACAGATTATCCGCCAGGGTGCGGCGGCAGGCGAAGCGCGAAACCCGGCGGCCAATGCCCTGATACACCACCCGCGCCGCCACGCCCGGTTGATCAAAAGCAATCGGGATGACGAGGATCGGCGTCCCGCTGCTGACGGCATCCATCACCGTATTCAGCCCGCCGTGGGTAATCACCGCCTGCGCCTGCCGCAGCACGGCCGGTTGGTCGGCAAAATCGGTGACATGGGTGGCACCGCAGGCATAGAGGCTTTCGGCCTGCGCGGGCGTCAGGCCGCCGCAGTGTGCCACCAGCAGTTGTGCATCCAGGCTGCGGCAGGCGCGGGCCAGCGTGCGGAACAGGCCGTAACGGTGCCCTTGCAGGGTGCCGAGCGAGGCGTAAACCAGCGGCCGCGCCGGGTCCACCGGCCAGGCCTCTGCCGGATGCGCAGCCGTGGCGGGTGGGCGCAGCGGCCCCACGGCATGGAAACCGGGCGGCAGCGCCTGCCGGGGGAAGTCCAGGGCGGGTAAGGTCTGGCTGATTTGCGCCAGCGGGGAGAGGCACTCATGCAGCCCATGGCGCGGCGGCAGGCCAAAGGTGCGGGCATGGCGGGCGATAACCCGCCCGTGGCCGCGCATCATCCAGTCATAGACTTTCTGGCTGGAGGCGTACAGCGTCAGCGCGCGTTCATCCGTAGCGTAGTCAAACGGCATCACCGGCAGCGGCAGGCCCGGTTCACGGTTGAGCGGCAACGCACAGGCCACCGAGACAAACGGCAACCCCAGCGCTTCCGCCACCAGCCCCCCGGCCGGTTCCATCTGGTCGGCAATCACGCCGTCGATCGCCAACTGGTTAAATGCCGTGGGGAGCGTGCGGCAGAGCATATCGGTGGAGGCGGCCATATCCTTGATTAAACGAAGAATCGCCAGCCCGGCCGGGTTGGCCGCCAGCCGCAGGGTATGCGCCAGGCTGCCGGGCGGGTGGCTGGCTGCGCCGACCGGGTGAAAAGCAATACGCGGGTCATTCAGCAAGCCCGCTGCATCGGCCTGCTGAATAAAGGTGATCCGGTGGCCGCGGGCGATCAGCGCCTGTGCGAGCGCCTGCAACGCCCGGACATGGCTGTAGAGCGGCGGGGCCACCACCGCGTAGTGGCTCATGCCGTGGCCTCAGCGTTCAATAAGGGGGCTGCTTTCAGCGCAGCGAGGTTGGCACTGCCGGTGCAGAAACAGACTACCCGCAGCTGATCGATAATCGTCTGGAAATGGGCGGCCACCGCATCGGTGGAGGCGGTGGCGCTGCCGAGCACCGCTGCCGCCTGGCCCACCAGATCGGCCCCGAGACGCAGCGCCTTGGCCGCATCAATGCCGTCCCGGATGCCACCAGAGGCGATAAGCGGCATCTCAGGTAACTGTTGGCGCAACTCCCGCAAGGCGTCAGCGGTCGGGATGCCCCAGTCGGCAAACGCCATGGCCACTGCGCGCGCCTGGGGGGTGGCGGCGCGTTCGCCTTCCACCGCGGCCCAGCTGGTGCCGCCCGCGCCGGCGACATCCAGCATGGTTACGCCGGCCTCCGCCAGCCGACGCGCCACGGAGGGGGAAAGCCCCGCGCCGACTTCTTTGATCACCACCGGCACCGGCAAGGCCGCCACCACCTGGGTAATGGCGGCCAGTACGCCGCGCCAGTCGCGGTCACCGTTAATCTGCAACGCTTCCTGTAACGGGTTGAGGTGCACAATCAGCGCGTCGGCCTCAATCATCTCTACCGCCCGGCGCGCAAAATCCAGGCCGTCGCGGCCGGTAATCTGTGCCGCGCCGAGGTTCGCCAGCAGCGGGACATCGGGGGCGATATCACGCAGTTCACGCGTCAGCCCGACATTGCTGTTCCCCTCCAGTGCCACCCGCTGGGAACCGACGCCCATCGCCAGCCCCAGTGCCTGCGCGGCTTCCGCCAGATGGCGGTTAATACTGCGGGCGCGGTTGGCCCCGCCGGTCATGGAGCTTATCAGCAGCGGGGCATTTAACGGGCGGCCAAAGAGCGTGGTGCGCAGGTCGATACGGTCAAGGTCGAGTTCCGGCAGGGCGCAGTGTTCAAAGCGCCAGCGCTCAAACCCGGTGCGGACACGGCTTACCGCACGCGCCGGGTGCAGCACAATATCCAGATGGTCGTTCTTGCGTTTGATGAGCTCCGCGTCCTTCATTGACACTCCGGTAAAGACATCCTGTTGAAACGTCCGTTGTACAGTGGGCCGTGGGGCGGAAAGCCGCGCCGGCCCGGTGTTCAGCTAATCAAGGCGAGCTTCTGGCCAAACCAGGCGTGCATAAAACGCCGGGTTGCCATGCCCTGATCGCAGGCGCAGGCGAGGTGCTCATCGGCCCGGCGAAGATGGTGGTGCAGGCGCTGTTGTACCGCTTCACTGCCGAGCATCGACACCAGCGTGGATTTCCCGGCGTCCTTGTTCATATCTTTGCCGGTGCCCGCCAGGCCGTCGACCAGATCGTCGAGTAACTGGAAAGCCTGCCCCAGATCCAGGGCAAAACAGCGCAGCTTCTGCCGGACATCCGGCGCGGCCCCGGCGGCGATGGCCGCCATTTGCAGGGTGGCACCAAACAGCATGCTGGTTTTGAGTTCGTTGGTGGTGAAGATAGCGTCTGCGCTGCGGGTGTCGTTGCCTTCGGTCAGATCCTGATATTGCCCCTGCACCAGCCCTTGCACGCCGACGGCGGCAGACAACTCCGCAACCGCCTGCGTGCGGGCCTGGCTTGGCAGATCGTTGGCAGCTGCTACTACGCCAAAGGCTTTGCTGAGCAGGGCGACCGCCGCCAGAATCGCCACATTTTCACCGAACTGACGGTGAATCGTGGGGCGGCCGCGCCGCAGTAACGCATTGTCCATGCAGGGGATATCATCCAGCATCAGGGAGGCGGCGTGGATCATCTCCACGGCACAGGCCAGATCAAGCAGCCCGCTGTGCCCGGCATCACAGCCGAGATCCTGGGCGGCCAGCATCAGCAACAGCGGGCGGATGCGCTTCCCCGGGGCCAGCGTGCCTTCACGCATCGCCACGTTTACCCGATCACGCTCGCCGCTTTCCGGCAGCAGTTGATCCAGGCGGGTTTCAAGCGCGGTGATCAGCGCCGGGAGTTCACTGTCCAGGCTTAAGGGTTTATCGGCATAGGCTGTCATGATCGCGTTCCCTGGTTGCCCGCGGTGGCCGGCGTGATTGTCGGTAACCAAAAAGCGGCCGCCGCCCTCAGGCACACATTTATTGCTGCCATACCGGGCCGGCGATGACGTCTTTGATTAATCATACGATTGATTGTTCTATTAAATCTGGCGAAAAGTCCCTTTAGATCAGGATAGTTTATTATTTTAAAAAAGCCCGCGGACGCGGCGAACAATCCCCTTTTTCTCATCATCGCCGGGCAAAAAATGGCCGGAATTTAACCGGTAAACGCACATAAAATCAGGAAGTTTTCAGCAACTGGTGAAGTAAGGCCATCACCTGCTGAACCTCGGCCGGCGTCAGCGCGCCGTCTCTGGCAAACCGCACCGTGCCGGTGGGGTCCAGCACCACTACGGCAGAGCCGCCATCCTCCAGTTGCCAGGCACGTTTTGCGGCGCCACGGCTGTCGATAATAAATTGCGACTCAGGCAGGGCTTTTTTACTGGCCTCAATACTGCGGCGGACGAACAGGGCGCTGCCGGTAATCGCATCGTCGGTATTGATAATGGTAGTGGTCTGGTAGCGGTCAGGGGGTAACGCTGCGCGGTTTATCGCCTCCGTCAGGGCGATGTTTTTGTCTTTCGCCGAGAGGCGGCCGGCAATGTGCAGCATCACCCGCACTTTCCCGGTCAGGCGGGCGCTGTTCCATGGCTGGTAGCGGCTCTCCGCTTGCTGTTGAATCACTTCACCCCGGTCAGCAATACCCACCGGCGGCACCCGCTGCCCCTCGACAAAATCATGCGCCGCAGCCCATAAAGGCAACAGCAACCCCACCGCGCACGCGATCCCTGAACGCATTCTCATTCTCTTCTCCACTTTTGGCCGCCGGGAAGCCCGGGCAAGGTGCCGTAAAAATGCCTGCGTACGGTCGTCCCGGCAGGCATGCCCCTTTTGTATAGCATAGGTGGCTGAATAGTGATGAAAAGCGGGGAAACGGCGGCCAACCGGTGACGCGCGGCGGCGCCCGGCTCGCCGGTATTCCGTGATCAATCGTCCATTTTTCACACATCATACTTGTATGGTAGTTATGTCAGATTTAGAGTCACTGCCTGATGTGCGCTGAAGTGGCGCTGGCCGATAAGGAACAGACGATGAAAATTGTGAAGGCTGAGGTATTCGTGACCTGCCCGGGGCGGAATTTCGTGACGCTGAAAATCACCACCGATGAGGGGCTGACCGGGCTGGGCGATGCCACATTGAATGGCCGGGAGTTGTCAGTGGCCTCCTATCTTCAGGATCATCTTTGCCCGCAACTGGTGGGGCGCGATGCGCACCGCATTGAGGACATCTGGCAATTCTTCTACAAAGGGGCGTACTGGCGGCGCGGGCCGGTGACGATGTCCGCAATTTCAGCCATCGATATGGCGCTGTGGGACATCAAAGCCAAGGCCGCCAATATGCCGCTCTACCAGTTGCTGGGCGGTGCCTCGCGGGATGCGGTGATGGTCTATTGCCACACCACCGGGCACTCCATCGATGAAGTGCTGGATGACTACGCGAAACACAAAGAGATGGGCTTCAAGGCGATCCGCGTGCAGTGCGGCGTGCCGGGCATGAAAACTACCTATGGCATGGCGAAAGGCAAAGGGCTGGCATATGAGCCGGCCACCAAGGGCAACTGGCCGGAAGAGCAGCTCTGGTCCACGGAAAAATACCTCGATTTCACCCCGAAATTGTTCGATGCGGTGCGCAGTAAATTCGGCTTTGAGGAGCATTTGCTGCATGACATGCACCACCGCCTGACGCCGATTGAAGCGGCGCGCTTCGGCAAAAGCGTGGAGCAGCATCGCCTGTTCTGGATGGAAGACCCGACCCCGGCCGAGAATCAGGCCTGCTTCCGCCTGATCCGCCAGCATACCGTGACGCCGATTGCCGTAGGCGAGGTGTTCAACAGCATCTGGGATTGTAAGCAGCTGATTGAAGAACAGCTGATTGACTATATCCGCACCACGCTGACCCACGCCGGCGGCATTACCGGGATGCGCCGTATTGCCGATTTTGCCGCGCTCTACCAGGTGCGTACCGGCTCGCATGGCCCGTCTGACCTTTCGCCTGTCTGCATGGCGGCGGCGCTGCACTTTGACCTCTGGGTGCCGAACTTCGGCGTGCAGGAGTATATGGGCTACTCCGAGCAGATGCTGGAGGTCTTCCCGCATCACTGGACCTTTGACCGCGGCATGATGCACCCCGGTGATAAACCGGGTATCGGCATCGAATTTGATGAAAAGCTGGCGGCGAAATACCCGTTTGAACCGGCCAACCTGCCGGTGGCGCGCCTGGAAGACGGCACCCTGTGGAACTGGTAACCGAGGATAAGATCATGAAAAGTGTTGTCATCCAACAGCCGGAACAGCTGGTGATTGAGGAACGGCCGCTGCCGGAGCCGCAGGCGGGCGAGGTGCGGGTCCGGGTAGTGAGTGCCGGCATCTGTGGCTCGGACGTGCACATCTTCCGCGGCCATAATCCGTTTGCGAAATACCCGCGCGTGATCGGCCATGAGTTTTTCGGCCTGATTGATGCAGCCGGTGAGGGCGTTGACCCGGCGCGCCTCGGCGAGCGGGTGGTTGTCGACCCGGTGGTGAGCTGCGGCCACTGCTACCCCTGTTCGGTGGGCCGCCCCAACGTCTGTACCTCGTTGCAGGTGATTGGCGTACACCGGGACGGCGGCTTCAGCGAGTATGCCTGCGCCCCGGCCGGGAATGCCTACCGCGTGCCGGACAGCATCCCCGATCGCGAGGCGACGATGATCGAACCCTTCAGCATCGCGGCCAATATCTGTGCGCAACTGCACCCCACGCCGCAGGATGTGGCGCTGGTTTACGGCGCGGGGCCGATGGGGCTGACGGTGATTCAGGTGCTGCGCGGCGTGTACGGGGTGAAACAGATTATCGTCACCGATCGCATCCCGGAACGGCTGGCAATGGCGCAGGAGAACGGGGCAGACCTGACGATCCATAACGGGGAAACCGATCTGGCTGCTGCGCTTCAGGCCCAGGCGATCCGCCCGACGCTGATTGTGGATGCTGCCTGCCACCCGTCGATTCTGCCGGAGGCGATTACGCTGGCCTCCCCGGCGGCGCGCATCGGCATCATGGGGTTTTCTGCCGAGCCGTGCACCATCAACCAACAGGCAATTACCGGCAAAGAGCTGTCGATCTTCAGTTCCCGCCTGAACAGCGTGCGCTTCCCGCAGGTGATTAGCTGGATGACGGAGCAGCGCATCCGGCCGGAGAAGCTGATTACCCATGCGTTTCCGCTCAACCATGTTACCGATGCCCTGACGCTGTTTGAACAAAACCAAAAAACCTGCTGCAAGGTGCTGCTGACGTTCAGCGACCCGCACCTGAGACAGGTGCCTGCATAAGAAAAACGGCGGCCACGTATCCAGCCGCCAATGCACCCCTTACCCTGCAAAGACTGCGTGGAGTACTTATGTTTAAGAACTTACGTTGGACCATCGTGTTTCTGCTGTTCCTGGTTTATATGATCAACTACCTCGACCGGGTGGCGTTATCCATTACCCTGCCGATGATTGAGCAGGATCTCACCCTGAACGCCGAACAGTTCGGCATCATTTTCGGCAGCTTTTTCTTTGGCTACGCGCTGTTTAACTTTATCGGCGGGCTGGCGGTGGACAAATTTGGCCCGATGCTGGTGCTCGGCGTGGCGGTGGGGCTGTGGTCAATCTTCTGCGGCATGACGGCGCTGGCCTCCGGCTTCTATTCAATGCTGATCCTGCGCGTGCTGTTCGGCATGGCGGAAGGGCCGATCTGCTCCTCGGCCAATAAGATGATTAACGGCTGGTTCCCGCGTAAACAGGCCGCAACCGCGATGGGGCTGCTGAGTGCCGGTTCACCGTTAGGCGGTGCCGTGGCCGGGCCGATTGTAGGCTACCTGGCGCTGGCCTTTGGCTGGCGGCCGGCTTTTATGATCATCTGTGCGGTGGGCATCGTCTGGATGCTGGTCTGGTTCTTTGTGGTGGCGGACTCGCCGGAGAAAAGCCGCCGTGCCGGTGAGCAGGAGCGCGCGTTGATCCGCGAGCTGAAAGCGGCCGACCAGGGCAGTGAAGAGGCGAACCAGCAGCCGGGCCATTCGCTGATGTTCTACCTGCGCCAGCCGATTATCCTGGTCACGGCGTTCGCCTTCTTCTGCTACAACTACATCCTGTTCTTCTTCCTGAGCTGGTTCCCCTCCTATCTGGTGCAGGCGCACGGGTTGAATATCAAAGAGATGAGCATCACCACCATGATCCCGTGGATTGTTGGTTTCGTCGGGCTGGCGCTGGGCGGCATCATCTCGGATGCGATTTTCCGCCTCACCGGTAAGTTGCTGCTGTCGCGCAAAATCGTGCTGGTGGTCTGCTTGCTGGCCGCGGCGGCCTGCGTGGCGCTGGCGGGTACTGTCAGCCAGGTGGTACCGGCGGTGCTGCTGATGTCAGTGTCGATCTTCTTCCTGTATGTCACCGGCTCTATCTACTGGGCGATTATTCAGGATGTGGTGCACACCTCACGCATCGGCGGGGCCAGCGGCTTTATTCACCTGATTGGCAGCGTCTCCGGCATCATCGGCCCGGTGGTGACCGGCTATATCGTCCAGAATACCGGCAAGTTCGACAGCGCCTTTATTCTGGCCGGGGCAGTGGCTGCGCTGGGTGCGGTGCTGGTGCTGTTTGTGGTGCGCCCGTCACGGGCAACCACCACACCCGCCGCCAGCCACTAACTCTGTTCTCATAAAAAAAACAGCGTGCCGCAAAAAGGGCACGCTGTTTTTTTGGCGAAAGAAAAAACATTATTCGCCGCGATAACGTTCCAGCCAGTGGGCGTAAGGCGGCGGCATCACCCAGGAGGGGTTTTCAATACCGAGGCGGCGGGCCGCCATGTAAGGCCAGTGCGGGTCAGCCAGCATCGGCCGTGCCAGCATTACCATATCCAGCTGGCCGTCACGGATCATCGCATCGGCCTCTTCCGGTTTGCTGATGTTCCAGCTGGTGGCGCAGGGCAGGCCGGTTTCCTCTCGCACTCTGGCGGTGAGATCCGCCAGCATGTTCGCGCCCCACGGGATGTTGGCTTCCGGCGTGGAGAACCCCATGCTGACGTCAATGAAATCCAGCCCCGCCTCTTTGAATTTCTTGATCAGAGCGATGGCGTCGGCGGTGGTTTCCTCGTCGCGCCCGTCAAACTCGATCACCCCGAAACGGGCGGTGAGCGGCAGGTGTGCCGGCCAGACCTGCCGCACCGCTTCCAGCGTCTCCAGCAGGAAACGCCCGCGCTTCTCTGCACTGCTGCCATACTCATCACTGCGCTGGTTGGAATGCGCGGAGAAAAAGCTCTGGCCTAAATAGCCGTGGGCAAAGTGCAGCACCAGCCACTCAAAGCCGGCATCCCGGGCGCGGGCAGCGGCGCTGACGAAATCCGCTTTCACCCGGCCGATATCCTCCTGCGTCATCTCTTGCGGCACTTTTTGCAGGTTGGCCCCAAACGGCAGGGCAGAGGGGGCCAGCGTCTTCCAGCCGCGCGGGTCATCTTCTGCGATATGGTCATCCCCCTCCCAGGGGCGGTTGGCACTCGCCTTGCGCCCGGCATGGGCAATCTGGATACCCGCTACCGCCCCGGCGGCTTTGATGTCACGCACAATCGGCACCAGCCGCTGTGCCTGCTCATCATTCCAGATGCCGAGGTCAGCCGGGGTAATGCGCCCCTCCGGCGACACTGCCGTGGCCTCCACCACCACCAGCCCGGCACCGCCGCGCGCCAGTGAGGCGTAATGCGGCCCGTGCCAGTCGGTGACCAGCCCATCTTCCGCCATGTACTGGCACATCGGTGATACGGCGATGCGGTTGCGCAGCGTCAGCCCTTTCAGGGAAAAAGGTGAAAAGAGTGAACTCATGGTGTCTCCTGGTTGCGGTAAGGAAAACGGTTGCGGTAAGGAAAACGCGCCCGGCGGGCGGAGAGATCAGTGTAATGGTTAACGGGGGGCTTTGCGTAAGGGGAGGGGGCAATAAAAAAGCCATCTCCGGGGAGATGGCTTCGGGGTGTCAGCGTAAACGTATCCGCTATGGGGTCAGGTGCTTAGTGGGAGCGCATACCGGCGGCGGTCATCATAAACCGGAACACCGTCGCCACGCAGCCCAGCGCCAGCACGCTGCCCGCATAAATCGCGACCAGCCACAGCACGCGTTTCCACAGCGGGGAAGGTGCCTGAGTATGGGTATTCTCAATCATCTTTTCTTCCTCAGTTATGCCAACAGGGTATGTCATCAGTGGTAGTGTTCATCCGGGGTGATCTTCCCGCGGAACACGTAGTAGCTCCAGAAGGTGTAGGCCAGAATGATCGGGATGATCAGCAGGCCGCCGACCAGCATGAAGCCCTGGCTCTGCGGCGGGGACGCCGCCTGCCAGATGCTGATGCTCGGCGGGATAATGTTCGGCCAGATGCTGATACCCAGGCCGGTGAAGCCCAGGAACACCAGCGCCAGCGTCAGCAGGAACGGCGAGTAGTGCGCGTGGCGTTTCACGCTGCGCAGCAGGCCCCAGGCCGCCGCTACCACCAGTACCGGTACCGGCAGGAAGTAGAACAGGTTCGGCAGGGTGAACCAGCGGGCCGCGATCGCACCGTGCTGCAGCGGGGTCCAGGCACTTAGTACCGCAATGGCCAGCAGCAGCAGGATAACCAGCGGTTTCGCCAGCGCAGACATTTTACGGTGCAGCGCGTGGTCGGTTTTCATAATCAGCCAGGTGCAGCCCAGCAGCGCATAAGCGATAACCAGACCAACGCCGCAGAACACGGTGAACGGCGTCAGCCAGTCCATCGCGCCGCCGGCAAAGGTACGGCCTTCTACCGGGAAGCCGTTGATGAACGCACCGACCACCATGCCCTGGCTGAAGGTGGCGATGATGGAGCCGGCGATGAAGGACTTGTCCCAGAACGCACGGTGCCCTTCAGTCGCTTTGAAGCGGAACTCAAACGCTACGCCGCGGAAGATCAGGCCAATCAGCATGATGGTCAGCGGAATGGCGAGGGCATCAGCAATCACGGCATAGGCCAGCGGGAAAGCGCCATACAGCGCCGCGCCGCCCAGCACCAGCCAGGTTTCATTGCCGTCCCAGACCGGGGCGACGGTGTTAACCATCATGTCACGCTCAACGGCATCTTTGTTGAACGGGAACAGCAGGCCAATCCCCAGGTCAAAGCCGTCCATCACGATATACATCAGCGTGGAGAAGACGATGATGGTGAACCAGATAATAGAAAGATCGATACCCACGTTATTTACCCTCTTCCGATTGGTTTAACGGTTCTTTCACCGCAGAGAGCGGACGGGCAGGGGTATGTTTCGTCCCCGGGCCGCCTTCCGGCGTATGGCTGCCTTCACCCATCTCCGGGCCTTTCTTGATCAGGTGGAACAGGTAGGTGTAACCCACGCCGAACACCGAGGAGTAGACCACGATAAAGGCGATCAGGCTGATGCTCATCTGCAGGTCGCCATGTGCCGACACCGCGTCTTTGGTGCGCAGCAGGCCATATACCACCCACGGCTGGCGGCCAATCTCAGTGGTAAACCAGCCTGCCAGAATTGCGATCAGGCCAGACGGGCCCATCAGCAGGGTGAACCACAGGAAAGCGCGCGAGGTGTAGAGGCGATCTTTAAACCGCAGCCACAGGCTGATTAAGCCCATCAGCACCATCAGCATGCCGAGGCCGGCCATCACGCGGAACGACCAGAACACAATGGTGGAGTTCGGGCGGTCTTCTTTCGGGAAGGACTTCAGCGCCGGGACTTGATCATGCAGGCTGTGCGTCAGGATCAAACTGCCGAGATACGGGATCTCCAGCGCATATTTAGTCTTTTCCTGTTCCATATCCGGAATACCGAACAGGATCAGCGGCGTCGGTTCATTCGGCGGGTTTTCCCAGTGGCCTTCAATCGCGGCAATTTTTGCCGGCTGATGGTGCAGGGTATTCAGGCCGTGCATGTCACCCAGCATCGCCTGAATCGGCGAAACAATCAGCGCCATCCACAATGCCATGGAGAACATCTTACGGATGGCCGGGGTGTCATGTTTGCGCAGCAGGTGCCAGGCAGCGGACGCGCCCACAAAGAAGGCGCTGGCCAGGAAGGCGGCGGTGGCCATGTGCATCAGGCGGAACGGGAATGACGGGTTAAAGACGATCGCCATCCAGTCAACCGGGATCACCATGCCGTCTTTCAGCGCAAAGCCTTGCGGGGTCTGCATCCAGCTGTTGGACGCCAGGATCCAGAAGGTAGAGATGATGGTACCGAGTGCAACCATGCAGGTGGCAAAGAAGTGCAGGCCACGGCCTACGCGGTTCCAGCCAAACAGCATGACGCCGAGGAAGCCGGCTTCGAGGAAGAAGGCGGTCAGCACTTCATAAGTCAGCAGCGGGCCGGTGATACTGCCGGCAAACTGGGAGAAACCGCTCCAGTTGGTACCGAACTGATACGCCATTACCAGGCCGGACACGACGCCCATACCAAAGTTTACGGCAAAAATTTTCGACCAGAAGTGGTAAAGATCGCGGTAGACCTCGTTCTTTGACTTCAGCCACAGCCCTTCCAGCACAGCCAGGAAACTGGCCAGCCCGATAGTGATAGCCGGGAAAATAATATGGAAGGAGACAGTAAAGGCGAACTGTATCCTGGCGAGATGAAAGGCGTCTAATCCAAACATTGCTTACCTCGATCTAGCATAGCATCCTCGTTTATTTTTTATTTACCAGCAATTAACAGGTGAGCTACATTTTTGTGCGGTTCAGATAATTAACTGCGGATTTCTTTCCTTCTTTGATCACAAAATCAAAGCGGGTGAAAGGACAAGCACAATAATATTGATCTGCGTCATGGCGGTTACGATTATTGATATGAATTGTTTCTGATGGAGGTTATTTAGACTTTGTTTCAATGTTGCGGATTTATCGGTTAATGATAATGAGATGTGAAAATGGTGTATTTTATGTGGCTATATTGGAATAAAAATCAAAATTCCCCATTAGCATAATTGACTGTGATTTTTGCATACTGCGGGGTGAAATGTTGCCCTAATCCCTTAGGGCGGGGCGCAGATTAGCAGGAAAACGGGAAGCCGTGCGTCAGGAGGTGAACAGGCTGCGGGTAAAATCGATAAAATTGATCACCGTGGGCGAGCGCTCCCACTTACGATAAATGATATTGATTTCTGAAGGAATTGCCGGTGCCGCCAGCGGGCGATACACCACTTCCGGCAGGAAAACCGTATTGGATAATACATCCGGCACTATGGCCACCCCCTCATTAAACGAGACGCGGGAGAGCACATCCACCAGGCTGCCCGGGCTTTCGCTTTTTTTAACCTTAAAGCCTCCCCGCCGTGCGACTTCAATGGTGCCGTGCGGCTGCTCAGGAATAATAAATTTTTCATTACGCAGCTCAAAAGGTTCAACCGGTTGCTGGCGGGCCGCCAGCGGATGCGCCGCAGGCAGCGCGACGCAAAATATATCCTGCTGAATATGCAGGCTTTTTATGTCATCCGGCAGGCGTATTGGGCTACGGATAAAGGCAATATCCAGCTTTCCTTCACTGACCATTACCGGCAATTCGTTCATGGGGTATTCGCGCGGGGTAATGGTGACGTTAAGGTTCTGCTTTCTGAATTGCGACAATAACTTACTTAAAATGCCTGACCAGAGCGCTGAACTGACGTAGCCCAATCCCAGATGCCCCACTTCCCCCCGGCTGGCTAACCGGCCAATCTCCCTGGCCCGTTCTGCCTGGGCCAGGGTCGCGTTGGCCTCAACCAGAAACAGGGCACCGGCCTGAGTCAGGCTGACACTGCGCTTGGTGCGGGTAAATAACTCGACGCCAATCGACTCTTCCAATTGCTTGATCTGCACTGAAAGGGTAGGTGCAGCGATGCCGAGTTTCTCTGCCGCAGCGCCAAAATGCAGCTTTTCTGCCAGCACCACGAAGTAGTGAAGATGCCTGAGTTCCATGTGTTACCTATAATTAGCTTTTACCTAATAGTATCTAAAAAAATCCGCATGAGCAGTAACTAAAAGTTTTCACAGCATGAAAAATATTGTTACATAGGTGCTTAATATATAACCGACCAGAAATTACGTGCGATAATGCGGGTCAATCACGCCATAGAAATAGCGCCAGGCTTAAGGCACAAAAAGAAAGGCGGATCGGGCCGGGTTATTATTCAGCCGGTCTGCCCGGGGCACGTTATAAGGGTTTACCCGCCGTGCCGGCCCTGCGCTATTTGTAACAGGACAGCAGGTTGGTAATAGCAATAATTCTCATTTGAGTAAAATAAGCAAATATCTCTGCTTTTCCCTCCGCATTTTTGCTGCTTACTTCTTGATGATTACCCCCGCCTATTTATTACCGCCTGTATCTATTACCTTCTTCCGGAGTACACCTTGTCAGTGACACGTATTCTTCGTGGCACGCACAACCTGACGTGATAATTATTAGTTACAACGTACTAATAAAGGAACATCTTTATCGCTTCTACATTGTGCACCTAAGCAAGCAGCGGTTTGCTGGGCAAGTAGCCATCAAAACAGAAACGGCGCTTTTGTATGGGTAGAGTAGGTAGCATAACCGTGTCAGGCTGTTACGGAGGCATAATCCGCCCCCGTACCACTGCACCAAACATCAGAGTTTGTCTGCGCTGCCGCACATCAGGATCTTCTCTTCGACCACCTTACGCATGGCGTCTTTACCGGGCTGAATGTAATGACGCGGGTCGTTGGCCTCAGGATGGTCGCCGAAATAGGCTTTTACCGCATCAGCAAACGCAATCTTGAGTTCTGTCGCCACGTTAACTTTGCAGATGCCGGAGGCGATGGCATGTTTCACCATGGCGTCAGGTAACCCGGACGCCCCATGCAACACCAGCGGGGTGTCGGTGTGAGCGCGGATCTGCGTCAGCCGGGCAAAATCAAGCTGCGGTTCGCCGTCATACAGCCCATGTGCAGAACCAATTGCCACCGCCAGCGAATCGATACCGGTTCTGCTGATAAAGCCTGCCACGCTGAGCGGATCGGTAAAGAAGCTCTCTTTTTCTGACACTGACAGATCATCTTCCTGGCCGCCCAGCCGGCCCAGTTCTGCCTCAACGCTGGCATCATAGCGGTGGCAGAACTGCACCACCGCCGCCACCTGGACGATGTTTTGCTCAAACGGGGCGTGGGAGGCATCCATCATCACTGAGCGGACACCGGCACAGACTTTGCGCGCGATGTCAGCAGGGTCGTCATGGTGATCAAGATGTAACGCCAGCGGGCGTTGGGTGGTGCGCGCTGCCTGGCGGCAAATTGAGACCAGATAGTCCACGCCGGCATAATTAAACGTGCCGGGGGTGCCTGCCAGAATCACCGGCGACCCCATGCGGGCCGCGGTGTCAGCCACCACCTGTATGGTTTCCAGGTTATGGATATTAAAAGCGGGTACCGCGTAGCCTTCACGTTGTGCTTTACGCAGCATTTCCCGGGTTGATATCAGATACATACTCTTTTCTCAGCAAAGCCGCAGCTACCCCGCTTATGCGCCGGAGAGCTGCCGGCAAGTTTATTGGGCAGTAAAGTTAAGCAGCAGTTTTCCCTGCATCGGCCGGCCCTGCAGGGCGCTGACTTCTTTGGCAAACTGCGGGGCATCACCGATATGGGCAATCAACGGCGCCAGCGTCAGGGCACCTTTGCTGAACAGGGCTTGTGCCTGTTGCCACTCCACGCCCGGCCAGGGGGCGGAGTAGTTCATCCAACTGCCCAGCAGCGTGAGTTCTTTCCGCAGGATCTGGCCGAACACCGGCGCAGTCAGCGTCAGGTCTTTATGTAAAGTACCGATTAACGCCAGTTGCGCGCGTGGTCCGGCAATCTCGATTGCCAGGGCGATGGTTTGCGGGGTGCCTGCCGTTTCAAGGATTAGCTGGTCAAAGCGCTGTTCATGCAGTTGTGCGGCGATCTCCTGTGCGCTGAGTTCTGCACTGTTGAATGCCTGGGTGGCACCGCTGGTTTGTGCCTGGATCAGACGCTCTGCGTTAATGTCCAGGGCCGTGACCGAGGCCGCGCCCAGCGCCCGGGCACATTGGATAACCAATTGCCCGATAGTGCCTGCACCAATCACCACCACATGTTTGTTTTCACAACCGCCTGCCAGATGCAGCGCATGCAGGCCCACGGTGATCGGTTCGAAGAAGGCCCCCTGTAATAAAGAGGCATCTGCCGGGAGCCTGAATAGTGCCGATCGCCTGACCACGATATATTCGGCATGGCCACCTTCTGAGCGTGAGCCGATAAACTGATAGTGTTTGCACTGTGAATAGAGATGACGGCGACACTCCTCACAGGCAAAACAGGGTTGCAGCGGCACACAGGCCACGCGGTCGCCGGCCACCAGATCCGTGATGCCGTCACCGCATGTCACCACCTCACCACTGAATTCATGTCCCAACGTGATGGGGTAGTAATGGGCACCGGAGGCAAAGATACGCGGGATGTCAGAGCCGCATAGCCCGGAATAGGCGATGCGCACCAACACGTCATCCGGTTGGGTAATGCAGGGTTGCGGCCGTTCTTCTACCACCACCTCACTGTTCGCGTGAATCACAACAGATTTCATAACCAGCTCCTGAAGGGGGGCATGCGCCCCCATGAAAGTAGAGGGCATCAGACGTTTGCCGCTTTTTGCAGTGCCGCTGCCTGCGATTCTGCCCGGATAAACCCGCGGGCACGCCGCCAGGTGAGGAACACGCCCAGTGCATACATCCCCCCGATAACCAGCAGGCCCGTCAGGTTTTGCCAGGTCAGGAGTTCAATCAGCAGGTAGGTAATGGGCGAGCCGCCCTGATCCATTGACGCCACCAGCCCGCCGCCCTGTTTCAGGGTGCCGGCGTTGGCCGCCAGTTGGGTGTGCAGACCAATGGTCTGGGTCGCTATCCACAGGGTAATACTCATGATGAGGGTACCTGAGATCAGCGTACGGAACAGGTTGCCCTGATGCACCGCCACCGCAATCGCCACAAAGAAGCCGATGGTGGCCAGGTCGCCGAACGGCAACACCTGGTTCCCCGGCACCAGCACGGCGATCAGGATAGTCAGTGGGATAAAGATCAGGCTGGCGGACACCACCGAGGTATGCCCCAGCAGCAGGGCAGGGTCGAGGCCGATCAGGAACTCCTGGCCACCAAACTTCGCCTGCAGCTTCGTACGGGCATGGCGCGCAATGGGAGTCAGGCCATCCATAATCGGCTTGATGACCCGCGGCATCAGCAGCATGACGGCGGCGGTTTTCACCGCCAGTTGCAGCACGCTTTTGGCATCGTAACCGGCCAGGTAACCAATCAGCAGCCCCATCACAAAGCCCACGGTGACCGGCTCGCCAAAGGGGCCGAAACGGCGCTGTACGTCATCCGCGCTGAAATGGATTTTGTTCAGGCCGGGGATCTTGTCGATGATGGTATCAACCAGCACGGCGATCGGCCCCAGATAGGCTGAGGAGCCGTGTGGAATAGCGATCCCTTCCAGGGCGAAGTAGTCACGGGTATCTTTGGCAAACCAGTCACCCAGTTTGTAGATAAAGGCCGCATGCACTACCACGCCCAGGATCGCCAGCCAGTAAGAGCCGGTAGCGATATGAACCAGTGCGCCGGTAAAGGTCATGTGCCAGATATTCCAGATATCGACATTGACTACCCGGGTCATGCGGGTCACCAGCATCACGATGTTGACCGCAATGACAATAGGGATCGCCACCAGCGCAATTTGTGATGCCCAGGTCATTGGTGAGGACCCGGGCCAACCGATATCCACCACCTGCAGGTTAATTTCAAAATGCTCAGCCATGGCTTTGGCCGCCGGGCCGATAGAATCGAGCATTAATCCAATGACCAGCCCTATACCAACAAATCCGATGCCAATATGGAGGCCGGACTTGAACGCATCACCCAGTTTCATGCCCAGCAGCAGGGAGAACAGGATGATCACAATCGGCAACATGACCGTGGGGCCGAGATCGAGGATGTAGCGCATGATGTCGGTGAACATGGCAATTACTCCTGCAGCAGCGTCAGTATCTTCTGTTTCAGCCCGTCAATGCCGACACCGGAAACGAACGGCATACCATGCACCACCGGAATGGTGCCGAATTGACGATCCACCCTGGCAGTGGTGCAGATCAGATCCGCGCCATCCATATAGGTTTCAATTTCCGTTACCCGGCACTGCACCAGATCAAGCTGAATATGATGTTCCGCGCACAACTCTTTGATCTCTTCGGCGGCCAGGGTGGACGTCGCTACCGCACCGCCACAGGCCACAATAATTTTTCTTTTCATGAGAGAACTCCTTGCTGTTGTTGATGTTAGGACGTAGGGGAAGAGGGCAGTGAAAACAGACGCCGGCGGAACAGTTCGCCCAGCGTCTCATCCGGTGCGGCCAGGAGCGCATCCAGAAAATCGGCATCCTGTAACTGCCCAAACAGGGTGCGCAGTAAAACAAGCTGCTGCTGCGGATCCGTGACAATCAGCGCAATAATCAGCGAGACTGCGACGGTGCTCTCTTCGTCAGCCTGCTGAAAGGGGACGGGCTGTGCCGGCCGGATCAGGTAAAGACAGGGGCGGCGGGCGTGTTCCGCACCGCAGTGGGGAATAGCCACGGCATGTTGGTCCAGCGCAATACCGGTCGGGAACTGGGCTTCCCGTGCCAGCAAAGCCCCGGGGTAACTGGCATTGACCACGCCCTGGGCCAGCATCTCCCGGCCGATATGTACCAGCGCCTGCTCTGCATTTGCAAAGTGAATACCGGACGTGACAAAGAGTTCACACGGCTGCATGGGAATGCTCCTCACAGGCTGGGTGGGTGGGTGTGCAGCCCACGCGATAAGCACGCAGCACATCCTGAATTTTGTCGATTATCAGGGCATGGGGGGTGGCAGCCAGTTGACCGGCCAGCACACGCTGGAACTGTACCGGCAGATGCTGGCTGAGCAGCCCAAGCGGAATAGCCGTGTGCTGGAGATTGGCGAGCAGGGTATCCAGCGCTGCCTGGATACGGGGATGGGACCAGTAGTAACGGATGCGGTCTGACAAGCTGAAATGCAGATCAACCAGCGCCTGACTGAACGTGGGGTGATAATATTTTTTCCAATAGTGCGGTTCATCCAGCATCACGCGGTCAATGACCTCCAGGAGCTGGCTGCGTGACTCCGGGGGTGTCAGGGCGTGCTCGATGGCCGCCAGGGCAAAGATCGCCTCCCGCAGGGCGAACGTCAGCGCCGGCCCGACTTTGAGAATGGCGTAGTGATCCCGCACTAGCCGGCGGTAAGCCTGCGGCGTCTGGTAATCCGTGGAGTGCGCCTCGTACACCAGAGGCGTGGTGGTAATGTACCTGGTCAACGCCTGGGCGGCATCAGGCTGATAATGCACGACCCGGGTATGGTCAAACTCGACACCCGGTTGCACCACCAGCGCGATAATGCGGGGAATAGCCTCTTCAAGACCGGCTTGCTGAAAAGCCTGATGGTGCAGCCGGAGGGTGTCGGCGGCATCTTCCGGGGTCGTGATATGGACTTTCTCAATGGCAGTGGCTTCCCCGCCGGGTACCGGCACTTCTGTACCAATCACATACGTCAGTACCTTCCGCTGTTCTGGGGTGGCCGCCGCTTCCGCCACACGGCAGAGGCGGGCAGCGCGCTCCGCCACTACCGACGGCGGCAACGGAACCGGATCATCCGCACAGGACATGGAAGCATCCAGGTGGATCTTACTGAACCCGGCACTCACATAGGCCGCTATCATCACTTCCGCTTTTTGCATCGCGACATCGGCGGATTCATGCTGCCAGCAATTTGGGCCAAGGTGGTCACCGCCCAGGATCAGGCGCTCCACCGGGAAGCCGGTATGATGTGCCTGCGCGAGCACGGCATCACGGAAGGCGGCGGGTGTCATGCCGGTGTAGCCGCCGAATTGGTTAACCTGATTGGAGGTAGCTTCAATCAGTACTTTGCGTTGGCTGGTGAGATCAAAACGCAGTGCGGCTTCAATCACCCAGGGGTGGGCAGAGCAGACAGAACAGATGCCGATGGCCTCGCCCTGTTTATGTTGCTGGATAATCTCTTTCATTCTTAATCTCCGTTTATTTTCGAATAACAATCGGTTTATTTCGTATTGTCCGCAATCCTGCCTTTTGTAATTCGTGATGAAGATCGTAATTATTTTACGCTTTCTTTCTTTTATGCCTGGGGTTTTCGAAGCGCTTCGCAAGATTTTGGTGGGGCGCAAGGGCGTAATCAAAACACGCATGAATGGATGGCTTGTTTATATAATTCGCTTTTATATATTGATTTATATAAAAATAGTTAGCCTGATCGCCATTGCTTGTCACGTCATTGCACGCGGCAGCAGAGAGAGGATGGGAAGAGGAATGTCGGTTGATAAAATTTCTCTCCCCTTTCGGATGCTGTTTGTTTACACTGTAATGAATATGAAAAAGCGGGCTGGATATTATGAATTCTTATGAAAGACGCCATAAAATAATAGAGCTGGTGAATCAGCAGGGCAGCGTATTGGTGACTGAGCTTTCAGATGCTTTCGATGTGTCGGAAGTCACCATCCGGGCCGATCTTCGCTTGCTGGAGGAACGGGGCCTGGTACTCCGCTTTCATGGGGGCGCAGCCAGGCCGGGGGAAGCCGCAGACACCTGGCTGAATGAGGGCAGCAAAGAGGCCGTCGAGGTTATTCTTGAGGATCGTTACCGGCTGGCTAAAGATCCGAAGAAACGGATCGCCCAGGCGGCGGCGGCAATGATTAAGGCGGGGGACACGGTAATTCTCGACAGCGGCAGCACAACCATGCTGATTGCCGAGGAACTGGTAGAGCGCGCGGACATTACGATTATTACCAACAATTTACCCGCAGCCTTTGTGCTTTCGGAAAATAAAGATATCACGCTGGTGATCTGTGGCGGCACACTGCGCCATAAAACCCGGTCAATGCACGGCACGGTTGCAGAGTTCGCGTTACAGGGAATTTCTGCCAACCTGATGTTTGTTGGCGCAGATGGGCTGGATGCTGTTAACGGCATTACGACCTTTAATGAAGGGTACTCGATCAGTGCCGTGATGGCGAAAGCCGCGAAGCGGGTGATCGCCGTTACCGACGCGTCGAAATTTGGCCGCCGTGGGTTTAACCAGGTCCTTCCTCTGGCACACATTGATACGGTGATTACAGACAGCGGCCTCGGCAATGATGAACACCAGGCATTAACTCAACGTGGTATGCAGGTGGTCATCGTCTGAGGCTGACATGAGGCAAGAAGCCCCGCAGGGCTTCAGGAGAGATTAGTGTGCTGCAGGGGCCGGGGGGGCCGGCGGCAGTTCAACCACTGACACCCGGACTTCATAATGTCCGCCGCTTTTTTGGGGCATAACAGAAAGCAACTTATTCAGACCTTCGGTTGGATTGTCTGTTTGCAAGGAAGCCTGATAAAGGGGAATCATCGGCGGCGGAGGCATCTTGCCTGGGAAGTTGCCATGCGGCCCTTTGCCTTCCATCATAGAAGGGGGCGCATCAGGCGCTTTTTCTGCCGGTGCCGCCACAGCAGCGAGGCTGGATGCCGAAAGGGCCAGTGCCAGCAGGCCAGCCGCCGTTAAACAAATCTTGTTCATGATAACCTCCAATAACCGTGCAACATCGCCCGGTCCCCTATCAAACGCTTTCCTGCAAAGGCGCTCAAGGCGCTTTACGCAACCTTTTCTCTGCTAACGTAAACCTGAATATTGAGACACATTTTTAGTGTCTGGCAGGTGTTTCAAAGGGTTAATCGCTGAAAAACAACGCGTTTATGGTCTGACAGTTTTGTCATGGTTAATGCGGGAAGAAAAAAAGGGGAATTCTACTGGGGAAAACATGAAACCCAGTAATGCTCCTGTCACTGCCCTGACTGTAGGTGCACGCACGAAAAAGTGCATCCTTTTACCCAGTGTAAGCAGGCTGTTTTTTATTTTTCCCGGACAAAGGTGGTAGCACCTTTTGGGACAGGCTAAAGAGAAAGGAGCGGCCTGAACAGAAAAGTCACGCTGGCGACTTAGAAAATCTGGCAAATCAGGGCGATAACCGCGATCCAGAACACCGCACAACCACCCAGAATCAATTTCCAGGCTACAGGGCTGCTGACAGAATCGATGTTGAAAACCGGTTGCTGCTGCTGTTGCTTGATAACGTGCTGATGGCTATTCATGATGCTCGATCTCGCAATGAAATTTAGGATTAATCGTATACGATGGCGTAACGGAGCGTGAATATAAACTATACAAACTGATAATGCATTCTAAAAAATGAGATTCAAGAATGTAATTTCTTCTAAGAATAGTCCTATCCATGAATAATAGTGGTTTAGCAACCAGTGGTTTTGTCCTTCCTTTAAGTATTTAATTTTATCTTTTTGATTTTAAAGTTTTTTATTTTAAATTACTAACGGAGGGGGCAGGAAGTGACGGCGATCACATATCGTATTCGGTGGGTTCAGGTGCCTTTTTTACAAAAGAACGCACAAGGAAAGCGAGGTGCCTTTAGTAAAAATAGGTCAATAAAAATGATAAATAGAGGCAATTAAAGAAATTGTTTAAAAAGAGTTTTTTAAAAATAAATTATATAGAATCTAAATGATTAGCTTGTTATGTATTTTCTCGTTCCTTCTTACTGTGTTCCTGCCGGGTCTGGAATGCATAAATTTACCCATCTAATTGTTAATATTGAAATAATAATCATTATAAACAATAGACTGGGAGAGGAGGGCTGTTAAAGGGACGAGGAGAGGATAAAAGAGAAACATCATGCTGTTATAAATAACGACAAGAGAGAAAAGTGGCCGTCCAGTTTTTTTTGCAGTAACTGTGAGGTAAAGAAGAAATTTGCGACATTTATCGCTTTATCCGCTTCTGCCACTGGACAAACCTCCGCCTAATTGCTGTACTGTTACCCGACACACACTTTGTGTCGTTCATTCACGTAAAGGTAAGTTTGATGTCTAAGATTAAAGGTAACGTTAAGTGGTTCAATGAGTCCAAAGGCTTTGGCTTCATTACTCCTGAAGATGGCAGCAAAGATGTATTCGTACACTTCTCCGCTATCGCCAGCAATGGTTTCAAAACCCTCGCTGAAGGTCAGCGCGTAGAGTTTGAAATCACTAACGGTGCCAAAGGCCCGTCAGCCGCTAACGTTGTTGCGATCTAATCGCCCCAATTCTGAAAAAACCCGCCTCGGCGGGTTTTTTTATGTCCGGCAGATGGGAGTCACAGGCTCTGTTTACGCACCAGCATCGTAAAGCACAGAATCGCCACCAGGTAACAACCAAAGATGGTGTAAGCCATAGAGAAGGCCGAGGTACCGTGTAACCCGGTGATCGGCACACTGATGGCACCCAGGGTAAACATCGTCATGCCTATCAGGGCGGAGGCACTGCCTGCACTTTTACCTTGCGATTGCATAGCCAGGGATGATGCGTTTGGCCCCACAACTCCAATGGTAAAGACTGAGAAGAATAGTGGGATCAGGAGCATAAATAGCGGGGCATGCAGATAACCGGCAATCAGCAGCAGGAAGGAAGAGGTCGCTGCAATACAAAGACCCAGTTTAACCACTTTCAATTCCCCCCAGACCAGGCTGAGGCGGGTTGAGAGCTGAGCCGCGATGACCAACCCAATGCCGTTTAGCGCAAAGCAAAAGCTGAACATTTGTGGCGTGAGGTGATAAATCTCTTGCAGAACAAAAGGTGAGGCACCGATATAGGCAAACATGCCGGCAGTCACACACCCTTGTGTCAGGCAGAGGCCCATGAATTGCCGCTGGCGCAACAGCTGGCCAAGGTTACCCAGCAGAGAACCGGGCCCTCCCTGGGCGCGGCGTTCGGCGGGCAGTGTTTCATGCAACCGCCAACGTGTAATGACCATCAGCAGGGCCGCGATAACCGCCAGTACCACGAAAATCCCCCGCCAGTTCATGATGCTCATCAGCCCGCCACCCAGCACCGGCGCCAGAATCGGGGCCAGCCCGTTCACCAGCATCAAGAGCGCAAAAAAACGGGTCAGCTCATGTCCGGCATACAGATCGCGCGCAATAGCGCGGGACAGCACAGCGCCGCCGGCACCTGCCAGACCCTGTAACAGCCGGGCGGCAATTAACTGGTGGATGTCCGTTGCGACCGCACACCAGACCGACGCACCCAGTAGCAGCAGCAAAGAAAACAGCAGTGGCCGCATCCGGCCCAAATTGTCACTCAGAGGGCCAAAGATCAACTGCCCCAATCCAAGACCAAACAGCCCGGCCGTCAGGCTAAGCTGGGTAAGTGCGGTAGCGCTGTGTAATTCAACGGAGAGTTGCGGCAGGGCCGGCAGGTAGAGATCGGTACAAAGGGGGCCAAGTGCGGCCAGGGATCCTAAAGCCAGCGCATAACCTAAACGCTGACGGGCGATGTGTTTACTCATTTCTTTTCCGAAGCAGGTAAAATTGTTGTGAATAGCGACAAATAAAATCTATTGAGTAACGAAGGATTGGCTTTCTGATGGTTCAGCCGGCGAAACGCCGTGCCTTCACACATCACGGCCATAAATTCAACCCACACGGCGAGCTGTTCCTGGTTCAGGTCGGGCCGCAGCCCAGTCAGCATATCCATTGCCTGGCCAAACAGCCTGTCATCCGCTTCCCGCAGAATGCGGGCAACGGTAGGGTTGCGGGTGGCTTCTGCGGCCACCTCCAGCATTAATGCGTGGTCAATTTCCCGTTCTTGCGGATCACCTGCCAATAACCGGTGGGAGAGCATGGCTGCGGTCTCTTGCACATCGCCTTTTTTAAACTGCATGTGGTTCACTTTCGTTTCCACAATGCGGCGGACGATCTCTTCGATAATGGCATCTTTATTGGTGAAATAACGGTAGATCTGGCCCACGCTCAGGGCTGACATCTGGGCAATTTCTGCCATGCCGGCACCATGAAAACCATGATTACGAAAGCAAATGCGTGCAGCGGTGATAATTTGATCGCGCCGTAAACGGGCTCGCTCTTCTTTATTAAGCGGCAGGTTCATCGCATGCTCCGGGTCATCAATGGCAAGGTACTCTCATGCCGGGGCAAACTTCGCAGGCAAGTGAGAACGAACGTTCACAGCGAATTGTATGACATTAAATTACACAGGGAAATAACAAATTACCGGCAGCAGACCGGCCGGCCAGGTAGCCGTAAAGGGGGAGGACTCGCTGCCGGCGCACCAGAAAAACGGGGCTGCCGGCAATAACAGAGGGGATTACAGATGAAAATACTGGTAGAAAAAACTGACTACGACGGCCAGGCAGAACGCCAGCGTAAGGTATTCAACAGGCGTTTTTGGCAGGGTAAACATCATCAGCATCTCCGTCAGGCTCAGGAGTGGCTGATTATCCCCCGTTAAGATGAAGGAAACATTAAGGCGTTTCCTGACCGGCCATCAGCGCCCGCTGTACCAACTGACAATCAGAAAAGCCAGGCTGGTCATCAATAATGACCCGGCGAGATTAAGCAGGAGATTCAGGCCAGCCGCCGCCAGCCGCCCCTCTTGTAACTGATACACCATTTCCAGCGAGAAGGTGGAGAAGGTCGTCAGCCCGCCACAAAAGCCCGTGGTGATGAGCATTTTCCAGACCGGGTCAATCTGTGTCAGCCGGGCCAGGGTCGCAATACCCAGCCCGATGATAAAGGCCCCGACCAGATTAACGGTCAGCGTTCCGAGCGGCAGCACAGCAGAAAGCGGGTTCATTTTCATGCTGACATACCAGCGGGTGACGCTGCCCAGACCACCACCAATAAATACGGCAAGAAGAGTAGCGAACATAAAAAAACCTGTCTTAATAAAGGAAAGAGCACTTAGCAGACGCGATCCTATGAATTCGGCTAAGCAGTGACGCAGGCATCATCAACCCTGGGGCGGTCAGGGAGGAATGCCCTCTCCGTAGCGCGGCAAGAGTAGCCTATTTACACGCGGCCCGTCATCTTGCGCTATAGAAAGCACGTCAGAAAAGCATGTATTGTGCGTGATAACGATGATCTCGCCCGCACCGATACGCCGTTAACCCGCGATGCACCAGCAAGGAGTGAAACATGAAAGTTGCCCTGGGTCAGTTTGTTATCTCTTCCGAATGGCAGAGTAACGCCGAAACCTGTCAGATTTTGATGGCCCGGGCAGTGCAGGCCGGAGCCGAGTTACTGATTTTACCTGAAGCCTGCATGGCGCAGGATGGCAGCGATGCGGATGGCGTACTGCGCCTGGCCCAGCCGCTGGATGGGCCTTTCGTCAGCCAGCTGCTCACAGCAAGCCGCGGCAGTACGCTGACGACCATTGCCGGTATGCACACCCCCAGCGGCGATGGGTTGGTCTATAACGTTTTGGTGGTGGTACGCGATGGCCGGCTTATCGCGCATTACAACAAGCTCCATTTATATGATGCCTGGGAAATGAAAGAGTCGAAAAACGTTAAACCAGGGAGTGAGGTACCGCCTCTGCTGGAGGTCGCCGGTTTCAACGTGGGGCTGATGACCTGTTACGATCTGCGGTTCCCGGATATGGCCCGGCGTCTGGTGATGGACGGTGCAGACGTGCTGGTGGTGCCTTCTGCCTGGGTGAAAGGTCCGCTGAAAGAAAAGCATTGGGAGGTGCTGGCCACGGCCCGCGCGCTGGAAAATACCAGTTACCTGATCGGGGTAAGTGCCTGTGGCGGGCGCAATATCGGGAATAGTCTGGTGATTGATCCCATGGGCATGGCGATTGCCCATGCGGCAGAGGAGCCCGCGCTGATTTTTGCAGAGCTGGATAAAACCCGCTTAGCGCAGGTGCGCCACGCGTTACCGGTTCTGGAGAACCAGCGTTTTGCCAGGCCGCAACTGCGTAATGAGCAAGACGCCTGAAAAAAATCTTACTCTGTTACATATTGTCATTGAGTTGACGCCCAGAATAACAGTAAATGAGCCATCGCTGTTTTCTGCTGATTCATGCAGCATGTTAGATAAACGAGAAGGTGTGTATGGAAGGTATCAGTATTACGAAATTGTTGGTGGTGGGCGTTCTTATTGTGCTGCTGTTCGGCACCAGTAAACTGCGTACTTTGGGCGGCGATCTGGGTGCAGCGTTGAAAGGCTTCAAAAAGGCCATGAGTGACGATACTGCGCCGGCAAAAGCCACCGCTGAAGAGAGCACCACCGCACCGCGTGTAGAAAACAAAGACTGACATTCCCCGCCGGGCGTTATGACGGCAGTTGTGTAATAGCACTGGGTAATGAATAAAAAAACGGATGCTCGCGAGAACATCCGTTTTTAGTGCGTCCGGCAAAAATTAAGTAACAAAATATGTCATTTCTCCGGGGAAAGACAATTATTTCACTTCAATGCCTTTTGCCTGCAAGTCAGCATGGTAAGAAGAACGAACAAACGGCCCGCAGGCAGCGTGGGTAAAGCCCATCGCCAGCGCCTCTTCTTTCATCTCATCAAATTCTGCCGGGCTGACATAACGCTGAACCGGTAAATGGTGACGGCTGGGTTGCAGGTATTGGCCGAGCGTCAGCATCGTTACACCGTGACGGCGCAAATCGCGCATCACTTCCACAATTTCCGCATTGGTTTCACCCAGGCCGACCATCAGCCCCGATTTAGTCGGGATTTCAGGATGAAGCGCTTTAAACTGCTCGAGCAGCTTAAGTGACCACTCATAGTTAGCGCCTGGACGGACCTGGCGGTAAACACGCGGCACGTTTTCCAGGTTATGGTTGAAGACATCCGGAGGTGTGGCGTTCAGGATCTCCAGCGCACGATCCATCCGGCCGCGGAAATCCGGCACCAGCGTCTCAATTTTAATGGTCGGGTTTTTTTCACGGATAGCACGGATGCAGTCTGCAAAGTGCTGAGCACCGCCGTCCCGCAGGTCATCACGGTCAACAGACGTGATAACAACATAACGCAGGCCCATATCTGCAATGGTCTGCGCCAGCTTAGCGGGTTCATTGGCATCCGGCGTCAGCGGGCGGCCATGGGCTACGTCACAGAACGGGCAGCGACGGGTACAGATGGCACCCAGGATCATAAAGGTTGCCGTACCGTGGTTAAAACACTCTGACAGGTTCGGACATGACGCTTCCTCACACACAGAGTGCAACCCATTTTTACGCATGGCCGCTTTGATACCCTGTATCCGGCTGGAATCCGCAGGAAGTTTGATTTTCATCCACTCGGGCTTGCGCAACAGCTCCTGGCGTTCGGTGACCACTGTTTTCACCGGAATCAGGGCCATCTTATCCGCATCACGGTATTTAACACCGCGTTCCATCTGAATTGGTTTACTCATAGTCGTGCAGGTTCCAGTTTTGACGCTTTCCGGGCAGGAAGGCCAGTGAATTCAACGAACTACATGATTAATCAAATAAATTTGAAAATTATCCCAAAATTATATCACCTTTACCCGCAGGCATTCAGCCCTTGAATCATCTTTGATGTGTAAGAGTGGCGTGTTTTTGAACGAATTTGCGGCGGATTTGGTAAGCAATAGCGAGGGTTAAGAAAATTTATTTTGATTAAACAAGACGTTATCACTGTGGGCAGAACATGAAAATGTGTTGTAAAAATGTTATTGATTCGTGCGTTGTTCATGCTGCCCACAGCGTCGGGTGCGTAAAATGCCGCTTAAAGTGTGGCTTCTGAGGGGGGCTCCAAATACGTAATATTATCCCCACTGAACGTGGCGATAATCGTGTTGATAAGTTGCATCAAGGTTTTATCTTTTTTAGACGCCCGGTTGTAGTAAAGGTAAATATCGAGGTCGTTAAATGAGAACTCGCTTTGGACTTTTTTGATAGGGTAGGCGCGTTTATACATCTCGTACATGCTTTCGGTAACAAAGCACACCAGATCGCTGCCGGCGACGATATTTAACATATTCAGTGAGCTGTAAGTGGTAAATGCAAAGTTCCGGTTAAATTCATTCAAGTCAAGAGACTGCTTTTGCAGCTTGAGCACAAGGTCGTTAATCTCCAAGAAGGTGAATTTCTCGTGCACCGCATTTTCTAAGGATAAATAGTCAGTGATACGCGGGTGATGGCGGTGACAGACGCAAACTATTTTCTCTGCAAATATTTTAACGCCAACGATAGATTTACTGTATATCGCTTTGGCATCAATCACGATATCTGCATTAAACTGGTTTAATGCATCATAATTATCGGGGATGTCCTGGTGCTTTAACACATAGTTAGGATTAACCCTGATGAGCTCCTGATAAATGCGCGGAAGTACTTCGCAGCCGGTATGTGGCCGACAGCTGACAGTAATAAAACGTGTTTTATGAATATCCTGGCTGAAGTCCAGACCAGTGATAATGGCGCCTAAGCCCTCGCTGATGTGGTTATGCAGGTTTTTGGCATAGGCAGTGGGGGTAATCCCTTTACCGGAGCGAATAAACAAGGGGTCAGGAAAGGTATTACGGAGTTTCTGGATGGATTGACTGATAGAGGAGGGCGTAAGATTCAACGCTTTGGCAGCATTAACAATTCCTTTGTGCAAGTAGACTGCCTCAAATACTGTTAACAAGTTGAGGTCAATGTTTCTTAATTTATTAAGACTTGCAGATATGTTATTTTCATCCATAAAATCATCTCGCTATTAATTGTTAAGTGCTGTTCGGCATAAATGGCGGCATTCCTTGTAGGCGCCCCGTAAGCACGCTCACGGGGTTAACTATAACTTAATTTAGTATAAAGTAGCGATTTAATTCGTGATCTGAATTTTATATTGACGGGAATTATATAACGATTCTTTTTATTGATATTTAAAGATAATTTTGCGCATCCCAAGGCTGTTGTTCAAGCGTGCTAAAACCGGTGAGTGTCGCAAACGTTTTTAATAACACGGGTTGGACATCCGCGACTGAGACCCCCGGGCAGAGGGTACTGAGCTGGGTCATCTGCATACCGGCGTAACCGCACGGGTTAATCCGCAGGAAGGGGGCAAGATCCATAGCAATATTTAATGCCAGCCCATGAAAAGAGCACCCTTTACGGATACGCAGGCCCAGCGAACAGATTTTTTGTTCACCGACATACACACCGGGCGCATCCGGTCGGGCATGGGCCGCAACACCGAAGTGCGCCAGCGTCTGCACGACGGTCTCTTCAATAGCGGTGACCAGTTGCCGCACGCCCATTTTGTTGCGTTTGATGTCCAGCAGGACATACATCACCTGTTGGCCCGGCCCGTGGTAAGTCACCTGGCCTCCGCGATCGCTCTGGATAACCGGAATATCACCCGGCATCAGCACATGTTCCGCTTTACCGGCCTGCCCCTGAGTAAAGACTGGGTGATGTTCCACCAGCCAGACTTCATCTGCACTGTCGCCGGTACGGCGATCGGTAAAGGTATGCATGGCCCCGGAGACCAGCAGGTAGGGTTGCAGGCCAAGCTGCCGTACGATTAGGTTATTGTGTTGCAAATCAGTCATCACAAAGTAAAGAAATTATTGCAGTAGTATAACCAGCGGCCTGCGCACCTGCCAGCCATGCTGATTCCCTTCTATGGCGGGTGTTACAACACCATCCGGACAATCTCAATATTGCCCAGCTCTTCATACAGCGTCTCTACCTGATCAATATGCGTCGCGGTAATAGTGATGGATACGGAGTGGTAGTTGCCTTTGCTGCTCGGTTTCACCTGCGGTGAATAGTCGCCCGGAGCGTGGCGTTGCACCACTTCAATCACCTGGTCAACCAGCTCGGGCTGCGCCAGACCCATCACTTTGTAGGTGAATGAGCAGGGAAATTCGAGCAGTTCGTTCAGTTTGGTTTTCATGTGTGCTCCAGAAAAAGCGGAAGGGAGTAGAAAGTATAACTCCCGCCGCAGCGGGAGTTAATGAGTGATTATGATATGGGGGCAGAATGCCCGCTTGCAAGGCCTTAGCCGAACCAGTGATGGAACATCAGTTTGATGTAATCGATCAGGCGGCCGACAAACCCGCCTTCTTTCACTTCATTCAGCACCACCAGCGGGCGCTGGTCAATGGTTTTGCCGTCAAGCTGGAAATTGATGCTGCCGACGACCTGGTTTTTCGTCAACGGCGCATGGATTTCCGGCGTGGTCAGCACATAGCTGGCTTTCAGGTCTTTCATGCGGCCGCGTGGGATAGTCAGGAACACATCTTTATCCACGCCCAGCTCAACGCGGTCGGCATCACCAAACCATACCGGCTCAGAGGCAAACTCTTTGCCGGCTTTCAATGGTGATACCGTTTCGAAGAAGCGGAAGCCCCAGGTCAGCAATTTTTTGCTTTCGGTTTCACGGCCTTTATAAGTGTGGCCGCCGAGCACCGCAGAAATCAGGCGCATCTGGCCTTCGGTGGCTGACGCCACCAGGTTATAACCGGCGGCGTCAGTGTGGCCGGTTTTAATACCGTCCACATTCAGGCTGGTGTCCCACAGCAGGCCGTTACGGTTAACCTGACGGATCTTATTAAAAGTGAACTCTTTTTCGTGATAGGTGGCGTACTCGTCCGGCACGTCGCGGATCAGCGCCTGGCCAATCAGCGCCATGTCACGCGCGGAGCTGAACTGGCCGTCAGCGTCCAGGCCATGTACTGTCTTAAACTGGGTATTCTGCAGGCCGAGTGCCTTCACGTAGTTGTTCATCAGGCCGACAAACGCATCCTGGCTGCCGGCCACATAATCTGCCATCGCCACACAGGCATCATTGCCGGATTGCAGAATAATGCCGCGGTTCAGCTCAGAAACCGGCACGCGATCGCCCGGTTTCAGGAACATCAGGGAAGAGCCTTTGAACTCGGGGTTCCCGGTGGCCCAGGCATCTTTTCCGATGGTGACCACATCGGTTGGCGTGATTTTGCCTGCCTTGATCGCCTGGCCGATGACGTAACTGGTCATCATTTTGGTCAGGCTGGCCGGGTTACGGCGGGCATCGGCATTCATTTCTGCCAGCACTTTCCCGGAGTTGTAGTCGATCAGGACATAGGCTTCCGCATCAATCTGCGGCACACCAGGGATCATTGTTTTGAGATTCACGTCATCAGCGTTAGCGACGGAGGTCACGCCAAGTGCCAGGACGGTGCCGAGAGTAATGCTCTTCAGTAAGCGCAAGGTAGTTACAGGTTTCATGATCGGGACTACAACATCCGTGAAAGTAAGTTAAAAAACGTGCCACACTATAGCAGATGCAAGATCGCCCGGCATCAGCCAATCAAGAGGGTAACCGGCGTTTACATAGATTTACCTTATAAATAAAGGCATAGTTATCTGTTGCAAACGCCGGTTTACCGGCCTGGAAAGATATTACTCTCCGGCGGGCAGGGCAGTAATAAAGGATTGCTGCTGGGCTTCGCTCATCAGGCGTTGCTGAATGGCTCCTGCCTGCTGGCGGCTGCTGAAGGGGCCAAGCTGAACCCGGTACACGCCGCTGGCGGCATTGACCTGACCCGGCACGCCGAAGCGCTGGCTCAGGCTCTGCTGGAAACTCTGCGCCCGGGCAGCATCACGTAACGCACCGACCTGGACCATATAACCGCCCTGAGTAGCCGGTGTACGGGTCGGGGCCGATGCAGCTGCCGCCGGTGCGCTGACCGCGGCCACGGCCGGGATGGCCGGTTCATCACTTTCCAGAATACCTTGCGGGACCGGTGCCGGCGCATTCAGGAACCCGCCACGGGCATTACCCGGGGAGCTGGTGCCCTCAGCCATGCTGCCGTCACTGAGTGCGCTGTTATCAATGGCACGTACCGGTGCGCTGACCGGAGCGCTTGCGCCTTGTACCGGTGTGCCGAGGCCGCTGGTACCGAGGTCAGGGCGCGTCGGCAGGGCATAACTCTGTTTGGCAATAGTCGTGCCGATGGTACCCGGCCCGGAAAGGGTGCCGTCCTGCGCAACGTTGATGAAGTCCACTTTTACTTTGGTATTGTTGGAAATATTCAGGCGTTCAGCCGCCGCCGTGGAAAGATCAATAATCCGCCCCGGCTGGAAGGGGCCGCGATCGTTGATGCGGACCACGATACGCCGCCCGTTACTGAGGTTGGTCACCCGCACATAACTGGGGATCGGCAGGGTGGGGTGGGCCGCGCTCAGCGCATTAGGGTCAAAGGCTTCGCCTATTGCGGTGGTATTGGTGTTCGCCTCAGCGCCGTACGAACTGGCCAGCCCGGTCTGGCTGAAGTTTTCCGGATTGCGCTCAATGGCGTAGGTTTTGCCATTAACGCTGTAATCCTGGTTCGCCGTGGCGCTGTAAGGTTCATAGTGCGGCTCGGCGCCACTAATCTCCTCGACCGGGCCGGCGTAGGCCGGCTGCTGCTGCGGAGCCTGCTGTTGGGGTGCTTCTGTTGTACAGGCGCTTAACAGCGCCCCCATGATGCCAACCCACAGCCACTGTTTACGCATTGCTCACCTCTTATAAATTTTTAGACAACATTTTGCGATGAGTATGTATCGACATCACGATACCAAACCCGGCCATCAGAACGATTAACGCCGACCCGCCATAGCTGACCAGCGGCAGCGGCACGCCGACCACCGGCAGAATACCACTCACCATGCCGATATTAACGAACACATAGACAAACAAAATCAGCATCAACCCGCCCGCCATAACCCGGCCAAACGTGGTCTGTGCTTTGGCGGCAATCACCAGACCGCGCATGATAAGGCAGAGGTAGAGCGCCAGCAGAATCAGCACGCCCACCAGCCCGAGCTCCTCTGCCAGGACGGCAAAAATAAAGTCGGTATGGCGTTCCGGCAGAAATTCCAGCTGTGACTGGGTGCCGTGCAGCCACCCTTTCCCTGACAACCCACCGGAGCCAATGGCAATTTTTGACTGGATGATGTGATACCCGGCCCCAAGCGGATCGGATTCCGGGTCAAGCAGCATCATGACACGATCGCGCTGGTAGTCATGCATCAGGAAGAACCAGAGCACCGGGATAAAGGCCGCAACCAGCAGGGCCGCCACGCCAATCAGTTTCCAGCTCATGCCGGACAGAAACAGCACAAACAGCCCGGACGCAGCAATCAGAATAGAAGTACCGAGATCGGGTTGAGCGGCGACCAGCAGCGTCGGCAGGAAAATCAGCACCAGCGCAATGCCGGTATTTTTGAGCGAAGGCGGGCAGACGTCACGGTTAATGAAGCGGGCCACCATCAGCGGCACCGCAATTTTAGCAATTTCAGAGGGCTGGAAACGTACCACGCCTAAATCCAGCCAGCGCTGCGCGCCCTTACTGATCTGGCCGAACGCATCCACCATGACCAGCAGGATCACACAGATGAAATAGAGATAGGGCGCCCAGCTCTCGTAGACCCGCGGCGGAATCTGCGCCATCACCAGCATAATGATCAGGCCCATCGCGATCTGGCCGATTTTACGCTCCATCATGCCCATGTCCTGACCGCTGGCGCTCCAGATAACGAACGCGCTATAAGCCAGCAACGCCATGATTACCAGCAATAGCGGCATATCGATGTGGAGCTTTGCCCACCAGGAGCCTTTTTGTTGGCCTTCAGTCATGATTTACCTTATTCACCTTCTGTACCGGGCGGCAGGGGGGCGGCCACCGGCAACTCTGTATTGTTGTCACCCAGCAGGATGTGGTCGAGGATCTGGCGGGTAATGGTGCCCACCGCCGGCCCGGCTCCGCCGTTCTCCAGGATCACGATCACTGCCACCGTGGGTTTGTCATACGGGGCAAACGCGGTCATCAGCTTATGATCGCGCAGCCGTTCGGCAATTTTATGGGCGTTGTACGTCTCGTTTTCACGCAGGCCAAAGACCTGGGCCGTACCGGATTTGGCCGCCGCCCGGTAGGGGGCATCGGCAAAGCTTTTACGCGCCGTGCCGTTTGGCCGGTTAGCCACGCCATACATCCCGTCTTTGGCAATTTCCCAATAGCCGGAGTGAATATCACCGATATGGCCATTCTCTTCCTGTACATACGGTACCTGCTTGCCCTCCACCTGGGTGCTTTGCAGCAGGTGCGGGGTTTTGATGGTGCCGTCATTAATCAGGATCATCATTGCTTTGATCATCTGAACCGGGGTGGCGGTCCAGTAACCCTGGCCGATGCCGACCGGAATGGTATCGCCCTGATACCAGGGTTTTTTAAAGCGTTTGAACTTCCATTCGCGGCTCGGCATGTTGCCTGCCCGCTCTTCAGAAAGGTCAATGCCGCTGTAGTGACCATAGCCAAATTTGCTCATCCACTCAGAGAGGCGATCAATGCCCATATCATAGGCAACCTGATAGAAGAAGGTGTCGGCGGACTCTTCCAGCGAGCGGGTCACATTCAGGCGGCCGTGGCCCCATTTTTTCCAGTCGCGGAAACGTTTTTCTGAGCCGGGAAGCTGCCACCAGCCGGGGTCAAACAAGCTGGTATTGCGGGTAATGACCCCAGCCGTCAGGGCCGATACGGCAATATAGGGTTTGACGGTGGAGGCCGGAGGGTAAACGCCCTGGGTCGCACGGTTAATCAGCGGTTTGTTCGGGTCTTCCAGTAAGCCTTTGTAGTCTTTGCTGGAGATGCCATCCACAAACAGGTTGGGATCGTAACTCGGATTAGAGACCAGCGCCCGGATGCCGCCGTCACGCGGGTCGGTGACCACCACCGCGGCGCGGCTGCCGGCCAGCAGCTTCTCAATATAAATCTGCAGGTTCAGATCCAGCGTCAGGTAAATATCTTTACCGGCCTGGGGCGCCTGCTCGTGCAACTGGCGGATGACCCGTCCACGGTTGTTGACTTCGACCTCTTCATAGCCGGTTTTGCCGTGCAGCACATCTTCGTAATAGCGTTCAATGCCGAGTTTGCCGATATCATGCGTCGCTGCATAATTGGGTAAAATGCCGGCTTTATCGAGCCGTTCAACGTCGCGATCGTTGATTTTAGATACATAGCCAATGACATGAGTCAGGGCTGAATTGTAGGGGTAGTAACGGCGCTGATAGCCTTTGACTTCCACACCGGGAAAACGGAACTGGTTAACGGCAAAGCGCGCCACCTGCACCTCGGTCAGGGCCGGTTTAACGGCGATGGAAGTGAAGCGGCGTGAGCGTTTGCGTTCTTTCTGGAAGTTCGCAATATCATCATCCGTCAGGTCAACCACCGGGCGCAGCTGCGTCAGCACTGCCTGCAGGTCATCCACTTTTTCCGGCACCAGTTCCAGTTGGTAGATGGTGCGGTTAAGTGCCAGCGGCGTGCCGTTCCGGTCATAGATAATGCCGCGGCTGGGCGCAATCGGCACCAGCTTGATACGGTTTTCATTGGATCGGGTACGGTAATCTTCAAACCGCATGATTTGCAGATTATAGAGGTTGGCGACCAGAACGCCGCTGAGGAGCAGAATGCCTGCGAATGCCACCAATGCGCGGCGCACAAACAGGGCTGATTCAGCCGAATAGTCGCGAAAAGGGTTACGGTCTATTTTCATCCCACTACTTATGGTTCATTCTGCTGACATTCACCGACCGTTTACTCGCGGTGGTAAGGATGATTGGTGGTAATGCTCCAGGCACGATAGAGGCTTTCGGCAACCAGCACCCTGACCAGCGGGTGCGGCAATGTCAGCGGTGAGAGCGACCAGCTCTGTTCCGCCGCCGCCTTACAGGCGGGTGCCAACCCCTCCGGGCCACCAATCAGCAGGCTGACATCGCGGCCATCCTGCTTCCAGCGCTCCAGCTGTTGCGCCAGGTGCGGCGTTTCCCACGGAGTGCCGGGGATATCCAGCGTCACCACGCGGTTACCCTTGCCGACAGCGGCCAGCATCAGTTCGCCCTCTTTTTCCAGAATGCGTTTGATGTCAGCATTTTTCCCGCGTTTTCCCGCCGGGATCTCTACCAGTTCAAACGGCATATCTTTTGGAAAACGGCGCAGGTAATCCATGAATCCCGTCTGCACCCAGTCCGGCATTTTTGTGCCGACCGCCACCAGTTGCAGCTTCACCGCTTAACTCCAGAGCTTTTCGAGTTCGTAGAGCGCGCGGCTCTCTTCCTGCATGACGTGAACAATCACCTCGCCCAGGTCAACCACGACCCAGTCGGCATCGTTAACGCCTTTCACGCCCAGGGTGTGCAGGCCAATGGCCTTGACTTCTTCTACCACGTGGCCGGCAATCGACATTACATGGCGGCTTGAGGTACCGGTACAGATGATCATGCAGTCAGTGATGCTGGACTTGCCGGTCACATCCAGGGCAATGATGTCCTGACCTTTCAAATCATCAATTTTATCAATAACAAATTCTTGGAGCGCTTTACCTTGCAAAGGTTCCCCCTCGGGTATGGTTGGTTTGGGACAGGGTTCACATCGTGGCAGCCTGAAGGCCGCGATCAACAGTTTTCCCCCATGCCGTAACAGTTTTCTGGCTGGGTGTCAGTTAGCGAAAAAATATTTCTGGAATCAACAGCTTGATTAAAAAGACATGTTGGCTGAGCGGACACCCGAAATTAAGCGGCGCAGTATACCATGGGTGTTCTACTCGCGATATAAACCCTGTGAATCGATATAATTTTGTACCGCCACCGGCAACAGGTGATCGCAATCCTGCCCGGCATGCCGGCGTTTGCGGATTTCTGTGGCAGACACATTGACCAGCGGCGTATCCGCCATATAGATAAAGCCCGCCGCTTTTTCGCTCAGCCGCCCGGCGCAGGTCACGGCATGTTCTTCAAACCAGGCCTGCAGTTGCGGGGTATCCAGTTGCCGGCGATAACCGGGGCGGGCGCAGACCAACAGGTGACACACCGACAGCAGCGACTCCCAGCGGTGCCACTTATAAAGATTAAGTAATGAATCCTGCCCAATGATAAACGCCAATGATGCTTTTGCGCCACGTTCTTTACGCAACGTTTCAAGTGTCTCAATGGTGTAGGAGGGGGTTTCCCGCTGGAGTTCCCGGTCATCTACTCTGAAAAGCGGGTTGCCCGCAATCGCCAGCTTCACCATCGCCAGCCGCTGTTGCGCCGTGGCCTCCGGCTGGGGGCGGTGGGGCGGCACATTATTGGGCAGCAGCGTCACGGTGTTCAGCCCCACCTGTTGCGCCAGGGCCTCCACCGGTTTCAGGTGCCCATAGTGCACAGGATCAAAGGTGCCGCCAAAAAAAGCATCGACAGTAGCAAGGTGACGCGCAGTGAGTGTGTCCGGCATGGGAACCCGTCTCCAGGCGAAAGGTTAATCAATAAAAGATAGCAGGCAGGGCTTTACCGCACAGTAGCAGCGACAGGCTCTCCAGTTCCGGCCATACCGACTGACCATAGTCCTGCTTAAGCGCGAGCTCAGTGCGTGTCAACAGTTGAACCGCCTGATGAAGCTGGGGCAGAGAGAGGCGTTGCAGGGCCTGAGTCAGCAGAGGGCGGCGGTTCTGCCAGACTTTATGCTGGTCAAACAGCGCACGCAGTGAGTGTGAGGTCCCGGCCCGTTTCAGGGTCAGCAGCAGCAACAATTCCCGTTGCACCGTCCGTAACAGGATCACCGGTTCGCTCTCTTCCAGCTGCAGCTGGTGCAAAATATGCAGCGCACGTTTGCTTTTGCCTGCCAGCAGCGCATCCAGCCAGTGGTAGGGCGTAAAGTGGGCGGCATCATTAACGGCCTGTTCCACCCGCGGCAGCGTCAGTTTCCCGTCCGGAAACAGCAGGGAAAGCCGTTCAAGTGCCTGCGACAGGGCCAGCAAGTTACCTTCATAGCAGTAGCAGAGCAGCTGATTGGCCGGTTCATCCAGCGTCAGTTTCAGGTAGGCTGCGCGCTGTGCCACCCAGCGGGGCAAGTGTGCCTGCTCAGGGGTCTGGCAGGTGACCCAGACGCCTTCCTTACTCAGTGCCTTAAACCAGGCGGCGTTTTCCTGCCCCTTGGTCAGGCGCTGGGCGCGCAGGATCAGTAAAATATCCGGATGCAGCAGACCGGTCAGTTTGAGCAATTGCTCGCTGATGGCGGCATTCGGGCCGTTATCCGGCAGGATCAGCATCAGCGTCTGGCGGCTGGCAAACAGACTTAATGCCTGACACACACTGAAGATGGCCTCCCAGTCAGTATGATTATCCAGCGTAAAGCTATAGTGCTCGCTGAAGCCCGCCTGCTGGGCAGCTGCACGGATATGATCCTGACTCTCCTGGAGCAGCAGAGGGTCATTGCCGGCTAATAAATAACAAGCGCGCAGCCCCTCACGGAGCTGCGCGGCAAGTTGTTCAGGATAAAGCCGGATCATTGTGCGTTGACGCTGGCCGGCAGGGCAGTGCCGGTGGTGGCCGGCGGCGGGGTGCTTTCCGCGCCGTCATCACTCAGGCTGACCTGCGGCTTCTTGCTTTCTTCAGAGGCATGAACCGCTAGCAGCTTGCGTACCAGCTGTTGTGCAGCCTGCTCACGCATCTCCTGCACAATAATGTCCTGCTCAGCATCTTTGGCCAGCGCCGTCAGCGGGTTGTCAAAGAAGGAGCGGAACACTTTGGCCTGCACCGGGTAAAGGTCGTGACCCGGCAGCAGCACCTGGGCATTCACCACCATCACCAGCTGATACTCCGCAGTTTTACCGTCCTGGAAGATTGAAACGGTATCCTGCCCCTGGGTTGCACTGACGATGCGCAGTGACGGCAGATCCTTACGGGCTGACTTCTCTACAACGCTCACATTGTTCAGGCGTAACTGCTGCCGAACTGCCCGCGTCAGCGGGCCGTAAGGATCGTAGCTGTCCAGCATCATGGTTTTCAGTTCTTCCGGCACCTGGGTGGTGCCGCGAAGGTGAAAGCCGCATCCCGAGGTCACCATCACGGCGACCCCCAGCAGCAGCATCATCAAACGATGTCGCACAACGCCTCCTTGTCTCAACCCACTACCAGGTTAAGCAGTTTTCCGGGCACATAGATCACTTTACGGATGGTGACGCCATCCAGGTATTTTGCGACCAGATATTCCTGACCGGCACGCTCGCGCACCTGCTCTTCGGTGGCATCCGCCGGAACGGTGATTTTACCGCGGACTTTGCCGTTTACCTGCACCACAACAAGCTTCGACTCTTCCACCATCGCGGCCTCATCAGCAACCGGCCATGGCGCGGTATCGATGTCGCCTTCGCCGCCCAGTGCCTGCCACAGGGCAAAGCAGACGTGCGGGGTAAACGGGTACAGCATCCGTACCACAGCCAGCAGCGCTTCCTGTAACAGTGCGCGATCCTGTTCTGTCTCCTGCGGGGCGCGGGCCAGCTTGTTCATCAGCTCCATCACGGCGGCAATCGCGGTGTTGAAGGTCTGGCGGCGGCCGATATCATCGGTGACTTTGGCGATGGTTTTGTGCAGGTCACGGCGCAGCTCTTTCTGTGCGTCATTCAGTGCGGCAACATCCAGCGGCTGGGTTGCCCCTTTTTCACTGTGTTCAAAGGCCAGTTTCCAGACGCGTTTCAGGAAGCGGTTTGCCCCTTCCACCCCGGATTCCTGCCACTCCAGCGTCATTTCTGCCGGTGACGCGAACATCATGAACAGACGGACGGTATCCGCACCATATTTCTCTACCATGACCTGCGGGTCGATGCCGTTGTTTTTCGACTTCGACATTTTGCTCATACCGGCGTAAACCAGCTCGCGGCCCTGCGGGTCAGTCGCTTTGGTAATGCGGCCTTTCTCATCGCGCTCAATGGTCACGTCAACCGGGGAAACCCAGTTACGCTCACCGTTCACACCGGTGTAGTAGAAGGCATCTGCCAGCACCATGCCCTGGCACAGCAGGCGTTTGGCGGGTTCATCAGAGTTAACCAGGCCCGCATCACGCATCAGCTTGTGGAAGAAGCGGAAATACATCAGGTGCATGATCGCATGTTCAATACCACCGACATACTGGTCAACCGGCAGCCAGTAGTTGGCAGCGGCCGGGTCCAGCATACCCTGGTCATACTGCGGGCAGGTGTAGCGCGCGTAATACCAGGAGGACTCCATAAAGGTGTCAAAGGTGTCGGTTTCACGCAGCGCCGGCTGGCCGTTAACCGTGGTTTTGGCCCACTCCGGGTCAGCTTTGATCGGGCTGGTGATGCCATCCATCACCACATCTTCCGGCAGCACCACCGGCAGCTGGTCTTCCGGCGTCGGAATAACCGTGCCGTCTTCCAGGGTGACCATCGGGATCGGTGCGCCCCAGTAGCGCTGGCGCGAGACGCCCCAGTCACGCAGGCGATAGTTGACCTTGCGCTGGCCGCGGCCGATAGCGACCAGCTTGTCAGCGATGGCATTAAAGCCAGCCTGGAAATCCAGACCGCCGAATTCACCGGAATTGAACAGCACGCCTTTTTCAGTCATCGCCTGCGTGCTGAGATCCGGCTCGGTGCCGTCAGCGTTCAGAATCACCGGCTGAATCGGCAGGCTGTATTTGGTGGCGAACTCCCAGTCGCGCTGGTCGTGCCCCGGTACCGCCATCACTGCCCCAGTGCCGTATTCCATCAACACGAAGTTGGCGACCCAGACCGGGATTTTGTCACCGGTCAGCGGGTGAATGGCCACCAGCCCGGTGTCCATGCCTTTCTTTTCCATCGTCGCCATATCGGCTTCGGCCACTTTGGTATTACGGCATTCGGCGATGAAGTCAGCCAGCGCCGGGTTACCGGCTGCCGCCTGCAGGGAGAGCGGGTGACCGGCGGCCACGGCCACGTAGGTCACGCCCATAAAGGTGTCCGGGCGGGTGGTGTAGACCGTCAGCGTCTCTTCGCTCTCGGCCACGTCAAAAGTGATTTCCACCCCTTCAGAGCGGCCAATCCAGTTGCGCTGCATGGTTTTGACCTGTTCCGGCCAGCTCTCCAGCGTGTCCAGGTCGTTCAGCAGCTGATCCGCGTAAGCGGTGATTTTGATAAACCACTGAGGGATCTCTTTACGCTCTACTTTGGTGTCGCAGCGCCAGCAGCAGCCTTCAATCACCTGCTCGTTGGCCAGCACGGTCTGGTCATGCGGGCACCAGTTCACCGCAGAGGTTTTCTTATAGACCAGGCCTTTTTCATACAGTTTGGTGAAGAACCACTGCTCCCAACGGTAATAGTCAGGATCGCAGGTCGCAATTTCGCGGTCCCAGTCATAGCCGAAGCCCAGCAATTTCAGCTGGTTCTTCATATATTCAATATTTTCGTAGGTCCAGGGAGCGGGTGCGGTGTTGTTTTTTACCGCAGCGCCTTCAGCCGGCAGGCCAAACGCATCCCAGCCGATAGGCTGCAGCACGTTTTTGCCCAGCATACGCTGGTAGCGGGAGATGACATCGCCGATGGTGTAGTTGCGCACGTGGCCCATATGCAGGCGGCCTGATGGGTAAGGCAGCATGGAAAGGCAGTAGTACTTCTCCTTGCCGGCATCTTCAGTCACCTTGAAAGTTTGCTTCTCTTGCCAGTGAAGCTGGACGTTTGACTCTATATCTTCTGGGCGGTATTGCTCTTGCATGGCGGCCGGTGGTCCTATAGTGAAAAACAGCTACGCCTGTAGCCTTTTCTGATTCATATAAAGAGATCCGCATAGCATAGCTGATAAGCGCCTGAGGCAACAACACCCAGCGCCCGCGGTGGGCGTATTTCTCCGGGAGAAGCGGCGAATTTTGCGTAAGGTTACGCAAAGCCGGACTATTCCCTAAGTCACATCAGTGATTTAGGGCTAAACTGGAGGGGTAAGCTCAAAAAAATGGAGCGCCGTAGCGGCAGTGCCGGGCGGCAGGCCGTGTGATCACATCAGCGCATTGCGAGGATTGTATGAGTAACGTTGCAGACTATTACCGTGAGCTGGTTGCTTCCCTGACTGAGCGCATCCGGGAAGGCGATCATAACATTGATGCACTGGTGCGCAGTGCCGAAGCACGGCTGAAGACGGCCGGTGACCTGACAGACGTTGAAATCCGGCAGGTGACGGTGGCGGTACGGCGTGACCTGGAAGAGTTCGCCCGCAGCTATCAGGAGCAGGACGACGTCACAGACAGCGTGTTTATGCGGGTGATTAAAGAGAGCCTGTGGCAGGAGCTGGCGGACATCACGGATAAAACCCAGCTTGAGTGGCGCGAAGTATTTAAGGATGTGACGCATCACGGGGTTTACCACAGCGGGGAGGTAGTAGGGCTGGGCAACCTGATCTGTGAAAAATGCCACGCCCCGATGCCGGTTTACACGCCGGAAATTTTGCCGCTCTGCCCGAAGTGCGGGCATGACCAGTTCAACCGCCAGCCTTTCCAGCCTTAATCCACCAGGTTCCCTGGCAGACGCGCCGCCTGCGGGGCGGCGCGTTTTATCACACTGATTAGTGCAGGATTTTTGCCAAAAATTCGCGTGCGCGCTCGGATTGCGGATTGTCGAAAAAGGCGTTTTTCTCACGATCTTCCACGATTTTCCCTTCATCCATAAAGATCACGCGGTTGGCTACCTTGCGGGCAAAGCCCATCTCATGGGTGACGACCATCATCGTCATACCTTCCTGTGCCAGTTCCACCATGACATCCAGCACTTCGTTGATCATTTCCGGGTCCAGCGCGGAGGTCGGTTCATCAAACAGCATCGCGACCGGGTCCATGCACAGGGCGCGGGCAATGGCGACGCGCTGCTGCTGGCCGCCGGAGAGCTGGCCGGGGAATTTATTGGCGTGGGCAGAGAGACCAACGCGATCCAGTAACTTCAGCCCTTTGTCCCGTGCGGCGGCTTTGTCCCGTTTCAGCACCTTAATCTGGGCCAGCGTCAGGTTATCGATGATAGAAAGATGCGGGAACAGCTCAAAATGCTGAAACACCATCCCTACCTTGGCGCGCAGTTGCGCCAGATTGGTTTTCCGGTCATTGACCGGGATGCCGTTCACCACGATCTGGCCTTTCTGAATCGGCTCCAGTCCATTAACAGTTTTAATCAGGGTGGATTTGCCGGAGCCTGAGGGGCCGCATACCACCACAACTTCCCCTTTTTTCACTTCAGTGCTGCACTCCGTTAATACCTGGAAATGCCCATACCACTTGGAAATACTCTTCAGGGAGATCATGAAACGGTCCTTTTCTTCAATACGCTGACCACCAACGAGGCCGCGATGCTAATAACAAAGTAAACCAGCCCGGCAAACAGCACCATTTCCACCTGGGTGCCGTCGCGCTCGCCAATGGTGGTGGCGGTGCGGAAGAAGTCCGCAAGGCTTAATACGTAAACCAGGGACGTATCCTGGAACAGCACAATGCCCTGGGTCAGCAGCAGCGGGATCATCGCCCGGAATGCCTGCGGCAGAATCACCAGCTTCATGGATTGCCACGGCGTCATGCCCAGCGCCAGCGCAGCGGCACCCTGGCCGCGGGCAACGCTGAGAATACCGGCGCGGATAATTTCGGAGTAGTAAGCGGCTTCAAACAGCGAGAACGCCACCATGGCCGAAATCAGGCGGATATCGGTATGCGGGGAGAGGCCCAGCCCTTTTTGCAGCAGGCCCGGCACCACCAGGTAGAACCACAGCAACACCATCACCAGCGGCACAGAACGGAACAGGTTGACATACAGGGTGGCAAACCAACTGATCACCTTCACACTCGACAAACGCATTACGGCCAGCAGCGTGCCCCACAAAATGCCGAACACAATCGCCGTCAGGGTGATTTTGAGCGTGATCGCCATGCCGTCCAGCAGGTAAGGGAAACTGGGCGGAATGGAGCTCCAGTCAAATTCGTACATTATTTACCTCCCGTATGGCCCGGCAGCCTGACTTTGGATTCGACCAGACGCATAAACACCATAATCACTGCGTTAATCAGTATGTAGGCCAGCGTAATGGCCGTGAATGACTCATAGGCATGGGCCGAGTAGTCGAGCAGTTTGCCGGCTTGTGCAGCCATGTCCACCAGACCAATGGTGGAGGCAATAGCCGAGTTTTTCACCAGGTTCAGCATCTCTGAGGTCATCGGCGGCACAATCACCCGGTAGGCATTCGGCAGCAGCACATAGCGGTAGGTCTGCGGCAGGGTCAGGCCCATTGCCAGCCCGGCGGCTTTCTGGCCGCGCGGCAGGGACTGAATGGCTGCCCGTACCTGTTCACATACGCGGGCCGCGGTAAACAGCCCCAGGCAGATCATGGAAGAGAGGAAAAACTGGATGTTCGGATCCAGCTCGGACTTGAACCACATGCCGAGATCCGGCGGCAACAGTTCCGGCACCACCAGGTACCAGATGAAAAACTGGACAATCAGCGGCACATTACGGAATAGCTCGACGTAACAGGTACCGAGGCCGGCAAGCCACCGGTTCGGCACGGTGCGCAGAATGCCAAACAGGGAGCCAACAAAAAAAGCGATAATCCAGGCACAGAATGAGAGCGCAATCGTGACCTGAAAACCGGACCAGATCCAGCCAAGATAGGTGGTATTACCAAACGGGGCCTCTTGCAGAAAAATGCCCCAGTTCCAGTTTGTTGACATAAACAACTCCATACAACGGGCCACGCGGACCCGGAAGAGAACGCCTGACAGGCGCGGCACACCATGAAAAAAGCGGAGTGGGGAACGGCCACCCCGCTTCCTGTCTGTCCTGGCGTAATACCGTTATCCGGGCAGGTTAGGGCTTATCGTTAGGTGCCTTGAACAGGGCTTTCATGTCTTCTGATAAGGCAAAGTTCATGTTGAGATTTTTTGGCGGAATCGGTTTCTGGAACCAGGTCTCATACCATTTCGCCGCTTCGCCCGAGGTCTGGGCCTGGGCAATGGTGTCGTCCATCAGCTTCTTAAAGGCGGCGTCGCCTCTCGGCAGCATGCAGCCGTAAGCCTCGTGAGACTGTGGCGTGCCGACAATCTCCCATTGGTCCGGTTTTTTCGCTTTGGCGCGTTCGCCGGCCAGCAGAGCATCATCCATCATAAAGGCCACGGCCCGGCCGCTTTCCAGCGTACGGAAGGAGTCCCCATGATCTTTAGCGCTGATAATGCGCATGCCCATTTTTTTCTCTTCATTGAGTTTATTGAGCAGCACTTCGGAGGTCGTCCCGGACGTCACCACCACGGTCTTGCCTTTCAGATCCGGGAAGTCTTTAACCGGTGACCCTTTTTTCACCAGCAGGCGGGTACCCACCACGAAAATGCTGTTGGAGAAGGCAGCCTGTTGCTGGCGCTCGAGGTTATTGGTGGTGGAACCACATTCGAAATCAAAGGTACCGTTTTGCAGCAACGGGATGCGGTTTTGTGAGGTGATCGGCAGCAGTTTTACTTTCAGATCCGGCGCATTCAGCTGTTTCTTGATCGCCTCAACAATAAGGTTGGAATAGTCCTGGGAATAGCCCACGACTTTCTGGGTATTGTCGTAATAGGAGAACGGCACCGAGGATTCACGGTGACCCACGACAATCACGCCATTTTGTTTGATTTTTTGTAATGTGTCAGGGGCAGCCTGGTTCCCGGCAGCCGCAGCGGTGGTGGGCTGGGCCGCATGGGCGGCACCTGTGGCAATGCCGGCGAGCAGCAGCGATAACGCCAGTTTGCGCATTTGCATGGTCCTACTCCTTGCTGTTGTTATGATTCTGACGCATGACGTCGAAATCAAAAAAGAGACCGCATCGGAACGCGGCAAGAGGCCTTGAGGCCTGTCTGAACATAGCTGAATGTAAATATATTGATACCAGAACGTTTCTTTTTTGCGACCAGCGCCGCACCAAATAAAGGCAAAAAACTTACCCTGCACGTTTGTTGTGCAGCAGGTGCGCGAAGGCGGTGCAGGTTAATGCGAAATGTCTGGATGGGTGACGTTTTCAGCTAAATCCCTGCAATATCAAGCAAGGGCTGTGCCAGAAAGGGCAGGAAAATAAAAAAGCCGGGAGGAATCTCCCGGCTTGAGTAGGGCATGGTGCCTGTCAGGCTGCGCGTGGACGGCGCATCGCAGCGAAGAGGGCAGCCCCTCCGGCCAACAGCGTGAACACCCACAACGGCAGGGTGCCGAAGCGGGCATAAGGGGTCAGCCCGGTGGCCGGGGTCACCCGCACATCCAGCACCTGACGGGTAAACTGGGGGATCTGTTTAATCACATTGCCTTTTGCATCCACGGCGGCGGTCACACCATTATTGGTACTGCGCAACAAGGGGCGACCCAGTTCCAGCGAGCGCATACGCGCCATCTGGAAATGCTGCCACGGCCCAATCGAGTGGCCGAACCAGGCGTCATTGGAGATGGTCAGCAAAAAGTCGGTGTCCGGCCGGAAATTGGCCCGCACCTGTTCACCCAGTATGATCTCATAACAGATAGCTGCGGTGAGATTGAAACCGGCCGCACGTAACTGCGGTTGCACGTAACCACCGCGGCTAAAGGAGGACATGGGTAAATCAAAGAACGGGGCCAATGGGCGCAGCAGGCTTTCCAGCGGCACAAACTCGCCAAACGGCACCAGATGGTGTTTGTTATAGCGATCCTGATTCAGGTAGTGATAGGGCGTTTTTTCCCCCAGCACGATCATACTGTTGTAGTAATCGTAACCCTGAGAGGTTGGGCGCGCGTCCACAAGGCCGGTGATCAGGCTGCTGTGGTGAGACCGCATCAGGTCATCCATCATGCCCAGAAAAGGTTGCTGATCGCGTTCAATATCGGGAATGGCAGACTCCGGCCAGATGATCAGCGAGGCTTTGCCGGCATAAGGGCGGCTCTCATCGAGATAAATTTGCAGCGTCTGCTCAAGAACCTTCGGATCCCACTTCATCGACTGCGGAATGTTGCCCTGTACCATGGCGACGTTGACCGCTTTTTGCGGCTGCGGGGTAAACCAGGTCAGCTGGCGCAGCGGCCATGGCAACAGCAGCATAGCCAGCGCGACCAGGGCCGGCATGGCCTTGCGCTGAAGCAGCGCATAGACCAGCAACCCGCTCAGCGACATCAGGATAAAGGTAATGGTTTCAACGCCCAGCAGTGGTGCAATGCCTTTCAGCGGGCCGTCAATCTGGCTGTAGCCAAACTGCAGCCAGGGGAAACCGGTCAGTACCCAGCCGCGCAGGAACTCTGTAACCTGCCACAAGGCAGGCGCAGCCAGTGCCACCCGCCATAGGGTCAGGCGCGGCCACAGGCGCGTCAGCACGCCGGCAAACAGCATGGTATAGAGCGACAGATAGGCGGCGAGCAATACCACCAGGAACAGGTTAACAGGCTGCGGCATGCCGCCGAACTGGGCAATGCTGACATACACCCAGTTGACCCCGCTGCCGAACAATCCCAGCCCCCAGAAGAACCCCACCCAGGCGGACTGGCCGGCGGTGCGGTTCAGCGTCAGCGCCTGAAGGCCACACAGCGACACAATGGCCGCCGGCCAGATATCATACGGGGAAAACGCCAGGGTGCCGCAGGCACCAAACAAGAGCGCCAGCGGAAGGCGTAGCCGCTGGCGTTGCAGAAGTAAGGCAAGGGTCATGGATGTTTTATTCTTCCAGTTCCAGTTTGGGTTGCGGTGCGTCGTCCGGAATTTTGACATGGACCTGGATAATACGTCGGCTGTCGGCCATCGCAACTTTAAATACGTAACCGTCAATTTCGATGGTTTCACCGCGGGCGGGCAGGTGGCCAAACGCCTGCATCACCAGGCCGCCGATGGTATCCACCTCTTCATCACTGTAGTGCGTCTGGAAAACGTCATTGAAGTCTTCAATCGGCGTCAGCGCCCGGACAGTGTAGGTATGGCGGCTGAGCTGGCGGACGTCACGATCTTCTTCATCGTCATATTCGTCCTCAATTTCACCCACAATCAGCTCCAGAATATCCTCAATGGTGACCAGGCCGGAGACACCGCCAAACTCATCAATGACAATCGCCATATGGTAACGCTGGGAGCGGAACTCCTTCAGCATCCGGTCAACCCGTTTGCTTTCCGGCACCACCACCGCAGGGCGCAGTACCTTGTCGATGCTGAACGGCTCGGACGTGGTGCGCATAAACGGCAGCAGGTCTTTCGCCATCAGGATGCCTTCAATATGATCCTTGTCTTCGCTGATCACCGGGAAGCGGGAGTGGGCGGATTCAATGATCACATCCAGGCACTCTTCCAGCGGCTGGTTCCGTTTAAGGGTCACCATCTGCGAACGCGGGATCATGATGTCACGCACGCGCTGATCGGCGATATCCATCACGCCTTCCAGCATGTCACGGGTATCGGGATCAATCAGGTCGTTCTGTTCGGAATCGCGGATCAGCTCGACCAGATCGCCACGGTTTTTGGGCTCACCGTGGAATAATTGGCTGAGGATAAGGGAGAAAAAGCCCTTCTTGGGACTGGGGCTGTCATTGCTTTGTGAATGGTCGTCGCTCATGGCGGTCTGGTTAATATTACTCGTGTTGGGAGGAAAGATTATTATTAGTGATGCTGCGGCATTTGTCGCGGCCTTCCTTTTCATCAAGGCCACAAAAAATTACCGCAGATCATCAGCTAATGTCAGAGGTCATCTTTTTCAGAAAGATAAGGGTCAGGATAACCCATACCCTGCATGATGTCTGTTTCCAAAGATTCCATCTCTTCGGCTTCTTCGTCAACAATATGATCGTACCCTAGCAGATGGAGGCTGCCGTGAACAACCATATGTGCCCAGTGGGCCATCAGCGGCTTGCCTTGTTCGTCAGCTTCCCGCTCCACCACCTGGCGGCAGATGATCAAATCACCCAGCAGCGGCATCTCCATACCCGGCGGGGCTTCAAACGGGAACGAGAGCACGTTGGTCGGTTTGTCCATGCCACGATAGGTCAGGTTCAGGTCATGGCTCTCGGCTTCATCCACCAGGCGGATGGTGACTTCAGACTCTTCCTGGAACTGCGGCAGCACATGATCCAGCCAGCGCTGGAAGTCCGCCTCAGCCGGCAAGCCGGACGGCGCTTCACAGGCGATCTGCAAATCAAGGATCACATTACTCACGGTGCCTCCTGGGGGGCAGAGGCGGCAGGTTGCAGCGCCTCACGCTTACGCTGTTCGGCGGCCGCGTCTTTACGTTTCTGCTCTTGTGCTTCCCAGGCCTCATAGGCCACCACGATACGGGCGACCACCGGATGGCGCACCACGTCTTCGCTGTGGAAGAAGTTAAAGCTGATCTCTTCGACGTCTGACAGCACTTCAATGGCGTGCCGCAGGCCGGATTTCTGGTTACGCGGCAGGTCAATCTGCGTGACGTCGCCGGTAATCACCGCTTTGGAGTTGAAGCCGATACGGGTCAGGAACATCTTCATCTGTTCGATAGTGGTGTTCTGGCTCTCATCGAGGATGATAAACGCGTCATTCAGGGTACGGCCACGCATATAGGCAAGCGGGGCTACCTCAATCACATTGCGCTCAATCAGTTTCTCCACGCGTTCAAAGCCCAGCATTTCAAACAGCGCGTCATACAGCGGGCGCAGGTACGGGTCCACTTTCTGGCTGAGGTCACCCGGCAGGAAGCCCAGTTTTTCACCCGCTTCTACGGCAGGGCGGGTCAGCATGATACGGCGGACTTCCTGGCGCTCCAGCGCATCCACTGCGGTCGCGACAGCCAGATAGGTTTTCCCTGTCCCGGCGGGGCCGATGCCGAAGGTGATGTCGTTGTCCAGAATATTGGCAATATACTGGGCCTGGTTAGGGGTACGGGGTTTTACCATGCCGCGTTTGGTGCGGATGGTCACGGCCTTGCCATAGTCGGGCACGCTTTCAGCCGTCTGTTCGAGCACATGGCTCTCTTTGATGGCGAGGTGGATCTGTTCCGGATCGATATCGGCGATTTCGCCGCGCAGCGGTGCCGTTTCCACATAGAGATGGCGCAGGATATCGGCAGCAGCCTGAACGACCAGGCTCTTGCCGACCAGCTTAAAGTGGTTGTCGCGGCGGTTAATTTCGATGCCTAACCGGCGTTCAAGATGTTTGATATTGTCATCAAACGGCCCGCACAGGCTCAGTAAGCGCTGGTTGTCGGCGGGTTCTAGCAGGATTTCGTGTGTCTCGACGTTCAAACTGTTCCTCTGGGTCACATAGGGCCTGTTGATAGCGATAAGATGTTTTCTGCCGGGAAAAGGCAGCATACCTTAAGCATACATGCCATTGTCCGCTTCTTCCTCTTTCTGGCAAGAGATGCCGCAGCCCCGGAGTATGAATATGCGGCACGAATCGAAAAATTAAATGGCCTGCTGCAAGATAGTTTCAGCAGCGAGGAAGAGAGATCGGCGAATTGTCTAAAAAAACAAAGGGCGCCCGGGGCGCCCTTCAGCACAAAAAACGCCATCAGGGCTGATAGATCCCGACACCCAGCGCATTTTCCTTACGGGTACGGGCAATCACCGCTGACGGGGACTCATGGATACGCAGATCCATCTGCGCTTCGGTGCGTACCACCACGCCGCGCAGAGAGTTGGCATAGACATCAACAATCTCAACGTCGACGAATTTGCCGATCATATCCGGGGTGCCTTCGAAGTTAACCACCCGGTTATTTTCGGTGCGCCCGCTCAGCTCCATCAGACTTTTGCGGGAGGTGCCCTCGACCAGAATCCGTTGCACGGTGCCCACCATCTGGCGGCTGAACTGCATCACCTGCTGATTGATACGGTTCTGCAGAATATAGAGGCGCTGCTTTTTCTCTTCTTCGCTGACATCATCCACCATATCAGCCGCCGGTGTACCGGGGCGGGCGGAGTAGATAAAGCTGTAGCTGACGTCGAAGTTAACCTCGGCAATCAGCTTCATGGTCTGTTCAAAGTCAGCCTGGGTTTCGCCCGGGAAGCCCACGATAAAGTCGGAACTGAGATGGATGTCCGGCCGCGCCTGGCGCAGCTTACGGACGATCGCTTTGTACTCCAGCACCGTATGCGCGCGTTTCATCATCATCAGGACGCGGTCAGAGCCGCACTGCACCGGCAGATGCAGGAAGCTGACCAGCTCCGGCGTGTCACGGTACACGTCAATGATGTCATCGGTGAATTCAATCGGGTGGCTGGTGGTAAAACGCAGCCGGTCAATGCCGTCAATGGCGGCGACCAGGCGCAGCAGCTCAGCAAAACTACAGACCGACCCGTCATAATTCAGCCCGCGATAGGCGTTGACGTTCTGCCCCAGCAGGTTGACCTCACGCACACCCTGCGCCGCCAGTTGCGCGACTTCGAACAGGACGTCGTCACTCGGGCGGCTGACCTCTTCGCCCCGGGTGTAGGGCACCACACAGAAGCTGCAATATTTGTTGCACCCTTCCATGATGGACACAAAGGCCGTAGGGCCGTCTGCACGCGGTTCCGGCAGGCGGTCAAACTTTTCAATTTCCGGGAAGCTGACGTCCACCACCGGGCTGCGGGTGCCGCTGACCTGGTTAATCATTTCCGGCAGACGGTGCAGGGTCTGCGGGCCGAACACGATGTCGACACAGGGCGCACGCTGGCGGAGATGTTTCCCTTCCTGTGACGCCACGCAGCCACCCACCCCGATAATCAGGTCAGGATTGGCCTCTTTCAGTAATTTCCAGCGGCCGAGAAGGTTGAAGACTTTTTCCTGCGCCTTTTCACGGATGGAACAGGTATTCAGCAACAGAAGATCGGCCTCTTCGGCGTTTTCTGTCACCTCATAACCATGAGTGCTTCCCAACAGGTCGGCCATCCTGGATGAATCGTACTCATTCATCTGACAGCCCCAGGTTTTAATATGCAGTTTTTTTGTCATTGACTTGCCATTACTCAATGCAGAAGAAAAAGCTTCACGAATAAGCTCGGTGTGCAGGGCGCATAGTGTAATCGCTCGCTGCGGTGGTGACCAGTAGGGGAAAACCGCCTTGCGCCTGATGCTAACAGAAAAATCCGGTACACTTCGTGCAGACGCGATCACAAACGGGTATTTGGCCTTTATGAACAATTCAGAGAAGCATTCCGACATTGCGGTTGTCGGCGGCGGCATGGTCGGCGCGGCAGCAGCACTTGGGCTGGCTGAGCAAGGGTTTACTGTGGCCTTGCTGGAGCACGCGGCCCCGCCTGAGTTTGACCCGCAGAGCGCGCCTGATTTGCGTATCTCCGCGCTGGGTTGCACCTCAGTCGCGCTCCTGACCCGGCTCGGCGCCTGGCAAGGGGTGAAGCAGATGCGCAGTGCGCCTTATCGCCGGTTAGAGACCTGGGAGATGCCGGGTTCAGACGTAATATTCGATTCCGCCGCGCTGGGCTTGCCGGAGCTGGGGTTCATGGTAGAAAACAACGTACTTCAGCGGGCGCTCTGGCAGCAGGTTGAACAGCAGCCCGCCATCCGGTTGCATTGCCCGGCCACCCTGAAAAGCATGGAGAAAACCCCGCACGGCTGGCACCTGGCACTCCAGGATGGGCAGACGCTGTCGGCGCAACTGGTCATCGGCGCAGATGGCGCAAATTCACAGGTGCGGCAACTGGCCGGTATCGGTATTAACGGCTGGCAGTATCGCCAGTCCTGCATGTTGATCAGTGTGAAAACCGCTACGCCGGATCAGGATGTCACCTGGCAGCAATTTTTCCCCAGCGGCCCGCGCGCCTTTCTGCCGCTGTCCGGCCACTATGCGTCATTAGTCTGGTACGACAGCCCGGCCCGCATTCGGTATTTACAATCGCTGCCGATGGCCCAGCTCAGCCGGGAGATCCAGCAGGCCTTCCCGGCGAGGGTCGGCAATGTTACTGCGCTGGCAGCCGGTGCGTTCCCGCTGGTGCGTCGTCATGCGCAACACTATGTCCGGCCCGGCGTGGCGTTGATTGGGGATGCCGCGCATACCATCAATCCGCTGGCCGGGCAGGGGGTTAACCTTGGTTACCGTGATGTGGAGGCATTGATTGAGGTGCTGACGGCGGCCCGTGAACGGGGTGAGGCGTGGGCAGAACAGGAAGTATTGATGCGCTATCAGCGCCGCCGCAAGGTGGATAACCTGATGATGCAAAGCGGCATGGATCTGTTCTATACCGCCTTCAGTAACGATCTGGCACCGGTGCGGATGCTGCGCAATGCGGCGCTGATGGTGGCACAGCGTGGCGGCAGCCTGAAAACCCGCGCATTACGTTACGCGCTGGGGCTCTGACGACAGGGCAGGCCGGGTTATTACCCCGGCCTTTTACGCCTTCGGGCAACATGTACACTGAGCAAACCGCAGAAAAGCAAAAAGCCCGCCGAAGCGAGCTTTTTACTTTTTTTTGGCTGGGGTACCAGGATTCGAACCTGGGAATGCCGGAATCAGAATCCGGTGCCTTACCGCTTGGCGATACCCCAAAAATTTGGTGGCTACGACGGGAATCGAACCTGTGACCCCAGCATTATGAGTGCTGTGCTCTAACCAGCTGAGCTACGTAGCCAAATTGTATTGCAGTGTTCTGTTACTGCGTCGTGACTATTTCTTAAGGAAATGGTCTGGACAATGATAATTTCTTAGATAACAAGCATTTACTATTGCACAACAACGACGTTATTGCAAGTGTTGTTTGGCTGGGGTACCTGGATTCGAACCAGGGAATGCCGGTATCAAAAACCGGTGCCTTACCGCTTGGCGATACCCCAACAGGAGTCAACAACACAAATTTTTTTTCTTCCGGAGAAGAAAATGGCTGGGGTACCTGGATTCGAACCAGGGAATGCCGGTATCAAAAACCGGTGCCTTACCGCTTGGCGATACCCCATCCGTTACAACGCCTGGATAGAAATGGTGCGGGAGGCGAGACTTGAACTCGCACACCTTGCGGCGCCAGAACCTAAATCTGGTGCGTCTACCAATTTCGCCACTCCCGCAAAAAAGATGGTGGCTACGACGGGATTCGAACCTGTGACCCCAGCATTATGAGTGCTGTGCTCTAACCAGCTGAGCTACGTAGCCATCTTTTTTCGCGTTACCTTCGTCGGCGTTGCGGGGCGCATTATGCGGATATGACCGATTTGCGTCAACAAGTTTTTTAACGAAAAACGGCATCCTGCATCTGTTTGTCTGGCTTATGAACAGTATGCGGAGAAAAGCGCCAAAAAGTGTCATTTATCACGCAATTGTGCCATAAAAAACGGGCCGCATGCGGCCCGTTATCGGAAAATCCCGGCAGGTTTGCGCCTTAATAGGCTGACTGGTGAACACCCACCGCACGGCCCGAAGGATCGTCCATTTTCTTAAAGGATTCATCCCATTCAATCGCCTTGGCAGAAGAGCAGGCAACAGACGGGCCGCCCGGTACACATTCTGCGGCGCTCGGCACCGGGAACAGCTCTTCAAAGACGGTACGGTACAGGTAAGCCTCTTTGGAGACCGGTGTGTTATACGGGAAACGGAAGCGGGCAGTTTCCAGTTGTTGATCCGTGACCTGCTGGGCCGCCACCTCTTTCAGCGTATCGATCCAGCTGTAACCCACGCCGTCTGAGAACTGCTCTTTCTGCCGCCAGGCCACGCTTTCCGGCAGGTAAGATTCGAAACACTCACGCAGGATATGTTTCTCCATCTTGCCGTTGCCGCACATTTTGTCTTTCGGGTTGATGCGCATGGCCACGTCCAGGAATTTTTTGTCCAGGAACGGCACGCGGGCTTCAACACCCCAGGCGGACATCGCTTTGTTGGCGCGGGCACAGTCATACATATGCAGGGCCAGCAATTTACGCACGGTCTCTTCATGGAACTCTTTGGCGTTCGGCGCTTTATGGAAGTAGAGATAACCACCGAAGACTTCGTCCGCCCCTTCGCCAGAGAGCACCATTTTGATACCCATCGCCTTGATCTTACGTGACATCAGGTACATCGGCGTTGAAGCGCGGATGGTGGTGACGTCATAGGTTTCAATGTGATAGATGACGTCACGGATCGCATCCAGCCCTTCCTGCACCGTGAAATGGATCTCATGGTGCACGGTACCGAGATGGCCCGCCACTTCTTTCGCGGCGCGCAGATCCGGGGAACCTTCCAGGCCCACCGCGAAGGAGTGCAGCTGGGGCCACCAGGCCTCACTGCGGTTGTCATCTTCCACCCGGCGACCGGCGAATTTCTTGGTAATCGCCGAAATGATGGAGGAGTCCAGCCCGCCGGAGAGCAGCACGCCATACGGCACGTCAGACATCAGGTGGCTTTTCACCGACTCTTCCAGCGCGTTACGCAAGGCAACGGCATCCGTGGCATTGTCTTTGACGTTGTCAAACTCGAACCAGTCGCGTTGGTAGTACTCCTGCACTTTGCCATCCTGGCTCCACAGGTAGCTGCCCGCCGGGAACTCCTGGATGGTTTTGCAGACCGGCACCAGGGATTTCATCTCCGAGGCAACATACAGGTTGCCGTGCTCATCATGACCCATATAGAGCGGGATGATGCCGAGGTGGTCACGGCCCACCAGATAAGCCTCTTTCTCGGTGTCATACAGGATGAAGGCAAACATGCCTTGCAGCTCGTCAAGGAACGCCGGCCCTTTTTCCTGATACAGCGCCAGAATCACTTCACAGTCAGAACCGGTCTGGAAAGCGTAACGATCGCCCAGCTCCTGACGCAGTGCCTGATGGTTATAAATCTCGCCGTTAACCGCCAGAACATGGGTGTGTGCCGCATTATAGAGAGGTTGTGCGCCGGTGTTGACGTCCACAATAGAGAGACGCTCATGCGCCAGAATGGCTTTTTCACCAGCATAGACACCGGACCAGTCCGGGCCACGGTGACGCATCAAACGGGACAGCTCCAGCGCTTTTTTACGCAGTTCAGTCGCGTCAGTCTTGATATCAAGCACACCAAAAATAGAACACATATAACTCTCCTAACGCATTTCTCGGGCGGTAATGATGTTGTGAGGCAACCGGTCATCAGAGGGATGTTGCATGATAAACACCCTGGCTGCGGGTCTGATAAAGAACATGCGCCAAAACCCGCAGGGTATGCAAGAGATTTAGCTTCACAGGGAAAAATAGTTCATCGGTCACCCTGAATCTTTAGCGGATTGCGAATTTTAAGTCGGATAAATTATCGATTATGCAATTTTTGGCGGGCCGGTGCGGAAAGCGGCAAAACAGCGGGGTAAGAAAAAGAGAGGTCTGGCCGATGCGCCAGACCTTCCGGTTAAATGACATCAATTTCCGCGACAGAGGGGTAGATCCAGGTCGGCCGGAACGGCATTGCATCAATATCGCTCAGGGTAGAAACGCCGGAAAGCACCAGAATGGTTTCCAGCCCGGCCTGAAAACCGGCCAGGATATCGGTACGCAGGTTATCGCCGACAATCACCGTCTCTTCGGAGTGCGCCTGCATCTGATTCAGGGCCGAGCGGATAATCCACGGGCTGGGTTTGCCCACATAGAAAGGCTGGCGGCCGGTGATTTTTTCAATCGGCGCGCACAGCGCCCCACAGGCTGGGAAAAAGCCGCGCCCATGGGTGTCGGGGTTAGTAGCGATAAAGCGGGCACCATTCGAGATGAAATAGGCGGCTTTATGGATCATATCGAAGTTATAAGAACGGGTTTCACCCACGATGACAAAATCAGGGTTAATGTCAGTGATGGTGAAACCGGCTTTATACAGCTCGTGAATTAATGCACCTTCGCCAATCACAAAGGCTTTTTTCCCTTCCTGGCGGCGCAGGAAGTCAGCGGTGGCCATGGCCGAGGTGAAGAAAGCAGTGTCAGGCACCTCAATGCCGGCGGCCAGAAAGCGGTTCGACAAATCCTGCGCCGTCTGTGACGGGTAATTGGTCAGGATCACCAGCGGCATTCCCTGTTCCTGTATGCGCGCCAGAAAGACATCTGCACCGGGTACGGCGGTGTTGTCGTGCATCAACACGCCGTCAATATCACAAATTACGTTTTTTATAGGCATAGGCTTGCATACTCATCGGAAGTTGAAGGCAGTACGGGTTGAAAGCAATACGGATTGAAAGCAATACAGGTTAAACGCGTTATGGCCTGAAAAAGCGGCCCGCATACAGCGGGTCGGATTCAGACTGAAGGTCAACAGTATAGGACAGCGTGGCGTTCAGGGAGCGTCAGGATTCCAGCAAACGTTGCAGCAGTACCCCATTCAGCATGGCGCGCTTCGCCAGTGCAAAGGCACCAATAGAGGAACGATGATTAAGTTCAGAGGTGACAACCGGTAAATTTTTGCGGAAATCCTTCAGCACCTGGGTATTAATGCAGGCCTGAATCGCCGGCAGCAATACTTTCTGCGCCTCGGTAATCTCCCCGGCAATCACCACTTTTTGTGGATTAAATAAGTTGATGGCAATCGCAATCGCTTTACCCAGATAGCGCCCAACATTTTCAATCACTTCGGTGGCCAGCGGGTCGCCGCGGTTAGCCGCTTTGCAGATGGCGCTGATGCTGTAATCATCCAGCGTCAGTTTGCTGGGGTAGCCCTGGGTCAGCAGGTTGCGCACCCGGTTCTCAATGGCCGCATTGGCGGCGATGGTCTCCAGGCAGCCAAAGTTGCCGCAATGGCAACGCTCGCCGAGCGGGTCAACCTGGATATGGCCGATTTCCCCCACGTTACCGTTACTGCCGAGGAATATCTGGCCGTTAACCAGAATGCCTGCGCCGGTACCGCGATGCAGCCGAACCAGAATTGAGTCATCGCAGTCGCGCGTTGCACCAAAGTAGTGCTCAGCCAGGGCCAGGCTGCGGATATCATGGCCCACAAAGCTGGTGACTTTGAAGCGCTGTTGCAGGGTCTCCACCAGCCGCCAGTTATGGACGCTGATGTGCGGCATATAACGCACCACCCCTTTATCCGGATCTACCAGGCCGGGCAGGATCACCGCAATGGCGATCAGCTCCCGCATTTTGCGCTGGTAACGGTCGAGAAACGCGGCGATGGCCTCACACAAGGCTTCTTCCAGTGTTTCCTGGGTGCGCTGGGGCAGGGGAGAGTGCTCCTCGCCGAGCGACTTACCGCTCATATCATACAGGGTCAGGGTGGCATCGTGGCGGCCCAGCCGGACGGCCAGGGTATGAAAGTGACGGGTTTCAGTGATAATCGAGATGGCCCGGCGGCCGCCGGTGGAGGCTTGCTGATCCACTTCGCGGATCAGCCCGCGCTCCAGCAGCTGGCGGGTAATTTTTGTGACACTGGCCGGGGCCAGCTGGCTCAGTTCCGCAATCTGAATGCGCGAAATAGGCCCCTGCTGGTCGATCAGGCGGTAGACCGCGGCGCCATTCAGTTGCTTAACCAGATCAACATTTCCGATTTGTGTCTGTCCGCCGGTGGTCATCTACACATTACCCGCTCATGGTTACACTTCGTTGCCGTTAACGAAGGTCTTGGTGATATGAAAATCACGATCGAATACGGTGAGGTTAGCGACCTTGCCCGCCTCCAGCGTGCCTAACGTGGACGCCATACCGATCGCGCGTGCCGGATACAACGTGGCCATACGCAGGGCCTCATCCAGGGCGATGCCCGCATGTTCGACGCTGTTTTGTACTGCTTCAATCATGGTCAACGCAGAACCGCTCAATGTGCCGTTGTCATCCACACACAGTCCGTCGCGGTAGTATATTGTTTTACCGGCAAAAATGAACTGATCAATATTGCCGCCCGCCGGGGCGGTGGCGTCGGTCACCAGTACCAGCTTGTCTCCTTTCAGCCGTTTGGCATTGCGGATGCTGGCCCATGCCACGTGCAATCCGTCTGCAATAATGCCGCTGTAGACCTCCGGGGTATCGAAAATTGCCCCCATCAGGCCCGGTTCACGGCCGGTCAGGTACGGCATCGCGTTGTACAGGTGGGTGGAGAAGCTCACCCCTGCGGCGAAGCCCTTGCGCGCCTCGTCATAAGTGGCATTTGAGTGGCCGGCAGACACCACAATACCGGCTGCGGTCAGGCGGCGGATCACCGCATCATCAACCCGTTCCGGCGCCAGCGTGACTTTGGTTATCACGTCGGCGTTGTCACACAGGTAGGTGATCATGGCGTCATCCGGGATACGGATGAAGTCCGGATTGTGCGTGCCTTTTTTCAGCGGGTTAAGGTACGGCCCTTCCAGATGCAGGCCCAGCGCCTGATTCTGGTGGGTTTGCAGGTAAGCGCGCATCACCGCGATACCATGCTTCATATAGTCATCACTGCAGGTGATGAGGGTCGGCAGGAAACTGGTGCAGCCTGATCGCTCATTGGCTTTCTGCATGATTTCCAATGTTTTTTCTGAAATGGCGTCCAGGGAGTCGTTGAACTGTACACCGCCGCAGCCGTTGAGTTGCAGGTCGATAAAACCGGGGGCCAGATTTGCGCCGCCCAGATCGCGGGTCTCAATGCCTGCCGGCAGCTCTGCTTCCGGGCAAATTTTGCTGATCAACCCGTTTTCAACCACGACAGCATGGTCATCAAGAACATCGTGGCCGGTATAAAGCCGCCCGTGAATTAACGCGTACATCTGTGCCCCCTGATTACATTCTTTCTACTGATTAATATCTGGTCCGGCGCAGGCGGGTCGCGCCTGCCGGCCGCTGCAGAGATTACAGATCTTTCATGTTTTCCGCTTCCAGCTCGCGGAAATATTTCACTGTTTTTACCTTCAGCTCCATGGTGGACGGCTCATCACATACCATGACCGCTTTCGGGTGGAGCTGCAGGCAACTGATGGTCCACATATGGTTAATGTTGCCTTCCACCGCCGCCTGAAGCGCCTGGGCTTTCAGATGACCGGTAACCAGAATCATTACCTCTTCTGCATCCAGCAGGGTACCCACGCCCACAGTCAGGGCATATTTCGGCACCTGGCTGACGTCACCGCCAAAGAAGCGGGAGTTGGCAATGCGCGTCTCTTCCGTCAGTGTTTTGATGCGGGTGCGGGACGCCAGGGAGGAAGCGGGTTCATTAAAGGCAATATGACCATCATTACCGACGCCGCCCATAAACAGGTTGATCTTGCCGTAGGACTTAATTTTCGCTTCGTAATTGCGGCACTCTGCGTCTACGTCTTCTGCGTTGCCGTTGAGCAGGTTGATGTTTTCATGCGGGATGTCAACGTGGTCAAAGAAATTACGGTACATAAAGGTGTGGTAACTCTCCGGGTGCTCCTGCGGCAGCCCGACATACTCATCCATATTGAAGGTAACGACATGCTTAAAGCTCACCTGGCCTGCTTTATGCATTGCAATAAGGTGTTTATACGCTTCAAGGGGGGTGCCGCCGGTCGGCAGGCCGAGAATGAAAGGACGATCGGCCGTGGGTTTAAAGGCGTTAATGCGGTTAACAATATGCCGCGCTGCCCATTTGCCCACGTCAGCCGTTGATTTCAGGGGGATCAGTCTCATCATTCACCTCTTAAATACTTGAAATAAAGATATACTACCGCGAAGGCCGGCAGGAAGGTCAATCCGGTTCCGGCCCGGCAGTACCGGCACAGCCTCAGGCTGCCTTGATTTTTTGAATCATAAAATAAGTTTTCAGACATGGCCAGCATTTTGCTGGGCGGAATGTGATTTAAGGTGATTTTTATCACAAAATCCCTGCTTTTAATTTGCGATACGAATTAATTTTTTTACACTCCGCGTAGCAGTTGCTTTAACCAGATTAAGAGTAGTCGTTACGTGCTGACACTGCTTGCATCGTCCGGCAGCGGACATATAGGGGGAAATGGTGAATATTCTAGGGTTTTTTCAACGTTTAGGCAGGTCGTTACAGTTACCTATTGCTGTGCTGCCGGTCGCCGCGCTGTTACTGCGTTTCGGTCAGCCGGACTTACTCAACATGCCCTTTATCGCCCAGGCGGGCGGGGCAATCTTCGATAACCTGGCGCTGATTTTTGCAATCGGTGTGGCGTCCACCTGGTCTAAAGACAATGCGGGCTCTGCGGCGCTGGCCGGTGCGGTCGGTTATTTTGTGCTGACCAAAGCAATGGTCACCATTAACCCGGCCGTGAATATGGGGGTGCTCTCCGGCATCATCACCGGGCTGGTGGGGGGGATGGTTTATAACCGCTGGTCTGACATTAAACTGCCGGACTTCCTGAGCTTCTTTGGCGGCAAACGCTTTGTGCCGATTGCCACCGGCTTCTTCTGCCTGATTCTGGCAGCAATTTTCGGTTACGTCTGGCCGCCGGTGCAGGATGCCATCCGTGCCGGTGGCGAGTGGATCGTCTCCGCAGGTGCGCTGGGGGCCGGTATCTTTGGGTTTGTAAACCGCTTGCTGATTCCGACCGGGCTGCATCAGGTGCTGAACACCATCGCCTGGTTCCAGATTGGTGACTTTACCAACGCGGCCGGTACTGTGTTCCACGGGGATATCAACCGCTTCTACGCCGGTGACGGCACCGCCGGGATGTTCATGTCCGGCTTCTTCCCGATCATGATGTTCGGCTTGCCGGGTGCGGCGCTGGCCATGTATCTGGCGGCACCGAAAGCGCGCCGCCCGATGGTGGGCGGGATGCTGCTCTCAGTCGCGGTGACGGCTTTCCTGACGGGTGTGACGGAGCCATTGGAATTCCTGTTTATGTTCCTGGCGCCGCTGCTCTATTTACTGCATGCGTTGCTGACCGGTATCAGCCTGTTTGTGGCGACCATGCTGGGCATCCATGCCGGTTTCTCCTTCTCTGCCGGGGCGATCGACTATGCGCTGATGTACAACCTGCCGGCCGCCAGCAGCAATGTCTGGATGTTGCTGGTGATGGGGCTGGTGGCATTTGTCGTCTATTTCGCGGTGTTCAGCGCGGTGATCCGCATGTTTAACCTGAAAACCCCAGGACGTGAGGATGAGTCAACCCTCGTTCGCCCGGAAGCCAACAGCAATACCGAAGAGGGCCTGGCGGATCTGTCACGCAGCTATATCAGCGCGATTGGCGGCTCCGATAACCTGAAAGGGATTGATGCCTGTATTACCCGCCTGCGCCTGAGCGTGAAAGATGCAGGCCGGGTGAATGATGCGGAGTGCAAACGCCTGGGTGCCTCCGGCGTAGTGAAACTTAATAAGCAAAGCATTCAGGTGATTGTCGGGGCGAAAGCAGAGTCAATTGCAGACACCATGAAACGCCTGATGGCCGCCGGCCCGGTGGCTGCCTCTGCCGGGGGCGCAACAGGTAATGCGCCGGTGGTAGATGTGGTGAAACAGCCGCAGGCGACGCCGAACCTCAAGGCCGTGGTTGACAGCCTGGTATCACCGATCACCGGTGAGATCGTGATGTTATCTGACGTGCCGGATGAAGCCTTTGCCAGCGGCGCAGTAGGCGAGGGCGTGGCAATCCGTCCGACCGCCAGCACGGTGGTATCACCGGCGGCCGGGACCGTGGTAAAGATCTTCAACACCAACCATGCGTTCTGCCTGGAGACAGCGTCCGGTGCGGAAATCGTGGTGCATATGGGGATTGATACCGTGGTGCTGGGCGGCAAAGGCTTTACCCGCCTGGTGGAAGAGGGCGCAGTGGTCACTGCCGGGCAACCGGTGCTGGAGCTGGATCTGGTTTATCTGAATGCCAACGCGCGTTCCATGATAAGCCCGGTGGTGGTCAGCAACGCGGATGATTTCTCCGCTGTGGTGACGCTGGCGACCGGCCAGGTGGTGGCCGGCCAGACTAAACTGATTGATCTGCAAGGCAAGTAAATACCCGCTTTTTCAGCAGAGTGAAAACGGGAGGGGAGCGATCCTCTCCCGTTTTTTTGTTTGCGGCCGGGCCTGCCGGTTTTTCTGCAACAAACGGTTGTGTCCCAGCGTGGCTTGTTGGAACATAAGCGGTTATCAGTAGTGCTTTCGCATAGAGGAATGAAGAGATGAGTGAGGCTGAAGCCCGCCCAACAAATTTTATTCGTCAGATTATTGACGAAGATCTGGCATCCGGTAAACACAGCACTGTGCATACCCGTTTTCCGCCTGAGCCGAACGGCTATTTGCATATCGGCCACGCCAAGTCGATCTGCCTGAACTTTGGCATTGCGAAAGATTATCAGGGCCAATGCAACCTGCGGTTTGATGACACCAACCCGGTCAAGGAAGACATCGAGTTTGTGGAGTCCATCAAGCGTGACGTGCAATGGCTGGGGTTTGAGTGGAGCGGCGCGGTGCGCTACTCCTCTGACTATTTCGACCAGTTGCACGCCTATGCGGTGGAGCTGATTGGCAAGGGCCTGGCCTACGTGGACGAGCTCTCGCCGGATGAGATCCGTGAATATCGCGGCACTCTGACGTCGCCGGGCAAAAACAGCCCTTACCGCGATCGCAGCGTAGAAGAGAACATGGCGCTGTTTGAGAAGATGCGCAATGGCGGCTTCGCGGAAGGCAAAGCCTGCCTGCGCGCCAAAATTGATATGGCCTCGCCGTTCATCGTGATGCGTGACCCGGTGCTGTACCGCATTAAATTTGCCGAACATCACCAGACCGGCAAAAAGTGGTGCATCTACCCGATGTATGACTTTACCCACTGCATTTCCGATGCGCTGGAAGGCATTACGCACTCGCTGTGTACCCTGGAATTCCAGGATAACCGCCGCCTGTATGACTGGGTGCTGGACAACATCACCATCCCTTGCCACCCGCGCCAGTACGAGTTCTCGCGTCTCAACCTTGAGTACGCCATCATGTCCAAGCGCAAGCTGAACCTGCTGGTCACCGAGAATATCGTGGAAGGGTGGGATGACCCGCGTATGCCGACCATCTCCGGCCTGCGCCGCCGTGGCTACACCGCGGCCGCCGTGCGTGAATTCTGCCGCCGTATCGGCGTCACTAAGCAGACCAACAACGTCGAGATGATGGCGCTGGAGTCCTGCATCCGTGATGAGCTGAACGAAGATGCGCCGCGTGCGATGGCGGTGATCAACCCGGTTAAAGTGATCATTGAGAATTTTGACGCGGGTGCACAAGTCAACGTCAGCATGCCGAACCATCCGAACAAACCGGAAATGGGCAACCGTGACGTGCCGTTCAGCCGTGAAATCTACATCGACCAGGCTGATTTCCGCGAAGAAGCCAACAAACAGTACAAGCGCCTGGTGCTGGGCAAAGAAGTACGCCTGCGCAATGCTTATGTGATCAAAGCGGAACGCATTGAGAAAGATGCCGAAGGTAATGTCACCACTATCTTCTGTAGCTATGACCCGGAAACCCTGAGCAAAGACCCGGCAGACGGCCGCAAAGTGAAAGGGGTGATCCACTGGGTGTCCGCAGCGCACGCCGTCCCGGCTGAGTTCCGTCTCTATGACCGTCTGTTCAACGAGCCGAACCCGGGCCTGGCGGAGGATTTCCTCTCTACCATTAACCCGGAATCGCTGGTGATTGCCCATGGGTTTGTTGAGCCGTCACTGGCGACAGCGCAACCGGAAGTGGCGTATCAGTTTGAGCGCGAAGGTTACTTCTGCGCTGACAGCCGTTACTCCAGCGCAGAGCATTTGGTGTTTAACCGCACCGTGGGCCTGCGTGATACCTGGGCGGCGAAAGCTACCGTCTGACAGGTAACATGGTCTTGAAAGCGTGGCTACGGCCGCGCTTTTTTTTGGCTGACATTATTTTCAATGAAAATTAACTGGCGAAAAATGCCCGTTTTTACGTCAGATCACATTTCCTGTATGCCCTGTTTACGCTTTATTCATTCTCTTGCCTGATGTTTCTTGTCGAACCTATAAGTTTGAACAGCTGAGATATTTCTGATGTGCGGCACGTTTCAGCCCTTTTTGTGCCGTCTGTCATAAACCTACACATTCCCTCACAAACTGCATTGATAATTCGCGACGCGAAAAATAGATTATTTCTTAGAGCGCTTCTTATCCAAAGCATATAGATAAGCCGTTTTGCACTCTATTTACCGGTTATTTCAGCCGGTTTGTCTATTTTTCGTCAAAGAGGAGTGGCTATGGTGATGCCAATCAGAAAGCATAACCGGCTGGCAATGGTGATATCCAGCCTGATTGCGGGAAGTGCGGGGCTGCACACCCCGACAGTGGGCGCGGAGGGGTTTATTGATGATTCCACCCTTTCCGGCGGGATCTATTACTGGCAACGTGAACGTGACCGCAAAGATCTCAGCCCCACTAAAACCGCCACTCAACCGGATGGCACCGTAACGACCATCAATAACCCTGACTACGACCGCTACGCCACCAACCTGTCACACGCCACCGCCAACCTTAACCTTGATTTCAGCTCCGGCTACGCCTGGGACATGTTTGGCCTGGATTTGGCCGCCTTTACCGCAATTGAACTGGCGGAAAGCAGCGCCAGCGGCCACCCCAATGAAATTGCGTTCTCGACCAGCAACCGCGCCTATGAGGAGGATTACAGCGGCGACAAAAGCGGCGTCAGCATTTACCGGGCGGCCGCCAAGTTCAAATCCCATGGCATCTGGGCGCAGGCCGGTTACATCCAGCCAAAGGGGCAGACGCTGCTGGCCCCGCACTGGAGCTTTATGCCGGGTACCTATCGTGGCATCGAAGCGGGCTACAGCCACGACTTCCAGCAGGCTGGCGAGTTGAGCTTCTCCTATATGTGGGCGGATGAATACAAAGCGCCCTGGCACCTGGAGACGGACGGCTTCCGGCAGGCGGACCAGCAGACCGCCGTGGATTACCTGCACTCCATCGGCGCCAAATATGATTTTAAAAATGATTTCGTGCTGGAAGCGGCGTATGGGCAGGCCGAAGGGTATGTCGATCAATATTTCCTGAAAGGATCTTATAAGATCGATATCGCCGGCAGCCCGCTGAGCACCAGCTACCAGTTTTATGGGGCGGAAGATCGCCTCAGCAATAAAAACGATCCGAACAGCCTGTATGACGGGCTGGCCTGGTTGCAGGGGCTGACGTTCGGTTATGAAACCGGCCCGGCAACGTGGCGGCTGGAGGGCACCTGGGTAAAAGCGGAAGGGAACCAGGGCTACTTCCTACAACGCATGACGCCCACCTACGCGACGTCAAACGGCCGGCTGGATATCTGGTGGGATAACCGCTCAGACTTCAACGCCAACGGGGAAAAGGCGCTGTATGCCGGGGTGATGGTTGACCTGAAAAAATGGCAACTGCCGGGGCTGTCAGTGGGCGGCTCTTACGTCTACGCCTGGGATGCCCGGCCCAGCACCAATGCGATGTATGACCAGAGCCAGCGGCTGAAAGAGAGCGCCTGGAGCCTGGACGCGGTCTACACCGTGCAGGATGGCCGCGCGAAAGATACCCAGATCAAGCTGCATTACACCCAGTACAACAACCGTTCGAACCTGCCGAGCTGGAGCGGCGGCTACGGCAATATCTTCCAGGATGAAAAAGATATCAAGTTTATGGTGATCGCACCGTTCACCGTATTTTAACCGTGCGGCTGTGGCGTAATCGCCCTGTCGGGCGGTATGCCAGCCCGCCTATGGATGAGGTTCAGCATGAAAACACATTTCCTACGCACCACCCTGGCCGCCGCGGTGACCTCCCTGATGATCGCCGCGCCGTCACAGGCGAGCCAGCAGACGGTTGATGACATCAGCCGTTTCAGCCTCAATTACCAGATCAATGACAACCAGGCCAACAGCCACGGTACCGATTGCCGCGCTTTAGGGGCAGACTGGGCCTCCTGCAACACCGTGACGCTGACGCTGACCAACCCCGGTGAGGCGGTGAATGACCGCGGCTGGGCGATCTATTTCCACAGCATCCGGCAGGTGCTGAACGTCACGGATCCGCAGTTTACCGTCACCCGCCTGACCGGCGACCTGCACCGCCTGACGCCGACAGCGGCGTTTAAGGGCTTCCCGGCCGGGAGCCGCACCGCCATCCCCATGGTGCTTGAGTACTGGCAGGTCGCCAACAGTGACATTATGCCGCGCTGGTACGTCACCGCTGACGACGCGGAACCGAAAATCATCCGTAATACCGACACCGAAGACGTCTCCCAATTTGTGGGTGAGATCACGCCGGCGAACCTGAAACGCGCCCCGGAAGATAACAATATTGTAATGATCCCGGATACCCGCTTTGTGAAAAACCGCGACGTCACGCCGATGGCCGCGGCTTCACTGCGGGGGCAGATTATCCCGACGCCGTTACAGGTGAAGATCCAAAAGGGTGACGTGGTGCTGAACAAGGGGCTGGCAGCCGATCTCACGGCGCTGCCGGTGCCGTCGCAGCAGGCGTTGCGGGCGCGTATGGCGCTGCTGGGCCTGCCGGATCAGCCCGGCGGCTACCCGCTCAGCACCCGCATTGACCGCGCGGCCTTCAAAGGCAAGCTGGCGGTAGACGGGGCTTACCGGCTGACCATCGATGAACGCGGGGCGGAAGTGGTGGGCTTTGACCACAGCGGCGCCTTTTATGGCGTGCAATCACTGCTGTCACTGGTGCCGGTTGAGGGCGAGAAGCGCATCGCCCAACTCGCCGCCGAGGATGCGCCGCGCTTCCCCTACCGGGGCATGCATGTGGACGTCGGCCGCAATTTTCACAGCAAAGCGGCAGTATTGCGGCTGCTGGATGAGATGGCCGCCTATAAGCTCAACACCTTCCAGTTCCATCTGAGCGATGATGAAGGCTGGCGCATTGAGATCCCCGGCTTGCCGGAGCTGACAGAGATTGGCAGTAAACGCTGCCATGACCTGACGGAGACGCGCTGCCTGCTGCCGCAGCTCGGCTCCGGCCCCTACAGCGACAATAACGGCAGCGGCTATTTCAGCCGCGCGGACTATATCGAGATTGTGAAGTATGCGCAGGCGCGGCAGATTAACGTGATCCCCGAAATCGACATGCCTGCCCACGCCAGGGCGGCGATCGTCTCTATGGAGGCGCGCTACCAACGGCTGCAACAAGCCGGCAAACCTGAGGAAGCAGGGGCTTACCGGTTGCTCGACCCGACAGACACTTCCAACACCACCTCCGTGCAGTATTACGATCGCCGCAGCTATCTTAACCCGTGCCTGCCGTCGTCATTGCGCTTTGTCGATAAGGTGATCAGTGAAATTGCCGCGATGCACCGCGAGGCGGGGCAGCCGCTCACCACCTGGCACTTCGGCGGCGATGAGGCGAAAAACATCCGCCTTGGGCCGGGCTATCAGGATCTGAATGCCCCGGCAGACCCGACAAAAGGGGCCATCGACCTGAGCAAAGAGGATCTGCCGTGGTCAAAATCCAGCGTCTGTCAGACGCTGGTGAAATCCGGGAAGGTGGCAGCCTTTGATCACCTCTCCAGCTATTTTGCCATTGAGGTCAGTAAACGGGTTAAAGCGCACGGTATTGACCGGATGCAGGCGTGGCAGGATGGCCTGAAGGATGCGAAAGATGCCCGCGCGTTCGCCACGTCGCGCGTGGGGGTCAACTTCTGGGATACCCTCTACTGGGGCGGCGCGCAGAGTGCCGGGGAGTGGGCGGCCAAAGGGTATGAGATAACGCTCTCCAACCCGGATTACCTCTATTTCGATAAACCCTATGAGGTCAGCGCGCGTGAGCCGGGCTACTACTGGGCCACGCGGGCCAGCGATGAAGCCAAAATCTTCAGCTTCGCGCCGGACAACCTGCCGCAGAATGCCGAAACCTCCGTTGACCGGGACGGCAACGCCTTCACCGCCCGCGGCGACGCCCCGTGGCCGGGCGCGCATGGCATCTCCGGTCAGGCCTGGAGCGAGACCATCCGCACCGACAGCGACCTGGAGTACCGCATCTATCCGCGCCTGATGGTGCTGGCGGAGCGCGCCTGGCACCGGGCTGACTGGGAGCTGCCGTACAAAGCCGGCCGCGAGTATCAGGGCGGCAAACCCACTGGGTTAACCGCGACAAGCTGGCGGCGGACTGGCAGCGTTTCGCCAACCTGATGGGGCAGCGTGAGATTGCGAAGCTGGATCGGCAGGGCGTCGCCTATCGTCTGCCGGTGCCCGGCGCGCAGATCATCAATGGCAAACTGGAAGCGAATGTGGCACTGCCCGGCCTTACCATCCAGTATTCACAGGACGGCGTAAACTGGCAGACATACCGCGCAGAGGCAAAACCGAAAGCAGAGAAAGGCGTGTGGGTACGCACCCTCAGCCCGGACGGCAAACGCACCAGCCGCAGTGAGCAGGTCGGCCTGTAACGGGGCGTTGTCGTATAACGTATTGTGGCAGCGCAGCCACGCGGCCCCGGCAAACCGGGGCCTTTTTTATCACCGCGTTTCAGGGAAAGCGCCGGGAAACAGGCGAAAAAAAACCGCATCAATGCGGTTTTATCTGCTGTGGCTGTAGGCCGGCCAGGCGCGTCAGGCGGCGATTACTTCTCGTGCAGCCCTTCGTTTTCGCGGCAATCACCCGCTTCACAATGACCATAGAGGTAAAGGCTATGGTTGGTCAGCTTGATGCCATGCTTCTTGGCGATCTCACGCTGACGAATCTCAATAGATTCATCGCTGAATTCAATCACTTTTCCGCAATCCAGGCAGATCAGGTGATCGTGGTGGTGCTGCTGGGTCAGTTCGAAAACCGACTTGCCGCCTTCAAAATTGTGGCGGGTGACAATACCGGCATCATCAAATTGGTTCAGCACGCGGTATACCGTGGCCAGGCCAATCTCTTCGCCCATGTCGATCAGCTTCTTATAAAGGTCTTCCGCACTGACGTGGTGGCAGGTCGGATCTTGTAACACTTCCAGGATCTTGAGTCGCGGAAGCGTGACTTTCAGGCCGGCCTTTTTTAATGCGGTGTTGTTGTCAGTCATGCGGATTCTGTCCTGTTACTATGCTATTCACGTTTAGGCATACAGCCTATGACATCGGTCGGCGCAAAGGTTTTAGTTGCGTCTCATTATAGAACTGAGCCGCTCAAAATGAAAACGCCGCCTGCTTGCGTGTATGGGTTGCGGGCTACTTTTGCAACACGTTGATGGATAGGAAATACGCGGGGCCCAGTGTACCCCGATACTGGATAAAGTTACAAACTTGTAGCCAATATTTCGGTGCCGGGCAGGGGAAACAGGGCCCTTTTGGTTAAAAATCAACCGCCGGGGCCGGGAGCATTAACCGAGGATTTCCGCCAGGCTCAGCTCCTGGGTAATCTGTTTGACCCACGCCTCGACGCGTTCGTTGGTCAATTCCGGCTGACGGTCTTCGTCAATCGCCAGGCCGATAAAGTGGCTGTCATCTGCCAGCCCTTTGGAGGCTTCGAAATGGTAGCCTTCCGTCGGCCAGTGGCCAACCAGCACGGCACCGCGTGGCTCAATGATGTCACGCACGGTGCCCATCGCATCACAGAAGTACTCGGCGTAATCTTCCTGGTCGCCGCAACCAAACAGTGCCACCAGTTTGCCTTCGAAATCAATCTCTTCCAGCGTCGGGAAGAAATCATCCCAGTCGCATTGCGCTTCGCCGTAGTACCAGGTCGGGATACCCAGCAGCAGGATGTCGAACTTTTCCAGATCTTCCTTGCTGCTTTTGGCGATGTCGTGCACCTCGGCAACATCGTTGCCCAGTTGCTTCTGGATCATTTTGGCGATGTTTTCCGTGTTTCCGGTATCGGACCCGAAGAAGATTCCCACTACGGCCATATGCTTCTCTAACCTCTTGTTCTTAATAAGTAAACCTGCCTCTGACAGGCGCTGATGCTGCTGATGATAGCAAAGTCACCGCCGGGTGAACATCATCACGCCGCCCGGCCCGCGTTTGCCGGTACCGACAGGCCCTGCCGGCAGACAGAATGGTGAAATATTCTATCGGCCAAAAAACAGAGGTGTTATCGCCTTTGTGTGCTAAATGCCACTCTGTTGTGATATCAAGCGCCTGGCGCCCGTTGCCGGACGGCAGGTAATTTCCCTGCGTGAATATTTTGCACAAAGACTAAACGTTACCCGCGAACTGCCGATATCAGACAAGTGAGGGGGAGATCCTCATATTATCTGGCAGTCACCCCGGTTCTGCCATACCAATCTTGTATCAGGGAGCGAGCACCCGGATCCACGTTGTTCAGCCTGAAACACACTGTTTCGAGAGAGGAAATGTGCAGTTTTTAAAAAACATCACCATCCGTACCGCACTGCTGTGGGTATTGGGTATATTTTGCGTCCTGTGGGGCGGTGTTGCGGCTTATACCGTTGTCTCTCTGAATAAACTCACTGAAACAACGGAAGCGAGTGCGCTGCTGGTACAGAATATTGATCTGCTTAACCACGGCAACGACCAGTATTTCCGTACCGTGACCCGCTTGTCGCGCGCAGTGGAAAGCGTGGCCGCCAATGAACCAAACCCGGATTTCGATTCAGCGGGCAAGGCCCTGGCGAACCTGCAAGACGCGTACAGTGACTTCAAAAAGCTCGGTAACGCCAGCATCGATCCGGACATCGTCAAACAAGTCACAGACGACTGGCAAGCGCTGATTGAACAGGGCGTCAGCCCGCTCTTTCAGGCAGCAAAAAGTGGGGATACCGCAAGCTACCGCCAGCTGGCAAGAGTGACGGTACCAACCTTAAGCCGCCAGTTCTCGGCGTCCAATGCCCGTTATACCAAACAGGCGACGGCGAAGATTGACGCCTCCAAGGCGGATTTCCACAGCATCGCGTCCACCAGTAAAGTGATCCTGATCGCGGCCCTGACTTTTGGCGTCCTGCTGCTGATTGCCACTGACCGTTACCTGGTGATGGCCGTGGTAAAACCGCTGGACACCCTGCGCGGCCAGTTCGCGGCGATTGCCAAAGGCGATCTCGGCAAAGAGCTGAACGATTTCGGCAGCAACTGCGTCGGCAAGCTGATCCCGCTGCTGCGTGATATGCAAAACAGCCTGGCGAAAACGGTGATGGCGATCCGTGCCTGTACCGACAACATCTATCAGGGGGCGTCTGAAATCTCTGCCGGCAACAACGATCTCTCTTCACGTACTGAAGAGCAGGCCTCGGCGCTGGAAGAGACTGCTGCCAGCATGGAGCAGCTGACCGCCACGGTGAAACACAACGCGGACAACGCGCATCACGCCAGCCAGTTGGCCAGCACTGCCTCCGTCACCGCCCAGAAAGGCGGGCAGATTGTGGCTGATGTGGTCCGTACCATGCAGGAGATCTCCGGCAGCTCGAAGAAAATTGCTGAAATCACCACCGTGATCAACAGCATCGCCTTCCAGACCAACATCCTGGCGCTGAACGCCGCGGTAGAAGCGGCGCGGGCCGGCGAGCAGGGCCGTGGCTTTGCCGTGGTCGCCAGCGAAGTGCGCAACCTGGCACAGCGCAGCGCCCAGGCGGCGAAAGAGATTGAAAACCTGATCAGTGAATCCGTCACCCGGGTGGACAGCGGTTCCAAGCTGGTGGCCAGCGCGGGCCAGACCATGGGTGACATCGTGCAGTCCATCACCCACGTTACCGACATCATGGGCGAAATCGCGTCTGCGTCAGACGAGCAGAGCAAAGGCATCAGCCAGGTGGCCCTGGCCGTGACAGAAATGGACAGCGTAACGCAGCAGAACGCCGCGTTGGTCGAGCAGGCATCGCAGGCGGCATTGTCGCTGGAAGAGCAGGCCGCCGTGCTGAACCAGACAGTCGCGACCTTTACCCTGCGGGATGGCGCGGTACGTACCCCGGCCGTGGCTGCGGCCCCGGTGAAAAGTGTGGCAGTGGTCAGCGCACGCACCCCGGCGTCCGGCCAGGACAACTGGGAAACGTTTTAATCTGAAGACTCCCTAAAACAAAACCGGTGGTGAACAGGGTTCACCACCGGTCTGGGGAGGGGCAGGGCGCAAACAGCAGGCCGTCAGGATTCAGCCTGTTGTTTGCGCAACTGTTCCAGCAACATCTGCTCAATCAGTTCGCTGCGGCTGATGTTCTGCTGCTCAGCAAGCTTGTTGAGCGCATCCACCGCGTCCGCATTAATCTTCAACTCCACCCGCCGCAAGCCACGGACTTTATCGCGCCGTAATTGATTCCGCTTATTGATTCTCAGCTGTTCATCACGGGATAGCGGGTTGGTTTTGGGACGGCCGGGGCGGCGGTCATCTGCGAACAGATCAAGCGTAGTGCGATCCGTTTGTTCTTTTGCCATATAGGTAGCGGTACAACTAAGGGATAAACATCTGCCTGCGCCAGCGCAGCCGGATGGCTCGGTGAATATACGTTCAGGTCAATCAACCTTAACCCACATTACCCCGTTGCGCAGCACAGCGCGGACGGCGGCAAAACAATAGCGCGCCATAATACCCCAGCCCGCGCCGCCGGAACAATGCTTAACTGCCTGTGCCGGTTCATCTGCTGGCGTTTCAGCCCATTTTTCATTTTGTGCGGTAATCAGCCGGCCGCCCAGGCATTCCCGAAAAAAACCTGACAAAATGCGCGGTTTATATGTCAGGGGTAATAATAAGTGTTTGATATAATTAAATTTAAATCATTTATCTGGATTATGTTTGCGATGGTATTAAGCGGCTGCGGGGCCAACGGCAATAATCCGGCGGAACAGCGCCGCTCGATTCACGCGATGCAAAAAGCCACGTTGCAAGAGGTGCGCGCCCGCTACCCGGCGTCAGACCAGGCCCTGAAGCAGGCGGCGGGGTACGGGGTATTTGCCCTGCAAAGCAACAAAATTATGGTGGTCGGCATTGGGAACGGCTATGGCGTGGTGCATGACAACCGCAGCGGCAAAGAGACCTACATGCGGGTAGCACAGGCGGGCACCGGGGTCGGCCTCGGCATTAATCAGATCCGGTTTCTGATGGTGTTCCCGACAGCGAAAAGCCTGAGCGACTTCATCGACCATGGCGTGATGCTGAGTGCCGACACCCATGCGTCGGCCAAATATAAAGACAAGGGCGGCGCGACCCCCACCCGTACCCTGAGCACCCAACCGGCAGGGGAGAGCGCCGTGTCCGGCATCCACATCTATCAACTCACCGACAACGGCCTCTCCGCCCAGGCGATGCTTTACGGCTACAAATACTGGCCGGACGACGCCCTGAACTAGCGGTTACGCCTCGCCGAGGAAGCGGTTAACGGCGCGCAACACCGCCTCCGGTTTCTCGGCGTGTACCCAGTGGCCGGTGCCGGCCACCACATGGGCGCGCGCCTGCGGGAACTGGCGCGCAATCTCATCGCGGTAGCGATCCTGAACATAAGGGGACAGCCCGCCGCGGATGAACAGCGCCGGGTGCGGCCAGGCGGGCACCGGCTCCCAACCGGTGATGTGTGCGTACTGGTCCCACAGCACCGGCACATTAAAGCGCCATTCACCCTCATGGAAGGATTTCAGCAGGAACTGGATCACGCCCTCTTCGTCCAGGTAATCCCGCATGATCCCGGCGGCCACGCTGCGTACGGTTGCCCCGGCCTCGGAGACCGCGCGGATCGCGGCGAAAATCTCATCATGGCGGCGGGTCTGGTAATCCACCGGCGCGACATCAATCACCACCAGTTTTTCGATCTTCTCCCCGGCCACCGCCGTCAGCGCCATGGCCGCTTTGCCGCCCATTGAATGGCCGATAACAATCGCCCGCTCAATCGCCAGATCGTCGAGCAACTCTTTCAAATCCGCCGCCATCTCCGGATAAGTCATGCCCGGCGCACGTGGTGACAGCCCATGGTTGCGCATATCCACCTGCACCACCGGGTGGCGGTCGCGCAGGTCACGCGCCAGCACGCCGAGGTTGTCCAGGCTGCCGAACAGCCCGTGAATCAATACCACCGGCAGCGCACCGGCCGGTGAATGGTCGGTTTGTAAGCGATAATTCAATTTCATGGCAAAGTTCATACTGAGAGACAATCTCCTTAGGTTATCATGAGATATAAACCTGGATCTTCCCCGTGATTGAGAGATGACGAAGCGCCTGCCGGGCAGCGCGTTTAGGTAATAGTCTGCATTTTTGGCTGCGGCCGCAGGAACCTGTTCGCGAAACCGGATTAGCTTGTATACTCTTTTCGATTGAATTAAGTAGAAAAACAGTACTGGATAAAGATGAAAACTATTGAGGTTGACGAAGAGCTCTATCGTTATATCGCGAGCCACACCCAGCATATTGGTGAGAGCGCGTCCGACATTCTGCGTCGCATGCTGAAGTTTACCCCAGGCCAGCAGGCCGTGCGTGCGGCCCCGGCCGCCGTTGCCCAGTCGATGCAGGCCCGCGCTGAGCCGCAGGCTGCGCCGGTTGCCCCGGCTGCGCCTTCCGTGACGGCCCCGGCCGCCGCGCAACAGCCGCGTGACAAGGTACGGGCAATGCGTGAACTGCTGCTGTCGGACGAGTACGCGGAACAGAACAAAGCCGTGAACCGTTTCATGCTGGTGTTGTCGACCTTATATAGCCTGGCGCCGCAGGAGTTCGCGGCGGCGACGGAAACCTTGCACGGCCGCACGCGCACCTACTTTGCCGGCGACGAGCAAACCCTGCTCCAGGGCGGTAACCACACCAAGCCCAAACCTGTTCCGGGCACACCGTACTGGGTCATCACCAACACCAATACCGGCCGTAAACGCAGCATGATCGAAACCATCATGCAGGCGATGCAGTTCCCGGTGGAACTGACTGACAAAGTTTGCGGCACCATTTAATTTAGCGAAAGGGAGAAGTGCCGGTGGCTAATCATCCACGTGCAGGGCAACCTGCTCAGCAGAGCGATTTGATTAATGTGGCACAGTTGACGTCGCAATATTATGTATTGCGTCCGGAGCCGGGCAATACCGCGCATGCGGTGAAGTTCGGCACCTCCGGGCACCGCGGCAGCGCCGGGCGTCACAGCTTTAATGAAGCACATATTCTGGCCATCGCCCAGGCGATCGCTGAAGTGCGCAAACAGCAGGGCACAACCGGCCCGTGCTACGTGGGTAAGGATACGCACGCGCTCTCAGAGCCGGCCTTCATCTCTGTGCTGGAAGTACTGACCGCCAACGGCGTGGACGTGATTGTCCAGCAGGATAACGGCTTCACCCCGACGCCTGCGGTCTCCAACGCGATTCTGGTACACAACCAGAACGGCGGCGCGCAGGCGGACGGCATCGTGATTACGCCGTCCCACAACCCGCCGGAAGATGGCGGCATCAAATACAACCCGCCGAACGGCGGCCCGGCAGACACCAACCTGACCTCCGTCATCGAAAAGCGCGCCAACGCGCTGCTGGCCGATAACCTGAACGGGGTGCAGCGCCAGTCGCTGGACAAAGCCCGGCAGAGCGGCCACCTGCATGAGAAAGATCTGGTGCAGCCGTACATCGAAGGGCTGACCTCGATCATCGACATGCCGGCCATCCAGCGTGCAGGCCTGAAGCTGGGCGTTGACCCGCTCGGCGGTTCCGGCATCGCTTACTGGCAGCGCATTGCCGAGCACTACAAGCTCGACCTGACGCTGGTAAACGACGAAATCGACCAGACCTTCCGCTTTATGCACCTGGATCACGACGGCATCATCCGCATGGACTGCTCCTCCGAGTCCGCAATGGCCGGCCTGCTTGCGCTGCGTGACAAGTTCGATCTGGCTTTCGCCAACGACCCGGACTATGACCGCCACGGCATCGTCACCCCGAAAGGGCTGATGAACCCGAACCACTACCTGGCGGTCGCGATCCAGTACCTGTTCCAGCACCGCCCGCAGTGGGGCCAGGACGTGGCCGTCGGCAAAACGCTGGTCTCCAGCGCAATGATCGACCGTGTGGTCGCCGATCTGGGCCGCAAGCTGGTGGAAGTGCCGGTGGGCTTCAAATGGTTTGTGGATGGCCTGTATGACGGCAGCTTCGGTTTCGGCGGCGAAGAGAGCGCCGGGGCCTCGTTCCTGCGCTTCGACGGCACCCCGTGGTCCACCGACAAAGACGGCATCATCATGTGCCTGCTGGCGGCGGAAATCACCGCGGTGACCGGTAAAAACCCGCAGGCGCATTACGATGAGCTGGCGCAGCGTTTCGGCGCGCCGAGCTACAACCGTATCCAGGCACCGGCCAGCCATGCGCAGAAAGCGGCGCTCTCCAAACTCTCCCCGGAGCAGGTGAAGGCTGACCAGCTGGCCGGTGACAAAATCACCGCACGCCTCACGGCCGCACCGGGCAACGGCGCGTCTATTGGCGGCCTGAAAGTGATGACCGACAACGGCTGGTTTGCGGCGCGCCCGTCCGGCACCGAAGAGGCGTACAAAATCTACTGCGAGAGCTTCCTGGGTGCTGAGCACCGCGAGAAGATCGAGAAAGAAGCGGTAGACATCGTCAGTGAAGTACTGGCGAACGCCAAATAATCGCCACGGCTTTCCCGTTTTGCTGAAAAAGCGCTGTGAAAACAGCGCTTTTTTTATGCCTGCTAAAAAGATATATCTAATTCACAAAAAGAGCTTGCCTGATTTCTGCACAATGGCTATTTTAGATATATCGAAAGTAAATCGATATATCTAAACACATTGGAGAGACCTATGATGAATGACCAACTGACCCCCCGCAAATCTGGCGGCCGTCGCCGTGACAAAGTCTACAACCTGATCCGCCGCGGCGGGCACCATGAGCATCATCGCGGTGAGCGCGGCGGGCGTCGTGGCGGCCGGGGTGAAAAACTGCACCGCCTGTTTGAACATGGCGACCTGAAGCGGGTGCTGCTGGCGCTGGTGGCGAAAAAACCGAGCCACGGCTACGAGCTGATCAAAGCGATTGAAGAGGCCTCTTCCGGCCTTTACGTACCCAGCCCAGGCGTTATCTACCCGACGCTGACGCTGCTGGAAGAGCAGGAGTTACTGGAAGCGGTGCCGACCGGTAACGGCCGCAAAAGTTACCGCCTCACGGCCGCCGGGGAAGCGGAGCTGGCGCAGCACCAGATGGCGGTAGACGTCATTTTTGCCCGGCTGGCGCAAGTGACGGAAAATCGCGAAGGCAACCTGGCGGAAGGGATCAGTGACACCATGAAACAGCTGAAGCACACCCTGCGCAGCAACATGATGCGCACCGACCTGGCCCCTGAGCAGATTGCCGAGGTTAATCAGGCGCTGCAAACCGCTGTCGCGGCGATTACGCTGACGCTGGCCCCGCAAGAGAGTGCGGCGGAACAGCCGGAATAACCTTAAATTAACTAATGGTTAGTTAATTATTAACAGCTTTGTAACTTAATGACAAAAACAGGGTAGACTGGCGTAAAAAACGCGAAAAATAGTGGTCGGATGAGTAGTAAAGTTTCATCACGCAGAGTAATATTTATACTAACTTACATAAACAGCGTGACTGTTTACCTGCGTAACTTTACTGCTGAGGAAGATAGCCATGTCCATTTATACCGCGTTTCCCCGCTACCAGATTGTTTTACGCCGCCTGGCGGTGATTGTGGTCGGCGTACTGGCGCTGCCGGTGATGCTGCTGCGTCACGATCGCGCACGCTTTTACAGCTACCTGCACCGCGTCTGGCAAAAAACCAGCAACAAACCGGTCTGGCTTGCCCAGTCGGAACTGGCCGTTCAGGATTTTTATTAAGGCCGGTACACGCGGGCGGGGTTCCGCCGCGTGTGATTAACCGATAAAACGATAGCCGACGCCGGTCTCGGTCAGCAGATGTTGCGGCCGGGTGGGGTCGGCTTCGAGTTTCTGGCGCAAGTGGCCCATATAGATGCGCAGATAGTGGTTATGTTCCACCGCGTTCGGCCCCCATACCCGGCTCAGCAACTGGCGCTGGGTCAGCACTTTCCCCCGGTTCGCCAGCAATTCCGCCAGCAGCCGGAACTCAATCGGCGTCAGGTGTACCGGCTCGCCTTGCCGCGTTACCTGCCGGTTGAGCAAATCCACCGTCACCTCTGAAAAACTCACCAGCGGGCTTTCGCCGCCATGGTTATTGCCGTGGCGGCGCAGCGAGGCGCGCACCCGTGCCAGCAACTCCCCGACGCCAAATGGCTTGCTGAGGTAATCATCCGCCCCGGCATCCAGCGCGGCGATCTTATCCTCCTCCTCACTGCGCGCCGACAGCACGATCACCGGGATCGCACTCCAGTGGCGCAGATCCCGGATAAAATCCAGCCCATCGCCGTCCGGCAGGCCAAGATCCAGAATGATCAGATCCGGCTTGCGGGTGGCCGCCTCGATAAGCCCGCGTTGCAGCGTGGCGGCGTCATGCACGCGCCAGCCCTCCGCCTCCAGCGCGGTACGCACAAAGCGGCGGATCTCTTTCTCATCTTCTACTATCAGAATCTGCACCGGGTTCAGGGTCAGTTCTCCTCGTCGGCATCCATTTCTAGCTGCGGCGGTGGGGCGAGCGGCAGCCGGAAACAGAACGCCGCGCCGCCTTCAGGCCGGTTGGCAGCCTGAATATCACCGTCATGAAGCGACATAATGGCACGGCAAATCGCCAACCCCAAGCCGACACCGGGAATGGCTGATTCTTTATGCCCGCGGGCGAACTTATCGAAGATCAGCTGTTCGCTGCCGGGCGGGATGCCGGGGCCGTCGTCCCACACCGTGACCGCCAGCGTCTCCGGCTGCACCACCGCGTCGATGCCGAGCGTGGCGCCCGGCCCGGCGTATTTGTGGGCGTTCTCCAGCAAATTGACCAGCACCCGCTCAATCAGCCCGGCATCGCACTCCACCAGCACCATCTCCGGCGGCAGGTTCAGCACCAGCCGGTGGCTGTCGAGGAACGGCTCCAGCGAACGCAACGCGCTGCCCACCAGCTCCTCCAGCGCTTGCCACTCTTTACGCAGCTGGAACCCGCCGGACTGGATGCGCGCCATATCCAGCAAATTATTCACCAGCCGGGTGGTGCTCAACACCTGCTGGCGGATCTGGCTGGCCTGCGGCGCGTGCGGGGAGTGCGCCGCCGCCAGATCCAGCGTCAGAATCTCCGCCTGCCCGAACAGCACCGTCAGCGGCGTGCGCAGGTCGTGGGAGAGGGCGGCCAGCAGCGAATTGCGCAACTGCTCGCGCTCTGCATCCACCCGCGCCCGCTCCGTCTCGGCCGCCAGATGCAGCCGCTCCAGCGCATTCGCCAGCAGCACGGTGAACGTCTGCAGCAGCCGTTGCTGTTCCGGCACCAGCAACTGGCGCAGGTGGGTGGGCTCCACCGCCAGCAGGCCAAAGACGCGGCGGGCGGTGGTCAGCGGCAGCAACTGGTAGGGCACGCCGGGCAGGGTATCGGTACCGGCCCCGGCCGGGGCGCGGGTGTCAAAACTCCAGCGGGCGATGGCCGGGTCGATCGGGCCGGGCGCGGCCCCCTCTTCGCTGAAAGGCTGCAACACGCCCTGGGCGTCCGGCAGAAACACACTGACCCGCGCCGGGAAGCCGCTGGCGACCACGCGGCAGCCGGTACGCGCGACATCTTCCGGGGTCAGCGCCTGGCTGAGGGCGGTGGAAATCTCATACAGGTGCCGGGTGCGCTGTTCGCGGTAGCGCGCCACCCGCGCCTGATAGCGCACCCCGGCGGTGAGGTTGCCGATCACCAGCCCGACAATCAGCATCACCGCAAAGGTCACCAGATACTGCACATCCGTCACCGCCAGCGAGCCGCGCGGCTGCACGAAAAACAGGTCAAAGCTCACCACGTTCAGCAGCGCCGCCAGCGCCGACGGCCAGCGGCCAAAGAACAGCGCCACCACCACCACGCCGAGCAGGTAGAGCATCACCAGATTAGAGGGATCGAAACCGGGCAGCAGCCATTGTGCCGCCAGCGTGATCAGCGCGCAGAGCGCCACCGCCATTCCGCAGCCCTGCCACTGCCGCCGCCAGCGGCCGGCCAGCGGGCGCGGGTCGGGGGCCGCGGGCGGGAAGGGGGCGTCTGCCAGCGGCACCAGCAGCAGATCGGCATCCGGGGCCAGCCGCGCCAGCCGCTCGCCAAAACTGCGCCGCCAGCGGCGGGGCGACGGCGGCCGCCCGGCGACGATTTTGCCCAGGCTGTGCTGGCGCGCATAGCGCAGCAGCGCCTGTTCCGGCTCGGGATCGGCCAGGGTGGCGGTCTCCGCGCCCAGCGCCTGCGCCAGCTTCAGCGCCTGTAAAATGGCCCGCCGCCGCGCTTCCGGCAGCCGGTGCAGGCGCGGCGTTTCAGCATAGACGGCGTGCCAGTCGCAGCCGAGGCGCGCCGCCAGCCGTGCCGCCACCCGCACCAGCTTCTCCTGGCCGCCGCCGGGGCCGATGCATACCAGCAGCGCATCCCGCGCATGGCGCAGCGCCTCGCTCTCCGGCCCCTGCCGCAGTTCGCGCATCTGGCCGTCCACCCGGTCAGCGGTGCGGCGCAGCGCCAGTTCACGCAGCGCAATCAGGTTGCCCTTGCGGAAGAAGTGCTCAATCGCCCGCTCCGCCTGGCCGGGCAGGTAGACTTTGCCCTCCTTTAGCCGCCGCCGTAAATCATCGGGCGGCAGATCCACCAGCACCACTTCGGTCGCCTGATCGAATACCTGATCGGGCACCGTTTCCCGCACGCGGATGCCGGTGACCCCGCCGACCACGTCGTTAAGGCTCTCCAGATGCTGCACGTTCACGGTGGTCAGCACATCGATCCCGGCGTTCAGCAGCTCGTCAACGTCCTGCCAGCGCTTGGGGTGGCGGGAGCCGTCGACGTTGCTGTGCGCCAGCTCATCCATCAGGATCAACGCCGGGCGGCGCGCCAGCGCGGCATCCAGGTCAAACTCCGGCAGCGGGCGGCCCCGGTGGGTAATGCGCCGCAGCGGCAACAGCGGAATGCCGGCCAGCAGCGCTTCTGTCTCCCGGCGGCCGTGGGTTTCCACCACGCCAATCAATACATCCAGACCGGCGGCATGCAGCCGTTGCGCCTCCTGCAACATGGCGTAGGTTTTCCCCACCCCGGCGCAGGCACCGAAAAAGATTTTCAGCTGGCCGCGCGGGCGGGCGTTGGCCATCGCCAGCAGGGCGTCGGGGTCGGGGCGCGCAGGCACCTCATTCACGATGACTTATCCTTGTTGAGCGCATCCAGGGCGCGGTTCAGTTGCAGCACATTCACCCCCGGCTCGCCGATGAAGGCCGGGAACGGGGTGTCGGTATGCGCGGCGATCAGCTTTTCCAGCACCTCTGCCGGGATCCCGCGCGCCTGGGCGATGCGCGGGATCTGCCAGCGTGCCGCCATAGGTGAGATCTGCGGGTCCAGCCCGCTGCCGGAGGCGGTCACCAGCTCCACCGGCACACGGGGCGGGCTCTGTGGGTTGGCGGCGCGCAACGCGTTGACACGTGCCGCCACCGCCTGATCCAGCGCCGGGTTACTCCCGGCCAGATTGCTGCCCGCCGAGGCCAGCGTAGCATACGGCGTTGGCGAGGTGGCGGAGGGGCGGCCCCAGAAATAGTCTGCGCGGGTAAAATTCTGGCCAATCAGCAGAGAGCCCACCGCCTGCCGGTCACGGTCCTGTGGGTCACGATAAAGCAGCGAGCCGTTGGCCTGTGCGCTGAACAGCAGGGCAGACAGCGCATTGGTCAGCAGCGGGTAAGCGATGCCGGTCAGCACGCTGAGCAGCAGTAATACCACAATCATCGGGCGTAACATCATCATCCGGTGTTCTCCTTTTTACGCCATGCCCAGCAGGGTCAGCAGCAGGTCAATCAGCTTGATACCGGCAAACGGCACCAGCAGCCCGCCCAGCCCGTAGATCCAGAGGTTGCGCCGCAGCAGCGCCGCCGCGCCCATTGCGCTGTAATGCACGCCCTTCAGCGCCAGCGGGATTAAAAACACAATCACCAGCGCGTTGAAGATCACCGCCGACATAATGGCGGAGGCGGGCGAGTGCAGGTGCATCACGTTCAGCGCGTTGAGCTGCGGATAGGTGGCGGCGAACGCCGCCGGGATAATGGCGAAATATTTCGCCACATCGTTGGCGATGCTGAAGGTAGTCAGCGAGCCGCGCGTCATCAGCATCTGTTTGCCGATGTGCACCACCTCGATCAGCTTGGTGGGGTTGGAGTCGAGATCCACCATGTTGCCCGCCTCTTTCGCCGCCTGGGTGCCGGAGTTCATCGCCACCGCCACATCCGCCTGCGCCAGTGCCGGGGCGTCGTTGGTGCCGTCACCGGTCATCGCCACCAGCCGCCCTTCGGCCTGATACTGGCGGATCAGCGCCAGCTTGGCTTCCGGCGTCGCTTCAGAGAGAAAATCATCCACCCCGGCCTCGGCGGCAATCGCCGCGGCGGTCAGCGGGTTGTCGCCGGTGATCATCACGGTTTTAATGCCCATCTTGCGCAACTGGGCGAACCGCTCGCGGATGCCGCCTTTCACGATGTCTTTCAGCGCCACCACGCCCAGCACCCGGTTGCCGTCCGCCACCACCAGCGGGGTGCCGCCCTGGCGCGCCACGCCCTCCACCAGCGTATTCACATCTGCCGGGAAGCTGCCGCCGTTGGCCTCGACATGGCGGCGGATGGCGTCCACCGCGCCTTTGCGCACCGAACGTTCGCCGATATTCACGCCGCTCATGCGCGTCTGGGCGGAGAAGGGCACAAAGCTGGCGTTCAGTGTGGCGAGTGAGCGCTCGCGCAGGTTAAAGCGCTGTTTCGCCAGCACCACGATGCTGCGCCCTTCCGGCGTCTCATCCGCCAGCGAGGCGAGTTGCGCCGCGTCCGCCAGATCCTGCTCGCTTATGCCCGGCGCAGGCAGGAAATCCGAGGCCTGCCGGTTGCCGAGGGTGATGGTGCCGGTTTTGTCGAGCAGCAGCACATCCACATCCCCGGCGGCTTCCACCGCGCGGCCGCTGGTGGCGATCACATTCGCCCCCAGCATCCGGCTCATCCCGGCCACGCCAATTGCCGACAGCAGCCCGCCGATGGTGGTCGGGATCAAACAGACCAGCAGCGCCACCAGCACCGTCACGGTGATGGGCGTCCCGGCCTGCCCGGCCATCACGCTGAACAGCGAGAACGGGTAGAGGGTGGCGGTCGCCAGCAGGAACACAATCGTCAGCGCAATCAGCAAAATGGTCAGGGCGATCTCGTTGGGCGTTTTGCGCCGTTTCGCCCCTTCCACCATGGCGATCATCCGGTCGAGGAAGGTGTCGCCGGGGTTGGCGCTACAGGCGATCACCAGCCAGTCGGAGAGCAGGCGCGTGCCGCCGGTCACGGAGGCGAAATCCCCGCCGGACTCGCGGATCACCGGGGCAGACTCCCCGGTGATGGCGCTCTCATCCACCGAGGCGCCGCCCTCCAGCACTTCGCCGTCACAGGGGATGGTGTCCCCGGCTTCCACCAGCACCCAGTCGCCTTTGCGCAGGCTTTCGGCGCTGACTTTCTCCTGGGCGGCATCCGGTTGCGGGGCAGCGAGTTTTTTCGCCCAGTTACTCTTTTTCACCCCTTTCAGGCTGGCGGCCTGCGCCTTGCTGCGCCCTTCGGCCAGCGCTTCCGCCAGGTTGGCGAACAGCACGGTAAACCAGAGCCACAGGGCGATGCCGCCGGTAAAGGCGCTGTCGCCGCGCCGGTTCACCAGCCCCTCCAGCCAGATAAGGGTGGTCAGCACGCTGCCGAGCCACACCACGAACATCACCGGGTTGCGCCACTGGGTGCGCGGGTCAAGTTTCTTCAGGGCGTCCGGCAGGGCGGCGCGCAGCAGCGCCGGATCACGCAGCGCAGAATGTTTACGGGTCATTGCGTCAGTTCTCCGCCGTTCTCAGTGGGCCGCCGCGTGCAGCGGGGCCGTTATCATAAGCAGGTGTTCCGCCACCGGGCCAAGCGCCAGGGCAGGGATAAAGGTCAGCGCGCCGACCAGCAGCACGGTGCCGACCAGCAGGCCGATAAACAGCGGCCCGGCGGTGGGCAGGGTGCCCGGCCCGGCCGGCTGGCGTTTTTTCGCCACCAGCGACCCGGCGATCGCCATCACCGGCAGGATCACGCCGAAGCGGCCAAGGAACATCGCCACCGCCAGCAGCAGGTTATAGAACGGCGTGTTGACGCTCAGCCCGGCAAAGGCGCTGCCGTTGTTATTGGCGGCGGACGACAGGGCGTAGAGCACTTCGCTGAAGCCGTGCGCGCCGGGGTTGAGGATGCCCGCCCGGCCGCTTTCGGTGACCAGCGCCAGCGCAGTGCCGAGCAGCACCAGCGCCGGGGTGACCAGAATCGCCAGCGCGGTCATCTTCATCTCACGCACGTCGATCTTCTTGCCGAGGTACTCCGGCGTGCGGCCAATCATCAGCCCGGCGATAAACACCGTGAGCAGCACAAACAGCAGCATGCCGTAGAGGCCGGAGCCGACGCCGCCGAACACCACCTCGCCAATCTGCATCAGCCACATCGGCACCAGCCCGCCCAGCGCGGTAAAGGAGTCATGCATCGCATTGACCGCGCCGCAGGAGGCGGCGGTAGTCACCACCGCGAACAGCGACGAGGCGAGAATGCCGAAGCGCGTCTCTTTCCCCTCCATGTTGGCGCTGCTGTCCGCGCCCAGCGCGGTAAAGTGTGGGTTACCGGCCAGCTCGGCGTACATCACCACCACCACGCAGACCACGAAAATCAGCGACATCGCCCACACCAGCGCATTGCCCTGGCGGCGGTCACCCACCGCCTCGCCAAAGGCGAAGCAGAGCGCGCACGGGATCAGGAAAATCGCCAGCATCTGCACCAGGTTGCTCAGCGCGGTCGGGTTCTCAAACGGGTGGGCGGAGTTGGCCCCAAAGAAGCCGCCGCCGTTGGTGCCGAGCATTTTGATCGCTTCCTGCGAGGCCACCGGCCCCATCGGCAGCAGTTGCGCGCCGCCCTCCAGCGTGGCGACATGCTGGTAAGGGGCGAGGTTCTGCAACACGCCCTGGCTTACCAGAAACAGCGCCATCAGCAGCGACAGCGGCAGCAGCACGTAAAGGGTGATGCGCGTGAGGTCAACCCACGCATTGCCGAGCGTGGCGGCGGCGGGGCGGGCAAACGCCCGGATCAGCGCAAACGCCACGGCGATGCCGGTCGCGGCAGACAGAAAGTTCTGCACCCCCAGCCCGGCCATCTGGCTGAAGTAGCTCAGCGTGCTTTCGCCGCTGTACGCCTGCCAGTTGGTATTGGTAACAAAGCTGACGGCGGTGTTCAGCGCCAGATCCCACGGCAGCCCCGGCAACTGTTGCGGGTTCAGCGGCAGCGCGCCCTGCCCGAGCAGCAGTGCCAGCAGCAGCACCAGCCCCAGCAGGTTAAAGCCCACCAGCGCCAGCAGGTACTGCACCCAGCCCATCTCCTCCGGCCGGATACCGGCCAGCCGCCACACGCCGTTTTCCAGCCGCCGCAGCCCCGGCCGCGGCGTGCCCTCAATCAGCCGTGCCAGCCCGCTGCCGAGCGGCCGCGCCAGCAGCAGCAACACCAGCATAAAACCGGCAATCAATCCTGCGCCCTGAGCCGCCATCAAAATGCCTCCGCCCGCAGCAGGGCATAAATCAGGTAGACCAGCAGCAACAGCACCAGTACCGCACCCGCGATTACGCCGACACTCATGTTTCTCTCCTGTAAAAAAAGGGAATATTTTCCAATGTGGGACAGGAGCAGCCTAAAGCGCAGGGGGCAAAGAAGATGAAAAAAGGCGGGAGCGGGGTGTAAAAAAAAAGTAAAAACGCCCGGTTTCAGGCGTGCAGAAAAGAGACGGGAATAAGGGGTGAGCCTGAAAAAAACAGAAAAGCAATGCGCGATAACTGTGTTATGTGGTACAGTAACTATATGATATTTAAGCAATATTTAATAAATGATTAAGCAGTAATTGATTGCCCTCCTATCTATTAAAAACCATATTGATCCGGAAATTGGAATGGGGAAAAAACCTGCGTTTTTTCTCTCTGGCTATTCACTTCTCCTTTTTAAAACGGATGTAGATATGAAAATAAATAGACTCGTTATTTCCGCGCTGGCACTGGCTATTACGTCTGCGACGGCCTACGCGGATACGGATGTGGGCCTGATCACTTTCGACGGTGCCGTCACCGATACCACCTGCAAAATCACCACCAACAACGGCGTCGAGGCGAACAACATCACCATCAGCCTGCCGGTGGTGAAAAAAGCAGATGTTGCGGCCGCCACGCTGGATACCCGCGGCGTGGGCGCGAAAGAGTTTGAACTGAAACTCACTGACTGCCCGACAGATACGACCAAAGCCAGCGCCACCTTTACCTCCCAGCAGTTCGCGGAGCTGACCAACGGCACGCTGAAAGCGGACCCAAGCGTCGCGGGCGCGGCGCAAAACGTCAGCCTGGCGCTGTTCAATAACACCGAGGAAGACCAGACCCAGGTGAAAGTCGGTACGCCGGACGCCGCCACGCAAGTGGCCGCCATCACGGGCGGTGAAGGCTCATTGGCCTTTATGGTTTCCTACGTGCCCAGCGCTGACTGGGTCGCGGGCACCAACGATATCGTCTCCGGGAAAGTGACCAGCAACACCACCTTCACCATGAGTTATGAATAAGCCATAACCGGTTGGCCCCGCCGCCCGCCGGGCGGCGGGGATGTTCATCATCCATTCGCGGGACTTTTATGTTTTCTTCTACTCCCACCCCGGCCGCCATGGCGGCCCTGTTTGCCGCTACCCTGTCGGCAAGCTACAGCGCACAGGCCGATATTGTGTTGTCCAGCACCCGGGTTGTGTATGCCCAGTCGGCGAAAAATGTCACGGTTAACCTGATCAATAAGGGCGTAAACCCGCTGCTGGCGCAGGTCTGGCTGGATGATGGCCGCGAGGACGCAAACCCACAGACGCTGAAATTGCCGTTCATCCTGACGCCGCCGGTGTCACGCCTCGATCCGGGCAAAGGGCAGACGGTGCGCATCACCTACCTGGGGCAGCCGGTCGCGCAGGACAGGGAAACGCTCTACTGGTTCAACGTGCTGGAAGTGCCGCCGAAACCCAACGCAGATGAGAAACAGAGCCTGCTGCAACTCGCCTTCCGTACCCGCATCAAGCTCTTTTTCCGCCCCGACGGGCTGAAGGGGAGTGCCGCGGCGGCCGCCGGCGGCCTCAAATGGTCATGGGGTGAACAGGGCGGCAACGTGGCGGCCACCATCCGTAATGACTCGCCTTACTACGTGGTGCTGCACAGCGGCGACTTTGTGCAGAACGGCAAAAAATACCCGCTTGATCTGGCGCAGGTGGCGCCGTTCTCCACCCTCACCGCCCCGGTGAAGGGGTTGTCAGCGCCCGGCAAAGGCGTGGTGAAATTCAGCACCATCAATGATTTCGGCGGGTTAAACCAATACGAAAGCCCGCTGTAACGCCCCGCATCAGGGGACATTTTCAGGCAAGGATGGGTGTCACCGTGTCAGCAAAAAAATTCTCCCGCCTCTTCTCTGCCGGCGTCTGGGTGGTCTGCCTGGTGAGTGTCAGGAATAGCCAGGCGGCGGCCGATGTGGAGTTCAATGAGCAGTTTCTTTACAACACCGGGTCACCGGTCGAACTGAGCCGCTTTGCGCGTGGGAACCCCGTGTTGCCGGGCACTTACCCAGTCACTCTCCAGCTTAATAACGTGCCTAAAATGACCGGGGATGTGACGTTTCTGGAGAACGGCACCCCGGTCGCCACGCCCTGCCTGACGTTGCGCCAGCTGATGCAGCTGGGCATCCAAACTGACGACCTGCTGCCGGCGCTGGAGGCGGAAAACAGCGCCGAGCCGCTGGAGCAGCGCTGCCTTGACCTCACACGCTACTACAGCACCGCGCAGCTGATTTACGACCCTTCCGCCCAGGTGCTGGACGTCAGCCTGCCGCAGATTTACGTGCTGCAACAACCGGCGGGCTATATCGACCCGGCGCTGTGGGATTACGGCATCCCGGCGGCGATGCTCTCTTACGATCTGAACGCCTACCAGAGCGTGAATGAGAATGACCGCAGTGAATCCGCTTATGCCGGGTTGCGTTTCGGCGGCAACCTCGGGGCGTGGCGTTTCCGCGCCCGGGGCAACCTGGACTGGGACAGCGACAGCGGCACCGACTACGACAGCCACGACATCTACCTGCAACGGGACATCCCCAGCCTGAAAGCGCAATTTCTGGTGGGCGATGCCTACACCCGCGGCGACACCTTTGGCGCGGTGAGCCTGCGCGGCATCCGGCTCTATAACGATGACCGGATGCAGCCGCGCGGCCTCTCCAGCTTTACCCCGGTGGTGCGCGGGGTCGCCCGCACCAACGCCAAAGTCACCGTCATGCAGGACGGCAACAAGGTGTATGAAACCACCGTGCCGCCCGGCGCGTTTGAAATTACCGATCTCTCCACCGCCAGCTACGGGCAGGATCTGGACGTCACCGTCGAAGAGGCGGACGGCAGCAAAAACAGCTTCTCGATCCCTTGCGCCTCCGTGACCCAGATGCTGCGGCCGGGCGCGTCCCGCTGGGATATCGGCCTCGGCCAGTACAATGGCGATGACCTGTCAGCGCGCCCGTGGGTGATGATCGCCAACGGCTACTACGGCTTCAATAACACCTTCACCGGCTATGCCGGGGTGGAATACCTGGACATCGGCTACGCTTCCGGCCTGCTGGGCGTGGCGATGAACACCCGCTTCGGGGCGATCGCCTTTGACGTGACCCACTCCTACCTGCGTGACCCGGAGGTGGCTGACGAAACGTTGCAGGGGCAGAGTTACCGCCTGTCGTACAACAAAACCCTCAGCAGCACGGACACCTCGTTTAACTTCGCGGCCTACCGCTTTTCCACCGAACACTATATGACCCTCTCGGATGCCGCCTCCCTGCACGGCGACACCGAAGTGAACGGGGACTACAACCAATACCAGCGGATGAAAAACCAGATCCAGCTCAACATCAGCCAGCCGGTGCGCATCAACGACACCGATTACGGCTCGCTCTACCTGACGGGCAGCTGGGAGGATTACTGGGGGGTGAAAGATGAGCCGACCTCACAATTCTCCGCCGGTTACAGCAATAGCTTCCGCTGGGGCAGCTACAGCATTTCCGTGCAACGCACCTATGACGAGCTGGGCGTCAAAGATGACAGCGTCTACCTCAACCTGACCCTGCCGCTGGAGAACTTCAGCCCCAGCGGCAAAGCGCCGGGCGGGTTCTCCACGCTCAATGCCGGGATGACCCTCAACCGCGACGGCAGCAGCAACGCCAGCCTCTCGGCCAACGGCAACAGTGAGGATAACCGCTTCAACTACAGCGTCAGCACCAGTTACAACCGCACCGATGAGCAATCCCTGGCGGACATCAGCGGGTACGGCACCTACAACAGCGCCTATGGCCCGCTGAGTGCCTCCGCGTCAGTAAGCGACGAGGCAGACCGCCAATACTCCCTGAGCTACAGCGGCGGCATGGTGCTGCACGGCGATGGCCTGACGCTGGCCCCGGCCGGCATCAACGACAACGAAACCCTGGCGCTGGTGCATGCCAGCGGCGCGGAAGGGGCCGGGGTGGCCTCGATGGGGCGCATCAATAGCGACGGTTACGCGGTGAACACCGGCCTGAGCGCCTACCGCGAAAACACCATCGCGCTGGACATCGGCACCCTGACGCGGGATGTGGAGATCAAAAACACCAGTACCCTCGCCATTCCGGCGGGCGGCGCGGTGGTGAAAGTCAATTTTGAAACCAACGATGAGCGCTCGGTGCTGCTGGCCCTGACGCGTACCGATCGGGGCTTCATCCCGCTGGCGGCGGACGTGCTGCTTAATGGCCGCTCCGTGGGCGTGGTCGGGCAGGCGGGGCAGGCGTTTGTGCGCGGCATCCCGGACAGCGGCGTATTGCAGGTGGCCTGGGGCAGCGGGGCTGACCAGCGCTGCCGGGTGAATTACCAGCTTTCAGCCGCCACGCCGGTGGTGGCAGGCAGCCTCTCGCTCGGCGAGCAGCCCTGCGTAATGGAAACAAAAAGTGCAAGGGAAGCAGGCCATACCGCCACGGCGAAATAACCTGCTGGGTGAGTCTGCACGGTAAGAGCAATCAGAAAACAGGAACGAGGATAATGAAGAAAATACACAGAGCGTGCCGGGCGGTGCCGCTGGCGCTGTTGGTGACCGGCGGCCTGGCCCAGGCCCAGGATGTGGAGGTGGTGTTCAAGGCCAATATCATGGAGACCACCTGTGAGATGAAAATCACCGGCGGTACCGGCGACGGCCTGAATAACACCCTGAAAATCGGCCCCGGCGGCAAAGTAGGGCTGGATAAATTGATCGCGGGAAATACGGATGCCGCCGCCACCTTTACGCTGGATATTGTGGGGTGCCCCGGCAGCCTGAAAAGCCTGAAAACCTCGGTGAATGGTGCCGCAAGTGGTTACCTTGCCACCGCCATCAGGAATAACGTTGCGGTCGGTGAAGGCGGCGCAGACTATGTCGGCGTGAGCATCGCCCGCACCAGCGCCCCGGATAAACCCTTCACAATCAACTCCCTCAATGACGGGGAACGCCTGGTCTGGACTGATGCTGAAATCAAACAGGACAAAAAGGTTAACCTCACGGCCCGCCTGACGGAAACGCAAGCCAATAGGGCGACCACCGGCCAATTCAGCGCGATGGCGACCTTCGCGTTTACTTATGAATAATGTCACGGGAGAGACTATGAAAAACATCAGCATACTCGTCAGCGCCGGGATCTTCTGCCTGGGGCTCGCCGCGCCCGCCCTGGCGGGCACCGACAACGTCAAAATGACGTTTGAATCGGTGATTGAGGCCGGCACCTGCACCGCACAGATCCAGAACGGCGCAGGTACAGCCATCAGCGAGCTTAACTTCGGCGACGTGTATAAATCCGATCTGTCGGCCAATAGCCGGGTGGAGCCGTTCAAACTGGTCTTCAGCGGGTGCAGCGGCGTGGTGAAAGCGAACTATACCGCCAAACCGAGCGCCGGTTCCGGCTGCTCCGGCCCAGGTGCCGATGGCCCGTCGTTCAGCGGCACCGGCACGGCGACAGCGGTGGCGGTTGAGTTGTGGAAAGGGGACGCGGGCGACGGCACCGCCCTGGCGTGCAACACCCTGCCGCCACAAAATGTGAGAATTTCCGGCGGCGGGGCCTCGGTGAGCATGAACGCCCGGATGGTGATCGCCTATCAGCGCACCATTGCGGATGTGGTGGCGGGGGATACCAGCATTCCCGTTACCTTTGCCGTGACCTATGAATAATTCACGCTAACCAGCATAGCGAGCCATGACGTGAAACGACCTCTCTTTTCGGTGTGCCGGCTGCTGCTGCTGGCGACCCTTAACGCGCCCGCCGCGTTTGCTGCCGACCCAAACGCGGCGGATCTGGCCATTACCGCGCAGATACGGGATAACACCTGCACCATCCGCCTGGACAATAACGGCTATGTGCGGCTGCCGGTTATTCACCGCACTGAACTGGTGGACGGCGACGGCAACCCGCGGCTCAGCCCCACTGACAACAGCGGCGGGAAGGCGTTTCGTATCACGGTGACCGACTGCATGGAAAACGCCGGGGGCGGGGCAACCGGCCTGCATTTCGCCTTCAGCCCCTACGCCTTGCCGGTGCAAAACCAGGTGTTTCCCAATGAAACCGCGCCCGCTGACGGCGGCGCGCAGGGAGTGGGGATGGTGGTCTTCTCCCGCCGGCACGGCACCAATGTGTTGAATACGGACGGCAGTTCTGACGTGGTGTTCCCCAGCGAGGGCAACATGCTCAAGGATTACCTGTTCACCGTGCGCTATCAGGGGATGGGGCCGGTGACCAGCGGCCTGGTCACCAGCCGGGTACGGGTAGACGTGACCTATGACTAAAGGAAGACGCGATGAATCGGTTTAACTCTCGGGCTTGTTTGCTGGCGCTGTTGCCGCTGTTAACCCCGGCAGCATGGGCGGCGCGGGATTGCTATTTTACCCGAAGCGATGTGCTGGTGGACGGCGCCTACGTGAACTTAACGCCCACCGGCAGGGTAAGCGACGACACATTACTGGCTAAAGATTTGAAGGCGCAGTACATCGGGGAGTTCAGGTCACACTGTGAGGTCGGTAATGACGGGCAAAACCTGTGGGGGATAATTAACTCCGGTAACACCGGCTACCGGTGGCATGACCCAGGCGCCCTGTTTCCTACCAATATCCCCGGCATTCGTTACAGCGTGCATGTTAAGCTCCGTCCAAAGCCCAGCTTAGCGGATGGCTATCTGCCCAGCAGCACCAGCTATACCCAGGTCGCCGCCATCGGCGATGGCGAGGACGGCGAGGGCAGCGCGTTGGATGGCGGGGACTGGGATATCTATCTGGATTTCTACCAGACGGAGGAATATACCGGCAACCAGGGGCAGAGCGTTGTGCACCCCCGCGATGACATTATACTCGGACAGTACCGCCTGGGGGGAAGTGGGCATAACAGCAACATCGTCTCGATTTCTATTAATAAAAACAGCTTTGCTATGGATATTACGGCCCCCACCTGCACCAGCGCGATAGCCAACGGGACGAAAGAGAATACGGTGGATTTCGGCAACGTCAATTTCAACGATTTTGAAGGCAACCGGGTGCCGAAAAAGAATTTCACCATCAAGCTGAGCAACTGTTCATTGGTGAGCGGCGTGACCACCAAACTCACCGCCGTGAACGTCAGCAGTGACGGCAACATGCTGGCTAACGACCTGACCAGCGGGCAGGGCACCGCCGCCGGGGCGGGGGTACAAATCCGCGATGTAAACAGCAATACCCTGCGCCCCAATGACGGGTATTCCACCTCCACCGTCAGCGGCCTGTCCATGCCCGGCACGGTGGTGCTCAACTATTCCGCAGAGTTGCGCACCGACGGTACGGCGCGCAAGGCCGGGGCATTTCAGTCCACCGGCGTGTTCACCATGACCTATAAATAATGGCCGCCGCCTTTCAAGGCGGCGGCCCGTTAAATTCCTTCGCCTTGTATGTAATGGTCGCATGGTGGTCAGCTACCACTATATGAAGCGGAGTGAGCCAGTCCTTCGCCCCAAGGTGAAACCTTGCTTAGCAGCTTATGGCCTTCCGCTTGGATATCTGCCTGCTCTTAGACGGTATCCATGGTCGACTAAAAACCAAATGGGTTAAAAACGACGTCAATAAGACGATTTGTTATAGAAACTGCTTTTTTAAAAAACATTAATGCGAATGACTGCCTGCAAGATGGCCTGTTGTCATCACTGACGACACATGCTCCAGCTCTTCTGCCTGCTCCAGCTCACGTAGGATCCCACAGTCGCGGGTCGCCCGGTTTGCGTTGCAGTGACTCCGAAGTTCGTTCAGTTGCTTCTCCAGCATATTCAGCTCGCAAATGCGGGTCTGTACATGGCGCAGGTGCTCGTCTATCAGGGCATTCACTGTTCTGCAGTCAGCATCAGGTTGACTGCGCGCCCGAAGCAGAACCCGGATTTCATCATGCGTCATATCGAGCGTCCGGCAGCGCCTGATAAACATTAATCGCTCCAGATGCGCGCTGTCATAGTGCCGGTAATTATTTGTCTGGTCCCGTATCGCTGGCTGTAATAATCCTTCACGTTCGTAATAACGCACCGTTTCAACAAGACATCCTGCCTGCCGTGCCAGCTCGCCAATTTTCATGTTTCACCTCATTCATGCTTGACCCTGTAGTTACTTCAGGGTCTTTAATGCCAGTATAAGTGATGAACAGGACAAAAACATGAGTGACTGCTGCAGTAACAGTAAATGTGGAACGACCGCATCCGGTAAAAGCTCGCCTGTAAAAGGCATAGTCGCCCTGCGCTCAGAAATTCCGGAGAAGGGGAGCAGACCAGAAAGCAAAGCCGCCACTGACTGTTGCAGTGGTACAGGCTGCTGCGCGACAAAAGCGGTAAACCTGTCGGCTAAAGATGCCGCCGGGGATGAGCTTCAGACGCAGCAGACTACTGCTGAAGGGGTACGTACCAACATCCGCATTATGCAGATGGACTGCCCCGTTGAAGAGGGCATGATACGCAAAAAGCTGGACGGCATGCCCGAAGTCAAAGAGCTGGATTTTAACCTGATGCAGCGCGTGCTGACAGTAGTCCATACCCCTGATGCCCTGGAGCCGGTTCTGGCTGCCATTCGCTCGCTGGGCTTTGAACCCGAACTGCCTGACAGCAGTGGCCGGCATGCGATAACGGAAGAAAAGAAAAAACCCTGGTGGCCGCTGGCGCTGGCCGGCGTAGCGGCGGTAGCCGCTGAGGCCATGCACTGGGGCGGTATGCCGGAGTGGGCGGAGGCCGCGCTGGCTCTGATTGCCGTAGCCGCCTGTGGTCTGACAACCTATAAAAAAGGCTGGATAGCGCTGCGTAACGGTAACTTAAACATCAATGCCTTGATGAGTATTGCCGTGACCGGTGCTTTGGCGCTCGGGCAGTGGCCGGAAGCCGCCATGGTGATGGTGCTGTTCACGATTGCAGAGCTGATTGAGGCCAGGTCTCTTGACCGCGCCCGTAATGCTATAGGCTCCCTGATGAAGCTGACGCCGGATACGGCTACGGTTCAGCAGCCGGACGGCTCCTGGAAAGAAACCGATGCAAAATCTGTTTCTCTGGACAGCGTGGTCAGGGTCCGGCCCGGCGAGCGTATTGCGCTTGACGGCACCGTTATCCGGGGCCGCACCTCCATTAACCAGGCACCCATTACCGGGGAAAGTCTGCCGGTAGAAAAAGGTGAAGGGGACCCGGTATTTGCCGGCACGGTTAACGGCTCGGGCGGTTTTGACTATCGGGTGACGGCTGCTGCCGGGAACACCACGCTGGCGCGTATCATTCATGCCGTAGAGGAGGCTCAGGGAGCGAAAGCCCCTACGCAACGCTTTGTAGACCGCTTTTCACGTATCTATACGCCTGTCGTGTTTGCCATTGCGGTTGCGGTTGCGGTTCTTCCGCCTCTGATTGCCGGGGCGAGCTGGCAGGAATGGATTTATAAGGCGCTGGTCATGCTGGTTATCGCCTGTCCCTGCGCGCTCGTGATTTCCACCCCGGTCACCATTGTCAGCGGTCTGACGTCTGCGGCCCGCAGGGGGATCCTGATTAAAGGCGGTGTTTACCTGGAGGAAGGCCGCCGGCTCAAATGGCTGGCGCTCGATAAGACCGGTACGCTTACTCATGGTAAGCCGGTGCAGACAGATGTGGTGATGTATACCGGAGTAACGGAAGAAGAAGGCCGCGGGCTGGCTGCCAGCCTGGCGGGTTACTCCGATCACCCGGTTTCGCAGGCCGTGACGGCCGGGGCAAAAGGTACGCAACGGTATACCGTGGACAATTTTGAAGCCCTGCCCGGGCGCGGCGTGAGAGGGGGGATCAACGGAAAAACCTACCGCCTTGGAAACCTGAGGCTGACGGAAGACACGTTAGTCTGCCCGCCTGCTGTAAAAGCGACGCTTGCCGGGCTGGAAGCGCAGGGAAAAACCGTTGTCATGCTCAGTGATGAGAGGCAGGTACTCGGGCTGTTTGCCGTAGCTGATACGGTCAAAGAGAGCAGCCGGGCAGCAATAAAAGCACTGCATAGCCTCGGTGTCAGCACGGTTATGCTCACCGGAGACAATGCGCATACCGCCAGCGCGATCGCTGGTCAGGTCGGTATCGATGAGGCCCGGGGCGACCAGTTGCCGGAAGACAAACTTCGCGCCATAGAGGCGTTTGCTGTTCAGGGCACCACGGGCATGGTGGGGGATGGCATTAATGATGCCCCGGCTTTGGCCCGTGCTGATATCGGCTTCGCTATGGGGGCTATGGGCACCGATACCGCAATTGAAACCGCTGATGTGGCGCTGATGGATGATGACCTGCGGAAAATCCCTGCCTTTGTCCGGCTATCCCGGCAGACTTACAGCGTTCTGGTTCAGAATATTGTTATGGCGATCGGAATCAAGGCGGTGTTCCTGGCTTTGACAATTGCAGGCATGGGCACCATGTGGATGGCCGTGTTTGCTGACGTGGGCGCAAGTCTGCTTGTCGTGGCAAACGGCCTGCGCCTGTTGCGTAAATAGCTGGTTACTTTGTTGCCCGTTAATTGATGGCGGGCAATGCCGGCTTGACGAGCCAAATTACTTGTATTTCATGCCCAGCCGCGCGGTACTGCGAGTGCGCAGCCGCAGGCAAGCTACGGGAGCGTTTCCACAGATATTGAAGAGGAAATAGCTTGATTTAACACGGCAGCTGATAATTTTTTGCCCGCTAACCTGTACAATTTTCCCTGTTTGTATAAATTACCCCTCCCTGGGTACGCGGTTTGAGTACCTTTCTTCTACACTTACTTCATCATGTACAACATCCGGGAGTTGCCGTGAGTGAAAAAATTCCCATTGGAATCAGCGCCTGCCTGTTGGGTGAGAATGTCCGTTTCGATGGCGGCCACAAGCGTTTTGGCTTTGCCGTCGAGCAGTTAGCGCCCTATGTGCGTTTTGAGCCGGTCTGCCCGGAAATGGCCATCGGCCTGCCGACCCCGCGACCGGCGCTGCGGCTGGTCAAGGCCGACGAAGGCATCGCGATGCGGTACAGCAATGACGCGTCAGTAGACGTCACCGACGCGATGCAGCGCTACTCGGCGGAGCGCGTCACCTCCCTCAGCCACCTGTGCGGCTACATCGTCTGCGCCAAATCCCCCAGTTGCGGCATGGAGCGGGTGCGGGTTTACAGCGCCAACGGCAAAGACGCGCGCAAAAGCGGCGTCGGCCTCTACACCGCTGAGCTGATGAAACGCTACCCCTGGCTGCCGGTAGAAGAAGATGGGCGGCTGCACGACCCGATGCTGCGGGAGAACTTCGTCGAGCGGGTGTTTACGCTGTATGAACTCAACGCGCTGTGGAAGCAGGGGCTGACGCGCGGCGGGCTGATGGCGTTCCACAGCCGCTATAAGCTGTCGCTGCTGGCGCACTCGCAACCGGCGTACCGCGAACTGGGGCGCTTTGTCGCCGCGATGGACCAATGGGACTCGCTGGAGGCGTTCGCCGTTGAATACCGCAGCCGCCTGATGGCGCTGATGGCCCACAAGGCGACGCGCCGCAACCACACCAACGTGCTGATGCATGTGCAGGGCTACTTCCGCAAACAGCTCAACCCGTCGCAACGCCAGGAGCTGACCCAGCTTATTGACCGCTACCGGCAGGGCGTGCAGCCGCTGCTGGCCCCGATCACGCTGCTCAAGCACTACATGGCGGAATTCCCCGACGCCTACCTGCAACAGCAGCGCTACTTCGAGCCTTACCCCGAAGCGCTGTGCCTGCGTTACGGCCACTGAGTGGGGCGGCGGCCGCGCCGCCCTGGTTTCCATGATTCACAGGATTTTTTATGCCCACCCATCTGGTCTGGTTCAGGAACGACCTGCGCACCATTGATAACCGGGCGCTGCATGCCGCCTGCGAAGACCCGGCTGCCCGGGTGCTGGCGCTGTTTATCGCCACCCCCGGCCAGTGGGCCGCCCACAGCATGGCCCCGCGGCAGGCCAGCTTTATCCACCAGACGCTGCAGCATTTACAGGCGGCGCTGGCGGCCAAAAACATTGAACTCTGTTACCACCAGTGTGACGATTTCGCCGCCGCCAACGCCTGGCTGGTGGCGTTCTGCCGGGAACAGCAGGTCGGGACACTGTTCTATAACCGCCAGTATGAGCTGAATGAACAGCAGCGCGACGCAGCGCTGGAACAACAGCTGGCCGGGCAGGTAGTTTGCCGGGCATTTGATGACAGCCTGCTGTTGCCGCCGGGCAGCGTCACCACCGGCAACGGCGAGATGTACAAAGTTTACACGCCGTTCCGCAATGCCTTTCTGCGCCGCCTGACCGCTGCCGACACCCGCTCGCTGCCCGCACCGCGGCCACGCGAACAGGGCGATGTTCCGCGCCACCCGCTGGCGCCGTTCGACTACCCGCAACAGGCGGTGGATGAGGCGCAATTCCCGGCGGGCGAAGAGGCGGCGCTGGCGCGGCTGCGCGCCTTCTGCCGGGAACAGGCACCGGACTACCTGCGTCAGCGCGACCAGCCCGCCCTCAGCGGCACCAGCCAGATCTCCCCTTATCTGGCGATTGGCGCACTCTCGCCGCGCCAGTGTTTCAACCGCTTGCAGGCGGAATGCCCCCGGATGCTGGAGCAGCGCGACGGCGGGGCGTTTGGCTGGCTGAATGAGCTTCTCTGGCGCGAGTTTTACCGCCATTTGCTGGTGGCGTGGCCGATGCTCTGCAAGCACCAGCCGTTTATCCGCTGGACGCGCTTTGTGCCGTGGCACACGCCGGATGAGGCGTTCGAGGCGTGGAAGCAGGGGCGCACCGGCTACCCGATTGTGGACGCGGCTATGCGGCAGATGAACCAGACCGGCTGGATGCACAACCGGCTGCGGATGATCACCGCCAGTTATCTGGTCAAGGATCTGCGCATCGACTGGCGCGAGGGCGAACGCTATTTCATGACGCAACTGCTCGACGGTGACTACGCCGCCAACAACGGCGGCTGGCAATGGGCGGCCTCCACCGGCACTGACGCCACGCCCTATTTCCGTATCTTCAACCCCACCACCCAGGGCGAGCGTTACGACAAGCAGGGCGATTTCATCCGCCGCTGGGTGCCGGAACTGGCGGAAGTGCCGGAGAGTGCCATTCATCAGCCGCATCGCTGGGCCCGAGAGCAGCAGCGCGTGCTAGACTATCCGGCACCACAGGTTGACCACGCCACCGCACGGCGGGAGACGCTGGAGGCGTTTGAGGATGCCCGGCGACACGCCCGCGCCCAGGAGGCTGACGACCCCGACTAATCAGCATGGAGCACGCGATGGGCAGAAGCATACGGGTAATGGCAGCGCTGCTGGCGCTCTGGTCAACGGCAGCGGCGGCCGACTTTGACATAGTGGCGCTGGGCGTACGCGGCGGGCTGGACGAGGGCAACCTCAGCGCCTATTTGATTAAAAACGGTGAAAACAGCCGCTATCTGGCGTTGGATGCGGGCACGCTGCTGCCGGGCATTACCCAGGCGCTGGCGAAAGGCAGTTTCCCGGAGGCCACGCCGGAGAAGGCCGCGCCGCTGACGCCGCAGGGCTATGTGCTGCGCGAGCGGATTGGTGCCTACTTCCTCAGCCACGGCCACCTTGACCACCTCGCCGGGCTGCTGCTGGCCGCGCCGGACGACAGCCGCAAACCGATCTACACCACCACCGACACCGCCAACACCCTGCGCACCCACTACTTCAACTGGAAAAGCTGGCCCAATTTCAGTGACAGCGGCAACGGCACCCGGCTCGGCACCTACCGCATCAACACGCCGCCGCCCGGGCAGCGCGTCACGCTGGGTGACACCGGCCTCAGCGGCATAATCTACCCGCTGAGCCACGACAGCAGCGCCTCGTCGATGTTGCTGGTGAGCCGCGGCAATGAGGCGTTTGCCTATTTCGGCGATACCGGCAGCGATGCCAATGAGAAATCAAAACACCTGCACGCCGCCTGGCAGGTGCTCGCCCCGCTGGTGCAGGCGCACCAGCTGAAAGGCATCCTGATCGAGAGTTCCTACGCCAATGACCAGCCCACCAACCGGCTTTTCGGCCACCTGACCCCGGCTTTGCTGCTGGGCGAGCTGGAACACCTCGCCGCCCTGAGCGGCGGCGACCAGGCCCTGCGCGGCCTGCCGGTGCTGGTCACCCACATCAAACCCGCATTACAGGCGGGGCGGGATGTCCCGGCGGAGGTTAAACAACAGCTCGAGGCCGGTAACCGCCTCGGCGTTAACTTCATCTTTATGCAACAGGGCGATCGCATTACCCTGTGACGCTGACTTACCGATTAAGAGAACACACCATGCGCAATACCGAACTTGAACGCCTGATTAACCAGAAACTGAACGTCAACGACTTCAAAGACTATGCGCCCAACGGGTTGCAGGTCGAGGGGCGCGACGAGGTGCGGCGCATCGTTACCGGCGTCACCGCCAGCCAGGCGCTGCTGGATGCAGCGGTAGCGCATCAGGCAGATGCGATTGTGGTGCACCACGGCTATTTCTGGAAAAACGAGCCGGTGGCGGTGCGCGGCATGAAGCGTAACCGGCTGAAAACCCTGCTGACCCATGACATCAACCTCTACGGCTACCACCTGCCGCTGGACGCGCACCCGGAGCTGGGCAACAACGCGCAACTGGCGCAGGCGTTCGGTATTGAGGTGCTGGGCGAGGTGATGCCGCTGGTGCCGTTCGGCGAGCTGGCGACCCCGCTCACCGGCGAGGCACTGCGTCAGCGCATTGAGCAGCAACTCGGCCGCAGCGTGCTGCACAGCGACATCGGCGCGCCGGAGACCATCAAACGCGTGGCCTGGTGTAGCGGCGGCGGGCAGGGCTTCATCCAGCAGGCAGCCGAGTTCGGCGTGGATGCCTTTATCAGCGGTGAAGTCTCAGAGCAGACCATCCACATCGCCCGCGAAATGGGGCTGCACTTCTTTGCCGCCGGGCACCACGCCACCGAACGCGGCGGCGTGCGCGCCCTCGGCGAGTGGCTGGCCGCTGAACACGGGCTGGACGTGACCTTTATTGATATTGATAACCCGGCCTGACGCGGCTCAGCCGGTCTTTTTCCGGGCCTCTTCTTCCGCCACTTCGCCAGGGGTGGCGTCATCCTCCAGCAAAATAAACGCCCGTTGCAGGCCGGTATCGCTGTCCGGGTCCGCGCCCTGCGGCGGAAACGCGGTCTCTTCCTCGCCGGCTGCCAGATGGTCATCATTCACTGACGCCGGTGCGGGCATCGTCTCCTGAATCAGCTGTTCATCAAAGGCCGGGTTCAGCGCCGGGGAGAGCGGCGAACTGGTCAGGCTGTCCGGCATGGCGGTATGCGGCACCGGGGCATCCTGCGCCTGCGCCGGTTCCCCGGCGGCTTTCGGAGCACGCGTCAGCGCGGCAATCCCGGCGGCACACACGGCAAAGAAGGCGTAGAGAATATTCGCCCCCAGCGGCTGCATCAGTGCACCCACCAGCAGCGGCCCGACGCAGGCCCCGACACCAAACGCCATCAGCAGACAGGCAGAAAGTGATACCCGCCGCTCCGGCGCGATCAGGTCATTGGCCAGCGCCACCACCAGCGGGTAGAGCGAAAACTGCATCAGGCTCACCGCAAAACCAATGGCCAGCAGCAGTGGGAACGGCAGGTGCGGCAACACCGCCAGCGGCAGCGCCGCAACGGACAGCAGCAGCGCACACAGGCGCATCAGCCGGGTACGGTTGTAGCGGTCAGAGAGCCAGCTCAGGGGGAATTGCGCCATCAGCCCGGCAAAAATCGCCAGTGCCATAAACAAACCGGTCTGCCGGGTCGATAGGGCCAGCTGGCTGGTGTAAACCGGCGCCATGCCGTAAAACGCACCAACTACCATGCCAATCACCAGCGTAATCGCCAGGATTTTCGGGATCGCTCCGATGAAAAATTTCAGCTCCATCGGGGCCGGGGACATATGCCCGGCGTGGGTACGGGTGGTCAGCGCAATCGGCACCAGACACAGGGCAAAACAGAGCGCGATAATCAGCAGCGTGCTGATCCCCAGCCCATCCTGCAACATCAGCACCACCTGGCCCAGGGCCATGCCGAGGTAAGAGGCCGCCATATAGAAGCCGAACACCGTGCCGCGCTGGTCAGAGGCCGCCTGATCGTTAAGCCAGCTCTCCAGCACCATGTACTGGCACATCATACAGAGGCCAATAATCAGCCGCAGTACCACCCACAATGGGATGAGATCCGTCAGGCCGTGGCCGAGCACCGCCGCCGTGATAATACCGGAGCAGGAGACATAAGCGCGGATGTGGCCGACACGGGCGATCAGCACATGGCCGACCTTGCCGCCGATCACCAGCCCGATGTAGTTGGCGGCGATGATGGCCCCGATCAACGCGCCGCTGACCTGAATGGCCGTGAGCCGCAGGGAGACATAAGTGGTCAGCAGGCCGGACCCGAGCAGCATCAGCAGGGTGGTGGTGTAGAGGGGAAAAAAGACATTCAGAGTTTTTTTCACGCTATCTCCCTTATCCGTGTAAAAAAAGTCAGGCGGCGGGCGGCCCTTACGCTTCTTCACCGGCGCAGGATGGGCAACCTTATGCTATTGATACTAGCAGGTGCGGCGACAGGGCGAGGGGCGGCAGGTTGACAGCGCCCCCCGCTTTACTGCATAACAATGCGGGTTTGATTGATAATTATTCTTTATCTAAGGGGCGGGAAGTGCAGCGAGCACGTTGTTATCTGTTGGGGGAGCGCGCTGTCGTTCTCGAGCTGGAGCCGCCGGTCACGTTACAAAGCCAGCAGCGGATCTGGGGGCTGGCGGAGCGGTTACGCGGCCGGGATGATGTCCGCGAGGCGGTGCCCGGTATGAATAACCTCACCATTTTTCTGACCGAACCACAGACGGTGGCGCTGGATGCCATCGAACGGCTGCAACGCTGGTGGGAAGAGAGCGAGGCGCTGGTGCCGGAGGCACGGGACATCGACATCCCGGTGATCTACGGCGGCACCCACGGCCCCGATCTGGAGGTGGTGGCGCGCCACACCGGCCTGACCCCACAACAGGTGGTCGAGGCCCACGCTTCTGCCCACTATGTGGTCTACTTCCTCGGCTTCCTGCCGGGCTTCTCCTATTTCGGCGGGATGCCGGAGCAACTGGCGACCCCGCGCCGCGGCGAGCCGCGCCTGCTGGTGCCGGCCGGTTCCGTCGGCATCGCCGGGACGCAGACCGGCATCTACCCGCTGGCCTCGCCCGGCGGCTGGCAGCTGATCGGCCTGACGCCGCAGGCGCTGTTTATGCCTGACCAGATGCCGCCCACCCTGCTGCGCCCCGGTGACAACGTGCGCTTTGTGCCGCAACAGGAGGGCGTATGCTGAAAATTATCCGCGCCGGGATGTACGCCGCCGTCCAGGATCTGGGCCGCCACGGCTTCCGCGCGCTCGGCATCAGCCAGACCGGCGCGCTGGATCAGCCGGCGCTGCAACTGGCGAACATGCTGGTGGGCAACGCGCCCGACAGCGCCGGGATTGAGATCACCCTCGGGCAGTTCACGGCTGAATTTTTACGTGACGGCTGGGTCGCGCTGACCGGGGCCGGGTGTGATGCCGAACTCGACGGCCAGAAGCTCTGGACCGGCTGGCGTTACCCGGTCAAGCCGGGGCAGCGGCTGGTGCTCGGGCTGCCGAAACGCGGCATGCGCAGCTATTTAGCGATCTCCGGCGGCATCAACGTGCCGGAGGTGCTCGGCTCACGCAGTACTGACCTGAAAGCCGGCATCGGCGGCTTCCACGGGCGGCGTTTGCAGGAGGGCGATCTGCTGCCGCTGGGCGAGCCGCAGAACCTGCCGCAGCGCGCCACCGGCATCAAACAACTGCTGTTTGGTAACCGCATCCGCGCCCTGCCGGGGCCGGAGTATCAGGAGTTCAGCCCGGAAGCGCGCGAGTGGTTCTGGCGCACCCCCTGGCAGCTCAGCCCGCAGAGTAACCGCATGGGCTACCGCCTGCACGGCCACGCGCTGGAGCGCACCACCGACCGCGAGATGCTGTCGCACGGCTTGCTGCCGGGCGTGGTGCAGGTGCCGGGCAACGGCCAGCCGATTGTGCTGCTGGCGGATGCGCAGACCACCGGCGGCTACCCGCGCATCGCCTGCGTGATTGAGGCGGATCTCTACCACCTGGCGCAAATCCGGCTTGGCGAGCCGATCCATTTCGTGAAATGCACGCTGGAAGAGGCCCATCTGGCCAAAGCGGAGCAGGACCGCTTCCTGCAACAAGTCGCGCGGGGGTTACATGGCCGTTGATTTAAATGCGGATTTGGGCGAAGGCTGCGCCAACGATCGTGAACTGCTGCAACTGGTGAGCTCTGCCAATATCGCCTGCGGTTTCCACGCCGGGGACGCGCAAACCATGGTGCAGTCAGTGCGCTGGGCGCAGGAGTTCGGCGTCGCCATCGGCGCGCACCCGAGCTTCCCGGATCGTGAAAACTTCGGCCGCACGGCGATGCAGCTCCCGCCGGAAACGGTCTATGCGCAGGTGCTGTACCAGATCGGCGCGCTGGCGGCGATTGCCCGTGCCGAGGGCGGCACGCTGGTGCATGTGAAGCCGCACGGCATGCTCTATAACCAGGCGGCGAAAGATCCGGCGCTGGCGGACGCGATAGCCCGTGCGGTGCAGGCGGTGGACGGCTCGCTGCGGCTGGTGGGGCTGGCGGGCAGTGAACTGATCCGCGCCGGGCAGCGGCTCGGGCTGCCCACCCGGCAGGAAGTGTTCGCTGACCGCCGCTACCAGAGCGACGGCACGCTGGTGCCGCGCAGTGAGCCGGACGCGCTGATCGAGAGTGACGAACAGGCGCTGGCGCAAACCTTGCATATGGTTGAACGGGGCGAGGTCATCAGCCGCAGCGGTCAGGCGGTGCCGGTACAGGCAGACAGCGTCTGTTTGCATGGCGACGGTGCCCACGCGCTGGCGTTCGCCCGCCTGCTGCGCCGTAGTTTTGAACAACGGCAGATCGCCGTCCGCGCCGCCTGATCTTTCCCCTTTTTTCGCCCGTTCCGGGCATTTTGTGCACCGGGTTCTGCCCGGTGCCTGACCTCTTTGGGAGCAGGAACTATGCAACAGGCTGTCAACTTATGGCCGCTGATCGGCATTGCCGCCATTGTCATCGGTTTTTTATTGCGCTTTAACGCGGTGCTGGTGGTGATTGTCTCGGGCATCATTACCGGGCTGGCGGCACAGATGCCGGTGGCCGCGATTCTGGAAAAGCTCGGTGCCGGCTTTATGAGCACCCGCACGTTGCCGCTGATCCTGCTGCTGCCGCTGGCGGTGATCGGCCTGCTGGAGCGCCACGGGCTGAAGGAGCGGGCGCAGGCGTTTATCGCCACCATCGAGCGCGCCACCGCCGGGCGGCTGCTGACGGTCTACCTGCTGGCGCGTGAACTGACGGCGGCGCTGGGGCTGACCAGCCTCGGCGGCCACCCGCAGATGGTGCGGCCGATGCTGGCACCGATGGCCGAAGGGGCGGCCACCGCCCGCCACGGCGAACTGCCGGAAGCCACCCGCCACCGGCTGCGGGCGATGGCGGCGGCCACCGACAACGTCGGCCTGTTTTTTGGGGAAGATATTTTTGTCGCGTTCGGGGCGATCATCTTTATGCATAACTTCATGCTGGAGTCCGCCGGGATCCAGACCGAGCCGCTGCACATCGCGGCGTGGGGCATCCCGACCGCCGTTTTCGCCTTCCTGATCCACGCTTTCCGCCTGAACCGGCTCGACCGGCAACTCCGGCGTGAATCGTCCACCCTTAACAGCGCGGCGCTGTCACGCAAAGGGGGCCAATAATGTTCCAGCAACACTATCTTTATGTGCTGGCCGGGATCTTGCTGCTGATTGTCAGCATCATGTCCCTGCGTGACCGCGCCAACCCGCGACGCGTGTTCACCGCCCTGTTCTGGGGGCTGTATGGGCTGATCTTCCTGCTGGGGGACTGGGCGGGCCACTGGGCTGCGGCTTACGGCGGGGCAGAGGGCACGCGCACACTGAATATCGCCGTGGGCGTGGTGGTGGTGCTGATGGCGCTGATCGCCGGGTTCGGCGGGGTGCGACTCGGCAGTTACCACCAGCGCAGTGACAAGGCGCGAACCGAAAGCGCGCGCCGGCTCGGCAACCGGCTGTTCTTGCCTGCGCTGGCGATCCCGGTGGTGACGGTGCTGGGCGTGCTGGCCTTCAACAATATCCCCGGCCTGGCTGCCACGGTGTTTGGTGCCGGCAGCCCGCCGACGCTCAACACGCTGTTCTCGATGCTGGTCGGCTGCGTGGTGGGCCTCGTCATGGCGCTGCGGATGACGCGGGATTCCGCGCTGCAATCGGTACAGGAGACGCGCCGCCTGCTCGATTCCATTGGCTGGGCGTTTATCCTGCCGCAGATCCTGGCGACGCTCGGGCTGCTGTTCACCTCGGCAGGCGTCGGTACCGCGATTTCCCACCTGACGCAGGAGTACCTGGCAGTGAACCACCGGTTTGTGGCGGTGGCGGTCTATGCCCTTGGCATGGCGCTGTTGACCATGGTGATGGGCAACGCCTTTGCCGCCTTCCCGATCGTGACGGCCGGGATCGGCATCCCGATTCTGGTGATACAACAGGGTGGTAACCCGGCGGTGATGGCGGCGATCGGCATGTTTTCCGGCTACTGCGGCACACTGATGACGCCGATGGCGGCCAACTTCAACATTGTGCCCGCCGCGCTGCTGGAATTGCCGGATCGCAATGCGGTGATCAAGGCACAGATCCCGACAGGGCTGGCGCTGCTGCTGGTGAATATTTTCCTGCTCTATTTTTTGATGTTTTTATGAGCAACTGGCTATGCTGAAAGCAGGGCCTTTGGGGAGATGAGATGATGCAGACTGTATTGATAACCGGGTTTGAACCCTTTGATGGTGAGCGCATCAACCCCTCCTGGGAGGTGGTGAAGCGGCTGCACGATATGGAGCTGGGCCGCGTGCACATTGTGACGCGCCAGTTGCCTTGTGTGTTCCACCATGCGCTGGAGGCGCTCTATGCGGCGATTGACGAGACCCAGCCCCGGTTGATTCTGGCGGTGGGGCAGGCGGGCGGCCGGGCAGAAATCAGCCTCGAGCGGGTGGCGATTAACGTTGATGATGCGCGCATCCCGGATAATCAGGGGCAGCAGCCGATCGATGAGCCGGTTGTGCCGGGCGGCCCGGCGGCGTACTTCTCGCAACTGCCGATCAAGGCGATTGTCAGCGGGCTGCGTGAGGCGGGTATTCCGGCGGCGGTGTCACAAACCGCCGGGACGTTCGTCTGTAACCATGTGATGTACGGGTTGCTGCACCACCTGCACCTGAAAAACAACCCGCGGGTTAAGGGCGGCTTTATCCATATCCCTTATCTGCCGGAGCAGGCGGCCAACCACCCCGGCAGCCCGAGCATGGCGGCCAATACCGTGCTGACGGCGCTGGAGCTGGCGATTGCCATTGCGCTTAACACCGAGCGCGACCTGCTGGTGGGCGGCGGTGCCACCCACTGAGCCGGTGCGTTTGGGCGATAGCCGTTACCTCCCCTCAGGCACCAGGCGGCAGAAGAGATGCCGCATCTTCATGCACTGAGGGGAGCTCACGTTAATGGTTCTGGCCGGCCATCAGCACGTATTTCACCTGCACATACTCTTCGATGCCATAATGCCCCCCCTCACGGCCGTATCCGGACGATTTGATGCCGCCAAAAGGCACCGATGCCGTGCCGACTGACCCCGAGTTGATAATCACCATACCCGCTTCCAGTTGCCTTGAGAGGCGGAAAGCGCGGCCCATATCGGTTGTCCAGGCATAGGCCACCAGGCCATATTCGGTATTGTTGGCACTACGGATAGCCTCCTCCTCCGAGGAGAACCGATACAACGCGAAGACGGGGCCAAAAATTTCGGTGTTATGCACATCAAAGCGCTCATTCAGATCGCACAGAATAGTGGGCTCATAAAAAAGCCCGCCTTTGGGATGCCGCTTGCCGCCCAGCCTGACCGCGGCACCCAGCGATACGGCGTTATCCACCAGCGCGGTCACTTTGTCTATCGCCTGCTGGTTAATCAGCGGGCCCACCACAAATTCATCCTGCATGCCCTGATCGACACGGATTTTTGCCACGGCTGCGGTCAGCTTTTCAACAAACGCGTCGTAAATCCCCGCCTGAACAAAAATGCGGTTGGGTGAAATACAGACCTGGCCTGAGTTACGCAGCTTGGCACTCACCAGCCCGGCCACGGCATCCTCCAGGTTCGCGTCGTCGAAGACTATAAAAGGCGCATTCCCCCCCAGCTCCAGGGTCATTTTTTTCAGCGTTGCCCCACATTGGCCGGCCAGCAGCTTGCCGACCCGGGTAGACCCCGTGAAGGAGACTTTGTGGATGCGCTCGTCACGCGTAAACGCCTCGCCAATCGCGTTGGGATCGCCCGTGACCATTTCAAACACGCCGGAAGGAATGCCCGCCTCACGGGCATACTCCAGCAGTTTCCAGGCCGTTAACGGCGTTTCTTCCGCGGGTTTGATGATCATGGTGCAGCCTGCGGCCAGGGCGGTGGCGACTTTGCGGGTGATCATCATAAAAGGGAAATTCCAGGGCGTGATCGCCGCCGTGGGGCCGACCGGCTCTTTCATCACCAGTACGGACGCGTTGGGATCGTGGGAAGGAATGGTGTCACCATAAACACGTTTCGCCTCTTCCGCGTACCATTCAATAAAGCCCAGCCCATACTCGATTTCACCCAATGCCTCGCTCAGGCATTTCCCGTTTTCTTTCACCATAATTTCGGCAAAAACACGTTTGTCTGCGCGAACCAGATCGTACCAGCGACGCAGGATATCACTGCGTTCCTTTGCCGTTTTCCGCGCCCAGGCAGGGAAGGCGTCACAGGTCCGCGTGATGGCAGCCGCCACGTCTGGCTCGCTCATCAGGGGAGTCTGGCCGACAACAGATCCATCAGCAGGGTTGATAACATTGATCATATCGCTGTCCTTTAGTGGGAATTGGCAGATGCACTTCACTTACGCTGTGTAAAGTACGGGGGAGCCGGGCCATTCTCCTGTGATGAGTTTCCAGCCACAATCGATTAAAATGGCGCAAATGTTGAGAAAAACTCAAGGGTGATGATGATGCGCGACCTGCCTTCTTTGAATGCTTTGCTGGCCTTTGAGTCTGTGGCGCGTACCGGCAGCGTCCGGGCCGCCGCTGACCACCTGTCTGTCACCTCCGGTGCGGTGAGCCGCCAGATCCGGCAACTGGAAGAGCATTTTGGGATACCGCTGTTTCAACGCTATGGCCGGGGGCTCATGCTGACGCATGCCGGCAGTGCCTATTTCCAGCAGATCAGCACGCATTTTGAGGGGCTGCGCCAGGCGGGGCAGATCCTGCACCGTAGCGCCGGTCGCGCCGTCATCCGGCTCCATTCTTTCACCACCTTTGCCACCCGCTGGCTGATCCCCCGGCTGACGGCCTTCCAGCTGGCCCATCCCGCCATTGATGTCAGGCTGACCACCGCGTCAGACTGGGATGATGCGGCAGACTTTGACGCGGCTATCCGCCTGGGCAGCGGTGAGTGGCCCCAGATGCACGCCACCCCCCTGGTTGAAAACACGCTTGTCCCGGTTTTCCGGCCTGCGCCGGGGCGCAAAACGCGGCTGGATCCTGAGAATCTGGCACAACATACCTTGCTCAGGGTGCGTGGCCGCCCGGATGACTGGCGACTATGGGGTGACGCCTTTGGGATTGAGACCCGGCGCCTGACCAACTGGCGGGAACTGGAAAGCTCCGCGCTGGCTTATCAGGCCGCTCTGGAAGGGCAGGGGGTTGCGCTGGCACAACGTGTGCTGGTTGAAAAAGAGTTAGCAGAGGGCACGCTGATCGCGCTGGATGATTACCGGCTGGACTGCGGGAGCCTGACCTACTATCTGGTATGGAACCGCAGCAGCCTGAAGCAAACCAATCTGCGGCTGCTTGAGGCGTGGCTGACGGAACGTGAAACGTCAGATTTTCAGCCGGGCAATCCCGCCTGAATGGCGCAGGCAGGCTGGCCTGCCGTTGCGCTATATTTATGACACAACAGGCGGGTGAAATGTGCCTGTTGTGTATTGATATCGTTAGCAGGCACGCCGGCGCGTGCCTGTTGTATTTATGGAATAGCTAAGGAGCGGTACCCATGCCTGAAGGCCCGGAGATCCGGCGCGCAGCCGATAAGCTTGAAAAAGCGGTCGGCGGCAAGCCGCTTACCCACGTCTGGTTCGCCTTTCCCCAGTTGCAACCCTATCAATCTGACCTGATCGGCTGCCGTGTGACCCGGTTTGAAACCCGGGGCAAAGCGCTGCTGACCCACTTTTCCAACGGCATGACGCTCTACAGCCATAACCAGCTGTATGGCGTCTGGCGGGTGGTGAAACCCGGCGAAGAACCGGCCGGTAAGCGCTCGCCGCGCGTGCGGCTGGAAACAGCGGATAAAGCCGTGGTGCTGCTGAGCGCCTCGGACATTTCACTGTGGGTCACGGACGAGATCGAAACCCATCCGTTTCTGGCGCGCATCGGGCCGGATGTGCTGGACATGACCCTGACGCCGGACATGGTGCGCGAGCGGCTGATGTCCCCGGCGTTCCGTCGCCGCCAGCTGGCGGGCACGCTGCTGGATCAGGCGTTTATCGCCGGGCTGGGCAACTACCTGCGGGCAGAGATCCTCTGGCAGGCGCAACTGGCCCCGCAGCACAAGCCGCAGGATCTCAGCGAAGAGCAGCGTGACGCGCTGGCGGAGGCGGTGCTCAGCATTGCGCGCCTCTCCTATGCCACACGCGGCAAGGCCAAAGCAAGCAAACACCATGGCGCGCTGTTCCGCTTCCGGGTGTTCCACCGCGCCGGGAAGCCGTGTGAGCGCTGCGGCGGCATCATTGAGAAAACCACGCTCTCCTCCCGGCCGTTTTACTGGTGCCCGGCCTGCCAGCAGTGACCTATCAGGCCGGGTGAGGGGATCAGAAGGCGATTTTCACCCCGATCATCCCGGCATAGCCGTCGCTTTGCCGGTCAAAGGCCTGTTGATAACGGAACTCCCCGTAGGCGCTGGCGCTGTCACTGAGGGTGGCCGCCACGCCCAGCCCGGTTTGCCAGTAGCTGTTGCTGAACTCGGTCTGGATCTGCTGTGAACCGACGCGCACCGCCGGTTCATCCCCGATCAGTGTGGTGGCATCCAGCGTCAGGTAGGGTTGCCAGCGGCCGATGTCGCGGGTGAGGCGCAGCCCGGCACGCGCTTCGCCGCTGCTTTGCGCCACACCAGACACGGCGCTGATCTCATCGTTAAACCCGTCCAGATGCAGGTACTGGTATTTCAGTTGCAATTGCGGCTCCAGCATCACCCGGTTACCCAGGGCGAACGGTTTCCCGGCCTCAATCGAGGCCGCAATGCCGGCGCCATGCTGCGCGCTGTGCCCGGCGCTGAAATAGTCATTGTGGAGAGTGCTGAGCTGGCCGATCGCATCAAGGTAACCGCCATCTTCCGCCTGCACGGTGTAGTAGCCGCCGAGGCTGTAAATTTCACTCTCGATCCGGCCGGTAGCCACCGAGAGCGCCGGGTTCAGCGCGCGCCGGCGGTCTTCGGCGTCAGTGCGCTGGCTGCCGAGTGTCAGCACCCATCCGGCGCGGGTGGTGGCTGCGTTGCTGCGGCTTTCATACACGTCGTTGCCCAGCTGCACATAGCGGGTTTCGCTGTCATAACCAAACCGGCCGGAATCCAGATCCTGTTGCTGGTCAAACACGCGCAGCCAGCTGCCGTCGAGGTGCGCCACATCGCCGCCGGTGCGCTGGTGGTAGGTGCCGAGCGCATCGAACAGGTAACGCTGGTTGAGCACCGGCGCAGCCAGGTAGCCCGGCACCTCTTCCCGCCACGGTACGTCGTCCGGGTCGGGCTGGGGGGCCGGTGGGAAGGGGCGCGGATCGTCTGGCGGCAGATCGTCCGGGGTGACCGGCTCGTCGGTAAAGGTGGAGCGCAGATACCAGTCGTTGGCATCCTGTTCGCCGCCCTGGTAGAGGAAATAGTCGTAGGCATCCACTGCCACCCGCTGCCCCAGCACCACGGTGCCGCTGCTGCTGCCGTCCACCTGAATCACGTTGATGCCGTCGCCGGTGGTCAGCCCGCCCCGGCCGCCGCGGTTATTCACGAACAATTGGTAGTCGCCGTGCATCTCCCCGGCCACCACCAGCCGGTCGGTGGCGGAGGCGTTACCGGCCAGCGCGGTGTTCAGCCGCAGATCGCCGCCGCCGCTCAGGTTACCGGTATGCAGGGTCAGGTAGCGGTCGCCGCTGTGCTGCATGGCAAGTGTGCCGCCGCCCAGCGCCAGCTGGCTGATGCGGCTGTCACCGGTGATTGCCCACTGGCTGGTGGCATCAAGCGTGAGCTGGTTAAGCTGCGGCGTCGCCCCCAGCCACTGTGACCCATTAGTGAGTTGCAGGGCGGCGTTGTTCTGCGGTGCCTGGGCATCGATCAGCACATCCCCGGTCAGGCGCGAATTGCCGTCCGCGTTGAGCGTGACCTCATCATGCACCAGGTTGCCCGCCGCATCCTGAATAACGGCGGTTTCCAGCAGCACGCCGTTGCCGCCGGTGAGCTGGCTGCTGTTGGCGAGGTTGAGGGTGATGCCGCCGCCCAGCGCAGAAATGGCCGCATCCTGCTCGCTCCGGATCGTGCTGTTGTCCAGCGTGATGTCGGTGGTCGCGGCGCGGCGCGCGGAATCGTTGAGCATGATAATGCCGTGCGCGTCGGCACCCCGGGCGGTTAATTGGCTGTCGGTGAGGGCAATTGCCGCATTGGCGTAGGTTTTTATCGCGTCAGCCTGGTCGCCGGAGGCGGTGCCGGTCAGGGCGGTTGCCGCAATGTGGCTGTCGCCAAAGTTAAGCAGCAGGTTGCTGTTTTCGCCGGAGGTAGCGGCTGAAACCCCGTTCAAGTCCACGTCGCCGCCGCGCGCAGCGGCAATGGCGGCACTGCGTTTGCCCGCCGTGCTCAGCACCAGATCGCGTGCGTCGGTGTTTGCTTCGGTGTAGAGCGCGTGTGAACTGTTCCCCAGCGTCGTGATGCGGCTGCCTGCCATCGTCAGCCGGCCGCGGTTATCGATGGCGTGCGCGCCGGTGCCTTCGGTGGTCAGCGTCATGTCGGTGGCATCCATCTGCACGCTCTCATCCACCAGCCAGACGCCGTAGCCGTTCCCGGCGCGCATCGTGTAGTCGCCGCCGTTCACCGTGACGCGGCTGTTGCCGCTGGCGTTAATCAGGTAGCTTGGCTGGCCGCTTTCCGGCCCGTTAACCGCCACCGTGAGGTCATTCAGCGTGAGGCGGCCCTGCTGGGTTTCGGTGCCGGAGAGGTTAAACACGTCCAGCGTGCCCTGCGTATCCACCCGGATATCGCCGCCGTTGAACAGCGCCTGGGTGCCGACGATATCCACCACTTCCATCGCCGGCGCACGGCCGCGGGCGGTATTGTCCACGGTGATTTGTATATTATCGGCACTCAGGGTAGCGCCTAGTTTACTTTGCAGCGCGGAAATGCCGTCGCGCATTGAAATAACCGCGTCCGCCAGCGTGGCCGTGACATGACCGGCGAGCTCAATCCCTTTGGCTTTTTCACCGGCGACATTGACGGTGATATTTTCGGCCGCAAACAGGGTGGGAGGCTGGTTATATTCCCCGTCGGCCGCTATGCCTTTCTCGGTTATTCCCTCCACCGTCAGGGTGCTGTTTATCAGGGTGAGTTGGCTGCTGTTGTTCAGCGTGATGGCATTACCGCTGTCGCTGTAAATATCAACGTTATTCAGGGTATGGGCAGCGCCGTCATTGATAACGCGCGGGCTGCGATCCTCCGCCCAGGCGGCGGTCAGCGGCGGCAGGCTGCACAGCAGGCCGGCAATAACGGTTTTACGAAACAGGGGACGGGAGGCGGCGGGCCGGTTACACATTTTTCTTC
>NZ_PJZF01000059.1 GCF_002858675.1 Chimaeribacter californicus
CCGGATGCAAAAAATATTAAGTCTTGAAGAGTGACTACCTAAAGAAATTTAGAACAGTAACCTTTGAGCATCGCTATTAACTTAGCAAATCAAGCTTTTAATTGAAGAGTTTGATCATGGCTCAGATTGAACGCTGGCGGCAGGCCTAACACATGCAAGTCGAGCGGCAGCGGGAAGTAGCTTGCTACTTTGCCGGCGAGCGGCGGACGGGTGAGTAATGTCTGGGGATCTGCCTGATGGAGGGGGATAACTACTGGAAACGGTAGCTAATACCGCATAACGTCGCAAGACCAAAGCGGGGGACCTTCGGGCCTCGCGCCATCAGATGAACCCAGATGGGATTAGCTAGTAGGTGGGGTAATGGCTCACCTAGGCGACGATCCCTAGCTGGTCTGAGAGGATGACCAGCCACACTGGAACTGAGACACGGTCCAGACTCCTACGGGAGGCAGCAGTGGGGAATATTGCACAATGGGGGAAACCCTGATGCAGCCATGCCGCGTGTATGAAGAAGGCCTTCGGGTTGTAAAGTACTTTCAGCGAGGAGGAAGGCAGTAAGGTTAATAACCTTACTGATTGACGTTACTCGCAGAAGAAGCACCGGCTAACTCCGTGCCAGCAGCCGCGGTAATACGGAGGGTGCAAGCGTTAATCGGAATTACTGGGCGTAAAGCGCACGCAGGCGGTTTGTTAAGTCAGATGTGAAATCCCCGAGCTTAACTTGGGAACTGCATTTGAAACTGGCAGGCTAGAGTCTTGTAGAGGGGGGTAGAATTCCAGGTGTAGCGGTGAAATGCGTAGAGATCTGGAGGAATACCGGTGGCGAAGGCGGCCCCCTGGACAAAGACTGACGCTCAGGTGCGAAAGCGTGGGGAGCAAACAGGATTAGATACCCTGGTAGTCCACGCTGTAAACGATGTCGATTTGGAGGTTGTGCCCTTGAGGCGTGGCTTCCGGAGCTAACGCGTTAAATCGACCGCCTGGGGAGTACGGCCGCAAGGTTAAAACTCAAATGAATTGACGGGGGCCCGCACAAGCGGTGGAGCATGTGGTTTAATTCGATGCAACGCGAAGAACCTTACCTACTCTTGACATCCAGAGAACTTAGCAGAGATGCTTTGGTGCCTTCGGGAACTCTGAGACAGGTGCTGCATGGCTGTCGTCAGCTCGTGTTGTGAAATGTTGGGTTAAGTCCCGCAACGAGCGCAACCCTTATCCTTTGTTGCCAGCGATTCGGTCGGGAACTCAAAGGAGACTGCCGGTGATAAACCGGAGGAAGGTGGGGATGACGTCAAGTCATCATGGCCCTTACGAGTAGGGCTACACACGTGCTACAATGGCATATACAAAGAGAAGCGAACTCGCGAGAGCAAGCGGACCTCATAAAGTATGTCGTAGTCCGGATTGGAGTCTGCAACTCGACTCCATGAAGTCGGAATCGCTAGTAATCGTAGATCAGAATGCTACGGTGAATACGTTCCCGGGCCTTGTACACACCGCCCGTCACACCATGGGAGTGGGTTGCAAAAGAAGTAGGTAGCTTAACCTTCGGGAGGGCGCTTACCACTTTGTGATTCATGACTGGGGTGAAGTCGTAACAAGGTAACCGTAGGGGAACCTGCGGTTGGATCACCTCCTTACCTCAAGATATTTGACCGTGCAGTGCCCACAACAGATTGTCTGAT
>NZ_PJZF01000060.1 GCF_002858675.1 Chimaeribacter californicus
ATTAAGTCACGCCTACGCACCCGCCTCCATGATTCCTTATTCAATATCTCCAGTATTACACTTGCTTTTAGTTCAAAAGATGGACAAAAGTCAATGATCACCCACTTGGTGCAAAGCGCAGTGCTGGACATGAAAAGCGATACCGTCGAGATTGTTGGCGATAAAAGATTGTGGGAGCTTTATCGTTACGATCACAAGGTGCTGTTAGGTCTTAAGGCACTAGCTGAGTTAGCTAAAAAAGAAGCCGCGCAATCGTTGTATATTTATTTAGAGAGTATGCCAGCTGGGACTTTATTCATCTCAATGAAGAGGTTACGAGAGCGTCTTGCTTTAGAATCTCCAACGAATGTCCAAAATCAGATCATCCGCCGGGCATTAGCTGATTTAGAAAAAATTGGCTATCTCTCCTACAGTGAAACTAAGAAGGGTAGAGAAATCCAGTTTATCATACATGCACGTCATCCCAAGCTCAGGAGTCTTGAGGTTTTTTAGGTAAAACAAAGACTTACTTTAAGATGTATTTAGTTGCACGTAACGATCCTTAAAACGTATTTGGTAGCACGTAGGATTATCGAAATGCATTTAGTTGCACGTAATGACTCCTTTTCGCCTATAGAGTCGGGCGCTTAACAAGCAATAAATGACGGAATTGTGACCAAGCATCCTTGAAAATGTATTTACTTGCACGTAGAAGAGTGTTTTGCAGTCAAAGGCACGTGTAAGTAAATACATTTCTGGATGCTTTCGGTTGCTCAGGCCGCTGCATACGTGCATGTAATTACTTTTCGTTTTTCTGCTTAAGCGGATACGTGCTACTAAATACAATCTGAGTCGCCTAACGATTCATTCAGTTCTGAGGGCAAAAACTACATGCACCTGGCGTGCTGCTGAGGGCAAAAACTACATGCGCCTGGCGCGCTGCTGAGGGCAAAAACTACATGCGCCCGGCACGCTGAGGGAAAAAACTACATGTAACCTATCCTGTACCCGAGTTTGCCGTTCGTCTATTCATCCTGCCACCAGCCCAAATACATGTCGCACCCTTAGCCACTCATTCCCACAGCAAAAAACAGCAAAAAACCTCATTTTAATATTAAATTAATGTTGTATTGATGGCATTTGGCGACCGAGCACTTGATTTGACAACGGCAGCCAAAAAACTAAAATATCAGCGTTTATTGATGTTTTTTAATATTAAAAAGGATGAAATAAAGATGATTTTAACCGTGGGTAACACAAAGGGCGGGGTGGGCAAAACGACGCTTGCTGTCAACATCGCCGCAGCCAGAGCCATGCAAGGCCGGGATGTTTTGTTGATCGACGGCGACCGACAGGGTACCGCCCAAACCGCTATCGGTATCCGGGCAGAACGCGAGGATTTACCCGGCATCGCGTGCGCTGCTTATCCCGACGGTTCTATCCTGCGCTCCCAGCTGCTACAGCAGCGCGGGAAGTATGACGACATCATTATCGATGCAGGCGGCCGCGACTCCACTGCGCTGCGTGCTGCATTAATCCTGACCGATGTTCTGCTCGTTCCTTACCGCCCGGGCAGTTTCGATGTGTGGGCACTTCAGGG
>NZ_PJZF01000061.1 GCF_002858675.1 Chimaeribacter californicus
GCCGGCCGGCGCAGTAGCGCCATTGGGTTTGGCACGGCCAAGTCCTCAACATCAGGCATAAACTCGGCCTCTGGCTCCTCATCTGGGGTCACGTCTTCCAGTGGTTCAAGGATCAGCGCGGGTACTTCAGGCTCTACCTGGTGCTGCCTGGTGCATTCTGCCTTTACCGGTGCGGCATGGACTGAAGGCTCGGCCTGCTGGGCTTTAACCTCTTCTTTTGGTACCGGTGCGGCCGGCGCTGCCGGCGCCGGTGCAGTCTGCGCGACCATGTTCAACAAGGCGAGAAAGTTAAAGCCCTCAGCGGCCTGTAATGAGTGTCCTGTCATCACATTAAACATTGTGACAGCACGCTCCATTACGTCTTGTGGCGGGGCGTTATCACCATTTGAGCTAAAAATAGTATTCATGTTCATGCATTTGCGCTTCCTGAAGGCTCATTTTGAGCAGGCGGAAATGTACAGGAATCATTTTGGGGGTACAATACTAAATAATCGGTCTATCCGATGATTTTTCATCCTTAATGTTTAGTAAAATTAACTAATGACCTGTGATTCCTGCAATTGTTACCAAAAAACCGTTTTCATACGGTTCATGATTAAGCTTAGAAAAGGCCTAGCCAATTACCAACGACAAGCGTTTCGTAAGCCTTTCAATATCTTTAATATCATGAATTGATAGATTTCCCATATGGGATAGTTGGACAACCTGTATGCTGCCGCCGTTCCATAGCAGGCGAATTTGCTCAAGATCTTCAAAATATTCAGGGGGACAGACACCCCATTGCGCATAGGCGGTAAGCACACTGAGACGAAAAGCGTATACCTGCACCTGCCGCAGCCTGTATTTGTGATTAATCGCCGTCGGTATGGCCATCCTTCCTGGCATAACCGGAGCACTGGCACGCGAGAAATACATCGCCCGGTTGTGCTTATCGGTGATCACTTTTACAACCCGGGGGTCATACCCCTGCATCAGGTTCATCCCCTGCACGCCAATCGTCGCTACATCCGCGCACGACCCGCTAAACTCCCCCACCAGCTCCCTGATCGTTTTACCGAAAACCAACGGCTCGTTTGCCGGCAGACTAACAATCACCGTGGCCTCATCCACCAGCCCCTTTTGCAGCAGCTGTGCCGCCGCATCAGCAACCCGCTCCATATCGTTTGACCACCCTTTCGTTAGCAATGCCTGTGCGCCATCCTGCTGCGCCTGGTGCGCTATATCAGCGTCATCCGTCGCTACTAAGACGCCGCTAGCCCCGGACTCCTGCGCCTGCTGGATGGTGTAAAACAGCACTGGCTTGCCGCAGGCGAAGGCCAGGGGATCAAATTCGCCGTGCACCTGGGGGCGACAGGCAGGGATAATGACGACAAAGCGCGCCGGACGGGACTGAGACATTGGGAAGCTCCAGGGAAAAGGCTGCCGGTTGCCGGCAGCCGATAGCATTAAGCTGAGGTACTTTCAGGGAAGTCGAAGGCAAAGGCGCTCTGATCGGCCTTGTCTGCGCGGCGCACGGCGCTGCCCAGGGCTTCAATGGCATTCTTGGCCACAACCCACAGAGAGCCATAAAGC
>NZ_PJZF01000062.1 GCF_002858675.1 Chimaeribacter californicus
CGTGTGGCTCGGCGTGATGGACAGCAGCGGGCTGGCGGTTTCGTTTATCCAGAGCCTTTACCACGAATTCGGCAGTGGCGTCGTGCTGCCCGGCAGCGGCGTATTGTGGCAGAACCGTGGGGCGTCGTTCAGCCTGGACAGCGGCCACCTGCTGGCGCTGGTACCGGGCAAACAGCCGTTCCACACCCTGAACCCGGCGGCGGCGCGGCTCTATGACGGCCGCACGCTGGTGTATGGCTCGATGGGCGGCGACGGCCAGCCACAGACGCAAGCGGCGCTGTTTGTGCGCCATGTGGTGCAGGGCAAACCGCTGCAACAGGCGATCAGCGGGCCGCGCTGGCTGCTCGGCCGCACCTGGGGCGACAGCTCCGACTCGCTGAAACTGGAGGGGCGCATTGACCAGGCCACCGCGGAAACCCTGCGCCAACGCGGGCATGAGGTGGAGTGGCTGCCGGACTACAGCGAGGCAGTAGGCCATGCGGGCGCGATTGTGCGCCATACCAATGGGATGTTCGAAGGCGCATTTGACCCGCGCAGCAACGGCAGCGCGGCCGGATTCTGACCGAGGAGAAAAAATGACCACTGATACCCTGCCCGCCCCGGACTGGGCGGCCTATCTGCACCAGATGGAAGCGATGCTGGCGCTGGAACTGGATGACGCCCGCCGTCAGGAATTGCTGACGCAGTTCACCCGCATCGCCGCGATGGCGGAACCGCTGATGGCGCTGCCGCTCGACCAACGCCTGGAGATCGCGGGGGTGTACCGCGCATGAATGCCCTGCTGACCGGCCCGATTGCCGGGTTGCGCACCGCGCTGCAACAGGGCGAGATTTCCGCCCGTGAGATCGCCGCCGCCACGCTGGAGAAAATTGCCCGCGTGAACCCGGCGATCAACGCCTTTACCCAGGTGACGGAAGATCGCCTGTTGCGCGAGGCCGACGCCCTGGACGCCCGGCGCGCGCGCGGGGTTGAGCTGCCGCCGCTGGCCGCCATTCCTTATGCGGTGAAAAATCTGTTTGATGTCGCCGGAACGGTGACGCTGGCGGGTGCCAGCCTCTTCAGCCAGCGCCCCCCGGCGCAGCAGGACGCCACCGCCGTGCAGCGGCTGGCGCAGGCCGGGGGGCTGCTGGCCGGGATGCTGAACATGGACGCCTACGCCTACGGCTTCACCACCGAAAACAGCCACTACGGCGCGACGCGTAACCCGCATGACCTGAGCCGGATTGCCGGCGGCTCCTCCGGCGGTTCCGGCGCGGCGGTGGCGGCCGGGCTGGTGAATTTCGCCCTCGGCAGCGACACCAACGGCTCGATCCGCGTGCCCGCCTCGCTGTGCGGCATCCTCGGCCTGAAGCCGACCTTTGGCCGCCTGTCGCGCCACGGCAGCCAGCCGTTTGTCGCCAGCCTCGACCACATCGGCCCGATGGCGCGCAGCAGTGCCGATCTGGCGGCGGTGTATGACGCCCTGCAGGGGCCGGACGCGCAGGATGCGTTTCAGGCCGACGAACCGGTGACGCTGACCGCCCCGCTGCTGGACCGCGGCCAGGAGGGGTTGCGCACGGCGGTGC
>NZ_PJZF01000063.1 GCF_002858675.1 Chimaeribacter californicus
GCAGATGCGGCAGGAGCCTCAACCCTGGCCGCTGGCGCGGCAGCAGGGATAGAGAAGGGGGTAACCCCCATAAACTCCTGCATACGCGCGAGAAGCAGCTGCTGGCGCTGCTCCACGCTTAACCGTGTGAAGTTCTCTGTATCCAGGAAGCTAAACACTGGTGACAACCCACACTCTTCGATCATCTGGCCAGCCCGGAAGGCTCCCAGTATTTTGGTGCGCTTAATTGCGCGGACGCTGTTTTCCCGGTATTCGTCCAGGAACCGGGTTGCAGCCGGGGACGCTTTTATATCACTGGCGATATTGAAAGTGATGGCATCCCGTTTTGAATCAGTGGGGTTATTACCAGCCATATTAAGCCTCCGAAACGCTTAAGTTTGTGTTCAATTCATTCAGGATCTGATCTTGCTCGTCCTGCATAAGTAAGTGTACGCCGCGTACTACAGCAAATTCTGGCTCATCCGGGATGTAAGTGAAGTCATGCCACTCCTTGGAGAAATCCGGCAGATAGGAGAGCTTACCGCCCAGCCAATTGGCACCACCGCCAACGAACAACAGCATATCGATGTCCAGCATGTTGCGGTGCAGCTCACGAATGTCCATGCGGATCTGGTCAGCCAGCTCCCGCGCCGCCTGTTGCACCAGGTGAGTGATGTCGCGGCGCAGTGCTTTACGGCTTTCTGCCTGGGAACCCACATAACCACGCTCAATAATGCCATCCAGTGAGGCGAGGCTCAGCTCTTTGGCTTCTGGCAAGTTCAACGCTTCCTGGTGCTCCTGGAGCAGGTGATGCAGGCGCATGATCATGGTATGGATGCCGTGCTCAGTGGTTTTGCGCTTCAGGATGTCCAGCTCACCATTCACCAGGGCAATATCACAGGTGAAGCGGCCTAAATCGACGATGATACAGCGCTGGATGCCCTTAAATACCGGGTTATCAGTGCCATCAGCAAGCACTGTCGCGCTCACATAAGCGGTTACCGCTTCAGGGTAAACCACTACCTGCCGAACGACCGGCGGAACAATGCCCCGGGCATAGTTCTTGACGGGCTGCATCAGGCTTTTGCGTTTAGCGGCAATGCGCGCCGTGTTGATCCCGTTGTCACCATAAAACTGATCTGCCGGCAGGGTGTCAGCAATAACCACGTCACGGCCGCTCAGTCCCGCCTTAACCAGCGCATCAATCACCAGCACACGATGAGCATCACTGATTTGATAGCTTGGGTCACAGGTATTCACCAGCTCGATGCCGGTCGCGTCTTTGGTGACAGAGAAGTATTCACCCTGAGACGTGCACCAGGTAGAGGTGGATTCCTGCGTGCCTTGCTGTTGCAGGCCACGGCGTACCAGGGAAGGGCTGATAAAGGTCTTCAGCTGGTGGTTGTGATCCATGTAGCGCAGCGCCACGTTGCCGGAACCGCCATCGACTGCCACAAATACCGGGTTTTGCTTGTTCATAGTCATAATTCTGTCTTCCCTTTAAAAATTAGTTAAACCATTGATAGATTGCGAATTGCGAGATTAATAAT
>NZ_PJZF01000064.1 GCF_002858675.1 Chimaeribacter californicus
TACGGAACAAGTATGGGCTGGACATCAAGCTGGGTGCCAAAATCGGCGTGGGATTAAGCATCTCCCACTATGTGGGGATTGTCGTTGCTGATTGCTGCGTCATTGGTGATAACTTCTACATCAAACAGAACGTCACTATCGGCGTCAGAAAGAATGACCAGGAAGGGAAGATTTACATCGGTGACAATGTAGAGGTAGGGGCAAACAGCTGCATCATCGGTGAGAACCTGCGGATCGGCAGCAACGTTATCATCGGGGCAATGACGTTCGTCAATAAGGACATTGCTGATAACTCGGTGGTCTACAACAAAAAAGAGATGTCCTATATCTGATTTCCACCCTCAGTAACTGACAAATAACATACCTTTGCGCCTGGCCAGCACCTGATAAAGTGTGGTGGCCAGCTCTCCAGCATCACCGGTAACCATATCACCTGGTAGCCGGCTGGCGTCCTCCTGATACCGCCTAGTGCAGAACGTCTCCCCGGCGCTATCACGCTGCACCATCTCCAGGATCGCCCTGCATCGATACTGCGGCTCACCAGTAACATGAAATTGTTCCACCTCCACCAGCGCGGCCAGTGCCGTGCGCCCATGGAAAAGCGCCAGGTGAGGTATGCCCCGGATATGCACCTTATCAACGATGTCGAAGCGCCTGGTGATGGCTTCAGGGCTGTAGGATTGGGAAAGATTTATCATGCTGGTGGCTCTATACCAGGTGAGAACCCGCCAGCAGATGCCGGCGGAGTAGGTATCACTTTTTAGGTGGGTTCGCCGTGGCAAAATGGATTACATGTTTATCCTTTGCCATTCCATAAATTATTTGTGTGCCGGCAGCTATAGATGACAGACTGGCAATCGGCGTTTCACTTTCAGAGGCAGGAACCTGTTCATGATCTAGTGCAGTAGCCAGCATCTCAAGGAAGAAAAGGTGTTGGCGGCTTCCTCTACCATGTGCATACTCGGCCAACTTAGCTCGAGATACCAAGAGTTCTGTAATACGTTCTTCTAAATCATCAACCTGTGCCTCATTAAGAGCCTGCTCGTCTTGCTTTGCTTCTGATTCTACCGATGAAGAAGCTGCGCGCGGGGGTCTTATAGCTAGTTCCCATTCGGCCATATTTTCTAATTCAGCCTCATCGGTGTAATTTCCGCCTCTTTTCATGAGGATCGCACCCTTTAAGAGAGTGAAAAACCTTTCGGCATCCTTAAGGGCATAACCATACGAGAAATCCCGCATAAAATCAGCGGTTAGGCTGTCACTATGCTCGGCCTGATAGGCCTTAAGCTCTTCTAATACGTCAGCAAGCTCATCATCATCCATATCGTTGATATAGCATTGGATCATGTCTTCATAACGAGAAGAGCCGGCCATTACAGCGGCATCCTGATTAATATAGCCCATCATCAGCGCGTCAATATATGGGTAACGTTCTGCGATACTAAAAGTCATAACGCCTCCGGAACTAGTTGGCTTGGAAAAGCTGTGACAATGAATTTATT
>NZ_PJZF01000065.1 GCF_002858675.1 Chimaeribacter californicus
ATCACCCCGGCTTTCCTCATGCATAAGCGTGATCAGTACATGGAATTGCCTGAAGTCTTTGAGCGCCTTTTTCAGATCCCCTTCGATTGTGGTGCGCTGGCATGGTGAATATCGCCACTAAAAATTCCATGTGCTCCGGGCACGATGGATTTACAGCCCGGCCGCCGGCTGAAGCTGTTCCCTTTTTCACAGTGAATGGCATCGCGGTGCTGGTGGACGGCAACGCCTATCCGGCGCACTCAGACGGTAATTCTTCACACCCTGGCAATGCGCTGTCTACCCGCCCCTGGTTCACAGTGAATGGCCAGGCTGTGGTGTGTGAAGGTGATCCGGTTTCCTGTGGCTCAACCGTAACCAGCGGCGATCCGCTCCTTTCAGTAGGATAATCATGCTCTCAACTCCCGCACAACTAAGCGCTTACAAGGCCATGGCGGCCGCTGGCGGCCTGGCCACAGCCGGCAGTGTGACCCAATCTGCCCAGGCGGCCACGTTGGCCACCAGCTTGAGCGCCACCCTCTCGGGGCTGGTGCTGGCCACTGTTAGCTATCCCAGCAGCGTGACAGGCAGCGTACAGCAGATCAGTGCATGGGCTGTCTCGCTTACGGCTATGGCCACGCTGGCCACCAGCCATGCCAAGCTGCTGACCACATACAGCGATCCTTCCCTGCTTATCCAGCTCACCACCGGCTGGGATGTCTATTGCCGCGCCAATAGCTTGGCCAGCAGTGAAATCGCTATCTCTTCGGCAATCGGTGACAGCGTAACGCCAGCAGCGCTGGTGGCTGCCCTGAAAGCCCTGGGCACGTCCGCGCTGAATGATGCCATGCGCAGTATCAACACCACCCTATCAGCAACCACCACAACCACGGGCACCACGGCGACAGCGCCGACACTGAGTGACAGCCAGGTAAAAGCCCTGGCGTCTGCCGTCACGGCCTTCAAGAGCTTGTTCACTGCGGCTACCAGCGCCCTGAACGCTCTATCTGCAAAATCATCCGCTGCCGCCAATAGTGCTACCACGGCGCAGGCGGCCTACAGCAATGCCATTGCCGTTGCTCTGATCAGCGCTTCTGCGCGCAGCCCCGCGGTATCGAGCGCGGTTAATGCCATCACGCCGGCCAGCGTGCTGTCTTTACTGGAGTAACAGAGAAATGAATGTTCTGACTTCCCTATCAAAGGGATTGAGCCTGGTGACAGGCCTGTCTACGCGGTCAAAGGTTGAGATCGTCATGGGCGCGCTGATTGCGGCCGGGCTGGTGGCAGCCTGGTTTTGGTTAAGCAATCTGCAAGATACCAATATCAGGCAGGCTGGCCAGATCGCCACGCAGGGCACCGACATTGCTGGCCTGAAAAAAGACAAAGAGCAGCTGGCCATAGCCAAGGCAGCAGCGGAAGCCGAACGCGACGCTTACGCCAAGCGCACCGAAACATTGAACCAGGAGAACAAAGACAATGAGCAAAAAGCCCAGCAGTATC
>NZ_PJZF01000066.1 GCF_002858675.1 Chimaeribacter californicus
AGGCAACCTGGGGTGATCTTCCTGTCGCTAAAGGCATGATGGAGCACCGCGCTGAGAAACAGGCTGGTGATGACTGGCGCGCGCCGGTCAGCGGGTTTGATGTGCAGCCTGGTTATGCCCACTTCGTGGATTTTGAAAGCAACTCCGCCAGCGGCGAGGGTGAGATCCCATCTTCCTGACAGGACATAAATGCACTTTGACACTGTTTTTTGTGTAGCGCCGGGACCTTCGCTGACAAAAGCAGACTGTGAAAGGGTTGAAAGGGCGGGGTATCCCGTCGTGGCAGTGAATAACGCATATGGGATGTTCCGACAACCATATGCCTTGTTTGCTGGTGATGATGATTGGTGGCGGCAATATGCCGGCGACATCCCTGCGGGGATCCGCTTATGCACCGCATCACGCAAAGCAAGCAATCGCCTTGGCATCGAATACCAGCGCTTTGGCGATTCTCAAGTCCGATTCAACTCCGGCTCTATGGCCATCCAGTTTGCGGCAAGTCTCGGTGCAAAACGCATCTTCTTACTGGGCTATGACTGCTCTCTGAAAGAAGGTGTGCATTTTCATGGGCTGCACGCCGGCGGTTTGCGTAACCCGACCCAGGTCAGCGTTACCAGGTGGCAACAGCATTTCGCCGGTGTCCGCAACGAACTGCGGCACATCGACATTTTCAACTGTTCCCGGAGAACGGAATTAACATGCTTCCCCAAAAAAAGCCTGGAGACGGTGATCGCGTGATCATCGTGGCTTCGGGCCCTTCTGCTGAGAAATTTGTGCCGCCGCGCGGCGTACCGATCATCGCTGTGAACGGTGCTATCGACTGGCTGAGCCGTGCCACCTATTTCTTTACCCTGGATCCGTCCGTCCTGAATATGCGCCGGCTGCTTGCCCGCCGGCGCGACGTTCGCTATTTCTCTGCCGGCATCACTGCGCCTGGTGTGCATGAGCTGGAGCGCATCTCTTACCGTGCCGCTGAACCCCGGGTTAAAGGCTCTGCGGAATGGTGGCTCTGGCGCTGGTCAGCGAAGCGTGGGCTGTCTGAAGACCCAACCAAGATCCACAACGGTAACTCTGCCTGGGGCGCATTGGGGCTGGCTTACCACCTGGGCTTTAAAAACGTGGCGTTGGTCGGGGTCGATGCAACCCAGGAGGCGCGCTATCACAGCGGCGGCCGGCCGAACAACCTTTCTCACTTGCCGATCCTGTTTTATTCAGCGTTACCACAAATCAACGTGGTGTCCTGCGGCAAGCTCAATTCCATCCCTCAAATGAGTATTCAACAATGGCTAAAAAACAGCTGAAAATTGCCCTGGTGTACCGCACCGGCGGCGCGTGTGGCTCGGCGTGATGGACAGCAGCGGGCTGGCGGTTTCGTTTATCCAGAGCCTTTACCACGAATTCGGCAGTGGCGTCGTGCTGCCCGGCAGCGG
>NZ_PJZF01000067.1 GCF_002858675.1 Chimaeribacter californicus
ATGTCCCGTTTGTTCAGTATTTTTCACCGAAAGCATTTTTTTTGGTCGGTGAGTTTTGTGACAGACAATGGTGCGCGCTCGGTCATAGTCCATTACCCGGACAAACTGATGACCCCCCTACGCCTTGGTATGCTGCTCAACCAGGAAGGGGCATCTAACGCCACTGTGCTGTCAGCAGATTTCCTCGGTCGCATGTCCCTGCATACGGCCAGCACTAAATTTTGATGAGGTCACATGTCAGCACAGCCCGCAGTAGCACAGCCTTCAATGCATGAAGTAATTAACGATGGTTTCAATCACCTGATCGGTCAGCTCAACTACGCGCTGAGCCGCGTAAAGGGTGATGACCTATCCGGGCGTTACATCACCAATTGTATTGACGGTATGCATACACTGGCACAGGAGCTGGCAGAGGTGGCCAATGCAGATGCCGACAGCCTGGATGGGGCGGTTGAAGCACTCGAAAACAAACGGATGGCCAATGGCCTGCTGCAACACCAGCTCAACGAGTTCAAAGAGAAGCTGGCGCTGAGTGATGCGCGGCTTGAAGGCCTGGATGCTGAGATTGCCGATGCTGTAGAGCAGGCTGTTCACAAACTGGAACTACTGGTTTCTGACCTCGAAGCCAAGCTGGATCAGGCAAAGCTTGAGATGCAGTCCAAAGACAACATGCTGGCCACCTACGCCGAGCGTGATAAGCGCATGACCGCACGCCTGCGTGAACTGGAGCTGATGGAGCCGGAGAAGCAGAAGGCTAAAAAAGTCCAGTACCAAAATGAGGCGCGCGAATTGCGTGCGTCAGTCAAGGAATTGAGCCAGGCGCTGAATGCCGACCGCTTGCAGCGTCTGAAGCTGAAATCAGATAACACCCTGATGCTGTCCCAGCTGGAGCAGGCGCGCACTCGTAATGACGAGCTGGCGCGTCATATCGAACGCGCTAACGGGCTGGCGGAGGGCTACCGCTATGAAACCAAATCCGCTGACGGTACCCCAGTCCATTTCTACCTGCACCGCTTCTTTACCGGCGTGCGTGTAGAGCGTGATCATGCCCAGCGCCCGCGTTACGTCAACAATCTGGATTTCTCGCTCCAGATCCGCAGCTCAATCGGTATTTCATGCGATGCCAAGGTAAACGAGTGGGGTCGCCCGCATTACTACATCATCCCGCTGCTCAAAGACATCTGGCCTGAAGACATCTACGAAGAGCTGCAAGTGATCTACCGTGATGAATTAAAGGCCGTTAACCCTTTGCTGGTGGCACGTATGGAGTGGGCGGAGTCTGTGCGCATTGAGGACATTCAAGGGCTGCGCCCGGCAATTCTGGCAGCTCTTCAAGCCGATGATTACAAGACTCTGCGCGATGTGGTGATGCTGGATGTGGACGAGCTGGAAAAGACAAAAGGCCTGGGCAAGAAAA
>NZ_PJZF01000068.1 GCF_002858675.1 Chimaeribacter californicus
ATCCAACAGCACGTTATCGAACTTGGCCAGGTCATTGGTTTGGACTTCCGCGTCTACCGCATCGATTTCAGCCAACATCACTTTCACGGCCACCAGCGCAGCGGACTCCTTGATCTCAATCGTTGGTGCAAACGTCGTGGCTACTGCCTCACTCTCAAGCCACGCCACATCAGCCGGCTCGGTCAGCATCCATTCGTAAACCAGCTGCAAACCGTCAAAAACGATATGCAGGGGCAGCAGCGGCACCACTACCTGTTTGAACTTGGTCAGGGCAGCTTCGGTAACCTGTGAAACTGTCGTAATGTCGGGGTTTTCACCACTGACAATAAGATCCGTTAGCTCCTGGTACGGAATACTGATGACGCCCCGTGAGGTGAGGAACATGTCCCCATAGACCCCGCCTGTGGAGGCGAGGTTATTTTCCGCCACCAGGTTCTGGCCATAAGGGTAAGTAGTGGTATCGATCGGCGCATAAAGGGGCTGCCAGGTGATTGGGATACCATGAAATTCACGGTAAAAAGTCTGCGTGATCGGCCGTTCTGTGCCCTTAAAGTGGATTTCATCGAGCCGCTGCTGTAACAGCATTGGCTTACTTGAGGCGTCGCTTGCCCGGATTGTGAAAAACTGCCCCATCTCTTCGATGCGTGTGTCGAGGTCTGCATCAGACATTGAGAAAAACGATTTTCGCTCAGTGATGCGCGTGAGGTACGGCTCTACCACGGAGATAAACAGGGCTTCCACAATGTCCGCCATCCCGCCGTACATTGCAGAATTCTGCTTTGTCGGGGTCAGCCTGCTCTTGAGCCAGCCGGAGACTAAACCCATGTTAGGCCTCCGTATAGGTCAGGTTCAGGATGGAGTTGGCCACATCGAGATACACGAAATCGTTGTAGCCGTTCGGGGTGGCCATGTTGGATACGGTGAGCGTGAAATCGTCGAAATGCCCCAGGTTATTGATATAAGCCCAGATGTCTTTGAGCTTAATTTGCTGGAAATCGCCAGTGCCGTAAGGGTCAAACTCCGATGAGTCCTTACCAAATTGGCTCTCAAGACCACTTTTCAATGAGGCCAGAATAACCGATTGGGTAAGGCTCGCCGGGATCTCGCCGCTCAGCGTAATGGTGAACGGCAGCATATTTGCCGGCGTGTAGGTGTATCGTTTGTTCAGCGGATTGGGCACAGTGGCCAGCGCTTTTGTTACCAGGGCTGCCATCTCCGCCTGGGTTTTGCCCGGGTACCAGCCGCAGATAAAGATCCGGTTGATGTTGTCGAGCTTCAGCACCCCATCAATCTTTTCCTGCTCCCCTTCCCCCCATGCATTTAGCCAGGTGCTGGCCGGAATGTTCTGCTTCAGGTAGTAAG
>NZ_PJZF01000006.1 GCF_002858675.1 Chimaeribacter californicus
TGCTTACCTCTCTCTGACCCGGCGACGTGTTGGTCGTTGTTCCCGGTCAGTGGAGGCGCATTATAGGGAGTTCCTGACAGGCTGCAACCCCTAAATTCAAAAAATTATTCAACCGACGAATGTTTAACCAAAGCGCGGTTTAAACCGGCAATTTCCTGCTTTTTATTCCTTTCCGGGGCCGGTTTTGCTCATAATCGCTAAAGTACAAGCTGTACCGTAGCCGCTATTCAGGACAACCATCATGCCGATTAATGCGCAGCAACAAGCTGCCCAGCGCAATCTTTCCTACCTTCTCGCAGAGAAAATCGCTCAACAGCTGCTGTCAGGGCATTATAAAGAAGGGAGTATCCTGCCGGGCGAAATGGAACTGGCGGGAATCTATAGCGTCAGCCGTACTGCGGTACGCGAAGCGATTAAGATCCTGGCCGCTAAAGGCATGGTCTTGCCGCGTCCGCGTATTGGCACGCGTGTTATGCAGCAAACCAACTGGAATTTTCTCGATCAGGAGTTACTGGCATGGTGGATGAACCGGGAGAACAGTAATGAAGTGATGCAGCATTTCCTTATTATGCGCACGTCATTGGAACCTCAGGCCTGCTTTCTGGCTGCTACGCAGGCCACCCCGGAACAGAAGCATCAACTCTCTCTCTATATGGGGGAGATGCGGGCGCTGGATGAAGTGTTCGATCGTGAACGGTGGATTACGGTGGACGGCCAGTTCCACCGGTTGATCTATGAAGCCAGCGCCAACCCATTCCTGACGTCATTTGCCAATTTATTCAGCTCGGTCTATCACCGGTATTTCCAAACGATAACCGGAAATGAAGTCATTAAACTGCACCACCACCACGCTATTGTCTCGGCTATCCTGGCATCGGATGGCCCGGCGGCACGTTCAGCCTGCCTGGCACTGTTGACGGATGCCGGCTGATCAGCGGGCGCTGACGGAATCACGGACACGCAATTCCGGGGTCAATACCAATATCTGGGGTTCTGCCGCAGGATTAGTCAACCGGTGTAACAGCGTATCAATCGCCAGTTCGCCCAGATCATCTTTAGGTTGATGCACAGTAGTTAACGGCGGTGTCATATATTGCGCCAGTTCAATATCGTCATACCCGATCACTGCCATATCCGCCGGAATCGTCAGGCCATGCTGATAAAGTGCCTGATACACGCCGACCGCCATCGCATCATTGCTGGTAAAGACGGCTTCCGGCGGGTGCGGCAAGGCCAGAAGTTGTGACATGGCGGTCATACCGCCCTGGAATTCGAAATCACTATAGATGATGTACTCTTCCGGTACCGGCAGGCCCGCCTGTTGCATCGCACGCTGGAAACCCGCCAGCCGCGCCCGGGCCGGGGTTTTATCCTGCGGCCCGGCGATGCAGGCGATACGCTGGTAACCCTGGCTGAGCAGGTAGCGCGTCGCCATTTCTCCGCCCAGCAGCGAGTTATCCTGAATGATGTCGTTGGCATCCCCGAAGGGTGCCCAGTCCATCATGACAATCGGCAGTGAAGGGTAGCGGCGCAGGGCGTCCTGAGAGGGAATGTGTGTTTCTGTGCACATCAGCAGTAAGCCATCAACGCGCTTTTGCAGCAGCATTTCCAGGTTACGGTTCATGCGCTCCACATCACCCTCGGTATTACAGATAATCAGGCTGTAGCCGCGTTCATAACAACTGCGCTCAACCCCCCGCACCAGCTCCGCATAAAACGGGTTGCTGCTGGCGGTCAGCAGCATACCAATAGTATGGGTCTGATTAATCTTCAGGCTACGCGCCAGAGCGGAAGGGGCATAATTCAGTGTTTCAATTGCCACCAGCACTTTTTCACGGATGCTGTCACTGACAAAACGGTTGTTATTAATGACGTGAGAGACGGTTGAGGTAGAAACGCCCGCCAGCCGGGCGACATCTTTCATTGTGGCCAAACATCACCCCTGTTGTTGTAAGAAGGCATCAATTTCATTACGCCACGGGACGGAAGGCTGGGCACCCGGCCGGGTGACGGCAATCGCTGCCGCAGCATGAGCGAAGCGTACAGCTTCAGCCATAGGTTGCTGCTCAAGCAACGCGGTTATCAGTGCGCCATTAAAGGTGTCACCGGCGGCAATGGTGTCCACGGCATCCACACGGAAGCCGGGAATACGCTGCCCTGCTCCTTTTTCACTTAACCAGACGCCACGACTGCCCAGCGTAATCAGCACGTTTGCCACGCCTTTATCATGCAACCAGGCGGCTGCGCGGGCAGCGTCGTCATCGTTACTGACAGTGATACCAGTGAGTGCCTCGGCTTCGGTTTCATTGGGCGTAATCATATCAACGCAGGCCAGTAACGCATCCGGCAGGGCACAAGCCGGAGCGGGGTTGAGCACCACGCGGGTCTGATGCGCTTTCGCCAGTTTCGCGGCTGCCATCACTGTATCAAGGGGAGATTCCAGTTGCATCAGCAGCGCCGAGGCATCGGCCACCTCTTGTTGATAGCGGGAAAGGGTGTCGGGCGTCAGGGCAGCATTGGCACCGGCATGAATACCGATCACATTCTCCCCCTCGCCGTTAACCATAATCAGCGCCACGCCGGTGGTGGTATCAGGCACAACCTCAACCGGCCGGACATCAATATTGTCAGCGGCCAGCTGCTGCCGGACACGCTCGCCAATATCATCCGCCCCAACACAGGCAATAAAGGTAATATCCGCGCCACTGCGCCCGGCCGCGACGGCCTGGTTCGCCCCTTTGCCGCCAAAGGCGACCTGATACTGGGAACCGATCACCGTTTCACCGGGACGCGGGAAATGTGCCGTATTCAGAATATGATCGGCATTGATACTGCCGAGCACCACTAGCTTGCCTTTCTTCATCGCTGTTCTTCCTGAGCCCGTCTCTGGTAAAAGCGCGCCGCCCTGGTTGCGGCGGCGCATTGTCCTGGATACCCGCAGGTTTATTGCGTAACCAGCGACAAATCAACCGGATTGATCGCCGCGACCTTTTCGCCCTTCAGCACTTTATCTGCGGTCTGCACGCCGATCACCCCGATTTGATCAGGACGCTGTGCCACGGTCGCCGCCAGTTTGCCGCCCTGAACGGCTTTAATGCCGTCAGCCGTGCCGTCGAACCCGACGATCAGCACATCACTTTTGCCGGCCGTTTGCAGGGCACGCAGCGCGCCGAGTGCCATTTCATCATTCTGTGCGAATACCGCCTGCACATCCGGGTGGGCTGTCAGCAGGTTCTGCATCACGTTCAGCCCTTTGGTGCGGTCGAAATCGGCCGGCTGGCTGGCCAGCAGGGTAAAGTGGTTCTTCTCCTGCGCCTGTTTGAAGCCTTCGCCGCGTTCACGCGCCACTGACGTCCCGGCGATGCCCTGCAATTCGATTACCTTAGCGCCATTGCCCAGTTTTTTGGCAATAAACTCCCCGGCCATTGCGCCACCGGCGCGGTTGTCAGAAGCGATATGGCTGACGACGGTGCCATGGGTCGCCACACGGTCGAGGGTAATCACCGGAATATTGGCCTGATTCGCCATTTTCACCGCATTGCCGACAGCATCGGAGTCGGTTGGGTTAATCAGCATCAGTTTAGTGCCGCGCACGGTCAGGTCTTGTACGTTGGCCAGCTCTTTCGCCGGGTTGTTTTGTGAATCCAGCACCACCAGGTTATAGCCCAGTTTATCGGCCTCTTTTTGCGCGCCCTCTTTCATGGAAACAAAGAAGGGGTTATTCAGGGTAGAGACCACCAGCGCCAGGGTATCTTTTGCCAGTGCATTCGTACTGAAGGTGGCGGTCAGCGCAACCGCAGAGACCAGCGTAGCCAATTTTTTCATCATCATGGTAAGCGTCCTTTAAAAAGGTAATCGGAAAATTATTTGCTGCTTTTGTTATCCACCAGTACCGCCAGCAGGATCACCACGGCTTTAACGATCATCTGGTAGTAAGAAGAGACGCCGAGCAGATTCAGCCCGTTATTCAGGAACCCGAGGATCAGCGCGCCAATCAGCGTGCCGACGATTCGCCCTTTGCCGCCGGCCAGGCTGGTGCCGCCCAGCACCACGGCCGCAATCGCATCCAGCTCATAACCTGTCCCTGCCGTAGGCTGTGCCGAGGAGAGGCGCGCCACTTCGATCAGGCCGGCCAGCGCGGAAAGCAGGCCGCTCAGTCCATAGACGATGATTTTGACTTTATTGACGCTGATGCCGGAAAGACGGGTCGCCGCTTCATTCCCGCCCAGCGCATAGATGTAACGCCCCAGGCGGGTGTGATGCAGCATGTACCAAGCGGCGAGAAATACTACCGCCATCAGCCAGACCGGCGTCGGGACGCCAAGCGGGCGGCCGATGCCGAGCCAGCCAAAAGTGTCTGCCACCCCGGAGAAGCCGGTATTTACCGGGCTGCCGTTGGTGTAGACCATCGTCACGCCGCGCAGCAGCAACATCATCACCAGGGTGGCGATAAATGCCTGCACCTTGCCCTTTGCCACAATCACCCCGGTACCGGCACCAATCAGTGCTCCCAGCCCCAGTGCAGCGGCTCCGGCCAGGAAGGCGTTGGTCTCCATACCCACCAGCGAGGCCGCCACCGCGCCGGTCAGCGCCAGCAGAGACCCGACAGACAAATCAATGCCGGAGGTGAGGATCACCAGCGTCATGCCCACGGCCATAATGGCGTTGACGGAGGTCTGCTGCAGGATGTTGAACAGATTATTCAGGCTGAAGAAGTTCGGGCTCATTGATGACACCACGGCGATCAGCACCGCCAGCGCAATCAGTGACTTCTGCTCCAGCCACCAGGCTTTGTTGAACCAGCGCTTGGCCGGCAATACGTGACTACTCATGAGTTAATTCCTGTGTTGCGCCATAGAGTTTGCCGACGGCGGCTGCCATCAGCACTTCCTGGGTCGCCTGTTCGCGGGTGAATTCGCCACTGATGCGCCCTTCATGCATCACCAGGATGCGATCGCTCATGCCCATCACTTCCGGCATATCGGAAGAGACAAGAATGATGCTGAGGCCATCCTGCTTAAACTGGTTGATAAGCTGGTAGATCTCTTTCTTGGCGCCGACATCAACGCCGCGGGTCGGCTCATCCAGAATCAGCACCTTTGGCCGGGTCATCAGGCCGCGGGCAATCGCCACTTTTTGCTGGTTGCCGCCGGAGAGCAGGCCGATCGGCTGTTCCATGGAGGGGGTTTTGATATTGAACAAGCGGATAAAGTCACTGACTGCCTGCTGCTCATCGGCATGGCGCAGCCGCCCGACCTCTTTGCTGAAATAGCGCAGCGCGGTCAGGGACATGTTCTCTTTAACGGACATGCCGAGCACCAGCCCGTCATGTTTGCGGTCTTCGGAGATATAGACGATGCCGTTGGCCAGCCCTTCCTGGGGGGAACGGGCCGTGACGTCACGCCCGTCGATCTCCACGGAACCGCCAACGCGGGGCAGGGCGCCATACAGCACTTTCATCAACTCGGTGCGGCCTGCCCCCATTAAACCGGAAACGCCGAGGATCTCACCGCGATGCAGGGCAAAGCTGACCCGCTCCACGCCCGGCCCACTAAGATTACGTACCCGCATGCGGCATTCGCCCTGGGGTAAGATCAGCCGGGGATATTGGTCTTCCAGTTTGCGGCCGACCATCATCTCAATCAGCGAATCTTCATCCAGCGCACTCACCGCACGCTCCGCGATAAACTGCCCGTCACGGAACACCGTAACGTCATCGCAAATGTCGAAGATCTCTTTCATCCGGTGAGAGATATACACAATGCCGCACCCCTGTGCGCGCAACTCACGGATCACGCTGAACAAGGAGGCCGTTTCGGTATCGGTCAGGGCATCGGTGGGCTCGTCCATGATGATGACGCGGGAGTCAAAGCTCAGCACCTTGGCGATTTCCACCATTTGCTGATCGCCAATCGACAGGTCCCCCACCAGCCGGTCACTGCGATGGCGCACATTGAGCCGTGCCAGCAACTTGCCGGCTTCAGCGTGCATTTTCTTCCAATCGATGCCACCGAACCGGTTTACAAACTCGCGGCCTAAAAAGATGTTTTCGGCAATGGTGAGCTGGGGGATCAGGTTAAGTTCCTGATGGATGATGCCGATCCCCGCTTCCTGCGAGGCTTTCGGCCCGGCGAATACCGTTTCTTTCCCCAGGAATTTCAGGCTGCCGGCTTCTTTCTGGTAGATGCCGGTCAGCACTTTCATCATGGTGGATTTACCCGCCCCATTCTCCCCGACCAGCGCCATCACGCGGCCGGGGTAGACCGAGAGCGCCGCACCCGACAGGGCTTTGACGCCGGGGAAGGATTTCTCAATGCCTTTTAGTTCCAGCAACGCTTGCATAAGGGGGCCTCAGAACGTCACGCCGGCACAGAGAATGACATTGGCATACGGCGAGCACTCGCCGGTACGCACAATTGCCCGGCTCTGCGCGCTTTGGGTTTTGAATGCAGCATGAGGGATATAGCTAACCTCAATCGTGTTGCCCTGCCGCGCCTCCAGCTGTGCCAGATGTTCACACAGTTGCTGGTGAATCGCCGGGTTTTGCGCTTCCAGCTCTTCTGCCAGCAGCACGCGTTCTACCTGCATCTCCTGGGTGACCACGTTCAGCACTGCCATAAACCCCGGCACGCCGTGGGTCAGCGCCAGATCAATGCGCTGTGTGGTGGCCGGGATCGGCAGCCCGGCATCGGCAATGACGACCTGATCGGTATGCCCGAGTTTCGCAATCACATAAGAGAGTTCAGCATTCAGTAAGGCGGCTTTTTTCATGGCTAGGCTCCGTCAGCGAAACGTTTCGCTGCCAGCAGTGTAAAAAAACCGCGGAAGAAGGCAAAAGGAAAGAGAGAGAAATGTGATCGCCATCGAAACGTTTCGCTGGCAGGCCAGAAAGGCAAAGAAAAAGGGCTTCCGAAGAAGCCCTTTATTGTCAGATCTCGACCTGGGTACCGAGTTCAATCACCCGGTTCGGTGGGATCTCAAACTGATCCGGTGCCCGCAGGGCATTGCGGCTGAGCGTGACAAACAGTTTGCCGCGCAACCGGAGGTACCAGGGGCGTTTGCCCACAATCAACGATTCATGGGACATAAAGAAGGAAGTTTCCATCATCCGGCACGGCAGGCCTTCAAGGCCGCAGCGGTGGAAAATTTCCTCGACGTTAGGCGTCTCTTTAAATCCATAACTGGCGACCACACGCCAGAAGGTGGGCGAGAGCTGCTCAATGGCCACACGGCGGACGTTATGGACAAACGGCGCATCTTCCGTACGCAGGGTCAGCAACACCACACGCTCATGCAACACCTTGTTGTGCTTGAGGTTGTGCAGCATGGCAAACGGGATGACATTCGTGGCGCGCGACATATAGACCGCGGTGCCCGGTACCCGTACCGGCGGCGATTTCTCCAGTGAGGCGATCATCGCGTCCAGGGAATTGCCGTGCTCATGCATACGGCGCAGCAGGCGGAACCGCTCGCTTTTCCAGGTCGTCATAATCACGAACATCACCAGCCCCAGCATCAGCGGCAACCAACCACCGGAGAAGAGTTTGGTTGCGTTGGCAGCAAACATCGGCACATCAATTATCAGCAATACCACCATCAGCGCGCCTACCAACACCACGTTCCAGTGCCAGTTTTTCAGCGCTACGGTGCAGGAGAGGATACTGGTCAGCACCATGGTGCCGGTTACCGCAATACCATATGCTGCGGCCAGGTTACTGGAGTGCTCAAAGCTGACGATCACGATCACCACCGCCACGTAGAGCGTCCAGTTAATCACCGGGATATAGATCTGCCCGGACTCCATTTCTGAGGTGTGAATAATGCGCATCGGCGGCAGATACCCCAGGCGCACCGCCTGGCGCGTCAGGGAGAATACGCCGGAGATCACCGCCTGCGAGGCGATAACCGTGGCCAGCGTCGCCAGGAGCATCAGCGGAATCAGCGCCCAGTCAGGTGCCAGCAGGAAGAACGGGTTCTTAATCGCTTCCGGGTTCTTCAGCAGCAGGGCGCCCTGGCCGAAGTAATTCAGTACCAGCGAGGGCAAGACCACACTGAACCATGCCAGACGAATCGGGAATTTCCCGAAGTGGCCCATATCGGCATACAGCGCCTCTACCCCGGTAATCGACAGCACCACCGCACCCAGCGCAAAGAACGAGGCGGCTTTGTGGGCCACAAAGAAGTTAATCGCCCAGGCGGGGTTCAGTGCCTGCAACACTTGTGGGTTATCCATAATGCTGCGCCCCCCCAGCACCGCCAGCGCCAGGAACCAGACCAGCATCACCGGGGCGAACAGTTTACTGACGCTGCCGGTGCCGTGCTTCTGGATCATAAACAACAGCGTCAGCACGGCAATCGAACAGGGGACAATATAAGGGTCAAGCGACGGCGCCGCGATCTCCAGCCCCTCAATCGCAGACAACACCGACACGGCCGGCGTAATCACCACTTCGCCATAGAAGAAGCTGCCGCCAATCAACCCGAGGATCACCAGCACCGCCGTGGTACGGGCAGAGGTATTACGCCCCGCCAGTGACATCAATGTCAAAATCCCGCCTTCCCCGGCGTTATCAGCCCGCATGACATACGAAAGATATTTCAGGGAAACAATCAGGATCAGCATCCAGAAAATCAGGGAGAGAAACCCAAATACCACGTCGGGCTGAACGTCAAAACCATAATGGCCGGAAAAACACTCTCTTAAGGTATAGAGAGGGCTGGTACCAATATCACCGTAGACAACCCCGATAGCGGCCAGGGTCATGGCTGACAATGACTGTTTATGCTCTGTGCTCATAACTCGTTTCTTTTGCTGGAACATCCATAAGCGACGCGTACGCTGATGCCGTTACGCCCACCCAAAACCGCACAGTATGCATGATTTAACATGATTGCCTATCCTTAAATGCCCGCCCACGACCGCGTGCCGGGATTTACTGATGATAGAAAATTACCGGGAATCAACAAGCTAACGCAGCAAAAAATAAGTGTGGATTATTCTTATACCGCAAACCAGAATGCGTTAACTGAAAGAAAACGAAGAGTAATCATGGTGAACGCAACAGGATTGGCTGACCGTATCGCACGGCTCAGCAATGCACTTGAGAGTGGTCTGTATGAACGCCAGGATGCCATCCGGCTCTGTCTGCTGGCGGCGCTGTGTGGTGAAAGTGTTTTCCTGCTCGGGCCGCCGGGCATCGCGAAAAGCCTGATCGCCCGCCGGCTCAAATATGCGTTCCGCCATGCCCGGGCCTTTGAATACCTGATGACCCGCTTCTCCACACCGGAGGAGGTCTTTGGGCCGCTCTCTATTCAGGCACTGAAAGATGAAGGGCGTTACCAGCGCCTGACGCGCGGCTACCTGCCGGAGGCGGAAATCGTCTTTCTGGATGAGATCTGGAAAGCCGGGCCGGCAATTCTGAATACCCTGCTGACCGCCATCAACGAGCGTCGTTTCCGTAATGGCGAAGATGAAGCCGCCATCCCACTGCGGCTGCTGGTCACCGCCTCTAACGAATTGCCGGAAGCGGACAGCAGCCTCGAAGCGCTGTATGACCGGATGTTGATCCGCCTGTGGCTGGACAAGGTACAGGAAAAGCAAAATTTCCGTGCCCTGCTGACCCACCGCTCCGGTGAAAATGAGAACCCGGTACCGGAGAGCCTCAGCATCACCGACGAGGAATTCCACCAATGGCAGCGTGACATCAACGCGGTGACTCTGCCGGACGCTTGTTTCGAATTGATTTTCCAGCTGCGTGAGCAACTGGGCGCGCAGGAAAATGCCCCTTATGTCTCTGACCGCCGCTGGAAGAAGGCGCTGCGCCTGTTGCAGGCCAGTGCCTTCTTCAGCGGCCGCTCCGTTATTTCGCCGGTGGATCTGATTCTGCTCAAAGATTGCCTGTGGCACGATCTCAATACCTATACGCTGTTCCAGCAGCAGCTTGAACAGTTGCTGACTACTCAGGCGTATCAGCAGCAAACGCTGATCCTGCAGGTTCACCAACTTCACCAGCAATGGCTGCGTGAACAGCAGAAACTCAGCGACAGCCAGGCGATCAAGGTCAGCAAAAAGGCAGCCATGTTCAGCCGGTCACCCCATTACGAACTGGCGCTGGAAAACAGCGAGAAAACGCTGATGCTGCTGCTGCATACACCATTGCACCTGCACGACATTCAGGTCACACACCTGCTGATGGAGCGTACTGAGCTGGATACCTGGCTCCAAAAAGGCGGCCAGGCACGCGCAAAACTTAACGGGATCGGTTTTGCCCAGTATGTGGAACTGGAAGTGGATGAAAAACTCCAGCTGTCAGTGCTGGACGTCAGCCGCCAGCGGTCGGTGCTCTCCCTTCCGGGGGAACAGCAGCAGACCACAGTGCCGCCCGAGATCATGGCGCAGCTTGACACCCTGGCGGAAAAATTGGCCCAACAGCGCCGCCTTTTCGCCTCGCATCAGCCCTGCCTGTTTGTGCCTGCGGTCTGGCTGGCTAAAATTGAAGCCAGCCTGATGCAGGTCGCTGAGCAGATAAAACAGCAGCAGCAGACCTTCCGCGGTAAATAGATCATGATGAGTCTGCATACGCTGGATATGCTGCTGGCCATCAATCAGGGCGATTTGATTGAGGAGATCATCATCAGCTTACTGGCGACGCCGCAGCTGGTGGTGTTTTTTGAGAAATTCCCCCGGCTGAAGCGCGCCCTGCTGAAAGATCTTCCTGCCTGGAAACAGACGTTATCCAGGCGTATTAATGAATCGATGGTTCCCCCGGCGCTGGCGAAAGAGTTCTACTTTTATCAGCGCAGCATGACCGAAAGCCCCGCCACCTTTTACCAGCACCTGCCCGGCATCGTGCGGGATCTTAACGCCATGGATTCCCCCTTCGCCCCAGAAGCACAAACGCTGGTGGAGAGTACCGGGCTCAGCCACCCACCCGGCGACAGCCTGCAGACCCTGTTTATCCAGCGCTGGCGCCTGAGCCTGACCTTGCAGGCGATCACCTTGCATCATCAGTTGCTGGAGCAGGAACGCGAACAGTTGCTGGCCGATCTCCAGCAGCGGCTGGCAATGAGCGGCGCACTGGCCCCGATGCTGGCAGAAAATGACAGCGCCGCCGGGCGCCTTTGGGATATGAGCCGCGGTGAACTCTATGCCGGTAATTACCGGCAATTGCTGGATTATGGAGCATTCCTGCAACAGCAACCGGAACTGAACCGGCTGGCGGAACAGCTGGGGCGCAGCCAGGCGGCAAAAAGCATTCCACAGGATAATGCGGCAATGGAGCCTTACCGTACATTAGTACGCGAGCCGGCTACCGTGCCGGAGCAGGTCAGCGGTATTCATCAAAGTGATGACATCTTAAGGTTGCTGCCTACTGAGCTGGCCATGCTGGGGCTAAGTGAGCTGGAGTTTGAGTTTTACCGGCGGTTACTGGAAAAACAGCTGATGACCTACCGGTTGCAGGGGGACGCCTGGCATGAACGGATCATGATGCGCCCGGTCACCCACCATCAGCAGGAGGAGCAGCCGCGCGGGCCCTTTATTGTCTGTGTGGATACCTCAGGTTCAATGGGCGGCTTCAATGAACAGTGCGCCAAAGCCTTTTGCCTGGCCCTGTTACGGATTGCGCTGGCAGACAAACGCCGCTGCTTCATTATGCTGTTTACCACCGAGATCGTGCAGTACGAGTTAACCGCCGGCAGCGGGATCGAGCAGGCGATCCGTTTCCTTAGCCAGCATTTCCGCGGCGGTACCGATCTGGCGGCCTGCCTGTCGGCAACGCTGAAAAAAATGGAGGATCGCGCCTGGTTTGATGCCGATGCCGTGGTCATTTCCGATTTTATCGCCCAGCGGCTGCCCGATCCGGTGGTGGAGCAGATCCGCCAGCACCGCCAGATCCATCAGCAACGTTTCCATGCCGTGGCGATGTCAGCCTATGGCAAGCCGGGGATCATGCGCATCTTCGACCACATCTGGCGCTTTGATACCGGGCTGAAAAGCCGGCTGCTGCGCCGTATACGCCGTTAACGCCCACCGGCTCCCCTTTCTCAGCCAATACCCCTGGTTCCGCCGCAGGAGATCCTCTATCTTCTGGGCATTGCATGTCCCGACGCTGAGGTGGAAAAAGTGACAGAAGTTTATCAGATCGATGATCTTGATCGCGGCATCCTGAATGCCCTGATGGAGAACGCGCGTACCGCCTACGCAGAACTGGCCAAGGTGTTTAACGTCAGCCCCGGTACCATCCATGTGCGGGTAGAGAAGATGAAGCAGGCCGGCATTATTACCGGTGCCTGCGTGCAGGTGAACCCCAAACAACTTGGGTATGATGTCTGCTGCTTTATCGGCATCATCCTGAAAAGTGCCAAAGATTATCCTTCTGCCCTGAAAAAACTCGAGAGCCTGGAAGAGGTGGTCGAAGCCTATTACACCACCGGGCACTACAGCATCTTTATTAAGGTGATGTGCCGATCCATTGATGCCCTGCAACAGGTACTTATCAACAAGATCCAGACCATTGATGAAATCCAGTCAACCGAGACGTTAATCTCCTTGCAAAACCCCATCATGCGGGCGATCTCACCCTGATCGTAAAAAAGCCATACCCATATTGTCCACAGGTAGATCCCAGCTGATTCACAGCGTACAATACGCCCTCTTTATATCAGGTGGGATCATTATGGCTGACATTACCTTGATCAGCGGCAGTACGCTTGGCAGTGCCGAGTATGTGGCTGAACATGTGGCTGAAAAACTGGAAGAGGCGGGTTTTTCAACGGAAACCCTGCACGGCGCAGAGCTTGATGAGCTGAGCCCTGACGGGATCTGGCTGCTTGTCACCTCAACACACGGTGCTGGGGAACTGCCTGATAACCTGCAACCCTTGCTGGACGCGATCGACGCCCAGCAGCCGGATCTCTCCCAGGTCCGTTTTGGTGCCATTGGGCTTGGCAGCAGCGAATACGATACCTTCTGTGGCGCGATCAAAACGATCGAGGCTGCATTGATCGCTCAAGGGGCTAAAAAGATCGGTGATCGCCTTGAGATCGACGTGACCCAACATGAGATCCCGGAAGACCCCGCCGAAGAATGGGTGAAAAACTGGATTAATTTACTCAAATAAGGTCAAAGATCGCGCGATCAGTTGTGGATAACTACCCTTTAAAGCTGGGTAAAACCGGTAGTTATCCCTATAACAACCTTGGCACCCGTCGAGGCCTGTGTATAAAGTGCCGATCTGATCCCAGCTTATACGCCACAGGATCACCGATCATTCACAGCTAATGATCCGTGATAATACCTTGGATCAAATAGAGAATTCAGGGTTATACACAGAGGATCGCGATCCTAATAAGAGATCTAATAAAGAGATCTTTAAATAAAAAGATCTTCTTTTAATTACCTGCGATCCTAAGCTGCTTGGTTGCACGGCTAAACTTCAGTAGAATCCCCCACCCCAGGGCAAACCACGATCATTCGCATAACCGCGAGGTGCAGTACCATGTTTTATCCAGACCATTTTGACGTCATCATTATCGGCGGAGGCCATGCCGGTACCGAGGCTGCCATGGCGGCTGCCCGGATGGGACGTCAAACCCTATTATTAACGCATAACATTGATACGCTTGGACAAATGTCCTGTAACCCGGCGATCGGTGGCATCGGAAAAGGACATCTGGTTAAAGAAGTGGACGCCCTCGGCGGGTTAATGGCCACGGCCATCGACCATGCGGGGATTCAGTTTAGGATACTAAACGCGAGCAAAGGGCCGGCCGTGCGGGCGACCCGTGCCCAGGCTGACCGGGTGCTCTACCGCCAGGCTGTCCGTACTGCACTGGAGAACCAGCCGAACCTGATGATCTTCCAGCAGGCGGTTGACGATCTGATCGTGGAAAACGATCGGGTCGTGGGTGCAGTGACCCAGATGGGCCTCAAATTCCGCGCCAAAGCCGTGGTGCTGACCGTGGGGACCTTCCTTGATGGGAAGATCCACATTGGCCTTGAAAACTTCAGTGGGGGCCGCGCAGGCGATCCTCCGGCGATCTCGTTGTCACGCCGTTTGCGTGAGTTACCGCTGCGGGTAAATCGTCTGAAAACCGGCACACCGCCAAGGATCGACGCACGCACCATCGATTTCAGCGTGCTGGATGAACAGCATGGCGATAACCCGGCACCGGTGTTCTCGTTCATGGGCAATGCGTCACAGCACCCGCGGCAGATCCCGTGCTACATCACACATACCAACGAGCAGACCCATGAGGTGATCCGCCAGAACCTGGATCGCAGTCCGATGTACGCCGGGATCATCGAAGGGATTGGCCCGCGTTATTGTCCGTCGATCGAAGACAAAGTAATGCGCTTTGCCGATCGTAACGCGCATCAGATCTTCCTTGAACCTGAAGGGCTGACCAGTAACGAAATTTATCCAAACGGCATCTCTACCAGCCTGCCGTTTGACGTCCAGATGCAGATTGTCCGTTCCATGCGCGGCATGGAAAATGCGCGCATTGTGCGTCCGGGTTATGCGATCGAGTACGATTTCTTCGATCCGCGCGATCTGAAACCCACACTGGAAAGCAAATTCATCCAGGGCCTGTTCTTTGCCGGGCAGATCAACGGCACCACCGGCTACGAAGAAGCAGCAGCCCAGGGGCTGCTGGCAGGCCTGAATGCCGGGCGTTACGCCAATGAGGACGAAGGCTGGTCACCGCGCCGCGATCAGGCTTACCTGGGCGTGCTGGTTGACGACCTCAGCACGCTGGGCACCAAAGAACCGTACCGCATGTTTACCTCACGGGCGGAGTACCGCCTGATGCTGCGTGAAGACAATGCCGATCTGCGCCTGACCGAAAAAGGGCGTGAGCTTGGCCTGGTGGATGATCTGCGCTGGGCGCGCTACTGTGAGAAGGTTGAACAGATTGAGCAGGAGCGCCAGCGTCTGCGCAGCCTGTGGGTTCACCCGCATTCGGAACAGGTGGAACAGGTCAATGCCCTGCTGAAAGCGCCGCTTTCACGTGAGGCCAGCGGTGAAGAACTGCTGCGTCGCCCGGAGATGACCTACCAGCAGATGATCGGGATGCCGATGTTCGCGCCGGGGCTGAGCGATCCGCAATCGGCGGAGCAGGTGGAGATCCAGGTCAAGTACGAAGGCTATATCGCCCGCCAGCAGGATGAGATCAATAAGCAGCAGCGCAATGAAAATACCGTGCTGCCTGTGGATCTGGACTACCATCAGGTGTCCGGCCTGTCGAATGAGGTGATCGCCAAACTCAACGATCACAAGCCCAGCTCAATCGGCCAGGCATCACGCATTTCAGGCGTGACACCGGCTGCTATCTCTATTTTGCTGATCTGGCTGAAAAAACAGGGCCTGCTGCGTCGCAGCGCCTGAGCCTTATCACCGGAGCCGTCAGCCTGCGGGCTGGCGGCTTCTCTCTCGCTTTACGTTCCCTGAATAATGATTAACCACAGCAGTCATGCTGTGCCAAAGGAATTTCCTGTGCTGCAAAAACTCGACGCGTTGCTTAACCAGGCCGGCATTGTGTTGCCCGATCAGCAGAAGCACCAACTGCTGGCTTACGTGGGGATGCTGGATAAATGGAACAAAGCCTATAATCTGACCTCAGTGCGCGATCCGCGCCAGATGCTGGTACGCCACATTCTTGACAGTATTGTGGTTAACCCTCACCTGCAGGGCAGCCGTTTTATTGATGTGGGCACCGGGCCGGGGTTACCCGGCATTCCATTGGCCATTGTCCGCCCTGATGCACATTTCACCCTGCTGGACAGCCTGGGCAAACGCGTCCGCTTTTTACGGCAGGTACAGCATGAGTTAGGGCTTACTAACATTACGCCGGTACAGAGCCGTGTTGAGGAATTCTCCGCTGAGCCGCCGTTTGACGGCGTCATCAGCCGTGCGTTTGCCTCCTTGCAGGACATGGTCTCCTGGTGCCGCCATCTGCCGGAGCCGGCCCAGGGGCGCTTCTACGCCCTGAAAGGGGTGCGCCCTGATGATGAACTTGCCACATTGCCGGAGAGGGTAGGGGTGGAGCAGGTGGTGAAACTGACGGTTCCTGAACTTGACGGTGAACGTCATCTGGTGATTTTGAAAGTGCAGTGATTTTAAAAGCGTAGGATTTTGCGCTTTATCAAAAAAGGATAAATCATCTGGCCGTTTCGGACGTTAACATAAGCCTGCTAATTATATGGGGCCAATATGCGCAACGGTTACCAATATTTCACAGAGTTGTAGCATGGTTATTTGAATCACTGCGTAAAAACCTGAAAATAGGTCGACGTGGTAATGAGATTCATTCTCAAACAAATATATTAAATGTAATATTTTTGTTGCTTATTTTCGGGGTAAAATGTCAAAAAAAGGTTTGAATTAAGTGTTCGTCTTCTTTTTGACACCAAACAATTTAGCAGATTGATTTTTATAAGGTTTAAAAATCAATCTGCTGCTCCATCCGCGCTGAGCGTGCATTTGCCGGAGCGGGCACAACTATTTTGTGTGATCTTGTGCACACTTATATGAATGGTAGTGGAATAATCAGACAATTATTATCTTGTCATTTCAGGGATAGTTTCCTTAGGAAAATAGCCCTACAGAATTAAATTTAAATAATTGTTCACCTTTTCGCTACTTATCGATTGAATTCGCTTGAGTGAACCGTATAATTTGCTCGGTTTTTGCTGCTTGACTCGGTCGTACAAAGGCAGTTTTATACGACACTCAGCATACCTCCACTGAGTTACGGAGAGAACAAACGTCATGTCTGCATCCCTTTACAGCGGGAAGGTTGCCGGAAAACTGCTGTCAGTGCAGTTATTGACCTTTGTTCTGCTCAGTGCCGTCTTTGGGCTCAAAGGCCTGGAATGGAGTGTTTCTGCTTTAGCCGGCGGGTTTGCCGCCTGGTTACCGAATGCACTGTTTATGCTGTTTGCGTGGCGTCACCAGGCAAATACGCCGCTCTCTGGCCGAGTCGCCTGGTCGTTCGCCATCGGAGAAGCGTTGAAGGTTGTCATCACCATTGCGTTGGTGGTAATCGCCCTGGGTGTGCTTAAGGCGGTGTTCATCCCGCTCGGCATAACCTATCTATCGGTGTTGCTCACGCAGATACTGGCACCAGCCGTGATTAACAGTTACCGCGCCTAGCGGTTTTTGTATCTAACTACAAAAGGGTAAGAGGCATCATGTCTGCATCTGGAGAAATCTCTACTCCTCAAGAGTATATCGGTCACCATCTGACTCAGCTGCAGGTGGGGACGGGATTCTGGTCGATAAACATCGATTCGATGTTTTTCTCCGTGGTCCTCGGTCTGCTCTTTCTGGTTATTTTCCGTAAAGTAGCAAAAAACGCCACCAGTGGCGTCCCTGGCAAACTGCAAACAGCCGTTGAGCTGGTTGTCGGGTTTGTCGACAGCAGTGTCCGTGATATGTATCACGGCAAGAGCAAAGTGATTGCACCGCTCGCGCTCACCGTTTTCGTCTGGGTTTTCCTGATGAACATGATGGACCTGCTGCCTATCGACCTGCTGCCTTATCTCGGTGAACATGTCCTCGGGCTTCCTGCCCTGCGTGTGGTGCCTACCGCTGATGTGAACATCACATTGTCGATGGCATTGGGCGTATTCATTCTGATTCTGTTCTACAGCATCAAAATGAAAGGGGTTGGCGGCTTCGTTAAAGAATTGACGATGCAGCCGTTCAACCATCCGGTATTCATTCCAATCAACCTGATCTTGGAAGGTGTCAGCCTGCTGTCCAAACCTGTTTCTCTGGGTCTGCGACTGTTCGGCAACATGTATGCGGGTGAGTTGATCTTCATCCTGATTGCCGGTTTGCTGCCGTGGTGGTCACAGTGGGTTCTGAGTGTGCCGTGGGCCATTTTCCACATCCTGATCATTACGCTGCAAGCCTTTATTTTCATGGTTCTGACGATTGTTTATCTGTCGATGGCGTCTGAAGAACACTGATTTTCTTTCAACACTACTGCGTTTAACTGAAACAAACTGGAGACTGTCATGGAAAACCTGAGTATGGATCTGCTGTACATGGCTGCCGCTGTGATGATGGGCCTGGCGGCAATCGGTGCTGCGATCGGTATCGGCATCCTGGGTGGTAAATTCTTGGAAGGCGCTGCACGTCAGCCTGACCTGATTCCTCTGCTGCGTACACAATTCTTCATCGTTATGGGCCTGGTTGACGCCATCCCGATGATCGCTGTTGGTCTGGGCCTGTACGTGATGTTTGCGGTCGCGTAGTAGAGATTTTTCTCTACAGTGGATCACATCAAACTATTAACTTTGAAAGAGGCATTGTGCTGTGAATCTTAACGCAACAATCCTCGGCCAGGCCATCGCGTTCGTCCTGTTTGTCTGGTTCTGCATGAAGTATGTATGGCCGCCAATTATGGCTGCCATCGAGAAGCGTCAGAAAGAAATTGCTGACGGTCTTGCTTCAGCAGAACGTGCCAAAAAAGATCTGGACCTCGCGCAAGCCGATGCGACCGACCAGCTGAAAAAAGCCAAGGCCGAAGCCCAGGTGATCATTGAGCAAGCCAACAAGCGTGGCTCTCAGATTGTCGAGGACGCAAAAGCCGAAGCAGAGCAGGAACGTAACAAAATCGTGGCGCAAGCACAGGCTGAGATCGAAGCCGAACGTAAACGCGCTCGTGAAGAGTTGCGTAAGCAAGTCGCTGTACTGGCAATTGCTGGCGCCGAGAAGATCATTGAACGTTCCGTGGATGAAGCTGCTAACAGCGACATCGTTGATAAACTGGTCGCTGAACTGTAAGGAGGGAGGGGCCGATGTCTGAATTTGTCACGGTAGCTCGCCCCTACGCCAAAGCAGCATTTGACTTTGCCGTTGAGCACCAATGCATCGACCGCTGGCAGCAGATGCTGGCGTTTACCGCTGAAGTGACGCGCAACGAACAGATTAAAGCCTTGCTTTCCGGTGCTGTTGCACCGGAAACCATGTCTGCAACGTTCATTGCCGTATGTGGTGATCAACTCGACCAAGCCGGCCAGAACCTGATTAAGGTGATGGCTGAGAACAACCGTTTATCCGTCCTTCCTGAAGTGTTAGAGCAGTTCATTGCACTGCGCGCCTCCCTCGAGGCCACGGTCGAAGTCGAAGTGATTTCCGCCACCACACTGAATGATGCCCAGCTGGTAAAAATTACCGCTGCGATGGAAAAACGTCTGTCACGCAAAGTTAAGCTGAATTGCAAAATTGATAAGTCTGTAATGGCCGGCGTAGTAATCCGCGCAGGCGATATGGTGATTGACGGCAGCGTACGCGGTCGTTTGGATCGCCTGGCAGACGTCTTGCAGTCTTAAGGGGACTGGAGCATGCAACTGAATTCCACCGAAATCAGCGAACTGATCAAGCAGCGCATTGCTCAGTTCAATGTAGTGAGCGAAGCTCACAATGAAGGTACTATCGTTTCCGTCAGTGACGGGATTATCCGCGTACACGGCCTGGCCGATGTCATGCAGGGTGAGATGATCGCCCTGCCCGGCAACCGTTACGCTATCGCACTTAACCTGGAACGCGACTCTGTCGGTGCTGTGGTCATGGGTCCGTATGCGGACCTGGCTGAAGGCATGAAGGTGAAATGCACCGGCCGTATCCTGGAAGTTCCGGTTGGCCGTGGCCTGCTGGGCCGCGTAGTGAACACCCTGGGCGCACCTATCGATGGTAAAGGGCCGGTCGACAACGACGGCTTCTCCCCGGTTGAAGCTATCGCACCGGGCGTTATCGCCCGTCAATCCGTTGATCAGCCGGTTCAGACCGGTTACAAATCCGTGGATGCGATGATTCCAATCGGCCGTGGCCAGCGTGAGCTGATCATCGGCGACCGTCAGACCGGTAAAACCGCGCTGGCGATCGATGCGATCATCAACCAACGCGACTCCGGCATCAAATGTATCTACGTGGCTATCGGCCAGAAAGCGTCTACCGTGTCTAACGTGGTACGTAAACTGGAAGAGCACGGCGCACTGGCCAACACCATTGTGGTTGTGGCAACCGCGTCTGAATCCGCTGCACTGCAATACCTGGCGCCGTATGCCGGTTGTGCGATGGGCGAATACTTCCGTGACCGCGGCGAAGATGCCCTGATCGTTTACGATGACCTGTCCAAACAGGCTGTTGCTTACCGTCAGATCTCCCTGCTGCTGCGTCGTCCGCCGGGCCGTGAAGCCTATCCGGGTGACGTGTTCTACCTCCACTCCCGTTTGCTGGAGCGTGCAGCGCGTGTTAACGCTGACTACGTTGAAGCATTCACCAAAGGTGAAGTGAAAGGTAAAACCGGTTCCCTGACCGCGCTGCCGCTGATTGAAACGCAGGCGGGTGACGTTTCCGCGTTCGTTCCGACCAACGTAATCTCGATTACCGATGGTCAGATCTTCCTGGAATCCAACCTGTTTAACTCCGGTATCCGTCCTGCGGTTAACCCAGGGATCTCCGTATCCCGTGTGGGTGGTGCAGCACAGACCAAGATCATGAAAAAACTGTCCGGTGGTATCCGTACCGCACTGGCACAGTACCGTGAACTGGCTGCGTTCTCTCAGTTCGCTTCCGATCTGGATGACGCGACGCGTAAACAGCTGAGCCACGGTCAGAAAGTGACCGAGCTGCTGAAACAGAAACAATACGCGCCGATGTCCGTTGCTCAACAGGCCCTGGTGCTGTTTGCTGCTGAGCGTGGTTATCTGGAAGACGTCGAAGTGTCCAAAGTGGTGAGCTTCGAAGCTGCCCTGATGGCCTTCGCCGATCGCGAACACGGTGATCTGCTGAACCAAATCAACCAAACTGGCGGTTACAACGATGAGATTGAAAGCAAGCTGAAAGGCCTGCTGGATACCTTCAAAGCAACCCAGTCCTGGTAACGCTGAACGGTCCTGCTGTTTGAAAGAACAGCAGGCCGTCTGGCAATGAGGAGAAGCAGAGATGGCCGGCGCAAAAGAGATACGTGGTAAGATCGCAAGCGTGCAAAACACGCAGAAGATCACAAAAGCGATGGAGATGGTCGCCGCCTCCAAAATGCGTAAATCGCAGGAGCGCATGGCAGCCAGCCGTCCTTATGCAGAGACCATGCGCAACGTGATTGGTCACCTTGCGTTGGGTAATCTGGAATACAAACACCCCTACCTGGACGACCGCGATGTGAAGCGCGTTGGGTATCTGGTGGTGTCTACTGACCGTGGTCTGTGCGGCGGCTTGAACATTAACCTGTTCAAGAAACTGCTGGCAGACATGAAAGGTTGGTCCGATAAAGGCGTTCAGGCCGATCTGGCTGTGATTGGTTCGAAAGCGGCCTCTTTCTTTGGCGCCGTAGGCGGCAACGTGGTTGCCCAGGTCACCGGCATGGGGGATAAACCTTCCCTGTCTGATCTGATTGGCCCGGTGAAAGTAATGCTGCAAGCCTACGACGAAGGTCGTCTGGACAAGCTTTACATCGTCAGTAACAAGTTTATCAATACGATGTCCCAGGTTCCGCAGGTTCTTCAACTGCTGCCGCTTCCGCCTGCGGAAGATGGCGTTCTGGAGAAGAAATCCTGGGATTACCTGTATGAACCCGATCCGAAAGCGCTGCTGGATACCCTGCTGCGCCGCTATGTGGAATCACAGGTTTATCAGGGCGTCGTGGAAAACCTGGCCAGCGAGCAGGCCGCACGAATGGTCGCGATGAAAGCCGCAACCGATAACGGCGGTAGCCTGATCAAAGAGCTTCAGTTGGTATACAACAAAGCCCGTCAGGCCAGCATCACTCAAGAACTTACCGAGATCGTCTCGGGGGCCGCTGCGGTTTAAGCTAGGTTTACGAATTACGTAGAGGATTCAAGATGGCTACTGGAAAGATTATCCAGGTAATCGGCGCCGTAGTGGACGTCGAGTTCCCTCAGGATGCCGTACCAAACGTGTACGAAGCACTTGAGGTTGACAACGGCGCGTCCAAACTGGTGCTGGAAGTTCAGCAACAGCTGGGTGGCGGTGTTGTCCGTTGTATCGCAATGGGTACCTCCGACGGCCTGCGCCGCGGGTTGAAGGTTATCAACCTGGAACACCCGATCGAAGTACCGGTGGGTAAAGCAACCCTGGGCCGTATCATGAACGTATTGGGTGAACCAATCGACATGAAAGGCGACATTGGTGAAGAAGAGCGTTGGGCTATCCACCGCGCGGCACCAAGCTACGAAGAGCTGTCCAGCTCCCAGGAACTGCTGGAAACCGGCATCAAGGTTATCGACCTGATGTGTCCGTTCGCTAAGGGCGGTAAAGTCGGTCTGTTCGGTGGTGCGGGTGTAGGTAAAACCGTAAACATGATGGAGCTGATCCGTAACATCGCGATCGAGCACTCCGGTTACTCCGTGTTTGCAGGCGTGGGCGAGCGTACCCGTGAAGGTAACGACTTCTACCACGAAATGACCGACTCCAACGTTATCGACAAAGTATCCCTGGTGTATGGCCAGATGAACGAGCCGCCGGGTAACCGTCTGCGCGTTGCACTGACCGGCCTGACCATGGCTGAGAAATTCCGTGACGAAGGCCGTGACGTTCTGCTGTTCGTCGATAACATCTACCGTTACACCCTGGCCGGTACTGAAGTATCCGCACTGCTCGGCCGTATGCCGTCTGCAGTAGGTTACCAGCCGACCCTGGCGGAAGAGATGGGCGTTCTGCAGGAACGTATCACCTCAACCAAGACCGGTTCTATCACTTCCGTACAGGCCGTTTACGTCCCTGCGGATGACTTGACTGACCCGTCTCCGGCGACCACCTTCGCCCACCTGGATGCTACCGTGGTACTGAGCCGTCAAATCGCTTCTCTGGGTATCTACCCGGCGGTTGACCCACTCGACTCCACCAGCCGTCAGCTGGACCCGCTGGTTGTTGGTCAGGAACACTATGATGTGGCGCGTGGCGTGCAGTCTCTGCTGCAACGTTACCAGGAGCTGAAAGACATCATCGCGATTCTGGGTATGGACGAGCTGTCTGAAGAAGACAAGCTGGTGGTTGCCCGTTCCCGTAAGATTCAGCGCTTCCTGTCCCAGCCGTTCTTCGTGGCAGAAGTATTCACCGGTGCACCGGGCAAATACGTCTCCCTGAAAGACACTATCAGCGGCTTCAAAGGCATTATGGACGGTGATTACGACCACCTGCCGGAGCAGGCGTTCTACATGGTTGGCTCCATTGATGAAGCAGTGGAAAAAGCCAAGAAACTGTAACGCTTTGAGAGGAGGGTGACATGGCTGCAATGACTTACCATCTGGATGTCGTCAGTGCTGAAAAACGGATGTTTTCCGGTCTGGTGCAAAAAATCCAGGTGACGGGTAGCGAAGGTGAGCTGGGTATTTTCCCTGGCCATGCGCCGCTGCTCACTGCCATTAAGCCTGGCATGGTGCGTATTGTTAAACAGCACGGTGAAGAAGAGTATATCTACCTCTCCGGCGGCATCCTTGAGGTGCAACCGAGTGCGGTAACCGTTCTGGCTGACACCGCCATTCGTGGGCAGGATCTTGACGAAGCTCGCGCGCTGGAAGCTAAGCGCAAGGCGGAAGAACATATCCATAGCTCTCACGGTGACGTCGACTATGCTCAGGCATCGGCTGAACTGGCCAAAGCGATCGCGAAACTGCGCGTCATCGAGTTGACCAGAAAAGCGATGTAATTGCGTGTTCCCCGCGAGAGCGGGGATAAACCACCACCGTAATCGCGTCAATAAGAAAGCGGCCTTAGGGTCGCTTTTTTTTTACCTTTAAAAAAGCCGGGCGTTTCTTTGGCCCCGACGATAAAACCCACAGATTCCCTGAAAAAATCCCCCGCTTTCCCGGCGCTTCACGCCAAAATTCGTTATGGTGAGTAATAAGCAGGTAAGCCTTGCCCGGTGCGGCTTACGCAGCATTTTCACTGAAAAATATGTAGTATTTGGTTCAGCGAACAGGTTTACTTTTCACTTCTTAATAAGGCTATCAGATTGCTTATGTCGAACAGCTCATTGAGCGTTGTGATCCTTGCTGCCGGCAAGGGAACGCGCATGTATTCCGATCTCCCAAAAGTTCTGCACCCTTTGGCCGGCAAGCCCATGGTTCAGCATGTGATTGATGCCGCAACGCAACTGGGTGCCGCGCAGGTGCATCTGGTTTACGGCCATGGTGGTGACTTGCTGAAAGAGCGCCTGTCGCATAGCCCACTTAACTGGGTGTTACAGGCAGAACAGCTCGGCACCGGCCACGCCATGCAGCAGGCGGCCCCGCACTTTGCTGATGATGAAGATATCCTGATGCTGTACGGCGATGTGCCGTTAATCTCGGTGACCACGCTGCAACAGCTGCTGCAGGCCAAACCCGCAGGCGGCATCGGCCTGCTGACGGTGAAGCTGGACGACCCAACCGGTTACGGCCGCATCGTGCGCGAAGGTGGTGAGGTAACCGGGATCGTTGAGCAGAAAGATGCCACGCCGGAACAGCGCGCGATCACGGAAGTGAACACCGGCATTCTGGTGGCTAACGGCGGCGATCTCAAACGCTGGCTGGGCCGCCTGTCGAACAATAACGCGCAGGGCGAATACTATATCACCGACATCATCGCGCTGGCGCATGCGGAAGGCCATACCATCGCTGCCGTACACCCTGAACGGTTGAGTGAAGTGGAAGGCGTGAACAACCGCCTGCAACTCTCCCGCCTGGAGCGCATTTATCAGGCCGAACAGGCAGAGAAGTTGCTGCTGGCCGGGGTGATGCTGCTTGATCCGGCACGTTTTGACCTGCGCGGCACGCTGGAGCATGGCCGCGATGTGGTGATCGACGCCAATGTGATTATCGAAGGCCGGGTCAAGCTCGGTAACCGGGTGAAGATTGCGGCGGGCTGCGTGCTGAAAAACTGCGAAATCGGCGATGACAGCGAAATCAGCCCCTACACGGTGATTGAAGATGCCACGCTGGCGGCCGCGTGTACCGTCGGCCCGTTTGCCCGCTTGCGCCCCGGCAGTGAGCTGGCGGAGAGCGTGCATGTCGGCAACTTTGTTGAAGTGAAAAAAGCCCGCCTGGGCAAAGGCACTAAAGCCGGCCACCTCTCCTACCTGGGTGACGCCGACATCGGCAGCAACGTGAACATCGGTGCAGGCACCATCACCTGTAACTACGATGGCGCAAACAAACATAAAACGGTGATCGGGGATGATGTATTTGTCGGCTCTGATACCCAGCTGGTGGCACCGGTCAGCGTTGGTAACCGCGTCACCATCGCCGCCGGTACCACCGTCACGCGTGATGTGCCGGACAACGGCCTGCTGATCAGCCGTGTACCACAGCAGCACAAACCGGACTGGCAGCGTCCCGTGAAAAAACGTTGATTGAAAAAGCGCTGATGAAAAAGCGCTGAGAACCCTGAGTTGGGGGCGCGGCTCCCGACTCTGTTTTGCCCTGTGTTCTGCCGCGAGCACAGGGCAAAACATAATAACCCCGCACTCTACAAGGCTCGGGGACCCCGGAAACACCGGGATATCAGGTCGAAGACATCGTAGGCCATCAAGTGGCCTTAATAGGAATTAACATCCATGTGTGGAATTGTTGGCGCAGTAGCGCAACGTGATATTGCTGAGATCCTGATCGAAGGGTTGCGTCGTCTGGAGTATCGCGGTTATGACTCCGCGGGCCTGGCGGTCGTGGATAGCCAGGGCCATATGGCACGTGTACGCCGGGTTGGTAAAGTCCAGAAGCTGGCGGAAGCGGTAGAGGCTGAACCGCTGACCGGCGGCACCGGCATCGCCCATACCCGTTGGGCAACGCACGGCGAGCCTTCTGAGGCGAATGCACACCCGCATGTGTCTGAGTACGTCAGCGTGGTGCACAACGGCATTATTGAAAACCATGAGCCGCTGCGTGAAATCCTGATGGAACGCGGCTACCGCTTTGTGTCAGAAACCGACACCGAAGTGATTGCGCATCTGGTGCACTGGGAGCTGCAACAGGGCGGTTCGCTGCTGGACGTCGTCCAGCGGGTGATCCCCCAGCTGCGCGGGGCCTACGGCACCGTCGTCATGGACAGCCGTGACCCGGGCGTGCTGGTGGCGGCCCGCTCCGGCAGCCCGCTGGTGATTGGCCGCGGCATGGGCGAAAACTTCATCGCCTCTGACCAGTTGGCCCTGCTGCCGGTGACCCGCCGCTTCCAGTTCCTGGAAGAGGGCGACGTGGTGGAAGTGACCCGTCGCAGCGTGACCATTTTCGACAAGCAGGGCAACCCGGCCATGCGCCCGGAGATTGAATCCCAGGTGCAGTACGATGCCGGTGACAAAGGCGCGTATCGCCACTATATGCAGAAAGAGATCTACGAGCAGCCGCAGGCGATCAAAAACACCCTGGCCGGTCGTTTCAGCCACGGGCAGATTGACCTGAGCGAGCTTGGCCCGCAGGCCGACGATATGCTGGCACGCGTGCAGCATGTGCAGATCATCGCCTGTGGTACCTCTTACCACTCCGGCATGGTGGCGCGTTACTGGTTTGAGTCGCTGGCGGGCGTGCCTTGTGATGTCGAGATCGCTTCCGAATTCCGCTACCGCAAATCCGCGGTGCGCCCGGGCAGCCTGATCATCACGCTTTCCCAGTCCGGTGAAACCGCCGATACGCTGGCCGCGCTGCGCCTCTCCAAAGAGCTGGGCTACCTCGGTTCGCTGGCGGTGTGCAACGTGGCCGGCTCCTCACTGGTGCGTGAGTCCGATCTGGCGCTGATGACCAAAGCGGGCACCGAAATTGGCGTGGCGTCTACCAAAGCTTTTACCACGCAGTTAACCGTGCTGCTGATGCTGGTGGCGCGTCTGGGCCACCTGAAAGGGATGAACGAGAGCATCGAGCATGAGATTGTTCATGCGTTGCAGGCGTTGCCGGCACGTATTGAGCAGATGCTCTCGCTGGACAAGTCGATCGAGCCGCTGGCTGAAGGCTTCTCCGATAAGCATCACGCGCTGTTCCTCGGCCGTGGCGATCAATACCCGATCGCGATGGAAGGGGCGCTGAAGCTGAAAGAGATCTCTTACATCCACGCGGAAGCCTACGCCGCCGGTGAATTGAAACATGGCCCGCTGGCGCTGATTGATGCCGATATGCCGGTGATTGTGGTCGCACCGAATAACGAGCTGCTGGAGAAGCTGAAATCCAACATCGAGGAAGTGCGCGCCCGTGGCGGCCTGCTCTATGTATTCGCCGATCAGGATGCCGGTTTCAGTGACAGCGAAGGCATGAAGATTATCCCTCTGCCGCATGTGGAAGAGATTGTCGCCCCGATCTTCTACACCGTGCCGTTGCAGTTGCTGGCATACCACGTGGCGCTGATCAAAGGCACCGACGTCGACCAGCCGCGTAACCTGGCGAAATCGGTCACCGTCGAGTAATTCCCTCGCGTCTTAGCCCCGGTTTCGGTTTTATGTAAAACCGGAACCGGGGCTTTTCATTGCTGTACCCGTGCGGTCATCCGGCAACATTTACGCTTTTTCCGGTTCGCAGAGCCTGCGGCGGAATGCCGTACCCGCGCATAAAAACATCACGCATATGCCGCCGATCCCTGAACCCGGCTTCACGGGCGATAACCTCCAGCGAAAGGCGGCTTTTCTCAATCATCAGCCGGGCGGCTTCCAGCCGGATACTTTCAATGGCCCGGGCGGGTGACTTTCCGGTTTCCGCCAGAAATAAGCGGTTGAGCTGCCTCGCACTGAGGTAAACCGCATCAGCCACCTGCTCAACGGACAGGGTCTTAGTGAGGTTGTTCCGGATGAATGCCAGCGCCGTCTGCAAACGGTCGCTTTGTGGGGTATACGCCAGCAGCTCTGAATGCTGCCGCTGCCCGCCGGCCCGCCGCTGATTCATTACCATCCGTTGCGCCACACTTCTGGTGACTTCTGCCCCCAGATCTTTTTCTACCATCGCCAGCACCATATCCAGCCCGGCCGTCATACCGGCGGAAGTCCAGATCTGGTCGTCAATGATATAGATCCTGTCATCTTCCGTTTTTACCGTGGGGTGCAGGGCTTTCATGCTCTGCGCATAGGCCCAGTGCGTGGTGGCGCGCCGCTCCGCCAGTAGCCCGGCCTGCGCCAGCACGAATGCGCCGGTACAAATGCCCGCGACCCGCCGCGCACGCCGTGCTGACGTCTGGAGAAAGTGGATAACGCCGTCAGTGGCCGGGAATTTCACCGGCATCAGCACCCCACCCACCAGCCAGGTATCCGCTTCCACGTTCTCCGACAGCGCCAGGCTCCCCACGCTGATGCCATAAGAGGAGGAGACCGGCCCGCCAGACTCCGAGTAAACAGTGCATTGATAGAAAGGCTCCGCAATGACTAAATTCGCGAACTCGAAAATGCTCAGTGTCGACAGCGCCAGCGACTGGAACTGATCGGCAATCAAAAGTCCTACTTTGTGCATATCAACATCCGGCGTGCGTTACGTTAACGTTAAACCCATCCCTGCATAGGATGCGTTGGCCTCTGCTGCTCTTCACCCCCGACCAAAACGACGAGGCAGGATGTCTGAAATGACGCCCTTATGCGTCATTTTTCGCCATCCGACATCCCGTAATCTGGGTTCATCCAATACATATAGTCAAGAGGTGAACACGATGAGTGACGTTAAAGGTACGGCTGTGGTAACCGGCGCATCCACCGGGATGGGCGCGATTTATGCCGCCAAACTGGCAAAGATGGGGTATGACCTGATTATTATTGCCCGCAATCACAACCGGCTAAACCAAATGGCCGGCCATATCACCACCGACACCGGGCGGAATGTGGAAGTGGTTGTGGCTGACCTGGGCGATCCGCATGCGCTGGCAGGATTGGAAGCGAAATTGCGCGACGATCTCAGCATCACGCTATTGGTCAATAACGCCGGGATTGGCACCCACACCTCATTGGTTGAGAGCAACGTGGACAAGATGACGGCCATGATCAACCTCAACATAACGGCCCTGACACGCCTGACCTACGCCGTGGTACCGGGGTTTATTGCGCGCGGTAAAGGGGCGATCATCAACATCGCGTCGATTGTCGGCATCGCCCCTGAGGTGCTGAATGGGGTTTACGGCGCCAGTAAGGCGTATGTCCTGGCATTCAGCCAGTCCTTACAGCATGAATTGGCCGGAAAGGGGATTCAGGTTCAGGCTGTTTTACCCAGTGCCACGGCCACCCCTTTCTGGGAAAACGGCGGGCTGTCGTTGGATAAGGTTGATCCGGCAATCGTGATGAATGCCCAGGATATGGTCGATGCGGCGCTGGCCGGGTTCCGGCAGGGTGAGCTCATCACGATTCCTTCTCTTCACGATGAAACCCGGCTGAAAAACTGGGAGCAGGCGCGGCAGGCTATTATCAGTGATTTCTCCCATAACAGCCCGGCATCACGTTATCTCACCGCTGAATGACGCCAATTTTTCCACCCTATCAATAGCATGACATGGAGAATCACATGAGCCGTTTACCTGCCCCCACAGCAGAAGAAGCTACCGGAAAAACCGCTGAGGTGTTTGGCAATATTAAAAATGTCATGGGCCGGGTGCCTAATGCTTATTTAGCCATTGGCAGCCACGCGCCCGATATTCTGGCCCAAACGCTGCAACTTAACGTCGCGCTGGCCAGAAGCAGCCTGAATGCGCGTGAACGTGAAGCGATTAATCTCATTGTCAGTGAAGAGAGCGGCTGTGATTACTGCCTCGCGGCGCATACACCGTTGGCCCGCAAAGCGGGTTACTCGGAAGCCCAGACCCTGCAATTGCGCCAGGGATATTTTGAGGAAAATACCAAAATTGATGCGCTGGTTAAATTTGTGCAGATTCTGGTCACTACGCGTGGCACAGTAGCACCGGGCTATGTTAATGCCTTTAGGTCAGCGGGATTCACTGACCAGCAAGTGGTTGAAACTATCGGTGTAGTGACGGCAATTCTGTTTACCAATATGTTCAACCGCGTCAATGATACCGACGTTGATTTTCCGGCTGTTAACGCCCTCTAGGCTCTACACGTATTAATAACAACCCCCGTTGTTTTTCTATTACATGAGGAGTTTGTGCTATGGCATTTGTAACGACGAAAGATGGCGTCAATATCTACTTCAAAGACTGGGGCGCAAAAGATGCGCAACCCATTGTTTTTCACCATGGCTGGCCGTTAAGCGCCGATGACTGGGATAACCAGATGCTGTTCTTCCTGACAGAGGGGTTCCGGGTGATCGCGATTGACCGGCGCGGCCATGGCCGCTCGGATCAGGTCAGTGACGGCCATGACATGGATCATTATGCGGCCGACGCTTCAGCAGTGGTTGAACATCTGGATCTTTATAATGCGATACATGTTGGCCATTCCACCGGCGGCGGCCAGGTGGCCCGTTATGTCGCCAGACATGGGCAGCCACAGGGGCGTGTGGCGAAAGCGGTGCTGATCAGCGCGGTTCCGCCCCTGATGGTGAAAACGGAAAACAACCCTGACGGCACGCCGCGTGAAGTATTTGATGGCTTCCGTGCAGCGCTGGCCGCCAACCGTGCCCAGTTCTATCTTGATGTCGCGGCCGGGCCATTTTATGGCTTTAACCGGGAAGGCGCGCAGGTTTCCCAGGGCACCATTCAAAACTGGTGGCGGCAAGGCATGATGGGCGGTGCCAAGGCGCATTATGAAGGCATCAAAGCGTTTTCCGAAACCGATCAGACGGAAGATTTACAGGCAATCACCGTGCCGACGCTGGTCATGCAGGGTGACGACGATCAGGTGGTGCCTTATAAAGTGGCGTCGTTACTTCAGGATAAATTACTGCCTGACAGCACGCTTAAAGTGTATGCCGGTTATCCGCACGGTATGCATACGACCCATGCCGAGGTGATCAACGCTGATCTGCTCGCCTTCATTCGTTCTTAATGCCATACAGAGAAAGTGAATGAAAAATCCGCGATGCTGTTCAACCGGCATCGCGGATTTTTTTATGCCTTCCTCCACAAGAAGGTGCAGGCGATGCGGCATGCCAGGCCATACTTCCTCCCTAAAGCCTGACGTCTGGTAAGGATAACGGTGATCGGCCCTCTATACCGGTTCCGGCCGGTTTTTCAGGGCGGCCACGGCACCCTGTACGGTCAGCAGCGTTAACCCGGCCAGCGCCGGATAAAAACCCCGCTGTTCAGCCTGTTCGAGCGGGTGGACGAACAGCGGCAACCAACTCAGCAGGTGATCTTCCAGCAACGTAATTAACGCTGCCTCACGCCCTTCTGCCGCCAGTACAGCCGCCTGAAACAGTATCAGCCCCAGATGGTCGGGCGGCTCCGGTGACTCCGTATGCAGTTGCAGGTGTTCACGTTGCAGAAAGTGGCTGAGGGCCACCGTGGAGCAGCCGCGCAGCACGTGTTCCGGGTCGAGGTAGACCGATCCCCACGGCGGCGCAGGCTGCGCGCCCGGCCCGGCAAACAGGCGCTGCCAGGCGAGTGCGATTGTATGACGATCCGCCGGAATAAGCTGTACAGCCAACCGCGACAGGTCGGCATCAGCAACGCCCGGCCAATGTGCGGCCCAGTCTGGCGAGGCGAACAGATCCAGCACTCCGGCCATATCAGGGTGGTCGGGCGGTAAACGAAAGCCGCAGCCCAGCAGGTTCAGCTGCCGGGAAAGCGTCGGTAATTCAATACGCATGGGATATCTCATCAGGTTAAGGCGCGCATACCGTGTGTATGTCGACGGCAGAGCGGGCAGCGTGTCTCATCGGCGGAAAAGCTGACAAAGGCCGTGCGGCAATCCCGGCACTGGCAGGCCGTTACCGGCAGCAGGCGCGGATGAGCAGATGCCGCCCACGGCTTTATATGGATCGCCCGGGGAAAGCAGACGCCCTCGCAGGCCAGGCAGCCGGTACAGCGGGCAGCATCAATCTGAAGATGGGTACCGGTAAGCGTAACCGCCTGCTCCGGGCAGAGGCGGCTACAGGCACCACACAGCGTACAGCCCTCGGTATCAACCGACACCTGGAACCAGCTGATCGCCGGGAAGGCCGCGCGTACGGCCCGCTGACCGGCAGGCATACGGCCGGAAGATTGATCCTGGTTAAAAGGGCGGCCGAGCCAGCGGCGGCGGGAATGATCGACCTGTTCACCGTCAGGGTGAACGATCTGCCAGATCGGCTCACCAATGCGGGCAAGCACACAATTCAGCGCGACCACCGCAGCCTGCCAGGCGGTGTTACCACGATCGAGCGAGACCCGCCGGATCCCACGTAATGCATGCCACATCAGTAACTCGTTCACCGAGGGCACAAAGCGATTCCCCTTGCCGGACAGGGTGTTGTCCTGGTATTTCCTCTCTATTGGGGATAGGGAGTCAATGGCATCAGCGGGGCAAGCGAACAAACAATCGCCACAGCCCAGGCACTTTTCCACATCCAGCACCGGCTGGCGTGCTGCTAGAGAGATCGCACCGGTCTGGCAGGCTGTCGCGCAGGCGGAACAACCGCCGTTCTGGGTTTTATTGCGGATGCAATGGCCGCTGATGCCGGGCGGCATCAGCGGAGAGATGAAAGGCAAGATACGCATATCAGTGAAGTATAAAGAAGGCATAACGGCTGCCGGTTTGCGCCAGCAGCACCAGCAACGCGGCAACCGCAATGCCGCTGCGGTACAGAACAGTAACGCGCTGACGGGTCGGGTAGAGCAACAGCACCATCAGCGCGATCGCTGCCATCAGCAGGGCTGCGCTGGCCATCCGCAACGGTTCGCTGCGCAGGAACGCGGCCACCGCATCAAACGGCAGCGTGACCGGCCGGGCGGCCTGTGCCAGAAAATCCAGGTAGCCGGGCGTCACCAGCCAGTGGGCTGCCGCCGTTGCAACACAGCTCAGCAGGGCGGTGAGTAACAGACGCTGCATCAGCGGCTGGCTGACCGGCCCCCGGCACAGCGTGACCACACCCAGCATCACGCCCAGCGTAAACACCGTGCCGTAAAATGCGACGGCGGTATTCAGGTGCATCCAGGTCACCACGGCGCTGTTGATGTAAATGCCGGCCATACAGCCCACATCCGCCAGTCCCACCAGCCCGCCCAGCAGCAGCAGTGACGGATAAACCCGGCGGGTCAGCAACGCCAGCAGGGCAACCAGGCCCACGATGCCGAGGTAGAGGCTGGCCAGCAGAATCTCCCGGCTCAGCCACGAACTGGCCACATGACGCAGCGCATGGAACGCATTCAGCGGATAACCAAGGTGCGCCACCGAGACCAACAGCCCGCCAGCCGCCAGCATAGGGGCGAGCAGCAACAGCGGGCGCAGCGCCAGAAAGCACTGCTCTGTGGTGAGCGCCCGGCGCAGCCAGTAGCCGCCCAGCGCGCCGATCAGCGCCATCCCTATCGATGCCTGCACCAGCAGGGTAAATACCAGTAACGGCCACTCATTCATCGTTATTTACCTCTTGTTGTGCGCCCTGATGCGCCCTGACCACCAGATTGGGCCGGGTCAGCGTGGAGTCAGGCAGGCCCTTAACGTCACTCAGCGTGCCGTACTTAGCGCGCAGTTCATCAATCGGGCCGAATTTAATGGCGCCCAGCGGGCAGGTCGCCACACAGACCGGCACCTCGCCATTGGCTTGCAGATCGATGCAGAAATCGCACTTCGACATCTGCCCGGTTTCGGTATTGAGCTGGGGCGCACCGTAAGGGCAGGACCAGGCGCAATAGCCGCAGCCCACGCACTTATCGGTGTTGACCCGGACAATGCCGTCACCGGGGCGTTTGTGCATCGCCGTGGTGGGGCAGTTTTTGGTGCAGACCGGGTCGCTGCAGTGGTTGCATGAAATCGACAGGGTGTAAGCGAAGACGTTATTGCGCAGCCCGCCGTTACCGGTCGGGATAAAGCCGCCGCCCTGCACCTCATACACCCGGCGGAAGCGCCGCCCGACTTCGAGGTTGTTTTTATCCTTACAGGCGACCTGGCAGGCTTTGCAGCCGGAGCAGCGCGAGGAGTCGATAAAAAAGCCTAATTGCCGATCGCTGACCGGCGGGAATTCCTGAAATGCACTCATGCTTTGCTTACCTCAACCAACAGCGTCTGGTGGGAGTTGCCTTTTGCCAGTGGGGTGATGCGGGCCGAGGTCAAGACATTTGGGCAGCCGCCGCGATCCACGCCGTGTTCATCCGGTTGCCACCAGGCCCCGGCCTGAAGCGCCACCACGCCGGGCATAATGCGCGCGGTCAGGTGGGCCGGAATCGCCATCACGCCGCGATCGTTAAAGATGCGGATAGTGTCGCCCTGCCGGATACCGCGGCGTCCGGCATCCTGCGGGTTAATCCACAGCACCTGCTCCTGCACTTCCTGCATCCACGGGTTCGGGTATTGGGTCGAGTTGGCGCGGTTTTTCCCTTTCCAGGTGATCAGCTGCAATGGGTAGCGTTGACGTAACGCATCTTCCGGCCCCTCATGGGCAGGCACATAGTGGGAGAGGGCGGGGATTTCCGGGTGCTGCATCTCATACAGCCGTTTGGAGAACAGCTCAATTTTGCCGGACGGCGTCGGGAACGGGTTATTGGCCGGGTCGTTGATATTTTTCTCAAACGCGATATGCGGCGCGCCTTTGAACAGATGTTGCCGCTTAACGCAAAGCTCTTCGAAGGTCGGGAAATTCTCGTCCGGCATCGCCTGGCGGGTGGTCTCGACAATGTGGGCGATCCACGCTTTTTCCGAGCGGCCTTCACTGAACTGCGGTTCGACGCCAAGTTTTGCCGCCACCTCGCGCAGCCACTCATAATCAGAGCGGCGCTCAAAGTCCGGTTCAATCAGCTTCTCAGAAAGGATGACATAGTTGCCGGTACCCCAGGTTTCGCCAATATTCCAGCGCTCCATAAAGCTGGTTTCCGGCAGCAACAGGTCAGCATAGCGTGCGCTGGGGGTCAGGTAGAGATCGCTGGCGACGATAAATTCAATACGCGACTCATCTTCCAGCACGCTTACCGCCTGCAACAGATCCGGGTTCTGGTTCGCCAGGTAGTTACTGCCGAGTGAGAACAGGATGCGGATGTTGCTCTGTAGCCGATCCGCGCCTTTCAGCCCCATTTCCGGCGTGATTTTTGTGGCGTCATCCGCAGCCTGCACCCAGTTCATGATGGAAATTTTGGCCGCTACCGGGTTGTCCGGGCACTCCGGGCCGGTCATGAATTTACGGTTGCCGATGCCGCCATAACCGGCCGCCCAGCCGCCGCGTACGCCGACATTGCCGGTGATTGACGCCAGCAGGGTGGAGCCACGCGCCGCGCGTTCACCGCTGTTATGGCGCTGCGGCCCCCATCCCTGGATCAGGGCAGCGGGTTTGGTGGTGGCGTAATCGCGCGCAAGCTGAAGAATTGTCTGCGCTGGGACGCGTGTAATTTTTTCCGCCCATTGCGGCGTTTTTTCGATGCCATCTTTCAGTCCGAACAGGTAAGCCACCAGCGACTCATTCGGCGGCACGCCCTCAGGCATGGACGCCTCATCAAAGCCGAGGGTGTAGCGGTCAATGAATGCGCGGTCGTGCAGGTTTTCGCTGATGATGACGTACATCATCGCGTCCATCAGGGCGTTGTCGGTGGTCGGCAGCAGCGGGATCCACTCGTCAGCCAGCGAGGCGGCGGTGTCGGAGTAGCGCGGGTCAACCACCACAAAGCGTGTGCCGTTGGCTTTCATCTGCTGGTAGTAGTGGTTGGTGTGGCCGAACACCGTTTCATTGGGGTTATGTCCCCAGAGGATCACCAGTTTGGTATCGGCCAGCGTGTCCAGGGTGCTGCCGCTGGCGGCGGTGCCGTAGGTATAAGGCGTGGCTGCGGCGGTGTTGCCCATGCTGACGGAGTGGTAGTGCTCCAGATAACCGCCGGTCAGGTTAAACAGGCGGCGCAGCATTTTGTCGCCGGAGAAGGTGCCGCCGCTGACGGCGGTATTGGTATGGGCGAAACGCGCCGCCGGGCCATATTGGGCAGTGATGCGCGTCAGGTTATCGGCGATCATTGTGGTGGCTTCGTCCCAGCTGATGCGCTCAAACTTGCCTTCGCCCCGTTTGCCGACCCGTTTCATCGGGTATTTCAGCCGATCCGGGTGGTAAACAAATTTCCGGTAGCCGCGGCCGCGCACGCAGGCGCGCATAATCGGCATCTGCGGGTCCAGTGCGCTGTCCGGGCGGGTGGAGATGCGCGTCACCATGCCCTGTTCAACATGGGCGCGGATGTCACATTTGCCGCCGCAGTCAAAGGTGCTGCAGGTCGGTACGATCTGCGCCGCAGGCACCGCCGGGGAGGGGGCAGCGGTATTAATTGCCTCAGCAGAGACGCTGCGCCCGGCAAGAAAAGGCACCGCCATCAGGGCACTGCCGGCCTGAACAAACTGCCGTCGGCTCAGCGACGGGCCACCCAGAGGGGCCGGATCGGATCCGGGAATTTTTCGCGTTGACATAGGCTCTATCCAAAAAAAGGAAAGAGCCTATAAAGCCCCATGGGCGCTCACTATGATGAACGTCAATATAATGACGGTAAGCAGGGAATAGCGGGAAATAAAGCAGGGGCAGGGAGGAGAGAGATATTTTATAGTGATATTATTAAGTTATATATTTATATGATGAATAATTTAACCGGGACGGGCAATAGAAATTGCCATCCCTGGGGCCGGAGTAATCAGGCCGTTTTATATTTTATTTGCTTAATAAAGTGAGAAATCAATTAGCCCTGTATCCTTTATGGAATAGCGTAAATTTATTACTTTTCCCCGTAATAACGCCCATAAAGCAGGTAATCCGCTCCCTATTTGATCCGCCACTCAGGGGGCAGAGAACCCTGTGTCTGGGATGTCATAAAACTGTCATATTAACTACATTTTACTGTCACCAAACTGTCCTATTTTGCCATCAGCAGCAATTCACATACTCAAAAAACGGCTTAAGCCGGAGTGCCATTTCCCCCAGGAGAAATTATGAAACTGATGCGTACCACCGTCGCCGGTATTGTGGCAGCCACCTTTTCGTTAACCACGATGTCAGCATTTGCCGCCGCCAGCCTCACCGGTGCCGGCGGCACCTTCCCGGCGCCGGTTTATGCCAAATGGGCGGACAGCTATCAGAAAGAGACCGGGAATCAGGTCAACTATCAGGGGATCGGCTCCTCCGGCGGCGTGAAACAGATCATCGCCAAAACCGTGGACTTCGGCGCGTCTGACGCCCCAATGGCAGAAGACAAGCTCAACAGCAACGGCCTGTTCCAGTTCCCGACCGTGATCGGCGGTGTGGTGCTGGCGGTTAACCTGCCGGGCGTGAAATCCGGTGAGCTGACGCTGGACGGCCAGACACTGGGTGACATCTACCTGGGGAACATCAAAAAGTGGAATGACCCGGCCATCGTTAAGCTGAACCCGGGCGTAAAACTGCCGGATCAGAACATCGCCGTGGTTCGCCGCGCGGACGGCTCCGGTACCTCCTTCGTCTTCACCAGCTACCTGGCGAAAGTCAATGCGACCTGGAAAGAGAAAGTGGGCGCGGGCAACACCGTTAACTGGCCGGCTGGTCTGGGCGGTAAAGGCAACGACGGCGTCGCCGCTTTCGTGCAGCGTCTGCCGGGGTCAATCGGCTACGTAGAATACGCCTACGCCAAACAGAACAATCTGGCCTACACCAAACTGGTGAACGCCGACGGCCAGGCAGTCAGCCCGACGGAAGAGGCCTTCAGTGCCGCGGCGAAAGGCGCAGACTGGACCAAATCCTTCGCGCAGGACCTGACCAACCAGAAAGGCGGTGACGCATGGCCGATCACGTCCACCACCTTCATCCTGATCTACAAGAACCAGCCGAACGCCCAGAAAGGTGCTGAAGTGCTGAAGTTCTTTGACTGGGCGTACAAAAACGGTAATCAGGTCGCCAACGATCTGGATTACGCCACCCTGCCTGACGCGGTGGTCACGCAAATCCGTGCGTCCTGGAAAGAGAACATCAAAGACAGCAACGGAAAATCCCTGTTCTGATCCGTTTGCCGCGACCCGGCGCTGCCGGGTTATCAAGCCCGGCTCCGGCCGGGCAGTATCGTTAACGAGAAGAGTGTCGTATGGCTGAGTACAAGCCGGCTATCAAACCACCGGGCAAGCACGGTGACTATCTTTTCAGCGCGCTGGTTAAACTGGCCGCGCTGATTACCCTATTTCTGCTGGGCGGGATTATCGTCTCCCTGATTGTGGCGTCCTGGCCGAGTATGCAGAAATTCGGGTTCTCCTTCCTGTGGACGAAAGAGTGGGACGCGCCCGCCGAGCAGTTCGGCGCACTGGTACCGATCTACGGCACCATTGTGACCTCCCTGATCGCCCTGATTATTGCGGTACCGGTGAGTTTCGGCATTGCGCTGTTCCTGACTGAACTGGCACCGAACTGGCTGAAACGCCCGCTGGGCGTGGCGATTGAGCTGCTGGCGGCCATCCCGAGTATCGTGTACGGCATGTGGGGGCTGTTTGTGTTCGCCCCGCTGTTCGCTACCTACTTCCAACAGCCGGTCGGCGACGTGCTCTCCGGTATTCCGATTGTCGGTGAGCTGTTCTCCGGCCCGGCATTCGGCATCGGTATCCTGGCGGCCGGGGTGATCCTCGCCATTATGATCATCCCTTATATCGCGGCCGTTATGCGTGACGTCTTCGAACAGACGCCGGTGATGATGAAAGAGTCCGCCTACGGCATCGGCTGCACCACCTGGGAAGTGATCTGGCGCATTGTGCTGCCCTTCACCAAAAACGGCGTGATCGGCGGCGTGATGCTGGGGCTGGGGCGCGCATTGGGCGAAACCATGGCGGTGACCTTTATCATCGGTAATACCTACCAGCTCGACAGCCCGTCGCTTTACATGCCGGGCAACAGTATCACTTCCGCACTGGCCAACGAATTCGCCGAAGCGGAGTCCGGCGTGCATACCGCGGCGCTGATGGAGCTGGGCCTGATTCTGTTCGTGATTACCTTTATCGTCCTGGCACTGTCGAAGCTGATGGTGATGCGCCTGGCGAAAAACGAGGGCCGCTGAGATGACGACGATGGATATGCAACAAACCGCGGCGCTGCGTGAATCACGCCGCAAAAAACAGGCCTGGCGGCGGCAGAAGAACCGCCTGGCGCTGTGCCTGTCGATGGCGACCATGGCGTTCGGGCTGTTCTGGCTCTGCTGGATCCTGCTGACCACCGTGACCAAAGGGTTTGACGGCATGTCGCTGGCGCTGTTCACCGAGATGACCCCGCCACCGAACACCGCCAGCGGCGGCTTGTTGAACGCCATTTTAGGCAGCGGGATGCTGATCCTCTGGGCGACGCTGGTCGGGACGCCGCTCGGCATCCTGGCCGGGATCTACCTGGCGGAATATGGCCGCAAATCCTGGCTGGCAGAGGTGATCCGCTTCATCAACGACATTCTGCTCTCCGCGCCCTCTATTGTGGTCGGGCTGTTTGTCTACACGCTGGTGGTGGCACAGATGGGCCACTTCTCCGGCTGGGCCGGCGTGATGGCGCTGGGGCTGTTGCAGATCCCGATTGTGATCCGCACCACTGAAAACATGCTGAAACTGGTGCCGGACAGCCTGCGCGAAGCGGCGTATGCGCTGGGCACCCCGAAATGGAAAATGATCTCGGCCATCACCGTGAAGGCGTCCGTCTCCGGGATTATCACCGGGGTGCTGCTGGCGATTGCCCGTATTGCCGGGGAGACCGCGCCGCTGCTGTTTACGTCGCTCTCCAACCAGTTCTGGAGCACCGACCTGATGCAGCCGATCGCTAACCTGCCGGTGACCATTTTCAAATTTGCGATGAGCCCGTTTGCAGAGTGGCAACAGCTGGCGTGGGCCGGTGTCTTGCTGATTACCCTGTGCGTTCTGCTGCTGAACATCGTGGCGCGCATCATTTTTGCCAAAAAGAAACAGTGATTGGCCACCGTATCGCCCGGCGGGGCTTCCTGAAGGCCGCGCCGGCAAACTGAGAGACAAAGTGATGAGTATGGCAACTGACACCATTGCGAGCAAAATCAAGGTCCGCGACCTTAACTTCTATTACGGCAAATTCCACGCGCTGAAAAATATCTCGCTGGATATTGCCAAAAACAAGGTAACGGCCTTTATCGGCCCGTCGGGCTGCGGGAAATCGACCCTGCTGCGCACCTTCAACAAGATGTACCAGCTCTACCCGGAGCAGGTGGCAAAAGGGGATATTTTGCTGGATGGCGAAAATATCCTGACCGACAAACAGGACATCGCCCTGTTGCGGGCCAAAGTTGGCATGGTGTTCCAGAAGCCGACGCCGTTCCCGATGTCGATTTATGACAACATCGCCTTTGGCGTGAAGCTGTTTGAGAACCTTTCCCGCGCAGACATGGATGAGCGCGTGCAGTGGGCGCTGACCAAGGCCGCGCTGTGGAATGAGTCCAAAGACAAGCTGCACCAGAGCGGCTACAGCCTCTCCGGCGGCCAGCAGCAGCGCCTCTGCATCGCGCGCGGCATCGCTATCCGCCCGGAAGTGCTGCTGCTGGATGAACCCTGTTCAGCCCTTGACCCGATCTCCACCGGGAAAATCGAGGAGCTGATTACGGAGCTGAAACAGGATTACACCGTGGTGATCGTGACGCACAATATGCAGCAGGCGGCACGCTGCTCCGATCACACGGCGTTTATGTATCTGGGTGAGCTGATCGAATTCAGTGATACGGATACCCTGTTTACCTCGCCGGCTCAGAAACAGACCGAAGACTACATTACCGGCCGTTACGGTTGATCCCGCCGTGGGTACGGCAACGCATCCGCTGACAGCGCCAATAGGATAAGCACATGGACAATCTGAATTTAAATAAACACATCTCCGGCCAGTTCAATGCCGAGCTGGAGCATATCCGTACCCAGGTATTAACCATGGGCGGGCTGGTGGAGCAGCAACTCACTGACGCCATTACCGCCATGCACAATCAGGACGCCGATCTCGCCACCCAGGTGATCGAGGGCGACCGCAAGGTCAACATGATGGAAGTGGCGATCGATGAGGCCTGTGTGCGCATCATCGCCAAACGCCAGCCCACCGCCAGTGATTTGCGGCTGGTGATGGCGATCATCAAAACCATCTCTGAGCTGGAGCGCATCGGGGATGTGGCGGATAAAATCTGCCGTACCGCGCTGGAGAAGTTTTCCCACCAGCACCAGCCCCTGCTGGTGAGCCTGGAGTCATTGGGCCGCCACACGGTGCAGATGCTGCATGATGTGCTGGATGCCTTTGCGCGTATGGATCTGGATGAAGCCGTGCGGATTTACCGCGAAGACAAAAAGGTCGACCAGGAGTATGAAGGCATTGTGCGCCAGCTGATGACCTACATGATGGAGGATTCCCGCACCATTCCCAGCGTGCTGACCGCGCTGTTCTGCGCCCGCTCAATTGAGCGGATTGGCGACCGCTGCCAGAACATCTGCGAATTTATCTTCTACTTCGTGAAAGGGCAGGATTTCCGCCACCTCGGCGGCGATGCGCTGGATGTGCTGCTGGCGGGCGACAAGGACAACTCGCCGTCCTGACCCTGACCGCCGCGGGCCTTACAGCGTGACAAAGCGCAGCGTCACCTGTACCGCCATCTGGCGGAAGTGGGCGATATAGCTTTCATCCTGGGAATTCCCTTCAAACAGCGTGTCGAAGGTGTACTGGTTGGCAGCCTGATGGAAACTCATGCTGCTGATCAGCCGGTGCACATCGCGCGCGGCCACGTCCGCCCGGAACAACCCACCCTGTTTGCCGCGGCTTAAAATATCCTCCAGCACCGTGAGCGCGCTGCGGTTCAGCGTTTTGATCTGTGTGGACTGGCGGATATAGCGCCCACGCATCATGTTCTCCATGCAGATCACCCGGATAAAGTCAGCATTCTGCACATGGAAGTTAAAACTGGCTTCCACCAGCTTCACCAGCGCCTCGGCCGGCGGCAGCGCGGCCAGGTTCAGGCTCATCTCATGGCGGCGGATCTGGCCGTAGACGTGCTCCAGCACGCTGATGTAGAGCGCCTCTTTATTCCTGAAGTGATATACCACCATCCGTTTGGTGGTATCGGCATGTTCAGCAATCTTCTCCATGCGTGCGCCATTCAGGCCCGACTCGGCAAACTCCGCCAGCGCGCTGTCAAAAATCCGCTTTTTCAGGCCGACCGGATCGTTTTTCCGCCCGGTGGACGGTATCTCTTGGCTGCTCAGAACAGGCTCCTTACATCAAGCAGGGGATTAACTTGCAGGGGCAAGAGTAGCGATTCTGCCGTGGCGATACAATTGCGCCCCGGCGATACAATTGAAACGGCCTGTTACGCCTCCCCGCCTTGACTAAATGAACCTCCTGGTTCAAAACTTAACGCATATGCTGCCGGTTTCCGCAGGTTCTGCGGCCCTTCCCCCTGATGCCGGTAAGCCGATTTTTGTTGTCCGATCAGCCTGACTGAAAAGGGGAAAAGTATGCAACGTTCTATCGCCACGGTCTCGGTTTCGGGGTCGTTGCCGGAAAAATTACAGGCGATTGCTGATGCCGGGTTTGATGGCGTCGAAATTTTTGAAAACGATCTGCTCTACTATCCCGGCTCACCGGCGGAAATCCGCCAGCGCTGCGCCGATCTGGGGCTTGCGATCACGCTGTTCCAGCCGTTCCGTAATTTTGAGGGCAACCCGCGTGACCAGCTGGAGACCCACCTTGAGCGCGCGCGCCTGAAATTTGACCTGATGCACCAGCTCGGCTGCGATACGCTGCTGGTGTGCAGCAACGTCTCGCCACAAAGCAGCGCCTCGCGTGATGTACAGGTAGCCGATCTGGCGCGGCTCGCCACGCTGGCGGAGCAGAGCGGCATCCGTATCGGCTATGAGGCGCTGGCCTGGGGTGCGCACGTCAACCGCTACCGGCAGGCGTGGGATCGGGTGCGTGAGGTAGACAGCCCGGCGATGGGCATCGTGCTCGACAGCTTCCACATTCTGGCGCTGGGGGACTCGCTGGATGAACTCGATGACATCCCGCTGGAGAAAATCACCTTCCTGCAACTGGCCGATGCGCCAATTCTGCAGATGAACACGCTGGAGTGGAGCCGCCACTCCCGCTGCTTCCCCGGCCAGGGTGAATTGCCGCTGGTGAAGTTCGCCACGCAATTGACGCAAAAAGGCTACCGCGGGCCGTGGTCACTGGAGATTTTCAACGACACCTTCCGCGCAGAGCCGGCCACCCCCACCGCGCAGGACGGCTACCGCTCGCTGCTCTATCTCGAGGAGCAAACCCGCCAGGCGCTGGCGCAGGCCAGCCAGCCCACGTTGCCTGACGCGTTGTTTACCTCGGCACCGCTGCCGCGCTATCACGGGGTGGAATTTATTGAGTTCAGCGCCGGAACGGACGACGCGCCGCCGCTGGAAGCCGGGTTGCAGCAGCTTGGGCTGGCGCACCGTGGCGATCACCGTTCCAAGGCGGTGTCGCTGTATCAGAACGGCCCGGTCAGTGTGATCGTCAACCGCCAGCCGGACAGCTTCGCCGCCGCCTACCACGACCGCCATGGCCTCTCGATGTGCGCGCTGGCGCTGAAGGTGGACGGCGCGCAACGTCTGCTGCAGCGGGCGCAGGATTACGGCTATGCCATTTTTCCGCCGCAGGCCGGCCCCAACGAGCGTGAGATCCCGGCGATTTGTACGCCGGACGGCAGCCTGATCTACCTGATTGAGCAGGGCGGGCAGGATAGCTGGTCACAGGATTTCCACCTGCATGACGCCCCGCCGCCGTCTGCCGGCTGGCAAGGCGTCGATCACCTCGCGCTGGCGATCCCCGAAGCGATGCGCCAGAACTGGGTGATGTTCCTGCGCAGCGTGCTGGGCTTTGAACTGGAAAGCACGCAGGAGATGAACGATCCGTTTGGCATTGTGCGCAGCCAGCTGGCCCACAGCCCGGAAAACCGGGTGCGGCTGCCGCTGAATATCTCCCAGAGCCGCGAAACGCTGATCGCCCGCACGCTACAGCGTTATCAGGGCGCGGGGCTGCAACATGCCGCGTTCGCCACGGACGATATTTTCAGCGCCGTACGCGCCGCACGGGAACTGGGGCAGGCGCTGTTGCCGGTGCCGGAAAATTACTATCAGGATCTGGCGGCCCGCTTCGGCCTGGACCAGGCGTTTCTCCAGCAGTTAGAAACGCACCATGTGCTCTACGATCGCGATGAACAGGGCGGCGAGCTGTTGCACGCCTACACCCGGCCGGTGGCGGACGGGCGCTTCTTCTTCGAGCTGCTGGAGCGGCGCGGCGGCTATGCGCAGTATGGGGAAGCCAACGCCGGGGTACGGTTGACGATGCAACAGCAGCCGTAACGGCACGGCTCAGCGCGTCAGGCGATAGCCCTGCTCACGCCACAGGCCGGGCAGGGCGTGCATGTCATGGAACGGGGTCACCAGCGGGTGATCAATCACCGGGTTGTGCGGGTCGGCACAGTAATAGAACACCGGGATGCCCGCCGCGATCCCGGCCTGTGTGCCGGCGACGGAATCCTCCACCAGGATGCAACGGCCGATATCCACCCCCATCTGTTGCGCCGCATGGTGCAACAGGGCCGGGTCTGGCTTCCAGCGCTGGATGTCATAGCCGCTGAATAACCGGTGACTATCGCCGTCAGTGAAGAAAGGCAATAACCCGGTCAGGCCGAGGGAGTGCTGCATCTTACTGACCGGCCCGTTGGAGACCACGCACACCGGGGCCTGAATCTGCGCCAGGAGTTCGCGTGCGCCGTCAATCGCCACTAATTCCCGCTCAAAGAGTTGCGCCACGTCCTGCCGGTAACGCGCTTCCATCTCGGCAACCGGCGCTGTCAGCCGGTGTTGCTGCCCGACCTGCTCAATGATCTCGTAAAGCTTGATCCCTTTATATTTTTTAAACACCTCATCCAGCGTCAAGGTGATGCCGTAATGCGCGAACATCTGCACATAGCCGCGGCTACACAACACTTCACTGTCCACCAGCGTCCCGTCACAATCAAAAAACACACATCCGGTATCGCGCATCTTGTGCTCCTGTTCTCCGGCCGGTTTGGCATCATGAATGAAATCATTATTTCACCTGCGGCCGCAATGAAAATAAAAAAGGGTTCAGCCATGCTTACCGGTTTTTTGCCCGGCGGAAACGTTATCCTGCGGGTAAAATCCGCGAAAAAAAGTGTGAGGGCCGCGTCAAAATTCCTATTTTTTGTTATAGGATAGCCCCGACCCTCCTTTTCCCTCTTCGGAAATCAGATAAATGAGCAAACCACAACCAAGCGCGGCTGATGATAACGGCCTGCTTGAGCGCGTATTCAAGCTGAAGCAGCACGGTACCACCGCACGTACTGAAGTGATTGCCGGGCTGACCACCTTCCTTACCATGGTGTATATCGTTTTTGTAAACCCGCAGATTCTCGGGGTGGCGGGCATGGATGTCCGGGCGGTCTTTGTGACCACCTGCCTGATTGCGGCGTTCGGCAGCATCTTTATGGGCCTGCTGGCTAACCTGCCGGTGGCACTGGCCCCGGCGATGGGCCTGAATGCGTTCTTCGCGTTTGTGGTGGTCGGCGCAATGGGCATTTCATGGCAAGTGGCGATGGGTGCTATTTTCTGGGGCGCAATCGGTTTCCTGCTGCTGACCCTGTTCCGCATCCGCTACTGGATGATCGCCAACATCCCGGTCAGCCTGCGCGTGGGCATCACCAGCGGCATCGGGCTGTTTATCGGCATGATGGGGCTGAAAAACGCCGGCATTATTGTGGCCAACCCAGACACCATTGTGACCATCGGCAACCTCTCCTCGCATAACGTGCTGCTGGGCATTCTGGGCTTCTTTATTATCGCTATTCTGGCTTCGCGCAATATCCATGCGGCGGTGCTGGTGTCGATTGTGATCACCACGCTGTGTGGCTGGGCCATTGGCGATGTGAAATATGGCGGGATTGTGGCGCTGCCGCCGAGCATCACCTCTGTGGTGGGCCAGGTCGATCTGGCCGGGGCATTTAACCTCGGGCTGGCGGGCGTAATCTTCTCCTTTATGCTGGTGAACCTGTTTGACTCCTCCGGCACGCTGATTGGCGTGACGGACAAAGCAGGGCTGGCAGATGCCAAAGGCAAGTTCCCGCGCATGAAGCAGGCGCTGTTTGTGGACAGCATCAGCTCGGTGGTGGGCGCGTATGTCGGCACCTCGTCGGTGACGGCCTATATCGAAAGCTCCTCCGGCGTCTCGGTGGGCGGCCGCACCGGCCTGACGGCGGTCGTTGTCGGCATTCTGTTCCTGTTGGTGATTTTTATCTCGCCGCTGGCCGGCATGGTGCCGGCGTATGCCGCCGCCGGGGCGCTGATTTACGTAGGGGTATTGATGACCTCCAGCCTGGCGCGCGTCACCTGGGATGACCTGACCGAAGCTGTCCCGGCCTTTATCACCGCCGTGATGATGCCGTTCAGCTTCTCAATCACCGAAGGCATCGCCCTGGGCTTCATCTCTTACTGTGTGATGAAACTCGGCACCGGGCGCTGGAGAGAGATCAACCCGTGCGTCATCGTGGTGGCGCTGCTGTTTGTGCTGAAAATCGCGTTTATTGACGCGCACTAAGGGCAGCTCTGCCCCGGAAAACAAAAAGGCCGATCGTCAGATCGGCCTTTTTTATCGCGGGAAAACGGCGCTCAGCTGCTGACTTTCTGAATATACTGGCCGAACGCCGTGAGCTGGCCGCGGAGGAAATCGGGCGTGTTCTGGTCAACGACTTCGCCAATTTGCTCATCCACTTTGTTCTGAATCACCCCGCCCATAAACTCCGGCTTGTTCATCACCAGCGCATCGGGATACACCAGAATCTGGCGCAGAGGGTACCACTCAGCCGGGTTTATATTCAGCAGGCAGATATTCCACGTAATACTCACCCGATCCGGTTGTCGCGCACCATTGCGACGCGTTTGGCGTAAACGCCAATCCACCCGCCTCGACAATCTCTCTGGCGGCAAGTTTCAGCGTCGCGGTGGTATTTGCCGGAATACGCACGCTCAGCCGGATACGTTCCCCTACCCGACGCCAGTGCACGGCGATTTCACCGTACAGCGATTGATACCCGGCATCGACAAAGCTCACCTCGTCGCCCGGCAGTGGGGAGAGGATCACATGTTTGAAGCCTGGCTGCGCCTCGTCTGCCTCAATACCCGCCACGGCGCGATATAACCACTCCCCTACTGCCCCGTAGGCATAGTGGTTAAAGGAGTTCATGTTCGGGCTCCACATCGAGCCATCCGGCCTGATACCGTCCCAGTGCTCCCAGATGGTGGTCGCCCCGGCGTTGACCTGATACAGCCATGAAGGAAAGTCCTCTTTCAGCAGCAACGCCCACGCCTCGTCGACCCGCCCATTCTGGCTTAGCGCATGGCAAAAATAGGGCGTGCCGACAAAGCCGGTGACCAGATGCCCGTCATGTTCCGCGAGAAGTTCCGCCAGCGTATCCACCGTACGCTGACGAAAGGCATCAGGGACAAGATTGAAGTACAACGCCAGAATATGCGCCGTCTGGGTTCTGGCCGTCATCGTGCCGTCAGCGGTGAAAAACTCCGTGCAAAAGCGTTGCACGATAGCCTGATGCAGCACCTGGTAATTCGCCGCATCATCGTGGCGACCGATTACCGCCGCCGCGCGGGCAAAGAGTCCGGTGGAATACGCATACCAGGCCGTACAGATCAGCGCGTCCGGTGTGGCCCCAAAATAGCTGCCCTCCTCGGCATCCAGCGCCACCCAGTCGCCAAACTGCAATTTATAGCGCCACAGGTGGTTATCGGCATGGGAATGCATAAAATCGATCCACGCTTTCATGCTGTCATACTGTTTTTCCAGAATGCGGGTATCGCCGTACATCAGGTACAGCGTCCACGGATTAACCACCGCCGCATCAGCCCAGGCGGAAGATGAATGCGTACCCCCGTCAGCCAGAAAACGATCCGCCTCGCAGTGCCCGGTGAGAATATCCGGGATCACATGGGGAACGCCGCCTTCCGGCGTCTGATCAATTTTCAGGTCGGTCAGCCATTTGGCAAAAAAGTTGCGGGTCTGCATCAGATAGCTGGCAGTGCGGCAGAAGATCTGCGCATCCCCGGTCCACCCCAGCCGCTCGTCACGCTGCGGGCAATCGGTGGGGACATCAACAAAGTTACCTTTCAGGCCCCATAAAATATTGTGATGCAGCTGATTAAGGCCAGGGTGCGAACAGGTAAAGCGCCCGGTTTGCTGCATGTCTGAATGCAGCACAATCGCCTTAAAATTCTCCGCATCGACCCGGCCGGGATACTGCTCCACCTTCACATACCGAAACCCCTGGAAGGTGAAATGCGGGTGGTAAACTTCTTCGCCGTCGCCGCCAAGGATATATTCCGTGCGCTGCTGTGCGCTGCGCAGATTGTCCAGATAGACATTTCCCTGCGCATCCAGCGTTTCAAAGTGACGCAACACCACCCTGTCGCCACGCTGCCCGTTAACGCGAAACTCTACCCACCCGCTCATGTTCTGACCGAAATCAATCACCGTATCGCCCTGCGGCGTGGTGATAATAGCCTGTGGGTGCAGGGTTTCCTGCGCCTTAACTTTACATGCACCCTGAGCAGTCAGCGCCTGCTTGTTAAAGGCGACTACGCTGGCCGGATGCCATGCGCGATCATCAAACGCCGTACTCGCCCAGCCGTGTTGCACCAGCCGGGCGTCATACACTTCGCCGTCGTAGAGTTCGGAAAAGAGGATCGGCGAGGTGTGTGCGCGCCAGTCAGCGTCAGACACGATCATCTCCTGCGTGCCATCCTCATAGCGAACCACCAATTGACACAGCAGCGCCGTTTGCTCACCGTAAAAATTGCGGTGGCGCATAAACCCCATATCCCCTTTAAACCAGCCCGCACCCACTTCAGCGCCGATGGCATTGTCGCCCTGACGAAGCTGCGCCGTAACGTCCCAGCTCTGATACAGCAAGTGCTGCGCATAGCTGGTCCAGCCGGGGGCCAGTTCATCATCGCCCACCCGTTCGCCGTTGAGATAAAGATGGTAAAGCCCGAGCGCGGTAACGTGGACAAACGCCGCAGCAATGGCCTTGTCTGCCAGCTGAAACGTGTGACGTAGCAAAGTAGCATTCGACTGCTGCTTGTTTTCCGGCGTTTCTGCCGAGATAAACTCCGCCTGCCAGGGCGCGGTCATCATGCCCGTGACAAATTCAGCCGCCTGGCTCCAGCCACTCTGCTCGCCCGCGTTATCGCTGATACACACCCGCAAGAAATAGCGCGTCGAGGGCGACAGCGGGATGCCCGGCAGCGTGATATTCGCCGAGGCGTTATCCGTTACCACGCCGCTGTCATACAGCAGGGCGGAAAAATCGGCGTCGGTGCTGCACTGTAATTGCCAGCTTTGCTGCTGCACATTTTGCCGGTCACTGACAATCTGCCAGCCGAGCAGAGGGAACGCATCCACCCCGGTCAGGGTGTGTTCATAATTGAGCGTAATTTTGCTTACTGCCAACATGGTTGTGACTCCTTATCCTTGTACATGTTTGAGATCGATAAGCTGTTCGGTGGGTAACATGTCGCCTTCCTGGCTGAACTCATTGCGTCGCTGGCCGTGAAAGCATAGCCAGCCGATAAACAGGCCAGAGGCAACGATGGACGACAAAATGGTGTAAAGCACCACCGGCCCGGCATCAAGCAACACCGGGGTGACAAAGGCGAGGATGCCGCAGGAAAGCCGTGACAGGCCGACAATCGCTCCCTGCGCGGTGGCACGCAACATAGTGGGGAACGACTCCTGGGACCAGACCTTCATGATGCCCTCGAACGCCAGGCCGCTGCCGATGCCGGTAAACAGCAGACAGCAAAACCACGACAGTGGTGAGAAACTCAGCAACACAGGCATAAAAAATCCGCCGGCAAAAAGGCAGGCACCCACCACAAATACCCGCATCCTGTGCGCCGTATCCACCACCTTCATAAACAGCAGGCCGGATACCACGCCGACCGGCATAATGAGCAGGTTCCATAGGGAATGTTGTTCCACACTGATACCGACGACGTTAACCGCCACATAGGTGCCGAACTGCCCGCCGGTGTTCGCTGCCAGATTGGTGAAGGAATAAAACAGACACAGCGCGAAAAACGGCCATGCATATTTGCCGCGCAACAGATCTTTAAACGCCGCTTTTTGCGCCCGTACCGTGCTTACGCCGCGCAAACGCTCGTCGCGCGCGGTGAGCCACATCTCAGATTCCGGAATCGACCAGCGCAGCACCAGCAGCGTGGCCGCCACCAGGCACACATGCAGATACATGATTTGCGCCCCCAGTGCGCCCCATCCGCCCACCACGGCGGAGATTGCCATGGTGGTACCAATACCCAGCGTCCACAGCAAATTCGACAAGGCAATAATTTTGCCGCGATTTTTATCGCAAGCGGCCTCGGCAATCGTGGCGAGTGAAACCGGCAGATCGGCCCCGGTGGCCAGTCCCACCAGCGCGGTACCAATAAATAACAGCGGGAATATTTTGCCGAACGCCAGCAGCAGCGTACCGACCACGATCATCGCCATGGTGGCAATAAACACGTTGCGCCTGCCGATGCGATCCCCCAGACGCCCGCCGACACACGCCCCCAGCGCAATGCACAAGGTTAATACGCCCGACAAAATGCCAATTTCGGTCGGGGTGGTGCCGATAACTTTTTGATAAATAACCAGCGCAGTGCCATTTGAAACGATGGCCGCAGAGTCGATATAAGATGCCATGCCCGAAACAACGCCCACATACCAGGGGTTCGGTTGTATATTTTTTCCCATAACATTCACTCCAGTTCCTTATTATTAACAATTACGTCATAAAACGCTGACAGAACGGCTTAATTGACGCTCCTGTGTGGGCGTGCGTGAAAATTGTTTTTTGTACATTTCGGTTAAATGTGGGGCATGACTAAATCCGCAGTGCGCGGCAATGGTTTTAACCGGTAAATCGGTGGTGCGTAATTTTTCCTGCGCTTTTAATAAACGGTAAATTTGCTGGAATTTTTGCGGGGTGGAACCGGTAAGATCGTTAAAGGCGCGATACATAGTACGCGGAGAAAGCCCGGCTATTTCGCACAGGTTCTGCCAGTTAATCGACTGCGAGTAGTTCTGGCGAATATAATTAAGCAGGTATAACACACCGTTTCCGCCGTGCGTGGTGCGATGCGCAGCGTGTTCAACGCTCTGGTACAACGTGGTAAAAATACTCAGCAGACGAGATTCCGTGTGAGCAAAATAGGCGCGATCGTAGCAATCATCGCGCCGCTCACTAACCGCTGCCGCATCCGCAATCACCTGATTGAGTTCATTTTCATCAAGTGACGGATAATAATGCGTAGAGGGAGAGGTGTATTTTTTTACCGAAGCCAGCAGGTCGTCAATATGATAGATAAAATAAAAAGTTCTTTGTTTGTGGATCAATATATTGATAAGTGATAACTGACTGGTCTGATTATAGTAATGCACGTCATTGGCCGATACGTAAAAAAAGTCGCCCTGATGGATGAGTTCAACCTGATCGTTAACAACATGAAAGCCACATCCACCACAAACAATAACCAGCTCATCAAACTCATGCCCGTGAATATCTGCCATTGCCTGATTATTTAATTTAAAAAGACAAAAGGCATGGGCGTCCGACAGGAAAAAATCCTGACTCAATTTAATATCCATTTACCGGTGCTCCTGGCAATAATCATTACCATTAATACGGTTTATTAGAGCGTATTATTAATGACAAGTCATTACGATGAACTGGCAGTGGAATGTAAGTCAGTGTGACCTTACCTCCAATTTTCGTGTGCGGAGGAAATAAAAAAGGCCGATCGTCAGATCGGCCTTTTTTATCACGGGTGAACGGCGCTCAGCCGCTGACTTTCTGAATATACTGGCCGAACGCCGTGAGCTGGCCGCTGAGGAAATCGAGCGTGTTCTGGTCAACGACTTCACCAGTCTGCTCATCCACTTTGTTCTGAATCACCCCGCCCATAAACTCCGGCTTGTTCATTACCAGCGCATCGAGATAGACCAGAATCTGGCGCAGATGGTACTGGCAGCGCGCCCCGCCAATCGCCCCCATGGAGCTGGTCTGGATCGCCACCGGTTTTTTCGCCAGCGGCTGTTGCGGCAGGCGTGAAATCCAGTCGATCGCATTTTTCAGGCCGCCCGGCACCGAGTAGTTGTACTCCGGCGTCACAATGATCACGCCATCCGCTTTCTGGATCTGTGCTGCAATCTCCTCAACCCGTTGCGGGAAGCCCTCTTCCTGTTGGAAATCAGCATCATAAACCGGGATCGCGCCAATCGAGGGCAGCGCGCTGATGGTCATGCCCTCCGGGGCCAGTTTCGGCAGGGTGCGCGCCACCATCGCGTTATATGAACCTTTGCGCAGGCTGCCAAGCAGGGTAACGATATGCAGGGGTTGAGCTGACATCCGGGACTCCTTATAAAAAGAAAAGAGGGCGGGCCGAAGCCGGCACGCCGGGGAAGTTTCCTGATTAAGCGTAGCAGAAAGCAGGAACGGCTCCGGCGGTCAGGCGGGGTCAGCGGGTAGGGGGCAGGCTGAGCAATTTCATAAAGTGCGAGGAGAGCGTCTGCTGGGCGGGCAGACCCTCCTGGATCTGGCTGAAGCCGGTGTCAGGGTGGTAGCGCCACTGCACCATCCGGCCCAGCGTCGGGGATTGCGCGCACGCCCAGGCAAACAGGGAGTCACTGTCACTGGCGACCTGCACATCGGGCAGCACACTGGAGCGCAGCCGGGCAGACGCCGGATGCAGCCGCACGGTATCCAGCCCGCTGTTGCCCAGCCCGGAGAGTTTCAGAATGCTCTGGCGGATGCACCAAAGCTGGGTAGAGGCTTCCATCGGCTCGTTTTGTTCCGCTACCCAGGCCTGTTCCGCCGAGCTGAGGTGCGTATGGTGCAGTTGCAAAATGCGGCTGCTGCGCGCCCGGATGACCTCCATATCCAGCCCGACCTTTCCCTCGCTGCTCAGCATCACGCCCAGCGTATTACCGGCGTAAGCCAGGCTGAAATCGGGCAGGTTGGTATCCGCAAAACAGGGGCGTCCACTGGGCGGGGTAATCATTTTCGGCAGCAGGGGAATGCCGTAAAAATAGGCCATCATTTCCGCCAGCAACACGCGGCCGTGCAGGTATCGCTGCCGGCGTTTCACCGAGAAAGCCGCTGCGGCATCCACCAGCTCCGGGGGCAGTCGCCGGAGGTCCGGCAGGGTATCGGACAGAGTCCATTTCGCATAATGGCACGCCATTGTTCACTCCCTGATAATGGTTCGCACATGAATTTTTATCCGACCGAGAATATCACCAACTGTTTCGCGGCAACACCCAGGGTGATTTCCACGGAGAAGGAAAAACACCACGTTACCTCCGGCGGCTGCCTGCGGGGTCACGGCAAAGGTGACGGGGTTCGCATAATTATAATTAAATCTGAACAGGTTGCTGGCACTTTCTTCTCATCTCCTTGATTACAGTAGCTTACAGAGAAAGTGAGTATTTACTATCAAAAATAAAGTTGTGCATATTCCCGCCGATATCCGTTGAACAGCTATTTGGCTCTTTGTCGGTGAGTATCGCGAACATGTTAAAAACAACGCAGGCCCGGTTTACTCTGTTAATCAGCGTGCTTTTTGCCGCATTGCTGATCATTACGCTGTTGGTTATCCAGATTTTTATTGCCCCCAAACTCAAGCACAGCGAAAGCGTGCTGGTGTCCGGCAATGTTGAGCGCATCGCGACAGTGGTCAATGACCGGATGAACCGGGTCGAAACCCAGGCCCGCAGCATCACCCAGACCGCCACCCTGATGGACAGCGTCTCCATTGACGCCCTGCTGCCGGGGCTGATTGACCAGTATGGCGACAGCAATGTGTTTGGCGGCGGTGTCTGGCCGCTGCCCTACATGCGCGATGCGGTGCGTGACAAGTTCAGCACCTTTTATGCCCGTGGCACGGATAATAAGCTGGTGTTCAATGAAACCTGGAACGCCGGGAAATCCCCTAATTATTACGATCAGGCCTGGTTCCGCGACGGCATGAAAGCCTCACGTGGCGTCTGCGCCTGGGCAAAAGCGTATCAGGACAGCGCCAGCCCGCAGCCGCGTACCAACTGCGCGATGGCGATCTATAAAGGTGATAAAGCGTGGGGCGTCTCCACCATCGACGTCACGCTCGGCTTCTTTAACAGCCTGGTGAAAGAGCAGGAGCAGGTGATTAACGGCCGCATCCTGATTGTGGAGCAGGACGGCAAAATTGTCGGCAGCAGTGACCCGGCGCAGTCCGGCGGCCTGAAAAACCTGGCCGACCTCAGTTCACCCATGGCCCGCCAGGTGAAGCAGATGCTGGCTGACATCGGCGATCGCCGCCAGACAGAGGCGGAATTTGAGGCAGACGGCGAGTCGCACACCCTGTTCCTGCGCAATATTGAACACAGCCCATGGTTTATTGCCACCGACCTGCCCACCCGCCTGCTGGTGAAACAGAGCAACAGCGTGCTGTTGAGCCTGGCCGCGGTGCAGGTGCCGGTAATGCTGATTTTGCTGGCGTTTCTGATTATCACCCTGCGGCTGTTTATGCGCCGGCTGGCCGCCTTGCGCGACAACATCACGGCACTTTCGGCGGGCGGCGCAGACTTAACCCAGCGGTTGCCGGAGAGTACCAGCCCGGAATTCAACGCCATCAACCACAGCTTCAATGGCTTCCTGGCGCACCTGCAACAGATCCTGCGGCAGGTGGGGGAAAGCAGCCTGACCATCGCTTCCGCCGCGCGTGAGATTGCCGGCGGTAACATGGATTTGTCCGCGCGTACCGAAGATCAGGCCAGCTCGATTGAAGAAACGGCGGCATCCATGGAGCAGCTTACCAGCACCGTGAAGCAGAATGCCGGTAATGCGGAACACGCCAACCAGCTGGCGCGTGACGCCTCCGGCGTGGCGGAAAAAGGCAGCAACGTGGTGAGCCAGGTGGTGGATACCATGGGCTCGATCAACCGCTCGTCGAAAAAGATTGTGGATATCATCAGCGTGATTGACAGCATCGCGTTCCAGACCAACATCCTGGCACTGAATGCGGCGGTGGAAGCGGCGCGCGCCGGTGAACAGGGGCGCGGTTTTGCCGTGGTTGCGGCGGAAGTGCGCAGCCTGGCGCAGCGGTCGGCCACCTCGGCCCGAGAGATTAAGAAACTGATTGAAGACTCGGTAGCGGACATCACCATCGGCACCGAACTGGTGGCGACCGCCGGGCACACCATGCAGGATCTGCGGCAGGGCGTGAACAACGTGGCCACGCTGATGAATGAGATCCTCTCCTCCAGCCAGGAGCAGAGCCTCGGCATTGAGCAGGTCAACCTGGCGATTAACCAGCTCGACGGCACCACCCAGCAGAACGCCGCGCTGGTGGAACAGGTTTCCGCCGCCGCCCAGGCGATGCAGGAGCAGACGCAGCAACTGGAGAGCGTGGTGAACGGCTTTAAGTTGTAGCCCCGCCTCTTATGACGCAGCCTTTCTCAACCTAAGCGACACAGATAACCCCGCCTGACGCCGGTTTGTCCCGGCGTCAGGCTTTTTTATTGCCTGAAATGCCCGCCCGCCTGATGCAAACTCAGCCCGCCCTGTTTATCAGAAAGTTTTCGCCTGTTCCTCTGGTTCCCCTTCTCAAAACAGCAAATTGTGACTTCACTCACGCCCACCTTTACTTCTTTGCCAGTGGCCGAAAGGGGCTGTCATTGGCGTGAAGGTCGCGGGCGCAGTTACTTTCTAGAGTGGAGATAACTATTTTCAGAAGGGTTCTATACTGACTCTTCGCCAACGCGTTACGGTTTTATCGCCCCCGGTAAACGTTCGGCGTGAATCCTCTTGCCACTGCTGTAGATCGTTAACTACCTATAAAAATTCTCAACATATCCCCTGCAATCCGAGACCCTACATGTGGAGTACCAACAATGAAAATGAAAACAATAGCAGGTTGCACACTCACCCTTGCCGCGCTGGCGTTATCCGCTTCTGCCCTGGCTGAAGTAAAAATTGCCCTGGTGGCGAAATCCTTAGGGAATGGCTTTTTTGAAGCGGCCAACGTCGGTGCGCAGCAGGCCGCCAAAGAGATCGGGGATGTGAAAGTCATCTACACCGGCCCAACGACCACCACCGCCGAGGCCCAGATCGAAGTGCTCAACGGGCTGATCGCCCAGGGCGTGGATGCCATCGCCATCTCCGCCAACGACCCGGACGCCGTGGTGCCGGTGCTGAAAAAAGCGATGCAGCGCGGTATTAAAGTGGTCTCCTGGGATTCCGGCGTAGCGAAAGCGGGTCGCCAGATCCACCTTAACCCCTCCAACAACGCCCTGATCGGCGAAACCAACGTGAAGTTGGCCGCAGACGCGCTGAAAGCACTGAAGCTGGAAAAAGGCGATGTGGCAGTGCTGAGCGCCACGCCCACCTCCACCAACCAGAACATCTGGATTGAGGAGATGAAAAAGGTGCTGCCGAAATACCCGTCGGTGAACCTGGTAACGGTGGCCTATGGTGATGACCTGTCTGATAAAAGTTACCGTGAAACCGTGGGGCTGCTGAAGTCCTACCCTGACCTGAAAGTGATCGTCTCGCCTTCTTCTGTCGGGATCGTGGCTGCCGCGCAGGCGGTAAAAGATCAGGGCAAAATTGGCCAGGTCTATGTCACCGGGCTGGGGCTGCCGTCGGAAATGGCGGGCGCGGTGAAATCCGGCGCATCGAAAAGCTTCGCCATCTGGAACCCGATTGATCTCGGCTATGCGGCCACCTATCTGGCTGACGATCTGGTAAAAGGCACTGCCACCAAAACTGAGGCCAGCATGGGCAAACTCGGCAAAGTGAAACTGGATGCCGACGGCAGCGGCGCCATGGCGGAACCGTTCGTGTACGACGCTGCCAACATCGATAAATTCTCCAAAATTTTCTGATAACGAAACCGGCGGTTGGCGTGCGCCGCCGCCCTTTTTGCTTTTTGGCTGGGGAATATCACCATGACCATCGCCACACCGCTGCTGTCGCTTAAGGGGATCACCAAAACCTTCCCCGGCGTGCGCGCACTTGAAAACGTACAACTGGATCTGTGGCCCGGCAAAGTCACCGCGTTAATTGGTGAAAACGGGGCCGGGAAATCGACGCTGGTCAAAGTGATGACCGGCATCTATCAGCCCGATGAGGGTGAACTGCTCTACAAGGCGATTCCGATTACGTTGCCCACGCCCGAGGCGGCGCACAAAGTCGGCATTACCGCCATCCACCAGGAAACCGTGTTGTTCGATGAGCTCACGGTGACGGAAAACATTTTTGTCGGCCACTACCGTTATCGCGGTTTTTTCAAAAAGCTCGACTGGCCCGCCATGCACCAGCAGGCGCGTGAGATCCTCACCCGCCTTGACGTGCAGATTGACCCGCGCGTGACGCTGAAAACCCTGAGCATCGCCCAGCGGCATATGGTGGCGATTGCGCGGGCGCTGTCGTTTGAGGCGCAGGTGGTGATTCTGGATGAACCCACGGCGGCGCTGTCGCAGCATGAGATTGTCGAGTTTTATCAGATTGTCGAACGGCTGAAACGCGAGGGGAAAGCCATCCTGTTTATTTCGCATAAATTCGATGAGATTTTCGCGATTTCCGATCACTACACCATCCTGCGCGACGGCGTGTACATCAGCTCCGGCGAGATCAGCGAGATCACCGAAAACCGCATGGTCACCATGATGGTAGGGCGTGAAATTACCCATGCGTACCCGAAAATCCACACCGAACCTGGCGACACGGTGCTGGAGGTGAAAAACCTCTGCCACCCTACCGAGTTTGCGCATATCAACTTCTCCCTGCGCAAAGGGGAGATCCTCGGCTTTTATGGGCTGGTGGGTGCCGGGCGAACCGAGCTGATGCAGGCGCTCTCCGGCGTGACGCAACCCTCCCACGGCGAGATCCGGCTGAACGGCAAAGCGCTGCATTTCCGCCAGCCCGCAGACGCCATCAACGCCGGGATTGTCTGTGTGCCGGAAGAGCGCCAGAAACAGGGCGCGATTATCCAGCTGCCGATAAGCCAGAACATCAGCCTGCCGCAGCTGAGCCGCCTTAACCCGAACGGCATCCTGAATGATGCCCGCGAATGGCAGCTGGCGGATGACTACGCGAGACGGTTGCAGGTCAAGGCGTTCAGCTGGAAACAGCCGGTGGAAACGCTCTCCGGGGGTAACCAGCAGAAAGTGGTGATCGGCAAATGGCTGGCGACCCAGCCCACGGTGATCATCCTCGATGAGCCGACCAAGGGCATCGATATCGGCTCCAAAGCCGCCGTACACCAGTTTATGTCTGAGCTGGTCGGGCAGGGGCTGGCGGTGATTATGGTGTCGTCGGAGCTGCCGGAAGTGATGGGTATGGCCGATCGCATCATTGTGATGCACGAAGGGCTGATGGTGGCGGAATTCCGCGCCGGTGAGGCCAGCGCGGAAATGATTGTCAGCGCCGCCAGCGGCGCGGGCGAGGAGGCGGCATAAATGTGGCAAAAAATGCTGAAACACCGTGAAGCCCTGCTCGCCGGGGTGATTCTGCTGATGGTGCTGGCGATCGGCAGCCGGGTGCCCTCTTTCCTGCGGCCGGGCAATCTGGTGGAGATCTTTAACGACACCTCAATCCTGATCATTCTGGCGCTGGGCCAGATGATGGTGCTGCTGACCAAAGGCATCGATCTGTCGATGGCGGCCAACCTGGCGCTGACCGGCATGATCGTGGCGCTGCTTAACTTCCACCATCCGGAAATCCCGGTGTGGGTGCTGCTGGTGATCGCCACCCTGCTCGGGCTGGTGATGGGGATGATCAACGGCCTGCTGGTATGGAAACTTGGCATCCCGGCGATTGTGGTCACGCTCGGCACCATGAGCATCTATCGCGGCATTATCTTCCTGTTGTCGAACGGCGGCTGGATTAATGCACACCAGATGAGCAGCGATTTCCTCGGCCTGCCGCGTACCGAATTGCTGGGGATGCCGGTACTGAGCTGGTGTGCCGTGGCTGCGCTGCTGCTGGTGGGGTATTTCCTGCTCTACAGCCGCACCGGGCGGGCAATGTACACCGCCGGCGGCAACGCCACGGCGGCGTATTACACCGGCATCAACGCCGGGAAAATGCAGTTTGTCAGTTTCAGCCTCTCCGGCGCGCTGGCCGGGTTCTGCGGCTATCTGTGGATTTCCCGCTTTGCGGTGGCCTATGTGGATGTGGCGAACGGGTTTGAACTGCAAATCGTCGCGGCCTGCGTGATTGGCGGCATCAGCACCATGGGCGGCATCGGCCGCGTGTGGGGCTGCCTGATGGGTGCGCTGTTCCTGGGCGTGATCAACAACGCGCTGCCGGTGATTGGCATTTCGCCCTTCTGGCAGATGGCGATTTCCGGTGCAGTGATCGTGATTGCCGTGCTGCTGAATGAGCGGGGCAACAAACGCAAAGGGCGGCTTATTCTGCGTGATGTGGCGCTTTCCAGACAAAAAGAAGGGGTGAAACCATGAGTAAGACGCTGATTTCTGACCGCGCCGCGCTGCCTGCCTCGCCGCCGTCACGGGCTAAGCGCCTGCTGTGCTGGGAAACGTTTCTGCTGGCGGTGACGCTGGCGGTGTTTGTGGCCAACGCGCTGGCCTCCCCTTACTTTCTGAACATCTGGAACCTGTCAGATGCCACCTTTAACTTCACGGAGAAAGCGATCATCGTGCTGCCGATGGCGATGCTGATTATCGCCCGGGAAATCGATCTGTCGGTGGCGTCCACTATTGCGCTGAGTTCCACGGTGATGGGCTTCTGCGCGCAGGCCGGGGTAGGGACGGCGGGGCTGGTGGGCATTGGGCTGGGCGTCGGGCTGCTGTGCGGGCTAGTTAATGGTTTGCTGGTGACGCGTTTTAACCTCTCATCTATCGTCATCACCATCGGCACCATGAGCCTCTACCGGGGCATCGCCTATATCCTGCTGGGCGATCAGGCGCTGAACGCCTACCCGCCCGAGTTTGCCTGGTTCGGCCAGGGCTACGTCTGGGAGGCGCTCTCTTTTGAGTTTGCGCTGTTCATTGTGCTGGCTGTCGCGTTCGCCTTCCTGCTACATAAAACCAACTTTGGCCGCCGCACTTACGCCATCGGCAATAACCCGACCGGCGCGTGGTACTCCGGTATTAACGTCAAACGCCATAACCTGATCCTGTTTGTGATGGTAGGCGTGATGGCCGGGCTGGCCGCCGTGCTGCTGACCTCGCGCCTCGGCAGCACGCGGCCGACCATTGCGGTGGGCTGGGAGCTGAGCGTGGTAACCATGGCGGTGCTGGGCGGCGTGAATATCCTGGGCGGTTCCGGCAGTATGCCGGGCGTGATCATCGCCGCGTTTCTGATGGGGCTGGTGACCTTCGGCCTGAGCCTGCTTAACGTGCCGGGCATCGTGATGTCGATCATTGTCGGGCTGATGCTGATTACGGTGATCACCCTGCCGATTATCACCCGCCGGGTGATGCAGCGGCGGCGGGGCACAACCGCCTGAGAGGCTGAACGGCAGACATAAAAAAGCCCGCCTTAACATGCGTTAAGGCGGGCTTTTCATATCGGCTGGTAGCCTGTTATTTGCCGATACAGAAGCTGGAGAAAATGCGGCCGAGCAGATCATCTGAGGTGAATTCGCCGGTGATCTCACTCAGCGCCTGCTGCGCCAGCCGCAGCTCTTCCGCCAGCAGCTCGCCCGCCCAGGCACCCAACAGCTGATCTTTGCCCTGCACCAGATGCTGCGCTGCCTGTTCCAGCGCCTGCAAGTGGCGGCGACGTGCCAGGAACCCGCCTTCCATATTGGTGTTGAAGCCCATGCTGGCCTTCAGGTGCTCGCGCAGTACGTCCACGCCGTCACCGGTGCGGGCGGAAAGGCGAATCTGCGTATGGCCGTTGATGTCGCTGATGCCCAGCGCTTCCCCGGTGACATCGGCTTTATTGCGTACCACGGTGATCGGCAGGCTGGCGGGCAGGCGCGCCATAAACTCCGGCCAGATCTCAGCCGGTTCCACTGCGTTGGTGGTGGTGCCGTCCACCATAAACAGCACGCTGTCTGCCTGCTCAATCTCTTTCCAGGCGCGCTCAATACCGATGCGCTCCACTTCATCGCTGGCTTCACGCAGCCCGGCGGTGTCGATGATGTGCAGCGGCATGCCGTCGATGTGGATATGCTCGCGCAGTACGTCACGCGTGGTACCGGCGATGTCGGTGACAATTGCGGCATCGCGGCCCGCCAGCGCATTCAGCAGGCTCGATTTCCCGGCATTCGGCCGCCCGGCGATCACCACTTTCATCCCTTCACGCAACAGGCTGCCCTGGCGCGCCTCGGCGCGAACTGCGTCCAGGTCGTCCATCACGGCATTAAGCTGCTTCTCGATTTTGCCGTCAGAGAGAAAGTCGATCTCCTCATCCGGGAAATCGATCGCCGCTTCCACATAGATGCGCAGGTGGGTGAGGGCTTCAACCAACTGGTGAATACGGGTGGAGAATGCGCCCTGCAACGAGTTCATGGCCGAACGGGCCGCCTGCTCAGAGCTGGCATCGATCAGGTCAGCAATCGCCTCCGCCTGCGCCAGGTCGAGTTTGTCATTCAGGAACGCGCGCTCGGAGAACTCCCCCGGCCGGGCAATACGCACACCCGGCAGCGCCAGAATGCGTTTCAGCAGCAAGTCCAGAATCACCGGCCCGCCGTGGCCCTGAAGTTCCAGCACATCTTCCCCGGTAAAGGAGTTCGGGCCGGGGAACCACAGCGCGATGCCCTGATCCAGCGTGCTGTGGTCTGCGTCGCGGAACGGCAGGTAGTCGGCATAGCGTGGTTTGGGCAGTTTACCGAGCACGACCTGGGCCACCTCGCGGGCAGCCCGGCCGGAAATACGCAAAATGCCGACGCCGCCGCGTCCCGGTGGCGTCGCCTGCGCAACGATCGTATCGGTGGTACTCATAGCGTTCTCTTTGGTAGTGGGCGTTAAAGAATCCAATAAAAAAGAAGGCGGTCATCTGACCGCCTTCTTTATGCTTTCCGTTGCTTACCGGTGCGGATTAACTCTTTTTCACACGGCTGTGCAGGCCACGTTTTTCCAGGCCACGGTAAATCAGCTGTTGCTGAAGGATGGTCACCAGGTTACTGACGATATAGTACAGCACCAGGCCAGACGGGAACCACAGGAAGAACACCGTGAAGATGACCGGCATAAAGGTCATGATCTTCTGCTGCATCGGGTCGGTTACGGTGGTCGGAGACATCTTCTGAATGAAGAACATCGTCACGCCCATCAGAATCGGCAGGATGTAGTACGGGTCTTGTGCGGCCAGGTCATGGATCCACAGGGCGAACGGCGCGTGGCGCAGCTCAATGGAGCCCATCAGCATGTAGTACAGCGCCAGGAAGATCGGCATCTGGATAACCAGCGGCAGGCAGCCGCCCAGCGGGTTAACCTTCTCTGCTTTGTACATGGCCATCATTTCCTGGCTCATGCGCTGCTTGTCGTCACCCAGGCGCTCACGCATTGCCTGGATTTTCGGTTGCAGCATACGCATCTTCGCCATCGAGGTGTACTGCGCCTTGGTCAGCGGGTACATGATGCCGCGCACGATAAAGGTGATGACGATGATCGAGAAGCCCCAGTTACCGATGAAGCTGTGCAGGAACTTCAGCAGCTTGAACAGCGGTTGGGAGATGAACCACAGCCAGCCGTAATCCACGGTCAGGTCAAGGTGCGGCGCCACAGCAGCCATCTTGTCCTGAATCTCCGGGCCGACCCACAAGGTCGCGGCCACATTCTGCTGCGCACCCGGCTGCACTACGAACGGCACGCCTTTAAAGCCGATGGCGGCGAGGTCACTGCCCATGCTGGTGGAGTAGAAGGTGTTGCTGTCTTTCGCCGACGGCACCCAGGCGGTGGCGAAGTACTGTTGCAGCATCGCTACCCAGCCGCCTTGCGTCGTGATGTTCAGGTTCTCATCTTTGATGTCGCTGAAGCTGTACTTTTTGTACTTGTCATCAGAAGAGGAGAAGGCCGCGCCACGGTAAGTGTGCAGGGCAAAGTTATTGCTGCCGGTGTCACGGTGCTTCGGCAGGTCAACCGTCTGCTTGAGCTGGCCGAACAGCGTCATCTCTTGCGGTGTGGTGCTGGCGTTGTTGATATTGTAGTCAACGTTAACCGCATACTGGCCGCGCTTCAGCACGAAGGTTTTGGTGTACACCACGCCGTGGGCGTCGGTGTAGGTCATCGGGATACGCAGCTCGTCCTGGCCGTCAGCCAGGGTGAAGGTGTCCTGAGGAACCTGGAACAGCGGACGCGGGCCGTTGTTCGGGTTATCCGGGCCATTTTTGCCGGTCAGGCCGCTTTGCGCCTGATAAACAAAGGAGGGGGAGGTTTCCAGCAACTGGAACGGCTGGTTTGAACCCAGAGTGTGCGGGTAGGCTAACAGCAGCGCTTGTTCGATGTCGCCACCGCGGGTGTTGATTGTCAGCGACAGGACATCCGTCTTAACCGTGATCAGTTTACCCTGGCCACTGGCGGGAACCGCCAGGCTGGAAGCATCACCGGGGGCTGTGTTGGCAGTCTGTTGCGTGGTCTGGTTGGCCGGTTGCGGAGCGTGGTCCGTTTGCCAGGCCTGCCAGATCATGAAAGACACAAACAGCAGAGCGATGAGAAAGAGATTGCGTTGCGAATCCATCGTTAGTGTTCTCTGTTATTGTCGGTTTTCGGCGGCACCGGATCATCGCCACCTGGGTTCAGGGGATGGCATTTTAATACGCGTTTGATTGTCAACCAACTGCCTTTTACCATGCCAAAACGGCCCACTGCCTCAATTCCATAGTGAGAGCAGGTGGGCTTGAAGCGGCAATGTGGCCCCAGTAGCGGACTGATAAATAGCTGATAGCCGCGTATCAGCCCGATCAGGAGGCGGGAGCCTGGCGACAGTGGCGGCGCCATAATTTTTCCAACGCTTCCGTCAGCGCCCGGTTATCAAGGTCTTGAATTCCCTTTTTAGCGACCACCACAAAGTCCATCGGCGGCAGCTCATGCTGATGCAAACGGAAACTCTCACGCGTAAGGCGTTTGATCCGGTTGCGTTCATGGGCGCGTTTGACGTTCTTTTTGGCGACGGTAAGACCGATGCGGGGATGCCCCAGCGTGTTCAGGCGGCCGAGTATAGTCAGTTGCGGCGTGCCAGCCCGTTGTGGCTGCTGGAAGACGAAAGTGAAATGAGTGGGAGTTAACAAACGTAACTCCCTGGGAAATGCGAGCTTGCCCACTAAGAGGGTTAGCTTTTATTACTTAGAAACAGACAGACGAGTACGGCCTTTCGCACGACGGCGGGCCAGAACTTGACGACCATTTTTGGTGGCCATACGAGCACGGAAACCGTGGCTACGGTTGCGCTTCAGTACGGACGGTTGGAAAGTGCGTTTCATAGCGATTTCTACCTAAACTTAAATAATTACTGATCAGTAAACGCGTTTGGCTATTCGGCGTGACAACGACCGACGCCTCAATCGCAACATATAAAGAAGCGGGATTGTAATAATTGTACAGTCCTGAGTCAATTCACATTGCACGCCTACCCGGTTGTTTACCAAGTGGCCCGTGGTCACCACCTATCCCGTCTGGTTGGACCATCAGGAACACAGGCATCACACGTAGGGCGAAGATTATACGGACTCGTCAACAAAGCGCAAGGATCGTGGGCCGATCCTATGGCCGGTTTCGCGATCCGGATGCTCCCCTCTCGGACAATTCTCTTTTATTCACAGGCTGGGCCGAAGGTGCGGCATTTTTAGCCCGATGGCGTACACTTACTTTCGCCTCCGGGAAACCTTTCCCTCCGGGATGTCATCAGGAAAGCCACAGGGAAACGAAACCTGTGGATAAAAAGGATCTAATCTGTGAGGAAGGGGAGGATCTCTTGTGCGGATTGCGTTATGATCCGCCATTCCGATCGCGATCCCACCGCTGGATCACGGCGGACACAAACCGTCAAAATCGGTTCGCATGCCGCTGCCCCTGCAAAAACTGGCATGTGTCAAAAATCATGAATTTAAAACGTATCCTGATCCTTTTCTTTTGTTGATCTTGTTCGAGTGGAGTCCGCCGTGTCACTTTCGCTTTGGCAGCAGTGTCTTGCCCGATTGCAGGATGAATTACCTGCCACAGAATTTAGTATGTGGATACGCCCCCTACAGGCGGAACTGAGTGACAATACCCTGGCACTGTATGCCCCAAACCGTTTTGTCCTGGACTGGGTTCGCGATAAATACTTAAACAATATCAACGGGCTGCTGAACGATTTCTGTGGCTCGGATGCGCCGTTGCTGCGTTTCGAGGTGGGCAGCAAACCCGCCATGCCGGCGATGGCAGATGTCGCTGCCGCCAGCATCAGCGCCCCGGCTGCGCCGGTCGTCCGTGCGGCACCTACCCGCCCGAGCTGGGACCGTGCCGCACTGCAGCCGGAACTCTCTTACCGCTCCAACGTCAACCCCAAGCACACCTTTGATAACTTCGTTGAGGGTAAGTCGAACCAGCTGGCGCGCGCGGCGGCCCGCCAGGTGGCGGACAATCCCGGCGGCGCGTATAACCCGCTCTTCCTTTATGGCGGCACCGGCCTGGGTAAAACCCACCTGTTGCACGCCGTGGGTAACGGCATCATGGCGCGTAAGGCCAATGCGAAAGTGGTCTATATGCACTCTGAGCGCTTTGTGCAGGACATGGTGAAGGCGCTGCAAAACAACGCTATCGAAGAGTTCAAACGCTATTACCGCTCGGTTGACGCACTGCTTATTGATGACATTCAATTCTTTGCCAATAAGGAGCGTTCGCAGGAGGAGTTTTTCCACACCTTCAATGCGCTGCTGGAAGGCAACCAACAGATTATCCTGACCTCTGACCGCTACCCGAAAGAGATTAACGGCGTTGAGGATCGGCTGAAATCCCGCTTTGGCTGGGGGCTGACGGTGGCCATTGAGCCGCCCGAGCTGGAAACCCGCGTCGCGATCCTGATGAAAAAAGCGGACGAGAACGACATCCGCCTGCCGGGTGAAGTCGCCTTCTTTATTGCCAAACGCCTGCGCTCCAACGTGCGTGAGCTGGAAGGCGCACTGAACCGCGTGATCGCCAACGCCAACTTCACCGGCCGGGCCATCACCATTGACTTCGTGCGGGAAGCGCTGCGTGACCTGCTGGCCCTGCAGGAGAAGCTGGTCACCATCGATAATATTCAGAAAACAGTGGCTGAATATTATAAAATTAAGGTCGCTGACCTGCTGTCGAAACGACGCTCACGTTCCGTGGCCCGCCCGCGCCAGATGGCGATGGCGCTGGCCAAAGAGCTGACCAACCACAGTCTGCCGGAAATCGGCGACGCGTTTGGTGGCCGCGACCACACCACGGTGTTGCACGCCTGCCGCAAGATCGAGCAGCTGCGTGAAGAAAGCCACGACATCAAAGAAGATTTTTCCAATTTAATCAGAACATTATCCTCGTAGCGCTATGAAATTTATTGTTGAACGTGAGCATCTGTTAAAACCGTTGCAACAGGTCAGCAGCCCGCTGGGCGGCCGGCCAACGTTGCCGATTCTGGGTAACCTGCTGTTGCAGGTGACGGACGGCGTGTTGCTGCTGACCGGTACCGATCTGGAAATGGAAATGGTGGCGCGCGTGGCGCTGTCCGGCGCGCATGAGCCGGGCGCGACGACGGTGCCGGCACGTAAATTCTTCGACATCTGCCGCGGCCTGCCGGATGGCGCGGAGATCAACGTGATGCTGGACGGCGAGCGGATGCTGGTGCGTTCCGGCCGCAGCCGTTTCTCGCTCTCCACGCTGCCGGCCACCGACTTCCCCAACCTGGATGACTGGCAAAGCGAGGTGGAGTTCACCCTGCCGCAGGCCACGCTGAAGCGCCTGATCGAAGCCACGCAGTTCTCCATGGCGCATCAGGATGTACGTTACTACCTCAACGGTATGCTGTTCGAAACCGAAGACGAAGAGTTGCGTACCGTCGCCACCGACGGCCACCGCCTGGCGGTGTGCTCAATGCCGGTAGGGCAATCTTTGCCGTCACACTCCGTGATTGTGCCGCGCAAAGGGGTGATGGAGTTGGTGCGCCTGCTGGACGGCGGTGACACGCCGCTGCAACTGCAAATTGGCAGCAACAACATCCGTGCACACGTGGGGGATTTCATCTTCACCTCCAAGCTGGTGGATGGCCGTTTCCCGGACTATCGCCGCGTATTGCCGAAAAACCCGGACAAAACCTTGCAGGCCGGCTGTGACCTCTTAAAACAGGCGTTTGCCCGCGCGGCCATTCTCTCTAACGAGAAGTTCCGCGGCGTGCGGCTTTACGTCAGCCATAACCAGCTGAAAATCACTGCCAATAACCCGGAGCAGGAAGAGGCGGAAGAGATTCTGGATGTCATCTATGACGGCACCGAAATGGAGATTGGCTTCAACGTCAGCTACGTACTGGATGTGCTCAACGCGCTGAAGTGCGAGAACGTGCGCCTGCTGCTCACCGACTCCGTTTCCAGCGTGCAGATTGAGGATGACGCCAGCCAGGCGGCGGCCTACGTTGTCATGCCAATGCGCTTGTAATTGGTCATTTTGCCCCCATATCTATTCCTGAAACCGGCAGAGGTCACGGTGTGATCTCTGCCACCACAGTGGTTGCCTGATTACATGGCTTTGACGCGTCTCCTGATTAAAGACTTCCGTAATATTGAATCGGCAGATCTACCGCTGGATGCCGGCTTCAACTTTCTGGTTGGGGCCAACGGCAGCGGCAAAACCAGCGTGCTGGAAGCGGTCTATACGCTGGGGCACGGGCGCGCGTTCCGCAGCCTGCAAGCCGGGCGGGTGATCCGCCATGACCAGCCGGAGTTTGTGCTGCACGGCCGGATTGATACCGGCGGTGAGCGCGAAGTCTCGGTCGGGCTGGCGAAAAGCCGCCAGGGCGACACCAAAGTCCGCATCGACGGCGGTGACGGCCACAAAGTGGCGGAACTGGCGCACCTGCTGCCGATGCAGCTGATCACACCTGAAGGGTTTACCCTGCTGAACGGCGGGCCAAAGTACCGGCGCGCTTTCCTCGACTGGGGCTGTTTCCATAACGATCCCGGTTTTTTCCAGGCCTGGAGCAACCTGAAACGGCTGCTCAAGCAGCGCAACGCCGCGCTGCGCCAGGTCAGCCGTTATTCACAGCTGCGCGCCTGGGATCAGGAGCTGGTGCCGCTGGCGGAACGCATCAGTGAATGGCGCGCCGCCTACAGCGATGCCATCGCCGCAGACATTACCGCCACGTGCGCGCAGTTCCTGCCGGAGTTTGCCCTGAGTTTTTCGTTCCAGCGCGGCTGGGATAAAGAGAGCGATTACGCAGAGCTGCTGGCGCGTCAGTTTGAACGTGACCGGGCGCTGACGTACACCGCCGTTGGCCCGCACAAGGCCGACTTCCGCATCCGGGCGGAGGGCACCCCGGTAGAAGATCTGCTTTCCCGCGGCCAGCTTAAGCTGTTGATGTGTGCGCTGCGGCTGGCGCAGGGTGAGTTCCTCACCCGACAGAACGGGCGGCGTTGCCTGTATCTGATTGACGATTTTGCCTCTGAACTCGACACCGACCGTCGCCGCCTTCTGGCACAACGCCTGAAAGCGACCCAGGCCCAGGTCTTTGTCAGCGCTGTCAGCGCTGAGCAAGTAACCGATATGGCAGGCGAAAAGGGCAAGATGTTCCGCGTAGAACAGGGTAAAATAACCGTTCAACCACAGGACTAAAAATGAGTGAGAAACGTTGATGTCGAATTCTTATGACTCCTCAAGTATCAAGGTATTAAAAGGGCTGGACGCGGTGCGCAAGCGCCCGGGCATGTATATCGGCGATACCGATGACGGCACCGGTCTGCACCACATGGTATTCGAGGTTGTGGACAACGCTATCGACGAAGCACTCGCCGGCCACTGCAAAGAGATTCAGGTCACCATCCACGCCGATAATTCTGTTTCCGTACAGGATGATGGGCGCGGTATCCCGACCGGGATTCACGAAGAGGAAGGCGTCTCTGCGGCGCAGGTCATCATGACCGTGCTGCACGCCGGCGGTAAGTTCGACGACAACTCCTATAAAGTCTCCGGCGGCCTGCATGGCGTGGGGGTGTCAGTGGTTAACGCCCTGTCTGAGAAACTGGAGCTGGTTATCCGCCGTGAAGGGAAAGTGCATGAGCAGACCTACGCGATGGGTGAACCGCAGGGGCCGCTGAAAGTCGTTGGTGAAACCGATCAAACCGGCACCATGGTGCGCTTCTGGCCAAGCTTCGCCACCTTTACCAACAACACCGAATTCCAGTATGACATTCTGGCAAAACGTCTGCGTGAGCTCTCCTTCCTGAACTCCGGCGTGGCGATCCGCCTGAATGACAAGCGCACGGACAAGGAAGACCACTTCCATTATGAAGGCGGGATCAAGGCGTTTGTTGAGTATCTGAACAAAAACAAAACCCCGATCCACCCGAACGTCTTCTACTTCTCTACCGTAAAAGATGACATCGGTGTGGAAGTGGCCTTGCAGTGGAACGACGGGTTCCAGGAAAATATCTACTGCTTCACCAACAACATCCCGCAGCGTGACGGCGGTACGCATCTGGCCGGTTTCCGTGCCGCGATGACCCGTACCCTGAACAGCTACATGGATAAAGAGGGTTACAGCAAGAAGTCCAAGATCAGCGCTACCGGTGACGATGCGCGTGAAGGGCTGATTGCCGTGGTCTCCGTGAAAGTGCCGGACCCGAAATTCTCTTCCCAGACCAAAGACAAGCTGGTGTCGTCGGAAGTGAAATCCGCGGTTGAGTCGTTGATGAACGAGAAGCTGGTGGACTACCTGATGGAGAACCCGAACGACGCAAAAATCGTCGTCGGCAAAATCATCGACGCGGCCCGTGCGCGTGAAGCGGCCCGTAAAGCCCGTGAGATGACCCGCCGTAAGGGTGCGCTGGATCTGGCCGGTTTGCCGGGCAAACTGGCGGACTGTCAGGAGCGTGACCCGGCGCACTCTGAACTCTATCTGGTGGAGGGTGACTCCGCGGGCGGTTCCGCCAAACAGGGCCGTAACCGTAAAAATCAGGCGATTCTGCCGCTGAAAGGGAAAATCCTGAACGTGGAGAAGGCGCGCTTTGACAAGATGCTCTCTTCCCAGGAAGTCGCCACCCTGATCACCGCGCTGGGCTGCGGCATCGGGCGTGACGAGTACAACCCGGACAAGCTGCGTTACCACAGCATCATCATCATGACCGATGCCGACGTCGATGGTTCGCACATCCGTACCCTGTTGCTGACCTTCTTCTATCGCCAGATGCCGGAAATCGTTGAGCGCGGCCATGTGTTTATCGCTCAGCCGCCGCTCTACAAGGTGAAAAAAGGGAAGCAAGAGCAGTACATCAAGGATGATGAGGCGATGGATCAGTACCAGATCGCCATCGCGCTGGACGGTGCCACGCTGCACAGCAACGCCCACGCTCCGGCCCTGGCCGGTGAGGCGCTGGAGAAGCTGGTGGCGGAGCATTACAGCGTCCAGAAGCTGATCAAGCGCATGGAGCGCCGCTATCCGCGTGCGTTGCTGAATAACCTGATCTACCAGCCGACGCTGGCAGAAGGAGACCTCGGCGACCAGGCGAAAGTGCAGACGTGGATGGAGCAATTGGTTAACGCGCTGAACGAGAAAGAGCAGCACGGCAGCACCTACAATGCCGTAGTGCGTGAAAACCGTGAGCGCCAGCTGTTCGAGCCGGTACTGCGCATCCGTACCCATGGCGTAGACACCGACTACGATCTGGACTTCGACTTCATCCATGGCGGTGAATACCGCAAGCTGTGTACCCTGGGTGAGAAACTGCGTGGCCTGATCGAGGAAGATGCCTTCATCGAGCGGGGCGAGCGCCGTCAGCCGGTAACCAGTTTCGAACAGGCACTGGAGTGGCTGGTAAAAGAGTCACGCCGGGGCCTGGCGATTCAGCGTTATAAAGGGCTGGGCGAGATGAACCCGGATCAGCTGTGGGAAACCACCATGGACCCGGAAAGCCGCCGTATGCTGCGCGTCACCGTCAAGGATGCGATTGCAGCCGACCAGCTGTTTACCACCCTGATGGGTGACGCAGTGGAACCGCGCCGCGCCTTTATCGAAGAAAACGCCCTGAAAGCGGCGAATATCGATATCTGATCCATGGCGGCAGCAAGCAATTGTTTTCTGTTTGCTTTCCCGTTTAGCGAAAAACATATCCGGCCCAGGCAACTGCGGCCGGATTTTTTTTCGGAAAAACGCGTGCGGCGCTGTTCTATTAATGTGCGCTTAATCACGCTAGCATGACGATATACCTTTCCCTGACACTGAGGATGCTATGGCTATTGAATTAATCGCAATCGATATGGACGGCACGCTGCTCAACCCGCAGCATGAGGTCACCCCGGCCGTGAAGCAGGCCATAGCCGCAGCCCGTAAACAGGGCGTAAAGATTGTGCTGGCCACCGGCCGCCCCTACATCGGGGTCGAGCGTTACCTGATGCAACTGGATTTACAGCAGGAAGGGGAATACTGCATCACCAATAATGGCGCGCTGGTGCAGCGCGCGATCAATGGTGAATGCGTGGCGGAAGTGACGCTCTCTTTCGATGACTATCTGTTCTTCGAAAACCTGTCACGTGAGCTGGGCGTGCATTACCACGCGCTCACCCACTCAACGCTCTATACCGCTAACAAAGACATCAGCCGCTATACGGTGCATGAAGCCAACCTCACCGGTATGCCGTTCAAATACCGCAGCGTCGAGGAGATGGATCGCTCCCTGACGTTCCCGAAAGTGATGATGATTGATGAACCCGAAATTCTGGATGCCGCAATCCGCCGGATTCCGGATGAGGTCAAGGCGCGCTATACCATCATGAAAAGCGCGGAGTACTATCTCGAAATCCTCAATAAGCGCGTCAACAAAGGCGAGGGCGTGAAAGCGCTGGCGCAGAAACTCTCTATTCCGCGTGAAAACATCATGACCCTGGGCGATCAGGAAAATGACATCGCGATGCTGGAGTATGCCGGGCTTGGGGTAGCGATGGGCAATGCCATCGATAAAGTGAAAGAGTCGGCACAGTACATCACCAGAAAAAATACGGAAGACGGCGTCGCACACGCGATTGAAAAATTCGTGCTGAATGCCTGAAAAAAGCCCACCGAAGCGGGCTTGTTGAAAGGGTGCATGGCAGCGATGCGCGGCAACGAAGGGGCGGACAAGCGCCCGCCCCGGTTGCCTTACCCTCAGGATTCGTAGTCCATGATGACTGCAACGTCGAGATGGTTATTTCTGAACCGCACCTCGCAGAGCGAACTGCGCGTTATCCACATAAAAATCAACAGCGTGATACAGATAACGATCAAACAAATAACCCCACTTTTTTGCAGCATACTGGCCTCCGGTTCCTTGCCTTGCGGCGGGTAAAAGGCTAACCTGATGTTGTTCATGCATCGAGATTGGCCTCACTTGATTAACGTCGAGTGGGGCCTTTTCTTTGTCTGCACCGGATTGCCCGGAACAGACATGTCCAGGCACCCGCCGGTAGCATACGCCTTTCATATTTTTATGTAACCTTTTGATTGTATAGATTTTATCATGCTCTATTGCCGCACTTATTCACTCCGTTGATGCGTTCACTCTTTTCCGGTAGCCATAAAAAAGCCCACCGAAGCGGGCTTGTTGAAAGGGTGCATGGCAGCGATGCGTCGCAACGAAGGGGCGGGCAAGCGCCCGCCCCGGTTGCCTTCCCTCAGGATTCGTAGTCCATGATGACTGCAACGTCGAGATGGTTATTTCTGAACCGCACCTCGCAGAGCGAACTGCGCGTTATCCACATAAAAATCAACAGCGTGATACAGATAACGATCAAACAAATAACCCCACTTTTTTGCAGCATACTGGCCTCCGGTTCCTTGCCTTGCGGCGGGTAAAAGGCTAACCTGATGTTGTTCAAGCATACAGATAGGCCTCACTTAGATTAACGTTGAGTGGGGCCTTTTCTTTGTCTGCACCGGACTGCCCGGAACAGACATGTCCAGGCACCCGCCGGTAGCATACGCCTTTCTTTTTCCTCTGCAATCTTTTGATTATATAGGATTTTATTTATATATCGCTGTTGATATGTTTCATGTGAAACTCATTTTTTCTGGAAATGTATCTATCCGCTATTTTGCCATACCTTGCAGCACCCACAGGATCGGTTACCCTGACGCTATACGCGCAACAGGAATTCCATCGTGGCAAATGAAATGCAACTGACCTTTGATGACCGCGGCCATCAACTGACCAATATCAATGTCTGGACGCCCGACAGCCAGTGGCTGGTGTATGACGTCCGCCCCCATGGCGGGGAATTCAGCGGGCTGACGATTGAACGGGTCAACGTAACGGACGGCTCGACCGACGTCATCTACACCGCCCGGGATGGCGCGCATGTGGGGGTCGTTACGGTCAGCCCGGATGCCCCGGCGCGTTATGCTTTCATCCACGGACCGGAGCGGCCGGACAGTGAATGGCGTTACGATTTTCACCACCGGCGCGGTGTGATTATCAGCGAACCGGATCGCGGCGAGGCCGTCACGCTTGATGCTATGAGCATCACCGCGCCCTATACGCCCGGTGCATTACGCGGCGGCAGCCATGTGCATGTTTTCAGCCCGGACGGCAGCCGCCTCAGCTTTACCTATAACGATCACGTGCTGCATATGCGCGATCCGGCGCTGGATTTACGCAACGTCGGCATTGCTGTGCCGCTGCATGCAGTTGTCCCGGCGAAACACCATCCACGGGAGTATGACGGCAGCCACTTCTGTGTGCTGGTGAGCCACACCACGCCGCAACCGCAGCCCGGCAGTGATGAAATCAGCCGCGCCTATGAAGAGGGCTGGATCGGCCGGGGCGGTTATGTGAAACAGGATGGCCGTCGCCAGCGTTGGGCATTGGCATTCATCGGCGATACCCGCGCGCCGTCAGGTGAAAAGGTGCCGGAAGTGTTTGTCGTGGATCTGCCGGAGAATGATGCCGACCTGGCCCATGCCGGAGACATCCCGTTGCAGGGCACGGAAACCGAGATGCCGGCACCGCCGCGTGGGGTGAGGCAACGGCGGCTGACCTTTACCAGCGAACGCACGTTCCCCGGCGTGGCCAGCCAGCCGCGCCATTGGCTGCGTGCAGCGCCGGACGGCAGTGAGATCGCGTTTCTGATGAAAGATGAGCAGGGCATTGTGCAGGTCTGGGGCATTTCCCCGAACGGGGGCGAACCGCGCCAGATCACCCATGGCCCGCATCCGATCCAATCGGCGTTCAGCTGGCGGGCGGACGGCAAAAAGCTGGCCCTGATCTGTGATAACAGCGTGATGCTGTGTGATGTTGCCACCGGTGCGCTCTCAAGGCTGACCGCCCGCAGTGACGAACCGCCGCTGGGTGATGCGGTGGTGATATCACCGGACGGTAGCCGGGTGGCGTTTATGCGTAACATCAACGGCCGTGCGCAGTTGTTTATCACTGAAGCACGCTGAAAAGCAAAAGGCCGGGAAGCGGTGCTGCCTCCCGGCCTTTTATTGCGGTGTGCCGGCCCGTCAGGGGGCCACGGCTACCTGAGTCGCGCCGCTGGTTGCCAGGGTTCTGGCCTCGCTCTGGCGGATGCGTTCACGCGGCGAGTCGGGTGCTTTGTCCCGCCCGGCGCGGTAGTAGTCATACGGCAGCATCAGCGTGTCTGCGACCGCGCTGAAAGGCAGGTCAACGGCCAGCAGCGGCGTCAATGCCCAGCTGGTCTCGTCACTTTTCATCATTTCCACATTGGCGCGGGTTCCGGGGTAATACCCCTGATCGGCACCGGTGTGGCTCATTACGCTGGAACAGCCGGCAGTGGCCATAAATGCACAGCCGGTTGCTATCGGCAATAATGTCGTTCTTATCATATAAACCCATCCCATGCTGCGTGCTGGTATGTCTGCTGTGTTGTCAGACTTATAGCATTAGTCCGCTCTTGTTGAAGTGCTCACACATAGGCACTGTGGCGGTCGTCTCATTTCAGTGTAAATCATCAGGCAGATTTCGCCGGTTTGTTTTGCGCAGCGCAAAAAAAGCGGCAAAAAAATAAAAAAATGATCTTGAAAAGCGTAGCGCCGGCACCATTTTATTATTGCGGTTGGAAAAGAGTACGCCGTCAGGGTATTTACACCGCAGCCTGTCCAAACGGAAGGCTTTTTATTCACTCGCTGCCTGTCAGGAGAAGAAAATGCGTAATTATGATCTTGCCCCGTTATACCGTTCCGCCATCGGCTTCGACCGCTTGTTTAATCTGATTGAGTCCGGCCAGAATCAGGGCGGCGGCTACCCCCCTTACAATGTCGAGCTGGTGGATGAAAACCACTACCGCATCGCGATTGCGGTCGCGGGTTTTGCAGACGACGAGCTGGATATCACCGCCCATGACAACCTGCTGGTGGTGAAAGGTGCACGCGCTAACCCGCCGGCTGACCGTACCTATTTATATCAGGGCATTGCTGAACGCAATTTTGAACGCAAATTCCAGTTGGCAGAACATATTCAGGTTAAAGGCGCGAATCTGGAAAACGGGTTGCTGTTTATCGATCTGGAAAGAATTGTCCCGGAAACCCTGAAACCACGCCGGATTGAAATTAAATAAGCCTCAGAAGGTTTACTTAATAGATATGACATAGTGATGACATTACGGTGAGTTAATTTCATCATGAATTAATTCACCCTGAAAACAGTGCATTATTGCACGGTTTAATCCCTTACAGCCTGCCGTCAGGAGGCTGCCCGGTTCGCCGGGAACATTATCTCGCTTCATAGAAGGAGTTTTAGTATGCGTAACTACGATCTGTCCCCTTTACTGCGTCAGTGGATTGGCTTCGACAAACTGGCCAGCTCCATGCAGGGCGGCCCGGACGCCCAGGGCTTCCCGCCCTATAACATCGAAAAAAGCGATGACAACCACTACCGCATTTCGCTGGCACTGGCCGGCTTCAAACAGGATGAACTGGATATTGAAGTCGAAGGCCCACGGCTGACCGTGCGCGGCACGCCGACGCCCCCGAAAAAAGAGGTGCAGTATCTGCATCAGGGGCTGATCTGCAAAGAGTTCAGCCTGAGCTTTACGCTGGCCGAACATATGCAGGTCACGCAGGCGGAGTTCACCAACGGCTTGCTGCACATCGATCTGGTGCGTGAAGTCCCGGCTGAGCTTCAGCCACAGCGCATTGCCATCGGTAACAGCCGCAGCGAAAGCCGCCCGGCGCTGGAAAATCAGCAGAGCTGATGCCGCACTGCAACCGCTAAAACGCGCGTAAAAAAAGGGAGAGCCTCTGGCTCTCCCTTTTTTATGGCCTGCGCGATCAGCCTTCCGCGTGGGCGCGCGCCACCTCTTCGGCCAGAATCGCGACGCCGCGCTCGATCACGTCTGGGTCCGGCACATAGTTCATGCGCATACACTGGTGGGTATGGGGCCACTCATGTGCCAGGCCGGGGAAGAAGTAGTTACCCGGCACCATCAGCACCCCGCGCTGCTTCAGGCGCTGGTAGAGGGTTTCGGTGGTGATCGGCAAATCTTTGAACCAGAGCCAGAGGAAAATCGCCCCTTCCGGTTTATGGATCAGGCAGCGCTCTTCCGGCAGATAACGGCGCAAAATCTCAATGGTATGGTGCACACGCTCAAAGTAGAACGGGCGGATCACCTCGTCTGACAGCCGCAGCAGGTCGCCGCGTTCAATCATCTCGGTGGCAATCGCCGGGCCGATGCCGCCCGGCGCCAGGCTGATGATGCCGTTCATATTGCTGATGGCGGTGATCACTTTCTCGTCGGCAATCACGATGCCGCAGCGCGCGCCGGGCAGGCCGAGTTTCGACAGGCTCATGCAGAGAATGGTGTTCGGGTTCCACAGCGGCGTGGCCTCGCTGAAGATAATGCCGGGAAACGGCACGCCGTAGGCGTTATCAATCAGCAGCGGTACATCATGCTGTTGCGCCAGCGCATCTAGCCGGGTCAGCTCCTCATCGGTGAGCACGTTACCGGTGGGGTTAGTGGGGCGGGAAACACAGATCACGCCGATATCATCGGTGATGTTCAGATGATCAAAATCGACGTGATATTTAAACATGCCGTCCGGCAGCAGTTCGATAGTGGGCTTGGTGGAGACGAACAGGTCTTCATCCAGCCCGGCATCGGCATAGCCGAGGTATTCCGGCGCGAGCGGGAACAGCACGCGGCCCAGGGTGCCGTCAGCGCGGCGGCCGGCAAACAGATTAAACAGGTAGAAGAACGCGCTCTGGCTGCCGTTGGTCAGGGCGATATTTTTCGGGGAGATGTCCCAGCCCTGCTCATCACGCAACAGGCGGGACAACGCCCGCAGCAGCGCATCTTTGCCCTGCGGGCCGTCATAGTTGCACAGCGCCTCATTCAGCTTGCCCTGCGCCAGCATTTCGTCAAACAACTGCTGGAAATAGGTTTGCATCTCCGGGATCTGCGCGGGGTTGCCGCCGCCCAGCATCACCGCGCCCGGCGTACGCAGGCCGTCATTCATATCGCCCATCAGGCGGGTGATGCCGGAGAACCGGGTAAATTTTTCGCCAAAACGTGAAAACTTCATACAATGCTAATCAGTTGTTATCGGTGTGTGGTGATTTACCTTAACGCTACTGAGAGGCAGGTGCAATCAGTGTCCGGTTTCCAGCATTACACGCTTTTTCAGGCGCGGCCTCAGGGCGCAGGATTCCCGGCCCACACCACCAATACCCGGTCGTGGTTCAGGGTGCGGCTAAAGGCGAAATAGCGCCGATCGGGCTGCAATTGCTGCTGACCGGCCCCGATGGCCGGATGCCGCGCCCGGAATTGCGAAATCTTTTGCCAGTGCGCCAGCAATGCCGCATGCCCAGGCTGCTGTAATTGCGCCCAGTTCATCTCTGAACGGGTGCCCTGAATCGGATCGGAGCCGGTCGCGCCAAACGGGCGGCCGCTCTCATCGCCGTAATAGATCTGTACCGCACCGGGCGCCAGCAACAGCAATTCAGCGGCGCGCTGCTGCGCCTGCAGATCGCCTTTTGCATCCTCATTGAAAAACAGCCGCGTATCGTGGGAAGAGAGATAACTCAGCACGTTGAAATCCTGCAACTTGTCCGCCATCTGCTGGTAAACGGGGCCGATCTGCGCATAACAGCCGAGCGCACCTGCCGCCTGATCCTGAAAGTCGAAATTAATCATCGCGTCGAAACCGTGCTGGTAATAGTCACTTTTCAGCACGCCATGGCCCCAGGCTTCACCGGTCATCCAGAACGGCGCGTCATCCAGCGCCTGTTGCGGGTGCGCCGCTTTCCACGCCGCCAGCGCGGTAACGGCCTGCTGCTTAAGCTGCGCCAGCGTGGCTTTGTCCACATGTTTGGCGGTATCGACGCGGAACCCGTCAATGCCGTAGTCGCGCACCCATTGGCTCAGCCAGTGGGTCAGGTAGTCACGCGGCGCAGCACCGGGGATCTCGCGGGCGGCGGTGTCCGGTTTATGTTGGTAGAACACCGGCAGCCCGGCGGCGGCGGTGGACTCGGTTTTGATATCCGGCAGGAATGCCAGCGACATGGTCTGGTCGTCGTAGCCCGGTGCGTCATAGTCACCGATGTCCGTGCGGATCCAGTTCTTGCCCCACCAGGTTGCCCAGCCCGCCTTGTCACCGAAGTTGATGTAATCATTAAAGCTGTGCCAGCTCTGCCCGGTGCCGGGTTTCCAGTCTGTCCAGTGCGCGCCGAGGGTTTTTTCCATCTCTGCGCCCTTCAGGTAGAGTGTGCCGAAGCCGAATTGCTGCATATCGGCCAGCGTGGCGTAGCCGGTGTGGTTCACCACCACATCAAACAGAATGCGGATGCCGCGCCGGTGCGCCTCATCCACCAGCCGCTTCAGATCCTTTTCATCCCCCATGTTGGCATCGAGCCGCGTCCAGTCGAGCATGTAGTAACCGTGGTAGGCATAGTGTGGGAAATCCCCTTTGGTGCCGCCGCCGACCCAGCCGTGGATCTGCTCCAGCGGCGAGCTGATCCAGAGCGCGTTGATGCCGAGCTGTTGCAGGTAATCGAGTTTTTGCGTCAGCCCGGCCAGATCGCCGCCGTGAAAGGTGCCGATCTCCTGCATGCCGTCCGATCGGCGGCCATAGCTGTGATCGTTGTTGGGGTTGCCGTTGGCGAAGCGATCGGTCAGCACAAAATAGACCGTGGCGTTGTGCCAGCTGAACGGCGCGGTAGTGGGGCTGTCCGCCGCTTCCAGCAACAGCAGGCCACCGCTGCCGGAGGCCGGTTGCAGCGTAATCTGGCCCCCTTTGACCTGCGCCGTCTGGCCGGAATAGGCGTCGCGCACCGTTTCCCCTTCCCGGAACAGCGGGCCGGCTGCCACCGTCAGCGGTTTGCCGTCCCAGCGCGGGCAGATGGCGATCGGCGTGGCCGCCGCCGGGCTGTCACTCTCTTTTATCGTCAGCCGCAGGGTTGGCGTGCCGCTGCGCGTATCCACTTGCACCTGATACTGCCCGTCACGGAAACGCCGCCACGAAGGCGGTGGGGCTGCGCCGCAGGGTTGCAGGGAGAGCGTCTGGTTAAGCCGCACGTCACCGGCGGGTTGCCAGCACTGGTCGTTGTGGGAGAACTGTAACGGCTGTTGCCCTTTTTTCAGCGCGGCGCTGCCGGTAAACAGGCCGGGCGGCTGCTCAGTAAGCGGGGGAAACGCGGGCAGGCTCCACTGGGCGAGCGCAGAGAGCGGAAACAGGGCAGCAAAGGCGAGAGATTTCATGGCGATCCATCTTCCTGGTTATCGGGGTCGGGAGAGAGCCATGACAGTGTGCGGATTGTGTATAAATCCGCCTCCTCCCCGGCGCGAAGGCGCGGTGGAGGAGGCGGGAGGAGGAGTGACTTTTTCAGTACCTTACTTTTTCAACACTTCCGGGTTCACGCAGAACTCTTTCACGTTACCGGTCAGTGCGGCGATCAGATTATCCACCGCACAGGCCGCCATGCCGTAGCGGGTTTCATGGGTGGCGGAACCGATGTGCGGCAACGCCACCACGTTCGGCAGCTTCAGCAGCGGGGAGTCTTTCGGCAGCGGCTCCTGCTCGAACACATCCAGCCCGGCGGCGTGGATCACGCCGGTTTGCAGCGCCTCAATCAGCGCCTCTTCATCCACCACCGGGCCACGGCCGGCGTTGACCAGAATGGCGCTGGATTTCATCTTCGCCAGCTGCTCGCGGCTGATCATATGGAAGGTTTCATCGGTGTGCGGCAGGCTGATGCAGAGGAAATCGGACTCTGCCAGCAGCGTGTCGAGGTCGCAGCGGCGCGCATTGAAGCTGTTTTCCGCCTCGGCGTGCTGGCGGCGGGCGGTGTAGAGGATCGGCATATCAAAGCCGAGGTGGGCGCGTTTTGCCAGCGCCAGGCCGATGCGGCCCATACCGAGAATGCCCATGGTTTTATGGTGCACATCCACGCCGAACCAGTCTGCGCCGATGCTGCCGTTCCACTCACCGGCCTTGACGCGCTCGGCCGACTCCACCGCGCGGCGGGCGGTCGCCAGCACCAGGGTCATCATGGTATCGGCCACGGTATCGGTCAGCACCGTCGGGGTGTGCATCAGCGGAATGCCGCGGCGGGTCAGCTCCTCGACATCAAAGTTGTCGAAGCCCACGGAAATGGTGGAGACGCCGCGCAGGCGCGGGGCGTGATCCAGCAATTCTTTGTCTACCTTGCCGTTTGAGCCAATCAGCCCCTCCGCCTGTTGCAGGGCATCCAGGATCTGGGGGCGGGTGGTGCTGTTCATTCCGTTGAATTCAATGACGTTGAAATGCTGGTCAAGGCGCTGGCGCAGATCGGCAGGAAGTTTTTTATACAGGACGATGGATGGCTTCATTGCACACTCCGGCAAATTGATTGTTGTAGAAGGGATTCTTCAAAATAGCACAACCTCCGCGCGGCACGATTGGGCGTTTGCCACAATGTTGCGCGGAGGTTAACAAATAAGATTAATCAGGCGACCTGGGCGTGCGGTTGCCTGGGCGCGGGTTTCACCACCAGCGTCAGCAGCACCGAAACCAGCAGCGCGATAGCCATAAACATGTAAGACGCCGCCGGGGTACCGGTCGCACCATTCAGGTAGCCGACGAACCAGGAACCGAAGAACGACCCCAGCGCGCCCATGCTGTTAATCAGCGCCATTGCGCCGCCTGCCACATTACGCGGCAGCATCTCAGGGATGATGGCGAAGAACGGGCCATACGGGGCATACATCGCTGCACCGGCCACCACCAGCAAGCCATACGACACCCAGAAGTGGTTTGCACCTACCAGGTAGGAGCCAAGGAACGCCAGCGCGCCAATCAGCAGCAGCGGCCAGACGAACAGCTTACGGTTCTGCATTTTGTCAGAGAGCCAGGAGACCACGATCATCGCCACGGTGGCACCGAGGTACGGCCCGGCCGAGAGCCAGCCCGCTTCTACCATGCCCATCTCCATGCCGCTGCGCAGGATAGACGGCAGCCACAGCACAAACCCATACACGCCGATGCTCCAGGCGAAATACTGCATGCAGAGCAGAATCACATTGCGGGAACGGAACGCCTCGCCGTAATTACGTACCGCTTTGATGCCCTCCTGCTCTTTCTGCAATTGCGCAGCCAACGCGGCTTTCTCATCTGCACTCAGCCAGGTGGCCTCTGCCGGTTTGTCTTTCACCAGCACCCACCAGCAGAAGGCCCAGATCACCGCCGGGATGCCCTCGATGATGAACATTTCACGCCAGCCGAACGCGTGGATCAGGTAACCGGAGACCACTGACATCCACAGCACCGTGACCGGGTTGCCGAGGATCAGGAAGGTATTGGCGCGTGAGCGCTCGGACTTGGTAAACCAGTTACTGATGTAGATCAGCATCGCCGGCATCACCGCCGCTTCCACCACACCCAGCACAAAGCGGATGGCCGCCAGCATCGGGATATTGCTCACGACCCCAGTCAGCGAGGCGCAGCCGCCCCAGACGATCAACGACCAGAAGATCAGCTTTTTCACGCTGCGGCGCTCGGCATAAATCGCGCCGGGGATCTGGAAGAAGAAATAACCGAGGAAGAACAGCGCCCCCAGCAAGGAGGAGATGCCTTTGGTAACGCCGAGATCCTCGTTGATGCCGGCGGCCGAGGCAAAGCTGAAGTTAGCGCGATCGAGGTACGCCAGGCTGTAAGTAATAAACACGATCGGCATGATGTACCACCAGCGTCTGGCGGCTATTTTGGCTTCGTTCATGTTCTGGTCCTTTGTCAGGTCAAAGCAATCAGCGCACGTCTGTGTAGGGCAGAGGTCGTGATGCTTAGTCATTAGGGGGAGTTCTGTTATCGGGCGAACTCCCGTACCGGATTAATCATGCTGCTATTCACCCAGCGCGGCGCGGGTGGGCAGGCCTTCACTGTCACCGACGGCCTGTACTGCCAGGCTGCCGATTTTATTGCCGCGTCCGACGGCCCGGCGCAGCGGCAGCCCTTCCAGCAGGGCGCTGATCACCCCGACAGCAAAGCCGTCACCGGCGCCCACAGTATCCACTACATTTTCCACAAGACAGGCCGGAACAGTGGCCTGTTCACCGTCGGCACTTTTGAACCAGGCACCGTCCGCCCCGAGTTTGATCACCACCGCTTTCACCCCGCGGGAGAGGTAAAAATCGGCGATCTCTTCCGGGGTCTGTTTGCCGGTCAGGATCTGGCCCTCTTTCAGCCCCGGCAATACCCAGTCTGCCTGGAATGCCAGCTCGTTCAGCGCCTCCACCATTGCCGCTTCGCTGGGCCACAGCACCGGCCGCAGGTTGGGGTCAAAGGAGATAGTTTTGCCCATCCGGCGCATCTCTTTGGCGGCGTGGCGGGCCAGTGCCAGTGAGCTTTGTGACAACGCCGCCGCCACCCCGCTCAAATGCAGGTGGCGCGCCGCGCCAAAGTAATCCGGGTTAAAGTCCGCCGGGGAGAGGTGGCTGGCGGCCGAGCCTTTGCGGAAATACTCCACGGTGGGATCGGTGCCATCCAAGCGTTTGTCTTTTAACTGGAAACCGGTCGGGTAGTGTTCATCCACCGTGACCTGTCCGCTGTTGATCTTCTCTTTTTCCAGCTGATGCAGGGTATAGCGGCCAAACGAATCATTGCCGACCCGGCTGGCCCAGCCGACTTTCAGCCCCAGGCGGGCGAGTCCGATGGCGACGTTCAGTTCGGCACCGGCGATGCGCTTGGTGAACTGTTCCGCATCGGCCAGATCGCCGGGGTGGTCAGCAACAAACATCGCCATCGCTTCACCAAAGGTCACGGCATCCAGCGGGGTAATAGCAGTATTTTCAGTCGTCATAATTACTCCGCGCGAAGCAGGTCAACGTAGTGGCGGGTGACGGCAATCAGGTCGTCACCCTCCAGGGGGAATTCAATGCCGCGTGGGGCATCCATCGGCAGGCGGTTCAGCAACTCGCGCCACTGGCCGTCGCTGTTGTCCAGCGCTACCGCGTGCCATTTTCCGGCACGCTGGGCCGCGGCTTTGACGTGTACGTAGGTCACGTGATCGGCCAGCGTATCAGCCGCGCAGTGCGGAGCCTGCCCGACCCAGTGCCAGTTGCCCATGTCGAAGGTCATGCCGAGCGGCAGGCCGGCATCTGATGCGGCACGCAGGAAGGCGCTCATCGGCAACAGAAGGCCGCAATCCGGTGTCTGGTCATTCTCCACCACCAGCCGCACCGGCTGGGCATCCAGTACCTTTTTCAGCCTCATCAGGTTGGTGCAGGGGCGGTAGTGGCCCAGGGAGAGTTTCATCACCCGTGCGCCCAGTTGCTGCGCCTCCAGGAAGAAGCCCTCCAGTTGCGGGTGGTAATTGCCGTCTTCACCAAACAGCGCTTCCGGCACGGAGTACACACACCCCAGCTGGTGCTGGGCGATGTGGTCACCCAACTTCGGCAAGTGGGCCAGTGACGGGTCATCAAACAGTTCGCGGCGGATCTCCACGCTGTCCGCCCCGGCTTTCGCAATCACCGGCAACAGCGCCGCCTGGCCGCCCAGCGCACGCACGCGGTCGCTGCCGTAAGCGGCGGTTACTACAACAATTTCTCTGGTCATCTCTGTTCCTCGTTGGCGGAATTCCCGCCGCACTCAACCCTAATGAACGGTTAACGTTCAAAAACTGGCCGTTGATGTTAATAATACGTTAGATGGAACCGGTTCCACTGAAAAGCAGTGAAACGCTGATTTACGATCGCCGTCACAGAGTTCGTTGAATCAGAATAAGGACTTTGCAGGCTTTTTCGGTTGGCGCAACGCCTGTATCCCCTGATAGCGGCTGGGCCAGATTTCAGCCGGGTGAACGCCCAATGCACCGGCAATCAGCCATTCGCCTTTCGGCCACGGGCGCGCCAGCGCATTGGCCAGGGTAGAAGAGGCCAGCCCGGCCTGGCGTGAAAGCGCTGAGAGGTTGGTGCCGCGTTTTTTTAACGCAGCGATGATATCGGCGGGATGCCAATCCTGATGTTCCATTTACCTTTCCCTGTGCCATGGTCGACCGGAAAATTATCCCATTTTGGTATAAATACATAAATGGCCGATATTCGATTTTGGGATAAAGATCGGGGCGTCAGGCATGTCATCTATTTACGCGGAAGAATATCAACAGCTTATCAGCCTGTTACGGGCAGCCAGGCGAGAGAAAGGGCTGACGCAGCAGCAACTGGCGTCTGCGTTGAGCCGCCCGCAATCTTTTATTGCGAAAGTAGAAAATGGCGAAAGGCGATTAGACGTGATTGAGTTTGCGCATCTCGCCCGATTGCTTTCGCTTAACCCGGCTGACGTGCTGGGCGCGGTGATGCGTCATATACCGCAGCCATAAAACTCACAGCGACGTCGATCCCCGGACGATCAGTTCGCCGGAAAAAGCCTGTTCGCAGGGGGCGTCCTGGCAGCCCTGGATGCGCTTCACCACCTGCTCCAGCGCGGCATAGCCCATCTCATAGGTGGGCTGCTTAAAGGTAGTGATGCCGACGCCCGCCAGTTCCGCCCATTCCAGCTCATCAAAGCCCAGCAGGCCGATGTCACTGCCCCAGCGGATGCCGAGGCGGCGCATGGCACGGGCAATATGTAACGTCAGAGCGCCATTGGCGGAGAGCACCGCTTTGCGGCGGCCGCGGTTGCTGCGGCTGAATTCGCTGAGCACGGCATCGAGTTGTGTGCTGTCATTCAGCAGCACTTCAGCGCTTCTGGCCTGTAAATCGGGGTGCGCCTGCATGGTGGCGCGGTAAGCGTCCAGCCGCTCCAGCCGGGTATTCACGGTGCCTACCGGCTCGCTTAAGAACAGAATCGCCTCGAAGCCCTGATCGATCAGGTGGTGGGTGGCGAGCGTTGCCGCCTCGCGGTTGTTCAGCCCCACCACATCACAGGTGAAATCAGGAATTTTGCGGTCAATCAGCACCATCGGCAGCAGTGATTGTTGCAGCATCGACAGCGCCTCTTCCCGCATTCCCACCGCGTTCACCACAATCCCCTCGACCTGATAGCTGCTCAGCAATTGCAGATAGTGCTGCTCCTGATTGATCTCATTGTTGGTGTTACACACCAGCAGGGTAAAGCCCTGGCGGCGGCAAGCGGCTTCGACGCCGCGCATCACGTCAACAGAGTAGGGGTTGGTAATGTCGGCGATGATAAGGCCAATAAGCCGGGTCTGGCCGCCTTTCAGGCTGCGCGCCATCTGGCTTGGCCGGTAGTTGAGCGACTGGATCGCCGTCTCAATGCGCTGTTTCAAATCATCGGAGAGCAAATTTTGTTCGCCGTTAAGATAACGCGATACGCTGGTCTTACCGGTATTTGCTGCTCTGGCGACATCGCTGATGGTCGCGCGCGCCGCACCCTTACTTCTGTTCACTGCATATCCTCCAGGCTAACTGACACCGGAGACTACCATACTGCAGCGGTGGACGAATATACGGCGGTGGTTTTTGGCAGAGATGAGGCGGCAGGAGAAGGGGAATCCCCGCCCTTCAGGGCGGGGAGCAGTCAGTCAAGGAAAGGGCAGTTACTGCAGCGGGCTGAGGGTGATCTCAACGCGGCGGTTTTGTGCCTTGCCTTCAGCGGTGCTGTTGGAGGCAATCGGGTTATCCGGGCCGGCACCGCTGGTGCGGATGCGCGCCGCAGAGACGCCCTGGGTGATCAGTGCGCTGGCTACGCTGTCTGCACGCTGCTGGGAGAGCGTCATGTTGTGCGCACGCGCGCCGCTGCTGTCGGTATAGCCGATCACATTCACGGCGGTTTTCTCATACTCTTTCAGCACCATCGCCACGCCGGAGAGGGTATTGGCACCGGCCGGTTTCAGGTTGCTGGCGTCGGTGTCAAAGGTGACGTTATTCGGCATGTTCAGCACGATGTTGTCGCCTTCGCGGGTCACGCTGACGCCGGTACCCTGCATTTTCTGGCGCAGTTTGGTTTCCTGCACGTCCATATAGTAGCCTGCGCCGCCGCCCAGGGCTGCGCCCGCCGCTGCGCCAATCAGCGCGCCTTTGCCGCGGTCTTTTTTAGAGGAGGAGAGCACCCCGACGCCTGCGCCCAGTGCGGCCCCCAGCCCGGCACCGATGCCGGCTTTCCCGGCTTCACGTTCGCCGGTGTAAGGGTTGGTGGTACAGCCCGCCAGGGCCAGTGACAGGCTTAATGCGCCGGCCACAAACAGAATACGTTTTTTCATACTTAATCCTTTGTAACAAGTCAGTACGGTGAAGAGCGCCTTCACCCAATTAGTCATGCGCAGGTCGTTATCTTTTGAGCCACCGTGCAAAAAAGCACGGCAGAGAGGCATTATGACGGGGAAAACTCAGAAAAGTGCTAGAGATAATTCTCAAAATGTTACGCGTCAGGCACGCGCTTTCCAGGCCATGATCAGCGTCATCGCATGGGTATCGCGGTGGCGCAGTTTCCGCTGCGGCACAAACCCCCATCGGCGGTAAAACGCCACCGCCCGGTGGTTACGCATATAGACTTCCAGGCTGAGCAGCGGAAAGCGCTGCTGCACCCAGGCCATCAGGCCGTCTGCCACGCCGGTGCCGAAACGCGCAGGTGCCACGAACAGCGCGCCGACAAAGCGGCCATCCATCACGCTGATAAACCCGGCCAGCTCGCCGTCGCGCTCATCCACCCAGGTGTCGGCCCGCGGCAGGTAAGCCTCGCGCACCAGCGGCGCGCTTTCATGCCAGTAGCGCGCCTCAATAAACGGGTGCCCGGCCGTAGTACTCGCCAGCCACAGCGCCATCAGCGGCTCCATATCGGCGGGCCGGAATGCTCGGATCATGCGCCTTCCTGCACCGGGCAGCAGAAGCAATCCGCCTGATGATCGTTCACCAGGCCGCACGCCTGCATAAAGGCGTAACAGATCGTCGCCCCCACAAAGGTAAAGCCGCGTTTCTTCAGCGCCTTAGACAGCGCTTCTGAGGCCGCAGTTTTTGCCGGGATCTCTGTACCCTGTGGGCGGTTCACCTGCTGTTGGTGCGCCACAAATTGCCAGATGAAGTGCGCGAAATCCTCACCTGCGTCGGCCATCGCCAGCCAGGCGCGGGCGTTGATGATGATCGCCTCCAGCTTGCGGCGGTGGCGGATAAGCCCGGCGTCCTGCATCAGCCTGTCGATATCCTCCGGCGTCATCGCCGCTACCTTGTGCGGGTCAAAGTGATGGAAACATTCACGGTAGCGGGCGCGCTTTTTCAGCACGGTGATCCAGGAAAGCCCGGCCTGCTGCCCCTCCAGGCAGAGCATCTCAAACAGCGCACGGCTCTCCCGCTGCGGCACGCCCCACTCACGATCGTGATAGTCGATATACAGCGGGTCAGCGGTGACCCAGCGACAACGCAACATAACGGATTTCCTCTCCCCTTGGCGGTATACCGCATCATAGCGCGGGGGCAGCGGCCCATCACGCAGGAATACGAGGGGAAATCAGCCGGTAAGGTGGCCATTCCTTGTCTATGCTTTAACGTTCACACTTTCAGAAATACTTTTATTCACGTTTACTTAGAGGTGGTTCTATGAAAAAGCTTTCCACACTCCTGCTGGTTGTTACGGCGTTAACGTCACTGGCCGGCTGTTCACATCGCAGCAGCGCGGTTAAAGAAGATGGCCGCCCGCACGCGCCAAGCGGCCAGGCATCACCGGGCGGCACACTGGGCACCGGCCCTGCGGGCCAGCCCCAGTCTTAATGCCCCCAACCCCGGCCGCCGTGCCGGGGTTTTTACTCCCTGCCTTTCTCAACTGTGCGGCCCCCTGCATTTTTTCAATCAGATACCTTGACGCACGTCAGAAGCGAACAATAGTTATACTTGCATTGCGCAAAATTAGAGCAATCCTTATTGCGTTAACGTAAACCGTTCTGTTCCTTGATACAGCCTGATGGCTCTTTGGAGTCTCCATGCCGGATATAAAAAAATCTGACGGCCGCCAAAAAGCGGTCGCACTGGCAGTGGCAATGATGTTGTGGGGGGGTAATTCAGCGCAGGCCTATGACGCGGTCTATGTCTTTGGCGACAGTCTGAGTGATTCCGGGAATATTGGCCGCTTTACCTACAATGGCGCCAATGCCGCACTCTATGATGAGATCCTGGCGCAGCGCGCCGGGCAGGCGCTCACGCCCTCGCAGACCGGCGGCACCAACTATGCCACCGGCGGGGCCACTGCCGTGCCGGAAACCGACCCCTATTACAACACCACCGGCGATCAGGTCAGTGAGTATCTGAGCCTGACCGGCGGCCAGGCTGACAGCGACGGCCTCTATATTCACTGGGTCGGTGGGAATGATCTGGCCGCTGCCGCGTTAAGTATCGACACCGCCGCCGCCGTGGCCGCCGCCAGCGCCACCGCGGCCGCCGGGCAGGTGCAGGCATTGGTGAATGCCGGGGCAGGCACGGTGATCGTGCCGACGGTGCCGAACATCGGCCTGACGCCGGCGATCATGGAACTGGTGATCACCGCCGCGCTGCCGGCCAATGCCGACGCCGCCCTGCAGGCGGCCTACAGTGTGCTCAACAGCCAGGGAACGGTAGACGCCGCCGCGCGCCTGGCCTCTATCCATCAGGCCCTGACCGCCGCGGTGCAATCCACCGGCGCGCCCGATGCCATAGCGCAGACGCTGGCGCAAACCCTGATTGGTGCCTACGACCAGCTCGCCGCGGCGGCAGGCACGCTGACAGCCGTCTATAACCAGACGGAAGATGCCGCACTGGCGGCGACCGGCGGCAATATTGTGCGTGTGGACGTAGATGGCCTGCTGAATGAAGTGATTGCCGATCCGGCTATTTATGGCCTGACCAACACCGCCGGCATGGCCTGCCCGCCGGGCCTTTCTGCGGCACTGTGTAATGCCTCCACGCCCGGCTTCAGCAGTGCCCAGGCGTTTCTGTTTGCCGATCACCTGCACCCCAGCCCGCAGACCCATGCGTTAATCGCCGACTATATCCAATCGGTGCTGGATGGCCCGGCGCAGGCGGTGGCCCTGAACCAGGCCACGCTGGCGCTGGGGCGCAATGCGCAGGGGATTCTCGACAGCCGCTACCAGCAATTGCGCACCAACCCCAACCCGCAGGGCAGCCTCGGCCTGTTCGGCGGCTATATGGGGCAGCATATGGAATACAGCGCCAATACCGCGGCGGGGGACGGCAACGCCACCTCGCATAACATCAGCATCGGCATGGATTACCAGCTCACCGACAACTGGCTGGTGGGTGCAATGCTGGCCGGGGCGGACGATCGCCAGCGCCCCTCCAGCCGCTATAACTACAAGGCACGCGGCTGGCTGCTCTCCGCCTACAGTTCGGTAAACGTGCTGGACAATGGCTGGCTGAACGCCGATGTCCACTGGGCAACGGTGAATTTTGACGACATCAACCGCAGTATGCGGCTGGGCGAGGCCACCCGCCGGGAAGAGGGCGACACCGACGGCAAACAGGTGGGCGCACGGCTGACGGCAGGCTGGGATTTCCCGGTTGCAAGCTGGCTGACCACCGGCCCGATGGCGCAATTCGCCTGGGATTACAGCAACGTGGACGGGTACAGTGAGAAAAGCAGCCGCAGCACCGCGATGCGTTTTGACGACCAGACCTACCATTCGCAGATTGGCGCACTGGGCTGGCGGCTGGATGGCCGCTTTACCCGGGTTAACCCCTACGCGGAGCTGAGTTATCAGCACCAGTTCGGTGACGATGTCTACCGCGCCGGCGGCGGGATTAAATCGACCCAGACCCACTTCTCGCGTACCAGCGCCACGCAGGACACCAACTGGGTGGACGTCACTGTCGGCGCTAACCTGCCGCTGACCGACAACGTCGCGGCCTTTGCGGCCGTCTCCCAGACCGGCGGCCTCAGTAGCGGCGAGCAGTTTATGTATAACCTCGGCGTCAGCGCCCGGTTTTAAGGGAAGTAATAAAATAAGCAGGCCGCCTGAGGGCGGCCTTATTTATGCGCGCTCTAACCAGCTATTGCTGTGGATAATATTGCCGTCGAGATAGTGCCAGGTGATTTTTTCATAGCGGAATTCGACCAGTTCAAGATGATTGAACTTCTCTTTAGTCACATCTTTTATGTCATGCATAATGGGAAAGACGTTAACCACTTTCGCCTTTTCCAGCAGAACAGTGTAATACTCTTCTTCCTGCCCAGCGTCATTAATCCGGTAATGCTTTAATTCGACGGAGTTCAGCGTTTGCCCAGATGTCATTGCCTTATATAAATAAGGCGTGGCGCAGTCGATCTCTTTTTCAATCAGAAAAGGCAGGTGTTTACATTTCCCGCTGATTCTCCCGGTATGGTCATCGGTCGGCATATCAACACTATGATGAAAGCCCAGCACCTCCACACTATTTTCCCGGCCATAAATATCAACGCCGCCCTTGATAAGGTTATTCGCATCATCTTTCAGGTACATATAGACTGGAATTGCCATATTAATCCACCTCGCGGAATTGGCTGGACTGGCCCACTGTCGTGATTAACTGCTGCAAACATTTCTGCGCCTGCACGCTGTTGCTTTTATAGAGTGCCTGAATGGCTTTAACGACATACTCATTTTGTTCGGGAACAGTCTCATGATAAAGAGGCATTGAACAGACTGATGACGTAGAAATAGAGATGTTCGAGTCGTCAATAATTTCCATCACTCCGTTTACATTTTTGGGTATTGCTTGTGCCAATGCGGTACCAAGTTGCTCATTCCAGGAAGCAGCACCGGTCATTGAGATGGAAGGAATGAGTTTCAGCCACGCGGCATCGCCGTTAGATATATGCTTGAAAATTTCGTTCCATAACCCTTCGTCTGTTTCTGGAATACCTGAAATCACTTTTTCAGCACCAGAGTCCCTGATCTGTTGAGCAAACTCTTCGGCGGTAGGGTAACGTTCAGCCATTGCCGAATAGCTGGCAGAGACTAACAATAATGAAAGAATTGTTTTTTTCATCTGACCACCAATACGGTGTCACCTGAATTATAAATGTTCCTTCTAATTTCAGCACCATTAATTATTATGCAGCCTTGGGAAGAGCGACCAATCGTATCACGTCTATCACCATGTATTTTAAATCCAGTACGGCCAAAAACGTTTGTTCCTGCCATTGGTGTAAGCTGAATAGACCACGGCCCCTGATTGCTATCATAGCCAGAAATTCGCCAATAGCCTTTAGGAATTGGGCCGGTATCCCTGACATGTTGCATTGATGGTTTATCCTTAGCTATCCCTTTCCCACTATACCCCTTAGCAATAAACTCGCCGTTATGTCTTAATTCGCCTGTTTTCTGATTATATTCCCATGTCATATTTCCCTCCTGTTATCACCTTGCGTGACAGGGAATAATTAGCTGCCTGTATGGCGAAAATTTCAACTGAATTGACATGTTAGGAATAATTAACTAATTGATGGAGATTATAGAAAACTGAAGATTATTCAGTAGAAGCATTGATAGCAACAGAAAGGCCGCCCGTCAGGCGGCCGGAGGGGAAATCAGTGGGCGGTTTCAGGATCGGGATGAATAATCCCTTTGCCTTTTACCACCATAAAGTAGGTCAGTAAAAAGGCCAGGCCTAAGGACAGCGTGACGCCCATCAGAATATAGATGAAGTAGGGGCCGATATACGCCGGCAGGCTGAAGATGCTCGACAGAATATAGCCGTAAAGCCGCACGCCAAAGAAAGCAATAAAGGCGGAGGCGAGGGCGCTGCTGAGCGTGGTGGCAATAAACGCCTTTTTGTATTTCGTCAGCACGCCAAACAGCGCCGGTTCTGTAATCCCTAACAGCGCAGAGACTGCCGCGGAAAGTACCACCGAACGTTCTGCCCGGGTCTTGCTGTGAAAACAGAGCGCAAAAGTGGAACCGGCAATCGCCATATTGGCCATAAACATCATCGGCATCAGCATGTCATAGCCTTTGGTGGCAAAATTCTGCAGGGCGACCGGCGTCATGGCGTGGTGCATCCCGGTCAATACCGCCACCGGGCGGATGGCACCGACGATCACCCCGGCAAACACCGCGGAAATATCAAATAATCCCTGAATAAACAGCGCCAGCGCTTTCCCCACGTAAATCCCCAACGGCCCAATCAATGTCAAAGAGACCAGCGCGGTAATAAACAGCGTCAGCGTCGGGGTAAAGACGGTTTTTAACACCTCGGGCATCAGGGCATTGACCCACCGGTAAATATAACTCAGCGCCCAGACAGACATAATCACCGGGATGACGCTGGCCGAATAGTTAAAGACGGAAACCGGGATCACCTCGATAAAATAGAAGGCAGTGGCTGCGCCCGGCGTATGCGCGGCCAGTGCTTTGGCGGCGTCCATTAATGTGGGGTACATCAGGCAGGCCGCGATGGCAGCCGCCAGGTATTCGTTGGTATTAAATATCCGGGCGGCCGACACCGCCAGGAAAAACGGCAGAAAATAGAACACGCCGCTGGCGATCAGGTCAATCACCATTACCGTGTCGCTTTTGGCGGAAATCATATGCAGCGCCACCAGCCCGGCCAGCAGCCCTTTAATCATGCCTGCCCCGGCGATGGCCGGGACAATCGGGCCAAACACGCCGGAGACAGTGTCCATAAACCGCGAAATCAGCCCTTTATGTGGTTTTGCGTCGGCATCCCCGGCGGCGGGGTCGCGTTTCGCCATAATCGCCTGATACCAGAGCGTAACCTGTGGGCCGATAATAACCTGCACCTGGTCGCGCTGATATTGCGCACCCAATACACCGGGAAGTTTTTTAATGGCGTCCCACTCCACGCGGCTTTCATCCACCACGTCGAAACGCAGGCGCGTCATACAATGCCAGATTTTATTAATATTATTATTTCCGCCCATCAGCGGAATAATGGCCTGGGCTGCCTGGGTATTTTCCATAAGGCCTCACTGTCACGACGAAAAGGGATTCCTGATGGAAAACGATGGTAGGTTTGCCCTGTTTGGAAAACAAGCCAATAAACCATGCGGTGCGTCACATCCTCAGTCATCACGCGGGGTGAAAAGGAAATTGGTCTGGTTTTTAACGCCATTATTACCCCTTTTACAGACCAAAATAAAAGCCGGGATTATCAGTTTACAAATACCGCCGGAATAGGATGAAATAAGAAAAACCATTATTTTTCCTCTCTGCGTCATTGGCCGGGAAATAACCTTTCTGCAAAGGAGAAAGCGATGCAGCCTACCCTGATTACCGATATTGAATGCCGGATCACCCGCCCCGATCGCCATAATCTGGTGGTGGTAAAAATAACCACAGACAACGGCGTCATTGGCCTGGGTTGCGCCACCTTTCAGCAGCGGCCGCTGGCGGTGAAAGTGATGGTGGAGGAGTATCTCCGGCCATTGCTGATTGGGCGGGATGCGAACCACATCGAAGATCTCTGGCAGATGATGATGGTCAACGCCTACTGGCGTAACGGCCCGGTGATTAATAACGCCATTGCCGGCATCGATATGGCGTTATGGGACATCAAAGGCAAGCTGGCGGAGATGCCGCTTTACCAGCTGTTTGGCGGCAAATCCAAAGACGCGATTGCCGCCTACAGCCACGCCGCCGGTGACACGCTGGAGGCGCTCTGCCTGGAGGTAGACCGGCTGCTGGCGCAGGGCTATCACCATATCCGCTGCCAGCTCGGGTTTTACGGCGGTCACGCGCCGGATCTGCACACCACGCGCGCGCCGACGCCGGGTGCCTATTACGATCAGGAACGCTATATGGAAAGCACGCTCGCCATGTTCCAGGCACTGCGTGAGAAGTACGGCAACCAGTTCCATATCCTGCATGATGTGCATGAGCGGCTGTTTCCGCAGCAGGCGGTGCAGTTTGCCAAACAGCTTGAGCGCTACCAGCCCTATTTTATTGAAGACATCCTGCCGCCGGAGCAGAACGAATGGCTGGCGCAGCTCCGCCAGCAGACGGCGGTGCCGCTGGCCACCGGGGAGCTGTTCAATAACCCGGCCGAGTGGAAAGAGCTGGTGATCAACCGGCGCATCGATTTCCTGCGCTGCCATGTGTCACAAATTGGCGGCATTACCCCGGCGCTGAAGCTGGGCCATTTCTGCCAGAGTTTCGGCGTGCGGCTGGCGTGGCACTGCCCGCCGGACATGACCCCGATCGGCGCGGCGGTCAACACCCACCTGAATATCCACCTGCACAATGCGGCGATCCAGGAGTTTGTCGCCTGCCCGGAAAATACCCAGCGGCTCTTTCCGGGGGCGGTGGCGCCGGAGAACGGCTACCTCTACCCCCTTGAGCAGCCGGGCATCGGCGTAGGGTTGGACGAGGCGGCCGCCGACGCGTTCCCGGTGGTCTACCGGCCGCATGAATGGACGCAAAGCCGCCTGCCGGACGGCACGATGCATACCCCCTGAGTCAGCTCTGGCGGAACGCCAGATTGTCGCGGTTAAACGGAATCACGTAAGAGCAGGCGTAGTCGATATCAATAATGTCGCTGAAGATCGCCACCCGGCCGTCGGGCAGAATGCCGCGGTTAAGGATGTGCATGGCCGCGATGCCTTTTTTGCAGGCCAACAGTTCCGCCTGGGCCTTGCTGACTGTGGTGGCGCGGTAGTGGGTCAGGGAATGGGAGAGGGCGCACCCTTTGCTGAGCAGGTATTGTTGGATCGAGTGCTCAATGGTCTGCGGCGTCAGGTCGGTGAACCCGGCGGCAGGCATCCGGGCGTATTCAATCTGCACAGTGACCTCGTCTACTTTGCGCAGCCGGGTAAAGGCCCAGATAAAATCGTTGTCCGTCAGGCCGAAAATCTGCCGCTCGTCGCCGTCCGGGCGGCGTTTATGCAGTTCCAGCAGGCGGTAACTGATCTGGTTGAATTTCTTTTCAGTAATCGAGTTATAGATCAGCGGGTTGCTGCCGACGCCGGGATTAATAAAAATCCCCGCGCCCTGCACGATGCGTACCGCGCCAATCGCCACCAGCTTTTCCAGCGCTTTGCGCAGGGTAAAGCGCGAGACGCCATACTCCTGGGCGAGCCGGCGCTCCGGCGGCAGTTTCTCCAGCGGGCTGTCACGGTGCTGGTAAATTTTGCTGAGCAGATCCTGCGCGATGAACTCTCTCTTTTTCATGGTCGGTTGGCCGTAACGCATCGGTGGCAACACTATAGCGCCGAACGCCCATAAAAAATGCCGCCTGGGCAGGCGGCATCTCGTTTACTTCTTCTTGCCGAAGACCTTCATCAGCACGCCGATGATCAGGCCGATGGCGATCCCCGTCATAATCCAGCCGACAAATCCCATCTTTTCCTCCTGTTCCTGCTATCGCTTGCGCGCAGTATAAGGGATCCGGCCGGGATGCGCTTCAGGAGGCCACGCGCTTTTTCCAGGCGGGCGCACCGGCCGGGGCGTGCAGTTTCTTCTCCGGCTGCAACAGCGTCATGCAGAACATGCTGCAAAACGACACCGCCGCCGTGGCGAAAAACATCGCGTTATAGCCGTGGTGCTGCGCCAGCCAGCCGCTCAGTGTCGGGGCGAGGATGGACGCCAGGTTGGCGATCGCCAGCGTCATGCCGCTGTAGGCCCCCACCGAAGGCCTGGGCGTGACATCAATCACCACTGACCAGTAGACGTTATTCACCAGCGCATTCAGCGCGTTACCCAATGTCATCAGCGCGATGATCGCCGCCGGGGAGTGCATAAACGGGATCAGCACAAAACAGCCGGCGGTCAGCAGCAGGGTTACGGCGGCGAACAGGTTGCGCGCCAGCCGCAGGTTCCGGGTGCGTTTCAACAGCGTGTCGGCAATTTTCCCGCCCAGCAGCACCGTGAAACAGGCGCCGCTCCACGGGATCATCGCCACATACCAGAGCGAGTGCAGGTCATAGTTAAAGGTGTCCTGAAGGTATTTCGGGCTCCAGGTGACCAGCACAAACGTGACATACAAAAAGGAGAAGTAACCCAGCGCGTTGAACACCAGCGTGCGGCTGCTGAAAAAGCGCCACCACGGCAGGCGGGGTTGGGCGCTCTCTGTCACCTGATCGCCGGTGATGGCGGCCAGTTCCGCCTGGTTGACCTTCGGGTGCTGGTGCGGTGAGTCGGTAAACACGCGCGCGAACAGCCCGATGGCCAGCAGCGAAAACAGGCCGAGCAGGATGAACATACTGCGCCAGTCATCGGTCAGCAGCAGCAGCCCTACCGCCAGCGGCGCGGTCAGGAGTGAGCCGATCTGCGTGCTGAGCAACCCGATGCTGAGCGAAAAACCACGCTCTTTTTGCGGGGCCCAGTGGGCGATGGTTTTGTTCATCAATGCGTAAGCCGGCCCTTCGGAGAAGCCGAACAGGATGCGCAGCGCGGCAAAGCCCATAATGGCCGAGCCGCCGAACAACGCCACGCCCACTTCACCGGCCCAGGCGGTGGCAATCTCCAGCAGTGACCAGAGCGCCCCGGCCATCAGCCACACTTTTTTGGTGCCGACGCGGTCAGCCAGGAAGCCGCCGCACAGTGAGCCGAACAGGTAGCCGAAGCCGAAATAGCCCAGCACCGCGCCCAGCTGCGCTTTATTGAAGTGGAATTCATTGGCGATGTCGTTGGCCGCAAAGGACAACGCGCCGCGATCGACGTAGTTAATCAGCGCGATGAAAAACACCATCGCAAAAATACGATAACGGTACCGGCTGTCTTGAAGGGTGGGCATAACCTGCTCCTTGTGTGCAATAGCGCTCAGGGATAGCTAGCAAAGTTGATGCCACCTGTTTTCGCGGTAAAAAGCGGCCGGTTGCGCCGTGGCGGTGCGTCGGCACGCTCAGCGCGCCGGATCGGTGTGCGTTTTGGGGCAGAAACTATGACAACGCCATAACAACGGCAATAAGGGATAAACAGGTTTTACAGGGTAATAACCGCGCCGGGCCGCGGGCGCGGCCTCTGCGGGATTGAGGCTGTATATCTGGCGGTCAACGGGTATACTGGCCCATTCCATCTAAATCCACTTGTATCGCTGCGAATCCAACATGCAAAAGTTTGATACCAAGACCTTTCAGGGCCTGATCCTGACCCTTCAGGATTACTGGGCGCGCCAGGGCTGCACCATTGTCCAACCTCTGGACATGGAAGTCGGTGCCGGCACTTCCCACCCAATGACCAGCATGCGCGCCCTCGGCCCGGAGCCGATTGCCGCTGCCTATGTTCAGCCTTCCCGCCGCCCGACCGACGGCCGCTACGGCGAGAACCCGAACCGCCTCCAGCACTATTACCAGTTCCAGGTGATCATCAAGCCATCGCCGGACAATATTCAGGAGCTCTACCTCGGCTCGCTGAAAGAGCTGGGGCTGGACCCGCTGGTGCATGACATCCGCTTCGTGGAAGACAACTGGGAAAACCCGACGCTGGGTGCCTGGGGCCTCGGCTGGGAAGTGTGGCTCAACGGCATGGAAGTGACGCAGTTCACCTACTTCCAGCAAGTGGGCGGCCTGGAGTGCAAGCCGGTGACCGGCGAAATCACCTACGGCCTGGAGCGCCTGGCGATGTACATCCAGGGCGTGGACAGCGTCTACGATCTGGTCTGGTGTGACGGCCCGCTGGGTAAAACCACCTACGGCGACATCTTCCACCAGAACGAAGTGGAGCAGTCCACTTACAACTTCGAATACGCCGACGTCGATTTCCTGTTCACCTGTTTCGAACAGTACGAGAAAGAGGCCCAGAAGCTGCTGGCGCTGGAAAAACCGCTGCCGCTGCCGGCCTATGAGCGCATCCTGAAAGCGGCTCACTGCTTCAACCTGCTGGATGCCCGCAAGGCGATCTCCGTGACCGAGCGCCAGCGCTATATTCTGCGCATCCGCACCCTGACCAAATCCGTGGCCGAAGCCTATTACGCCTCGCGCGAGGCGCTGGGCTTCCCGATGTGCAAAAAGAACGAGAAGTGAGAGACAGCCATGACTGACAAGACTTTCCTGGTGGAAATCGGCACGGAAGAGCTGCCGCCGAAGGCGCTGCGCTCACTGGCTGAATCCTTTGCTGCCAACGTCACGGCGGAACTTGACGCAGCCGGCCTGCAACACGGCGACGTGCAGTGGTTCGCCGCGCCGCGCCGCCTGGCGCTGAAAGTGCCGGCGCTGAGCGCCGCCCAGGCTGACCGCGAAATCGAAAAACGCGGCCCGGCGATTGCCCAGGCGTTCGATGCCGACGGCAAGCCGACCAAAGCGGCCGAAGGCTGGGCGCGCGGCTGCGGGATCACCGTGGATCAGGCGGATCGCCTGAGCACCGACAAAGGCGAGTGGCTGGTTCACCGCGCCCACGTCAAAGGCGAAAGCGCGCAGAGCCTGCTGCCGGGCATGATCGCCACCGCCCTCGGCAAGCTGCCGATCCCGAAACTGATGCGCTGGGGTGACTCTGACGTGCAGTTCGTGCGCCCGGTACACACCGTGACGCTGCTGCTGGGTGATGAGCTGATCCCGGCCACCATTCTGGGCATCCCTTCCGATCGCGTGATCCGCGGCCACCGCTTTATGGGCGAGCCGGAATTCCGCATCGACCACGCTGACCAGTACCCGGCTCTCCTGCTGGAGCGCGGCAAGGTGCTGGCGGATTACGAACAGCGTAAAGCCAAAATCAAAGCCGATGCCGAAGAAGCGGCGCGCCAGATTGGCGGCCAGGCTGACCTGAGCGACAGCCTGCTGGAAGAGGTCACCTCGCTGGTGGAGTGGCCGGTGGTGCTGACGGCGAAATTCGAAGAGAAATTCCTGGCGGTACCGGCGGAAGCGCTGGTCTACACCATGAAAGGTGACCAGAAATATTTCCCGGTGTATGACGCCGCCGGCAAACTGCTGCCGAACTTCATTTTCGTCGCCAACATTGAATCGAAAGATCCGCAGCAGATTATCTCCGGTAACGAAAAAGTGGTGCGCCCGCGTCTGGCGGATGCCGAATTCTTCTTCAATACCGACCGCAAACAGCGGCTGGAAGATAACCTGCCGCGCCTGGAAACCGTGCTGTTCCAGAAACAGCTCGGCACCCTGCGCGACAAAACCGACCGTATTCAGGCGCTGGCGGGCTGGATCGCCGGTCAGATTGGTGCAGACGTGGAGCACGCGCGCCGCGCCGGTCTGCTCTCCAAGTGTGACCTGATGACCAACATGGTGTTTGAGTTCACCGACACCCAGGGCGTGATGGGCATGCACTACGCCCGCCACGACGGCGAAGCGGAAGATGTGGCCGTGGCGCTGAACGAACAGTACCAGCCGCGTTTTGCCGGTGATGCCCTGCCGGCCTCGCCGGTGGCCTGCGCGCTGGCGATTGCCGACAAAATGGATACCCTGGCGGGCATCTTCGGCATCGGCCAGAACCCGAAAGGGGCCTCTGACCCGTTCGCCCTGCGCCGTGCCGCGCTCGGCGTGCTGCGCATCATCGTGGAAAAGAACCTGAACCTCGATCTGCAAACCCTGGCAGAAGAAGCGGTGCGCCTGTACGGCGACAAGCTGACCAACGCCAACGTGGTGGATGACGTGGTGGAGTTCATGCTGGGCCGCTTCCGCGCCTGGTATCAGGAAGAAGGCCACGCGGTTGACACCATTCAGGCAGTGCTGGCGCGCCGCCCGACCCGCCCGGCGGACTTCGATGCCCGCATGAAAGCGGTGTCGCACTTCCGTGGCCTGGAGGCCGCCGCCGCGCTGGCCGCCGCCAACAAACGCGTCTCCAACATTCTGGCGAAATCCACTGAAACGCTGAACGACAGCGTGCAGGCGTCGCTGCTGAAAGAGAACGAAGAGATCCAGCTGGCTACCTTCGTGATGGCGCTCGGCAGCAAGCTGCAACCTTACTACGCGGAAGGCCGTTATCAGGAGGCGCTGGGTGAACTGGCCCAACTGCGTGAAGCAGTCGATAACTTCTTCGAAAAAGTAATGGTGAACGCCGACGATCAGGCGGTGCGTATCAACCGCCTGACCCTGCTGAGCAAACTGCGTGACCTGTTCCTGCAGGTGGCGGACATTTCGCTGTTGCAGTAAAAAGATCGCGTGATTAGCCAGAAAAAGGCAGAAAAAAACCCGCTCCGGCGGGTTTTTTTATTGGGCGGCCCCTTCAGCGAAGCGGGCGGGTGCGTCACGCTGCCGGGTTAACTCTCCAGCAACTGACGGCTGAGATACGGGTTGGCATTCAACAGGCGCATCAGTTTTTGCGCGGTGGAGGAGGGGCGGCAACTGTTGGCTTCCCACTTTTTCACCTGCGCCACACTGACACCCATGCATTTGGCAAACTCATCAATTTGCATCCCTGCGCGCTCACGCAGCTTTTTCGGTTCCGGCAAGGCGTTATTTTCTTGATTTGCCATCAGATTGACGGCAGGCACGGCCCCATATTCAAAACTATCCAGTAACTCATTGAACAATTCACGATCCATAGTGGCTCCCGAAACTAGCTGTTACGACGACATTCAACAACCGTCATTCCATTTTGCTTAAAACTATAAGCACTAAGACTATAAGCCAGATTTCGCCGGGCGGGGGGAAATTTTGTGCAGGTTTTGCTGTTAATTTGTCCCTGAATTGGCACTTTTCCGAACAGCCGGCGGGAAAATACAGGAAATTTAACGCTGGATCGCGATCGCAACCCCGTGCGGCATGAGTACCTTATCAACCGCAGATGATCTATTCTTAGGGCACAAAACCTGCCCGTGCAGCGGGCGGAAATAATGGACATCAAAGGGGAGTTGGGCACATGGCAGTAGGGATTAACAGCAGACGCGTTGCGCGCTGGATGGCGCCGTTATTGGCACTGATGGTGGTGTTGCAGCTCACGGCCTGTGGCGACAAAGAGGGCGACGAGCGCAAGGCGTTCATCGACTACCTGCAAAACACCGTGATGCGCAGCGGGCAGAACCTGCCGACGCTGAGCGAAGACCAGAAACAGAAACTCGGCAACTATGCCAATGACTATCAGGTGCTGGTGACCTTCTCCCGCCAGATGAAACAGGGCATCAACAACAGCCTGGGGCCGGTGGTGAATACCCTCGGGCAGATCCGGGTGCCGCAGGACTATATGCAGCAGCACGACACGCTGGCGCAGGAGCTGGGCACGCTGAACATGCTCGGCCAGCAGATCCAGACGGCCAAAGCGCAGGCGGACACCGCCCACGCGGCGATGAAGCACCCGGACGATTTGAAAGGGATCTACAACCAGGCGTATGACACCATCGTCACCCGCCCGGCCAATGGCATTATGCCGGTGATCCCGGCGCTGGCCGGGTTCGCCCAGTCGGTGGTGCAGGTGGGCGACTACCTGATCCAGCAGGGCAACCAGGTCACGTTCGACAACAACCAGGTACAGCTCCAGACGCAGCAGCAGGTGACGCAGTACAACACCATGATGTCGGAACTGACCACCAAACAGTCGGTGCTGCTTACCGCGCAGAAAGCCGTGCTCGGCCAGTTCTGACGGCATAACGCACGCCAGCCACCTGCGGGTGGCTTTTTTGTGCCCGGTGTCTCACTGAGGCGCGTGTGAGAAAATGTGGTCGTTTTTGACGACCGGGAAGGCAGCCGATAACGTAGGCTGCATGCTTCGCCGGAAAATGTGATTCCGTCGGAAACGTGATAACCAGAAGGAAACCCTATGAAATACCCCGTAATGACGCTGGCCGGTGCGCTGATGCTGGCCCCGGTGCTGACCCACGCCGCAGAGACCACCACCTTCACGCCGGCCCAGCAGGAGGCGATCGGCAAGATTGCCGCCGAGTACCTGGTGCAGCACCCGGAAGTGCTGGTGCAGGCCAGCCAGAAACTGGAAGCGCAACAGCAAGAGCAGCAGCAACAGGCCTCGCTGAATGCGGTGCTGCAAAACAGTGAAGCGTTGCTGAATGACGCCGACACCCCGGCCATCGGCCCGAAAAATGCCAAAGTGGCGCTGGTGGAGTTCTTCGATTACCAGTGCGTCTATTGCAGCCACATGGCCCCGCTGGTCGAGCAGACGGTGAAAGCCAACCCGCAGGTGCGGTTTGTGTTTAAAGAGTGGCCGATCTTCGGCCAGCGCTGGGAGCCGTCCATTACCGCGGCGGAAACCGGCATGGCGGTCTACAAAGAGAAGGGCGCGGATGCCTACTTCACCTACCACAACGCCATTTACCATACCGGCCACGATGAGGGCAAACTGACGCAAGCCGACATCACTGCCGCCGTCAAAGCCGCGGGCGCGGCCCAGCCAACGGAAGCCACCCGTAAAAAGACCCACGCAGCGCTGGCGAAAACCGACGATCTGGCGCGGGTGCTCGGCTTCAGCGGCACCCCGGCGTTTGTCGTGATGCCGACCCAGGGCGCAACGGCGGAAAACAGCACCGTGCTGCCGGGCGCAGTGTCAGCGGAAGCGCTGCAAACTGCCATCAATAAAGCACAGGGGAAATAACCCCCACGGCCTGCCCTGTGTGCAGGGCAGGCCGCTTTCGCCTTTCCCTTTCTTCCCCTCTTTACTGCCTTGTTTCGCCCGCCGCCGGTGCGACAACACATTCATCTGCCTGCCATCACTTTCTTTCAGAATTCATCACATTGTTGGTGGGATTGTCTACAGTTGGGTGTAGGACAAATCTTAAGCAGCTGGACGGCGTCTCACCGCAAAATAAATTGTGAGTGAAATCACAATTTCAAGAAAAAGCGGCATTTAACAAATGTGATACATATCACGGTTTATTCTGTCAGTAACCGGTTTACCGGCCTATCTGACGGTTCTTCAAAGCATATTTGTGATGAATATCACGCTATGTACCGGGTTAACTGGGGCTAAAGTGTGATGTGAATCACAAAAAAGTGGGGCGCTACGCGCGTAAAAAAGAGCGTGGTAGAGTCCGCCCTGCATATGGCAATAGCGACGGGGATGCCGTCCCGTCTCAACGACTTCACGCGCTCTTATTGGCAGCGCGTATCAATAGGGGTGTGTTTTATGTTTTCACCAGACGTTAAGGTCAAAGTCCAGAATTTTGGCCGTTTTCTGAGCAACATGGTGATGCCCAACATCGGCGCATTTATCGCCTGGGGGATTATCACTGCACTGTTTATCCCAACCGGCTGGTTGCCGAACGAAACCTTAGGCAAGCTGGTCGGCCCGATGATCACCTACCTGCTGCCGCTGCTGATCGGTTATACCGGCGGTAAACTGGTGGGCGGTGAGCGCGGCGGCGTAGTAGGCGCGATCACCACCATGGGCGTGATTGTCGGCGCGGACATGCCGATGTTCCTCGGCGCGATGATTGCCGGCCCGCTCGGCGGCTGGGCGATCAAACGCTTCGACCGCTGGGTAGACGGCAAAATCAAAAGCGGCTTCGAGATGCTGGTCAACAACTTCTCGGCCGGCATCATTGGGATGCTGCTGGCGATCCTTGCGTTCCTCGCCATTGGCCCGCTGGTGGAGACGCTCTCCAAACTGCTGGCAGCCGGTGTACACATCATGGTGGTACACAACCTGCTGCCGCTGACCTCCATCTTTGTGGAACCGGCGAAAATCCTGTTCCTCAATAACGCCATCAACCACGGCATCTTCTCGCCGCTGGGCATCCAGCAGGCCACGGAAGCCGGTAAATCGATCTTCTTCCTGATCGAAGCCAACCCCGGCCCGGGGATGGGCGTGCTGGTGGCTTACATGTTCTTTGGCCGCGGCAATGCCAAGCAGTCTGCGGGTGGTGCGGCGATTATCCACTTCCTCGGCGGCATCCATGAGATCTACTTCCCGTATGTGCTGATGAACCCGCGCCTGCTTCTGGCGGTCATCCTCGGCGGCATGAGCGGCGTCTTCACCCTGACCCTGCTGAACGGCGGGCTGGTTTCCCCGGCGTCCCCGGGTTCCATCCTGGCGATTCTGGCGATGACGCCGAAAGGCGCGTACTTCGCTAACCTCTGCGCGGTAGTGGTGGCCTTTGCCGTCTCCTTCGTGGCGTCTGCCATCCTGCTGAAAAGCACCAAGGCGAAAGAAGAGGACGATCTGGAAGAAGCGACCCGTCGCATGCATGACATGAAAGCCCAGTCCAAAGGCGGCCAGCCTGCGGCGGCGGCACTGGCTAACGACGGCGACATGAGCACCGTGCGCAAAATCATTGTGGCCTGTGATGCCGGTATGGGTTCCAGCGCGATGGGCGCGGGCGTGCTGCGCAAAAAAGTGCAGGATGCCGGGCTGAAAAATGTGTCAGTGACCAACAGCGCCATCAACAATTTGCCGGATGATGTCGATCTGGTGATCACCCACCGTGACCTCACCGAACGCGCGATGCGCCATGCCCCGCAGGCGCAGCACATTTCGCTGACCAACTTCCTGGACAGCAAGCTCTACAGCGACCTGACCAGCCGCCTGGTGGCGGCCAATAACAGCAGCATGCACCAGCAGAAAGTGATCACCACGCTGGATGACAGCTTCGACGCCACCGAGCAGAACCTGTTCCGCCTGACTGCTGCCAACGTGTTCCTCGGCCAGCAGGCCGGCAACAAAGAGCAGGCGATCCGCTTCGCCGGTGAGCAACTGGTGAAAGGCGGCTACGTGCAGCCGGAGTATGTGGAGGCGATGCTGGCGCGTGAAAAACTCACCTCCACCTATCTGGGTGAGTCGATCGCCGTGCCGCACGGCACCATCGAGGCGAAAGACCGGGTGCTGAAAACCGGCGTGGTGTTCTGCCAGTACCCGCAGGGCGTGCGCTTCGGTGACGAAGAGGATGAGGTGGCGAAACTGGTGATCGGGATTGCTGCCCGCAACAATGAGCACATCCATGTGATCACCAGCCTGACCAACGCGCTGGATGATGACACGGTGATCGCGCGGCTCTCCACCACCCGGGACGTGCAGGAAGTGCTAAACCTGCTGACCGGAAAACAGGTCGCCTGACCGTAAACTGACCGGGCCGGAATGGCCCGGTTGCTATTTATATGATATGGCAGGGCGGGTTATAGGATTCAGGGGAAGGGCGGGCACTGCGCGCTTCCCGCTTTTCAGGTTTGTGACCGGCAGGATCGTCACTACGTTTCAAGGAATACATGATGAAAGCATTACATTTTGGCGCCGGGAATATTGGCCGCGGCTTTATCGGGAAATTACTGGCAGATGCCGGGATCGAGCTGGTGTTTGCGGATGTGAACCAGACCGTGCTGGACGCGCTCAACAGCCGCGGCAGCTATGACGTGCACGTGGTGGGTGAGCAGGCGCGCGTAGAGCCGGTGAGCAACGTCTCCGCCGTCAACAGCGGCAGCCAGGAGGCGATTGACCTGATCGCAGCGGTTGACCTGGTCACCACCGCCGTCGGCCCGAACATTCTGGCGCGCATCGCCCCGGCAGTCGCCAAAGGGCTGGTGAAACGCCACCAGCTCGGCAACCAGCAGCCGCTGAACATTATCGCCTGTGAAAACATGGTGCGCGGCACCAGCCAGTTTAAACAGCACGTCTATGACGCGCTGCCGGAAGAGGAAAAAGCGTGGGTAGATGAGCACGTCGGCTTCGCGGATTCCGCCGTTGACCGCATTGTGCCGCCTGCCGCCGCCGGCAGCACCGACCCGCTGGAAGTCACCGTGGAAACCTTCAGCGAGTGGATCGTGGACAAAACCCAGTTCGTCGGCCAGCCGCCGCAGATCGCCGGCATGGAACTCACCGACAACCTGATGGCCTTTGTGGAGCGTAAGCTGTTTACCCTCAACACCGGCCACGCCATCACCGCGTACCTCGGCAAACAGGCCGGGCACGCCACCATCCGTGATGCCATCCTTGACCCGGCTATCCGTGCGGTAGTGAAGGGCGCGATGGAAGAGAGCGGCGCGGTGCTGATCAAACGCTACGGCTTTGATGCGGAAAAACATGCCGCCTACATCAACAAGATTCTGGGCCGTTTCGAAAACCCTTACCTGCAGGATGATGTGGAGCGTGTCGGCCGCCAGCCGCTGCGTAAACTCAGCGCCGGCGACCGCCTGATAAAACCGCTGCTCGGCACGCTGGAGTACAACCTGCCGCACACCAACCTGATCACCGGCATTGCGGCGGCGCTGCACTACCGCAGTGAAAGTGACCCGCAGGCCGCTGAGCTGGTGGACTTGCTGGCGAACCTCGGCCCGCAGGGTGCGCTGTCGCAGATCTCCGGCCTGCCGGCAGACAGCGCGGCCGTGGCAGAAGCCGTTGACGCCTATAACGCCCTCTAAGCGCGAAATGTGGTAAAAAGAGCGGCTGGCGGCGTGGTGCCGCCAGCCCCCCACGATGTTTCTCACCGCAACGGGGGCGTTGCCTCCGCCCGTATGGAGGCCAGGTATGGCCGGGTTTCCGGACGTTGTGACTCCCCTAACGCAAAATATCACCATGATTGACGCTGCACAGGCCTTTGAAAACCGGGTACTGGAAAAACTGAACGCCGGGAAAAGCGTTCGCGGGTTTATTATCGCCGCCGTTGAGCTGCTCACTGAGGCGGTCAACATTCTGGTATTACAGGTTTTCCGCAAAGATGATTACGCGGTGAAGTACGCCGTCGGGCCGCTGTTGAGCGGCAGCGGCCCGCTGGGCGAGTTATCCGTGCGGCTGAAACTGATGTATGGGCTGGGGGTGATCAGCCGCAATGAGTATGAAGATGCCGAGTTGCTGATGGCGATGCGCGAGGAGCTGAACCACGACGGCAACGAGTACCGTTTTACCGATGATGAGATCCTCGGGCCGTTTGGCGAACTGCACTGCGTGCCCGCCCTGCCGCCTGCCCCGGTGCTGACGCCGGGCGTGGTGCCGCTGGATGAGGCCTTACAGGCGATGCAACGCCAGCGCTATCAGCAGATGGTGCACTCGACCATGGTACTGTCAGTGACTGACCTTATCGCCGGGATCAGCCTGAAAAAGGCGTTCTGAGTGCCTGCCCCTGCCCGCATTCCGCTGTCGCCGGGCTGATGAAGCGCCCACTTCCTGCTACACTGTGCGCCAATCCCCCTTCTGATAACGTGCCTGACAGCGGCATAAACGGGCCATGACTATGAAAGAAAAAGAAAAAGCAGAGATTAAACTCCTCAGCGACAAGCTGGATGCCCTGAAACACAAAGACGCAACCATCATCGCGCAGGGTAACGGCGAGCTGATCGCCAAGCATGAGGAAGAGAAAGAGAAGCTGATCAAAGAGATCGCCCGCCTGAAAGAGGTGCAGATCAGCAAGCTGAGCACCCAGGCACAGGAGCTCTCCCGCCTGCCGTTCAGCCGTGAAATCTCCAAAAAAGAGCAGGCTGACATGGGCACTCTGAAAAAGAGCGTGCGCGGGCTGATTGTGGTTCACCCGATGACCGCCCTGGGCCGTGAAATGGGCCTGAAAGTCGTGACCGGTTACGCGAAAAAACCGTTCTGATGTGCCGGGCCGGTCTCACACCGGCCCGCGTTCCTTTCTCAGCCGCCGCGCGGCTTGCCGTCCAGCCGGGCGCTGAAACTCTCAATCTTCCGGCTCTCCAGCCTGACCTGCATCTTGCTGCTCCAGCTCGCGGCCAGCCCCGCTGCACCCAACAGCCGCCGGTACTGCTCTTCGTCATAGGGCTGGTTAAAGGCGATGGAAATCGCCTCGGCGACGCTGACCTCGCTGTTGCGGGTCAATAACTCCAGCGGCTGCCCGTCACTGATATACCCCGGTGACAGCACGCGGTAGAGCCAGCCACAGCGGCCGCTCTGCTGGATAACGTGCGAAAGCTGCGCCACGCCGAGGTGAATCCCGATTTTGTAGCAGGGTGAGCGCGGCTGCGTGACCTGAATCAGCGCCTCGCCCCAGCGGAAAATATCCCCGATGAACACGTTCTGCTCGGTGAGGCCCAGGGTAGAGATATTTTCACCAAAGCCGGGCGGCTGGAAATGCTCCGCCTGCTGCGGGAACTGCTGGCTCAGGTGAGCGTAATGCTCACGCGGAAAATGGCACAGGGCACGGTCCGGCCCGCCATGAAAATGCGTTTCTGCCTGCTGGTCACCCTCCAGGCCAAGTGGCGTCAGCAAAATCCGGCCTTCTGCGGCGCGTTTGCTGATGCCGCTCGGGCGCATGGTTTCATACTCCCTGACCGGGCCGATAAACACCTGAGGATAGTGCATAGTCTCTCCTTTGCGGGGCAGGCGGTGCCTGCGGATGTTTCCAGCTTATGGCAGCGCATAAAAAATGCCAGCGCACGCGCCGGCATTCTTGTGGTCAACGGCGGCCGGGGCCGCGCGTTTAACGGGATTATTTTTTCGCAGCGAAACGTGCAGCCGCTTCATCCCAGTTCACCACGTTCCAGAACGCCTTGATGTAGTCCGGGCGTTTGTTCTGGTATTTCAGGTAGTAAGCGTGTTCCCACACGTCCAGGCCCAGCAGCGGGTAACCGGAAGCACCGGCAACGGCTTCGCCCATCAGCGGGTTGTCCTGGTTGGCGGTTGAAACCACAGCCAGTTTGCCGTCATCTTTCAGCACCAGCCAGGCCCAGCCGGAACCGAAACGGGTGGCAGCGGCTTTTTCAAAGGTCTCTTTGAAGCTGTCGATGCTGCCGAAATCACGTTCGATGGCGTCTTTCAGCTCACCCTGCAGGGTGGTGCCGATTTTCAGGCCTTTCCAGAACAGGCTGTGGTTGGCGTGGCCGCCGGCGTTGTTGCGCAGCACGGTTTTCTTGTCAGCCGGAACCAGGTCCAGTTTGGTGATCAGTTCGTCAACCGGCAGGGCAGCCAGTTCCGGCAGGCTTTCCAGCGCGGCGTTGGCGTTGTTGACGTAAGTCTGGTGATGTTTGGTGTGATGGATCTCCATCGTCTGCTTGTCGAAATGTGGCTCAAGTGCGTCGTATGCGTAAGGCAGGGATGGCAGTGAGTAACTCATATTCTTCATCTCCATTGGTGTTTTGCGGCGCAGGGCAGGTGCAAGCACCGCGTAAGCAGTCGGATCATTATAGTTAATTAAATGATATTGAAAATGATTATCTCAGGCCGCCCCGGCCGCGGCACGGGGCGGAATCAGCGACTTATAGCCCGCTGACATATCGGTAAAAAAATCGATCTAAGCGGCTCAGTACAACCGCTGTGGGTGAGTATAGACGGTGGCGCGGCCCGGTTTGCTAAAGCCCACCAGCGTCAGGTTGCAGCGTTCTGCCACTTCAACCGCCAGCGTGGTGGCGGCAGAAACGGCGAAGAGAATCTCCGCGCCGCACATTGCGGCTTTTTGCACCATCTCATAGCTGGCCCGGCTGGAGACCAGCACCGCGCCCGCCTGCCATGCCGGTTTTCCGCTGCGCACGCCCAGCAGTTTGTCGAGCGCCACATGGCGGCCCACATCCTCACAGCCGCCGAGCAAGGTGCCCTCCGGCGCAATCCAGGCGGCGGCATGGGTGCAGCCGGTAAGCTGGCCGACCGGCTGGTACTCTTTAAGCGACGCCAGCGCGCCGTCAAGCCGGGACAGCGAAAACTGCTGGGTAAAGGGCAGCGGGACCAGCGGGCGGAAAAGATCGCCGAGCTGCTCCACCCCACACACCCCGCAGCCGGTGCGGCCCGCCATGGCGCGGCGGCGCTCCTTCAGCCCGGCAAAGCGGCGGCTGGAGAGCTCCACCTGTACTTCGATGCCGTTGCAGGAGGGAAGAATATCGATGCCGTAAATCTCCTGCGGCGTCTCGATAATGCCTTCCGAGAGCGAAAAACCGAGCGCAAACGCCGCCAGATCTTTGGGCGTCGCCATCATCACCACATGGGAGATGCCGTTATACACTAGCGCCACCGGCACCTCTTCGGCCAGCCAGTCCGCTTCGGCGGTGTCCAGCCGGGTACGCGGGAAGACCTGGCGCTGTTGCGCGCCGTCACGCGGTTCCCCGCCGGCGGTTACCGCGCCGTTACTCTGTTTTGTACGTTCGTTCACGTGCCTGTACCTGATTTTTAACACCCACAGGGTTACTGTGGTACTGTGCCGGAAAGGGCAGAAGTGCCCACCTTAGCGCTGTTCAGACGCGAACAGAACCGATTTGTTCTATCGGCGTTGTCCACGACGACGGCCATTCACCAGGAGAGCGACGCCATGAGCATCCGTATTGTGCCTAACCGCGGTGCCACCGCACCCCAAACCAGGATGTCCGCGGCGCATGCCATACCGCCGCTGTTGTTTGCCAACCTGAAAAGCCTCTACGCCCGGCGCGCGGAGCGGTTGCGGCATCTGGCAGAAGAGAGCCCGTTGCAGGATCTGCTGGCGTTTGCCGCCCTGATTGCCGATGCCCAGCAGCACGCGCTGCACGACCATCCGCTGACCATGGACATGTCAGCGCTGCTCGCCAGCACGGCGAAAACCGCCCTGCCGCCGCTGGATATTCACACCTTTGAGCGTGACCCACACTGGCGCACGCTGTTGCAGGCGATCATGGCGGAGCTGCGCCCGCAGGTTGACCCGCACCTGCGGGCGGTGCTGGAGAACCTGGAGAAGTGCTCGGAAAACCAGCTGGAAAATTACGCCGCCGCGCTGCTTACCCGGGAATTCACCGACGTGGGCAGCGAAACCGCGCCGCTGATCTGGGCGGCGCTCTCGCTTTACTGGGCGCAGATGGCGGCGCTGATCCCCGGCAAGGCGCAGGTGGAGCACGGCGAGCATCGCCAGTTCTGCCCGACCTGCGGCAGCATCCCGGTTTCCAGCCTGGTGCATCTCGGCTCGGTAAGCGGGATGCGCTACCTGCACTGCAACCTGTGCGAGTGCGAATGGCATGTGATGCAGGCCAAATGCAGCAACTGCGAACATACCCACGGGCTGAACTACTGGTCGCTGGACGATATCTCCTCGCCGGTGAAGGCCGAAAGCTGTGACGACTGCGGCACCTACCTGAAAATCCTGTTCCAGGAGCATGACCCGAACGTAGAGCCGGTGGCGGATGACCTCGCCACGCTGGTGCTGGATGCCAAAATGGAAGATGAGGGGTTCGCCCGCAGCAGCATTAACCCGTTCCTGTTCCCCGACGGCTGAGCAACGCCGTGGGCGGCTGCTACGCTTAAAGGGTGCGCCGGTGTTTCAGAGCATTCTGTGGCGGTGGCGGCCCCGGCGTGGGTTACCCTTGCGGTACGCAATCAGCTAACCCGATAAAAAGAGGAACAAGGATGATGTTAAAAAGCGCGATGAAATTTACCGCCGTGGCACTGTTGGCGGCCGGGCTGATGGCCTGTGATGACAAACCGGATACCACCCCGACGCCGCCGCCCCCGGCTTCCAAACCCACCGTGGCTGCGAACCCGTCGTCCGTGTCGCCGGAAACCCAGGTGGTGCAGGGCAGCCAGCCGGTGCCGGTTGCGCCCGCCAATGGGGTGGATGTCTCGCTGCTGACCGGCAAAATCGGCTTCCACCTGCCGGCCGGGTTCTCAGACCAGACCCAGCAGGCGGGCATCGCCAATACTGAGCAGTCCCATACCCAACTGTTTATCGACAGCCACAGCCGCCAGCTGGCCGTGACCTCGGAAGTGGTGCCGCCGGCCGGGCAGGTGATTGATACCAGTGACGCGGCGTTTGCCGGGTTGTCAAAAGGGTTGCTGAACGGCCTGAGCAACCAGTACCAGGACATCAAGAAAACCGACGAAAAAACCTTGACCCTCGGCGGCCAGCGTTTCCGCCGGATGGACACCGAACAGCGCGTGAAGGGCCAGCCGGTGCTGGCGACCACCCTGTTCACCGTGCTCGACAAAAAGGTCGTGACCCTACAGGTGGTGACACCGGTCAACAACGGTGAGGCGCACGATACCCTGATGAAATCCATTACAGACAGCATCAAAGTAAAAGGCTGAGGCCCACGGTGCCCTTACGCATCCCTGAAGGAGGACGGTAAAGTTGAAACTCATCGGCAGTTATACCAGCCCTTATGTGCGCAAGATTTCAGTCATGTTGCTGGAAAAGGGCATCGATTTTGATTTTGTGAATGATTCACCCTGGGCAGACGACACGCAGGTGCCGCACTTCAACCCGCTGGGTAAAGTGCCGGCCCTTATCGCGGATGATGGCGAGATCTGGTTCGATTCCCCGGTGATCGCCGCATATCTCGACACCTTGCCCGGCGGCACGCCCCTGTTGCCGGCCGACCCGGCGGCTGCCCTGCGGGTGCGGCGGCTGGAGGCGCTGGCGGACGGCGTGACGGATGCTGCCGTGGCGCTGGTACTGGAGAAACGCCGCGAGGCGGATAAGCAGGATGAGGCGTGGATTGTGCGCCAGCGTGGGGTGCTGAACCGGGGGCTGGATGCGCTGGAGCAGTACGCCGCCTCGCACCGGGATCTTAACGGTGAAACGCTCAACCTGGCGGACATCGCCGTCGCCTGTGCGCTGGGCTACATCAATTTCCGCCGCGTGGCACCCAACTGGTGTGTGGAGCGGCCGACGCTGATCGCGCTGGTGGAGCGACTATTCCAGCGGGAAAGCTTCGCCCGGACAACACCTCCTTAAACCGCATCTTACTGATTTCACCCGTTTCACCGGCCGGTGCGCGATGCGCCGGCCTTCCTGTACTGATCCTCTCCCGGCAAAAATAGTGTGAGATAACTCGAAGAGTTAGGTTGCGCATCCTGCGTGTGGTGTTGTGGCGTCTACATTTTAAGCAAACCTGTCGGCCCGGCCCCGGCTGTTCAGCGCTTGCTGTGTGGGAAGACGCGCCGGGCGTTACTTATTACCCACGAGACAGGCGTGCGGGCGTGGCCCGCCACGCCAAGGAGCACACCATGCCTTATGATCAACCCTCGAGTGCCGTGATCCCCGGTGAATATGGTTTCCCGCTGAAACTTAAAGCGCGTTATAACAACTTTATCGGCGGTGAATGGGTGCCGCCCGCCAATAACCAGTACTTCCCGAACGTGACGCCGGTCACCGGCCAGGTGATGTGTGAAATCGCCAGCTCCAGCACGCAGGACGTGGATCGCGCGCTGGATGCGGCGCATCAGGCTAAAGGCGAGTGGGGCCGCATGTCGGTGCAGCAGCGCGCCACTATTCTTAACCGCATCGCCGATCGCATGGAGCAGAACATTGAGCTGCTGGCCGCCGCCGAAACCTGGGACAACGGCAAACCGATCCGCGAAACCACCGCCGCCGATGTGCCGCTGGCGATTGACCACTTCCGCTATTTCGCCGCCTGCATCCGCGCGCAGGAAGGGGGGATCAGCGAAATCGATCAGGACACCGTGGCCTACCATTTCCACGAGCCGCTGGGCGTGGTCGCGCAGATTATCCCGTGGAACTTCCCGCTGCTGATGGCCTGCTGGAAAATGGCCCCGGCGCTGGCCGCCGGTAACTGCATTGTGCTGAAACCGGCCAAACTCACGCCGATGTCGATTCTGCTGATGATGGAGCTGATTCAGGATCTGCTGCCGCCGGGCGTGATCAACGTGGTGAACGGCTCCGGCAGTGAAATCGGGGAATATCTGGCGACGTCAAAACGCATCGCCAAAGTGGCCTTTACCGGCTCCACCGAGGTCGGCCAGCAGATCATGGGGTACGCGGCGCAAAACGTGATCCCGGTGACGCTGGAGCTGGGCGGCAAATCGCCGAACATTTTCTTTGCGGATGTGATGGACAAAGAGGATGCCTTCTTTGACAAGGCGCTGGAAGGCTTCGCGCTGTTTGCGTTCAACCAGGGTGAAGTCTGTACCTGCCCAAGCCGCGCGCTGGTACAGGAATCGATTTACGAGCGGTTCATGGAGCGCGCCATTAAGCGCGTAGAAAGCATCCGCAGCGGCAACCCGCTCGACTCCGCCACCCAGATGGGGGCGCAGGTGTCGCAGGGGCAGATGGAAACCATCCTCAACTATATTGAAATCGGCAAAAAAGAGGGCGCGGATGTGCTGACCGGTGGCCGCCGCAAAACCCTGGGCGGCGATCTGGCGCAGGGCTACTATCTGGAGCCGACCATCCTGTTCGGGAAAAACAGTATGCGGGTCTTCCAGGAGGAGATCTTCGGGCCGGTGCTGGCGGTAACCACCTTCAAAGATATGGATGAGGCGCTGGCGATCGCCAATGACACCGATTACGGGCTGGGGGCGGGCGTCTGGAGCCGCAACGGCAACGTCGCTTACCAGATGGGGCGGCAGATCCAGGCCGGGCGCGTATGGACGAACTGCTACCACGCCTACCCGGCCCATGCAGCATTTGGCGGCTACAAGCAGTCGGGCATCGGGCGGGAAACCCACAAAATGATGCTGGAACACTACCAGCAGACCAAATGTTTGCTGGTCAGTTACTCGGAAAAACCCCTCGGCCTGTTCTGATGCCGATTGTGCTTACAATCCTCTGTTTTGAAATAAAAAACGGCAACGCATCGCGTTGCCGTTCTCTTCCTGATGGGGCAGTGCCGGATTAATACTGGCTAACGGCCTTGCTGTCGCGTTGACGCCCGCGCATAAACAGCACCACCAGCGTCAGCCAGCACATGCCGCTTAAAAAGTTGAACAGGTTAAACACGCCGCTGCCGCCCCAGCCGTAGGCCACTTTGGCGATCTCAATGCCTATGGTAAACACCAGCATACTCAGCACCCCCATCGCGGCCGACACCGTGCCTTTGCTCATCTCACTGGAGAACAGCGTCAGGCGGTAAAGCCCGGCGTTGGCAATGCCGATGCCGAAAGCGTAGAAGCTCAGCCCGGCCACCATCCACAGGTAGGCATGGGAAGAGTAAAGCGTGGCCGCGGCAGCCAGCAGCAGCCCGGCGACCATCGGCGCGGCACCCAGCCAGATCAGCGTTTCCACGGATTTCCTGCCGGTCAGGCGGGCCAGCGTGATATTGCCGATAATCAGCGCGCCGAATACCGGCACCTGCATCAGGCCATAGTCCAGCGTGCTCAGCCCTTCCCCCCGGATCAGCAGCACCGGCGACTGGGCAATCCAGGCCAGCAGCGGCAAACTGGCAAAACCAATCGCCAGTGCGCCGCACACAAAGCGGCTATTGCCCAGTACCACCCGGTAATCACGCCCCAGCCCGGTGAGGGACAGCGGCTCGCCCCGGCGGGTGGCGGTTTCCGGCATCGCCCGCCACAGGCCGTAAAAGGCAAAGGCGGACAGCAGGGCAAACAGCACAAACATGCTCTGCCACGGCAACCAGGCGATCAGCGCCGCGCCCGCCAACGGCCCGAGCAGCGGGGCAATCAGCGCCACGTTCGCCATCAGCGCAGTGATTTTGATGCACACCGATTCTTCAAAGGACTCCTGAATCGTCGCGTACCCCACCGCACCGATAAAGCACAGCCCGATACCCTGCAAAAAGCGCACCGCGATGAACTGTTCAATGGTCTGGGTAAACAGGATCGCCAGGCAGCTCAGGGTAAAAAAAGCCACGCCGGAGAGCATCACCGGGCGGCGGCCGCGCCGGTCAGAGAGTGGCCCCAGCAGCCATTGCAGGAACATGCCGCCGGCCAGATAGGCGGTCATAGAGGTCGGTACCCACTCCTCACCGGCATGAAATGCGGCCACTACCGCCAGCATGCCGGGCTGGATCATATCGTTGCCGATATAGGTCGCAAATTCGAACAGCACCAGCGAGAGCGGAAACCACAGCGCCCGGCGGCCCAGGCGGGCAACAGGAGGTATTGTGTTTGTCATAAATTAACTTAATGAATGTAAAAAGGAAAAATCGAAAAAGCCGCGCGGGCCATTGTCGGGAAAACGGTAAGGGCGGCTATTTTGCTGCCAATTGCCGGCCTTGGCAATCATGCCCGGTAAATATCGCACAATCTGAGTTTAGCGGATTTCAGGTTGTTGAATTCTCCGGCCGTATATAACCTCTTTTTAACAATAAACCGTTTTTAACAGTAAACAGTGACAAGGATGCGGCAGCGGCATGACTCACCGACTTATCTGGGTTGATAACCTGCGGGCGCTCGCCTGCCTGATGGTTATCCTGATCCACACCACTACCTATTATGTGACCACCGGCGTCTCTGTCGGCAACCTGAACTGGGATATTGCCAACCTGCTGAATTCCCTGTCGCGGGTCAGCGTGCCGCTGTTTTTCATGATCTCCGGCTACCTGTTTTTCGGGGATAAAAGCGCCGGAAAGAAGCACCTGCTGCGGATCGGTTGCTGTTTGCTGTTCTACAGCGCGGTGTCACTGGTGTATATCGCCCTGTTTACCCGCATCGGGTTCTGGCCGTCACTGCGTAACCTGCTGTTCAAGCCGGTGTTTTACCACCTCTGGTTTTTCTACGCGATCGCGGTGATTTACCTGCTCTCCCCACTGATTAACGTCAAACCCGTTGCGGCGCGCACGGCGCTGGGGATAGGTGTGGTGCTGGGGATTCTGGTGAACCCGCAAATGGCGCAGATTTCATGGCATCAGTTTCACCTTATCCCGGTGAATCTGTTTGTGGCCGGCGACACCTTTTATTACGTGCTGTATGCGCTGCTGGGCCGCGCCATCGGGATGATGGACACCCAACGGCGCGGCCTCACGATGCTGGCCGGGTTGCTGTTTGCAGCCGCTGTGGGGCTGATTGCCGTCTCCACCAAAAAACAGATGTTTATCAACGGCGCCTTTGCCGATACCTATTACGTCTACTGCGGCCCGCTGGTGTTTATTGCGGCCATTGCGCTGTTTGTCTGGGGCAAGAACAGCCTCGCCACGGCGATGCTGCCGGGCATGCGGCGCATTGCCGATCACTCCCTGGCGATTTATGGGTTTCATGCCCTGATCATTAACTTCATCCGCAGCCAGAAATGGGATGTGATCCGCTGGCCGCTGCTGGATATGGTATATGTTTTCGCGGTGGCGCTGGGCTTAAGCCTGCTGCTGGGCTATGCGGTGCGCCGCCTTGATCCGCGGCGGCTGGTCAGCTGACGCCCCAGCGCGCCTGGGCGCGGCGCAGCTGGCGGGCAGAGGTAAACCCGGCGGCCAGCGCCGCCTGCTCAATGCCGCATCCGTCCTGCAAGCGCTGGCGCGCTACCGCCAGCCGCAACTGTTCATGATAATCCCGCACGCTGATGCCGAGATGCTCGCGGAACAGCCGGGTCAGGTGGCGCTCACTGACATGGGCGCGCGCCGCGACCTCCTCCACCTGCCAGCGCGCTTCCGGGGCAGCGATCAGCGCATTCTGCGCCCGGTGCAGCGCCGGGTGCAGGTGGTTGCGGTAACGCAGCCAGGGCGAAAGCTGCGGATCGTCGCCGGAGCGGCGGAAATAGACCACCATGTCACGCGCCACTTCGGTGGCCGCCTGCGGCCCCTGCACGCGGGCGATGATATGCAGCGCTACATCAATGCCCGCCGTGATCCCTGCACTGGTGAGCACTTGCCGGTCTTCGATAAAAATGCGGTTTTCCCGCACCTGGGCGGCCGGGGCCTGCGCCCGCAGACGGGCGATAACATCATGATGGGTGGTGCACTGGTAACCATCCAGCAGCCCGGCGCGGGCCGCCAGCAGGGTACCCGAACAGACGCCGACCAGCAGCAGATCGCCCTGTTCCAGCGCCGGACGCTGCGCACGCAGCCACGCCTCCACGACCCGCGCCTCCGGGGTATCAAACCCGGTACGCGAATCTTTCACCCCCGGCACGATCAGGATTGCGCCGGGCGGCAGGGTATCAGGCAGCGGGCTAATGCCGCCCAACACCAGCCCGGTGGAGCTGGTAACCTGCGGAGCCGGGCCGATATAGTGCAGCGTGAACTGCCCGGCCAGCTGCAGCGCCTCTGCAGGGCCGGTCACATCCAGCGCCATCACCCCCGGCAGCACGATAAAGTACGCCTCGCGGCGCGGGCACGTGCTGTTCTGATCGGTGTACTCAGCCTGGTTAAGGGTCATCGCTTTTCTTCACCGCCTGCTGTTAATCGTCCAGCGTAATGGTCAACTGCCGCGCCAGATAACCCGCCCGATCCGGCTGTGCCTGTAACAGCATCCCGACGAACGCGTCACGCTCAAACGCCATCACCTGCATATCCCAGACGCAGAATGACTCTTCCCGCGCCCGACGCCAGCGGCCGTTGTCCGTGACCCAGACGTTCATGCGCAGCTCGTTTTCACTGTCCCACCAGCCGGCCACCAGATAGTCCATGGTCTTGCCCTGATGCTCAATCAAAAACCCGACGCCGGGGCGCTGGGGCGTTTGCGCCTGTGACGGCAACCACTGGGTGACCAGAGGGTGCGCTGCCATAAAATCCGCTTCCCCGCCCGCCAGTGGATAACGGATGGCGTAACGCTTCAGCGCCCAGTTGCCAAACTCCATCACCCCGAGCGGCGTGACCGGGCGCGGCAGATAAGGCTGAGGCTGCCAGACAACCTCCGCCAGAGGCGTGGCTTTTGGCGTCTCGTCCAGTTCCCGTAATGCACCTTCCACATCGCAGACATGGGCGAACCTCTCCGCCAGCACCAGCTCAGTCCGGTGCTTAATCTCAGCTACCGTGCTGGTTTCCCCGTCGGCATGGGTCATCGGGAAGGTCAGGGTGGCCTCGGTGACGTAAGTCACACGGTACCCGAGATCGGAAGCCACCCGCGCCGTGGTTTCGCAGCATTGCTCGGTGCGCATCCCGCTGATAATCAGGTGGTTAATGCCGCGGTCGCGCAGCCACTGATCCAGCCCGGAGTCGGTGAGGGCGTTATGCACACGTTTATGCACCACCAGATCCGGTTGATGGGTCAGGAACGGCAGCCGGGTCACCAGCCCGGAAGCCAGCGAGAACGGCCCCTGCGACACATGGAACACATCCACCACCGCCACCCCGCGTGCCTGACAGCCGTCAACCAACTGGTGCAGACGCTGCCGGAACAGCGGCAGATCCTCCTCCTGCCAAAACGGTTTGTGAAGAAAGGAGTGTTGAACATCGATAACCAACAGCGCGCTCTGTGACATATCCGGACTCCATCTGAGTAAAGTAACCTCATAATGGCGTAACTAAAAAAGAAGCGGAATGCCAAAAACAGCCATCCCTCTGTCACGGCAGGACGAATCACGCAACCCGGCGGAGCGTCCTCCCGCCGGTACCGGATTCACTGCATCAGGGGCGCAAGCTGCCGGTAAAGCTGGCGGAAGGTCTCGCGTTGCGCCGCATACGCCTGATGTTTCTCTGCGTCCGGCTCGTGCGTTTGCTCCAGCGGCAGCGGCGGCAGCAGATCGGCCAGCGGCCTGCCGGGGCTGAGGGCAATTTGCGCCAACCGTGCCGCGCCGAGGGCGGGGCCGACGTCGCCCCCGGTGCGGTACTCCAGCGTCTGGCCACTGATATCCGCCAGCATCTGCCGCCAGTAAGCACTGCGCGCGCCGCCGCCAATCAGCGTGATGCGCTGTGGCCGCAGGCCGGTGGCGTGCAACACGTCCATCCCGTCCGCCAGGGCGAAACTTACCCCTTCCAGCACCGCGCGCCCCAGATCGGCCGGGCCATGCTGGTGGGTCAGGCCAAAGAAGGTACCGGTGGCATTCGGGTTGTTGTGCGGCGTGCGCTCGCCGGAGAGATAGGGCAGGAACCAGACCGGCGAGGCGGCAGGCGGTGCCTGTTCAACCTGGTGCAGCAGCGCCGGCACACTCTCACACCCGGTCAGGCGGCATACCCAGTCGAGGCAGGAGGCCGCGCTCAGCATCACTGACATCAGGTGCCAGGTGTGCGGCAGTGCATGGCAGAAGCTGTGCACGGCCTGCTCCGGGTTACTGAGAAACCCTTCACTCACCGCAAAGTAGACGCCGGACGTACCCAGTGACAGCATCGCCTGCCCGGCCTGATACAGTCCGACGCCGACCGCCCCAGCGGCATTGTCGCCACCTCCGGCGATCACCGGCACTTCCGGCAGGTTCCAGCGGCGGGCGACCTCCGGCTTCAGTTGGCCGGTGATGTCGCTGCCCTCATACAGCCGCGGCATTTGCGCACGCGTCAGGCCGCAGGCTGCCAGCAGGGCATCGCTCCAGTCACGTTTACCCACATCCAGCCACAGGGTGCCTGCGGCATCCGACATATCGGTCGCGAAGTCGCCGGTCATCCGCAGGCGCAGGTAATCTTTCGGCAACAGCACTTTATCAATACGGCGGAAAATCTCAGGCTCGTGCTCTGCCACCCAGGCCAGTTTCGGGGCGGTAAACCCCGGCATCATCAGGTTACCGGTGATGCGGCGCGCCTCCGGCACCGCCTGCTCCAGCGCGCGGCACTGGGCAAAACTGCGGCCATCGTTCCATAAAATGGCCGGGCGCAGCACCTGTTGGTCGGCATCCAGCAGGGTTGCGCCGTGCATCTGCCCGGTCAGCCCCAGCGCTTTCACGCGGCTGAGCTCCTGTTGCCCGCCCAGCCCCTGCATTGCGCGGTCAACCGCGTCCCACCATGCTTGCGGGTCCTGTTCAGACCACAGCGGATGGGGCCGCGACACCGTCAACGCTTCACTCTGCTGGGCAACGACCTCTCCCGCCTCGTTAAGCAGGATCGCTTTAACGCCTGATGTGCCCAGATCAATACCGATGTACATGATTTCTCCCCGAAACAGGCAAACAGAAGACATAAGCAGTACAGGCCGGCATCTGCGCCGGCCTGTGAACGGGCTTGCGCCCGGGTGTCAGTAACAATACGCCAGTCAACCGAATGTGCTAATCAGCCGAATGCGCCGCTCAGCCAAATAAGTAGCGGTTGACCAGGTTTTCCAGCTGTTCCTGACGGCCGCTCTGGTGGTGCGGTGCCAGGTTATGCTGTTCAGCGTAGGCGGCCAATGCCTCCAGCGACAGCTTGCCTTGCAGAATCTGCTGGCCCAGCTCCTCGCTCCACCCGGCATAACGTTTGGCAACCAGCGTATCCAGCCCGCCCTCTTCGACCATTTTCGCCGCCACTTTCAGCGACAGCGCCATGGTGTCCATTGCGCCGATATGCCCATAGAACAGGTCATATTTATCGGTGCTCTGGCGGCGGACTTTGGCATCAAAATTCAGGCCACCGGTGGTGAAGCCGCCGGCTTTCAAAATCTCATACATCACCAGCGCATTCTCTTCCACGCTGACCGGGAACTGGTCGGTGTCCCAGCCCAGTTGCGGATCGCCCCGGTTGGCATCCACTGAACCAAAGATGCCGAGCGCAATGGCGGTGGCAATCTCATGATGGAACGAGTGCCCGGCCAGGGTGGCATGGTTGGCCTCGATATTGACCTTGATCTCTTTTTCCAGGCCAAACTGTTTCAGGAAGCCATACACGGTCGCGACATCGTAATCATACTGGTGCTTGGTCGGCTCCTGCGGTTTCGGCTCAATCAACAGGGTGCCCTGGAAACCGATCTTATGTTTGTGCTCCACCACCATCTGCATAAAGCGGCCAATCTGTTCCCGCTCCTGACGCAGGTCGGTGTTCAGCAGCGTTTCATACCCTTCACGCCCGCCCCACAGCACATAGTTCTCACCGCCCAGTTTTTGGGTGGCGTTCATGGCGGTGAAGACCTGGGTCGCCGCCCAGCTGAAGACTTCCGGGTCCGGGTTGGTGGCCGCCCCGGCGGCATAACGCGGATGGGTAAAGCAGTTGGCGGTGCCCCACAGCAGCTTCACGCCGCTCTCCTGCTGCTTCTGCGCCAGGATGTCAGTCATTTCGGCAAAGTTGCTCAGGTACTCTTTCAGGGAGTTGCCTTCGGGCGAGACATCAACGTCATGGAAGCAGTAGTAGGGCACATTCAGCTTCTGGAAAAACTCAAACGCGACATCCGCCTTGCGTTTTGCCAGAGCCATCGCATCACCAGACTGCTGCCACGGGCGCTCAAACGCGCCGACGCCGAACATATCTGCGCCGTTCCAGCAGAAGGTGTGCCAGTAGCAGGCAGCAAAGCGCAGATGATCAGCCATGCGTTTGCCCAGGATAAGCTCATCCGGGTTGTAATGGCGGAATGCTAACGGGTTGGTACTGGTGGTGCCTTCGAACCGGACTTTATCAAGCTGATCAAAATAGGATGGCATTATGGGCTCCTCGGGATCTGGCCCAGCACTGGCTGAGCATGCGGAGCCGTTATCTTGGGATTGTTCGGCACCCCTCACAATTACGTTATTTCACACTCAACTTCAGAGAATACACAATTGTGCAGCAGATCTCATAAATAGCCCGGATAACCGAAAAAAAGCCGGTATTTGCGCGTCGCTTTCCAGCATAACGGTGAGTGAAAATAAGTTTCAGCAGGGAACTATGATCTCCATCATAAAACGGAAAATAAACTAAAAAACGTAATGAGCCAGTTAAAATCTGCAATTGCTGTTAATTTATGCAGCGTTAACAATTCACCAGCCATTAAGGTGGGCCATTTCTCTTACCCTGTACGGTTCATTAAAAAAGGTTTACACAATGAAAATGAAAAAAGTATTGCTCGGTGTGTGTGCGGCGTTGGCGCTGATCAGCCAGCCGGGGATGGCAAAAGAGATTAAAATCGGCATGGCGATTGACGATTTGCGGCTGGAACGCTGGCAGAAAGACCGGGATATTTTTGTCAAACAGGCCAAAACCCTGGGTGCGGATGTATTTGTGCAATCTGCTAACGGTAATGAAGAGACCCAGATGTCGCAGATTGAAAATATGATTAACCGGGGCGTGGATGTCCTGGTGATTATTCCTTATAACGGGGAAGTGCTGAGCAATGTGATTGCCGAGGCCAAGCGGGAAGGCATTAAAGTGTTGGCATATGACCGGATGATCAATAATGCCGATATCGATTTTTATATCTCCTTTGATAATGAAAAGGTCGGGGAGTTACAGGCTAAAAGCCTGGTAGAACGGGTGCCGCAGGGGAATTATTTCCTGATGGGCGGTTCACCGGTAGACAACAACGCCAAACTGTTCCGCAAAGGCCAGATGAACGTGCTTAAGCCGCTGATAGACAGTGGAAAGATCAAGGTAGTCGGTGACCAGTGGGCGGATGCCTGGCTGCCGGAAAATGCCCTGAAAATCATGGAGAATGCGCTGACGGCCAACAATAACAAAATTGATGCGGTCGTGGCCTCCAATGATGCCACGGCGGGCGGCGCGATTCAGGCGCTGTCTGCACAGGGGCTGGCAGGCAAGGTGGCCATTTCCGGCCAGGATGCCGATCTGGCCGCCGTGAAACGTATTGTGGCCGGCAGCCAGACCATGACGGTGTATAAGCCCATTACCCAATTAGCCACAGAGGCGGCAAAAATCGCCGTTGAATTAGGTAATGGGGAAGCACCAAAATCGAATGCCACATTAAATAACGGTAAAAAAGAGGTGCCCTCTTATTTGCTGACGCCAATCCAGGTCGATAAAAACAATATCGACAGCACCATTGTCGCTGATGGTTTCCATAAAAAATCAGATATCTATTAATACGGGGTTATGGAGATGCGCCGCCGGTGTGACCTGCTTTCCTTGTGACACCGGCCGGAATAATGGCTGAATCACGCGGTATCTGGAGGGAATTATGCCCTGCCTGCTGGAAATGCATCATATCACTAAACAATTTGGCGTGGTCAAAGCCGTCGATAATGTCAGCCTGCAACTGGATGCCGGGCAGGTTCTCTCGCTGTGCGGTGAAAATGGATCGGGTAAGTCCACATTAATGAAAGTGTTATGTGGCATTTACCCGCACGGCAGTTATCAGGGTGAAATCTATTTCGCCGGGGAACTGCTGGCAGCAAAAAATATCCGTGAAACAGAACAGCGCGGCATCGCGATTATTCATCAGGAGCTGGCACTGGTGAAACAGATGTCAGTGCTGGAAAACATGTTTCTCGGCAGCGAGTGGGGGCGTTATGGCGTGCTGGATTATGACGGCATGTACTTGCGTTGCCAGCGGATGCTGGCGCAGGTGCGGCTGGAGATTGACCCGGACACGCCGGTAGGCGAGCTGGGGCTGGGGCAACAGCAACTGGTGGAGATTGCCAAAGCGTTGAATAAGCAGGTGCGGCTGCTGGTGCTGGATGAGCCCACGGCGTCACTGACCGAGCGTGAAACGGACATCCTGCTGGGGATTATCCGCGATCTGCGTAATCACGGTATCGCCTGCATTTATATTTCCCACAAGCTGAATGAGGTCAGTGCCATCTCTGACCTGATCTGCGTGATCCGTGACGGTAAACATATCGCTACCCGTGAGGCGGCCACCATGAGCGAGGAGGACATCATCGCCATGATGGTGGGGCGTGAGCTGACGGAGCTCTACCCGCCGCACCAGCATCAGCCGGGGGAGGAGATTCTTCGGGTGGAACACCTGACGGCGTGGCACCCGGTAAACCGCCATATCAAACGGGTAGATGATGTCAGTTTCAGCCTGCGGCGCGGTGAGATTCTGGGTGTCGCCGGGTTGGTCGGTTCCGGCCGGACGGAAACCGTGCAGTGCCTGTTCGGGGCCTATCCGGGGCGCTGGCAGGGCAATATTTTCATCGATGGGCAGCCGGTGACCCTGCGTACCTGCCAGGACGCCATGCGCAGCGGCATTGCCATGGTGCCGGAAGACCGGAAGCGGGACGGCATCGTGCCGGTGATGGGGGTCGGGGCCAATATCACACTGGCCGCACTGGCTGATTTCACCGGGCGGCTCAGTGTGCTGGATGATGCCCAGGAGCAGGCGGTTATTCAGCGTTCCATTGCCTCGCTGCGGGTCAAAACCTCCTCTCCGGAGCTGGCGATCGGCCGCCTGAGTGGCGGGAACCAGCAGAAAGCGATTCTGGCCAAGTGCCTGTTACTCAACCCCCGCATCCTGATCCTGGATGAGCCGACGCGTGGGATTGATATCGGAGCCAAATCTGAAATCTACAAACTGATTAACCAACTGGCCCAGCAAGGGATCGCCGTCATTGTGATCTCATCGGAATTGCCGGAAGTGCTGGGGCTGAGCGACCGGGTGCTGGTGATGCATCTGGGTAAATGCAAAGCCTCCCTTATTAACCGCAACCTGACGCAAGAGCAGGTGATGGAAGCGGCTCTCAGGAGTGAACCTTATGTCGAAAATTACACAGTCTGACGCCGCACCGATGGCTGAGCCACGCGGTGTTCTGCAGCGCCTGAAGCACATCAACCTTCAGGTATATGTGATGCTGGCCGCCATTGTCATCATCATGCTGTTTTTCACCTTTACCACTGACGGGGCGTATATCAGCCCACGCAATATTTCTAACCTGCTGCGCCAGACGGCCATTACCGGCATTCTGGCGGTGGGCATGGTGTTTGTGATTATCTCCGCTGAAATCGATCTCTCGGTGGGGTCAATGATGGGCCTGCTCGGGGGCGCTGCCGCGATTTTCGACGTCTGGCTGGGCTGGCCGCTGCCTCTCACTGTGATCGTCACGCTGGCATTGGGGTTGGTGCTGGGGGCATGGAATGGCTGGTGGGTGGCGTACCGCAAGGTACCCTCTTTTATCGTCACCCTGGCCGGGATGCTGGCGTTCCGTGGGGTACTGATCGGTATCACCCACGGCACGACCGTCGCCCCTACCAGTGAGGGGATGTCTTTGATTGGGCAAAGTTACCTGCCGGGTGGCGTGGGGTTCGGCATTGGGACCGTGACGCTGCTGCTGTTTATCGGCTGGCAGTGGCGGCGGCGTCAACAACGACAGGCGCTGAATTTGCCGCTGCCTGCTGCCGGGAAGGCCGCGTCCGGCCATGCCCTGACCGCCATTATCGTGCTGGGGGCGATCTATCTGCTGAACGATTACCGCGGTGTGCCGACGCCCGTGCTGGTGCTGGCTGCCCTGATGCTGGGCGGCCTCTTTATGGCAACCCGTACCGCCTTCGGCCGCCGCATCTATGCCATCGGCGGCAACATCGATGCGGCACGCCTCTCCGGCGTGAACGTTGAGCGCACCAAGCTGGCGGTGTTTGCTATTAACGGCCTGATGGTGGCAATTGCCGGGTTGATCCTCAGTTCACGATTGGGTGCGGGGTCGCCTTCTGCCGGGAATATTGCCGAGCTGGATGCCATCGCTGCCTGTGTCATTGGCGGCACCAGCCTGGCAGGCGGGGTCGGCAGCGTCGCCGGCGCGGTCATGGGCGCTTTTATTATGGCCTCACTGGATAACGGCATGAGCATGCTGGACGTCCCGACGTTCTGGCAGTACATCGTCAAGGGTGCCATTTTGCTGTTGGCGGTATGGATGGACTCCGCTACCAAACGCCGCGCCTGATTCACCTTCATCCATAACCGGAGGCAGGTGAAGCCGATACAAGGCTTCACCAGACAAATAGCTCGAGAAGGATCACACTTGGTTCATCTTTTATGCCATGAAGGCAGATGGCTGTGCTATCCAGAAGGCAGTGAATCAACGGGATAACTCACCATGTTCGAAAAGCGCTACCGCATTACGCTGTTGTTTAATGCTAATAAGGTTTATGACCGGCAGGTAGTTGAGGGAGTAGGCGAGTATTTACAGGCATCACAATGTGACTGGGATATTTTCATCGAAGAGGATTTCCGCTGCCGGATAGACAATATCAAAGACTGGCTGGGCGACGGTGTAATCGCTGACTTTGATGACCGGAGCATTCAGTCGCTGTTACAAGGCGTGAATGTGCCGATTGTCGGCGTCGGTGGCTCGTATCACCGGCCGGAAGATTACCCGGCCGTGCACTATATCGCCACGGATAACCAGGCACTGGTGGAGGCGGCATTTCTGCACCTGAAAGAGAAAGGCATCAACCGGTTTGCGTTTTATGGTTTGCCGCACGCCAGCGGCAAACGCTGGGCCCAGGAGCGGGAACATGCTTTCCGGACGCAGGTCGCCGCGGAGCAATATCAGGGCGTGGTGTATCAGGGTATGGAGACTGCCCCTGAAAACTGGCAACACGCACAAAACCGGCTGGCAGACTGGGTGCAAACCCTGCCGCAGCAGACCGGCATTATTGCCGTCACCGATGCACGCGCACGCCATCTGTTGCAGGTGTGCGAACATCTCGATATTCCGGTGCCGGAAAAACTGAGCGTCATCGGCATTGATAATGAAGAGCTGACCCGCTACCTCTCGCGCGTGGCGCTCTCCTCGGTGGTACAAGGCACCCGCCAGATGGGGTACCGGGCCGCCAAGCTGCTGCATCAATTACTGAGTGATAATTCCCTGCCGCTGCAACGTATTTTGGTACCGCCTGTAAAAGTGGTTGCCCGTCGTTCAACCGATTTCCGCTCATTGCGTGACCCGGCCGTGATTCAGGCGATGCATTTCATCCGCTATCACGCCTGCAAAGGCATCAAGGTCGAACAGGTGCTGGATGCAGTGGGTATTTCCCGCTCTAACCTGGAGAAACGCTTCAAAGATGAGATTGGGCAAACCATTCATGGCGTAATCCATGAAGAGAAGCTGGAACGGGCGCGTAACCTGCTAAAAGCGACGTCACTTCCCATCAACGAGATTTCACAGATGTGTGGCTATCCCTCGTTGCAGTACTTTTATTCCGTATTTAAAAAAGACGATGACATGACCCCAAAAGAGTATCGCGAACGCTATGGCGAAGGGGTGTATTAGGCCTCTCTCGGCAGGAAACAGTGTTATTACCACGTCACGCCCATGTTCTTCTTCCTTTCATTTAATTCATGAATATAAATAATATCCTAAATAATCATAATGTTGCGTAAGTAAAAGAAGGGCGTATGCTACTGGCGGGTGCCTGGACATGTCTGTTCCGGGCAGTCCGGTGCAGACAAAGAAAAGGCCCCACTCAATGTAAATCAAGTGAGGCCGATCTGTATGCTTAGCAACATCAGGTTAGCCTTTTACCTGCCGCAAGGCAAGGAACCGGAGGCCAGTATGCTGCAAAAAAGTGGGGTTATATGTTTGATCGTTATCTGCATCACGTTGTTGATTTTCATGTGGATAACGCGCAGTTCGCTTTGCGAGGTGCGGTTCAACAATAACGACATCAACGTTGCAGTCATCATGGACTACGAATCCTGAAGGTAAGGCAACCGGGGCGGGCGCTTGCCCGCCCCTTCGTTGCGACGCATCGCTGCCATGCACCCTTTCAACAAGCCCGCTTCGGCGGGCTTTTTTTATGGCTGCCGGAAAAGAGCGAACGCATCAGTAGAATGAATAAGTGCAGCAATAAGACAGCATAAAATCTATATAATCAAAGGATTACATAAAGATGCGAAAGGCGTATGCTACCGGCGGGTGCCTGGACATGTCTGTTCCGGGCCATCCGGTGCAGACAAAGAAAAGGCCCCACTCAATGTAAATCAAGTGAGGCCAATCTCGATGCTCAACAACATCAGGTTAGCCTTTTACCCGCCGCAAGGCAAGGAACCGGAGGCCAGTATGCTGCAAAAAAGTGGGGTTATTTGTTTGATCGTTATCTGCATCACGCTGTTGATTTTTATGTGGATAACGCGCAGTTCGCTCTGCGAAGTGCGGTTTAACAATAACGACATCAACGTTGCAGTCATCATGGACTACGAATCCTGAGGGTAAGGCAACCGGGGCGGGCGCTTGCCCGCCCCTTCGTTGCCGCGCATCGCTGCCATGCACCCTTTCAACAAGCCCGCTTCGGCGGGCTTTTTTTATGGTAAACATCGGGGATCAGGGCAGGGTAATGATGATGCTTCCTGCCTCAGTTTCTGGCGTAATCACCGTACCCCATTCACCCTGCTGATAAACTGCGTGGCGGGCATCAGCCAGTGACATGATATTGCGCAGGCAAACCTGCCAGCCTGGGGCATTGCCTGTCGTTCGCAGCGTAACTTGCCGGCCGTGTCGCTCAGCTGTCAGGGTAAACACCGTCCCCCCTGCCTGATCTACCAGCCGGCTTTCAGCACAATGCCCGTCTTCCAGTTCAAACAGCTGGAAGAACGGCCGATCGCAATAATCATAATCAGGGCGTTGATCCTGGCTACCCAACGCTAACAGGGTATTCGGGCGGACATAAAGCGGCAGGCTGTTAAAATCATGCTGCTCTTTATGCCAGCGGCCCCCATCAATCCGGGCATTGTTGAACAGGTGCGTCCAGCGCCCCTCCGGCAGATAGAAACTAACCTCTCCCCGTTCGCTGAACACCGGTGCCACCAGCACACTGTCACCCAGCATATATTGCCGGTCAAGGTAGTCGCAGCCGGGGTCATCCGGGAATTCCAGCATCATGGCGCGCATCATGGGGGTACCGTGCCCGGCGGCTTCTGCGGCCTGGGCGTAGAGGTAAGGCATCATCCGGCATTTCCATTCGGTAAAATGACGGACCACATCACAGGCCTCATCATCATACGCCCATGGTACCCGATAGGATTTGCTGCCATGCAGGCGGCTGTGGCTCGACAGCAGGCCAAAGGCACACCAGCGTTTATAGATATGCGCAGGGGCGGTATTTTCAAATCCACCGATGTCATGGCTCCAGAACCCAAAACCGGAAAGCCCCAGCGAGAGGCCACCGCGCAGGCTTTCCGCCATCGATTCGTAGGTGGCATAACAGTCACCACCCCAGTGAACCGGGAATTGCTGCGCGCCCACCGAGGCGGAACGGGCAAACAGCACTGCCTGATCGCGTCCCAGTTTTTCCTGAAGGGTGTGATAGACCAGCTCGTTGTAAATAAAGGCATAGTGGTTATGCATTTTTTGCGGGCATGCCCCGTTAGCCCACACCACATCCGTTGGAATCCGCTCGCCAAAGTCGGTTTTAAAGCAGTCAACACCCATGTCAATCAGGCGTTTAAGATGCCCGGCATACCACTCACAGGCACCAGGGTGGGTAAAGTCCACAATGGCCTGCCCAGGCTGCCACTTGTCCCATTGCCAGACATCGCCGTTCGGGCGCTTCAGCAGAAAGCCTTTTTCCATCCCTTCTTTGAACAGCGGGGATTTTTGGCCGATATAGGGGTTAATCCAGAGGCAAATTTTCAGGCCGCGCGCCTTCAGGCGGGCCAGCATACCTTGCGGATCAGGGAAGGTGGCCGGGTCCCACTCAAAGTCACACCACTGGAACGCTTTCATCCAGAAGCAATCGAAGTGGAACACATGCAGCGGTAGCCGGCGTTCTGCCATACCGTCAATAAAGCGGTTAACCGTCTCTTCATCATAATTGGTGGTAAACGAGGTGGTCAGCCACAGGCCGAAAGACCAGGCGGGCGGCAGTGCCGGGCGGCCGGTAAAACGGGTGTAGCGGTCCAGCACCTGTTTGGGTGTCGGGCCATCAATCACAAAATAGTCCAGATGCTCACTTTCCACGCTGAACTGCACTTTAGAAACTTTTTCAGAGCCCACTTCAAAGGAGACGCACTCCGGGTGGTTCACCAGCACGCCATAGCCTTTGTTGGTCAGGTAAAACGGAATATTTTTATAGGCTTGCTCAGTGCTGGTGCCGCCATCACGGTTCCAGGTTTCCACCGTCTGACCATTTTTCACAAAAGCAGTAAACCGTTCGCCCAGACCATAAACAGTTTCACCCACGGCCAGGTCAAGCCGCTCATAAAGATAGTTTTTCCCGGTCTGGCCATCCTGCACATAACCGGCTGATTTTGCCCCGCTGCCGGTGATGCGTTCGCCATGCCGCAAGAAGTCGAGCGCCCAGTTCTCCCCTTTGGTAACGCGCACCGTCAGGTCACCGCTGTGCAGGGCGGCAAATTCGCTGTTCTCCTCACTGCACACCGGGGCATCGGCCAGGCAATTCAGCGGGTAATGCGGGCCTCGCGGCAACGTGCCTTCGAAGTGGGCGATACGTACGCCGATAATGCCGGGCTGCGGCGCGGTGAAGCGCAGGGTAAACAGCGGTGAATCGACCTGCCCGGCGCGTTCGCGCGCATCCCGCGGCGCGGCGTACACCACCATCTCCTGCGCCAGATGCACGACCTCGAACACCTGTAAGGGGTGGATAAGCGTAAGGCCCGGCTGGATTAACCAGTTACCGTCACTGATTTTCATCTCACTTCTCCTGTTACTTCAAAAATTGCTGCTGGTTGCGGTGAACGCCGGCGGCCAGCTCATCAAGAATGTTTCGCAGCATGGGAGTGCGCAGCGTATAGAAGCGCTTGCAGATAATGGCGCTCAGCAGGTAGCAGACCCCCGGCACCAGGGTAAACAGCGCAATAATGCTGGTGAGGGTGGCCGCGTTTTGCGTCGCCGCGCCGGACTGGTAACCTGCCCCGGCCAGCAACCAGCCAATCAGCGCGCCGCCGAGTGCCAGCCCGAGTTTCAGCACAAACAGGGTACCGGCAAAGCTGATGCCGGTAAGGCGCTTGCCGTTACGCCATTCGCCGTAGTCCACGGTGTCAGACATCATGACCCACTGGATCGGCGTCACCAGCTGGTGCAGCACGCCGATAATAAAGATGAAGATAAACATGGTGATATTGGCACTCACCGGCACCCAGAACATGGCGAGGCTGAGGGCTGCCAGGGCGGCGTTGGTCCACCAGAAGACGCTGACTTTGCATTTCCAGTCAGTCAGTGGTTTCGCCAACGCACTGCCGAACAGATTCCCTACGGAATAGGTGGCGAGGAACATGGCGAATACCGCCGGATTGCCGAGAATATAGGTGACGTAGTACATCATCGCGCCGCCGCGAACCGACACCGCCAGAATATTCAGCAAGGTCAGCCAGCCCACCACGCGCCACTGGTCGTTTTGCCAGATGTCACGCAAGTCTTCGCGCATCGTGCCTTTGAGCGCGCCTTCGTCACTGACCCGCTCTTTGGTGGTGGCAAAACAGATAGCCAGCATCACGACCGCGACCAGCGCCAGCACGGCGATCCCGCCCTGGTAACCCAGCGCTTTGTTCTCCCCGCCAATCAGCGTGACCAGCGGCATCATTAACACGGTACTCAGCATGCCGCCCGCCGTGGCCAGCACAAAGCGGTAGGATTGCAGCGAAATGCGCTGTGCGGGATCGGCAGTGACCACCCCGCCCAGGGCGCAGTAAGGGATGTTCACCACGGTATACATCAGCGTCAGCAGGGTGTAAGTAACGGCGGCATAGATCATTTTGCCGCTCATGCTGAGCTCCGGGGTACTGTAGGTAAAGACGCAGACAATCCCGAACGGAATGGCGCCGAACAGCACATAAGGGCGGAATTTGCCGAAGCGGGTGCGGGTGCGGTCAGCGATTAACCCCATACAAGGGTCAGAAATCGCATCCAGGGCACGTGCCAGTAAAAACATGGTGCCGACGTACCCGGCGGGAATGCCAAAAATGTCGGTATAAAAAAACATCATGTAAAGCATGACGTTATCAAAGATGATGTGGCTGGCCGCATCCCCCAGACCGTAACCGATTTTTTCTTTAACCGAGAGAACTTCACTCATTTCAACCATCCTTAATAAGGTGCGCGGCTAATAAACGTAGTCACGTTTTTAAACCAGTCAGGCGGGGGCGGCCATTCTGATATTTGTTTATGAAATTACGTTTCTTTATTTATGTGATCGCGGTAACCGGTTTCTGTGAAAGGATTTTTTCCGTTGCTGTATAGAACATCAGTAAAAGAAGGGTGGAGGAGATAAAAATAAAACGTGATGATAAACGCATCACGTTTTATCAATTTCAGGAATGAAATAGGTATTATTGCGGCACGCGCCAGCTGTCGTAATAAATGTGCTCAGCCTGGAAATTGATCGCCTCTTTTTCGCCGGTCAGCCGCCAGGCCAGGTGAAAGGCGAAGTCAAACGCCACGCCCAGCCCGCGGCCGCTGATCAGGTTGCCATCTTCTACCACATGCGCATCAACGTAGATGCCATCGTCTACGGTGTGATGAAGGTCACCAGAGCAGACATAGCGCCGCCCCTGCAATAACCGGTTGCCGCCCAGCACGCGTGCTGCGGCAGAGCAGAGCGGGCAGATCCATTTCCCCGCCCGATCGTGTTGGCGGATAAAGTCCGTAACCTGCGGGTTGGCCGCCAGGTTCACCGTGCCTTGCGGGCCGCCGGGCAGCACGACCGCATCAAACAGCGTGGCGTGCGCCTCTGATAACAGGCAATCGGCCGTGACGTTCAGCCCGTGGTAACTCACCACCTGCCGCGCAGCCTGACAGGCTACGGTCACTGCCTCAATCTCCAGGCGCTGCAACACGTCGATCACAATCACCGCTTCCGCTTCCTCAAATCCTTCTGCCAACAGTATGGCGACACGCTTGCTCATCCTGACTCCTGCTTGTTAATAGAGGGGTAACAGCGGCCAGCATAGCAAAGCGATTTTAAGAATTGGAACGCTGTTTTAAAAAGTACGAGAGGGATCGCAGAAAAGGAGGCCGGTGACCGGAAAAGACCAGAAACGGGGCCGGTTACAGCCCCTGGAGGGAGTACTTCACATCTATTAAACAACGGAGAATTGGAATGGAGCCCATGTTTATTTTCGCGGCGATTTGCGTAAAAGATGCAGCTGCTACTTAATGCGTCTGCGCCTGATGTGATAACCGCCCATATGATGAGGAATAAAATACGAGTTTTTATTGCAGGCACATGAATTGCCGCGTTAAAGCAGCATGAAAATAGCAGGGTAACTTTTTTGCATAATAAAAAAGTTATTAATAAATACCCATTAAATCTTCAATAGAAAGGATATGGTAATGGCTCAGGCCATGAACGGGCAATGATTCATGAATAATACATTTCACCAGCGTGGAAGAAAAACACGGAGCGAGGGTGACCCGCTTACAGATAAGCATATAATTTATGCCGTTAACGAACTGGTAGCCACAATAGAGCACCGGCGTATAGCCTATGTCGATCAGGGGTTCCACTAACCCCGGAAATGCACTGGCCAGATTCTGGGGTAAATTACAGGGATCAAGATAGTCATTTATCGTCCAGTTTGCAGTCATTATCGTTTCCTTGTCATTAATGGAATAAAAAAATCATCGAACCGGGTAGTTAATTATCGCACTCACTATTTTAGGGGTTACTTTTTTTCTGTGGGTGAATATAAATCTCCGGGATAATGACAAGGTAGGTATTTAAAGGGGTGATTTCTGTGATTACGTTCTCATTGTCAATAAGTGATAAGGAACAAAAAAATAAATAACGGATCTGTTTCAATCTATAATGGTGATAGTAGTTTTATATCGGGATTATTTTCAGATTATATTTTCCCCTGATGAAAAGTAACATACACCTTACATCAGGGAATACCGGCTAATTTTCCTTTTTATTATTATCCATACGGCCAAGCAGGAATTTCATCAGCAGTACCACAGCCACCGCGCCGACAATCAACAGTGCGCCGGAGGTCTTTTTATCCAGCGATCCCAGCAGCGTCTCAATAAAGTGACCGCAGAAATAGCCCAGCAGCACCCAGACCAGCGCCCAGACGCAGGCGCCCAGAATATTGAGGCTGACAAAGCGCGCCACCGGCATTTTACTGGCACCGATGATCAAAGGGCCAATGATGCGGAAGCCATACATAAAGCGCACCCCCAGCACAAACAGCGCCGGGTGATGGTTAATGAGCTGGTTGGCGCGGTCAATTTGCGGTTTGCGGCGTTTCAGTTTGCCCAGCAGCAGCGGGCCAAAACGGCGTCCGGTAAAATAGAGGATCTGGTCGCCCAGGCAGCCGCCAAAAGCCACCACCGCCAGTACCCACGGCAATTTCAGCAATCCATGGTGTGCGGCAATGCCGCCGAGCAGGGTGATGGTCTCCCCCTCCAGCAGGCAGCCGGCCAACAGCGCCCAATACCCATAGTCAGTAATAAAATGTGCAATATCCGGCATAACGATCCTTACGGTCTGAGAACTAATGCCTGAAAAATAAACACATTGACTCAGGCAATACAAAACAGAGATAACAATAGCTTAGTCAATGATTGGTAAGAGAGCGTACGCCTGCCATTCCGCCTTTTTCAGCCGCCAAGGAGCACACCATGTTTACCCTGTATGTGGATGATCACTATTTCAGCCCTTATGCCCTGTCTGCGTTTGTGGCGCTGACAGAAAAAGGCGCGGCTTTCACCCTGGAGACCGTGGCGTTAGGGGCGGGCGAACAGCAGCAACCAGCCTATGGCGCGCTTTCGCTGACGCGCCGGGTACCAACGCTGGTGGATGGCGATTTCCGGTTATCGGAATCCTCCGCGATTGATGAATACCTGGAGGAGTGCTTCCCGGCGCCCGATTATGTCGCCCTCTACCCGGCATCACGCGCACAGCGGGCAAAGGCTCGTGAGGTGCAGGCGTGGTTACGCAGTGATTTAGGCGCAATCCGCGCGGAGCGGCCAACGGAAGTGATATTTGACGGGTTGAAGGCCGCGCCGTTAACCGCTGCCGGGCAGCAGGCTGCTGAGAAACTGATCGCCGCCGCCGGGGCACTGTTGCCGGCGGGGCAGACCAGCCTGTTTGGCGCGTGGAGCATCGCGGATACTGATCTGGCGCTGATGCTTAACCGGCTTATCATGAACGGGGACGCCGTACCGGCCCGGTTGGCTGAGTATGCACACGCGCAGTGGCAGCGCCCATCGGTGCAGCGCTGGCCGGCACTGTCGCAAAAATAGCGCCGGCCACTATGACAGAAAGGCGAAAAGGCGGCCGAAAGGCGCGGCAAAGGCCGCGCCGGAAAACGCAGGATCAGGCTGTACCGGTGCCGCCGTCTGATCCCCAGACCTGGCCGGACGTGAAACTTGCTTCCTGAGAGGCCAGCAGCACATACAGTGGGGCAATTTCCACCGGCTGGCCGGGGCGGCCAAACGGTGCCTCGCTGCCGAATTGCATCACTTTGTCCTGTGGCTGGCCGCCGCTGGACTGCAACGGTGTCCAGTAGGGGCCGGGTGCCACGGCGTTAACGCGAATCCCTTTCTGTGCGATCTGCTTGGCCAGCGCTTTGGTAAACGCCACAATCGCAGCCTTGGTAGAGGCGTAGTCCAGCAGGGCCTCACCCGGCTTGAACGCCTGTACAGAGGCGGTATTGATGATCGCCGCACCAGGTTGCAGGTGTGGGATCGCGGCTTTGGTCAGCCAGAACATCGCATACACGTTGGTTTTGAAGGTGGTATCAAACTGTTCACTGGTCAGATCCAGGATTGAATCTATGGACTGCTGGTGGCCGGCGTTATTCACTAAAATATCCAGCCCGCCCAGTTTATCCACGGCCTCACTCACCAGTTTTTTACAGAATGCCTCGTCACGCAGATCGCCGGGGATCGCCACCGCGTTACGCCCTTCGGCGCGGATCAGATCGATCACTTCGCGGGCATCCGGTTCTTCAACCGGCAGGTAGTTAATCGCGACGTCGGCCCCTTCGCGGGCGTAAGCGATTGCCGCTGCACGGCCGATGCCCGAGTCGCCCCCGGTGATCAGTGCCTTGCGGCCAACCAGTTTGCCGGCACCCCGGTAGCTGTTTTCACCATGATCGGGGCGCGGCTGCATTTTGCCTGCCAGCCCCGGCGGATCTTGCGGCTGGCGGGCGAAGGGTGGTTTCGGGTACTGATCAAGGGGGTTTTGTTTAACCGCCAGCGGCACGGCCTGCCCGCCTGTACCGGTTTCCCCGGTGGCTGCCTGCGCCGCGCCCGGCAGGGTCATGCCCGCCGCCACGCCGCCTAACATGCCACCGACGACCTGTCGCCGCGAAATACCTTTTTTGCCTGTGGGTTCCACTTCCTGCCTCCTTAAGGTCTGCATTGTCTTTGTCCGGGCTGGCCGGAAAAAGGGGGAGTAACCCTTAAAGAATAGTGGGCATGTGACGGCCGTCCATAAATTGCGCAAAATTGATGTAACAACCCATCACACCACGGCCGGAATTTCCGGCATTTACAGCGGCCTGCTTGGGGCGCGGCGCTTTTGCAGAAGAAGCTCAGCGTCGCGTGGTTGCCAGCCGGGCAGCAAAGGCCAGGAAAACGCAGCCGGTCAGCCGATCCAGCGTTTTAACCACGGCCGTGCGGCGCAGCCAGCGTGCCAGCGGGCGGGTGGCAGCAATCAGCGTGCAGGACCACAAAGTGCCGATCAGCACATGGATCACCGCCAGGCTGAACACCGACACGGCCATCGGGTAACCGGACGGTACAAACTGCGGCAGGAAGGAGACATAAAACACGCCCATTTTGGGGTTAAGCAGATTGCCGAACAGCCCTTTAACGAACCAGTTACTGCCGCGGGCGTTGGCAGTGGGAGTTTCCGGGGCCATCGCGGTGCGCGGCCGCAGGATCATGTTCAAACCAAGCCAGCAAAGGTAGCCTGCGCCGATCCATTTCAGGGTGGTAAAGGCGATTTCAGAGGCCGCCAGCAGCGCCCCCATCCCCAGTGCCACCAGCGCGCCCCATACCAGGCAACCGGCGTTAATGCCCATGGCGGCTTGCAGGGCTTTACGGCTGTTTTCCGTGGCGGCGGTGCGCAGGATAAGCGCAGTGTCCAGCCCCGGCGTCAGGGTCAGTACCCCGGCAGCAAACGAGAAAGAGATCAGGGATTCAGTGAGGGTCATGGCGGCTCCGGCTAACGAAAGACGCCAGCATATAAGCTGCTGAAAAGGCAGGCAACCGCTTGTTAATTCGAAGTTGTCATTGTGGAATGCGTACCGGAAAACGGCATGTAAACAGCGGAAGGCGGTTACATCGGGCAGCAGTGAACCGGCATGGCGCGCGCCTGCCGGCATCACCTGAACGCATCGGGCTTATTTATACAGCTCTGCGGTACCGTGCAGTTTATTGTTACCGCTGACGGCAATAATGCGATAGGAAGAGGCACCCGCCTGCTGGGCTTTCGCAGCCAGTTGGGCTTCTACGGTAGAGAGGTCGGTGGCACCGCTGGCGGTGACCACACCCAGTTTTTCACCGGCGTCCTGCTGGGTCAGGGTGGCGGCACCGGCCGTACCGGTAAAAGCAGCCAGGGAAAGAGCAACAGCTACAGCAAAATATTTGATGTTTTTCATGATGAGTTTCCTGTCAGTAATCAGTGAATTTATCAGCTGTGAAAGGGCGTTCCCTTTCGATGAGATAAGCATAGGCGGCGGCAGGGCAAAAGAAAAACGGGTTGTTTTGAGGAACTCATTCAAAAAAATTGGTGAATGCTTTGCGTATGTTTCTATGGGTATTGAGGGCATGCTCATAAATGATTTATCGAATTTGCAATATTAGGCAGTGAATAATAAGAAACCTAATTTAACCTTTTATTTTATTGATTTTAAAGTTTGCGTTAAATCAAATTTTAAAATGATTCCTCTTGTCTGAGATTAATTACCGGCCTAGGGTGGTTTTTAACATATTACTGTTCTGGATTATGCTCAACACCCTGCTATAGGGAGAGGTAAAATGCGGGCGTCTGAATATTTAAGAATGAAGTTCCAACATGACAGGCATTTAGCGCTGGTTGCACAGAACGGGTTTAGGGGCACGATGCAAGCCGCTATGGGGGTGGCATCTGATATTTATTCAGGTTTAGAGCGCGCAAGCTGGTATTCTTCCTGTTTTATCCCAGGTTATAACAATGTTTGTCAGGAGTTAAAAGCTGAAGAGGTGCGGTCACTCTATTCCATGTTGTCCATTTATAGACACTGTGATGTCATTCAACATATGCTTTATTTATACTTTAAAAAGATATGTGAGGATATAAAAGAGGGGAGTCCAAAAGGTTCGGCCCGTGAGTTGGTTACATCCGTGGCTGGCTTTGCCAGCAACATAACCGTCACAGGCGGGACACGATATGCCCTCGCCTCCGCCCTCTCTGAAGCCCTGGCACAATCAGGTTTTCTGTCAAAGATTGTTGTTGAAAAAATATCAGGTCAGATACCTAAGGCTGTTTTTCTACTCCAGTTCTTTGGGATGCAACAAAAAGCAGCTCTGGCTGCCAGAGCGCTGAAAGCGATTGACCCGGAATATTACTGGTTGCTGTATCACGCAAAACTGGAGATGCTCTATTACTTTGCGGAGCCCCTGCTTGTAGACCTTATTAAGAAGGTGAGATCCGATGCCTTTACCGATTTGGATAAGCTCACTGACTATATCAGGGAGAATTACGGTGTTTAAAGTTTTAATCATACTTATAATAGATAACGCAATTTTTCCCTTAACAATCTTAGCGTTTGCCTTCCTATGGCTGTTTTTGCTTCCTGAATATTGGTGGGAGTTAATGCTCGTCACGCTTGTTTTCCTGGTTTGGTTTTTCTCCCGCATTTCAAGAAGGTTTGAGAAATACAACTGAGTACAATTAAAAAATAAGGAGTTAACATGTCAAATCCAGCGTATTTATGGTTAACGGATGAAAACGGCACCGGTGCAGACAATAGCTCTTTCATGATTATTGATTGTAGAGAAAAGTATTGTGTTTAAGACCTTGATTACACTTATTATATATAATTTACTGCTGCCATTGATAATTTTATTTTTTGGCGTGCTGTGGTTGTATGTACTTCCTCAATATTGGTGGGGGCTAATGTTTTTTACCATTATTGCTATAATCTGGTTTTTCCCTCGTATTACAAAAAGATTCGAGAAGTTCAAATAAAACATACTCAATAAAATAAGGAGTTAACATGTCAAATCCAGCGTATTTATGGTTAACGGATGAAAACGGCTCCCCTATTGTGGGGTCATCGTTGGTGAATGGAAGGGTCGGTGCGATTGAGCTAAAATCCCTCACACATAATGTCAATATCCCTGCCGATGGGCATACAGGCCGCCTGACGGGAACCCGGATTCATACCCCCATTATGTTCCAAAAAGAGGCCGATCGTACTACCCCTTTTTTATATAAAGCATTAACCACAAATGCCAAACTTAAATCGGCAGTCATTAAAAATTACTCGATAAACGAAGCAGGGATAGAAGTAGAATATTTTAATACGATAATGGAAAATGCAAAGATTCTCTCTATAACCCCTGATGTCTATCCTGGGGCATCAACCAAAACGCATCTTGAAACCATTTTGCTTTGTTATGAGAAAATAACCTGGAAATATTGTGACGGTAACATCATCCACACCGACCAATGGAATAACTTCGCGACCTATTAAAATACGCCAGGATAAAACGGCAGCCGCCGCCCTCTTTTAAGGATGCCCTGCCGCTGCCCACAGGTGACCCCCTATCTCACATACAGCGGCCGCCGGCGCTGACCCAACAGATCCTCATAATAGAAAAGGGCCGCCAGGCGACGAAAAAAACGCATCCGATGAAGAAGTAAGCGCCTACATGCTGATTTTGTGCAGTTTTCTTAACCCCTGCTAGACTTAACTCTGTTTACACCGTCCGGCGGGAGAGGCCGGGGCGGTACAGGAACGTAAACATGTCGCTGTGGCGACGCCCACATGGCGTAACAGCCCGGCTAAAGACACTGTTGGAGGAGTCTATGGGAATTTTATCTTGGGTTATTTTTGGTCTGATCGCAGGTATCCTGGCTAAGTGGATCATGCCGGGTAAAGATGGCGGTGGCTTCTTCATTACCATCATCCTGGGGATTATCGGTGCCGTGGTCGGTGGCTGGATCAGTACGTTCTTCGGCTTTGGCCGGGTGGATGGCTTCAACTTCGGCAGTTTCGTTGTCGCGGTTATCGGTGCGCTGGTCGTGCTGTTTATCTACCGTAAAGTCCGCAGCTGACCTGTTATCAGGCGCTGGAAAACCCCGCAGGCTGGTGCCTCCGGGGTTTTTTTATGTCAGATCGCCACCAGCGACCGCACGCCGTCTGCCTCCATGGTGGTGCCGCGTCCGCGCTGGATGATGTTGCCGCGTGACATCACCAGGTAGCTGTCGGCCAGTTCTGCTGCGAAATCATAGAATTGCTCCACCAGCAGAATCGCCATATCGCCGCGTGCCGCCAGCGTGCGGATCACCTGCCCGATTTCCTTGATCACCGAAGGCTGAATGCCTTCAGTGGGTTCGTCCAGAATTAACAGCTGCGGCTTGCAGGCCAGCGCCCGGCCAATCGCCAGTTGCTGCTGCTGGCCGCCGGAGAGATCGCCGCCGCGCCGCTGTTTCATCGCCTTAAGTACCGGGAACAGCTGGTAAATCTCCTCCGGTACCTGCCGCGCCTGCGCGCCGCTAAAGCGCGACAGCCCCATCAGCAGGTTCTCCTCCACCGTCAGCCGGGGGAAGATCTCGCGCCCCTGCGGCACATACGCCATGCCTGCCTGCACCCGCTGGTGCGGTTTGCGGCGGGTGATCGCCTCATTCTGCCAGTGAACGGTGCCGGATTTGGCCGGCAGCAGCCCCATCAAACACTTCAGCAGGGTGGTTTTGCCCACGCCGTTACGCCCCAGCAGACAGGTGACTTCCCCGATGCGCGCCTCAAACGACAGGCCGCGCAAAATGTGGCTGCCGCCGTAATACTGGTTCAGATCCGTGACCTGTAACATTTTTCCCCCTCAGCGCCCAAGATAAACCTCAATCACCTGCTCGTTGGCCTGCACCTGTTGCAGCGAGCCTTCCGCCAGCACCTGCCCCTGGTGCAGCACCGTCACATGGTCGGCGATGGTTTCCACAAAGCCCATGTCATGCTCTACCACCATCAGCGAATGCTTACCGGCCAGCGAGCGGAACAGCTCGGCGGTGTACTCGGTTTCCGCGTCAGTCATACCGGCGGCCGGCTCGTCGAGCAGCAGCAGGTGCGGCTCCTGTACCAGCAGCATCCCAATCTCCAGGAACTGCTTCTGCCCGTGCGACAGCAGCCCGGCGGGGCGGTGGCGCTCGGCGGCCAGCCGCAGGGTGGTGAGCATCTCATCGATGCGGTCACGCTGCTCGCTGCTCAGCCGGGCGCGCAGCGAGGCCCAGACGGACTTATCCGCTTTCTGCGCAATCTCCAGATTCTCAGACACCGTCAGCGCCTCAAACACCGTGGGTTTCTGGAATTTACGGCCGATACCGGCCTGCGCAATCGCCATCGGTGCCAGGCGGGTGAGGTCGGTGCGCTGGTCATAGATGACGCTGCCGCTCTGCGGCCGGGTTTTGCCGGTGATCACATCCATCAGCGTGGTTTTGCCCGCGCCGTTGGGGCCGATAATGCAGCGCAGCTCCCCGACACCGATTTGCAGCGAGAGATCGGTCAGCGCGCGGAAGCCGTCAAAACTGACGTTAATCTTTTCCAGCGACAAAATCGGGTCACGCTGGTCACGGTATTTGTCCGCCGGGTGCGGCTGGGTGAACAGCGGTTCAGTGATCATCGCGTTGCCCCTGTTTTTTCCGGCGCAGCAGCCCGATCACGCCCTGCGGCAGGCAGAGCGTCACCAGGATAAACATCCCGCCGAGGAAGAATTGCCAGTATTCCGGCATCGCCACGGTGAACCAGCTCTTGGCACCGTTGACAATCCCGGCGCCCAGCAGCGGCCCCACCAGCGTGCCGCGCCCGCCGAGCGCCACCCAGATCGCCGCCTCAATCGAGTTCGTCGGGGACATCTCGCCGGGGTTGATGATGCCGACCTGCGGCACATAGAGCGCCCCGGCCAGCCCGCACAGCACGGCGGAGAGCGTCCAGACAAACAGCTTGAAGCCGCGCGGGTCATAGCCGCAGAAGGTCAGGCGGTTTTCAGCGTCACGCACGGCAGTCAGCACCCGGCCGAATTTGCTTTTCGCCAGCGCAAAGCCCAGCACCAGGCTGGCGGCCAGCAGCAGCACCGTCGCCACAAACAGCCCGATGCGGGTAGCCGTGGCGGTGATCGGGAAGCCGAGCAGGGTGGTGAAGCCGGTAAAGCCGTTATTGCCGCCGAAGCCGGTCTCATTACGGAAAAACAGCAGCATCCCGGCGTAGGTCAGCGCCTGCGTCATGATCGAAAAGTAGACGCCTTTGATCTTCGAGCGGAAGGCAAAGAAGCCAAACACGAACGCCAGCACCCCCGGCACCAGCACAATCAGGCAGAGCGCCCAGGCGAAATATTGCGTACCGGCCCAGAACCATGGCAGCTCCGACCACGACAGGAAAGACATAAACGCCGGCAGGCCGTCGCCCGCCGCCTGCCGCATCAGGTACATGCCCATCGCGTAACCGCCGAGGGCAAAAAACAGCCCATGCCCCAGCGACAGCAGCCCGGCATAGCCCCAGACCAGATCCAGCGCGATCGCGACGATCGCATAACAGAGGATCTTGCCGATCAACGTCAGGGTGTAGGTGGAGATCGAAAGCGGGTGCGCCGCCGGCAGCAGCGCCAGAAACGGCAACACCAGCAACACCAGCAGCGCCAGGGTGCCGAGGCTCAGGGTCAGGCGCGGCGCTTTCTGCACGCCGGTTAAGGTCAGTGGTTGTGTCATCAGTCAGTCACCCGGCCCTTGAAGGCGAACAGCCCCTGCGGACGTTTTTGGATAAACAGGATAATCAGCGCCAGAATCAGGATCTTGCCCAGCACTGCGCCCATCTGCGGCTCGAGGATTTTATTGACGATCCCCAGCCCAAACGCTGCCACCACGCTGCCCGCCAGCTGGCCGACGCCGCCCAGCACCACCACCAGGAATGAATCGATGATGTAGCCCTGGCCCAGTTCCGGGCCGACGTTGCCAAGCTGCGACAGCGCCACGCCGCCCAGCCCGGCGATGCCGGAGCCGAGGCCGAAAGCCAGCATGTCGATGCGGCCGGTCGGCACGCCGCAGCAGGCGGCCATGGCCCGGTTCTGGGTCACGGCGCGCACATTCAGCCCAAGGCGGGTTTTATTCAGCAGCAGCCAGGTCAGCGCCAGCACCAGCAGCACGAACACAATCACCGCGATGCGGTTCCACGGCAGCACCAGGTTCGGCAACAGCTGGATGCCGCCGGAGAGCCACGCCGGGTTGGCAACTTCGACATTCTGCGCGCCGAACAGCATCCGCACCCCCTGAATCAGCATCAGGCTGATGCCCCAGGTCGCCAGCAGCGTCTCCAGCGGGCGGCCATAGAGATGGCGGATCACCGTGCGCTCCAGCGCCATGCCGATCCCGGCGGTGATAAAGAACGCCACCGGCAGCGCCGCCAGCGGGTAGAGCGCCAGCCAGCCGGGCGCGTAGTGCTGGAACAGCGACTGCACCAGCCAGGTGGCATACGCGCCGAGCATCAGCATTTCGCCGTGCGCCATGTTGATCACGCCCAGCAGCCCGTAGGTGATCGCCAGCCCGAGCGCCGCCAGCAGCAGAATCGAACCGAGCGACAGCCCGGTAAACGCCTGCCCGAGCAGGTCACCGATCAGCAGCCGGTGGTGGATCTGCGCCAGGCTCTCCCCGGCGGCGCGGCGCACGGCGGCATCGGGTTCGGTGCGGGCGTCGGTCAGCGGTTGCAGCCGCGCCTGGGTGTCCGGGTCGGCCGCGTCACCGAGCAGGTGTACCGCCGCCAGCCGCACCTGCGGGTCGGCATCGGCCAGTTGCAGGTTGGCCATCGCCAGCGCCAGCGCCGCATGGACGCCCGGGTCTTTTTCCTGCGCCAGCCGCGCCGTGAGCAGCGGCAACTGGTCAGGTTGTGCCTCCCGTTGCAGCGAGGTGGCCGCCTGCAACCGGGTGGCGGTATCGGTGCTGACCAGCCGGTGCGCCGCCAGCGCATTGGCGATCAGATTCCGCAGACGGTTGTTCAGCCAGACTTTTTTGGTGTCGCCCACCGGCGCGGCGTTGCCTTCCAGCGGCGTTAACGTCTCGCCCTGGCGGGTGAAGGCGTGTTTTGCCTGGTCAACCACCACGTTTTCCTGCTTCAGCGCCTGCAACAGCGGCAGCCGCGCCGGTTGGGGATCGGCGGCCCACGCCTGTAACAATGTCGCCTGCTGGCTGCGGTTGGCGGCGGCGAACTCATCCGCCGGCCCGGCCTGCGCCAGCCACGGCAGGCAGCCGAGCGTTGCTATCAGCAGGCGCATAATGAAAGGGAGTCGCATCGGAGATCTCCTGTGCGGGCCGGGCGAACCCGGCCCCGGTCGGTTACTGGCCGCTGGTTTTCACCGGCGTGTCCGGTTTTTTGTCATTGCCGGGAATGTACGGGCTCCACGGCTGGGCGCGGATCGGCTTATCGGTCTGCCACACCACGTTGAACTGGCCGCCCGGCTCAATCTCGCCAATCATCACCGGTTTGTGCAGGTGGTGGTTGGTCTGGTCCATGGTCAGGGTGAAACCGGACGGCGCGGCGAAGGTCTGTCCGGCCATGGCGTCACGCACTTTGTTGACGTCAGTGGTGCCCGCTTTCTCCACCGCCTGCGCCCACATATGGATGCCGACATAGGTCGCTTCCATCGGGTCGTTGGTGACGGCTGAGGCGGCGTTCGGCAGGTTGTGCGCTTTGGCGTAGGCTTTCCATTCGGTGACAAACGCCTTGTTGGTCGGGTTGTCCACCGACTGGAAATAGTTCCAGGCCGCCAGATCGCCCACCAGCGGTTTGGTGTCGATGCCGCGCAACTCCTCTTCCCCCACCGAGAAGGCCACCACCGGCACATCGGTGGCTTTCACGCCCTGATTCGCCAGCTCTTTATAGAACGGCACGTTGGAGTCGCCGTTGATGGTGGAGACCACCGCGGTTTTGCCGCCGGCGGCGAATTTTTTGATGTTGGTGACGATGGTCTGGTAATCGCTGTAACCGAACGGCGTGTAGACCTCTTCGATGTCTTTGTCCTGTACGCCTTTGGAATGCAGGAACGCCCGCAGGATTTTGTTGGTGGTGCGCGGGTAGACGTAATCGGTGCCGAGCAGGAAGAAGCGTTTGGCTTCGCCGCCGTCTTCACTCATCAGGTACTCCACTGCCGGGATCGCCTGCTGGTTCGGCGCGGCACCGGTGTAGAAGACGTTCGGCGACATCTCTTCGCCCTCATACTGCACCGGGTAGAACAGCAGGCCGTTCAGCTCCTCAAACACCGGCAGCACCGACTTGCGTGACACCGACGTCCAGCAGCCGAACACCACGGCGGCCTTGTCCTGCGTCAGCAGCTGGCGCGCCTTTTCGGCAAACAGCGGCCAGTTGGAGGCCGGGTCGACCACCACCGGCTCGAGCTTTTTGCCGAGCACGCCGCCTTTGGCGTTGATGTCATCGATGGTCATCAGCGCCACATCCTTGAGCGGCGTTTCAGAGATCGCCATGGTGCCGGAGAGCGAGTGCATGATGCCGACTTTGATGGTGTCGGCGGCCTGGGCGCCGAACGCCAGGCCAAAGCTGACCATGGTGGCGGAGAGGGCAAAAGCGTTGATAAAGCGGCGAGGTTGCATAAAACGCACTCCTGATGAAAAGTGAAGGTAAAGGCGCGCGGAAACCCGGCGACGCCCTGCCTGCCGCGGCAGGCGGTGCTGTTCCCGTTCCGCGCGGGTGGCGCGGGTGACGGTGTTGTTTTCCCGCTGACTGCGCGGGTGACTGTTTTTGCGTTAACCGTGTGGGGCGGGGCGCGCCCCGTCATCCTCCCCAGCACCCGGGGGTGCCGTGCGCGCCTCATGCAGCCGGTGCAGCGTGATTTTGCGCACTTCCGCCTTGCTGACGGCGATATGGTCATGCAGCAGGCGCTGCGCCTCGCCGGTACGGCGCTGCATAATGGCGTGCAGCACCGCGGCATGCTCGCGGTAGGTGGCGCTGACGCGCGCGCCCTGGGTGAAGTCGAGCCGCCGGATGATGCGGATCTTCTCGGTCAGGTCACGGTGGATACGCGCCATTTCCCCGTTGCCCACCGCCTCCACCAGCGCCATGTGGAACGCCTCGTCAAAGCGCGATACCTCAACGCCGTCCGGCAGCGGCGGCTGGTCGATCCAGAAATCCACCACCGGCAGCAGCAGCGCGGGCAGCGCCTCACCGTGGCGGGCGCAGAGCCGCTTCACCGCTTCCAGTTCCAGCACAATCCGCAGGTCATACAGCTGTTCGAAATAGGCGAAATCGAACGGTTTCACCTGCCAGCCGCTGCGGAAATGCACCTCGACATAGCCCTCACGCTCCAGCCAGAACAGCGCCTGCCGCACCGGCGTGCGGCTGACCGCCATCCGCCCGGCGATTTCGCTCTCGCTGAAGCGGTCGCCGGGCAGCAGGCGGAAGTCAAAAATGTCCTGTTTCAGTTGCTGGTAAATCCGTTCTGCCAGCCCTTCCGGGCGGGCTTTGGTGTGGTGTCCGGCAAGTTGCATAGGCGTCCTTAAGGGGCCGGTTTGCCCGGCCCGTCTCCGTTATGAGGCGGCAGTATCAAGCCACAGCAGTGCATCGCCGGGGCCGACCGGGCGGCCGGGGCGGCAGCGGATCTGCGTTACCGTCCCGGCGCAGGGCGCATACACCGACAGCTCCATTTTCATCGCCTCGACCACGATCAGCGGCTGCCCCTGGGTGACCACGTCGCCCGGCTGCACCAGGATTTTCCAGACGTTGCCGTTGAGATCGGCGCTGACCAGTTGCCCTTCGCCTTCGCTCTCCTCCAGCGGCTGCGGGCGGTTGGCCGCCTCCGCCACGGCGGCGCTCTCTTCGGCCTGCCAGTGCGCCACCTCCGTGGTGAACGCAGCCTGCTGACGGGCGCGGAACGCGTTGATATCGTCGGCGTTCTCCGTTAAAAAGCGGGTGTACTCCGCGAAATCGAACTCGCCCGGTTCAATCTTCACCTTGGCGCGCCCTTCGCGGAACGCCTCGCGGAAGACGTCCAGCTCCGCTTCGCTGACCGGGTAGAAGCGCACCTGATCGAAGAAGTGCAGCAGCCAGGGTTCGCCGGGGGCGAATTGCGGATTTTTGAGGAATTTGTTCCAGATCGGCAGCGTGCGCCCTACCAGCTGGTAGCCGCCCGGCGAATCCATGCCGTAGATGCACATGTACATCCCGCCGATGCCCACGGTGCCTTCGGCGGTGTAGGTGCGCGCCGGGTTGTATTTGGAGCTGAACAGCCGGTGGCGCGGGTCGAGCGGCACGGCACAGGGCGCGCCGAGGTAGACGTCGCCCAGCCCGAGGATCAGGTAACTGGCGCTGAAAATGATGTCACGCACCGCCTCGCGGCTCGCCAGCCCGTTGATGCGCTGGATGAAATCGACGTTGTTCGGCAGCCAGGGGGCCTGGTCGCGCACCGTTTCGCGGTATCGTTCCACCGCGCCCAGCGTGGCGGAATCTTCAAATGCCATCGGCAAATGCACGATGCGCGTCGGCACTTTCAGCGTGCTGACGTCGCCCAACTGGTTTTCCAGCGTCAGCAGCAGTTGCAGCAGCGCCGACTGGCTGAGGGTACGGCTGTCATAGCGGATTTGCAGCGAGCGCACGCCGGGGGCGAGTTCGGCAATGCCCGCCACCGCCGCCTCGCGGATCGCCTGCATCAGCAGGTAAAGCCGCAGCCGCAGCGCCAGATCGAGCACGTTGTCGCCATATTCCAGCAAAATGTAGCTGTCACCCGCCTGCCGGTAGACCACCGCCGGGCGCTCCACCGTGGCGGGCAGGGTAGCCAGAATCGCCGCCGATGGCGTGCTCTCCGGCAGCAGCGACGGTGCCGGCAGCGCCAGCGCCTCTACCGGGCTGAGGGTGGCGAGGGTGCCCGCCTGCGCCTGTTCCAGCGCCAGCGCCTGCTCGATGCTGATCGGGTGGAAGCGCAGGCGGTCGCCCGGTTTCACCTGCCCGACTTTCCATAGCTCGGCTTTAGCGATGGTCACCGGGCAGACGAAACCGCCGAGGCTTGGCCCGTCGCGGGTGAGGATCACCGGGAAATCGCCGGTAAAGTTGATCGCGCCGATGGCGTATTCGCAGTCATGCACGTTGGAGGGGTGCAGCCCCGCCTCGCCGCCGTCCTGCCGCGCCCAGGCCGGTTTCGGCCCGGTGAGGCGCACGCCCAGCCGGTTGGAGTTGTAATGCACCTGCCATTCCGCCGCGAAAAATTCCGCTATCGATTCCGGGGTGAAGAAATCCGGCGCGCCGTGCGGCCCGTACAACACGCCGATGTGCCACAGGTTGCCGTAGTGCGGCAGCAGCGCGGCATCGGCGGCCTGCGGCGCGTCAGTCGGCGCGGGGGTGGTGCAGGCGGGCAGGTGCGGCTGGGAGATAGGCAGCAGGTCCGCCACCCGCAGCGTGCGCCCGGCGTGGCCGCCAAACGCACCCAGGGCAAAGGTCGAACGGCTGCCGAGATAGACCGGCACATCCAGCCCGTTGCGCACCGCCAGATAGGTGCGGCAGCCATGGCGCGCACGGCCGAGCGTCAGCGTCTGCCCGGCACTGACGGCCACCGGCTCGGCGTAGCGTACCGGCGAGCCGTCAAGATCTGCCGGGCAATCGGCCCCGGTCAGGGCGATCAGGGCATCGGCATGGAAGCGCAGCGTCGGCCCCTGAAGCGTGAACTCCAGCCCGGCGGCGTCCGGGTGGTTGCCGACAATCCGGTTTGCCAGCCGGAAAGCGAAATCATCCATCGGCCCGGACGGCGGCACGCCGATATCCCAATAGCCCAACCGGCCGGGGAAATCCTGCACGCTGCTGTAGGTGCCGGGTTGCAGCACTTCAATCGCCTGCGGGCGGTAGGTGAAGCTGTCGAGCATGCGCGTCCAGACCTCGCCGTGGCGGAAGGCGTCGGTGGCAACGATCTGGCGCAGGTAATCGAGGTTGGTGGCGATGCCGTGCAGCCGGGTGGCGTTGAGCGCCGCCACCAGTTTCTCCAGCGCCTGCGTGCGGTTCTCGCCATACACAATCAGTTTGGCGATCATCGGGTCGTAGAATGCCGACACGTCGCTGCCGGTCGAGACCCAGCCATCCACCCGCACGCCCTCCGGGAAGTGCACATCGGTCAGCACGCCGGGGCTGGGCTGGAAATTGCGCAGCGGATCTTCTGCGTATAACCGCACCTCTATCGCCGCGCCGTGCGGCGCGCGCGCCAGATGCAGCCAGTCCGGCGTGTCACCCGCGGCCACCTGCAACATGCAGTCGATCAGGTCGAGGCCGGTGACCAGCTCCGTGACCGGGTGCTCGACCTGAAGCCGGGTGTTCACTTCCAGGAAATAGAATGCCTCCTGCGCCGCGTCATAAATGAACTCCACCGTTCCGGCGCTGCGGTAGTTCACCGACTCGCCCAGCGCCACGGCCGCCCGGAGCAGCGCGGTACGGGTCGCTTCCGGCAGGTGCGGCGCGGGCGTCTCCTCAATCACCTTCTGGTTGCGGCGCTGCAGTGAGCAGTCACGTTCACCCAGCGCCACCACGCGGCCCTGACCATCGCCAAAGATCTGCACCTCGACGTGGCGCGCCCGGTCGATAAACCGCTCCAGGAATACGCCGTCATCGCGGAAGAACTGCCCGCCGAGCCGCCGCACACTTTCCCAGGCATCCCGCAGCGCGTCCGCGTTGTCACAGCGCGTTAAGCCAATGCCGCCGCCGCCCGCCGTGCTTTTCAGCATCACCGGGTAGCCAATCTGTTCTGCCGCTGCCAGCGCCGCGTCAAGATCCGCCAGCAAACCGGTGCCGGGCGTCATCGGCACCCCGGCGGCGGCGGCCAGCTCCCGCGCGCGGTGCTTCAGGCCGAATTCACGGATCTGCTGCGCCGTCGGGCCGATAAAGGCCAGCCCGGCCGCCTCGCAGGCGTCGGCAAATTCCGCGCTCTCGGATAAAAACCCGTAACCGGGAAAAATCGCCTGCGCGCCGCTCTGTTTTGCGGCCGTGAGGATTTTGCCGATGTCGAGATAAGTGTCGGCGGGTTTCTCACCGCCCAGCGCAATGGCGATCTCTGCCTCACTGACGTGCGGCGCATTGCGATCCGGCCCGGCATACACCGCCACGCTGGTGATGCCGCGTTTTTTCAGGGTGCGGATGGCCCGGCAGGCGATTTCGCCGCGGTTAGCAATCAAAACAGTGGTGAACATGGCGCAGTTCCTCAGGACGCAGTGGAGGGGGAGAGGCTGCTGAGGTAATTGCGCCAGCCGCCAAAGGAGGTGATCTCCTGCGCGCCGTTCAGCGCCGCAGGCTCACAGATAAACCCTTTCACCCGGCGGCCGTCCGCCAGTTCCAGCGTACCGATGCCGAGCGGGGCAGGGATCTCCGCCACGAACTCGCCGAAGCGCGCCAGCGGCATCGCCCACAGTTCTACCGTGATGGCGCTGCCGCCCGCGTCACTGACCAGGCCGGGTTTGGGCGGCTGGGTGCCGGGCAGGGCGAACAGGCGGTAATGGGCGGCGGTGGTGGTCTGCTCCAATAACACCGCGCGGCGGGTGGTCAGCTGGTGGTTGAGCGGCATCCCGGTGAGGTGTGCGCCCACCACCGCCACCAGCACCACCCCTTCGGTGGGCGGCAGCGGTGGGGTGAGGTAGGCGGGCGGCAGCGCACGGCCGGTGGCCCCCAGCGGCAGGGGCAGGGTTTGCTGCCAGCGCTGGCCGAAATCCGCCAGCGCGGCATCATGCCAGGCGGGGGCGATCAGCGTGATCCCGGCGGGCAGGCCATCTTCACGCAGGGTGGCGGGCAGGGCCAGCGCGCTGAGGTCGGCCAGATTGGTGAAATTGGTGTAGGTACCGAACTGGGCGTTGTAACGCACCGGCTCCTGCGCCATCTCGTCGATCGTGCGGATGGTCGGCGAGGTCGGTACCACCAGTGCATCAAAGGCGGCCAGCGTGTCGTTAATCTGGCGGGCAAGTTCCGCCCGCAGGTACTCGGCGCGCCAGGCATCACAGGCGCTGTAATTTTTACCGCCGGCAACAATGCCGCGCACCACCGGGTCCATCGCCTCCGGCTGCTCATCCAGCAGCGCGCCCACGGCCACGGTGCGCTCGGCGACCCACGGCCCCTGGTAAAGTTGCTCCGCTAATGCCCGGAACGGGCTGAAATCTACCGTCTCCAGCGTGATGCCGGAGGCTTTCAACTGCGCCAGCGCGGCAGCGAACGCCTGCGGGTTCTGCGTATCGCCGAAGAATTCCAGGCTGTCCGGCACCGCAAAGCGCGGGGCGGCGGGCATCATCACCGGGGCGGTGTGCGGGTTGCGGCGCGAATAGGCATCGGCCGCGTCGTAACCGCCTGCCGCCTTTGCCACGGCCAGCGCATCGGTGACCGTGAGGGCGAACACCGACACGCAGTCATTCAACCGGCAGGCCGGCACCACGCCCCGGTTGGAGAGCCAGCCTTTGGTGGGTTTCAGCCCGACAATATTGTTAAACCCGGCAGGGACGCGGCCGGAACCGGCGGTGTCGGTGCCGAGCGCAAAAGCCACCAGCCCGCGTGCCACGGCTGACGCGGAACCGGCGCTGGAGCCGCCGCTGACATAGGCCGGGTTAAAGCTGTTGCTGACCGCGCCGAACGGCGAACGGGTGCCGACCAGCCCGGTAGCGAACTGGTCGAGGTTGGTTTTGCCGAGCGCGATCGCCCCTTTGGCGCGCAGGTTCGCCACCACGGCGGCGTCATGCTCCGCCTGATAGGTAAACGCCGGGCAGGCGGCGCTGGTGGGCCAGCCGCCGACGTCGATGTTGTCTTTGACCGCGAACGGCACGCCAAACAGCGGGAACGCCGCCAGATCGCCACCCTGTTCCTCCAACCGGTGCAGCAGGGCATCGGCCTGCTCTTTGAGCTGTTCCACCGTGGCGCGGTAAATCCAGGCATTGTCCTGCGCGTCCAGCGCGGTAAGCACCACCTGTAACGTGGTGAAAAGCGTTTGTGGCGCGGCGCGGTAGTGCTGTTGCCATTCATCAAGGGTAAAGCCGTTATAAGGAGTCGGTTGCATCTGCTGAATTCCACCCTGTACACAAGATTGAATTCACCAGAGCAAAGTGCGTGCCACAATGCAATTTATTGATATACATAGGGTATTTGTTTGTGGTGACAAAAAGGTGGGAGGCTGTGCACCAGCGTTGACCATTTTCTGCGCGCTGAAGGCGCACACCGGCGGGGTGCCGGATTTGCGCTGGGCGGGCTATGATGATCACCATCATTGACTCAGCAACGGTGAGGCGGCATGCGGTTTCGGGCATTCAGGAAGAGGGCGAAACGCCTGGCGATTATGGTGGCCGTCGCGGCCGTGACGCTGTTTACGGTGCGGGTGTATGACACGCAGCGCGGCCCGGCGCTGGAGCCGTGGCACACCGAAGCGCCGCCTGAGCTGGAGGCTGCCGCGCTGGACCACACCGACTGGGCAGGCTACCTGAAGGCCGAGCAAGTGGCGTTTGATGACGTCTACCGCAATGTGACGCAGAAACTCGACAGCAGCGAGCGTTTGCCGCTCAACCGCTATTTCGAGGGCAGCCCGATCTACCCGGAGCATTTCCGCCACGACTGGAACCGCTCGTATGAACTGGTGCCGCCGGGCCAGCCGCGCGGCGCGGTGGTGATGCTGCACGGGCTGACCGATTCCCCCTACAGTTTGCGCCACCTGGCGGCGCACTACCGGCAGCGCGGCTGGCTGGTGGTAGGGATCCGGTTACCGGCGCACGGCACGGTGCCGGGTGCGCTGACCCGCGTCAGCTGGGAAGACTGGCTGGCCGCCACCCGGCTGGCGGTGCGTGAGGCGCGGGCAAAAGTGGGGCCGGGTGCGCCGCTGCAACTGGTGGGCTTTTCCAACGGCGGCGCACTGGCGATGAAATATACGCTGGATGCTTTGCAGGATAACACCTTGCCGCGGCCGCAGCGGGTGATCCTGATTTCGCCGATGATAGGCGTCACCGCTTACGCCCGCTTTGCCGGGATCGCCGGCTGGCCCGCCGTGTTCCCGCCGTTTGCCAAAGCGGCCTGGCTCAGTATTCTGCCGGAGTTCAACCCGTTCAAATATAACTCGTTCCCGGTCAACGGCGCGCGCCAGTCCTGGCAGTTAACCCAGGCGCTGCAACAGCAGATTGCACAGGCGCAGCGCAGCGGGCAGCTGGCGCAGCTGCCGCCGGTGCTGACGTTCCAGTCCGTGCTGGATTCCACCGTCAGCACCCGCGCCGTGGTGGATGCCCTCTATAACCGGTTGCCGGCCAACGGCAGTGAGCTGGTGCTGTTTGACATCAACCGCCGGGCGGATTTCGGCCCGCTGCTCAGGCCGGATGCGGACACCGCGATCGATACGCTGCTGCCCGCACCGCCGCGCCGCTACACCACCACCATCATCAGTAATGGCCCGCAAAGCGCGGTTACCGCCGGGGATTCCGCCGTCGCCGTCAGGCTCAGCGCCGGGCAACGGGTGCCGCAGCAACAGGTGCTGGGCATTCCTTACCCGCCGGAGATCTATTCGCTGTCCCATGTGGCGCTGCCGTTTCCGGCTGATGATTCGCTCTATGGCCGCACGCCCACGGAGCCGCATCAGTTCGGCATCAGCCTGGGAACGCTGGCGTCGCGCGGGGAGCGCGGGGCGCTGGTGGAGAGTATGGATGCGCTGATGCGCATCGCATCGAACCCGTTTTACCCCTATCTGCTGGCGCGGATTGATCAGGGCATCGGTCAGGAGTGAGGGCGGTCAGCGTTCAGGTAGGCGCGTTCGGTGTCGCGGAACCATTGCGCCGGGACGTTGTACGGCGGCTGGTGCAGGCTGTCGAGTGCCTGGTCAATGATCTTGCGGGCGCGCTTCCACAGAGTTTTGTTGCCCTCTTTCAGCACCTCAAGCTGTAACCGTTTTTCGATCAGGTAGGTTTTGGCGAAGTCAGCATCATATTCCAGGATCTCATCAAGGTTATCGATCAGATCCGCCAGTTTGATGGTTTTGGCCTGTGGGCTGGCCTGCGCAGTGTGGCGGCGGTCGAGATTTTTCCGCTGGATGCGGTCACCTTCGTCCGGCTGGCTGGCGTTGGTCAGCATCCCCACCAGCATGGCCACCTCCAGCCCGAATTCACGCTCAATGTCATGAAGGGTGGCGGGGGTGTCTTCTACCGTGTCATGCAGCCAGGCAGCGGCCAGCATCGCTTCAGTATGCGGCACGCGGCTGACAATTTCCGCGACGGCGCGCGGATGCACAATGTAAGGATCGTCCGTATACTTGCGGCGCTGGTTAATGCCGGCGTGGGCTTTGCCCGCAAACAAACGGGCGCGTTCAACTAAAGTCGTCATGAATTTCTCCCTTTATCCCTGTGGCGCGGCCTGCATCGGCAGGCAAGAAACATGCACGCCAACCCCTATGGCTCATGCAGAAGAAGGCGGCTCATACGCTTTGTGACTCCTTTCAAGATAGCGTGGTTTACCGCATTACGCCGCTTACCGCCCGCTTTTTCAGAGCAGACTTAGGCTGCGGCGCGCTTTTACATAATGAAGTCTTGCTATTATATCGTACACTATCTATATTGACACCATGAACATGAAAACAGATGACGTTTTGCCTGACCTGCCGATGATGCACCTCGACCAACAGATGTGCTTCGCGCTCTATTCCGCCAACCTGGCGTTGCACAAAGTGTACCGCACGTTGCTGGCGCAACTCGGCCTCACCTACCCGCAATACCTGGTGATGCTGGTGTTGTGGGAGCGGGATGGCGTCACGGTTTCTGAGATTGGCGAGCGGCTGTTTCTTGACTCCGCCACCCTCACGCCGCTGCTGAAACGGCTGGAGAGTGCCGGGCTGTTGATGCGCCGCCGTGCCGCCGCCGATGAGCGTCAGGTTCTGATTACCCTGACCGACGCCGGGCGTGACTTACGCTCGCAGGCGCAATCGGTGCCGGAAGCGGTGGCCTGTGCCGCCGCGTGCAGCACCGAGCAGTTGAACGGCATTAAGCAGCAGCTGGAATTGTTGCGCGGCAACCTGTTGAAGAAGGGCTGACAGGCTGCCCTGCCCGGCAGCTTCATCGTTGGGCAGGAGGTAAAATCCGCGACATCGCGGCGCGCTGCTCTATACTTAGTATGTTACGCTTATTTATATAGCACACGATTTAATCGTGAGCTTGTGCACCATCAGCCCGGCCCTGCGCCGGTCTCTTCCTACCCAAAGAAGGAAATGTGTATGTCTATCGAAAAAGTTGTTTACCAGGCCCATGCCAAAGCCACCGGCGGCCGTGATGGCCGTGCTACCTCGTCAGATGGCGTGCTGGATGTGAAACTGGGCGTGCCGAAAGAGATGGGCGGTGCAGGTGGTGAAGCCACCAACCCGGAGCAGCTGTTTGCGGCCGGTTACTCCGCCTGCTTCCTCGGCGCGCTGAAATATGTGGCGTCACAGGAAAAGGTAAAAATCCCGGCTGAGGCGCAGATTGAAGGCACCGTCGGCATCGGCCCGGTACCGACCGGCTTTGCGATTGAAGTGCAGCTGGACATCAGCCTGCCGGGCGTTGAGCGCAGCGTAGCAGAAGATCTGGTGAAGAAAGCGCACGTGGTTTGCCCCTATTCAAACGCCACCCGCGGCAATATTGATGTGACCCTGAACATCAAATAAGTCTGTTTTCGAAAACAAAACATTATCGTTGTTTATAAAAAAGAGGGATCTTCCCTCTTTTTTTATCAATTGCCTGTTTTCATCGCCTTTTCGGAAATTTTCGCTGCTTTTCGCTCGGAATTTTCTGGGTTTGGTGATTCATTAAGCATTTATTCAGCAGCTAAATGAACCTGATTTGATCAATAATGTCTGATTGATTCAGATTGCGTTATCGGACCGGGGTTCAGACAGTACATGAATAGAGTTAAAACTCTATCGCAACAAAATCTTTCTCTCTTGTTAGCGATTTATATCGGCATTTTTCTTAATTTTTCCGTTTTTTACCGTCGTTTTGACACCTTCACCCAGGGCGTACATACCTTACAACTGATTTCCGCCGTGACGGAAGTGATTGCCATTGTGCTGTTCACTTTCTTCGTGATGCGTATGGTGTCGCTTGGCGGCAAACTCTTTTACCGCCTGATTGCCTCACTGCTGGTGCTGGTTTCCGTGGCAGCCAGCTACTACATGACTTTTTTCAACGTGGTGATTGGCTACGGCATTATTGTGTCGGTAATGACTACGGATGTGGATCTGTCGAAAGAGGTGATTGGCTACCACTTTATCCTGTGGATGGCGGCTGTCAGCGCCTTGCCGCTGCTGTTGATCTGGAAAAATAACCTCAGCTTTACCCTGATCGAGCAGATCAAAACGCCGGGCCACCGCATCAAACCGCTGGCGGTGCTGCTGGGCGTCGGGTTGCTGGTCTGGCTGCCGCTGCGCCTGCTGGACATGGAGCAGTCCGCCAACGAGAAACTCACCAATATTGATATGCCGAGCTACGGCGGCGTGGTGGCGCACTCTTATCTGCCGTCTAACTGGCTGGCAGCGCTGGGGCTGTTTGCCTATACCCAGTATGACGAAAGCCAGGACGCGGAAGATCTGGCTAACCCGGCCAAACAGTTCACCTATATCCCCCCGGCGGGTATCGATGATACCTACGTGGTGTTTATCATCGGTGAAACCACCCGCTGGGACCACATGGGGATGCTCGGCTATAACCGCGACACCACGCCGCGCCTCTCCAAAGAGAAGAACCTGGTGGCCTTCAAAGGCACCTCGTGTGATACCTCCACCAAGCTGTCACTGCGTTGCATGTTCGTGCGTGAGGGCGGGGTAGAAGATAACCCGCAGCGCACGCTGAAAGAGCAGAATGTGTTTGCTGTGTTGCGTTCGCTGGGCTTTACCTCGGAGCTGTTCGCCATGCAGAGCGAGGTGTGGTTCTACAACAACACCAACCCGAACAACTTCTCATTCCGTGAGCTGATTGCCTCTGAAAAACGCAACGACGGTAAACCGGTAGACGACATGCTGCTGGTGAATGAGATGCATGAATCGCTGAAACGCTACCCGACCGGCAAGCACCTGATCGTGCTGCACACCAAAGGCTCGCACTACCTCTACTCCCAGCGCTACCCGCGTGAGTATGCGCGCTACACCCCGGAGTGCATGGGCGTGGACCAGTCCTGCAGCAAGCAACAGCTGATCAACGCCTTTGATAACAGCGTGCTCTATACCGACAGCTTTATTGATAACGTCATCGATCAGGTGCGCGACAAGAAAGCGCTGGTGTTCTATGCCGCTGACCACGGGGAGTCGATTGACGAGAATTACCATTTCCACGGCACGCCGCGTGAAATGGCGCCGCCGGAGCAATTCCGCGTGCCGCTGATGGTCTGGGCCTCGGACAAATTCCTCGCCCAGCCGGAGCACCGCAGCGCCTTTGAGCAGTTGCAGGCGCAGCAGCGCATAGGGGAAACCCATCGCCACACTGAGCTGTATGACTCGATTCTGGGTTGCCTGGGCTACACCTCGCCGGACGGCGGGATCAACCCGAAAAACAACTGGTGCCACCTGCCCAATAAGGCGTAATGGCGTGCTGTTGAATTAATAAACAGTTGATGAAAAGCATAGAAAAAAGGGATTGACGGTAGAGGCGCAGCGGCAGTAAGATGCGCCCGCACTCTCGGTGAGTGGCGCAGCCTGGTAGCGCACTTCGTTCGGGACGAAGGGGTCGGAGGTTCGAATCCTCTCTCACCGACCAAATTCTGCATCACGGTTCCCGACCCGTGAAATAAAAAACCCGCAACCTCTGGTTAGCGGGTTTTTTATTGCCTGCGAGTTGCCGTTCTGCCTGCTGTGCGGGTAAGGCGGTGATAAAAAACGGGTGCTGAAGGCCCGGCCTGACAATGCTCAATCAGCGGGGCGATTGGCCGCCCCGCTGCTGCTCTTAACGTTTAACTTCGTAGGCTAATACCGCTGCAAGCGTGGTGTTTCCCATGGTGACCTGTAATTCACAAAGTGAATCACGTACCAGCCAGGTAAAAACCAGGATGGTAAAGCACACCATAAAAACCCCGGTATTAAACTTCTGCAGCATATCAGTTTCCTCCATTGCCTTGCGGCGGTTAAGAGGCTAACATCCACATTGTTCAGGTGTGAGTGTTAGCCCCACGTTGGTGTATACCTCGTGGGGCTTTTCTCTGCCTGACCGATGCTTAAGCCAGACAGCCTTAAGCACCCGCCGCGCAGTGTACGCCTTATTTCCTGATGCTATCCCCTTTTAATCATTGATATTTTTTGCTCGCACGAATAAAAGCAATTCATTGCTAAATAAATCGTTTTAATGCGACTAAATAAGGGGAGTGAAACCTGTAACAGGAACCTGTCATTAATAACGCGGTGAGAAAAAGGAATATTTCTTATAACGGCAGGGAAGGGCGGGAAATAATAATGGCCGCCCGCAGGCGGCCGGGAAATAGTCGTCTTCAGGCCTGAGCAGTCTCATGCACGACCCGCCGGGCATGCGCCATGCTCAGCTCGTGCTTTTGCATTTCCATCATCAGCCTGCCGGTGGTGCGTTCACGGCCGGTGGCCACGACCGCAACCAACTGCTCTTTCAGGCCATACAGCGCCACAAAGTTCTGCGCTTCCAGTGATCCGATCAGATCGATCTGATCCCAGCGTTGCGGATGGCCGAGGTAGTCGAAACGGGTACCGTAATGCTGTGTCCAGAAGAACGGAATACGGTCGAATACTTCGTTGCCTCCCAGCATATTGACTGCGGCAACGCGCCCTTGCTGTTGCGCAACCCGCCAGTGCTCAATGCGGATCGGCTTGCCCTCATAGGGGAAGGTGGCGATATCCCCCACCGCATAGATGTTTTCCGCCGCCTGCATCGCCTGGTTAACCTTCAGGCTACCGTCTTCACACAGCGGTAAATCATGGATAAAGGAGGTCACCGGTTCAATGCCGGTTGCCAGCAATACCAGATCGGCAGGGATTTCCCGGCCATCTTTCAGCTGCACCGCCGTGACGCAGCGATCGCCGCTGAAACCGGTGGCTTCGCCATCCACAAAGGTCACCCCATGCGACTCGTGCAGCTCACGGAAATAGTGCGCTATGCGCGGGCCGAACTGCGCTTCAAACGGCAGCGGGTGCGGCGCAATCACTGTAACTTCAATGCCGCGTTTGCGCAGGGCGGCGGCCATCTCCATGCCGATGAAATTACTGCCGACAATCACCAGCTTTTTCAGGGTATCCACCGCGTGCAGCAGGGTTTTTTCATGCTGGAGGTTACGCAGCACATGGATGCCGCTCAGGTTCACGCCCGGCAGATCCGGCACCTGCGGCCGCCCGCCGCTGGCAATCAGCAATGAATCGAAGGTGATGCGGCGCTGGTCTTCCAGCACCAGCGTGCGCGCCAGGCTGTCGAGTTGCGCCACCCGTGCGGTAATGCGCTTCACATTTGCCTCGCCGGTGACGTCCTCATCCAGCAGTTCCGGCACATCGTCCACCGCCATACTGCCCATCGGCACAAATTTGCTCAGCGCCGTACGGTCATAACCGGCCTGTTTTTCAGCATCAATGGCAATGATCCGGCCGGTGTAGCCGCGTTCATGCAGCGCACTCAGTGCCGCACTGCCGGCAGCCCCGGCACCAAGAATCACCAGCGTGCCTTTGTCATCCGGGGCATCTGGGGTGGCGGGCGGCAGGGTGGTTTCCGGGTCAACCCATACCGCGCCTTCTTCTGTTTTCACCGCATAGCGGGTCAGCCCCTCCAGCGCCGGAGGCTCCAGCAGCATGCCGTCATCCAGGGAGTAAACCGCTTTGTGCCATGGGCACACCAGCTTGCCGTCACACACGGCACCTTCTGCCAGGGGGGCGCCGGCATGAGGGCAAGTTGCCTGGAAGGCGTGGACACGATCGCCACGCCGCACCACTATAATTTTTTGCTCGCCCAGCGTGATCGGTTCGGGTTGGCTGTCGGTCAGTGCCGACAATGCAATTACCTGTTGATAGGCCACGACATGCTCCTTTTATAAGCTGTTATCAGAAGAGGTGTGTCTTGCAGGCGCAGGGATCAGGCTTGTTTCGGCTGGCCGTTGGACGCCGTAATCCCGCCATCTACCGGCAGGTTAACCCCGGTGATATAGCGCGCGTCGTCACTTGCCAGGAAGGCGATCACCGCCGCCACCTCGTCCGGCTGGCCGGGGCGGCCGAGTGGGGTGCGCTTGCGGAACTCGGCCAGCAGCGGCTCATTCTCTTTGATGTCAGAGGCCATCGGCGTGATGATAAGGCCGGGGCAGACCGCATTGACGCGCACATTATCGGCACCGTGGTCCATCGCCAGCGAGCGGGTAAAGTTGGTCACACCGCCTTTTGCTGCGTTATAGAAGCTCATGCCCCAGTCACCGCCCAGCCCGGAGACGGAGGAGACGTTAACGATGTTGCCCTGGCTTTTGATCAGCGCCGGCATGAAATAGCGGCAGCTGTGGAATACGCCATACAGGTCAATCTTGATCGCCTTTTCCCAATCTTCGTAATCACCCTCATGCACTTTGCCCTGAGCAGCAACCCCGGCATCATTCACCACCACATCGACCCGGCCATATTTCGCCAGCACGTCCGCGGCTAACTGCTCAACATCGTCCGCTTTCGACATGTCCGTGGCCCGCACCAGATGGTCTCCCCCTTCCAGCGCGCTCAGGGTTTTCTGCAATTTCTCTTCAGTACGGCCCACCAGCACCACAGAGGCGCCCTCTGCGGCAAAGCGTTTCGCAGTGAATTCGCCGATACCGGAACCTGCACCTGTAATGACCACGACTTTTTTGCTGAATCGTTGCATGTTGCCTCCTTTCTGGTTAATGGGCATGACGCCCTGCACTAAGCGTTACTGAATTAAGCCTAGCAAACACAGGGAAAATACCGGGACATAACGGCCAAATTGCGGGATAACCTGCTGTTTTTGGGTTTTTTTAAAGTTTTAAAAAGTGTTAACAGCGGGATAGGGAGGGTGCCGATAGTTTGGCCGCTGTCGATAGTCTGTAGCCGGCCCGTCATGCGCCGTTAGAGACAATGCGAGGCAAAAATCGCCGTGGCTTCTGCCGGGGGCAGGGCGGGCGAGCAGCATATTGTCTGGTAAAAAATAACCAGTGCGGAATGAGACGTTTTTTCGTTACGCGGCAGATGTGCCACTCATAGGCGCAGCTTATGGTAAAAATGCTCCCCCTTTTGGGTTAAGCACCAGCATTTTCAGCTGGATTTCCTGCACTTCAAGGTGATAAGCGCTCAGATTATCGCCATTCAGTAAGAAAGTTTTTTAGTTTTTTAGCGGTAGAAATCTCTGAGAACAAACTGTTACATCGAGACGATTCGCCTGCAAAGTATCCCTGCTCATTATTTAATCCTGAATATGTTAGAAAATGGTTTTTTTTATGTTTGTTTGCTGTTTCTCACACTCTGTGTAAATGCCCGTTGGTTATATTGACGTCACCCCAAACAGTTGCCAAATTGGTAGCCTCAGGGGTATGACCAGAGGATAGTTCGGGTGAATTCCACGCACCCGGACACGCCGGTAAACGCTTTCACCGGCACCCGCACCGTACTCCTTCAGACGCCTCCCGGCGTCAGCCGCAACCGGCCACCGAAAAAAACATTACAGGCCGGCTTGTACAAATAACACACAACACCACATCACAATCTATGGAGTAACGCGATGAGAATCTCCTTGGGAAAAACAGGGATACTGAAGTTTGGCATGGGCTTGCTTGCGCTGTCTGTGGCGGCGGGTGTACAGGCGAAAACCCTGGTCTATTGTTCAGAAGGGTCGCCGGAAGGCTTCAACCCGCAGCTGTTCACGTCCGGTACCACCTATGACGCCAGCTCCGTGCCGATCTACAGCCGTCTGGTGGAATTTAAAATTGGTACCACGGAGATTCAGCCCGGCCTGGCCGAAAAGTGGGAAATCAGCCCGGACGGCAAAACCTACACCTTCCACCTGCGCAAAGGCGTGAAGTGGCAGACCAGCAAAGATTTCAAGCCAACGCGTGATTTCAATGCGGACGACGTGCTGTTCTCCTTCAACCGCCAGAAAGACGAAGCCAACCCGTACCACAAAGTCTCCGGCGGCAGCTATGAGTACTTCCAGGGCATGGGTATGCCGGACCTGATCAGCAAGATTGAGAAAGTGGACGACTACACCGTGCGCTTCGTGCTGACCCGCCCGGAGTCGCCGTTCCTGGCCGATATGGCGATGGACTTCGCCTCGATCATGTCTTCGGAATATGCTGACAACATGCTGAAAGCCGGCACACCGGAGAAAATCGACCTGAACCCGGTCGGCACCGGCCCGTTCCAGCTGCTCCAGTACCAGAAAGATTCTCGCATCCTTTACAAAGCCTTTGACGGTTTCTGGGGCACCAAGCCGCAGATTGACCGCCTGGTCTTCTCCATCACGCCGGACGCCTCCGTGCGTTATGCGAAACTGCAGAAAAACGAATGCCAGGTGATGCCGTACCCGAACCCGGCTGACATCGCGGCGATGAAGAAAGACAAATCGATCAACCTGATGCAGCAACCAGGGCTGAACGTCGGCTACCTGTCGTTTAACGTTGAGAAAAAACCGCTGGATAACGTGAAAGTGCGTCAGGCACTGAGCATGGCGGTGAATAAGAAAGCGATTATCGACGCGGTCTACCAGGGTGCCGGCCAGTCCGCCAAAAACCTGATCCCGCCGACGATGTGGGGCTACAACAACGACGTCAAAGACTATGACTACAACCCGGAGCAGGCCAAGGCGCTGCTGAAAGAGGCCGGGATGGCAGACGGCTTCAGCATCGACCTGTGGGCGATGCCGGTGCAGCGCCCGTACAACCCGAACGCCCGCCGCATGGCGGAGCTGATCCAGTCTGACTGGGCGAAAATCGGCGTGAAAGCCAACATCGTGACCTATGAGTGGGGCGAATACCTGAAGCGCGCCAAAGCGGGCGAACACCAGACGGTCATGATGGGCTGGACCGGTGACAACGGGGACCCGGACAACTTCTTCGCCACCCTGTTCAGCTGCGATGCGGCCAAGCAAGGCTCGAACTACTCCAAATGGTGCTACAAGCCGTTTGAAGACCAGATCCAGCCGGCCCGCGCCGAATCCGATCACAACAAGCGCATCGAATACTACAAACAGGCGCAGGTCGTGATGCATGACCAGGCCCCGGCGCTGATCATCGCCCACTCCACCGTCTATGAGCCGGTGCGCAAAGAGGTGAAAGGCTACGTTGTTGACCCGCTGGGCAAACACCACTTCGAAAACGTCTCTATGGAGTGATGCCGCCACGGCATCCGGCACAGGCGCCCGGCCTGTGCCGTCCTGCTTTAATCGATGGATCGATATGTTACGACTGTGAGCTGTTGGGGCGCGGTTTTCCGCTGCGCCCGATTCAGATGTGAGCCTTAAATAAGCCCGGCGAGCTACGGTTCGCCGGGCATTTTATACAGAGAGTTCGGGTTATGTTTCAGTTCATACTCCGGCGTTTGGGGCTGGTTATCCCAACGTTTATCGGCATTACCCTGCTGACCTTCGCGTTTGTCCACCTGATCCCCGGTGACCCGGTGACCATCATGGCCGGCGAACGCGGCATCTCCGCCGAGCGCCACGCGCAATTGATGGCCGAGATGGGGCTGGACAAGCCCATGTACCAGCAGTACTTCCATTATATCAGCGGGGTGCTCCAGGGTGACCTCGGCATCTCGCTGAAAAGCCGCATCCCGGTCTGGGATGAGTTTGTGCCGCGGTTCCTCGCCACGCTGGAGCTGGGCATCTGCGCCATGCTGTTCGCGGTGGCGGTAGGTATTCCGGTCGGGGTACTGGCCGCGGTGAAGCGCGGGTCTATCTTCGACCACACCGCCGTCGGCATCTCGCTGACCGGCTATTCGATGCCGATCTTCTGGTGGGGCATCATGCTGGTGATGCTGGTCTCGGTACACCTGAACCTGACGCCGGTTTCCGGGCGCATCAGCGATACGGTGTTCCTTGACGACACCCTGCCGCTCACCGGCTTTATGCTGATCGACACATTCTTCTGGGGTGAGCCGGGCGACTTCAAAGACGCGGTGATGCACATGATCCTGCCGGCGATTGTGCTCGGCACCATCCCGCTGGCGGTCATTGTCCGCATGACCCGCTCCTCCATGCTGGAAGTGCTGGGTGAGGATTACATCCGCACCGCGCGCGCCAAGGGTGTGAGCCGGATGCGGGTGATCATCGTCCATGCGTTGCGTAACGCCATGCTGCCGGTGGTCACGGTGATTGGCCTGCAGGTCGGCACGCTGCTGGCCGGCGCCATCCTGACAGAGACGATTTTCTCCTGGCCTGGGCTGGGCCGCTGGCTGATCGATGCGTTGCAACGGCGTGACTACCCAGTGGTGCAGGGCGGGGTGCTGTTGATCGCCACCCTGATTATTCTGGTTAACCTGCTGGTAGATCTGCTCTACGGCGTGGTCAACCCACGTATCCGACACAAGAAATAGGGGGCGCACATGTCTCAAATCAGTGAGCCGGTCGGCACAGAGTCACAGCGCGGCACCGCACCGGTGCCGATGACCCCGATGCAGGAGTTCTGGCACTACTTTAAACGTAACAAAGGCGCGGTGGTGGGGCTGGCCTACATTATCATTATGCTGGTGCTGGCAATTGGTGCCGGTTTCCTCGCCCCGCACGCCCCGGCGGAACAATTCCGTGATGCGCTGCTGAAACCGCCGGTCTGGCAGGAGGGCGGCAGCTGGAAATTCCTGCTCGGCACCGATGACGTCGGCCGCGACATCCTCTCCCGCCTGATGTACGGCGCGCGGCTGTCGCTGCTGGTGGGCTGCCTGGTGGTGGTGCTGTCGTTGCTGATGGGCGTGGTGCTCGGCCTGCTGGCCGGGTACTTCGGCGGCATGACCGACATCATCATCATGCGCGTGGTGGACATCATGCTGGCGCTGCCGAGCCTGCTGCTGGCGCTGGTGCTGGTGGCGATCTTTGGCCCGTCGATTGTCAACGCCTCGCTGGCGCTGACCTTTGTGGCGCTGCCGCACTATGTGCGCCTGACGCGCGCGGCGGTGCTGGTGGAGGTTAACCGCGACTACGTCACCGCGTCTCGTGTGGCGGGTGCGGGCGCCATACGCCAGATGTTCGTCAACATCCTGCCCAACTGCCTGGCACCGCTGATTGTGCAGGCGTCATTGGGCTTTTCCAACGCCATCCTGGACATGGCGGCACTCGGCTTCCTCGGTATGGGCGCGCAGCCCCCGACGCCTGAGTGGGGCACAATGCTCTCCGATGTGTTGCAGTTCGCCCAGAGCGCCTGGTGGGTCGTGACCTTCCCCGGCGTGGTGATCCTGCTGACGGTACTGGCATTTAACCTGATGGGGGATGGCCTGCGTGATGCCCTCGACCCCAAACTCAAGCAGTAAGAGGACGCGAGATGTCTGCAACAGAAACGCCTATTCAGGCGCAAGCGCCAGCTTCCGCCACCAATAAAACCTTATTGACCGTGGATCAACTTTCGGTGCATTTCGGTGAAAAAACCGCGCCGTTCCGCGCCGTTGACCGCATCAGCTATCAGGTAAAGCAGGGCGAGGTGCTCGGGATTGTCGGCGAGTCCGGCTCCGGTAAGTCGGTGAGTTCGCTGGCGATCATGGGGCTGATTGATTTCCCCGGCCGCGTCATGGCGGAAAGGCTCGAGTTCAGCGGCCGCGACCTGCAAAAGATCAGTGAAAAAGAGCGCCGCCAGCTGGTGGGGGCTGACGTTGCCATGATTTTCCAGGACCCGATGACCAGCCTCAACCCGTGCTACACCGTGGGCTACCAGATCATGGAAGCGCTGAAAGTGCATCAGGGCGGCAATAAGAAAACCCGCCGCCAGCGCACTATCGACCTGCTGACGCAGGTGGGCATTCCCGATCCGGCCTCGCGGCTGGACGTTTACCCGCACCAGCTCTCCGGCGGCATGAGCCAGCGCGTAATGATCGCGATGGCGATCGCCTGCCGCCCGCAGTTGCTGATTGCCGACGAGCCGACCACCGCGCTCGACGTGACCATCCAGGCGCAGATCATTGAGCTGCTGCTGGAGCTGCAACAGCGTGAGAACATGGCGCTGATCCTGATTACCCACGATCTGGCGCTGGTGGCGGAAGCCGCGCACCAGATCATCGTGATGTATGCCGGGCAGGTGGTGGAAGTGGGCAAGGCCGAGGAGATCTTCCGGGCGCCGCGCCACCCTTATACCCAGGCGCTGCTGCGCGCCCTGCCGGAGTTCGCCACCGACAAAGCGCGGCTCGCCTCGCTGCCGGGCGTGGTGCCGGGCAAATATGACCGCCCGACCGGCTGCCTGCTCAACCCGCGCTGCCCGTATGCCACCGATCACTGCCGCGCCGTGGAACCGGCGTTACGCCAGATCCCCGGCCGCCAGTCCAAATGCCATTACCCGCTTGATGATGCCGGGAGACCGACTTATGACCACTAATGCGCCGCTGTTACAGGCGATTGACCTGAAAAAACACTACCCGGTGAAGAAAGGGCTGTTCGCCCCGGAGCGGATGGTAAAAGCGCTGGATGGCGTCTCGTTCACGCTGGAGCGCGGCAAAACGCTGGCGGTGGTGGGCGAGTCCGGTTGTGGTAAGTCCACGCTCGGGCGTTTGCTGACCATGATCGAAATCCCGACCGGTGGCGAGCTGTACTATCAGGGCCAGGATCTGCTGAAACCGGATGAGACGGCGGAAAAGCTGCGCCGCCAGAAGATCCAGATCGTGTTCCAGAACCCATATGGCTCGCTGAACCCGCGTAAAAAAGTGGGGCAGATTCTGGAGGAGCCGCTGCTGATCAACACCTCACTGAGCAGCGCTGAGCGGCGGGAAAAAGCGCTGGCGATGATGGCGAAAGTCGGCCTGAAAACCGAGCACTATGACCGCTACCCGCACATGTTTTCCGGCGGCCAGCGCCAGCGTATCGCCATCGCGCGCGGGCTGATGCTCAACCCGGACGTGGTCATCGCCGATGAGCCGGTCTCCGCGCTCGACGTGTCAGTGCGTGCGCAGGTGCTGAACCTGATGATGGATCTGCAACAGGAGCTGGGGTTGTCGTATGTGTTTATCTCGCACGACCTGTCGGTGGTGGAGCACATTGCTGATGAAGTGATGGTGATGTACCTCGGCCGCTGTGTGGAGAAGGGCACCAAAGAGGCGATCTTCAACAACCCGCGCCATCCGTACACCCAGGCGCTGCTCTCTGCCACGCCGCGCCTGAACCCGGACCAGCGCCGCGAGCGCATCAAGCTCACCGGCGAGCTGCCCAGCCCGCTTAACCCACCGCCGGGCTGCGCCTTCAATGCCCGCTGCCGCCGGGCGTTCCACGTCTGCCCGCAGCAGCAGCCGCAACTCAAGCAGTACGGCGACCAGCTGGTGGCCTGCTTCGCGGTGGATCAGGACGAGCAGGAAAAGGCGAAACAACCGAGCCCGGCACTCGGCTAAGGGCCGGTTCATCCAACCAGGGCGCGGGTCATCGCGCCCTTTTTTATGGGCGCTATCCGCACCACCGATCAAGTAGCGTACAAGTAACCGATCAAGTAGAGTAGAAGCCCCGCTCTTTTTACATGTACTGATCATCATGAACCACCGCCAGGTATCGCGTTACGTCCCACCCTTTACCCTTACGCCCGACATCCTTGACCGGGTCGCGGCTATCAGTGAATTGCTGGGGCGGTGGTCAATCTCGCCGCACGATATCTTTACGCCTCAACTGCGCCGGGGTAACCAAATCCGCACCATCCAGGCCTCACTGGCCATTGAGAACAATACCTTGTCGCTGGAGCAGGTCACGGCCGTGCTGGAAGGAAAACGGGTGCTGGGGTTGCCGCATGAGATTCAGGAAGTACGCAATGCGTTTGCCGCCTATGCGCGCATGGCGCAGTGGCAACCTTACTCGGTGGCGCATCTGCTTCAGGCGCATGGGATGTTGATGCATGGGCTGGTCGATCATGCCGGCCATTTCCGGCAGGGCGGCGTAGGGATTTACCGTGATAAAAAATTGATTCATATGCCGCCGCCGGCCGATCGCGTGCCGCTGTTAATACGCGACCTGCTGGCGTGGTGCCGGGCGACCACCGTGCATCCGATCATTATCAGCTGTGTTTTTCACTATGAGTTTGAATTTATCCACCCGTTTGCTGACGGCAATGGCCGCATGGGGCGGCTGTGGCAATCCCGGTTATTGAGTGAATGGCAGCCGATGTTTGCTTTTTTGCCGGTGGAGTCAGTGATTAATGCGCGGCAGGAGGAGTATTACCGGGCGCTGTCAGACGCTGACCGGCATGCGGAGGCTACCCCATTCATTGCATTCATGCTTGCTGCCTTGCTGGAAGCGATGCAGGAGATCCATGCGGTCATCGAGCCGGTTGTGCATGTCAGTGAGGCAATCGCGGCGTTACTGGCAGCGCTCTACCGCAGCCCGCCGTTGAAGAGTGCGGAACTGATGCCTTTGACCGGACTGCGGCACCGGCCGACCTTCCGCAAAAATGTGCTGGAACCGGCGCTGAGCGCAGGGTGGGTTGCCATGAGCCACCCGGATTCGCCACGCAGCCCACAGCAGCGTTATCACTTGACGGCCGCCGGGGAGCGCCTTTTGTCCACCTTACCGGCATAAAAAAACCGGGTTGCCCCGGTTTTCTATGCCTCCACAGGCTATGGCTGCAGTGACCAGTAAGCGAGCTGCTGGAGGGCAGAGGAGTAGTAGCCGTCATCCGGCATCAGGGTGTCCTTCACATAGAAGTTATTGCCCAGCGTGACATCCCGGATCGCCAGCATCCCCGGCGAGAGCGGATAGTCGGCTTTTGCCCCGCTCTGCACATCAATAAAGGCCGGGGTGTTTTCACGCGGGTAGCCCTGCCAGTAACGGATAAAGGGTTGCAGCGCCGGGGAGTTCGGTTCCGCCCAGCTGATGTAAAGCGGGATGCGGACAGCATCGTAGCTGAAGCGCGGCGGCCAGCCTTTGCCCGGCGTCAGGGTGCCGTCGGCCTGCATTGTCACCCAGTCCGTCGGCAGGCCGGTTTTGCCGAAATTCATCTGCTTCAGCAGCGCCAACCCGTCATCATTCAGGGATTTCCACACCTTCAGGTGGCTGTGCTGGTAGAACGCTTTCCACGCCGGGAAGAGGAAATAGGAGGGGTTGAGCGTGATGGTGCTGGTGTGGTTAAAGCCGTAAATACCCGGCAACATCACGGTATAACCGGCGAATTCGATGACATTGTGCTTCACAATCGCCGCCTGCAATTTCTCTGAGGCGTCGGTATACACCGTGTTACCCCATTTGTCACCGGCCAGCAGCAGCGCCCACGCCATCAGCATGTCACCATCTGAGGCGTTGTTTTTATCCGCCACCTTGTCTTTGGCATCCGGGTCATAACGCCAGGCGTACAACCCCACCTCTTTGCGGTAGAGGGTCTTGTCCGCCCATTTCCACAGCTGGTCAAAGGTTGCGCGATCGTCATTGAACACCGCCAGCAGCATGCTGAAACCCTGTCCTTCGGTATGGCTGACATTACGGTTGGCGGTGTCGATGATCCTGCCGTCCGGCATCAGGAAACGTGTTTTGTACTGATCCCAGCCATCCTCCTGCGCACAGGCCAGCGAAGAGAACAGACTGAGCGCCAGCCCGAAAATCAGCGCCATGCGGCGTACGGTACTCATCATCAGTGGGTATCCCTATAAACAGGGCCGCACCGGGAGGGCGCAGCCGGGTAACGGCCTCAGAGGCCGGTCTGGTAACGGAACATCAGGGTGTGCTGCGGCTCTGGCCCCTGCCAGCGCAGCGGTACCTGCTCATGGCCGCCCTGCGCCTGCAACCAGACGGCGTACGTGCCCTCCAGCACGGCGGCAAAGGCCGCCTGCCAGCTCCCCTGGTCGGCATGGGGCGCCTGCGGCCAGGCGATGTGCGCCAGCGTCAGGCTGCGGTCGCCCGGCAGCAGCGTCACTTCACCCCAGTCAAACCCGGCCAGCAGCCGGTTGAGGTTGTCCTCCAGCTCGCCCACGGTGCGGCAGGCGGGCAGCGGGTGGCGGCGCGCCAGGTCACCGCCCATCAGGCGCAGGAACTGGTGGCCGTCTTCGCCTTCCGCCGTGGCCAGAATGCCGGAAAACAGGGTCTGAACCAGATCCTGCCAGCCCGGTTTGCACTGGCGGCGCTGGTGGTAGGCGAGCTGTTGCGCGTGGGCGTCTTGCATCAAATTACTCATTCCACGTTATTTCCTGTCGAGCAGATAGCGGAAATAGAGTTCCGCCCTGCTTTCATTGTAGTCACCAAAGGTGTCGTAACCCACTTTCCCGCCTACGATCATGTTGCGGTTCAGGTGGTAATTGCCTGCCGCCCCGAGATTCCAGCCGATGCCGTTTTCGCTGCTGCCGCCGTAGTACGCTTCGGTGCCGTAACCGGCCGCCACCAGCGACTCAAGCTGCGACTGGAGCGCCGGGTCATCCGGGAAGTAGGCGCTTTTGTCTTTCGAGTAGGACTGGTAACCCACGGACGCATTCAGCTTCAGGTCCCAGTCATCCATTTTCTGCGTGTACTCTACCGGGAAGGCGACGCTGACATAGTTCTGCGGGCTGAAATAGCCGCCCTGGCCATAGCTGAAGTAGCTGAGGTTTTTCGAGAAATCCATATAGCCGACGTTAACGCCGGTTTTCAGCTCGCGATCGTCAAGGCGGTAAGGGCGCACATACAGCCCGGCGTTGGTCTCAATGCTCTGGTTCGAGGCGACGTGGTTACCGAGGTAGCTGTAATAGCCCACCCCGGCGTAGAACCCGGCGTCGCCGTTGTCATAGGAGAGGTTGAGGCTGCCGCCGTTTTTGGTGACTTGCCCCCACTTTTTGCCGCTGTAGGTGTCTTCGGTGCCGACGTAAGAGAGCAGGCTGTCCGTGACGGCGCGGCGTTCCGCGGTCATGGTCAGCGTGGTGAAGTCGCCAAGCTTCGGCGACCACTGCACGCCGCCCACCAGCGAGTTGAGATCCTGCCCCAGCGGGGTGGAGCCGATGTCCGCTTTATAGTGATCGCCGCTCACCGCCAGCGCCAGTTCCACGCCGGAGGCGTTCTGGTTGCCCGATGCCGGCGCGCTGTAGGTGGTGGGGTCAGCACCGGTAATGGTGGTGTAAGCGGCACACTGCGCGGAGGTGGCATTGGTGCCGCAGTTGGCGATGTAGCCGGCAGCGGCGGCCGTTTGCAGTTTCGCCAGCGAGCTGTAGCTGGCGATGTCCAGCCCGGCCGCCGTGGCCGCTGCCGCGACGGTCTCTTTCGCCGATTGCGCCTGCGCCAGCGCGCCCTGGCCGAAGCGGGCGTTGCCGGTAGCACTGCTGCTGCCGGCGCTGAGCGACACCGGCGTGGCGGTGAAGCTGACGCGCGCGCTGTCAAACGGCTCGGCCGAGAAGGTCATCGGCGCTTTTGCCTCGGTCAGTTGGCTGAGGCCGCTTTCGCCATCACGCCCACGGATCGAGAGGCCGCCCTGTGCCCAGGTGGCGTGCTGTTCCTGCAAATCGTCCAGCATCGCATCGACCTGTTTCAGCGTCGCGGACTGGCGCGCCAACAGCGGAGACACCGGTGCGCCGGGGATCTGGCCGCCGTTGAGGGTGGCGTCAGATTGCTGCCACGGCAACACGCTGCCGTAGGCGGAGGCGGTGGTTGGGCGGTTGCCGCGGGTGGTGCGGTTGATAAACGGGTTATCGGCCAGCGCCAGCCCGGCAATGGACGGCGACCCACTGCCGTCTGCGCCCGCAAGGCCAATCATTTTGCCCTTGGCCGAGCGCAACAGGGCAAGGGCCTGATCGTGATCGCCTTGTGCCTCGGCCACCCGTGCCGCCTGCAACAAGCGCTGCGGCGTGCGCGGGCCGGTGAAGCCGCCCATTAACTGACGCGCCCGCGGAATGTCGTTTTCGGCCAGCGCCACGTCAACCGCGCCTGCGCGGGCGTCCTGCGTGGGGGTGTCGCGGGTCAGCAGGTAGTCATAGACCTGGCCGGCCTCTTTATTCATGTTGCCGGACTGGTAGAGGCGCGCCATCGCCAGCATCAGGTCGCGGTTCTGCGGGTCATTTTGCAGTGCGACAATCAGCTTGTCGTAAGCGGCGGCATTCTGCCCCTGCTCACGCAGCTGATCCGCCTCGTTGATCACAAAGCCGGTACGTAACGCACTGATTTGTTGTGGGGAGCTGCCGGCCTGAATCGCCGGGTTGCTGAGCCAGGCATCCGCCTCGCTGCTCAGCCCGGCGGCGTTCAGCACGCTAATCTGGTCGGCGTAATCCCCGGCATTGCCTTTCACGCCCTGCTGCATACTCTGGTGCACCAGCGCCACTGCGCCGTGAGTGTCTCCGGCGGAAAGCAGCCCTTTCGCCAGCGCGCCGCTGTCGGCCGGGCTGGCGGGCGGCGTTTGTGCCAGCGCATGCAGGGTGTTGGCAGCGGCGGTGACGTTGCCGCTTTGCAGGTAGGCATTGGCGGCGGCCATCTGCCGGTTGAAATTCGCCCGCCCGGCCAGCTCGCGCATCGCCGCCGTGCGGCTGCGCGCCGGAATACGCGCCAGTAAGGTGTCGGTTTGCGGCCAGTTGCCGTTCTCCGAGGCAAACAGCGCGGCGGCGTAAGTGGCGCTGGCCGGGGCGTTGGGTTCAGCGGCCGGGGCCATCAGCGCCTGGGCCTGCGCGCTGTCACCCAGTTTGGTCAGGATGCGCGCCTTGTCGAGCGTTACCCAGACGTTGTCCGGCTGCTTCTCCTGCGCCTGTTGCAGCAGCAGCAGGGCGCGTTGCGGGTTATTGGCCTGCACCGCCTCCGCTGCCTCACGGCGCAGCGGATCCACGTTCACCCCGGCCGGTTGCGCCCGGGGCCGCAGCGCCGCTGGCAGGGTTTGCAGCACCGCGTCGGCCCCGGCGGTGTCGCCCTGCTGGCGCAGCACATAATAAAGCCCGGTTTTGGCGTCATTGTCCTCGCTGTTGCGCGTCAGTAGCGCGCGGTAGAGTTGCGCGGCCCCCGGCAGATCGCCGGTGCGGCGCAGCAGGTCAGCCCGGAACAGGGCCGCCGCCGTGCCTTTGTCACCGGCTTCGGCGGTCAGTGGCGCGGAGAGGGCAAGCGCCCGGTCCGTATCACCGGCGGTCACGGCTTTCTTGGCCTCGGCCAGCGCGGCATAGAAGTGGGCATCCTGCGCCTGGGTGCGCCACTTCTCGCCCTCCGGCCCGCCCTGTTGGGCGGCGCGGCTCAGGTACTCCTCCGCTTTGGCAAAGTTGCCGTTGCGCTGGGCGATGTAACCCAGCCCGGCCAGCGCGTCGGCGTCGTCCGGGTTGGTAGCCAGCACGGAGGCAAATTTAGCCTGCGCATCCCCGGTATTGCCGCTGTTGAGGGCGGTAAAGCCTTCGCCTTTGGCCGCTCCGCCGACATTTTTCTGGAAGTAGGCCATCACGCCGCTGTCGTTCGGGTGCTGCTGCTGATAGGCCTCATAGAGCGGCCGATCCTCCGGCTGCGGGGTGAGCCACAACAGCGCCTGACGCTGGGCAGCGGCGGCATCGGTGCTTTTCTCCGACAAACCGGCCAGCAAACTGATGCCGTCGCGGCGTGTGGCGGCCTGGTAGGTCATCGCTTTACCCAGCGCCAGCCGCGCCGCGCTGTCTGTTGGCCGGGCATTGACCCGCGCCTTCAGGCCGTCGATGGCCTGCGGCAGCAGCGTCTGGTCACCGGCCATCGTCAGGTAATATTCGTCGGCCAGGCTCTCCGGCGGCGTGCTGCCGCTGAACAGCGTGCGGTAGGCCTCGAGCGCCTGGCCCACGGCACCGCGGGCGGCCAGCTGGCGTGCGGTGGCGAGCTGCGTCGGCGGGATCGCCTGCACCGCGCTGGCGTTGTCGAGCGCGTTTAAACGCGGGTCGCCCGGCGAGGCCGCGCTGAGTTTCTGCCGCCACTGCGCAGCAGCGGCTTTGTCACCGCCCTGCATCGCGTACAGCGACATCAGGTAGAGCGCCTCCGGGTTGTTGGCCTCCACCATCAGCACCTTTTGCAGCGCGTCTTTCGCCAGCTCGTCGTGCGCTTTCTCATGCCAGTAAGCCGCCTGGTCAAACAGCGCTTTCAGCGCCGGGTTGCTCTCTGCGGCCGTGGCGGGCAGCACTGCCAGCCCGGCGGCCCACAGGGCGAGGCGAAGGCGCGACGGGGTCAGAAAGGGCAAAGGGCGTACCCTCGGGTTACTCGTTTTCATCAGGGAAGTCCTTGCCGGCGGAGCCGCGATGCGGGGCCAGACGCTGTGCCGCATGGCGGGCCAGCAATAGATAAAGACTCAAACCGATCGCCGCAGCGAACAGCAATGTCACCAGCGACAGCACCACAATGTGCTGGCTGGCGTACCAGACAATCATCAGGTACCACGGCAGCTGGCCGACCGGGAACTGCGGGCCGACGCGGAAACTGCGCACGCCGTTCTCATCGGTAATCACCGCCAGATCGCCGCGCACTCCGGCGTTGATCGCCGCGGTGTTCAGGTCCTGGTTAATCTTCAGCAGTTCGTGGTCATCGGTGGCGGTCGCCAGCACCACCACGCGGTTTTTCGCCCAGGCAGACGGGAAGCTGACGAAGCCGCGCCACGCCTCGGTGGAGGAGAGATAGCGATCGGCCTCGACCGGCGTGCGGAACCAGTCGCCGGTGGCCCAGGCTTTCAGGCGCGTTGGCATGTCCGGCGTGCGTACCGTCAGCGTGTCGTTTTCCGGCTGGAACGGCGTGCCGTCCAGCAGGCGCTCTGTAAACGCCTTGTCATGCAGCGAAGCGACCGCCAGCACGTCCCGGTTTGTAGCGTCACCCGGCACGCCGAACGCCACCTGCACCTGCGCCACCGGCACGCCGGTGGCATTGCCGGCCCGGCCCATCAGGCCCAGCAGGGTGTGCAGCTCCGCTGCGCCCGGTCTGGCGGGCAGCAGCAGCAGCGTCTGCGAAAAGTCCGCCAGCCGTGAGAACGGGAAGGAGGCACCGACGTAGTAAGAGAGGTTCGGCAACTGCGAGAAGTGGTGGGTGTGCGTCAGGTCAATCGTCGAGTCGTCGTCGATCCGGCTCTTGATGTTGTTGCTGGTCAGGAGGTTGCAGGGCGCATCCTTTTTCGGCGCAATGGCGTAATAGAACGTCAGCTGGTTGTCGCCGTAGATCAGGTAAGGTGCCAGCCGCAGCGTGGTGTTCTCCTGCCGGGTGTCGCCGCCGAGGGTGCGCCAGGCGCTCTCCACCAGCCCGTTTTTATTGACCGTGAGGTTGCGCAGGAAGGTGCCGTTGATCGAGACATTCAGCTGCGATTTATCCTCATCAATCCAGTTTTCCGTCGGGAAACGGTAGCCGAGGTGCACCGGGATGGTGTCACCGTCCCACATAAAGAGATCCGGCGCGGCGCGGAACGCCACATGGATGCTGTCATGGTAGATGCCGTTGGTGGTCAGGGCATCCGGGCCGGTGACCAGGCTTTTCAGCGACACCGGCGCGCGGGTATTGATCCAGCGCGGCGCGTCATAGGGCTGGCGCGTCGGGATGGCGTGCGGCACCACCGCCAGCGTGCCCCGGCCGGTAGGCAGCGGCGCGCTCACCAGCCGCCACGCCGCCTGGCGCAGCTGCTGTTCGTTATTGCCCAGCACCAGCAGCAGCTTATAAACCGGGTTGAGCGGGTTGTCGATCACCTGAAGCATCGGGCCGGTGGCGGCGGGCAGTGTCAGCGTGCCGATGCGGTCGCCCGGTTTACCGAACACAATGCCGTTCTGTTCCGGCAGGCTGTCGAGCGCCACCGGGAAATCGATGCCGCGATAATCGGAGCGCATCCCGAGGTAGGAGGCGACGGTGGCCGCGGCGCTGACCTCAGCGGGTTGCAGCGACGCCGGGAACACCATAGTGACCTGGGACGCCGTCATCTGGAGCGGATCAAAGAACGGACGCGGGAAGTGGCCGAGGTCGCGGCCGATGTTCAGCCGCTGCCCCTCCAGTTGCAGCCGGGTTGTCGGCAGCACCGTGACCCAGTATTCATCTGACTGGTCGCGATCGCACTGCATGGCGTTGCTGTCCTGCACCTGGAAACTCAGGTTGTTGCTGGAGACCACCATCGCCGCCGGAATATCAACCTCATATTCATTGTTGCCGCTGCCGTCGCCGGTCAGCGGCAGCGCACCGAGCGGCTGGCCGTTAAGCATCAGTTGCAGGCTGGTGTCACGCGCCAGCAGGGCAGGGGAGACTTTGAGCGCCAGCGTCAGGCGGGCGTTGGTCATCACCTGGTCGCCCGGCAGGGTGAAGATGATGCCGGAATGCAGCTGGCCGCCGCTCAGGGTCAGGCCGTTCTGCTGGCCCATCTCCGCCAGCGTCAGGCGGGTGGACACGCCCTGCGCCAGGGCGGTGTCCGGCACAGCGGCGGGCGGCACCGCCATGTCCGGGGCAGGCGGTGCGGCGTCCGGTTGCGGGGCGTTGTCCGTGGGGCGCGGCAGCGTGGAGAGATCCAGCGCGGCCGGTTCCGCCTGGCCGACAGCCAGCGGCAGCAGGGCGAGGCCGGTCGCCAGCCACGGGCGGGGGCGGCGCAACGCCGCGAAAAGTCGCATCGGGTTCATCAGGCGGCCTCACCCTTATTGAGTTTTGCGCTGCGGCGGCGTGCCTTGCGCTCTTTCCAGGTGTGGTAGAAGAGTTCAAACACACAACGCACGATGCCCATCAGCGAATGCAGCGGGCGATCTTTCGGATGCGGCGGCTCAATCCAGGCGTCGGCACGCGCCAGCACCACCCGCACCAGCTCGCGGCGGCGGGAGAGCGGCATCTCACCGAATTGCAGGCGGATGACGTCATCACTGGCGTCGATCAGGCTCACCGGGATGCAGACCGCGCCCGATTGCAGCAGGATTTCCACCTCTTCAATCACATCATGCTGGTAGCGGTCGTCCGGCGTGACCAGCTTGACCCCGCCCATCGACATATCCACCGTGGTGGTACGCACCGAGATGCCGCTGGCGTAATGCACAATTGCCGGCAGCGCCACATCGATACGGATGGTTTTGCGCACCTGGCGCGTCTCTTTGGCCACGGCAATCGCCGCCAGCAGGATCAGCACGCTGAAGCAGCCCCAGCCGATGTTGAGCGCCATCACTTTCGGGTCTACGCCGAAGTAGTTGTGCGCCACGGCACGGACGATACCCGCCACAATCCCGGCCAGCATCATCACCACCACAATGACGTGCGGTTTCACGATGTTGAAATCAAAGAAGCCGTTGTCGAGCAGGCCGCCCTTGTCAGTGACGTTGAACTTGCCGTGTTTCGGGGAGATAAGCGTCAGCAGCGTCGGGATCACCAGGTGGAACGCCATCACCGTCTCATAGATTTCACCCCAGAAGGCGTAACGGTAGCGGCCGTTCATCCGTGAGTTGATGTACACCGACATCAGCAGGTGCGGCAGCATGTAGGCGAAAATCATTGAGGCTGAGGAGGCGATAATGTTCTGGTTAAACAGCAGGTAGGCCATCGGCGCGGTGAGGAAGATCACCCGCGGCAGGCCGTACTGGAAGTGCAGCATGGCATTGAGGTAGCAAAGGCGTTGCGGCCAGCTCAGCCCGCGGCCGAACAGCGGGTTATCAACGCGGAAAATCTGCGTCATGCCGCGCGCCCAGCGGGTACGCTGGATCACATGCAGGCCGAGGCGCTCCGTCGCCAGCCCGGCGGCCAGCGGCAGCGCCAGGAACGCGGAGTTCCAGCCCAGTCGCTGCATTTTCAGCGCCGTATGCGCATCTTCGGTGACGGTTTCCACCGCGAAGCCGCCAATCTCTTCCAGCGCCACCCGGCGGATCACCGCGCAGGAGCCGCAGAAGAAGGTGGCGTTCCAGTTGTCGTTGCCCTGCTGAACCGGGCCGTAGAACAGCGCGCCCTCGTTCGGGATATGGCGCGCCGCCGACAGATTGCGCTCAAACGGATCGGGCGAGTAGAAGTAGTGCGGCGTCTGCAGCAGCGCCAGCCGCTCCTCTTTCAGGAAGCTGCCGACGGTGGCTTGCAGGAAAGCGCGGGTCGCCACGTGGTCGCAGTCAAAGATACAGATCAGCTCGCCTTTGGTCAGCGTCAGGGCGTGGTTCAGGTTCCCGGCTTTGGCGTGGCGGTTGTCGTTGCGGGTGATGTAGCCGACGCCCGCGTCGGCGGCGAACACCGCGAACTCGTCACGTTTGCCGTCATCCAGCACGTAGATTTTCAGCTTATCTTTCGGGTAGTCGATGCATTGCGCCGCCAGCACCGTGTCACGCACCACGTCGAGGCTTTCGTTATAGCTCGGCACATAGATGTCCACCGTCGGCCACAGGCTCATGTCATCCGGCAGCGGTTCGATGGTGCGTTTCAGCGGCCAGGTGGTTTGCAGGTAGCCGAGCAGCAGGATCACCCAGACATACAGCTCCGCCGCAAACAGGCCGATGCCGAGCACCGCCTCGATGGTGGAGTTAAAGTGCAGCGTCTCGGTGGCGCGCCAGTAAATGTAGCGGGTGGACATCAGGATCGACATCACCACCATGATCACACTGACTTTTTTGCTTTTGTTCAGGCCGAGCAGGAACAGCATGCCGATGCCGAGCAGGCCGAAAATGTACTGCTTTTCGCTGTCGAGCGGCGTGACGATGACCAGCAGGGCCACCGGCAGCAGCAGGAGCAGCAGCAGGGAAAACAGGAGTTTGTTCATGACGTCAGGGGGATCGCTGTCAGTAAGTGTGGGAAGGGTGAATCGACGCATGGAATTCACCATCGCCAACGTTAATGCCCAGAATGGCCGCCACTTTTTTGCTGACCAGCTCAATGTCAAAGGCCGCGGCAGAGACCGGGCTGAAATCGATGATCGCCCGCTGGGAGGCGTTGGCTTCCGGCACACATTCGTCACGGTGGACGGTGCCGAGCAGGCGGTCGCCCAGGCGTTGCTCAAAGAATTGGGTGACGTCACGGCTCAGGGTGCGGCGCATGTCGATCTGGTTGATGACGTAGTAGTCGCCCTGTTTGTCATTCAGCGCGCTGCCGATCATTTTGTGGTTTTCCATGTGCGGCAGCAGCGACAGGGACGCGGTGTCTGCCAGCATCACCACCAGGTGCAGATCCGCCAGCGCTTTCACGGCTTTCAGCGCCGCACTCGGGCCGGGCGGGAAGTCCGCCAGGATCACCAGGCCGGGGTAGTTCAGCACTGACTGTAACCCACGTGCGAGGAAGTGCGGGTCGGCGGTGAGCTGCTGCTCAAACGCGAGGCGCTGGGCTTCTTCTGCCTCGCCATACGGCAGCACGAAGGTGTTGGAACCAGCCTTGAGGATGAACTGGCTCCAGTCGGACGCCTCCGTCGCCTCCGCCACAAAGCCGCGCCCGTCCGGGACCGGCACGCCAAAGTGCAGCCGCAGGGCGTTCTGCACATCAAAATCAATCACCAGTACTTTGCTGCCGCTGCGCGCCAGCGCATAGGCCAGGTTGGCGGTCAGGGTGGTTTTGCCGACGCCCCCTTTGGGCGAACAGACACAGACTAACGGCATGAGGAAATCATCTCTAACAGGGGCTGAAGCGGTGTGTCACGGCGGGCATCCGCAGCCGGTTGGGCCACGGCTTTGGGCCGGAACAACGAGGTGTAACGCGCCGCGCCGGTAGCCGGTGCCGTGACGGCGGGCCCTGCAGGTGAGGCGGCGTGCGGGGCAGGCGAAACGGCATCCCGGATGGGCGGGGCAGACGGGGCAGCGGCCGGCGGCAGCATCTCTCCCAGGGTACTGAGCAGGCCGTCAGTGGCGAACTCCCGTTCGGAGACCGGCATCGGCGCGGGTTGCACGGTGCGTTGGTTGCTGCCCAGGGCACCGGGGGCTTCGGCGGTCGCCGATAGTTGCCGCAGGATCGCCCAGTTCTGTTGCGCACCCTCCTGGCCATTATCGGGAATTTCCTTGTAATCAATCCCTTCCATGTGGGTTTTTTCTTTGAAACGTTTAATATCGTCGTACTTATTCATCAGGACGGCCTATACGATGGAGTGGGTGCCGGGGATAAAGACGTGGAAAACGCAGTCGATCGTTCCGGCATTCCCTGCAGGAAAGGCTATTCAGGTGACGTCGCAGCTCCCCCGTTGCTGGAGCGCGCCTAATATATCAATTCCCAAACAGATTAATAGTGCAGCGATCAGGCGGAAAAATAGCTGCCTGATGAGTGCTTTAGTGTTTTGTTCTGAGGTAAATCCTATTAGGGTTTTTTCATACTCGCCTAAGTGAATCATTAAATTGCTGCCAGCGTAAAGCTCTGTTTATCCCTTATTTATGTAGTGAATTTTATAAATATTTTTAATGTTTTAGTGTGATCATCCGACCACTCAGACCCGCAGAAGGCGGGGGCCGGCATGTGACATGCCGCAGAAAAAGGGGAATTGGGGCGCTTTAGGCTAGGATAAGGATGAAAACCGCCTTTTTCCCGGTGAATCCTGCCGGTCAGGGGCTTTCCGGCCGTGGAAACCCGTATACTGGGGCACCCGCCGGTGGCCGGTAAGCGTGCTGCCCGGCCTGCGCTGGTTTTGGTAATGAATTTAACTGTTTGTTACCAACGCGGATCGCGTATTACCATGGGGAACCGTGCCGGAGGGTATGACCTCCGATGTGACGGCAAAAAATAGGATGAACAGGCAATGATGCCGCGTGAGAGACTTCCGCGCCGGACGCAGTTCTCAATTCTTTCCAGCCACGGGCGCGCTGCCGGTGGCCGATCCCAGTGTGTGACGGAGACGTATGTTGCGGGTCAGACGTTCGTTAACGATTAAGCAGATGGCAGCCGTGTCCGGCGTAACGCTGGTAACGCTCTGCATCTTTATTACCATCCAGCTGTTTCACCTGGCGCAGCAGCGCCGGGAGGATTACGCCCAGCAAATGGAACAGGTGGCCCATTCTATCCGCCAGCCGCTGGCGGAGGCGGTGCTGAATGTTGACCTGCCGCAGGCGCACCTGTTGCTGAATACCTTTAAGCCGCTCGGCATTGTGACCCGCGCCAACGTGGTACTGCCGAATGATATCCAGGTGCTGCACGGCGATTTCCCGGCGGAGCGGCCGGTGCCGGCGATTATTTCCAGCCTGTTTGACCTGCCGGTGCGCATCAGCGTGCCGCTCTATACCCTGGAGCGGATGCCCGCCCACCCCAAGCCGCTGGCCTACCTGGTGTTGCAGGCGGACTCCTGGCGGCTCTACCAGCAGATCCGCAATATCATGATCACGCTGCTTGCCACCTATCTGCTGATGGCGCTGGTGCTCTCCGTGGCGGTGAGCTGGTGCATGAACCGGCTGATGGTGCACCCGCTGCGCCATATGGCCCGCGAGCTGGACGCGCTGGAAGAGGGGCAGGTTTTGCACCACCAGCTGAAGGTCTCGCCACTGCACATGGATGACGAGCTGGGGATGCTGGCGCGCCACTATAACCGCAACCAGCAACTGCTGGCCCGGCGCTTTGGTGAAAGCCCGCGTGAGTGGCCGCGCCACCCGGTCACCGCGCTGCCGAACGAGTCGCTGTTTACGGAGCTGCTGGCGCAATATTTGCGTTTTCAGCTGCGCCCGGCACGCTTCAACCTGTTGCTGATCGATGTAGAGACGTTGCAGGAAGCGGCCGGGGTGCTGAATGAGGCCCAGCGCAACGCGATGTTACAGACCGTGGTGGCCCGCATCCGCAGCGCGCTCTCGGACAACGATGAGCTGGGCCAGCCCGGCCCGCACGAGTTCATTGTGCTGGCGCGCGGCGCAGAGCGGCCGTTCCAGGCGATGCGGCTGGCGCGTGAAATTATGGCAGCGGTCAATGCCGCGCTGACGGAAGGTGACCTTACAGTGCGCCCGGTTGCCAGTATCGGCATTGCCCATTATGCCGGTGACGGCACGCTGGGCGCAGAGGCGTTGATCCTGAATGCCCGGTCGGCGCTGGTGTCGGCCCACCATCAGGGCAAAAACCAGATCCTGTTCTTTGACCCGGAACTGACGCGCAAAACCCAGCAGCGGCTGACGCAGGAGAGCGATACCTTGCAGGCGCTGGAGCATAATGAGTTCGCGCTGTTCCTCCAGCCGCAGATTGACCTGAAAAGCGACCAGATTATCGGGGCCGAGGCGCTGTTGCGCCGCCGGATGCCGGACGGCAGCTATAGCCTGGACGCGGAGTTCATTCCGTTTGCCGAAGAGATCGGCCTGATTGTGCCGCTGGGCTACTGGGTGCTGGAGCAAGGCTGCCGCATCCTGGCGGACTGGCAGCGGGAAGGGATCACGATCCCGCTGTCGGTGAACCTCTCCGGGGTGCAGATTCAGCAACGCAACTTCCTGCTGGAGCTGAAAACGCTGCTCAGCCGTTACCAGATTAAACCGGGCATGCTGGTGCTGGAGATCACCGAAACCGCCCGCATCGACGATCTTGACCGGGCGCTGAAACTGCTCAGTGAACTGCACCACTCCGGTGTGTCGGTGGCGCTGGATGATTTCGGCATGGGTTATTCCAGCCTCAACTACCTTAACCGCCTGCGCTGCCTGCCGATCAATATCATTAAAATTGACCGCAGCTTTATCAGCAGCTTGCCGGAAGATGACCTGATGGTGCGGATTGTCAGCTCCATTGCCCGCGCCATGAATATCAGCATCATTGCCGAAGGGGTTGAAAACGCCGCCCAGTACCAGTGGCTGAAAGAAAACGACATCCCGATGGCGCAGGGTTACCTGTTCGCCCGGCCGATGCCGCGCAACGCTTTTGAGCACCTCTTGCGCCAGGGGCTGCCCCCTGTCGCCCTGCCGCCGGGGGAGCCGGGCGCTTAACCGCCTGCGGGCCGGGTGCCATGCCCGGCCAAGCTCCCTCGCCTTCCTCTTCCTCCCCGCAGTGAATCGATTCAGCTCATACTTTGCCATGAACGGTTGTTGCAATCGGAGACAAATCATTTCCAAGATGTTGTCTTGATGTTACTTTCGCCGCTGCTGTCATGCCCGTGTGGGCAGTGGGTGACGGCCCTCTCCAGCACAGGATATCGATCATGAAAAAGTTGTTTAAGAGCCTCTATTTTCAGGTATTAACCGCGATCACCCTCGGGGTGTTACTCGGGCATTTCTATCCGGAGCTGGGGGCGCAGATGAAGCCGCTGGGTGACGGCTTCGTTAAACTGATTAAAATGATTATCGCCCCGGTCATTTTCTGTACCGTGGTGACCGGCATCGCCGGGATGGAAAGCATGAAGGCGGTGGGGCGCACCGGGGCCATCGCGCTGCTCTATTTTGAGGTGGTCAGCACGCTGGCGCTGATTATCGGGCTGGTGATTGTGAACGTGGTGCAGCCGGGGGCGGGCATGAACATCGACCCGGCCACGCTGGATGCCAAATCCGTGGCGGTGTATGCCGAACAGGCGCAGCAGCAGGGCATCATCCCGTTCCTGCTCGACATTATTCCCGGCAGCGTGATCGGCGCCTTTGCCAGCGGCAATATTTTGCAGGTGCTGCTGTTTGCGGTGCTGTTCGGTTTTGCGCTGCACCGGCTGGGCGATAAAGGCCAGCTGATGTTCAATATGATCGAGAGCTTCTCGAAGGTGATTTTCGGCATCATCAATATGATCATGCGCCTGGCCCCGCTCGGGGCATTCGGGGCCATGGCTTTTACCATCGGCAAATATGGCGTCGGGTCGCTGGTGCAGCTCGGGCAATTGATCCTCTGCTTCTACCTGACCTGCATCCTGTTTGTGGTGGTGGTACTGGGCCTGATCGCCCGCGTGACCGGCTTCAGCATCTTCCGCTTTATCAACTATATCAAAGAGGAGCTGCTGATTGTGCTCGGCACCTCTTCCTCAGAATCGGCGCTGCCGCGGATGCTGGACAAGATGGAGCGGCTTGGCTGCCAGAAATCGGTGGTGGGGCTGGTGATCCCGACCGGGTACTCGTTTAACCTCGACGGTACCTCCATCTACCTGACCATGGCCGCGGTGTTTATTGCGCAGGCCACCAACTCGCACATGGACATCTGGCACCAGGTAACCCTGCTGGTGGTGCTGCTGCTCTCTTCGAAAGGGGCGGCCGGGGTCACCGGCAGCGGCTTTATCGTCCTGGCGGCGACGCTCTCTGCCGTGGGCCACCTGCCGGTGACCGGGCTGGCGCTGATTCTGGGCATTGACCGCTTTATGTCTGAGGCGCGTGCGCTGACCAACCTGGTCGGCAATGGCGTGGCCACCGTGGTGGTGGCGAAGCGGGTCGGCCAACTGGACGAAAAACAGCTGTACAACGTTTTACACCACAAGAAAGCCTCTTCCGGCCCGGTCTCCTCTTCCTGATCGCGCGTACATCGCGGCATTAAGCCGCACTTGCATGCTGTTTGCTGCTAAAAGCCACCCTTTACTTGATGTAAGCGGTGGCTTTTCCTCATAATACCCCGCCGCCGCTGGCCCGCTGATGCTCAAATCGCCGCTTTTTTTCACTTTCATGTGGTGACATCGGCAGGGGTTCGCGGTCAAACACAGGTTATCTCCCGTTTCCGCATGATTGACACGCACAGGGCAGAGCTGCGTTCCCGGAGTATGGAACGAACGAATTCTAATAGAAAAATCGGACTGTTATTTAAGTAGGGGTTCACATGCAGGGCACCAAAATTCGTCTTTTAGTTGGTGGGTTACTGCTGGTTGCCGCCAGCAGCAGCGTGCAGGCTGAAGCACTACAACCCGATCCTGCCTGGCAGCAGGGCAAGTTGGACAATGGGTTCACCTGGCAGCTGCTGGCCACGCCGCAGCGTCCCACCGACCGTATTCAACTGCGCCTGATGGTGCGCGCCGGCTCGCTGGTCGAGAGCGCGCAACAAACCGGCTTTGCTCATCTGTTGCCGCACCTGGCACTGATCCGCAGCCAGAGTTTCAGCGCGCCCCAGCTTCAATCCCTGTGGCAGCAGGCGATCGACAACGACCGGCCGTTGCCGCCGGCCATCTCGTCGTATGATTACACGCTGTACAACCTGAGCCTGCCCACCAACCGCCCGGAGCTGCTGAAAGAAGCGCTGACCTGGCTGGCGGACACCAGCGGCGCGCTGGTCACGGACACGCCCACCGTGCAGGCGGCGATGGACACCTTCCAGGACCCGATCGGCACCCAGCCGCCGGACGCGCAAGACCCGTGGTGGCGCTACCGCATGAAAGGCTCCACGCTGCTGGCGCACGATCCCGGCCAGCGCCCCGACCGGCCGGTCAATATTGACGAGCTGAACAAATTCTACCGCCAGTGGTACACGCCGGACGCCATGACGCTCTATGTGGTCGGCAATGTGGACAGCCGCAGCATCGGCGAGCAGATCGGCAAAACCTTTGGCGGGCTGAAGGGCAAACGCGAAACGCCGCCGGTGATGCCGACCCTCTCCCCGCTGCCGCCGCAGGCGGTCACGCTGATTGCTGACGGCCTGAGCCAGGATCGCCTCTCTTTGATCTGGGACGCGCCGTGGCAACCGATCCGCGATTCCCAGTCACTCAGCCGTTACTGGCGCAGCGACCTGGCGCGCGAGGCACTGTTTATGCACCTGCAACAGCAACTCAACGGCAAAGCCAAAGCGATAAACCTCGGCTTTGACTGCCAGGTGCAGTACCAGCGCAGCCAGTGCGCCATCCGTATGGAGACGCCGAACGCCGTGCTGCTGCCGGACTTTACCGCGCTGGTCACCGAGCTGGCGAACGTGCGGGACAATGGCCTGACGCAGCAGGAGTTTGATGCGCTGATGGCGCAGAAGAACGACCAGCTCAGCAAGCTGTTCGCCACCTATGCCCGCACCAGCACCGATGTGCTGACCAACCAGCGCCTGCGCTCGCAGGAAAATGGGGTGGTGGACATCGCGCCGGAGCTGTACCAGAAGTTGCGCCAGGCCTTTCTGGCCTCGCTCAGCCTGCCGCTGCTGAACCAGGAGCTGAAGCAGCAGTTGTCGGTTGATCCGGCACTGGTGCTGATGCAGCCGAAAGGCGAAGCGGAGATGAGCGTGCAGGCGTTGCAGGAGGCGTATAACCGCGTGATGCTGCCGGCCCCGGCCGTGGTGCCGTCTGTGGATGAAGCGAAAGCTGACGCGGCGGCTGCGGCCACACCGTAACCCGGCACGGCCGGGCCGCTAAAAAAAACGTGCCGGCTTTTGCCGGCACGTCTGTTTCTGCGGCTCCCAAGGCTTAGCGCGGCCAGGGATCAGCGCGGCATCGCCTCCAGCGGGATGATCGCACCCCGGTGGCGGATCACGGTGCTGGCGGTGAGGTGGCCGCGTTCGGCAGCGGCCACCACATCACCGCCGGTCAGCCGCACTGCCAGGTACCCGGCGCTGAAGGAATCCCCGGCGGCCGTGGTGTCCACCACCTCTTCTTTCGCCAGCTTCACCGCTGCCACTTCATGCAGCGTGCCCTGCGGATCTGAAACCAGGCACGCCTCTGCCCCGCGTTTGATTACAATCTCCGTCACGCCCAGCGCGCGGGTACGGGCGATCACTGCCCCGACCGGTTGTTCACCCCACAGCGCATCCTCATCATCCAGCGTCAGGAACGCGATGTCGGTGCAGGCGAGCATCGCCTGATACGCCTGCTGCGTCTCTTCCCGCTGTTGCCACAGGCGCGGGCGGTAGTTGTTGTCAAAAATCACCTTGCCGCCATGGGCGCGGCAGTCCCGCAGCAGGGTCATCAACCGTTCGCGCCGTTCCGGCGTCAGGATCGCCAGGCTGATGCCGCTCAGGTAGAGATAATCATAGTGGGCCAGCTGTTCACACAGTGCGTCCGCCTGCGGGCCGTCCAGCCAGAAGCGGGCGGCGGCCTCATTGCGCCAGTAGTAGAACGTGCGTTCGCCCTGCGCGTCGGTCTCAATGAAATAGAGACCGGGCAACTTATTCTCCAGCCGCTGTACCAGGGAGGTATTGACCTTTTCACGCTGCCAGGCCGCCAGCATCTCCTGGCTGAAGGTGTCCGTGCCGAGCGCGGTGACGTAGTGTACGCCCAGCGTCGTCTCCGGCACCTGGCGGGCGAGGTAGACGGCGGTGTTCAGCGTATCGCCGCCAAAGCCGCGGCTGAGATCCGCACCTTTTTGCGACAGTTCAATCATACATTCGCCGATAACGGCAATTTTCTGGCTTGTCATGGTGGCTGGCCTGTTTAAAGGGGGGTGAATAGGGGTTTCCGGTAGTCTTAACCGAAGGCCGGAGCGAGTCAACAGCAATAAAACAACGTTTTAAAATTCTTAGGAGAGATCGCGCTTTTTCTGCCCTCAGGGATTTCAGCGGCTTAGCGCGCAGGCCGTGTAAAGGCCGCGAACCCCACGCCAAAGCGCTTTCCAACGATAAAGTTTCAGGCGCCGGGGCCGATAGTAACTAAGCGTATAACACGGCGCAGGGCAGGTGACCGGCGGTGACATCCCGCTGCCGCACCCGGCATACGGTGCCGGCTTTCACTCAACCACCACGAACATGGCAACAGCAACGATGATAACCAAGATGATGTCTGGTCTGTTCACGCCATCATTCTCTGTGATTGATCGCGCGAAGGAACAGAGTTTCTGGCGGCAATGCCAGCGAACCTACAAATTTCAGCCCATTTACCTGACCAGCGGCCATATGCTGGGTCTGGAGCTGCTGACCGCCGTGTCACATCCTTCAAACCCTGGGAAATTCCTCTCACCGGAACGCTACTTTGCCGCCATCAGTGTGACGCGGCGGCTGATCATTATTCAGGAGCAACTCCAGCTGCTGGAGCTGTGGCGGCCTGAGCTGGAGCCGCGCGGGCTGCTGGCCTCGATCAATGTGGACGGGCAGTCATTGGAAGCGTTGCAGCAGCAGCCGGCCCTCTGTGCCCGCATCGCCGCAATGCCGTTTGCCCGCTTTGAGCTGGTCGAGCAGGCAGAAATGGCGCTGACCCGCCCACTGGGGCAGATTGCCCAGTCAGACCGCCTGTGGCTGGATGACTTCGGCAACGGTCTCGCCAATTTCTGCTCGTTCACTGCCTGGAAGTATGAATACATCAAAGTCGCGCGGGAGCTGTTTATCCTGCTGCGCCAGAGCGAGGAGGGTTCCCGGTTGTTCTTTACGCTGGTGACGCTGCTGAACCGCTACAGTAAGGGCGTGATCATTGAAGGGGTCGAGACCGCCGAAGAGTGGGCGATGGTCTGCGCGTCTGATGCCCATGCCGCCCAGGGCTACTATATGTCACGCCCGCAGGTATTTAACCTTGAGGCCGGACTGCCGCTGTTTTTCACCGGCTGACATACCGGGTTACATTCCCGGTTCACGTTGTAAACCCTGTTACCAACAGGCCTGAACGCCTATTTTCCTCGTTCGCCGCAGATGCCGCGCAGGCAAGACCGGCCAATTTAAACTATTGTTAAGCTGACGAAACTGTTAATTCTCTGTCAGGAATAGCTCATGTCGCGAACAGGAAAAATAATAAGCTGGGTCGTGGGAGTCCTGGTGGTTGTGCTGATTGCCCTGGTGGTGTTCATCATGACCTTTGACTGGAACCGCCTGAAGCCCACTATCAATGAAAAAGTCTCTACCGAGCTGAACCGCCCGTTTGCCATCCGCGGCAACCTGGGGGTGGACTGGTCACGCCAGAAAGAGGAGCGTGGCTGGCGTTCGTGGGTGCCGTGGCCGCACATTCACGCCGAGGATATTGTGCTCGGCAACCCGCAGGGCATCCCTGAAACCAAGGACCTCGGCAACAACATGGTCACACTGCAACGGGCTGATGCCACACTGGCCCCGCTGGCATTGCTGAGCAAAACCGTGAGCATCCCGCATATCCGCCTGACCAAACCGGATGCCGCCCTGCAACGGCTCTCAGACGGCAAAAATAACTGGACGTTCAATCTCGCCAGCAGCCAGAACCCCGACCCCAACCCGCAACCTTCCGCCTGGTCAATCAACATCGGTGATATCGCCTTTGATCGCGGCCAGATCGACTACAAAGATGCCATCGCCAAAGCGGACGTGCGCGCAGTGATCGACCCGCTGGGCAAACCGTTGCCGTATGCGGAAGTTTCCGGGCAGAAAAAGGATGAGGGCGCGAAACAGAAAGCGGACACCACGCCGCCGGACTTTATGTTTGGCTGGAAAGTGGATGGCCGCTATAACGGCCAGCCGCTCTCCGGCAGTGGGAAAATTGGCGGCCTGCTGGCGTTGCAGGATGCCCGCACGCCGTTCCCGGTGCAGGCTGATGTGCGCTCCGGCAATACGCGGGTGGCGGTCTCCGGTACCCTGACAGACCCGACCAACCTCGGTGCGCTGGATCTGCGCCTGAAACTCTCCGGTGAAACGCTCTCTGACCTTTATGGCCTGACCGGTGTACTGCTGCCGCAATCCCCACCGTATGAAACCGACGGCCGCCTCTCCGCGACCCTGAAAGAGAAGGGGGGTGCCGTCTACCGTTACCGCGATTTCAACGGTGAGATTGGCGACAGCGACATCCACGGTTCACTGGTCTACCACGCCAGCAAACCCCGGCCGAAACTCACCGGGGATGTGGTCTCAAAACAGCTGCGCTTTGCTGACCTGGCGCCGCTGATTGGCGCGGATTCCAATAAAGACAAGGCGAAACGCGGTGAAACCACCCGTCAACCGTCAGATAAAGTGTTGCCGGTTGAGAAATTTGATACCAAAAGCTGGGACGTGATGGACGCGGATGTGAAGTTCGCGGCTAAACGGATCGAGCACGGCAAATCCCTGCCGCTGAGCGATTTGAGCACCCACCTGAAACTCACTGACGGTGTGCTGTTGCTTGACCCACTGCGCTTCGGCGTGGCCGGCGGCAACCTGAATTCCACCATCCGGCTGGAAGGGAATAAAAATCCGATGCCGGGGCGGGTGGATATGCACGCACGCGGCCTGCAACTCAAGGAACTGTTCCCGAACGTTGAAGCGATGCGCAGCAGCCTGGGCCAGCTGAACGGCGATGCCTCCTTTACCGGCACCGGGAATTCCGTCTCCGCACTGCTCGGCAGCAGTAACGGCCAATTGCAGCTGTTGATTAACGATGGCGTGATCAGCCGTAACCTGATGGAGATTGCCGGGCTGAACGTGGGGAACTACGTGGTGGGTAAACTGTTTGGGGATGATGAAGTGGCGATCAACTGCGCCGCCGCGGACATCAACGTCCGGGACGGGGTAGCGGCGCCGCGGCTGTTCGTGTTTGACACGGAGAACGCGATCATCAACATTACCGGCACCACCAACTTCGCCAATGAGCGGCTGGATCTTTCGGTTAACCCGGACAGCAAAGGGCTTCGCATCATCACCCTGCGCTCACCGCTTTACGTGCGCGGTACCTTCAAAGATCCGGATGCCGGGGTGAAACCGGGGCCGCTGATCGCCCGTGGCGCGGCGGCTGTGGCGCTCGGTGCGGTCGTCGGCCCCGCCGCCTCGCTGCTGGCGCTGATCTCCCCAAGCGAAGGGGAAGAGAACCAGTGCGGCCCGCTGTTACAGAAAATGAAAGCCGATAAATAAGCAGTGTCGGCCATAAAAAAACCGCTCCCAAAAGGAGCGGTTTTTGTTTTTAGCATTACCTGGGCTGGAACAGGTTCAGCTGAAGCTGAACGTTAGAGACGTTAATCTGCCAACCTTCCTCCGCAGCCGTCTGCATTACCAGCGCAACGAACAGCGTAATAAACAATTTACGCGTCTTTTTCATTGCCGAATCCCTGACAGGCGATCCGCTATTTCTGCAAACTCACCGGGAAGCCTCCAGAAAAGCAGGCAGTATGCCGCTGCCTGCCATTCACGGGGAAGAGTACCCGTTACCCAAGGCCCGGTGACCCGCTGCTAAACGGGCGGAACGGCCCCGGCAAGAGTCTACAGGGTACCGCGCTGATAAAAATCATTTTATAATTAATTTATCTTAAATCAGATATTTAATGCTGGTTAACTTTAATTGCAAATTGCAATTTCGGGTTTGAAAAAAAGCGTGACGACAATGCATGAGGGGGATATTATCGCGTTGTATGCCGCTGCCTGTTTTTTTAAGTAGAGCACCCTGCCTGCGTAGCCTGCTAACTGCGTAGCCGGACAAAAAAACCGCTGAAAAGCGGTTTTTTTGTGCCTGAAGGATGGGCGCGATCAGCCCGTTTTCTTCAGCAGTTGGCACTGGTGATCCTGCAATGTTTCAGCGGAGGCCAGGTTCAGCGACAGCAGGTCACGCTCAATCGCCAGCAGCAGGAAATCCCCGCTTTTCGCCCTGACCATCGCCAGCCCGTAGTGCCCCATCTCCTCTTTTGCCCCTGGTACGCCCCCGGCCAGCAGGCGGAATGCGCCGCTTTGTGCCAATTCCTCCGGCGTGACGCGCCGTGCCAGCCAGGGCTGGCCCTCAAGCGTCAGCGGCTGCCAGCGTGGCGTGATGTGGCCATCGGCCGCCTGAAGCTGTTGCTGCACGTCCGGGCGCAAACAGGAGAGATGAATATGCAGCTGGTTCTGCGTCCGCCCCCATTCAGAGTTAATCGCCAGGGAAATCACGCTGTCATCAATCGGCTGACCATAGCGCCGGGCCATCACGCCGCGTGCCTGCCACGCCTGCATAAAGAAGTTGGGGGTTTTCGCGTCCAGCAGGGTTGGGCTTTCGATGCCGGTGACCTTGGCAGCCGGCATCAGCAGGTATTGCAGCGGCCCGTTCTGGTCTTTCAACACGACATAGCCGGCGGCGGGGTTTGCCAGCACACAGGGCGCCGCTTGCCCGGTGCGTTGCAGATTGGGCAGGCACTGTTCACTGACGATCTTCCATAATGCGTCCGGGTGGGCGGGGCGCAGCCAGAGATACGCCCCCGCCGCCAGCAGGCACAGGGCAACCAACGCGCCAATCCACACAACATAACCACGGGTATGGGGCATAAGCAGGGTTCCGGTAACAGGCTGAAAAGAGAGCATACGTGGGTGGGATGACGAAAGAAAGGCGGTGCGCAGGCAGAAAAAAGCCGGTGCAGGGCACCGGCCGGGGAGAGGCGTACAAAGATTACAGCGCCTGGTGGCGGGTCTCTTTCATCAGCAACAGGGCAATCAGCGTCAGGGTGGCCATCGCCGCCAGATAGAAGCCGACATAGGCGAGGCCGTAGTGGGTCGCCAGCCAGGTGGCGATGTACGGAGCCACCGAGGCACCGAGGATCGACGCCACGTTATAGGAGAATGACGCGCCGGTGTAGCGCACTTCGGTCGGGAACAGCTCCGGCAGCAGCGCGCCCATCGGGCCGAACGTCAGCCCCATGATGCTCAGGCCGAGCAGCAGGAAGCCCATCACCAGTACCTGATTACCGGAACCCAGCAGGCTCGGGAACACAAAGGCGAAGGCGATCATCAGCAGGGTAATCACAATCATGGTTTTGCGGCGGCCGAAGGCATCCGCCAGCAGCCCGGCGATCGGCACCATAATGCCGAAACCAATCACCGCCACCATCAGCATCCACAGGAAGCTGTTGCGCGAGTAGCCCAGCCCCAGCGGCTGCGCGGTGGTGCCGTAGGTCATGGAGTAGACCGTCATCAGGTAGAACAGCGTATAGGTCGCCAGCATGATAAAGGTGCCGAGGATGGTCGCCTTCATATGTTTGCTCAGCAGCGTACCGAGCGGGATTTTCACCTGTTTACCCGCTTTTGCCACCTTGGCAAACACCGGGGTTTCATGCAGCGACACGCGCACATACAGGCCGATCAGCACCAGCGCGGAGGAGAGAATGAACGGCACGCGCCAGCCCCATTCCATAAATTGCTCGTCGGTCAGCAGCCAGGAGAGCAGCAGGAAAGTACCGTTGGCAAAGAAGAAGCCGATCGGCGCACCCAGTTGCGGGAAGGAGCCATAGAGCGCCCGCTTTTTCGCCGGGGCATTTTCCGTCGCCAGCAGCGCTGCGCCGCCCCACTCACCGCCGAGGCCAAGGCCCTGGCCGAAGCGCGCCAGCGCCAGCAGCATCGGGGCGAACACGCCGATGGTGGCGTAGCCCGGCAGCAGGCCGATCAGCACGGTCGAGATCCCCATCGTCAGCAGTGACGCCACCAGGGTGACTTTACGGCCCACGCGGTCGCCAAAGTGGCCGAACAGCGCTGAGCCAATCGGGCGCGCGACAAACGCGATGGCAAAGGTCGCCAGGGATTGCAGCGTGGCGGCGGTCGGATCACCCTGCGGGAAGAAGATGTGCGGGAAGACGATCACGGCCGCCGTGGCGTAGATGTAGAAATCAAAAAACTCGATGGCGGTACCAATAAGGGAAGCAACGATCACTTTGCCGCGTGAGTTGGTCGGGGTGGCCTGTTGCTCAGAATCAATGGGCGGTGCGATGGTGGCTTGCATAAATGTATCTTATTTAGGATTTATGTAAAAAATCATCTTAAGCACAGCAAAGCACCATTTCAACGCTGTAAAAAGCGCCGGAAACCGGCTGTGCGGGTAAAAAAGAATAATCTTTCTGAGATAACCGGTTTAGCACTTCATAAGTTTGCGGTATGGATAAATCACAGCGGAAGACACCAAAAACCGGGGAAAGAAAATTTTCAGGGTAGTGAGATATGCTGGTTCAGGCTGGTGAAGACCCTGAATATCAGCATTTTTGCGAGGTTTTTTTCGCTCAAGCTGGAATATCATGCCAGGCATCAGGCGCTGCCTGGCATGATAGGGAAGTTTACGGCGCTTTGGTCTGCGGCGGTGTGCCGATCGGCTGGTCGCCTTTATATTTGGCGGTGGCGATCCACGCGGCGCAGAACAGCGTCAGGCGGGCGAAATAGTAGAAGAACGCCATCAGGCCGATCACCGAACCAAAGGCCGCGCCGGAGGCTGATTTCGCCAGGCTCGGCAGTGTCAGGGTCATGATCATCTTGATCACTTCAAACCCAATGGCAGCGATCAGCGTGCCACGGAACAGCGCCTTTTTACGCGGCTTGTGGCGCGGCAGCATCCAGAAGATCCACAGGAACAGCAGGTAGTTCGCCATAATCGAAATGCTCAGGGCGATGATGGTCATCGCCGGGCGCAGCCACTCAATGTGTGACAGCCCCAATGCCTCGACAATCGACTCCTGTGCCGACCCGGCCACTGACGTCAGCGACAGCGTCAGGATCAGCGCCACCACCAGCCCAATCAGCGAGATAAAATCGCGCAGGTAGCGCAGGTAAATTTTCTCCTTGTCCTGCGCGTTGCGTTCCCAGACATCACGCGACTGGGCGAGGATCGCTTCCCGCAAGTTGCCCATCCAGCTGATGCCGGAGTAGAGCGCCAGCAGCAAACCGGTCAGGCCCACCGCAGTACGCTGTTGAATGGCGGTGTTCACGGTATTTTTCAGCGTGGCGGCCAGCGACGGATCGCTGATGCTGTTCACAATTTTGCCGATCAGCTCCGTGAGCAGATCGGGGTGCGAGGCCAGCACAAACCCCACGGCAGCGAACGACACCATCAGAATCGGGATCAGGGACAAAAAAGAGAAGTAGGTGATGGCAGCGCCGAACTGGCTGCCCAGCCGGTCATTAAACCGCTCCACTGCCCGCAGCACATGGGCGACCGGTGCCCATGCCTGAAAACGGGCGACCAGCCGGGAGAAGCGGCTAATCTGGTGGTCAATGTCGGCGTTGCCGGTTTTGACATTGATCAGCGGTTTGTCCGTGGGCAGGTTAGCGGTGGCGTGCTCCGTGATGGTCGGGTGGTCGCTGCGCTGCGCCACGCGATGTAATTCAGAATCTTTCGGCATTACGTACAGTGTCCTTTGTGAAAACGTCAGGGCTTAGGTTAATTATAGCCGAGGCCGCCCGGCTTTCCGGTTTACCCCTGCAGAGTCAGCCGGATAGGGCCGGAGAAACGGCAAAAAGCGCGCTGATTGCGTAAAGAATGGTCAGTTTTAGCCGGGCGCGCAGGCAGGCAGACAGGATGTGCTACGGTTTTATGGCCATTTCAATGCCATAAACCTTTTACGGTCGCCGTTTGGCGACCCACAGTTTACAAGTCAACAACAGGAACCTGCTGATGAAACTGCTCCCGACCCTGGTGCCGGCACTGGCGGCGCTGCCGTTTGCCGTGCTGGCTGCCCCGGCCACCTATGACGCTGAACTCTCTGGTTTTACCTACCCCCACCCGGTGGAACATTTCACCTTTACCTCCCAGGGCCAGCCGTTGCAGATGGCCTATATGGACGTCAAACCCGCGAAGCCGAACGGCAAAACCGTGATGCTGATGCACGGGAAAAATTTCTGTGGGGCAACCTGGGAGCAGACCATCACCACCCTGAGCGATGCCGGTTATCGCGTGGTGGTGCCGGACCAGATCGGGTTCTGCAAGTCCTCCAAACCGCAGCACTACCAGTTCAGCTTCCAGCAACTGGCCACCAACACCCACGCGCTGCTGGAAAAACTGAACGTGCAACACCTGACGGTGCTGGGGCACTCGATGGGCGGCATGCTCTCCACCCGTTATGCGTTGATGTACCCGCAACAGGTCGAACAACTGGTGCTGGTGAACCCCATCGGGCTGGAGGACTGGAAAGCGCTCGGCGTGCCTTACCAGGGCATCGACGCGGCCTATCAGGGCGAGCTGAAAACCGATGCGGAATCCATCCGTGCTTACCAGCGCAGCACCTATTATGCGGGCCACTGGAAACCGGAGTATGACCGCTGGGTCAACATGCTGGCAGGCATGTATGCGGGGCCGGACAAGCAGAAAGTCGCGTGGGATCAGGCGCTCACCACCGATATGGTGTTTGCCCAGCCGGTGGTTTACGAGTTCCCGCACCTGAAAATGCCGACGCTGCTGCTGATTGGCGGCAAAGACAATACAGCGATCGGCAAGGCGCAGGCCCCGGCGGAACTTAAGCCAAAACTGGGGCGCTATGAGGAACTGGGCAAACGCACCGCCGCCGTCATTCCGCAGGCTACGCTGGTCGAGTTCCCGGCGCTCGGTCACTCCCCGCAGATCCAGGATCCGGCGGCGTTCCACCAGGCACTGATGGGCTGGCTTGCGGCCCCGCATAACGGAACCTAAGCCGCCGGCGCCTGTTCCGGCAACCCTGAAAGCCGTTGCGCCCGCGCAGCGGCTTTTTTATGCAAATCGCGCAACCTCTCATCATGCCCGCAATAAACCCACACAATGTTTGTTGACAAATTTTAAAGTTTAAAATCCTTTTTAGCCGGGCTAACAACGATGTTATATTGATAACGAAAAGTTGAATTTTTCATATTTATTGACCAGATATGTTAATTTAATGTTAAATTTAACCTTCAACCGGTTGTGGGAATAAAGGATGCAACGCCGCGATGCACACATTGCTGACGTTGTACGACTCAGCATGTTTTATTTTCATGAAGTTATTGTTTTTCAAGGATGCAGAGACGGGTTATGAACAAACTACGTGCCAATGCGCTTTGCTTGAATACGGTAATGTCTGTTACGCAAGCGGCAGCAGAGGAAAAGCAGGTCGTCGATGTGGTTTTGATCGGCGGCGGCATCATGAGCGCCACGCTCGGCACCTATTTACAGGAGCTGGAGCCGGACTGGACTATCCACATGGTGGAGCGTCTCTCTTCCGTGGCAGACGAAAGCTCCAACGGCTGGAACAACGCCGGCACCGGCCATGCCGCACTGGCCGAAATGAACTACACGCCGGAGAAGCCGGACGGCTCCATCGACATCAGCAAAGCGGTGGCGATCAACGAATCGTTCCAGATTTCGCGCCAGTTCTGGGCGTATCAGGTTCAGCGTAACGTCATGCACTCCCCGCGCTCCTTTATTAACAGCGTCCCGCATATGAGCTTTGTCTGGGGCGAGGACAACATCAACTTCCTGCGTAAACGCCATGCGGCCCTGCAACAGAGCACGCTGTTCCGCGGCATGGAATACTCCGAAGATCCGGCGCAAATCCGCGACTGGATCCCGGCGGTGATGGACGGGCGTGACCCGCAGCAGAAAGTGGCGGCGACGCGCATCCCGATCGGCACTGACGTCAACTTCGGTGAAGTGACCCGCCAACTGGTGGCTTCCCTGCGCAGCAGCCCGAATTTTGTGCACCAGACCGGCCATGAAGTGCGTGACATCAAACGCAACAGTGACAAAACCTGGACGGTGACCATCGCCGACCTGCAAAACGGCGGCCGTGAGCGGCGCGTGCGTACCCGTTTCATCTTTATCGGGGCGGGCGGGGCGTCCCTGACGCTGTTGCAGAAATCCGGCATTCCGGAAGCGCGCAACTACGGCGGTTTCCCGGTGGGTGGGGAGTTCCTGGTCACCGAGAACCCGGAGGTGGTCAAACGCCACATGGCGAAAGTCTACGGCAAGGCTACCGTGGGGGCGCCGCCGATGTCGGTGCCGCACCTGGACACCCGCGTGCTGGACGGCAAACGCGTGCTGCTGTTCGGGCCGTTCGCCACCTTCTCCAGCAAGTTCCTGAAAAACGGCTCGCTGTGGGATCTGTTCGGCAGCCTGCGCCCCGGCAACATCATGCCGATGGCGCACGTGGGCCTGGACAACTTCAACCTGGTGAAATACCTGATTGGGCAACTGATGCTCAGTGAGGATGACCGTCACCGTGCGCTGCAGGAGTATTTCCCAGAAGCGCGCAAAGAGGACTGGAAACTGTGGGTGGCCGGCCAGCGGGTGCAGATCATCGAAAAAGATGAGAAGAAGGGCGGCGTGTTGCGCCTCGGCACCGAAGTGGTGACCTCGCGTGACGGCACCATCGCCGCGCTGCTTGGCGCGTCACCGGGCGCATCCACGGCCGCGCCGATCATGCTGGAGCTGATGGAGAGGGTGTTCAAAGAGAAAGTCGCCTCACCGGAATGGCAGGCGAAGCTCAAACAGATCATCCCTTCCTACGGTCAGCCGCTGAACGGCAACCTGGCCCTGACGCAACAGGTGCTGGAAGAGACCAGCCGTATCCTGCAACTGGAAAGCCTGCCGCAACCGGCACCGGCGACCACTCCAGCCAGCACCCCCGCCCCCGGCGAAACCCACGCCGAAACGGCACTCTGAGTTTCACCGGAAAAAGCCCGCGCGATGCGGGCTTTTTTATACCTTATGCTGCCGGTCAGCCAGCCGGTGTGATGCGCTGGCCATCGGCACCGATCACCGCTTCGCCATCTTCTTTGCTGAAGGCACCTTGCTGGGCGTCGGGCAGCAGATCCAGCACCTTTTCTGACGGGCGGCAGAGCGCGGTGCCGCGTGGCGTGACCACAACCGGCCGGTTGATCAGAATCGGGTGGGTGGCCATTAACGCGATCAGCTGTTCATCGCTGTGCGGGGCCTGTTCCAGCCCCAATTGCACGTAGGGGGCGGTATTTTTCCGCAACAGGTCGCGCACCGGGATCCCCATCTCAGCGATCAACGCCGTGAGTTGCTCCGCGGTTGGTGGCGTCTCCAGATAGTGAATAATCTGCGGCTCCACGCCGCTGTTACGGATCAGCGCCAGCGTATTGCGCGAGGTGCCGCAATCGGGGTTGTGGTAAATCGTGATTTCAGTCATCGCAAACACCTTCTTTTCACTTCTAAACGGGCAGCACTACCTGTGCGCCCGGCCGCATCCTATAGCCGGCCGTTATTTTCCTGACGCACAGATTCATAGCAGTAATGTGCTGAATAATAATTCAAAAATGCTCAGCGTGATCCATCTAATAATTGAGACATCATACCCATTTTTTTAATGTAAATAACGGCAAGGCGCGTTGGCTTTTTACCGGCCGGTAATGCAAGCGTACTCTTTTCCCCGGTTTTCTATCAAAGATAAACAGAGGATGTGATTCATGATGCTTGCCTATATGTGGTTAAAAGATGAAAACGGACAACGGATTGCGGGGTCGGTTAACGAGGAGGACAAAAAAGGAAGTTGTGAGATAGTGGGCCTCGATCATGAAATGGGGATGTCAACCGACTATGATGTGGCGCCCCCGGTACTGACCCGGCGGCGTGGGCCAATGCGTATTGAAAAGCCACTGGACAGCGCAAGCCCTTTGCTCCAGAAAGCGATCTGTACCGGGCAGCTGCTTCAGGAAGTCAAAATAATGGTATATCCCAACCAGAAGGCGCAACAAGAAAACCGGCGCTTCTCCCTGACGTTAAGCGGGGTTCAGATCGTCTCTATTTCCTTGAATATGGGCCCCCGCAGCGACACCGAGACGCCGCCGTACTCTATAACGGAAACCCTCGATATGCGTTATGACGCGGTTATCTGGGCTGATGATCAAGGCCAGGTGATTTATCACGATCCCGGTGACGCGGCATAATGAATAAACGCCGGGAATCCGGCGTTTTTTAAGTGGCTATAAGCGTAACGCAGCCTGTGGAAAAGAATCAGAATGACATCGTCACCCCGGCGTAATAGGCGCGGCCCGGTTCGTTATAGGTCGAGGCACCTTCGTTTTCACGGTAGATCTGTTTATCAAACAGGTTGCTGATACCGGCATTCAGGCGCAGGTTCTTCACCAGTTCGTAATTCGCCCCGATACCCGCCACCGAGTAAGCGCCCACTTCCCGGTCGGACATCGCACCGGATTCATTGCGGATTTCCGCATAGTCACGCGGTTTCTGCCGGCCATACATCGTCCAGGTCAGGTTGGTGGAGAGCTTCCCGGTGACCTGCCAGTCCAGCATGGTGTTGATGGTGTATTCCGGGATGATTGACAGCGGGTTGCCGGTTTCTTTGTTTTCTGAAGTGATCATATAGGTGGCATTGGTGCGCCAGTCGAGCTTTTCACGGATAACCGGTACCGTCAGGTTGGCTTCCAGCCCTTCCACCAGCGCCTTGCCGCCATTCTCCCAACGCAGGATGTTATAGCCGTTGGAGGCGTAACCGATGATGTCCGTGCCTGAAACAATCTTGTTTTTGTAATCGTTACGGAAATAAGTAACGCCCGCCTCATAGCCGTTATGGCTGAATTGCAGGCCGATTTCTTTATTAATGCTGACTTCCGGGTCGAGGTTATCATTGCCCAGCAGGTAGCAGCTGCCGGAGGCGATGTTGACCGGGCAGCCGTTGCCGCGGGTCGAGAGCAGGTAACCTTCGCTGGACTGGTAAAGGTTAGGCGCTTTGAAGACCCGTGCAATCCCGGCTTTGAGTTTGAAATACTTGCCCAGATCCTGTGATGCGTTCAGGCTCGGGCTGAAATTGCCGCCAAATTTGCTGTGGTAGTCGAACCGCACCCCGGGAATGATCACCGTGCCGGGAACGGCCTCGATATTGTCTTCGATATACAGGGCGCTCAGTTCGGCGCTGTTTTTGCTGCTGCGGGCAGAGGGGTCGCCTGACACACCGCCGATGGTGACCCCAGCGGCATCGGTAGCCGACATGGAGGCCGGATCGTCGAGCTGTTCGCGGTTCCACTCCGCGCCGACCGTCAGGGTCTGGTCAACCCAGCGATCCAGCGGGATATTCAGCTCGCCGCTGGTGCGGTAGTTCTCCAGCCGGCTGGTATTATAGGCGTCGCTGTTGATCATCCCTTCTACCCGGCCGGTCGAGCCTTCCTGCAGGCGGGTATTGTTGGTTTTTTCGTAATAAACGCCGAATTTGGACTGGCCCCAGTCCCAGATGCCGTTATGAGTGATACCGTAGGTCTGGCGGTAAAGCCGATTAGTTTCACTGCCATAGAGTGACGGCACCAGCCCATTGGGGCTGACATTGCCGTTACTGTATTGGGTGTCCCCGGCGTAGATATTGCCCTGGCGGCTGTAGCCGTAGTTGAAATCCACAACCTGCGTCGGTGTGATTTTCCAGGAGAGCAGGGCGTTGATGTCTTTGTTACGCACGCCCTCGCGCCCGGCCGCGTAGGAACCGTTTTGCGCGGTGTTGATGTCATAGGCATCGGCGTCAGTTTTATTGAGGTTGCCGTAGAGCCGCATGGTCAGTGCATCCCCCGCCAGCGGGCCATTCAGGCTGAAGTTAGCGCGTTTGGTCGCCCCCTCTTTATCATTTTCCGGCTGGTTGGTGTAGAGCGACAGGGAACCGTGCCAGTCATTGGTTGGGCGTTTAGTGATGATATTCACCACGCCGCCTGCCGCGCCGGAGCCATAGCGGGCCGCTGCCGGGCCACGCAGCACTTCAATGCGTTCTACCATCTCCGGCGGCACCCAGTTGCTGTCGCCACGGGTGTCACGCTCGCCGCGCCAGCTGTAGCGCACGGAATTGCGTGACGTCACCGGCACGCCGTCTATCAGGATCAGGGTGTTTTCCGGCCCCATGCCGCGGATGTCAATCTGCCGGTTATTGCCGCGGCTGCCGGTGGCGCTGTTGCCGGTGAGGTTAACGCCGGGCATTTTGCGGATGATGTCGGAGAGATCGTTTACCGGCGGGGTTTTCTCAATGTCTTTGGCGGTGATGATTGACACGCCGGGCTGCTGCTTCAGCTCCTCCGCCGCCGTGGCCTGCACCGTCATCACTTCTCCTTCGTCTTTTGATAACGCAGGCGTTGCCTCTGCCGCGTAACCACTTCCGCTCATCAGCCCCGCCAGCACCACTGCACAAGGCCGCAAACAGTAAGATTTTGTGGTGTTCATTAAGAAAAACCCCTGTTTTTTATATGAATTTGTAAGTAAATGCGTATGGTAATGATAATCATTTTTATTTAAATAGCGAGGCATTAACTTTCATAATTTCCTCACAATTCACCCAGTACCTGGTGAGGCGTGAAAAAACGGTGACTTTTTGTGCGCTGGCGTCAGTAAGTAATTAATAAAAAATAAAAACTTACGAGGGGAGTCAGCCAAAGCGATAACGAAAGGCAGCGGGAGCAGGGCCAAAAGCCAATCTGTTCATCACGGCCCTCTATCAGGTATCATCCGTGGCGACAAATAAGAATAGTAATGATTACTATTTGCAATCAGTGGTAATTTAGCGACATCAGGAGATGAAATGCGTTTACGTGCAGCTCTGTTTGCGTCATTCGTGACGGCCTCCCTCGCCCTGACCGGGTGCGATAACTCCTCTGCCGGTGCTGATACCGCCCCGGCCATGAAGGTGGACCACGCGCAGGGCACCACGCAGGTGCCGCTGAACCCGAAAAAGGTGATTATCCTGAACCCGGCCACGCTGGATAACGCCGACGCGCTGAAGATCCCGGTGGCCGGGGTGCCGCAATCCAGCACGCATCTGCCGTCCTATCTGGCGAAGTACCTCGGCAGTGAGTACCTGAATGCCGGGACACTGTTTGAGCCGGATTACGAGGCGCTCAGCAACGCCAGGCCAGACCTGATCATCGCCGGTGGCCGCGCCCATGATGCCTATGACAAGCTCAGCGAAATCGCGCCGACCATCGCGCTGGACGTTGACCCGCAACACTTTATGCAGAGCCTGGCCCAACGCACCGAACAACTGGCGGCCATCTTCGGCAAACAGGCCGAGGCCAAAACCCTGCTGGCAAACTTCACTGCCCAGGCGGAAAAGATTAAGCAAAAATCCGCCCATGCCGGATCGGCGATGATCGTGATGATCAGCGGCGGGAAGATGTCGGCGTTCAGCGCGGGCTCACGTTTCGGCTTTATCTTTGATGAGCTGGGCTTCACCCCGGCCGCCACCTTCCCGCAGACCGGCAAACACGGCAACGTGGTCTCGTCGGAATTCATCCTCAACGCCAACCCGGACTGGCTGTTTGTGCTGGACCGCGATAATGCGATTGGCCGCGCCGAAGGGCAATCTGCCCAACAGGTGCTGGATAACCCGCTGATTGAGAAGACCAATGCCTGGAAAAACCAGCGGGTGATCTACCTGGATTCCGCGTCGCTCTATATTGCCGGCGGCATCCAGAGCTATACCCAGCTGATGGACAAGATCAGCGCAGCGCTGGACAGCGCGGCAGCGCAGTAACCTACCATGAAGCTCCTTACCTTAACCGGCCTGGTGCTGTTGCTGGGCCTGATGGCCTGTAGTCTGTTTATTGGGGCCGGGCAGGTGACGCCGGCGGGGTTCTGGTCTGACCCGGCGATGCGGGAGATCTTCCTGCTCAGCCGGGTGCCGCGCACGCTGGCGCTGCTGCTGGCCGGCAGCGCCATGAGCGTGGCCGGGCTGATTATGCAGATGCTGACCCAGAACCGCTTTGTTGAGCCTTCCATCGCCGGGACGACCCAGTCCGCCGGGCTGGGGCTGCTGCTGGTGATGGTGGTCAGCCCCGGTGCGCCGGTGATGGTGAAAATGCTGGTGGCGACCCTGTTTGCGCTGGGCGGCACGCTGCTGTTTCTGCTGCTGCTGGGGCGGATGCGGATGAAATCGCCGCTGATGGTGCCGCTGGCGGGCATCATGCTGGGCGCGGTGTTCAGCGCCGTCACCACCTTTCTGGCGATGGAATTTGACCTGTTGCAGTCGCTGGGCGGCTGGGAGTCAGGGGATTTCTCCGGCGTATTGCAGGGGCGCTATGAGCTGCTGTGGGTAGTCGGCGCACTGACGCTGATAGCCTGCCTGATCGCGGATCGTTTCACCGTGGCCGGCATGGGGCGCGAATTCTCGGTGAATGTCGGGCTGAATTATCAGCGGGTGATGCTGGCGGGCATGGCGATCATCGCGGTGATAAGCGGCGTGGTGGTGGTGGTGATCGGCGTGCTGCCGTTCCTCGGGCTGATTGTGCCCAACATCGTCAGCATGATGATGGGCGACAACCTGCGCCGCACCCTGCCGTGGGTCTGCTTCGCCGGGGGCGGGCTGGTGCTGCTGTGCGACATCATCGGCCGCCTGCTGATCGCGCCGTTTGAGATCCCGGTGAGTGTGATCCTTGGGGTCATCGGGGCGGCGGTATTTTTGGCCCTCATCATAAGGAACCCGCGCCATGCACGCTGAAGACGCAACCCGCCGTGCCGGGGAAGGCCGGGCGCGGCGGGCATTGAGCCGGCCGGTGAAACGCCTGCTGCTGCTCGCCGGGCTGGCCGGTTGTGCCGTCACCGGGTTTATGACCCTCGGCCTCGGCGGCAATATCAGCTACATCCTGATGCATCGCGGGCTGGTGCTGGCGACCATGCTGCTGGTGGCATTCGCCTCCGGCACGGCGACGCTCTTGTTCCAGACCGTGACCGGTAACCGCATCCTGACGCCCTCGATCATGGGGCTGGAAGCGCTGTTTATCCTGATCCAGACCCTGCTGATTTTTCTGATTGATGCCAACGGCCTGGCGCAACTGGGCGTCAGCGGAAAATTCCTCTGCGATACCCTGCTGTTGCTGGTGTTCTCGCTGTTCCTTTACCGCTGGCTGCTGGCCGGGGTGGGCATTGACCTGCACCGCGTGCTGCTGGTGGGGCTGGTGTGCGGCACCCTGTTCCGCAGCCTCTCCGGGCTGCTGCAACGCCTGCTTTCGCCGGGGGATTTCGCCATTTTGCAGGGGCGCATTTTTGCCACTTTCACCCGCGCCGCGCCGGAGATCATCGCGCTGGCTGCCGGGATTTGCACCCTGGTGGCGCTGATTGTCTGGCGGATGCGCCACCAACTGGACGTGATCGCGCTCGGCCGGGACACCGCCATCAATCTGGGCATCGCCTATCAGAAACAGGTCACGCTGATCCTGCTGCTGGTGTCGCTGCTGGTGGCGATCTCAACCGCGCTGGTGGGGCCGCTGACCTTTCTCGGGCTGTTGGTGGCTAACCTCGCTTATCAGGTCATCGGCTCCGCCCGGCACCGCCACCTGCTGCCGGGCGTGTTCCTGATTGGCGCGGTCACGCTGGTAGGCGGGCAGGTGATCCTGGAGCGCCTGCTGAATATGGCGGGCACGCTGTCGGTGGTGATTGAGTTCATCGGCGGTGCCCTGTTTATCTTCCTGTTGGTCAAAAAGGCGGCCGTGTGATTGAGATAAAGAACATCAGTAAGCAGTACCACCAGACGCCGGTGTTACAGGCGATCGCGGAAACCATCCCGGCCGGGGGCGTGACGTCCATCATCGGCCCCAACGGGGCGGGGAAATCGACCCTGCTGTCGGTGATTGGCCGCCTGCTCACGCCGGATGCCGGGCAGGTGCTGGTGGGTGGGCTGGATGTGGCGCAAACGCCCGGCAAACAGCTGGCAACCAGGCTGTCGGTGCTGCGGCAGGAGAACCACTTTACCAGCCGTCTCACGGTGTACGATCTGGTGGGCTTCGGCCGTTACCCCTATACGCAGGGGCGGCTCAACGAGGAGGATCGTCAGCATATCCATACCGCGCTGGCGTTTCTTGACCTGTTGCCGCTGCAGGAACGTTACCTCGACGAGCTCTCCGGCGGCCAGCGGCAGCGGGCGTATGTCGCGATGGTGCTCTGCCAGAACACCGACTACGTGCTGCTGGACGAGCCGCTCAACAATCTGGACATGAAGCACGCGGTGGCGATGATGAAGCAGCTGCGGCGCGCGGCGGATGAGCTGCATAAAACCATTATTCTGGTGATCCATGACATCAACTTCGCCGCCGCCTACTCAGACCACATCATCGCGATGAAAGCGGGGCAGGTTGTCTGCCGCGGCGGGCCGGATGCCATCATGCGCCCGGAGGTGCTGGAGGCGATTTTTGACACCGAGGTCAGCATTGAACAGGTGCGCGGCCGCCCGGTCGCCATCTATTACCGCTGACGCCCCCGATCGCCCCCTTTTTCACCCGGTTTCGTGTAGGGTGTAAAGCCGGTCACGGCGAACCCAGGCAGAGGCATGAAATCAGACATCGGCAACGACATCACTTTCCGTAAGCTCACTATTTTCATGGCGTTTATGGACAACGGGAATATCGCGCGCACGGCGGAGATGCTGGAGATCAGCGCGGTCAGCGTGCATCGTGCGCTGCATACGCTGGAGGAGGGGGTCGGCTGTCCGCTGTTTGCCCACAAGGGGCGTAACCTGGTGGCGCAGCCCGCCGCCTGGACGCTGCTGGAGTATTGCCGGGAAGTGATGCAGCTGATGGCCCGCGGCCTGGAGGAGACACGCCACATTGCGGGCATCGGCCGGGGACGGCTGCGGGTCGGCACGCTCTACTCCCTGACGCTGGACACCATGCCGCGCCTGATAATGGGCATGAAACTGCGCCGCCCGGAGCTGGAGCTGGATCTCACCATGGGCTCTAATCAGGTGCTGCTCGCCATGCTGGAAGACAGTGTGCTGGACGCGATTCTCATCTCGGTATCAGACACGCAGATTGACCACAAGGCGCTGGAGGTCATGCCGCTGTTTCATGATGATATCTATCTGGCCGCCCCGGCCAGTGAGGCACTGGACAGCAGCCATGAAGCGGATCTGCGGGATTACCGCGACCGGAAATTTGTTTCACTCGCGGAAGGGTTCGCCACGTATGCAGGGTTTCAGGAGGCGTTCCATGTGGCGGGGTTCGAACCGGAGATCGTCACCCGTGTTAACGATATTTTCTCCATGCTGAGCATGGTGCAGGCGGGCGTTGGCCTGTCGCTGGTGCCGGGCCGGATGAAAAAACTCTATGAAAATGACCTGCAACTGCTGAAGCTGGCGGAGCCTTACCAGATGCGCCAGCAGATCGCGCTGGTGTTTGCCCGCAACCGCGAGCGTGACCCAAACCTGCTGGCGCTGGCGGCAGAAGGCCGGATGTATGCGCTGGGCCTGCCTGCCAGGCGCTGACCGGCCGTCAGCGCGCATTCCCGCGCAGCCGCGCCGCCAGATGGACTGCCACCTCAGGCCCACTCTGCTCAAGCGCCACGGCCTCCCCTTCCCAGCCCGCCTGGCGGGTCAGGCCGGTCAGCACCGCGCCGGGCGGCATCTCAATCGCCAGGCGACCGTCACGCTCCCCGGCGGCCACCATGGCCTCCTGCCAGCGCACCGGGCGCGCCATGTTCAGTGCCAGATCCTCCGCGATGCGCGCCGGTTGCCAGAGTACGCGCGCGGTGCTGCCGCTGAGATAGGCGCAGTGCGGCCGCTGTAGCGTCACCTCGTCAAACGCCCCGGCGAGCTGTTGCGCCGGTTCACGCAGCAGCGCACAGTGCGACGGCACGCTGACCTTCAGCCGGTCTACCCTATTGGCCCCGCAGGCCAGCGCCGCCCGGCCAACGGCTGCCATGTCATCATCACGCCCGGCAATCACAAACTGGGTATCGGCATTCAGGTTGGCGATAAAGGTGCCGCTGCCCGCCACCAGCGTTTCGATCTGGCTGAGCGTCAGGCCGACGATCGCGGTCAGGCCGTAGCCCTGCGGGTAGGCCTGTTCCATCAGATCGCCGCGCCGGGCCACCAACGCCAGCGCGTCGCGGAAACCGAGCGCCCCGGCGATCACCGCCGCCGGGTAGGCACCAATCGACAGGCCGCTGACAATGTCCGGCCTGACCCCACGCTGAATCAACGCCCGCGCCCAGGCCACCCCGGCGATCAGCAGCGCCAGTTGCACCGGGCGGGTGTGGCGCAGCGCGGCCGGGGTGTCGAGCGTGCTGAATTCCTCACCCAGTACCGCCTGCGCCTCGCGCCGGGTCTCGTCATCGGGCAGGTCACGCAACATGCCGGGGCGCTGTGTGCCTTGCCCCGGAAAGGTAAACACGATGTTCATCGAATGCCCCCGAGATACCCCGTCCTTTTAGGGCGGGGAGGAAAGGAGGCGGTTTTCTGCCTGACTTCTTTTTGTTTGACCATCGTCAATGCCTCTCACATTTTTGCC
>NZ_PJZF01000069.1 GCF_002858675.1 Chimaeribacter californicus
GGTTCGCCGCCTGTCAGAAGACGGCAAAGGCATCCTGGGCTTCGGAACAGGCTTGGGGAAAACCACAACAGCCCTGGCGCTTGAGGCCTACAACTTTGAGAACGGGCGTAGCAAGCGCACCGCGATCGTCGTGCCGAAAGCCGTCTATGAAAACTGGTATCACGAACACCGCAATTTCTACAGCGCCGATGCCCGCGCCAGTATGCTTTTTGTTGGCCTGAATGTGGTAGCCGGCAGCGACGGCGCGCCGATGCAGGTTCCTGTTCTCAATGACCAGGGACAACCCCAGTTGGATAACAATGGCCAGCCGCTTATGCGTGACGCGCTCCAGCTGGCGGACTCCGCAACCATCAAAGCCCGGATGAATATGATCCCCCAGTCAAATTATCGCCTGGTGATCATGACCAAAGAGCAGTACGCGGCTATCCCTATGCGCCCTGAGACAGTACGCGATCACGCCTATGATGTGTTGTTTGCCCAGGCGGATGCAGGCCGGGTGAAAATCCACGCCGATACATATCGGGAGCAGAGCAAGAAAAACCGTATCCTGACGGAGCATTCAGACACCGGCAGCGTTAAAGAGCATGATTTCCCGTTTTACGAGGACATGCACTTTGACAGCGTGATCGTGGATGAAGGCCATAACTACCGTAACAGCTACAGCGCCGGCCGCGAGGCCTCGAGCCTGGCTTACCTGCCGGTGCCGGCCGTCTCCCAGTCAGCCCGCGATATGGCCGTGAAGAATGCCTACCTGATGTCCAAAAACAATGGCCGGGGTCCCGTTCTCCTCACCGCAACGCCAGTGGTTAACAGCCCGATCGACGCCTTTAACATGCTGTCCCACTGCGTGAGTATGCGGGACTGGCAACGCATGGGTATCCATACCCCTGATGATTTTGTGCGTGTGTTTGGCAAAACGGATACTTGCCTGGTGCAGAAACTCTCTGGGGAAATTGAGAGCAAGCCAGGGCTGGTGGGCTTCCAGAACCTGGATGGCCTGCGCGGTATCTTCCACCGCTGGACTACCCTCAAAACGTCGGCTGATGTCGCTGCGCAGGTCAAAATCCCGGAGCTGGATGAAAAAGTAGTGGAAGCGCCAATGTCGGTTGACCAGGCCGCCCACTATGAGGAGCTGCGCGCCCGCGCGGAACGGCTTTCCGCTGACCCGGAGGGGGTGGAGCTGGATGAGAACGGCAATGAGCTGCCCAAAGACACTATTTTCGGCATCATCCGCGACATGGACCGGGTATGTACGGACATGGATCTGTATCACCGTCAGATTACCTTCCGTTTCCCGGCTGCTGCTGAAGAGAAGGTACAGGAGCTGGTTAATG
>NZ_PJZF01000070.1 GCF_002858675.1 Chimaeribacter californicus
ATAGTGCGCAGGCGCTTGAGCCGCTTTTCCTTCAACTGATGGTCATAATCAGAGAAACAATTGGATCGGTATGCCGCTGCAATAGCGGCATTAACCTTTTCGCATATTTCCCAAAGCTCATTGAACTGGCTCCGGTCAGTGGATGGGCTGGCAATAAGCGCCCGCGCGGCAGTTACCTCTTCACTTGAAACCTTATGGATTAATACCGGCGGCTTCTTTTTTGCGACCTGGGCTGTATTGACCAGCTCAGTTTTGATGTCAGTCCAGTCATTGCGAAACGCGCTGCATAAACCGCGCTGTAACCAAAAGGTGACCGTCAGGCGGCCATCGTCCCCAACAGTTAGGCGTTGAAAATCAGGATATTTGCTGCTCAGTTTTTGTGTGGCGCTCTCGATGGCCATTGGCTCACCGACGATGGCCATGTTGACGTAGCCAGCCTTATAAAGCCGGCTACTTTTCGGCAGGAGGTAGCTCTTAATCATGTGAATAGTCTCGGTTCTTGTTTGGTCGCCTGGAACTATATCGGGTCATAGACCCGCACTCAACAATTATTTAGAATTAGCCCCAACACTGATCTGATAGCTTAAAATACCGCCTATTACCATTTGTCAATCCCTAATTCGTCATGCTCAATAAGCAATGGCGTGCTGTGATACCGATAGCCACGCAGGGATTCTCTATGCTCTGGCACTTAAGCCAGGAGTGGGCGATTTTGGCAAAGTGTACAGCTTCCTCTATGTCTTCAAAGCACCAGCAATAGGTATTAGGAGACATTGGCGTGATCCCACCGCAAAATGAATGCGTGTACATAATCCTCAGGATCCCATGCCAGGAGCTGTCTAGGAGCTTACGTATACCCTGGAACCATGCCCTTAAAGGCAGGAAATCGCTTCCTTGTCTGTAGACTTTCGAAGGCGTCCGAACGTTACATAATTAATTCTAAATTCTTTAAGGGTACTGAAGGAGTTTGCGGGGAAATCTCCGCCGGAGCGGAGATGTGTAAATCATTAGAATAAATTAGCGATCTCTGTACGCCAGGCGCTATAACCTTTAAAATTGATATGCGTGTCATCTACAGAGAAGTCTGGATTTAATAGTCCGTTCACCGCAAGGGTTTTATTAATATCCACGTAGTGGTAGCTTTTCTGATTGCACATCACTTCTAACTTTTTATTTAAGTCGTTAATAACGATATTTTTTTGGTGCAGCGTTTTTCCCGAAAGCAGCGTGGATTCCACAATGATTTCCATACCGGCCGCTTTTAATTTCTCGGCAATTTCACCTATATTATTAGCGATGCCGTCCGCACTCATGCCGCGGTCAATGTCGT
>NZ_PJZF01000071.1 GCF_002858675.1 Chimaeribacter californicus
CTGACGGCTCCCCACAAAAACAAGACAGACACAGGAATTTGTGATCTCATTATTGCGCCAACAAATCATGAGAAATCCCTGTGTCTGCATCTCTAGTGTGCCAAACTTTTTTGCAAAAATCTCTGGCCGGTTTGCATGCCTACCGTCGCCAGGCCATCATTGATGCCGTCTGCGCCCTGACCACCGGCAGCAAACTCACCCTGACATCCATAGGGCGGCATCTCCGGCGGCCCACGTCCATGAAGCACAATATCAAGCGCATTGACCGGCTGCTGGGCAACCCGCGCCTGCATAATGAGCTGTTCTCTGTCTATCGTGCCACCGTACACCACCTGCTTCGCGGCATGACCCGCTGTGTCATTGCCGTTGACTGGAGCGGCTGCTGCTCGCGCGATTTCCATACGCTGCGCGCCGCGCTGCTGTATGACGGCCGGGCTATCCCGCTGTTCAACTATCTGGTGCCGCAGCACCGGCTTGGTCACCCCGACGAGCAGACCCGGTTTTTAGCGCAGCTGGCGCAGATGCTGGGGGCACGTCAGCAGGTGATTATCGTGACCGATGCCGGCTTCGCCCTGCCGTGGATAACCGCTGTCCGGGCGCACGGCTGGGACGTCATCAGCCGGATACGCGGCACCCGGCGTTTTTGCCTCGATGCACAGCCTGAGCGCTGGGATACGCTGGCTGATATCGCTGACCGGGCCGCCAGCACGCCGCGCCATCTCGGGGCCGGATGGCTCGGGCGCTACCTCAGAAAGCGGGGGAATGTGCCGTTCTACGGCCAGTTTTATCTTTACCGGCAGCCTGCCGGGCGGTCGCGCAACCCTCAGCCCAACTTCGGCGCAGAGACCCGGCGGCACCGGGCATTACATCAGGAGCCCTGGCTGCTGGTCTCGTCGTTAACGGACAAAAAAGCCGCGCAGATTATCCGCCTGTACCGGCAACGGATGCAGATAGAGCAGAACTTCCGGGATGATAAAAGCCCGCGCTACGGCGCGGCCTGGCGCGAGAGCCTGAGCCTGAGCCACGGCCTGCAACGCATCAGCGTGCTGTGCCTGCTGTCCACCCTGGCGGCCCAGTGCCTCTGGTTGGTGGGGTTTTATGCCGAGCACCGGCAGTGGCACCGGGGTCTGCAGTCCAACAGTACCCGCCACCGTCGGGTATTATCACTTATCACGCTGGCTCACTATGTACTTGCTGATAACACAATGAAAATAAAAGGAAGAGATATTGAAAAAGCGCGCCGCATGCTGGTCTCGGCATATCAGCGCCGCTTTTTAAGCGGCACTGAATTTTGTGGGGAGCCGTGAC
>NZ_PJZF01000072.1 GCF_002858675.1 Chimaeribacter californicus
CAGGCCTGGTTAACCGCACCACCCTGTGGGGTTCTGCAATCAACCGTATCCACCCGCGTAACGGTGCCCAGTACTTCACCTTGCTGACCCTGACCAATGCCAAAAAGGGCGGGATCAACTTCCGTACCGGCCAGGTCATTGAAAGCGCCTCCAGCTAATCCAGTAACCACCCGTTAAACCCGAGCGCCCGCCAGTGGGCGCTCTCTTAAGGAATATGCTGAATGTCTAACTACAGTATCCCTACTGCGCTGACGAATGTGTCTGCTGTGGCGGTGTCGGCCATTAGTGCTGATAGCACCCTCACCACCGGCGACAACCTTAATCAGTCTGTATGGGCGGGCGTCGGTGCCTTTGCCCGGGGCAAGCCGTTCACCGCGCTGAAGATCACCAAGTCCAACTTCCTGGATGTCTTGGGCGCGCCTATCCATCCGGCCGCCGGCGCGCAGTTTGAGCCGATCCGCCACGTTTATGAGGCAGTCCAGGAAACCGACGGCTATGTCGTGCGCGTTGTGGCCGATGATGCCAAATACCCGGTGATCACCTTCTCCTATGCTGATGGGGTAATCACACACACCACGTCCGCATTGGCCTATGGCACCAAGGTAGAGCTGACCGGCTCACAGTTCCTGGCGGTGTATATCGATGATGGGGATCCGTCTACCGCACGTCACATCACCTTCTCCCCGGACTCCGCCAGCACCACGCGCTTTAAGCTGAAGCTGACGGAAACCAACAGCCTGGGCGTGACCTCTACCCTGGAAACCACCGTTGTTTCCTTTGGCACGGATGATGCTGACTCCATGGGGCGCGCCTGCTACATCGAGAGCGCCTTGGAAGCCCGTTCCGCCTATATGCTGGCAGTGTGTGATGCAGCGGCGGCGGCCGACATTCCATTCACCGCAACCGATGCCATTGCCTTCGCTGGTGGTACCAACGGTACGCAAAGCACTATCACTGATACGCAGTACGCCAAGGCGATGACGGCGCTTTCAAATGCCAACGTGAACTACACCCATGTCCTGGGATTGGGGTGCTACAGCTCGGCAACGCACAAGCTGCTGGCCGATCTTGTTCTGGATCGCCGGATTGAGGGCTTCATTGACTTCAAAGGCACCCTGACCTATGCCGAAGCACTCGCGGCCTCTGCCGATTCGGGTCTGGTGACCACGAATAACACCTCGATCAACCTGTATCACTTCCCGTTCACCCACAAAGACCAGTGGACGTCTGGCCGTGTCAATGTGGGGCTGTCTGGCGCTGCTTATGCGGCAA
>NZ_PJZF01000073.1 GCF_002858675.1 Chimaeribacter californicus
GAGAAGTGAATATCACGCACTCGCAGGCGTGACACCTCAGCGATGCGCAAAAGCGTATTGTAGGCGATGCCGATAAACGCCAGGTTGCGTCTGATTTTCAGGCTTTTAGAGCCATGCCATAGCGTAGCGACCTTCTTGAGGTCTTCATAATGAAAGGGGATCGCCTGGCCGACCTGCTCACCATCGAGTACCGAGGTGCGGCGAATGCTGCGCATACCACGCCTGACGGACAGGTCATCACCTGGGCGCGGCAAGCCTGCCTCGACGTGAATTTTGTTGATCAGGTATTTATGCTGCGCCACGGTAGAGGTGGCGCGCTTCAGGTCATTTTTGAGATAAAAGAGGTATTCCCGGACATCATCAGGATCTGCCGGCAGCCACGTCTTACCCTGGGCATCACACCATGTGCCCCAGCTGCGGAGTACAGATAGCATTTGATCCCAGGTATTTTTGGCAAAAGCGTTTTTATCGGCGATGAACCGGCGTAGTTTGTCTGCTACCCGGTCATCAATATCCTTGACGTCTATTGAGGGTAGATCATTCTTCTTTACCTGTTTGATCTCGGTTGCCATGAGTTTTCCTACGTTTTTCGTGCAGCACATAATCAGGGTGCATATCAGCCAGCAACAGAAGGAACTCGAACTCACCGATCGATAGCGCTCGACCGCTTTCGCCCTCTGTTTCCTTCTTAATCCATCCTGCGACTGAGTAGCCAAATCGTTCGGCAGCCTGCTTTTGCGTAAGCGCAAGTTTCTCGCGGGCTGCTTTCACCATTTTAGGGGTAGGTTGCATGAAAAGTGCTCCATAACTACCCCATATGGGATAGTGATTTTATAGTGGTCTGAACTAAATACAATGCTAATCCTTAAATTTCCTGGTAAACCGGTTTATGAACCAAGGATTAACCAAAGACGCCGCTGCGTGAAAAATTGCGGGATTATCCCCACATTCATTTCTATTTTTCGCGTAGCGTTGCCATCCCGGCAGCGGCAAAATGACCTCAGCTCCGTTGTGGATACCTCATGGTGATGCGCCTAAAATTTGTTTCATCGCGTGATAATTGCATAGTCCGCCAACCTGATTTAAAAAATGCCCGCGATTATCACCGAGGACGGCCGCGGAACATAAACGATTCAACTCAAAGTTGTAAAATACCAAAAAACGCCAAGGAAATATATTCTGCACTATATTTCGTTGGCGAATTCGTGAGGTCACAAGCTTATTCCAAAA
>NZ_PJZF01000074.1 GCF_002858675.1 Chimaeribacter californicus
GGTGAGGTAGTGACAGACTTTTCTGCAATGGTGAGCCGACAGGAATTAGCCTTTTATACGAGGCCACACTTGGGGAATTTACAAAAATTTGCCCCACTCGAACCAGCAGCCCCGGTAAAGCCAGCCCTGCCAAGCCGGTACCACCGCTGGATCAAAGGGGTGGTACTGGACGTTTATGACTTCCTGGGGGCGTATGCCGTCACCTGTGGCGCATGTCAGCACGCTATCAAAAAGCTGTTGATGCCTGGCCAGCGTGGGCATAAAGACCGCCTGAAGGATCTGCGTGAGGCGCGCGCCTCAATCGATCGCGCTATTGAGCTGGAGATCGAGCGACAGGCAGCCGCGAAACCAGCCGCAAATCCTATCACCTTCAGGAATACCTATGCAGAGTAGCAAGCCTGTTGTCGTCTCCTTTTTCACACCTGAATGGGAGTACGCATCGCGCGCTGCTGCGCTCATCCGCCGCTGCGACGAGCTGGGGCTTGCGCATGACATCCAGCCGCGTGAAAGCCGCGGCAACTGGAATAAAAACACGGCCATGAAGGCGGAATTCATCCGGGAGATGTTGGCGAAGCACGAGCACATCATCTGGATGGACTGTGACGGTGAGCTGCGCCAGCTGCCGGTGCTGTGCATCGAGCACGAAGATCCCCGCCAGGTGCTGGCCGTGCCACACCAGACTATGCCGCGTAATTGGCATGTCTGCGTGCTTTCCTTCCGTCGCTCCCTATTCAGCACGTTACTGGTGGAGCGCTGGGTGGATGTAGTCAGAAATCAGGATGTCACTGACGAGCTGGCTTTCCACTGGGTTTCGGGTATCTGCCCTAAGCGGTTCACCCCGCTGCCCACCAGCTACTGTGCGCTGCCGCAGAAAGGCCAATTTCAGGCTGATGCTGTGTGGTGCCTGGGCGTCTCAACCGCGCGGGACAAGATGGCCATGAAAGCACGCCAGGCAGCAAAAAAATGAAATATGGCTCTGTCTGTAGCGGTATTGAAGCCGCTACTGTTGCCTGGCACCCGCTGGGCATGAACCCCCTCTGGTTTTCCGAGATTGACGATTTTCCTTCCGCTGTCCTGGCGCACCATTGGCCAGCTGTCCCTAACCTTGGGGATATGACGACGATCGCTGAACGAGTGTTATCCGGTGCGGTGCCCGCGCCGGATTTGCTGGTGGGCGGTACACCTTGCCAGGCCTTCTCTGTGGCTGGGCT
>NZ_PJZF01000075.1 GCF_002858675.1 Chimaeribacter californicus
GGCGGATCCAGTCGTTGAACTGGGTTTCCAGAGCGCGGATCCGCGCCATGTACGCTTCTGCATGTACCCCTACCGGTTTGCCACCATTGAGGTACTTCTCCAGCTGGGCACTAAATGGATCGCTGGTGGATTTGCGGGTATAGGTCGGGGTCATTTCCCCCGTTTCTTTATCCTTTTTCAGCACAGTGCCGTAGCGATACCCGGCAAACACCCCATTCTTGCCCTGGTAGCCTTGCTCCGACACCAGCGCGCCGTTCTCAACCTCTACCTTTTCGATATAGGTCAGCTCGTCATAACCCTGATCACGCAGGAATTCGAGCACCAGAGAGCGGTCAAACCAGCGGCTGCTCATTGAGAAAGAGATGTCATCGACCTCTGTCCATTTACGCTTTGCGCGGATCTGCTCCAGCTGCTTTAGGTAGTTGTTCTTTTGTGGACCGTCCCCGATTACGCCCAGTACGCCCATCAGCTCGCCAGTGATAAGCCCAATGTCGCCGCTGGTGGCGCGATCCATTGGCATCAGGTCGCCGTTGGCGGTGATGGCAATACCGTCGGTGCTGGCCAGGATGTCCAGTAACGCATTATCGTCAGCCGGCAGCTCGGCCGTGGAGGCTTTGCGGAACTCTTCCAGGCTGATCGGTACCAGGTCAATCTGGTTAAACAGGTGGCGGATCACCTCCTCATGATTGGTGGCATCAAAGGCCTGTGTGCCGGCTACATCCAGTTTGCCCTGAAGCATGTCAGAGAGCTGGCCATCGGCTGTGATACTGCCGCGGAACTTCATCCAGTCACCGGCACTGTTGCCGGACACCTTGCTAATCCTGCCCTGGTTTGGGTTGCCGAATTTCTTCAGCTCCTGCTCCACCAGCTGCGCCGCGTCAGCCCGCAGGGCATCAACCTGGTCAGCACCAAACTTATTGGCGATCGCGTCCTGGAGCACGCCAATCTTCCCGCCGATAATCGCGCCGCGGAAAACGCGCTCCTGGAGCGCAGGCGGCTGCCCGGCCGCAAATGTCGCGGCTTTGCGCGTCTGCTCGTCTACTGAATTGGGATAATCATTGGCGATCGCTTTGATGTGCTCCCATTTGCGCGCCAGGAGCGAAGCCGGGTTGCCCGTCACCTGGTTCAATTCATCCAGGTCAGCCACGCCATAGCGGCTCAAATCTACCTGCACCGGCGCGCCTGAGACATCC
>NZ_PJZF01000076.1 GCF_002858675.1 Chimaeribacter californicus
GCTGGGCATAGCGGTGCCGGACATCTGCAAATTGACCCCGTTTGAGCTTAAAGAATATTCATCAACCCCTAACTAATAGAAATTAGAAGACTATGAACACTGCACACAATAAGCCTGAGCAATGCCCTAACTGTGAGAATAAAGAGCTACAGGTGATGTTCGACGACCTGTTACAGGAAGACGGGACAGAAGCGGATCTGTATTACAAGTGCTTTGAATGCGGCACGCAAATCACGGATGCAGGTATCGAAACACCGGCACATGTGACGATTCCGGTAAACATCATTAAGCATATTGATAGCCTCAGTCTCAACCGCCTGGTAGACATTACTCTGGAAGATGGGCACGCATCCCGGGAGGAACAGGAAACCATGGCGCACATTGTTTTCTGGTTGAAGCAGAGCCTCGAACAGAAGGCTTAACACTGATCGGCACGGAATAAGGCATCCATGAGGCTCTCATACGATAAAGCCTTTATCGAAAAGAAGATGGCTGGTGGTATGGAAATCATGGGTGCCGCGTGTATGAAAATGAAGGATCGCATTATGATTAAAGTTGGCCAAGTCTGGCGGGAAGTAGATAAGCGAGTTGACGGCCGGCTGGTGGAGGTTGTTGAATTTCACGATACAGGCCTGCCACGAAATGTGAAAATTAAATCCCTGGCTACCCAGCGCCATACCTGGGCAAGTGAAAGCCGGTTCAATGGCAAGACCTCGGGATATGAGCTGTTTAAGGACGTTGTAGGGGAATGATGAACAAGCAAGAGATCAAAGCTATTTTCCTCGCTCATGGTTTCCAGGAGAGGCTGCAAGCTGATGGCTCAATGGATTTGAACCCTTACGTCTATGAGGCCGCTGAGGCGCTTCTGGAGCGTTTTTGGATTGATACCAGTATCCGGTATCACTTGTTCGCATTAAACCGCGCGGTGACGCTCCTGCGCGCTCTGGCACGCTTTACCACGGCCGGCAGTACGACCTCGAGATTCCTATTTTCGTGTTAAAGGGGGCTCACTGATGTCTACCCTGACAATGATCGTCACCATTTTTGCCTCATGCCTGGTCGGATGGGCGACAGCTGAATACCGGTTAAAGGGCTGGCCGGCTGCCAAGCCACGCATTATCACGCTGGTAGGCGCGGCCATGCTCTGTGAACTGGCGCTGATCAAATACCTGTTTCTGTCCTGACAG
>NZ_PJZF01000077.1 GCF_002858675.1 Chimaeribacter californicus
GGGAGCGTGTCTGTGTAGTGGCTTAATAGATTTAGACACGCTCAGAGGTTATAACTGACATAACTAATGAGGTGATTATATGAGCGGCCGGACATTTACTCCCGAATTCAAACGCGAATGCGCGGAACTGGTTCTTGATCATGGGTACTCCATCGCACAGGCCTGTGAGACCAACGAGGTTGGCCGTACTGCGATGCGTCGCTGGGTCAAACAGCTGCAGACAGAGCGCCGGGGCGGACTGCTTCCCACGGCTCGTCCCGCGTTAAAGCCGGTAACCCCGCTGACGCCCGAGCAGCAGTACATCCGCGAACTTGAAGAGCGGGTAAAACGGCTTGAACGGGATAAGGATATCCTAAAAAAGGCTACGGCTTTGCTGATGTCGGACTCCACAAAACCCTGACACTCATCACCACATTAAGCGGGCCGTACAGTGTAAAAGAGCTTTGCCTGGTGCTGGGAGTCCACCGGAGCCTGTTTTACTATCACCGGCAGCAACGTCCTGCCGACAAAGCACGCGCTGTGCTTCGCGGCCGGATGACGGAGCTGCATAAGGCAAGCCGGGGCGCCGCCGGGGCCAGAACGTTATCGACGTTACTGTGCCGGGAAGGCAAGGCGGTCGGTCGTTACAAAGCCGGGCGATTAATGAGGGAGGCCGGGCTTGTCAGCAAACAGCCCGGCAGGCATCGGTACCGTATCGTTGACCGGAGTGCATTATGTGCGGCCAATCATCTGAACCGCGACTTTACCGTAGAAAAACCCGATCGTGTCTGGTGCGGAGATATCACCTTCATCAGGTCCGGCACGGGCTGGCTGTATCTGGCAGTGGTGCTGGATCTTTATGCCCGTAAAGTCGTCGGCTGGGCGTTCTCATCAAAGGCGGACAGCCGTCTGGCGCAGGATGCGCTGACGATGGCGTGGCACAATCGGGGGCGTCCGGCGGGGATCTTGTTCCACTCCGATCAGGGTTCGCAGTACAGCAGCGTGTCGTACCGTGAAATGGCGCTGCGTTATGGCATGACGAGCAGCATGAGCCGTCGGGGCAACTGCTGGGACAATGCCGTGGCAGAACGCCTGTTCCGCAGCCTGAAAACGGAGTGGCTGCCGCCGAAGGGATACGCGAATGATGAAGAGGCAGAGCAGGATGTGAGACTTTATCTGACAGGTTATTACAACCGGATAAG
>NZ_PJZF01000078.1 GCF_002858675.1 Chimaeribacter californicus
ACGAAACGTCTGCGGAGTCACAGGACGTGCCACCAGCTGCGGAAGAGGCCAAGGCTGAAAAGGAAAGCACAGATGCACCGAAGGGTGATGCTGCCGTGAACAACCCTCGGGTTGGGCACTTTAGAAGCAAAATCGGCGCTGCACGTTAACCTGACGCCAGGCGTCGCCTGGCTGACTCCGCCATAATCTTAAGGGCAAGCCGCGGTATGCGGCTCTCTGCCCTTTCCTTCTCTTCCTCGGTCATCAACATCACTTTCCGTCTTTCCGGGTCGATCCGCTCCGGGTTCCGGCACCGCTTGAAAAATTCGTCGTCTAATCGTGTGAGATGGAAGGTTCGCGGCCTGACAGAATCATCAACCCGGCAATCAGAGTTATGCGACTTGGCGATGGAACTCATGCGCAAGTAGATCTCACTCACTGTCGAATTGTACTGCGGGTAACGCTCTCTCAATCCCTGCGCAACCTCTTTGGCGGTGGCCGGCCGGCCAAGCTCAATCAGGTATTGCGATATTTCCCATGACGTCAATCTGGAGTGTTTGGCTGCCAACTGTCCCCCAATAAATATATTGGTTTCGTCGCTGTGTTGTGTGTTGGCCAAATGAGAGTAAATCAGGAGGGGTGCTGGGTAAGATTAAGGCGCTGATCCGCGCCTTGTACCCAACTATCCACTGTTCCGTTTAGAACCGGAACGTAAAGCTGCTTGGCATGTACTCACCCCTTTCCAGGTAAGCACAAAACAAGCAGCCTCTCATTGCCCAGGAGGGCATTAGGCAGGCGCTGACTATATGAAAATGCAGGATGATAATCAAACTAAGGCCGTTGGTCGCTGGTGGCCTTTACCAGGAAATATGGTTGCCCTGGTAACGGCGGCGGACACCGGTCTTACCGGTTTCCCCTGAGCGTAGTCCCTTATCCTATTTTGGACATATCCAGTGAAAAGTAGGGATGCTCCAGGTAGTATTTACATTTTCTAAACATCTGAGGGATTACGATGCCTAGCCTACCCGCTCTTCTGGATTTATGGAGAAGCCCGCTCCCAGCCGGGAATGTCGATTACACGTCGGAAAGGTTGATGGAGGCTGTGCGTGATGTGATGCATACTGACCTTTCTCAGCATGAACAAACCGCTACAACTGGGAC
>NZ_PJZF01000007.1 GCF_002858675.1 Chimaeribacter californicus
GTAAATGTCCGGCCGCTCATATAATCACCTCATTAGTTATGTCAGTTATAACCTCTGAGCGTGTCTAAATCTATTAAGCCACTACACAGACACGCTCCCAGCGTGGCTGTCCCTCTCGCGGAATTATTCGCCCCATCCATGGGGCTCACCCCTTCGGGGCCAACGCTTTGCGTTGTTCAAATTGGCTCCCGGCCAATTTGTCCTGCCCGCTCACCCGGCCCTGCGTCCTCGTCGGCAATAATTTAATGCCCCCACCTCCTCTGCAAATCCTTGGCTATGTAAGGAAAGAGTAGATAAGGACTTTGTTGTTATTGGCTCAGGCTTAAAATCGTTATCACATGAAAATGCAGAGTGGAAAGAGCACACATCACGCTTATAAAATCTCCCACCTACTATTTCCTCACATACTCATTGGTTTGCAGAGGGGGTGGGGGCGTAAAAATCATTGCCGAATGGAGCCGCAGGGCCGGGCGAACGGGCATGGATGCCCGTGAGAGTCGCAGCCACGCTGGGAGCGTGTCTGCGGCGGCCCGATTAGCCCGGAGGCGAAATGAGGGTCACCCGCGAGAGCGGGCAATGATTCAGCCAAACCACCCAAGGCGCGGGGATGCAAGGGGCGGGCGCTTACGCGCCCCTTGCGCGGTGGCGGCAGCGGGGCCGCTGAAAGACAACAGGCGTATGCCAACGCAACCTACCTCGATCCCCTTTAAGCCCAGCTACATAAGCGCATATGAACGACCGAAACAATCCACTTCACGCCCGGCAGCGGGGCCGCTGAAAGACAACAGGCGTATGCCAACGCAACAAACCTCGATCCCGCTTAAACTCGGCTGCATAAGCAGATATCAGCAACCGAAACAAGCCACTTCACGCCCGGTGGCGGCAGCGGAGCCGCAGAAAAAGCCTCCTGAATGCCAGGGCGACTAGCATCAATATCGCCAAAAATTCCGCGAAAACAACACAATAACCGGGAAAATCTCCAGACGCCCAAGCAGCATCGCCAGACACATCAGCCATTTGGCACCATCATTCAACGTGCCGAAGCCGGTGGCGGTGGCGCCGTAACCCAGCCCCATATTGTTGATACAGGCCGCCACGGTGGCAAACGCCGTCAGCATGTCATACCCCATACTGTTCAGAATCCAGGTCAGCACCACTGTGAAGAAAATATAAAGAATAAAGAACCCCCAGATTGACTTCACAATCCGGTCGTCAATCGGGCTGGTGCCCATCTTGATGGTCTTGATCTGGTTGGGCCGCAGGATCTGGTGAATCTCACCTTTACACTGCTGGTACAGCACGTAAATACGGAAAATCTTAATGCCGCCGCAGGTCGAGCCGATGCAGCCGCCAAAGAAGCTGGAGAGCATCAGCAGCATAATCACATGCTGCGGCCAGCTGCCGTAGTCGCTGGGGGCGAGGCCGTTATCGGTCATCACCGAGGAGGCCATAAAGAAGCCATGCACCAGTGACTCGCGCAGCGTGAAATGGTTGACGCGGTACAGCTCAAAACAGGTAATGCCAATCACCACCGCCGCCAGCCCGATAAAGAAACGGAATTCCGGGTTACGCAGAATCACCATCACGCTGCGCTTTTTCAACGCAAAAAAGTACAGGGTGAAACTCACCGCCGACAGCAGCGAAAACACCCCGGCGACCACTTCCACCGCGTCATTATTGTAGTAGCCCAGGCTGTCACCCCGGGTCGAGTAACCGCCCAATGACACCGTGGCAATACCGTGGCACAGCGCGTCAAACCAGCTCAGCCCCGCCACCCGGTAGGCCACGGTACAGAGCACCCCCAGCATCAGGTAGACAAACCAGAGGTTCTTCGCGCCGTCCGCCAGCCGTGGCGTCACGCGCTCCTCTTTCATCGGGCCGGGCATCTCCGACTGGTACATCTTCAGCCCACCAACGCCCAACAGCGGCAGAATAGCGATCGCCAGGATGATCACCCCCAGCCCACCGACAAAGTTCAGTTGCGCCCGGAAATAGTGGATCGAGCGCGGCAGCGCATCAATGTTGCTCAGCACCGAGCCGCCGGTGGTGGTGATGCCCGACACCCCCTCAAACACCGCATCCACCAGCCGGATGTGCATATCCTCATTCAGCAGCAGCGGCAGGGCGCTTATCAGCGAAAAAATCACCCACAACAGCAGGATCAGCAAAAAGCCGTTTTTCCGGTCGAGGTTATGCCGCGGGCTTTTCCGGGTGAGGAACGAGCCGATAAGCCCGGCACCCAGGCAGATAATCAGGGTATATAAAAAGGCAAAAATCTCGGCGCGTTCGCGGAAGTAGAGCGCAAACAGCAGCGGAATGGCCAGCGTCAGCCCGTAAAGGACAATCAGATAACTGCATAAATGAATGATGACCTTCGCCTGTGATGTGTTGACCATTTACTCTCTCATCTGTCTGACTTTTCGCAGGAAAGGATACCTGTCGCGCCGTAAAAAAGGTGTAAAAAAAAGGTTTCTGCACGTTTCCTGCACAGCCCCGCAACAAATTGATTACAGCGTAGCCTGATTTTCCCGGTTGCGGAGATCTGAATGGCGCACCCTACCGGGAATGTCAGCAAACGTAAAGCTGCCCGCCGCACAAGGGCGCGATAACCCCCATCATCTACCCTTAACTGACACCTTAACATGGAGATACCCCGATGCCGCTGCCGCGTGTTTCTGCTCTGTTTCTGAGTTGTTGTTTGTTGAATGTTGCCTCGCTGTCTGCCCTAGCGGCGGCCCCCAGGGTGACGGTATTGCAGGAGGGGTTGGATCACCCCTGGTCACTGGCATTCCTGCCGGACAACCAGGGGGCATTGATCACCGAGCGTGGCGGCCAGTTGCGCCGCTGGCAGGCGGGGAAAGGGCTGTCTGCCCCCATCGGCGGGGTGCCGCAGGTCTGGGCCCAGGGACAGGGCGGCCTGCTGGAGGTGCTGCCCGCGCCCGACTTCGCCACCAGCCGCCGCGTTTACCTGAGTTATGCGGAGCAGGGCAGCGGCGAAGAGGCAGACAAGGCCGGTACGGCGCTGGGGTATGGGCGGCTCTCGGATGACTTCACCCAGCTCACCGGTTTCCGGCGCATTTTCCAACAGCAGCCCAAACTCTCTACCGGTAACCACTTCGGCGGCAAGCTGGCGTTTGACCGGCAAGGCCACCTGTTCATGACGCTGGGAGAAAATAACCAGCGGCCGACCGCCCAGAAGCTTTCGCTGTTACAGGGGAAAATTGTGCGCCTGACGCCGGAAGGGCAGCCGGTGGCGGATAACCCGTTTGTCACCCGGCGCGATGCGCGGCCGGAAATCTGGTCTTATGGCCACCGGAACCCGCAGTCGCTGGCGCTTAACCCCTGGAGCGGCGTGATGTGGGAAACCGAGCACGGCCCGCGCGGCGGTGATGAGGTGAATATTCCGCAGGCGGGTAAAAATTATGGCTGGCCGCTGGCAACGCACGGCATCAACTACTCCGGCCTGCCGATCCCTGAAGCGAAAGGGGAAACCGCCCCCGGCACTGAACCCCCGTTGTACGCCTGGAAAAAATCGCCTGGTGTGAGCGGCATGGCTTTTTACAACGCCGATCGCTTCCCCGCCTGGCAACACTCCCTGTTTGTGGGGGCGCTGGCACAGGAGGAACTGATCCGGCTGACGCTGGACGGCGACAAGGTGGTCAATGAGGAGCGGCTGCTAAGCGACCGCAAAGAGCGCATCCGTGAGGTGCGGGTCGGGCCGGATGGCTACCTGTATCTGTTAACGGATGCAGAGAACGGGAAATTATTGCGGATAGGCGAACAATAAGCTTGAATAAAGGGCATATACAGGCATGCCCTTTATAACTTCATTGTCATGAGCGCTATTATACGAATGGATAATACCCATTAAAAATAAATTTATAGGGTGAAACACCACCCGGTGATTTTATTTTTCCGCATAATTAGCGTGATTCTGAAAGCCCAAATGCCATTCTCTTAATTAATGCATGTTGCGAAAATCATCATGATAAATAGGTAAGGACAGAAAGGCTGATATAAAGATATGTGTGACTGGTATGGCGTCAGGAACGTAATTGCGGATAGACCAGTAACTGCCAGCGCACCGGCACCGAGCCATAGTGTTGCCGGTGGTTAAGCTCCGGCAGGCGTTGCCCGCTGCCGACGGCAATCTCATCCCCGCACGAGGTGCAGCGATAAATACCCGGGTACACCACCGTGGCCCCGGGGTCGTAGATCACATCAAAAGCCGCAACACGGGACTGCTGCAAAAAGTTCTCATATTTGTAGAGCGCCATAACAGTGCCTCACATTAATATGTAGCAGGAGAAAAGGAATGTAAAAAATAGAGGAGGCGTTAAAACAAATAAACGGGTGCGACTACAAATTGTGACCCTCTTAACGTTTTTAATTTTCGAAAATAACGGGGATTATTAAGAAGGCGGGATTAATTATGCAAGAATATTACTGGCTGAAAATAATAACTAACAGGAAGTTGTACACGCGTAAAAAAATAGCACAGATATTTTACGGCGAAATTAATCAATACCGGAAATCGCGAAGGCGAAGAACGGCGCAAGAAAAAGCGGGGCCGGCCGGCGGAAAGGCGCATCCACCTGCGTCAGCCCCACAATAGCGCGTACAATTAATAGCAAACAACAAACAGCGACAGAAACCACCCCGGCAACGCCGCCCCCGGGAAACGGGGCGCATACCGTGCCACTGCCCGTCAGGCAGCGGCACCGCGCGCAGTCTGGGTGACTTTGCTGGCCCACAGGTCAGCGACCCATTTCACGCCTTTAGAGGTAAACAGCGCCTGCGAGAAGGCGTGGCTGTTTTCACCGGTGCCGGAGTGCATCTCAAAACGCCCGGCATCAATATGCTGCTGGTAAGGCGTCAGGGCACCGGCCAGGCGGTACATGATCTGGCGCTCCAGCAGGAACTGGCGGAAATCGGTCTCTTTAACCTTCAGCAGCTTGCACACCTGACGGAAGCCCAGCGTGCCCTCAACGGTGACATACCGGTCAAAAAAGTCTGCCTTCGGGGCGATGAGGGCGATCTGCTTTTCCATCGCCTGACGGCGCTCAAACTCTTCCGCCCAGGCACGTGCGGCCACCGCCGGGTTGGTAAAGTCCGGCAGATCGTGGGTCAGTTCACGCTCTTGCCAGCGGTCCAGCACCACCGAGGTAAAGGCCGGCGACAGGCGGGCCACCACCATCAGCGAATCACGCTTGTTCAACAGGTACTCCTGAAAAGTTTCCCCATCGCGCTCATAATCCGCGGTGCGCAAAGGCTGCGACACACGCTGGGCCGTCTCCAGGCTTTTGATCAGGCGCTTGACCTCGCCATGCGAGGTTCCGGTCAGTTCAGCCAGTTCCCGGCTGCTCATTGAGACCGTTTGATGAAGGGTTTCAAAACCCGCTGCGGATATCATCATCACTTTCACCACTCAATGTCAGAACGCTACGTCTCCCCACAGGAGTTCAATAAATATACAGCATACCTGTGGATATATCCAGTGTTTTCTTTGCGTAACTAACAGTGCGAAAAATAAGCAAATTTCCCGCAGCCCGCGTGGCACAAGGGGTGGCGGCCTGAAAAAAGTCTGGCTTGCGCTTGCCCGCCTCTGGAGCCGCCAGAGTGGCATAAGATGTGTATAAGCTGGGGGCATTGATAGTTACAACATACTTTTATGGCTGCCACCGTGGGAAATTCCGGCCACGGAGCCACCCACCGCCGGGCAGTAAACAGACGGGGAAAAGCGTGAATAATGCGCAGGAAAGAAGGGGAGCTTCTTGTAAACCTGTAAGCGTCCGGATGCAGGGAGACGCCCGGATTCAACGCAGGAGAAAAACTGCCCTTCCCTGGGCAGTGGGATCAGCGCGGCAACCGTTGTGCACGCAGCAACGCACAGGCGCTCAGCAGGCTTACCGCCATCAGGTAGTAGCTCGGGGCCAGCGGGGTACCGGTGGAGGTGATCAACAGCGTACAGATAAAGGGCGCAAAGCCGCCGAACACCGTTACCGCCACGTTATAGCTGATGGCCATGCCGCTGGCGCGGGTAGCGGCCGGGAAGAGATCGGCCATCAGTGACGGCACGGTGGCAAAGTAAACGGACTTCAGCAGCGCCATCCAGCCAATCAGCAGGCAGAGCGACAGCGGCGACAGGTTATGCGTCATCAGCCAGAAACCGGGCCAGACCGTGACCAGCAGCAGCAACAGCGATCCCCACATCAGCGGCAGGCGGCCGATGCGTTCGGCCCACAGCCCGATCAGCGGCGTCACCACCGTCAGGATGATCCCGGCAATCAGCGTGGCGCTGAAGGCCGCCTGACCAGGCAGGTGCAGGGTTTTGGTGGCATAGGTCGGCACATAGTTGAGCAGGTAGTTCACCGCCGTCGAGACCACCATCAGGCCGATGGCGATAAAGAAGCGGCCTTTCTGCTCACGCGCCAGCGTCTTAAGGGGGGAGGCGGTGCGCGGCGCTTCTGCCGGCGTCACCGGTTCATGCAGGTGGCGGCGGATGTAGAGCCCCACCGGGCCAATCAGCAAGCCAAAAGCGAACGGCACCCGCCAGCCCCACGCCTGAATCTGCGGCTCCGTCAGCCAGGCCGCCAGCCCCAGCCCGAACAGCGAGGCCAGCAGGGTGCTGGCCCCCTGCGTCGCAAATTGCCAGCTGGCGATAAACGCCCGCCGCTCCGGGAAGTGCTCAACCAGAAAAGCCGTCGAGCTGCCGAACTCGCCCCCGGCCGAAAAGCCCTGGATCAGCCGGGCCAGCAGCACCAGCAGCGGCGCGGCCAGCCCGATGCTCTGGTAAGACGGCATCACCACGATGATCAGCCCGCCCAGCATCATCAGGCTGATTGACAGCAGCAGGGACGCCTTGCGCCCGGCGCGATCCGCATAGGCACCCAGCACCACCGCACCGAGCGGGCGGATCAGGAAGGAGACGCCAAAACTGCCGAAGGCCAGCAGCAGCGACACAGCCGGATCGGCCGCCGGAAAAAACGCATGGGCGATGTAGGCGGCGAAAAAGCCGTAAACCGCGATGTCAAACCACTCCAGCGCATTGCCGATGCAGGTGGCAAACAGGGTTTTGTAGAGGCTGGGGCGCGCGGCGTGCAGCGTCAGGGTGGCGCTCATGGTGCCACCTCCTGTGTCAGGCTTAGGGGGTTGTCCGCCTCGCCCAGCGCCCACAGCAATTCGACCATGATCTGTAATCCTTCCCGCGCTACCGGTTTCAGCAGGTGTTCGTCAGCGGCGTGCTGGCCGCAGGCCGGGTAAGAGTGGGGGATCCACAGCGTCGGCAGGCCAAGGATCTCCGCGAAGACCTCATTCGGCAGTGAGCCGCCGAGGTTCGGCAGCAATGCCGGTTTTTTACCGCTGGCGTGCTGCATAATGCCGAGCGCCCACTCCACCAGCGGGTGGGCCGGGTCAAGCCGGGTAGCCGGGGTACCGCGAATCACCTCTACGGCCACATCCGGGAAACCGGCGGCGTCCAGGTGGGCGCGCAGGTGATGGGTTAACTGTGTCCAGTCGGTCTCGACCACAAACCGCAGTTGGCAAACCGCGGTGGCCTGCGCCGGGATGGCATTCATCGGCTGGTGCGGGTTGCCGGTCAGGAAACTGAGCACCTCCAGCGTATTCCAGCCAAACAGCCGCTCGGCGGGCGTCAGCCCCGGCTCACCCCAGTCAGCATCGATTGCCGGGTCGCCCGGCTGGCCGCCGGCCTCCAGTTCACGCAGGATCGCCCGCAGCGCCGGGGTCAGGGCGGGTGGCTTCAGCGCATCGACCTGCAACGCACCGCGCGCATCCACCAGCGCGGCGATGGCATTCGCCAGCCGGGTGCCGGGGTTGCTGAGCACGCCGCCCCAGTTGCCTGAGTGGTAGGCACGCTCGCGCGGCGTGACGCTCAGGCGGAAATTCACGCAGCCGCGGGAGCCGAGGAACAGCGTCGGGCGGTCGGCGCTCATGCGCGGCCCGTCGGCCGCGATAAACAGATCGGCGCGCAGCGCTTCCCGGTGGCTGCGGCAGATCGCCGCCAGCCCCGGCGAGCTGATCTCTTCGCCCATTTCAAACAGCAGCTTGCAGTTAAAGCCCAGTTTCCCGCCGCGGGCAGTGTAAACCTGCGCCAGCGCCGCCAGGTTTATGCTGTGCTGGCCTTTGTTGTCAGCCGTGCCGCGCCCATACCAGCGATCCCCTTCCTCCACCAGCGCCCAGGGGGTTAGGCCGTCACGCCAGCCCTCGGCGTCGCCGGTCACCACATCACCGTGGCCGTAGCAGAGCAGGGTCGGCAGCGCCGGGTCTTCGATGCGGGTGGCGATTAAAAACGGCCGGTTTGCCGCCTCCGGGTTGTCGAGCCATTGCAAAGAAAACCCCATCTCCGCCAGCGGCGGGGCGATTTCCTGGCTTAAATAGTCGGCCAGTACCGCGTCGCGGTCATCGCGCTGGCTTTCGGTGGCGTAGGCCACACGCCGGGCCAGGGTGTCGCGGAATGCACCGCTGTCGAACCAGGCCAGTGCCTGGGTTACTGCGTCTTGAGCTGTCATCATTTTCCCTGTCTGCGCGAGTTTTTATGAGGAGGCGTATTTTTTAGAAGATGTGTTATGCCTTTCCATCTAAACCAATCGCGAGGGTTGCCGCAATAATAATAATTGCAAGCGCACGTTGCTTTTATTATAAGGCTGGGGTGCCCACTTTTGAGGCATGCATCATCCTGGGGCAACCGTATGCACAGCACCGAAATCCGTTATTTTCTAGCCGTCGCCAATGGCGGTTCTCTGGCCGCAGCCAGCCAGCAGCTGTTTGTGGCGGTGTCGGCCATCAGCCGCCAGATCCAGCGGCTGGAGGCGAAGGTCGGCGCGCCGCTGTTTGAGCGCCATGCACGGGGGATGGTGTTAAATGATGCGGGGAAAATCCTGGAGAACCATGTGCGCAAAAGTATGCGTGACATGGAGTATGCGGTGGCGGAGATCCAGGGGTTGCGGGCGGTGCGCCGCACGTTGATCCGGGTTGCCTGCACGGACGGCATGGCGTTTGACCTGCTGCCCACTTTACTGACGCGTTTCCGGGCGCAGACACCCTCCGTGACGTTTCACCTGGTGGTCAGCCCGGCGGTGGAGGTGTCGGAAGCGTTGCGCAGCGGTGAGGCGGATGTGGCATTACAGTTTTGCCTGGCGCCGGAGCGCGGGGTGGAGGTGGTGGCCGCGTTCCCGGCCCCGGTGCTGCTGGTGATGCGGCCTGACCATCCGCTGGCGCAGGGGCCGGTGGATCTCGCCAGCCTGCACCCCTATCCGCTGGCATTGCCGGAGCCGGGCACTACCATCCGCCAGCTGTTTGATCTCTCCTGCCGGATGAGCGGCACCTTCCTGGAGCCGACGCTCAGCTGCAATAACTTCTCCGCGCTTTACCAGTTTATGCTTAATACGCCGCAGGCGATTAGCGTGTGCAGCCACTTCTCGGTACTGTTCCGCGCCCGGCAGGATGGCGTGCGGCTGCGGGATTTGCAGGTCGGCCAGCTCAGCCAGCGCACGTTACAGATCCAGACGCAGGCCGGCCTCCGCCAGCCTGCCGCCCTGAAGTTGTTTCTGGCGTTCCTGCAAGACGAAGTGAGCAGGGAGAGCGCGGCCTTCCGGCATGATTTCAGCCTGGCGTAAGGGTCAGCGCTGCCAGGCACGCACCTGCCAGCCGCGCCGGCTGGCCAGCGCATGCAATTCCGGCGTGGGGTTGATCACACTGGCGTGATCCACCCGCTCCAGCAGCGCCCGGTCATGAATTGAATCACTGTAGCCGTGCAGCGCCCGGAACGGCTCGCCGCCCCAGCCCGCCAGCCAGTGTTCGACCCGCTGTGCATGGTCATGGTGGGCGGTGGCCGGGTGGGGGGCGCCGGTAAAGCGATCGTCTTCTACCCCGGCGTCCGGGGCCAGCGCCTGGTGCGCCCCCAGCGTCCGCGCAATCGGGCTGACCAGATGGTTGCCGCTGGCTGACAGGATGATGATGTAGTCCCCACGCTCACGGTGCCAGAGCAGCTGGCGGCGGGCGTCCGGGTAGATGCGCGGCAGGATGTCCCGCTGGATGAAGCGATCCACCCAGCCGGACACAGTGCGGCAGCTCAGCCCGGCCAGTGGCGACAACGTCACCAGCCGGTAATCCTCCCCGGCCAGCGCCCCGCGCCGGGCTTTTTCCAGCAATACCGGTTGCTGGCGCACCAGCTCTGCCGGGGCAAAGCCCTGTGACACCAGCCAGCGCAGCCACAGGGTGGCACTGTCTTCACACAGCAATGTCTCGTCAAGATCGAACAGGGCTAAATCCATGGCGTGTCTCCGGGTCAGCATGGGCTTCTCACAGCGTAGCCGCCAGGCGCCGCTGCGTCAGGGAGTCTCAGGCTAAATCAGAAAAGTGACACCCAGACGACAGCGCCGGTTTATGCCTGCCCGTGCCAGCGGTTCCAGAGCTGGATCAGCAGCCAGGCGGCCACCACCCAACAGCCTACCGCCGCCAGCAGTGCCAGCGGCAGCCGCCATGTACCGACGAAAAACCAGAGCGACACCAGATAAACCAGATAGGGGATCACCGCCCAGATGCCGAAAATAATGGTGGTGCGCAGCGCCTCAATCGACCGTTCACTGCCGACAATGTAGTGGGCGATCAGCGCGAAGGTGGGGAACAGCGGCACCAGCCCGGCGATGTAGTAGTTTTTGGTCTTCGATAACATGCCGATCAGCACCACCACCAGCGCCCCGATGGCAGCCTTCAGAAACAAGCCCATAACGTGTTCAATTCCTAAGCAAAAGAGCCACACCATGCCGCAGCAGGGCGGCCGGGTCAATCCTCCGTGGTGACGGCCCCGCCGCACGGCGTAAAAACAAACGGGTCTAAGCCAGAACACAGGGTTATTAGCGGCAATCGCCGTGGCGGTGCTAGCGTGGAGCCTTGCCTGCCGCCCCGGCAGCCCTGACCGCAGGAGCCTGAGATGACCCGAAGCCCACCCGCCCGCCGCCTGCCGCTGCTTGATTTTGCCCAGTTCACCCAGGGCCGGGCCTCGCGCAGCGCCTTTTTACAGCAGCTGCGCCATGCCGCCCGCGACGTCGGGTTCTTTTACCTCAGCGGCCATGGCGTTGACCCGGCGCTGCTTGCGCGGGTACAGCAGCTGGCGCGGGACTTTTTTGCCCTGCCGGACGCGGAAAAACAGGCGGTGAGCATGCTGCATTCGCCGCACTTCCGGGGCTATAACCGCGCTGCCGCCGAACTCACGCGCGGCGAGGCAGACTGGCGCGAGCAGTTTGACATCGGGGCTGAGCGCCCGGCGCTGCCGCTGACCGCGGAAAGCCCCGCCTGGGCGCGGCTGCAGGGGCCGAACCAGTGGCCTGCGGCGCTGCCGGCGCTGAAACCGGCGCTGCTCGCCTGGCAACAGGCGATGACGCAGATGGCACTGCGCCTGCTGCGTGCCTTTGCCGAGGCGCTGCAACTGCCGCCGGACGCCTTTGATTCCCTGTATGGTGACCTGCCGAATGAGCATATTAAGCTTATCCGCTACCCCGGCCGGGACAACACCGGCAGCAGCCAGGGTGTCGGCGCGCACAAAGATTCCGGGTTCCTGAGCTTCCTGTTACAAGACAGCCAGCGCGGCTTGCAGGTGGAGGCCGCACCGGGCCACTGGATTGACGCAGCCCCGGTTGAGGGCACCTTTGTGGTGAATATCGGTGAGTTGCTGGAACTGGCCACCAACGGTTTCCTGCGTGCCACCGTGCACCGGGTTGAAACACCGCCCGCGCGCCATGACCGCCTCTCGCTGGCGTTTTTCCTGGGGGCGCGGCTCGATTCGGTGGTGCCGGTTTACCCTTTGCCGCCGCACCTTGCCGCGCAGGCGCACGGCCCGGCCAGCGACCCGCTGAACCCGCTGTTGCGTGACGTCGGCTGGAATTACCTGAAAGGGCGGCTGCGCTCGCACCCGGATGTGGCGGCACGCCATTATGAAACCGGGGCCGGCGGGCAGATCAGGGCGCGCCGGGGATAAGATCGCGGAAATTTCCGTTAAGAAACGTGCGGAGGATGAAAACTTTACATAGAGAAGGTTTATCAGCGGGTAAAAAAAATGCTAGGTTTGCACCACAGGTACAACACGATCTGATTGAAAGAGTAAGTCTTTTCAATTGTCTGAATGGAAACGCTGATCCGCTGATGAACAATTCTCTCCTCGTCTCTCTGCGCGCCGTTACCGGCGTCAGTACTGCGGTGCTATGGCTTGCCGCCGCCCCCGCGGGGGCCGCTGATGCCCCGGTCGCCCCGCAAATCAATGCCAAGGCCTATGTGCTGATGGATTACAACAGCGGCAAGATCCTGGCGCAGTCTAACCCTGATACCCGGCTTGACCCGGCCAGCCTGACCAAAATCATGTCCAGTTACGTGATCGGCCAGTCGATCAAAGCGAAAAAAATCACCCCGGATGACATGGTCACCGTGGGCAAAGATGCCTGGGCCACCGGCAACCCGGCGCTGCGCGGGTCGTCGCTGATGTTCCTGAAGCCGGGCGACCGCGTGCCGGTCTCTGAGCTGAACAAAGGGATTGTGATCCAGTCCGGCAACGATGCCAGCATCGCGCTGGCGGACTACGTGGCCGGCAGCCAGGACGCGTTTGTGCGGCTGATGAATACCTATTCGCAGGCGCTGGGGCTACAGAATACCCACTTCCTGACGGTACACGGCCTGGATGCGGAGGGGCAGTACAGCACCGCCCGTGATATGGCGCTGATCACCCAGGCGATGATCCGTGACACGCCGGACGAGTACGCCCTGCACAAAGAGAAAGAGTTCACCTTTAACCGCATCCGCCAGGTGAACCGCAACCGCCTGTTGTGGAGCACCAACCTGAATGTGGATGGGGTGAAAACCGGTTACACCTCCGGCGCCGGGTATAACCTGGTGTCGTCCGCCACCGACAACGGCATGCGGCTGATTTCCGTGGTGCTGGGCGCGCCAAGTGACAGCATCCGCTTTAATGAGAGCCAGACGCTGCTGACCTGGGGCTTCCGCTTCTATGAAACCGCGACGCCAATTAAAGCGGACGCGCCGTTCGTCAGCCAGCGGGTCTGGTTTGGGGATGCCAGCGAGGTGGCGCTGGGCGTGGCGAAGGACGCTGCCATTACCATTCCGCGCGGTGAGATGAAAAACCTCAAGGCCAGCTTTAAACTTAACCAGCCGCAACTGGAAGCGCCGCTGGCGAAAAACCAGGTGGTCGGCACCATCAATTTTGAGCTGAACGGCAAGGTCGTGGAGCAACGGCCGCTGGTGGCACTGACCGAAGTCAAAGAAGGGGGCTTTATCAGCCGCCTGTGGGACCGGGTGATGATGCAACTGAGCAGCTGGTTTGGCGGCTGGTTCGGGGACAAAGACAAGGCCTGATGGCCGGAATAAAAAAAGAGCGCCGCGGCGCTCTTTTTTGTTGCCTGTTTTTTGTCTCAGCGCTTAGCCGAACAGGCTGTAAAGGATGGCGGAGATCGCTACCAGCCCCATCAGCACCACAAACAGGTTGCTGGCGGCACCGCTGTATTTGCGCATCGCCGGCACTTTCTGGATCGCATACATCGGCATCAGGAACAGCAACATGGCGATCACCGGGCCGCCCAGAGTTTCAATCATCCCGAGGATGCTGGGGTTCAGAGTGGCGACAATCCAGGTGGTCACCAGCATAAACAGCGCGGTCACGCGGTTCAGTTGGCTCACCGGCACGGTTTTGCCCCGGCTGCGCAATGATTTGATCATCAGCCCGTTGAAGCCTTCCCGCGCGCCGAGGTAGTGGCCGAGGAACGATTTGGTAATGGCGACAAAAGCGATGAACGGTGCCAGGTACTCAATCATCGGGTTGTGGAAGTGGTTCGCCAGGTAGGAGAGGATCGAGATGTTCTGCGCCTTGGCGGCCATCAGATCGGCAGGCGAGAGGCTCAGCACGCAGCTGAAGACAAAGAACATCACCGTGGCCACCATCATCAGGTGGCTGCGCGCCAGGATGGAAGCGCATTTGCGTTCGGCCCCTTCGCCATATTCGTTGCGTTTGGCGACGGCAAAGGCGGAGATGATCGGCGAGTGGTTAAAAGCAAATACCATCACCGGGATCGCCAGCCACAGGGTCATCAACAGGCCGTTACTGCCCTCGGCCGCCGAGAAGCTGACGTTCTGGAACAGCGCGGTGCTCCAGTTGGGGATCAGGTACAGGGCCAGCAGCATCAGGATCGCGACAAACGGGAACACCAGGATGCTCATCGCCCGCACGATGAACTGTTCGCCAAAGCGCACAATGGTCATCAGCCCCACGATCAGAATCAGCGCCAGCAGCGCGCGCGGCGGGGCGGTCATCTGCAACTGGTGGGTGATGAAGCTCTCTACGGTGTTGGTGATTGCCACACTGTAAACCAGCAAAATCGGGTAGATGGCAAAGAAATAGAGCAGGGTGATGAGCTTACCGGCCCCGGTGCCGAAATGTTCTTCCACCACTTCGGTGATGTCTTCGCCGGGGTTTTTACCGGAGAGCACAAACCGGCACAGGCCGCGGTGGGCGTAGTAGGTCATCGGGAAGGCCAGCAGCGCCATGATAACTAACGGGATCAGGCCGCCGACCCCGGCGTTGATCGGCAGAAACAGCACACCGGCCCCGATGGCGGTGCCGTACAGGCCGAGCATCCACATAGTGTCAGTTTTGCGCCAGCCCGCCCCGCTGTCGGCAGGGGAAATGATCGTACCCGTTTGTGTAGTGTCCATAGTGCCTCCGCGTGAACACGTTAAGAGAAAGCCGGCTCCCCGGCATCAGCCCGCCCGCAGGCGAGGCTGGTTAAAAAATATTCTTTTGTCAACCGGCGGTTTTGCCCATTTTTGTCCGGCATGATGCCGTCATCACCCGACAGAGACAAGAGTCAGTCCCTCAATGCGATATTTTCTCCTGATATTATCTCTCTCAGGGAATCAGAGCGCGCCACAATAGCGATCCCTGGTGAAAACGTCCGTGATCGTTCTCGCAAATGCACCATAAGAGGTTTCTTAGCTTGCTTTGGTGAAATATTGTGCTGCCAGACTGCTTTTTGAACAAAATAAGCGGCTGCCACGGTATCGGGCAGCAGCATAGCGAACAACGCAATCGTTTGCTACCGCGGGCCAGGCTACCTGAGCGTGTTTGCCGCGATTTTAAGCAGCCTGGTAAAAAAGGGGGGCTCAGCTCAGCAGGGTGATCTTTTGCGTGTGGAAATAGCGTAAAAACGCTGCGTCGGGCGGGCGGTTGGTAATGATGGTGTCAAACAGCGTCAGGTCGCCGATGCGGGCGGGTTTGACCTGGCCGAACTTGGTGTGGTCACACACCAGGATGCGCTGGCCGGCCCCGCTCAGGGCGCGGTGTTTCATCTCAATTTCGTCAAAATTAAAGCAGCTGGCCCCGTGCTCCAGGTGGATGCCGGCGGCGGAGATAAACGCCTTGTTGGGGCAGATGTTGTCCAGCAGGTTATGGCCCGCCAGCGGGGTGAAAATGTAGCTGTCCGGCCGGAATTCGCCCCCGCATAACACCACTTTGCACAGCGGTTTATCCTGCAATGCCAGAAAGGTATTGAGCGAATAACAGACCGCGGTAAAGGGCAGGTCTTCATCAATGGCATCGATGATATAGGGAATGGTGGTGCCGCAATCAAAAAACAGCGTGTCATTGGCGCTGACGCGTTGTGCGGCCAGCGCGCCGACGCGGCGCTTCTCCTCCACCTGCCGGGCCTGCTGGTCAGAGACAAAATAGTTGGTGACGTTGTTGGTTTTCGGGTCGATCACCACATAGCCCCCCAACAGCACCACGCTGGCAGGCTGGGCGCTGAGATCGCGCCGGATGGTCATCTCAGAGACGCCGAGCAGCATGGCCGCCTCTTTCAGGTGAATTTTATCGGCCCGCTTCAGGGCCTGAACCAGCCGTTGTATCCGTTCTTCGCGTCGTGTTTCCATTCCTGACCTCAAGTCTGTTGCAAGGCTTCCATACTAGCCTCTGATGAAAAAAAACGTGAGGGGGTACGCAGAAAAAAGACCTGCGAACAGGCCTTTTGTGCGATCCGGAGCGTCAGGCACTCAATGCCGCGTCCAGCCTTTGCGGATCGGCACCGCAAAGCAGAAACGGTAGAGGCGCGCCAACTGGGGGGAGAGGAAAGGGCCGAAGAGATTCCAGACCAGCTGTGCAAACAAACAGCCGACGCCGCCCACCAGGAAACCGCCCACCATGTCCAGCGGCCAGTGAACCCCCAGGTAGACGCGCGACCAGGCAATCCCGGTGGCGATCACCATCAGCACCAGACCGGACCAGACGCGGTGCCAGCAGAGGAACGCCAGGGCAAAGGTGAAAATGGCGGTGCCGTGGTCGCTGGGGAAAGAGTCATCCGGCGCGTGGTGCAGGAAGGTGTAGCCAAACCCTTCAACGAACGGGCGCGCATGGGGAAACAGCATCGAGATGCTGGTGGTGGATGCCATGGCAAAACAGAGCGCAATCAGCGCCTTGCAGGCCAGTTCCCGCTGCTGGTCGATAGTGTCCGGCCGCCCCCAGAGCCACAGGCCGACAATCAGCAGCGGCACAATGGCGATCAGATCGCGGGCCAGAAAGGTGGCAAACGCCAGCAACCAGGCCGGGGAGTCCGGCGTGGCGTTAATCCAGCTGAACAGCTGGTGGTTAAGTTGTTCCATCAGGTTTTCCTTACTCGATATCGGCGGTAACTGTCGCTCCACCCAAACACAGCCAATTGGCCAACCCACACCCACCACCCGGCCCACAGGTTATGGGTGAAAAAATGCGCCCCGCGCATCACTTGTCCGTAGCCCATCACCAGCCCCAGCACGATGCCCGCCAGCCAGCAGGCCCAGGCGAGCTGCCGCCGCTGCGGGTAAAACAGGAAAAACAGTGCCATCACGCAAAACCCGCTGGAGGCGTGGCCGCCGGGGAAACAGCGCCCCGGCCCGGCATTCAGCGGCACCGCACCCAGCAGGGGGTAACCCTGTGCCTGCCCGCCAAAGGCCTGTAAATCCCAGGGGCAGGAGTGGGCGCTGGTGGCTTTGAGCACCCCGACCACCAGCGGCCCCACCGCAAACAGCAACATCACCAGCACCACCCGCGGTTCACGCCGTATTACACCCCACAGCAGGCCGCACACCGCACCGGCAATGATCGCCTGCTTCAGTAACCGGTGGTTTATCAGATTCAGCCAGTAGTTCTCCTGCAACGGAAAATGGCCGCTGAGCGGGTCAAACCACGGCTGGCTGAGGCTCAGGTCAAACTGTTCATGGCGTGACAGCCAGAAAAACAGCAACCCACTGATCAACAGGCCAAAAACCTGTGAACAGTAAAAGCGGCGGCTGAGGGAGTAAAGCGGGAAAATCTTAATCGCAGGGGCTGTTGAGGCACGATTGAGGTCAGCAGCACGGGGCAGGGAAAATTTCACGACAACATCCGGTGACATTAATGTGTCATCAGACGGTAACCAAATTGGCTTAAGAGAACCTTAAGCGGGGCGACAGCAAACGGCAGGCAAGAAAAAACCCGGTAGTCTTGAACCTGTAATCAGGCGGGACTATCGGGCTCTCCAAAGTGGGGACATCAAAGAAAAGCAGTGGCATTAAGTCAGACTGTATGGCCTGAAATAAGTTCTCAGGGTGCCGTTATTTTTTAAAAAAAATATTGCAATTTTAAAAGCTGTTTATTCATCAGGGTATTACATCAGGTGCCGGGCCAGATAATCACAATCAGCGTACCGGCCAGCGTCAGCAGCACGTTGGCGATGGCATAGGTGCCCGCATAGCCCAGCGCCGGGATATTACTGCGCGCGGTGTCGCTGATGATCTCCATGGCCGGGGCGCAGGTGCGCGCACCCATCAGCGCGCCGAACAGCAGCGCACGGTTCATGCGCAGCACATACGCGCCGAACAGAAAGCACAACACCACCGGTACCAGGCTCACCACCAGCCCGGCCAGCAGCATCTGGCCGCCGACCATGCCCAGACCATGGGTAATGCCGCTGCCGGCGCTGAGGCCCACACCGGCCATAAACACCATCAGGCCGAACTCTTTCACCATGTTCAGCGCCCCTTGCGGGATATAGCCGAACGTCGGGTGGTTGGCGCGCAAAAAGCCCAGCAGAATGCCGGCAAACAGCAGCCCGGCCGCATTGCCGATGCCGAAAGAGAAGTTTTTAAACTGGAAGGTGATCATGCCGATCATCAGGCCGATGATAAAGAAAGCGCAGAACGCCAGCAGATCGGTCACCTGGCTGTGAATCGAGATAAAGCCAATCCGTTCCGCCACGCTTTTCACCCGGCGCGCGTCGCCGCTGACCTGCAACACGTCGCCTTTGTTCAGCACCGTGCTGTCATCAATCGGCATCTCAATCTGGCTACGGATCACCCGGTTAAGGAAACAGCCGTGGTCGGTGAGCTGGATCTGGCTCAGCCGCTTGCCCACCGCATTATTGTTCTTCACCACGATCTCTTCCGTCACGATGCGCATGTCGAGCAGGTCACGGTCAAACACCTCTTTGCCGTTACGGAAGCTCGGGTCGAGGCGTGCGTGGGCGTCCGGGTAGCCCACCAGCGCAATCTCGTCGCCCACCTGCAATACGGCGTCACCGTCCGGCGTGGCCAGAATGCCGTTGCGGCGGATGCGTTCAATGTAACAGCCGGTCTGGCGGTAAATGCCCAGCTCACGCAGGTTTTTGCCGTCCGCCCAGGCCACCAGCTCCTGGCCGACGCGGTAAGCGCGGATCACCGGCAGGTAGACCTTACGCTGGCTGTCAGTGTCCAGCCCGCGTTCGCGGGCGATCTGCTGGGCGCTGGTGGGCAGGTCCTGATGCTGGAGTTTCGGCAGGTAGCGTGCGCCGAAGATCAGGCTCACCAGCCCGATCAGGTACGTCAGGGCGTAGCCGAGGCTGAGGTTATTTTGCGCCACGGCCAGCTGCGGGCCGCTGCCGAGCGTGTTGCGCAGGGTATCGCCTGCGCCCACCAGCACCGGGGTTGAGGTCATGGAGCCGGCCAGCATCCCCGCCGTCAGGCCGATGTCCCAGCCAAACAGCCGCCCCAGCCCTAAGGCGATCAGCATCGCGCTGAACACCATCACCAGCGCCAGCATTAAATAATTTTTACCATCGCGGAAAAAGATCGAGAAAAAGTTCGGCCCGGCTTCCACCCCAACACAAAAAATAAACAGCATAAAGCCGAGGCTCAGCGCTTCGGTATTGATGGCGAAATGCTGCTGCCCCAGGATCAGGGAAACCACTAATACGCCGATGGAATTTCCCAGCTGTACCGAACCAAGCCGCAGCTTGCCCAGACATAAACCGAGCGCAAGAACCACAAAGAGTAACAGGACATAATTCCCGTTTAACAAATTAGAGACGTTTATGTTCACGTGGGTTAACTTATTGTTTACCAACAAATTCTTGATATGAGTGGGTTATCGATATAAATTCAGCAGCATTATATTTGAAGCGGGCAGCAAAAGCGTCAGGGGATGTTTTCCTTCCATGAGAACGCGATGATGCGCGACATTTTAGCGTTAAGCCCGCCTTTCAGCCAGATAAAAGCCGGTAAAAACCGGCCCTTCAGCGGTTTTATCTTGTGGCATCGCCACGTCATTCATACAGGGAAAGTTCACTACGCACTTCATGCCGGCAGGAGAGGCCCATCACGGCAGCACGGGCACCACCGGCGGAAGTTCAGGTCATTTATGGAGGATGCAGTATGACGCATGTCCAGGGCAAATATGGCACAGCACTCTGCTGCCTGCTGTTTCTGACCATTTTCATCATGTTGAAAACAGAGCTGATTGTGGTGCGCAATTTCGCGCCCGGCCCGGAGTATGGCTTGCTGTTGTTTATGTTACCGGGCATGGTGACGACGTCGCTGGTGAAGCAGAGCGGCCTGTTTGCCGCCTTTTTTGGTGCCGTGCTGGCGATTCCGCTCTGCTACCTGATCCGGGTGCTCTATTTTGTCAGGGTACGCCCGCTGTGGCAGGAGATGGCCTACGCGGCCAGCGCCATTTTCTGGTGTGTGCTGGGGGCCCTGATTTTTATGCTGATACAGGGTCTGTGGCAGCACTGGCATCGCCGCAGGGCGCGCTGAGGCGGGAAAAAGCCATGAAAAAAGGCGCTCAGTGAGCGCCTTTTTGCTGCATAAAAGCCGGGGAACGATTACTGGAACAGGGCCAGGTTCTCTTTCGCGTAAGCTTCGAAGTCTGTGCAGCCGCCGATGTGTTTCTGATCAAGGAAGATCTGCGGCACGGTTTCAACCGGTTTGCCCACGGTCTTCTCCAGGTCGGCTTTGGTAATGCCTTCCGCGTGGATGTCGATATAGCGGAAGTTGAAATCATCACGTTCTTCGGTGAGTTTTTCAGCCAGCTCTTTAGCACGGACACAATACGGACAGCCCGGACGCCCAAAAATAACTGCAAACATGGAAACTCCTTGGTTAACGTGCCTGTAAAGGACTTGAGAATAAACCATCACTCATGTGCCGGGCTGCGCAGCCTGAAAATGAAACAGGGTGGCGTTGCATAAAAAGTGTTACCCGACGCATGACATTTTGTTGTTGGCGCTACTATGCCGGTCGCGCGCCCGAAACAAAAGCAGGAATTACCTGTTAATCTGATTAATTCTGCCTATCGGACGCGGCAACGGCGGGGCCGGTGCCTACAGGGAGCCTGTTGTGAAAATTGCCATTCTCTCCCGCGATGCCACGCTCTATTCCAGCCGTCGCCTGCACGATGCGGCCGTGAGCCGCGGGCATGAGGCGGAGATTATTGACCCGCTGTCATGCACTCTCAATATCAACCCGGCCGCGCCGGGCCTGCTTTATCAGGGGCGGGCGCTCAGCGGCTACCAGGCGGTTATCCCGCGGGTCGGCCCGGCCATCACCCCCTATGGTCTGACGGTGCTGCGCCAGTTTGAAATGCTGGGCACCTTTGCGCTTAACACCGCCGCGGCGATAGCCCGCGCACGGGACAAACTGCATACTTTGCAGCTGCTGGCCCGGCAGGGCATCGGGCTGCCGGTTACCGGTTTTGCCCATTCACCGGACGATACCGATGACTTGATCGCGTTAGTCGGCGGGGCGCCGCTGGTGGTTAAATTGGTGGAGGGCTCTCAGGGGATCGGCGTGGTGCTGGCCGACACCCGGCAGGCGGCGCAAAGCATGATTGAGGCCTTTCGTGGCCTGAATGTGCCGGTTCTGGTGCAGGAGTATATCCGGGAGGCGCAGGGGTGTGACATCCGCTGCCTGGTGATTGGCCGCAAGGTGGTGGCCGCGATGGCACGGCAGGCGCGGCCCGGTGATTTCCGCTCTAACCTGCACCGCGGCGGTACCGCAAGCCCGGTCACCCTCAGCGCCGCAGAGCGCACGATGGCGGTGAAAGCCGCCGCCACGCTGGGGCTGGAGGTGGCCGGGGTAGACATCCTGCGGGCGGAGCGCGGCCCGCTGGTGATAGAGGTGAACGCCTCGCCGGGGCTGGAAGGCATTGAGGCCACCACCGGCCTCGACATCGCCGGCATGATGATCGCCCGGATTGAGCAGCGCACCCGGCGCGGCCACCGGCTGAAAACCGGCGGTTAAATCTGAAACCCATTGTCCGCGATGTGATTGTGCATAGCGTTGCGGCGGATTATTCCGTAAGCTATGCCCCTTTTCCCATCTCCGTAACCCGTGAGGCAGACTAATTATGGATTCACTCACCATCCCCGATCTGGCGCAACTGCGCCGCTGGCTGGATCAATTGGGGATATCGTTCTTTGAGTGCGATTCCTGTCAGGCTCTCCATCTGCCGCATATGCAGAATTTTGATGGCGTTTTCGATGCCAAGATCGATTTGGTGGATAACGTGATTTTGTTCTCAGCGTTGGCAGAAGTGAAGCCGACCGCACTGATCCCTCTGTTCGCTGACCTGAGCCAGATTAACGCCAGCTCGCTGTCAGCCAAGGCATTTATTGATATTCAGGATGACAACCTGCCGAAGTTGATTGTGTGCCAGTCGCTGAGCGTGATGGTGGGCGTGACGCTGGAGCAGTTCAGCAGCTTTATGCAGCAGAGCGAAGAGCAGATCTCCATGATCATCCTGGAAGCCCGTGCCAATGACCTGCTGTTTTTAGGCGAAGAGGATGACAACGCGCCGCCGGTTGAGATCCTCCACCGCCTGCACTGATCCCGCCCGCCACCCTTTTGCCGCTCCTGCGGCGGCAAATCTTCCCGCCCCCCGCTTTTTTACTGGTTTATTCTGCGTTTTACCCTTTACTGCCAGATATTTCTCGCCGTTTATCGCGTACCCGGCGTATCACATAGACAAAAAATGCATAAAAATTCGATAAAAGGCGTTTTTTACGCTGGGCTATGGTGTGCTGCGGCAACAGCGGTTATGCTTCAGGTTCTGTGTAGGGCCTGCGATACCCCTGAAAAACCAAGCGGTTAATCCCGTGATGGGCATCCCCCTGCCGCATGCATGGCTATGCAAGGGCAGGGGCGGCAACGGCGCTAAGTCAGGAAAGGTGTTGTATCTCCGTGAGATACACGTTTATTTCGTTGATTCACCCTGTTCTGGAAGGAGTTACGGATGGTTATCCCGCGTAAAAACTGGTTATCAGGCCTGGTTGCCGGCCTGCTGATGGCGGCCTCCGTTACCGCTGTGGCGGAAGAGAAGACGCTGCATGTGTACAACTGGTCTGACTATATCGCGCCCGACACCTTAGCCAATTTCCAGAAAGAGACCGGCATTAAGGTGGTGTATGACGTCTTTGACTCCAACGAAGTGCTGGAAGGCAAACTCATGGCCGGCAGCACCGGCTTTGACCTGGTAGTGCCGTCAGCCAGTTTCCTGGAGCGCCAGCTGGGCGCGGGCGTGTTCCAGCCGCTCGACAAGAGCAAGCTGCCGAACTACAAAAACCTCGACCCTGAACTGCTGAAGCTGGTGGCGAAGCACGACCCAGGCAACAAATACGCCATCCCGTACCTGTGGGCCACCACCGGCATCGGCTACAACGTCGATAAGGTCAAAGCCGCGCTGGGCAAAGATGCGCCGGTCAACAGCTGGGATCTGGTGCTGAAGCCGGAAAACCTTGAGAAGCTGAAGGGCTGCGGCGTCTCCTTCCTGGACGCGCCGGAGGAGATTTTCGCCACGGTGCTCAACTACCTCGGCAAAGACCCGAACAGCAGCGCTGCCTCAGATTACAGCGGCCCGGCCACCGATCTGCTGCTGAAACTGCGGCCGAATATCCGCTACTTCCACTCCTCGCAATACATCAACGATCTGGCGAACGGCGACATCTGCGTCGCGGTCGGCTGGGCAGGGGATGTGATGCAGGCGGCCAACCGGGCCAAAGAGGCGAAAAACGGCGTGAATGTGGCGTACAGCATTCCGAAAGAGGGCGCGCTGGCCTTCTTTGACGTCTTCGCCATGCCGACTGACGCCAAAAATAAAGAGGAAGCCTACCAGTTCCTCAACTACCTGATGAAGCCGGACGTGATGGCCAACATCAGTAACACCGTCTACTACGCCAGCGGCAACCTGGCTGCCACCCCGCTGGTCAACGCTGACGTGCGCAACAACCCCGGCATCTACCCGCCGGCGGACGTGCGCGCCAAGATGTTTACCCTGAAGGTGCAGGAACCGAAGATTGACCGCGTACGTACCCGCGCCTGGACCCGGGTCAAGAGCGGTAAATAAACCGCCCCCGCGTGCCCCGTGTGCCGGGGCATTGGCCTCCCGACCCTGATCCGACAGGCGGTTTCACGACCGCCTGTTATTCTTATTATTGACAGCGATAATAAACAGCGCTGCATACACAGCATGCAGCATTGACCCGCTTTTGCCGGAGAGCACACTGAGTGAATGACGCGATTCCCCGCCCTCAGCCCAAATCCCAGAAGGTTGTGACCCCACTGCTGGAGATCCGTAACCTGACCAAATCGTTCGACGGCCAGATCGCCGTGGATGATGTCAGCCTGACGATTTACAAGGGTGAGATTTTTGCCCTGCTTGGCGCATCCGGTTGCGGCAAGTCTACGCTGCTGCGGATGCTGGCCGGTTTTGAGGCGCCGACCCACGGCCAGATCGTGCTGGACGGCCAGGATTTGTCGCATGTGCCGCCCTACCAGCGGCCAATCAACATGATGTTCCAGTCTTACGCGCTGTTCCCGCACATGACGGTGGAGCAGAACATCGCCTTCGGCCTGAAGCAGGACAAGCTGCCCGGTGCCGACATCAAAGCGCGCGTGGCCGAAATGCTGACGCTGGTGCACATGGAAGAGTACGCCAAACGCAAGCCGCACCAGCTCTCCGGCGGCCAGCGCCAGCGTGTCGCGCTGGCCCGCAGCCTGGCGAAACGGCCGAAACTGCTGCTGCTCGACGAGCCGATGGGCGCGCTCGACAAAAAACTGCGTGACCGGATGCAGCTGGAAGTGGTGGACATCCTGGAGCGCGTCGGCGCGACCTGCGTGATGGTCACCCATGACCAGGAAGAGGCGATGACCATGGCCGGGCGGATCGCCATCATGAACCGCGGCAAATTTGTGCAGATTGGCGAGCCGGAGGAGATCTACGAGCACCCCAACACCCGCTTCAGCGCCGAGTTCATCGGCTCGGTCAACGTGTTTGAGGGCGTGTTGCAGGAGCGGCGTGATGATGCGCTGGTGATCGCCAGCCCCGGCCTGATCCACCCGTTGCAGGTGGACCCGGATGCCTCGGTGGTGGACGGCGTGCCGGTGTTTGTGGCGCTGCGCCCGGAGAAAATCGGCCTGTGTGACGAGGTGCCGGCCAACGGCTGCAACTTCGCAGTGGGGGAGGTGGTGAACATCGCCTACCTGGGTGACCTGTCGATTTACCATGTGCGGCTGCACAGCGGCCAGATGATCACCGCCCAGCTGCAAAACGATCACCGCTACCGCAAAGGCATGCCCACCTGGGGCGATGAAGTGCGCCTCTGCTGGGACGCGGACAGCTGTGTTGTGCTGACGGCCTGATCAGGAGAGAGCCATGACCCTGTTAACCGAACGCCCCCCGGCCGCCCCGGCGCGGCCGCTGAAAACCTGGTTTGCCCGCCAGAAGATGCGCCACGGCCGCAAGCTGGTGATCGCGCTGCCGTTTATCTGGCTGCTGCTGCTGTTCCTGTTGCCGTTCCTGATTGTGTTCAAAATCAGCCTGGCTGACATGGCGCGCGCCATCCCGCCCTATACCGATCTGGTGAGCTGGGCGGACGGCACGCTGAACATTGCGCTGAACCTCAATAACTACCTGTCGCTGACGGACGATCCGCTCTACATCGACGCCTACCTCCAGTCGCTGCGCGTGGCGGCGGTCTCGACCCTCTGCTGTCTGGTGATTGGCTACCCGCTCGCCTGGGCGGTGGCACACAGTAAGCCCTCCACCCGCAACATTTTGCTGCTGCTGGTGATCCTGCCGTCATGGACGTCGTTTTTGATCCGCGTCTACGCCTGGATGGGCATCCTGAAAAATAACGGCGTGCTGAACAATGTGCTGATGTGGGCCGGGGTGATCGACCAGCCGCTGGTGATCCTGCACACTAACCTCGCGGTCTATATCGGCGTGGTGTACTCCTACCTGCCGTTTATGGTGTTGCCGATCTACACCGCGCTGTCACGCATCGACTACTCGCTGGTGGAGGCGTCACTGGATCTCGGCGCCCGGCCGCTGAAAACCTTCTTCCGGGTGATTGTGCCGCTGACCAAAGGCGGGATCATCGCCGGCTCAATGCTGGTGTTTATCCCGGCGGTGGGGGAATACGTGATCCCGGAACTGCTCGGCGGGCCGGACAGCATCATGATTGGCCGCGTACTGTGGCAGGAGTTCTTCAATAACCGCGACTGGCCGGTGGCCTCGTCGGTGGCGATTGTGATGTTGCTGCTGCTGATTGTGCCGATCCTCTGGTTCCACAAACATCAGAACAAAAGCCTGGGAGACGGGGAATGAGTAACTTACCGGTAGTGCGTTCACCGTGGCGCATCCTGATCCTGGTGCTGGCCTTCACCTTCCTCTATGCGCCGATGCTGATGCTGGTGGTCTACTCGTTCAATAGCTCGAAGCTGGTGACGGTGTGGGCCGGCTGGTCGGTGCGCTGGTATGGGCAGCTGTTCCACGACACCGCGATGATGAGCGCCGTGGGCCTCAGCCTGACCATCGCCGCCTGCGCGGCCACGGCGGCGGTTGCCCTCGGCACGCTGGCGGCGGTGGTGATGGTGCGCTTCGGCCGTTTCCGCGGCGCGACCGGCTTTGCCTTTATGCTGACTGCGCCGCTGGTAATGCCGGACGTAATCACCGGGCTGTCGCTGCTGCTGCTGTTCGTGGCGCTTGGCCACGCCATCGGCTGGCCACAGGAGCGCGGCATGTTCACCATTTTCCTGGCGCACGTCACCTTCTGTACCGCCTATGTGGCGGTGGTGATCGGCTCCCGGTTGCGGGAGCTGGACCGCTCCATCGAAGAGGCGGCAATGGATCTGGGGGCGACGCCGCTCAAAGTCTTTTTCGTGATCACCGTGCCGATGATCGCCCCGGCGATTATTTCCGGCTGGCTGCTGGCCTTTACCCTGTCGCTGGATGACCTGGTGATCGCCAGCTTTGTTTCCGGGCCGGGGGCGACCACACTGCCGATGCTGGTGTTCTCCAGCGTGCGCCTGGGGGTGAACCCGGAGATCAACGCGCTGGCGTCACTGATCCTGCTGGTGGTGGGGGTGATTGGCCTGATTGCCTGGTGGTTCATGGCCCGCGCAGAAAAGCAGCGGGTACGCGATTTACAACGGGCGGCGCGTGGCTGATTTATCCTAAAGCTGTTACGCTTTTCTTGCCGACGCCGCCGCTTCAGGCGGCGTCTTTTTTTCACAATGATGTGGCAGGCAGGAGAGCATTCAGATCAATGAGTCGTCTGGCATTTATTCCCGTTCCCGTAATGATTGGCGCAAGCGCGATTATCGCCACCCGGCTGCTGGGTTTTCTGCTGCTGTTTGATGAGCTGGGCATGGCAGGCGTGGGGGATTTTATCCGTGCGAGCACGGAAAACTGGCTCAATACGTTGCTGCTGCTTTGCAGCCTGATGATTATTCTGGTGGAGGCGCACTGCGCCTATGCGGTGATGCGCGCCCGCAACTGGGGCCGCTGGCTCTATTTCGGCTGCCAGCTGCTGGTGGTGGGCTATATGCTGCTGGCCTCGTTTGACTGGTTCGGGCCGAAGATCTTCCGCATTGAGAGCGCCGACCCGGCCGAGGCGGTCAATGCGCTGGTGATGCAGAAACTGCCCGATGCGCTGGTGCTGCTGTTACTGTTCCTGCCGCCCTCCAGCCGCCGCTTTTTCTCGCGCCGCCGCTGACCCACTGGCATTGACCGGGCGCATACAGTACACTTTGCGCCCTTGATTTTCGCCCCTCTTGCGCCCGCTGCCGGGCGACACCCGACCAGGTAACTTATGCATTGCGCACAGTATGACGCCGGCACCTGCCGATCCTGCCAGTGGCTGGCCCTGCCTTATGCCCGGCAGCTGGAACAGAAACAGCAGCAGTTACAGCACTTGCTGGCCGCGCGGCCGGTGGGGCAGTGGCTGCCGCCGGTGACTGGGCCGCAGCAGGCGTTTCGCAACAAAGCCAAAATGGTGGTCAGCGGCAGCGTGGAGCGCCCGCTGCTCGGGATGCTGCACCGCGACGGCACCCCGGTGGATCTTACCGCGTGCCCGTTATACCCGGCCTCGTTTGAGCCGGTGTTTGCCGTCCTGAAAACCTTTATTGCCCGCGCGGGGCTGACGCCCTATAACGTGGCGCGCAAGCGCGGCGAGCTGAAGTTCATCCTGCTGACCGAGAGCACGCTGGACGGCGGGCTGATGCTGCGTTTTGTGCTGCGCTCAGAGAGCAAGCTGGCGCAATTGCGCGCTGCGCTACCGTGGCTGCAACAGCAATTGCCGCAGCTGCGGGTGATCTCGGTGAACCTCCAGCCGGTGCATATGGCGATTCTGGAAGGCGACACCGAAATCATGCTGACGGACGATCAGATGCTGGCGGAGCAGTTCAACCAGGTGCCGCTCTACCTGCGCCCGCGCAGCTTTTTCCAGACCAACCCGCAGGTGGCGGCCACGCTGTACGCCACGGCGCGCGACTGGGTGCGGGCGCTGCCGGTCAATGCGATGTGGGATCTGTTCTGCGGCGTGGGTGGGTTTGGCCTGCACTGCGCCACGCCGGAGATGGCGCTGACCGGCATTGAGATCAGCGCCGAGGCGATCGCCTGCGCCCGCCGTTCCGCTGATCAGCTTGGGTTAGAGAAGGTGAACTTTCAGGCACTGGACTCCACCGGTTTCGCCACCAATGAGGCGCAGGTGCCCGATCTGGTGCTGGTGAACCCGCCCCGGCGCGGCATCGGCAACGAATTATGCGACTACCTGAGCCGCATGGCACCGCCCTATATTCTCTACTCCAGCTGCAACGCCGAAAGCATGGCGCGCGATCTGGCCAACCTGCCGGACTACCGCTGCGAAAAAATCCAGCTGTTCGACATGTTCCCGCACACCGCGCACTACGAAGTGCTGACCCTGCTGGCCCGCCACTGATTCTCCCCTGCCACGGCCGCCCGGCCGTGGCGCTGCCACTGTCTCTACTAAACCTCTGAAAAACCCCGCCCCTCACAAAAGGGTGATCGCCCTCCCTGCAACGCCGGTTGGCAACGGCGTATAACACCCATGCTTTTTAGGGTTAACTCAAGGAGAGAAAGATGCCGATCCCGGTGTATCAGATAAGAAAAAGCATAACGCCATCAATTGGTGGCTATTTAGAGGTGGTCAGATGAAATGGCCTGCACTCTTTATTTTCTGCCCGGTGGTGACTTTCTATCCGGGTATGTCATGGGGAGCAGTAACGCCTGAGAATATCACCTATGCCGTCAGTGAATTTGGGGCGGATAAGATGATGGAGGTATTCAGAAAAAGTGATGCACAATGGCGTACCGTAACGGCAGGTATTGCTCACGGCGAGGAAACATGGCTTAACCTGGTGCCGTTAATCGGGGCAGAGGCGGATGAAAAACAGACCGGCGATGTAATGAATGCGTTAAGTTTTGCGTTGGTCGCTGATCCGCTGGCCACCCTGCGGGTAGTCAAAAGTCTCGATACCAGGGCAGAAAAGGGCGCCTACGCGTTAGGCCGTTTTGGTACGGATATCGTGTGTGGGGTACCGATGACGCTGGAATATACGCGCCAGTCTACCCTGAACTATTATTACCAGGTTAGGCAGTCCCTTGAAAAAATAGGTGATAAGGGTGCGGAATGTCTGGCGTTAATAAAGTTATCTATGGAAGAGATAGAGGTAGAAGAACGCCGCGGAAATATGACCTGGGGCACTAAAACCTGGCCATAAGCGTCAGGATTGCGTCAGCGGCCCGGCTTCAGGGCCGCCTTATCAGCCGACCATGCCGCCGAGGATCACCACCAGCCGGTCGAAAATCTCCCCGAACAGGCGTTCGCAGAAGGGGGCCATCAGCGGCATCATCATGCTCAGGGTCAGCATCCCGATAGTCATGGTAATCGGGAAACCGATCACAAACACCGAGAGTTGCGGCGTCATCCTGTTCAGCAGCCCGAGCGCCATGTTCAGCGTCAGCAGCAGGGTGATAATCGGCAGCGCCAGCATCAGCCCGCTGCTGAAAATCAGGCTGCCGGTCTGGGCCAGCGCCATAAACCCGTTGCCCTGTAGCGGGTTGCTGCGCACCGGCAGAGTGTGGAAGCTGTCTGCGAGCATGGAAATCAGCCACAGGTGGCCGTTAAAACTCAAAAACAGCAGCACCGCCAGCAGGTTCATGACGCGCGTCAACACCGACGTGTTGGGGCCGCTGGAAGGATCGAAGAAGGTGGCGAACGACAGGCCCATCTGCAAACCGATAATCTCACCGGCCATCCGCACCGCACCGAATGCCATCTGCATCGTCAGCCCCAGTGCCACGCCAATCATGATTTGCTGGATCGCCAGCCAGGCGGCGGCCCCGGAAAAAATCGGGGTGTCATTGGCCGGCAGGCCGGGGGCGATAAGCACCGTGATCAGCAGCCCCAGCCCCAGTTTCACGCGCGCCGGGATCTGTTTCTCACCAAACAGCGGGGCGCTGCTCAGCAAGGCCAGAATACGCAGCAACGGCCAGAAATAGAGGCTCAGCCAGTGGCCGAGCTGGGTGGTGTCCAGCGTCAGCATATCAGCCGATAATCGTCGGCAGGCTGGTGAACAGCGTGCGCATGTAGTCCAGCAACAGATTCAGCATCCACGGCCCGGCCACCACCATGGTGCCGACCACCGCCAGGATTTTCGGGATAAAGGAGAGGGTCATCTCGTTGATCTGGGTGGCGGCCTGCAACAGGCTCACCACCAGGCCGGTCACCAGGGAGACCAGCAACAGCGGGGCGGCCAGCAGCAGGGCCACTTTCATCGCCTCACTGCCCATTGCCATAATCGATTCAGGGGTCATGGTGCCTCCGGGTCAACTGAAGAAACTTTGTGCCAGCGAGCCAAGCAGCAACTGCCAGCCATCCACCAGCACAAACAGCATCAGCTTGAACGGCAGGGAGATGGTGGCGGGCGGCACCATCATCATCCCCAGCGCCATCAGCACGCTGGCCACCACCAGGTCAATAATCAGGAACGGGATAAACACCGTAAACCCAATCTGGAACGCGGTTTTCAGCTCGCTGGTGACGTAAGCGGGCAGCAGGATGCGCATCGGTACCGCTTCCGGCCCCTGCAACGGCGGCAGGTTCGCCAGCCGGGCATAGAGCGCGAGATCAGTTTCGCGCGTCTGGCGCAGCATAAATTCACGCAACGGCACCGTGCCGCGCTCCATCGCCGTTTCCATGCTGATCTTGTCTTCACTGAACGGCTGGTAGGCGTCGGTGTAGATCTTGTCGAACACCGGGGCCATCACAAAGAAGGTCAGAAACAGCGCCAGCCCCAGCATCACCTGGTTAGGCGGGGCAGAGGGTGTGCCGAGGGCGTTGCGCAGCAGGCCAAGCACAATGATGATGCGGGTAAAACTGGTCATCATCAGCAGCCCGGCGGGCAGCAGCGTCAGCGTGGTGATAAACACCAGCGTCTGTACCGGCAGCGACCAGCTCTGGCCGCCGTTGGCCAGCGGCTGGCTGACAAACCCCGGCACCTGGGCAAAGGCCGCCGGGGCCGCGAGCAACAGCAGGGCCGGCAGCCCCAGGGTCAGGGTGCGGCGCAGGAAAGAGGTAGCAGTCATGCCGATTTATCCGGGCGGTGAAGCACATTGTTCAGTAACTGGCGGAACTGGGCCGCAGCCGGGGTGGCGGTTGCGGCTGCAGGCGGCTCCGCCGGCGGTGCGCTCAGGGTATGCAGCGGGGTGATCTGGGTCGGCGTCACACCCAGCACCAGCCAGGTATTGTCCACCTCGACGATCACCACCCGCTCACGCTGGCCGACCTGGCAACTGGCCGTCACCTTCAGCAGCGCGCTGTTACGGCGCTGCGGGGCGAAGCCCAGACGTTTGACCACCCAGCCGGCCAGCAGGATCAGCAGCAGAATGCCGCCAAGCCCGGAACCGACCTGCGTCACCAGCGACCCGGTGGAGATCGCCGGGGCGGCCGGCACCACCGCCACATGGGCCGGTGCCGCGGCAGTTGCCGCCGCCGGTGGCGTGGCAACCGGCTGTGTAGCGACCGGTGGTGTGGCGACCGGCGGTGTGGCAACCGATTGTGCCGTTGCCGGTTGCGCCGGAACAGCAGCAGGCGTTGCCGGTGCGGCTGCCGCCACCGGCGCATCAGCCGGGGCAGCAGGGTGGTCAGCGTACAGGTTGGTCAGTGTCGTCATTAACGGCTCAGGCGGCGCATGCGTTCAGAGGGGGTAATGATGTCAGTGATGCGGACACCGAACTTGTCGGCAACCACCACCACTTCACCCTGGGCAATCAGGTAACCGTTGATCAGGATGTCCAGCGGCTCACCCGCCAGGCCGTCCAGCGCCACCACGGAACCCTGCGACAGGCGCAGCAGCTCTTTGATGGTCATCTTGGTGCGCCCGAGTTCTACCGTGAGCTTGACCGGGATATCGAGGATCATGTCGATATCCTGCAAATTGCCCAGCCCCTCGTGCGGCTCCAGGGATTTGAACACCCCTTCGGTGGTCGGGATCGGTTTTTCGGCAGCCTGCTGCTGTTCGTTGAACGCATCAGCCCATAAATCGTCCACGGATCCGGTTCCTGCGTCAGTCGGCTGGTTGGCGTCAGTCATTGGGCTGTTCCTCATTCAGCGAATTCAAAATAGGGTTAATCAGGTGTTCCACGCGCAGCGCGTACTGACCGTTCAGCGTACCGTACTGACTGGTCAGTACCGGCACACCATCAACATGGGCAATCAGGCGGTCGGCTTTCTCAATCGGCAGCACGTCACCCGGTTGTAATTTCATAATCTGTGACAACCGCAGCGGGATCTCGGCGAAATTCGCCACCAGCTCCAGCTCAGAGTGCTGCACCTGGTGCACCAGCGTATCGCGCCAGTTGTTGTCCTCCTGGCGGGAGTTCTCGAGCGGCGGGTTGGTCAGCAGCTCGCGCAGCGGTTCAATCATCGCGAACGGGATACAGATGTTGAAATCCCCGCTCAGCGCACCGATCTCGACGTGGAACGGCGTGGTCACCACGATGTCGTTCGGCGAGGTCGTGATGTTGGTGAACTTCACCTGCATCTCGGCACGCACGTACTCGATGTCAATCTTGTAAATCGCGCTCCAGGCGTCACCGTAGGCATCCAGCGCCAGCCGCAGCATCCGCTTGATTACCCGTTGTTCCGTGTGGGTAAACTCACGCCCCTCGACCTTGGTCGGGAAGCGGCCGTCACCGCCGAACAGGTTGTCAACGGCGATGAAGACCAGGCTCGGCTCAAACACGAACAGGGCGGTGCCGCGCAAGGGCTTCAGCTGCACCAGGTTCAGGTTGGTCGGCACCGGCAGGTTGCGGGCAAACTCATGGTAAGGCTGAATCTTGATGCCGCCGACCGTGATGTCCGGGCTGCGTCGCAACAGGTTAAACAGCCCCATCCGGAAGTGCCGGGCAAACCGCTCGTTGATAATCTCCAGCGCCTGCAGGCGTTCACGCACCACGCGGCGCTGGGTCGTCGGGTCATACGGCCGGACATCATTTTCACTGCCGGTGGCGGCAACAGGTTCATCACTGTTGCTGTCACCGTTCAGCAGTGCGTCAATCTCGGCCTGGGAAAGGATGCTATCGCCCATAACCGGTCACCGTAAGATAAAGGCGGTGAACAGGACATCTGTCACCTTTTGTTCCGGCTGGCCAGGCACCATGGACGGGCGGAGCACGTCTTTGATCTGGCCGATAAGTTGTTGCTTGCCCGCTTCACTCGCCAACTGGGCCGGCGTCTGACGCGACAGCAGCAACAGCAGGCGGCTGCGCACTTCCGGCAGGTAGCCGGTCAGGGTGGTGCGGGTCTCTTCATCCGGCAGACGCAGGGTCAGCCCGACATAAAGGACACGGTCCGGGTCGTTGGTTGGCGTCTGGAGATTCACGGTAAAGGTGTCCAGCGGCATAAACACCGGAGGCGCAGGCGGCTGAGGTTTCGCGCTGACTGTACCCTCGGTATGATTATGCATCCTCCACCAACTGTAGCCCGCTGCCGCGCAGGCGGCAATGGCGACCACGATGAGAATGATCATCCAGGGGAAGCGTTTACCTTTGGCTTTGTTGGCTTGTTCAGACATGGATAAGTCAGTTTCCTGTAACGTTAGCGCCCGGCACGCGATGCATGCCGGACTAGATGTTGCGATGATTATCGCGGTTATCGGCCCGGACAATAGGTGGAATAGGCATGGAAAACCGGCTTACCTCATCCGTTTGTGTGGGCAGGGGCTCAAAGCGTCAGGCAAAGGTGTCCACACCGCCGCTGCCGCCAAGGCGTGAGACCAGGCTGGCCGGGGCAGCCAGCGGTTCAGCGGCGGCACGGGCATCCGTGGCCCCCCAGCTGTTTGGCGTGCTGCGGCCGCCCTGTTGCTGGGCCGTCTGCTGCTGTTGCGCCTGCTGCCAGGCGCTGCTGTCACTGCCGACGCTGCTTTGCCCCAGGCTGATGCCGCTCTCCGCCAGCGCCGTGCGCAGGTGCGGCATCGCGGCTTCCACCGCGGCGCGAACCTGCTGATGCGCGGAGACGAAGTGCAGCTGCGCCTGGTCGTTATCAATTTTCAGGCTTATCTGCAATGCTCCGAGATCCTCCGGGTGCAGGCGCAGTTCTGCGCTCTGCTGGCCGTGGCGGGTAAACATCAGCACCTGCTGGCCGAGGGCCTGCTGCCACTCAGGCGTGGCCAGCGGGCTGGTGATCTGCGGGGTGGCCGCCACTGCGGCGGTTGCGGTGGCAGTGGCAGCCGTTGCGGCAACCGGCATCGCCAGCGCCTGCACAGCAGGTTGCGGTGTACTGTCAGTGACCGGGGCCGGCAGCTCTTTTTGCGGCTGGGCCGCTGAGAGCAGCGTTGCTGCGCTCTCCAGGCTCTCCGCCGGGGCCACGGCCGGTGTGGCCGCCGCCGCGGTGTTATCGGTGTCCTGAGCCGTGTGCGCGGCAGCCGGTGAGGCAGTGGACGTCGTCGCGGTGGCCAGCGCCGAGCTCAGGGCCGAGGTGGCGCTGCCGCCGGGTGCCGCGGCCGTATCACGTGCGGTTTTCCCGGACGCCGCCGCCGTGGTGCCGGACGTGGCCGCCTGTGCCGGGGCCATCACCGGGGCCGGCAGGCCGAGCATAGCGAACAGGGACTGGATCGCCTGTTGATCGTCTTCTTTATCCGCACTGCCGGCGGCGTCTGTGTCGCTTTTCTCCACGCGTGCATCACGGCTGGTCAGCGCAGCCGGGGCGGCACCGGGCTGGGTCAGTTTTTCCACGGCAGCAGCCAGCTGGCTCACCAGATCGGCGGCCTGCGTTTTACCCGCCGTGGTTTTGCCGGTGGCCGCCGCTGCTGCCAGCGCCGTTTTGCCGTCAGCCGTCAGCGCGGTGAAACCTTTGCCTTTTGGCTCACCTGCCGCCGTCAGCGCGCTGCCGGGCACACCGGCGGCCAGTTGCCCTAACTGGGCGTCAAGCTGGCCGGCGAAATCCAGGCCGGTCTCCTCCGGCTCCAGCCCGGCAGTCAGGCCATTGGCGGCCGCCGGGGAGATCGCGGTGGTGGCGGTCTCCGCCGTGGGGGCGAGGTTCAACAGAGTGAGGTTCATTGTTCTCGGTTCCTGTAGGTGCTGCGTTGCGCAAATTCATCCATGCGTTTTTGGTCCAGCCGCCCCTCAACCACCCGCTGCTGTAACAGGGCGCGGTCAGCCAGCGTCTGGTAAGCATTCAGCCGTTGCTGTTTGTCCTGCCAGTGGCTCACCGCCTGATCCAGGCGCTGGTTCCACAACGCCAGCTGGCGGCGGTGCTGCTCGATGGCCTTGTCCAGGGTCTGGATAAACTGCTGATAGTTTTGCCAGCTCAGCGCATCGATGCCGCCGTTCAGCGTGCTGTTCAGCTGCTGGCGGTACTCATCCTGGTAACTGAGCAGCATAGTGAGCTGCTGTTCGGCATTAAGATGCGACTGGCGCACCTGCCCAAGCTGGGTGACCGCCTGATCCAGCGCCTTTTGCGCCAGATCGCGCAGGGTGTTCATCGGGGAGAGACTGTTCATCATGGCCTCACGGGAAAAAACGCGTTGCCGGTCAGCCCGGCAACAGGGTGTTCAGGTGGTCGCAGGAGGCGGTAAAGTCGCTCTGCTCATGAATGCCTTGCTGCAACAGCGCTTCCATCTGCGGGTAGAGGCGGATGGCGCGGTCCAGCAGCGGGTCACTGCCGGCGGCATACGCCCCGACGCTGACCAGATCGCGGTTGCGCTGGTAACTCGCCAGCATCTGTTTGAACTGGCGCACCCGGCGGTAGTGGGTGTCATCAATCAGCGAGGTCATTGCCCGGCTGATGGAGGCTTCAATATCGATCGCCGGGTAGTGGCCGGACTCTGCCAGGCGGCGTGACAACACCACATGGCCGTCAAGGATGGCACGCGCGGAGTCGGCGATCGGGTCTTGCTGGTCATCGCCTTCGGTCAGCACGGTATAGAAAGCGGTGATCGAGCCGCCGCCATCCACGCCGTTACCGGCACGTTCCACCAGCGCGGGCAGCTTGGCAAACACGGACGGCGGGTAGCCTTTGGTGGCCGGCGGTTCGCCGATCGCCAGGGCGATTTCACGCTGCGCCATCGCGTAGCGGGTCAGGGAGTCCATGATCAGCAGCACATGCTGGCCACGGTCGCGGAAATCTTCGGCGATGCGGGTGGCATAGGCAGCCCCCTGCATACGCAGCAGCGGCGAGACGTCCGCCGGGGCGGCGATCACCACTGAGCGCGCGCGGCCCTCGGCACCCAGAATATTTTCAATGAAGTCTTTGACTTCGCGGCCACGCTCGCCAATCAGCCCGACCACAATCACATCGGCCTGGGTGTAGCGTGCCATCATGCCGAGCAGCACGCTTTTCCCGACGCCGGAACCGGCGAACAGGCCCATACGCTGGCCGCGCCCCACGGTCAGCAGGGCGTTGATGGCGCGCACGCCGACGTCCAGCACCTGCTCAATCGGGGTACGCAGCAGCGGGTTGACCGGGGCGGTCATCAGCGGGGCGCGGAAGCCGGTCTCCGGCGGCGGCAGGCCGTCCAGCGGCTTGGCCGCGCCGTCCAGCACCCGGCCGAGCAGCTGCGGGCCAAGCGGCAACTGCTTGCCGCTGCTCTGGCCGTCCTGCGTCATGCGGGCATAGACCCGCGCACCGGGCAGGATGCCTTCCACTTCTTCCAGCGGCATCAGGAACAGGCGCTGCCCCTGGAAACCGACCACTTCACTCTCCACTTCCTGCACCTGATGGTTGGCGTCCATCCGCTCAATAATGCAGGTGGCACCGAGCGGCAACTGGAGGCCGGTCGCCTCCAGCACCAGCCCGGTGGCGCGGGTCAGGCGGCCGTAACGGCGCAGGGCCGGGGTGCGGGTGATGCGCTGTTCGGCATCATCCAGGGCGTGCAGTAACCGGCCTAAACGGGCTGTCATACTTCCCCCGGTGCCGCCAGGCGGCAGAGTTCCTGCCAGCGCGTGGAGAGCGAGGCATCAAGGTCACCATCTTCCGCGCTGACTTTGCAGCCGCCACGGTGGATCTGCGGGTCAGAGACCAGCCGCCAGCCGTTGAGGCTCAGTGTCACGCCGAGCTGCTGCTCCACGCGGTCATAATCCTGCGGGCTGACCCGCAATTGCGGCTTGCCGCTGAACATCGGTTCCTGCTGAATAAGCTGCTGGATCTGGCTGAGCAGCGCCGCGCCGTCACACTGCGGCGCCTGGCCGAGGATCTGTTTCGCGGCCGTCAGCGCCAGCTGCATCAGGCGGGAAGCGATCACGCTGTCGAGCGAGTCCAGCGTCTGCTGGAAATCGGTGACCATCGCCTGCCACTGTTCAGTCAGCGGCTGCTGCTGCGCCTGGGCGGCGTCGAGCCCCTGCTGCTGCCCGGCCTGATAACCGGCCTGGAAGCCGGCGTCATACCCCTGCTGTTTACCCTGCTGGAAGCCTAACTGGTGGCCCTCCTGCTGGGCCTGCTGGCGTAACCCGGCCAGTTCATGCTGGCGCGAGTGCTCTTCGTGCTCCACCAGCACATCGTAGGCGGCCTGGAAGGCCGGCTCCATGCGCTTCGGGGCAGGGGAGAGATCGTTAAGTTTCCACGGTTGCCACGGCAGCCGGTTAAGCGCATCAGACATAGGTATCCTCGCCACCACCAATCATCATTTCGCCGGTTTCCGCCAGACGGCGGACAATCAGCAGGATCGCTTTCTGCTCTGCCTCGACCTGCGACATACGCATCGGGCCGCGGTTGGCCAGGTCGTCGCGCAGGATATCGGCCGCACGCTGCGACATATTGTTGAGGAACTTGTCGCGCAGCGGCTGTTCGGCACCCTTCAGGGCGACCAGCAGCGACTCGTTGTCCACTTCCTGCAACAGGCGCTGGATGCTGCGGTCGTCGACCTGCACCAGGTTTTCGAACAGGAACATCTCGTCGACAATCTTCTGCGCCAGCTCGCCGTCGTAGCCGCGCATCGCGTCCATGACCGCTTCTTCCTGCTGGGTTTTCATCAGGTTGATGATCTCGGCGGCGGTACGCACCCCGCCCAGCTTGCTGCGCTTGAGGTTCTGGCCGTCGAGCAGGTTGTTCAGCACTTCGGTCAGTTCCGCCAGCGCTGCCGGCTGCACGCCGCCGAAGGTGGCGATACGCAGCATCACATCGTTGCGCAGGCGTTCGTCGAACTGCGCCAAGATGTCGGCGGCCTGGCCGCGCTTCAGGTGCACCATAATGGTGGCGATGATCTGCGGGTGTTCGTCGCGGATCAGGTCGGCCGCCATCAGTGGTTCCATATAGTTGAGCGTTTCCATGCCGGTGGTGGTTTCACGCGACTCGAGGATGTCCTCGAGCAGGCTGGAGGCGCGTTCCTCGCCCAGGGCCTTGACCAGCACCGAGCGCAGGTAGTCATTGGTGTTGATGCTCAGGGCCGCATACTGCTCGGCATCCACCTCGAATTCGTTGAGCACTTCCGCCATGACTTTGGTGGAGATGTGATGGGTATTCGCCATCGCGCTGCTCAGCTGCTGTACCTCGCGCGAGGAGAGGTGTTTGAACACCTCCGCCGCGCGGTCTTCGCCCAGCGTCATCAGCAGGATGGCGCTCTTATCGGTTCCGGACAAACTCATAGCTCGGTACTCATCCATTGGCGGATCACCAGGGCGACCACGCGAGGTTCTTTATCGGCCAGCTCCTGGATACGCTGGGTCTGGACTTCAATACTGACACGCTGCTGGGAACGCTTGCGCTGGGCCAGTTCATCACTGCTCGGCTTGGCGGCCGGGGCATTTTCTGTGGCGGCAATCGCCTGGGCAGCAGCAGCGGCAGCCACGGCGGCCTCTTGTGCCTGTTGCTGTTTACGCAGTTGCGGGCGAACCAGCTTGCGCCACAGGATCCAGGCCACAATCAGAATCAGCAGGTAACGGCCGGCCTCAATCAGTTGCTCGAAGAACGACTGCTGTTTCCAGAACGGCAACTCAACCGGCAGATCCTGCGCATCGTTAAACGGCGTGTTGACCACGTTCAGGCTGTCGCCGCGCTCGGCGGAGTAGCCCATCGCCTCACGCACCAGATCGTTGATCTGCTTAAGCTGGGCGTCGGTTAAGGCTTTCTGTTTGCCGTCTGCGCCGGTGGCGTAGTTCACTACCACCGCCACAGAGAGGCGCTGCACGCCGCCGGCACTTTCCGTGGTATGGCGGATGGTGCGGTCCAGCTCGTAGTTGGTGGTTTCATCATGGCGGCTGCTGCCGGATGCGGTGCCGCGCGCCGCGGTGGCGGTGCTGCGGGTCGCGGCATCAGCGGTTTTGTTGGCCGCCGCATTCTTGGCGTTTGCCGCATTTTTGGCCGGTGGCGTATCAATCGGTGCGGTGGTGGCCGGTGCCGGCTGATTGGTGAGCGCGCCCGGCACGCCGCCGACCGCTGAACCCACTTGTTCATTGGTGCTCAACTGGCGGGAACGGATAGAAGCTTTGTCCGCGCTGCCGTTCGGCTGGTATTGCTCATCCGTCTGCTCGCGGGCAGCGAAGTCGATCTGTGCGGTAACCTGCGCATGGACGTTACCGGCCCCGACCATCGGCGCCAGGATATTCTCGATGCGGCGCTGGAAGCGGCTCTCCAGCTCATTGGTGAACTTCAGCTGGGTCGCGTTCAGGAAGCGCTCACCGCCTTCGTTCTGGGTCAGCAGGTGGCCGCTCTGGTCAACTACGGTCACGCTCGCCGGCGGCAGGCCGGAAACGCTGCTGGAGACCATATAAACGATGGCGTTGATCTGGCCGTCATCCAGCGCACGGCCGGGTTGCAGCGCCAGCGTTACGGAGGCCGACGGGGATTTCTGCTCACGCACAAACAGCGACGGCTTCGGCATCGCCAGGTGGACGCGCGCACTCAGCACCGGGCCGAGGGTTTCAATGGTGCGTGACAGCTCGCCTTCCAGACCACGCTGGTAGTTGATCTGCTCGCTGAACTGGCTGATGCCGAACTTCTCCTGATCCATCAGTTCGAAGCCCACCGCACCGCCTTTCGGCAGCCCGGCCTGGGCCAGGCGCAGACGTGTCTCATGGACACTCTCCGCCGGCACCAGCAGCGCACCGCCGTTATCCGCAAAGCGGTAAGGGATGTTCATCTGCGTCAGCTGCGTGACGATATCGCCGCCATCCTTATCGTTCAGGTTACTGAACAGGACGCGATAGTCCGGGCTGCGCGCCCAGAGCATCATGGCAACGACAATCGCCACTGCCGCGGCGGCGGCAATCAGCAACGGAATTTTTGGGTTGGCGCGCAAACGGGTAAACAGCGCATTCATGCCGTTTTCACGGTTTTCGCCGGTAGCGGTCGCGGCATTCATGAGGCCACCTCGTTACGCTGCAAACGGATGTGAGTAATGGTATAGAGTTGCAAAACGGACTCCCTGGCGGTTTGCGTTGACGCGTCAAAAGGCACTGGACCTGGTAATAGGAAATGTCCCAATTTTCAGGTGGGCCATTATTTGCTGTTGACAGAAAATTCGATGGGTGAATAAGCCGTGTTTTTTGCAGCTATTTAGACGCTTTAGCCAAAAAACCCTGTGATAGGGTGTCAGCCATCAAAAGCATATCGTCCGCCGGCGCGTCCGGCGCGGGCTGACACCAGAGAGAAAAGTATGTCAATTCAGGGTATTCAAAGCGTCCTCCAGCAGATGCAGGCCACCGCGCTCCAGGCTGCCGGCCCCGCTGCCACCGCCCAGCCGTTGCAGCACGCAGGCTTTGCCAGCGAGCTGAAAGCCGCTGTCGGCAAGATAAGCGACATCCAGAACAGTGCGCGTATTCAGTCTGAGAAGTTTGAGCTGGGCGTGCCCGGCGTCAGCCTGAATGACGTGATGGTGGATCTGCAGAAATCCTCTGTCTCCCTGCAACTCGGTGTGCAGGTGCGTAACAAGCTGGTTTCCGCTTACCAGGAAATCATGAACATGCAGGTGTAGTGAGGGCTGATGCCCGGGCCACAACGTGTTGCCGAGGTATTCGCCGCTTTATCATTTTGTTTTGCCTGAATTTTAATCATTACCAATGAATTTACTACGGTTATTCACACGGCTGCCGATAATGTGTTCAGGCAAAATAAGGCAAGGTGATTCTGATGCAAACCAACATGATCAACACAGAAACGATGATCCGGGATGAGTTCGACGCCTGGTATTCCGAGGGTGGGGCGGAACCTGAGGCGATTGCGCGCACAGGCGACCGTTACCGGCTGTTACAGGCACAACAGGCCTGGGTGGCATTCCGGGCCGGCTGGCAGGCCCGCCGCATCCCGGAGAGTGAGTAATGCATTACTTTCTGGCAGCACTTGGCGCGCTGATTACCGGCACCGCCATGGTGTCTGACAATGGCATCGCATTAATTTGCGGCACAATCTGGCTAAGCACAGCCTGTGTCTGCATGGCAATTCAAAAGTTAGGAGAAAAAAATGGCCGCTGAAATCATCCCGTTTAAAAAACCCTTGCATCAGCTTACCCAGGCCCAGCAACACCTCTGCGAGGCCCTGAAACTGGTACGCGACGGTGGGCACCAGCCGATGGCCGTTGACCTGCTGTTAAGCCGGGCGCATGAGCTGGTATATGATTATGTGGAAATTGCCGGGAAACGCTAAGCAGGCTGATGCCCTCTGCCTTCACCGGCGTGTCACCGCGATTCTTTACGCTGTCTTATGAACTGCTGATAAAAAAAGCTGTCTTTACAAACCCGGCTGCCGGGCGCATATGCAATAATGCAGGGCTTGCAGCGCGGAAGGGCGGGCAATACTGACAGAGTGAGGAGAGTAACCGAGTGGCAAACATGCGCGTTAAACAGGGAGTGAGCTGGTGGTTTTTCCCCTATATCCGGCTGGTATGCTGGGTGTATGCAGTACGGGGACGCGAGCTGAGTGACCAGCAGCTGGAACAGCGGGTCATGCGCCATCTGCACCCCTCGCCGCATAAACGGCGCAGGCATCAGGTTATCCTGAGTAAGCTGCGCCTGAAGGGCTGAAAGGAAGGCAGGCACCGGCAGGCTGAATCTGCCGTTCTCTTCTATACTTAACGGACAACCCGTGAGTCAATGGAGAGCACCATGTCTGAACAGCCCGATCACAACGCGCCTTTCCCCAATAAACATCACGGTCTGCCCGAAGATGCGCCTAATTCACCCAATCCCTATGAAGAGGATGATCTGGTGAATAAAGAGGGGGAGATCCCAAGAAAGCGCGATGACAGCAACGATGATGAAGAAGATCCTTACGAATCAGACTCTAAATAACCCCTGATTACGTATCACCAAGGCCGCCTGCGGGCGGTTTTTTGTTGCCGCTGCCCGGCCGGGCAGACAGATTAGCCTGATTGTACATTAGTTCACCAGGATGTGATGTCCGGCAGATTTCCGCTATACGGCTTGCCTATACTTCTTATGCCCATGTCGGGCCTGGAGGTAGTTATGTCCGAACGTCCTGATGAAATTGACCCGCTGCCGGATGATGATATGGTTCCTGAGACCCCGGAAGAGTTTCCTGAAGAGGATGATCCATTAGGGGATGATCCTTTAGGGGATGATGATGAGGAAGAAGTGCCTCTGACCCCGGATGACGTGTAACCCTTTTCTGCCTTAAAACCGCCTGCGGGCGGTTTTTTCCTGTCTGGCTGCCGGGCGTTTTCACCAGCGGGCCGCGTGCGTCTGCTATCTTTAGGGGTAACACCCGGCTTCAGGGGTAACACAATAAGGAGAAACAGGATGTCATTAGAGATTGAGAAAACGTCCGACGCGTCGGGGCGCTACCGGTATGCGGCGACCTGCCGGGAGGCAGATTACCAGTTTGAGGTCACGGGCCAGGGGGCCACCGCCACCGAGGCGGATGCTGACCTGAGAAAAAATATCACGGAGATGGCGCAGCGGCTGGATGAACTGATGCAGATGAGCAAAGTCTCGGCCTGACAGCAGGCCGGCGTCAGGTATTGCGGGCGGCCACCATGGCCGCCCGCAATCTGTCAGGCAAACGTCTCGTCCGGCGCTTTCAGGATCATCGCTTCCAGGGCATGCCGGTAAACATCCAGCTTCACCACATCATGCTCGGTTTCCAGTTTTTCAATCAGGTTGGCAATGATCGCTTTGTTGGTCACAAACTCATGGGTCTTAAGCAACTCCGCCACAATCTGTGCGACAACCTCTGACTCCGCCGCCGACATCGCGGCCGGATTGTTAAAATACTGGGCAATTTCATGTTCCGCAGAGACGGGTTGTTTATTCATTTTTGTTCCCTTAAATAGCGTATTCCGCATACCGCCTGTTCCACATCTCGCTGGATGGGCAGGCCGCAGGTTATCCAGACAGGTGTATAAATAAAAAAAACCTCTGAAAGTGAAACCAAACACCGTCAGAGGCAACGTGATGCATCCGTTATTGTTATGACAGGCGAGCACTCCCTGCTCCCCGATAAACTTATACAAAGATGAAAATTTTGCGTAACTTTAGCCTGAGCTTTTTGTGTGGTAGGAGGAGTGGGTAAGCAGACTGTCGGGCAGGGGGAAAGAGAGGGGAGCGATCTTGCCGGGGCCGCCCAGGTGGCCGCCCCGGCAAGGGTTAACCGTGCAGTGGAGAGTGACGTTTGCCCGGCCCCCGGGATGTCACGCAGAACCGGGAAATCATGGATCGATACGCGGCTGGTCAATCAGCGCATAGAGGCAGCCGCGCAGCTTGATCAAATCGTCAGGATTGGTCGCCGCATCCTCAGAAGCCAGATCCAGCGCTTTATTGACCTGTTTTGAAATCGTTGCCCTGGTCTGTGCATCCAGCGCATTCATCAGCGCGGTTACCGCAATTTGAAGGGCTTCTACCTGAATCAATGTCTCTTTTGAGGCCACATCATTTTCTGCCAGTTTCACCAGCAGTTCCGCTATTAACGCTTTCATAAGATCTCCACACAATAAGGGGTCGTTAGCGCGCTCATAGTAATGCGGAAATTCATAAGCCTGATAGCAAAATTTTAATAGGTTGTTGTGCTTTTTCTCACAAATTGCAAAAGGCGGAAAGAAAACCTGCGTGTTGCTAAAAATGCGGCGCACTTGCTGTCGGTAGGGTTTGCACTATCCTTGAAATGTTCTTAACAAAAAGGAGTGAGTTATGAAAAAAGTCATTGTGGCTTCTGCGGTTATTCTTTCTGCCCTGTTGTCCGGCTGCGCCAGCAGCAATTACGCCATCCATACCATTGATGGCCGGACGATCGTCAGCGACGGCAAACCAAAAACAGATAACGAGACCGGCATGATCAGCTATAAGGATGCCTGGGGTAACAAACAGCAAATTAACCAGAATACCGTGAAGCAGATGCAGGAAATTAAAAACTGACCTTTATCTCCCGCAAAAACCCCGTCTCTGCGGGGTTTTTTATAATGGAAGAAAGGAAACCCCGCAGAAGCGGGGTTTTTTATTGCCGGCTTTTCAGAGCAGGGCCCGGACATAGGGCACGGTACGTAGATAGCGCACGGCCAGGTAGGTGACGCCGAACATCACCCCGGAGAACAGCAGGGAGGCAAAAGGCCAAATCAGTTTTTCATTGACATTGATAAGCCGGGTAATGGCCAGATACACCACCATATGCGCCAGGAAAATACCAAACGAGCACTCTGCCACCAAGGTAAGCCGTTGCTTTATCAGCGGGCTAAAAGTAAAGCGGGCATTCAGCATAAGGTAGAACAGGGCAGCGGAGGCCACCACAGCCGGCGGATAGAAATAGGTGTAGTACGTTTCCCGCGGGGCATGGGCTGCCAGCGATACCGAACGGGTACCGGTAAACATCACGATGACCGCCAGAATAAACAGGCCCAGCGCCAGCCAGCCGCGCTGCCGGGTAAAGCCTATATCTTTAATAAACAGGGGCAGGAACAGGAAAATCACATAGGCATTAAAGTTATTCAGCGCCATATTGCCGACAAACGCAATATTGATCCTGAAAGCATCGCTGAGAAACGGAAACAGGCAGGAGAACAGAAAGGTCAATATTGCATAAAATAAGCAGAGCGGCCGCCCGCCTTTATAGTAGAGCAGTGAAACCAGCGGCATCAGCAGGTAAAGGCCAATCAGCGCATATAAAAACCATAATTGAGCCATCGCATTATGATTAATCACCACATCCACCAGCCAGTGCCGGCTGAAAATATCTTCACCGGTAAGCAGCCCGTAAATCAAAGACCAGGCCAGCAATGGCAGGGCGATCCTCGCCAGCCGCCGGCGTAAAAAGGTACGGATATCCATATCCTCTTTGATCAGCAGAAAGGCAGAAATCATAAAAAACAGGGGAACACAAAAGCGGGCAAGTGAATAACAAAGGTTAGTGATGTTCCAGGCGGCACTGTCAATAGGGGCCATGTAAAACGTATTCATCGAACCGTGAATCAGCACCACGGCGCCAATGGCGATAACGCGCATCACATCAAGATTAAAGTTTTTTTCCATACTTCCCTGCACGGTACGTGAGTAAAGATAAGTCGTTTATTCTTATAAGAGAGACAAATAATTATCAACAAATTTAGGTTAGGGGAGAGTAAAAACCTGATCGCCATTCCATGCCGGCCAGAATGAAGCGACATCCGGCCCGGGTGAATTCTTTAAAGAGTGAATAAACCTTCAATCCTGGTAACAGGGCGGCAAAAGTCCTTCCCCAGACGATTTGCCGCCTTATTCCGGCAGGTGCCCCGGCGGCCCCATTAATAAAAGCGGCGGGCGCAGCCGCTTGCGCACCCAGAGGCAGACCATCATCAGCAGGGTGGAGAGCGACACCAGCGCCGGGATGATCACAATCAGCGTCTGGTAACTCAGCGTGACGGTGTGTTCACCCGGCGGCAGGCGCACCCCCATAAAACCATCATCCAGCGGCACCGGGGCGACGCTCTGCCCATCAACAATCAGCCTGTAACCAGCGTACATCACATAGGGCAGGGTATAGAGTGCCGGCGCCGGAACAGAGACATGGAACGTCGGATAGCCGTTGATGTAACCGCCCGGCGAGGGCAGAAGATGATTGCGCGCGGTTGGCGGTAACGTCTGGGCGGCCAGCAGCTCGTAGGTATTGCCCTGCATGGTGCGGGTGTTGAGGTAATCGGCGTACAGGCGCGTGGTCTGGAACCTTGGCAGCGGCTGGTCGAGGGCACTTTTTACCGGCAGCCAGGCGGTGGCCAGAAGGGCGGCGAGCATCAGGCCCGCTGTACCGCGCCGGTGGGTCAGCAGCCACTGCAACGGCACCACCGCATAGAGCGCCAGCAGTGCGCAGGCGCACATCAGCAGCCGCCACGAAAACTGCATGATATTAATCACGGGCGTGTGGGCGGGCAGCCAATTCCAGTTCATCAGGTTGGTGGTCAGCAGCACCATCACCAGCCCGGCCACCAGCAGGGTTTTACCCCGGCGGGCCACTGGCATCAGCAGTGCTGCCAGGCTGAGCAGCAGCAACGGCAAACCGGGGGAGGCGTAGGTGCCGTTCTGGGTCAGCCCGTAATGGCTGGGCAGGCCGAGCAGCGTTTGCAGCAGGTCGCTTTTATAACGGTCCATATGGCGGTAGCTGAACAGCATCCCCTTAAAGGCATACACATCGGAATAGACCATATGGTAGAGCAGCGGCCCCCAGTAGAGGCAGGTCAACGCCAGAATCAGCAGCACCGAGCGCGCCAGGAACAGCAGGTTCTGGCGGGTAAACAGCGCCCGGGCGTTCAGGGCGGCAAACAGCAGGAAAAAGAGCAGGCTGACCACCACGCTGGGGATATTGGAGAGCAGGATCAGGGAAGCTGAAAGCGGGATCAGCCGGGCGTCCCGCCGGTCACTGATAAGCGAGCTGCACCCCCGCACAAACAGCGGCATTACGGCCATCGCCAGGCATTCGCCCACCGCAAAACGGATATAGAGATTATTCAGGAAATAGGCGGAGGTAATAAACAGCAGGCCGCACAGGGAGCCGGCCGCCAGGCTGCGGTGTTCACGCTTACCGGCGTAAAAAGCGGAACCGAACCCGACAGCCAGGATAAAGGCGAACACCAGTTTCATCTGCACCACGTCAGACGCCAGGCCAAAGGTCAGCCCCCGCGCCAGCAGGAACAGCAGCGAGCTGAGCGGCGGGTAGAACATCTGCCAGGAATAGCCATACTGGTTGGGGTTCCAGTAGTCAAACAGCGGCGGGAACTGGCCGTGGGCCAGCGCCTGGTTGAGTGAGGTCATGCGCAGCAGGTGCGCTTCCCAGTCATGCCCGTACCAGATGCCTGTGGTCAACAGCGGCAACACCACAATAACGGCCATAGCGGCGAGTGCCGCCCAGCGCAGACCCTTTTCTGTACCCATGATGTTGCCCTTTCTCACGCCTGATGCCGCTGCCTGCGGTGCCTGCCCGCTGATCCATGTCATGCCGGGCGGATAAACGATAAGGGCTTTTGCGGCGTCATGCTATGGGAGGCGATGCACTTATTCTCATTTTGTGCAGTGCATTCCATCCTGAACGGGTGTCAGCCGTTGCGCAAACCGCAATCGGGGCAGGCGATCTGCCGCTGGTGGCCGCGGATGGCGGTAGGCAGAAAGCCAAAACGCTTACGAAAACGTTCGGCAAAGCGGGAGCCGCTCTCATAGCCGACGCTCTGGGCAATCACGGCAATCGCCGCATCGGTGTTCTGTAACAGGTGCAGGGCGTGGGTCATGCGGGTATCCGCGATAATATTGCGCAGCACTTCCGCTTCGGCGGCGAGCCGGCGGCGCAGCATGACTTCGTTCATCTCCAGCCGTTCAGCCACTGTGGCCGCCGGCCAGGCATGGGAGATATCGGTCAGCAGCAGTTCCCGCACCTGCTGGCTGAGCGTCACCGGTGGCGCGGTATGCAGCCTCACACCGTGCTGGGCCAGCCACAACACCTGCTCCTGCATACGGTGGCGGGCGATAGGCGCAGGCAGCGAGGGCATCCCCATCAGCGCGTCGAAAAAGGCGTCAAAGGCCTGGGTAAACTGGTTGGCCGGGTCGGGGATAATGGCCGCAGAAGTGACCGGCGACAGCAGCGGGGTATGCTGCCGGCCAAAGTCTGCCACCAGCGACGGGTCGCAGGCGATGGCTTTGCCGGCGTACAGGCCTTTCTCATCCAGGCCGTTATACACGTCCAGCGTCTGGCCGCCGTTCAGCGCCAGCATTTCACCCTGACGGATCCGCAGTTCCCCCCCGTGGGTACGCAACACGTTATAGCCGTGTGTCACATAAATCAGGCAGGGCCGGCTGACGTAAAGTGACGGCACGCACAGCGCACTGTGTTGGATCAGGTGCCCGGCAATGCCGACACCGGGGTAAGCGCGAATTTTCCGTTCCATAAGTGTTCAGAGTGATAGAGAGTGGCTGCCCGCATCCGGCGGAGGGTGTGGCCGGCAGGAGACACCGGCACGCGAAAAAACACCAGCCTGCCGGGCGCGGCAGGCCGCGTTACTGCGGGTCGCCCTGGAGCATGGTGTACTGCCCATCGAACTTGCCGTAGGCGTGATGCAGATCTTTTTTACGGCCGGTATTGCCGATAAGCTCGGCCAGCTTGCCCATCCGGGCGTTAAGCAACTGCTTAACCTGGCTCTCGTTATCGAGAATACGCGTCAGCATACTGCGGATCGTCTCCTGCACCTGCTCAGGTACGCCGTCATTGACAGGGAGGGCGGCGGTGCTTTCTACCGCCTTGGCATAACTGATCTCGAGCTCAACCAATTCCTGCCACTGTTCCTGGTGTGCCAGGGCGAGCATCTGCTCGCTGAGGGACAGAATCTGTTGGTAAGCGGTAACAAGGTGCGGGTGACGATCCATTATTTCACGTCCTGAGAAGGTTGATAGTGTGGTCCAATCTGGCGCCAGGCATCCGCGATATTATCTAACAGCGCGGAAACCTCTTCGAGAGCCGGTAAGTCATTGTGCAAATTAGCCTGCAACAGGCGACGGCTCATATACTCATAGAGATTATCCAGATTATCGACCAGCTCGCCGTCCTGTTCACGGTCAAGCCCGGCACGCAGGCCGCTGTCGATGATATTGATCGCTTTAGAGATCGCATGGCCTTTGTTGGCAATGTCCCCTTGCTCCATGAAAATCTTTGCCCTTACCAGGGCGCTTTGCGCCCCGTCAAACAGCATGACAATCAACTGGTGCGGGCTGGCACTCATTACCCCGCTTTCCAGGCTGACCTGCTGGTAAGAGTGAGCCCCCGAACGATGGTACATATGTCGTCCTTATGAACTTGACGTGCTGAACTGCTGCGTCAGGTAACTGGCTGTGTTATTGAGTTTGGAAACAAGCGTATCCAACTGGGTAAACTGGGCTTTGTAACGCGCCATGGTGGCATCAATGCTGTCGCTCATGTCGTCATAACGCTGGCTCAGGGTCTTCAGCGTGCTGTTGATGCCGTCGGTGGCATTTTTAATCACGCCCTCTTTGCCGGTCGCGGTGCTCAGCATGTCCGTCAGGGTGTTATTCATCACGGTGGCGAAACCGGTGGTTTTGCCGTCGCCGACAAAGTAGTCCGTGACGCCCTGTGGGTTATTAGCCAGGGCGGCCGAGAGTTTGGTGTCATCCACCAGCAGGTTACCGCTGGAGCCATCAGAACCGATGGCCGGGTCCTGGGTAATGCCGAGCTGCGCCATGATCGCCAGGCTGCCGCTCTGCACCGTGGTCAGCTGGCTGCGCAACTGGGACTGGATGCTGCGCACGTTACTGTCGCCGATCAGCGCACCGTTGGTGCTGGACTGGTCTTCACCGGTTTCCACTTTGGTGTATTTGGTGACGGTGGCAATGGTGCTTTGCAGCGAGTTGTACGCTTTCACCCACGCGTTGATCGCGGCTTTGGTGTCATCGGTGGCGCGCGTCACTTCCAGCTGCTCTGAAGCACCGGAGACGCTGGCGGATTTCAGCTGCAGCGTCACGCCGGACGGCGCATCCGTAATGGTGTTGCTGCTGCGCTCAATCGCCACGCCGTTCACCGTCAGCTTGGCATTCTGAGACTGCACCTGCTGGGTCATGCCGTTGCTGCTGCCGCCTGCGGTGTAGCCGATCACGGCCTGCAGGGCGTCATCACCGCTGACGCTGACGGTCATGTCATAGTCGGTGCCGGTGGATTTGGAACTCAGCATCAGGCGGTAGTCACCGTCATCCGCTTTAATAATGCTGGCCGAGACATCGCCGCCGCTTTTGTTGATGGCGTTCGCGATGCCGGTCAGGCTGGTCTGGTCATCCGTCAGGCTGATGCTCAGCGGGGTGTCGTTACCGGCCTGGGTAATGGTCAGGGTACGGGTCGCGCCGGTGGTGCCGAGCTGCGAGGTATTGCTGCTGACTGAGCCGGAAAGCAGGGTCTGCGCTTTGGCAATCTGCGTCACGGAGACCGAATAGCTGCCGGTGTTGGCGGTGCTGTCGGTGGTCGCGGTAAACGCGGTATTGCTGCTGCTGACGGTGGTGCTGTTAAACGCGGTGCTTTTGGTCAGCGCTTCGGTTGCCGTCTGCAGGCTGGTCAGGGAGCTTTGCAGCTTGCCATAGGCACTCAGCTGGCTGTTATAGCTGCTCTGCTGGGTGGTAATGGTGGTCAGCTTCGATTGCTCAGCGGTTTCGAGGGACGTATATAATGTGCTGAGATCGAGGCCCGATCCTACCCCCAGGTTACTGATAGTCGCCATGGTGCTTCCTTAATGTTGAGTATGTACCTGAAAGCAGGTATCGGCCCGGATGCGTAAAAGTTTACGTAAAGTCAAAAAAAATGATGCGCGGAATAGCGCGGAAGAATAGGGGGTATTGTGGCGATAGTGGCAGCAACCGGAACGGCGCGCCGGTTAACGGCAAAACGTCACCGCAGCCGCTGCCCGGGAATAGCGCTCTGAAAGGGCATCGGTATAAGCGGACGTGTGTATAAGAGAAGAGGGCACGCGCCCGGCATTACTGGTTCACCAGAAAACGCCGCCAGTATAAAGGCGTGCCGCCGTCACTGATATAAAAGAAAGCCACAAGAAAACGCGCTGATTAACCGCATTGCCCCTGCATTTTCCCCTCCCGGAAGAATATTTGAAATTAGTTTTCCTTTATTATCATTGCGTTAATTGATTTTGAAAATTTCTTTTAAAGTTCCCCCATAACGCGCCGATAAATTTTAGGACGGTGAGAGACGCCGTGAGCAACTAGCTCAAACCTAAACCTAATTTGCGATTAAGGAATACCACTATGTCAGTTATCAATACTAACCTGATGTCCCTGACTACTCAGAACAACCTGAACAAATCTCAGGCCGCTCTGGGCACCGCTATCGAGCGTCTGTCATCTGGTCTGCGTATCAACAGTGCAAAAGACGATGCGGCTGGTCAAGCAATCTCCAACCGCTTCACCTCTAACATCAAAGGCCTGACTCAGGCAGCACGTAACGCCAACGACGGTATCTCCATGGCGCAGACCGCTGAAGGCGCGCTGAACGAGATCAACACCAACTTGCAGCGTGTTCGTGAACTGACCGTACAGGCAGCGAACGGCACCAACAGCGACAGCGACCTGGCTTCCCTGCAGGATGAAGTGACCGCTCGTCTGTCTGAAATCAACCGCGTTGCCAGCCAGACCTCTTTCAACGGCACCAACCTGCTGGACGGCACTGCCGGTACCTCTGGTGTAGTTAAAATTCAGGTTGGCGCAGACGACGGCCAGACCATCGACCTGGACCTGACCGGTGCAAAAGCTGACACCACCACCCTGGGTGTGGCTTCCATCGACCTGAAATCCCTGGCAGGTACTGAACTGGCAACTATCGACACCGCCATCAGCACCGTTGACAAAGCACGTAGCGGCCTGGGTGCGGTTCAGAACCGTTTCGAGTCCACTGTTAACAACATCAACAACACCGTAACCAACCTGAGCGCTGCACAGTCCCGTATTCAGGATGCTGACTACGCGACCGAAGTCTCTAACATGAGCCGCGCACAGATTCTGCAACAGGCTGGTACTTCTGTACTGTCCCAGGCGAACCAGGTTCCACAGGGCGTTCTCTCCCTGCTGCGTTAATCCCGCACTCTGGTTTCGTTCCCAACCCCGCTCCGGCGGGGTTTATTTTAACCAGTGGTAATACTTAAGTTAAATTTTTCGTTGCTTCAGGTTGTTAAGCAGTACAACAGCGTGAATGTCGTGTAAAGTATCGGCCGCGATTCGGATTTATCTTAGGGAAAAAAAGAAAAAGCCTGGTCGACATAAAACAAATAGCCACCCTTTTTACGGTTTGTTCTGCCGATTACTTCGCCTGGGTACAGGGATAATACGTCTAACCCCACCCCATGCCAGGTTTTAACAGTGAGCGATTTGTATAACGCCGAAGGCGTCATTGACAAGAATACTCTGTGGCAGCGTTATGTTCCGCTTGTCCGCCATGAAGCCCTGCGCCTCCAGGTGCGGCTGCCCGCCAGCGTTGAGCTGGATGACCTGCTACAGGCAGGGGGCATCGGGCTTTTGAATGCGGTTGAGCGTTACGACGCCCTGCAAGGTACGGCTTTTACCACCTACGCGGTGCAACGCATCCGTGGGGCCATGCTGGACGAACTGCGCAGCCGCGACTGGGCACCCCGCAGCGTGCGCCGTAATGCGCGCGAAGTGTCGGTGGCCATGCAGCAGGCTGAACAGCTGCTCGGGCGCCCACCCACTGAAAGTGAAGTGGCGCAAACGCTTTCCATCCCGTTGGAAGAGTACCGTCAGATCCTGATGGATACCAACAACAGCCAGCTGTTCTCCTACGACGAGTGGCGGGAAGAGCACGGCGACAGTGCGGAGACACTGACGGAAGGCCATGAAGAGAGCAACCCATTGCACCACTTGCTGGAGGGCAGCCTCCGCCAGCGGGTAATGGAAGCTATCGAGGCGTTGCCCGAACGCGAAAAAATGGTGTTAACACTGTATTACCAGGAAGAGCTGAACCTGAAGGAGATCGGGGCGGTGCTGGAGGTGGGGGAATCCCGCGTCAGCCAGCTGCACAGTCAGGCTATCAAGCGCTTGCGAGCCAGACTTAATGCCGATCACTAATTGTGTGCCTGCCCGGCAGGCACTCTCTTCAGAGTTCCGCCCCTTAATAAAAAATCACTTTAGCGGAATTTTTATATGCCAGGCACATCTGTAAAAAAACGGCCGCTGAGCCGCTATCTTAAAGATTACAAACACAGCCAGACTCACTGTTCGCAATGCACCAAGCAGCTTGACCGCATGGCGCTGGTTTTCCGCGGACAGATTATTAATAAAGAAGCCATTGCCGGCATGGATCAGCTGATCGACGATCAGGTCTGGCTGAAGCTGCAAAATGAGCTGATGGCGCTGTGCCGTTTTTGCAGTGAGATCTCCTGCAACAGCAACCCTGAGTATTTTGATATTAAAGCGTTCAAGCAGTATCTGTTTGAGCAGACCGAAATGAGCCACAGCACGGTGCGTGAATACGTTGTGCGCCTGCGCCGCCTGGATGAGATGCTGAGTGCCTGCAACTATCCGCGTGACCGCATCAAGGGCAACAGCATTCACCAGCGGATCATTGAGGATTTGCCGGACGCCGGCCACAACAATTACCGTATTGCCCTGCGTAAGTATGACCAGTACCTGGCCTGGCAAAGCCAGCCGCGCTGAGCCAGCCCGTGTTACCCGATAACCGAATGCGCCCCCGTCATGCCGTGACCGGGGCGCATTTTTGTTTTTATGCGCCTTAATTGCCCCGCCGCCCGCGATCCTTAACTGCAATGGATGATTCGCAAAGAAACATCTGCTAGATCTATAGGTTGAATCTCTGCACCTTCCTGAGGGGAAACCGGTGAGCCAACAACCAAACACACCATCATACCGTTACCTGGCTGAGCAGCTGGCTGCCGTGCCGCGCCTCGACCTGGTCGGGTCTGCCACGCCGCTTGAGCGGCTCGATCGTCTCTCCGATTATCTCGGCCATGAGATCTACATAAAGCGGGATGACCTCACGCCGCTGGCGCTGGGCGGCAACAAGCTGCGCAAGCTGGAGTTTCTGGCCGCTGAAGCGTTGCGGCAGGGGGCTGACACGCTGGTCACCGCCGGGGCGATCCAGTCCAACCATGTGCGCCAGACGGCCGCCGTGGCCGCCCGGCTCGGCCTGCACTGCGTGGCATTGCTGGAAAGCCCGTTCGCCGCCCCGTCAGCTGACCATTACCACCCCGGCGACAACTACCAGCACAACGGCAACCGGCTGCTGCTGGATCTGTTCAATACTGAAGTAGTGATGTGTGACGCGCTGCACGACCCGCAGGCCCAGCTGCGCGAACAGGCGGAACGGCTGGAAGCGCAGGGCTTCCGCCCCTATGTGATCCCGGTGGGCGGCTCCAATGGCCTGGGCGCGCTCGGCTATATCCAGTGCGCGCTGGAGATTGCGCAGCGGGCGCAACAGGTGGCGTTCGGCAGTGTGGTGGTGGCCTCCGGCAGTGCCGGTACCCACGCCGGGCTGGCCGTCGGGTTGCAACAACTGCTGCCGGAGACCACGCTTATCGGCGTGACGGTATCACGCAAGGCAGAAGAGCAGCGGCCCAAAGTGGAGGCGCTGCAACAGGAGGTGTCGGCGATGCTGTCGCTGGAGGAGGCCCCCGTGCCGGTGACCCTGTGGGATGACTATTTCGGCCCGCGTTACGGCGTGCCGAGTGAAGAGGGCATGGCCGCGGTGAAACTGCTGGCGGCCCAGGAGGGCATTCTGCTGGATCCGGTCTACACCGGCAAGGCGATGGCCGGGTTGATTGACGGCCTCGAACGCAAGCGCTTTGCGGCGGAGCCCATTCTGTTCATTCATACCGGCGGTGCCCCGGCGCTGTTTGCCTATCCGCCGCAAGTATGACAGGCTTATCTATAACTTTCCGGTATAACGATAGGATGATCTATTCATGTTAACCGGTAAACTAAATGATAACATGCTGAAATCAAAATAATTAACACGTAAAAGGGGTAGCTATGGGTGTTTCCGTATTTCGTCGTCATTTACTGTTGGGCATGATGGCTGTAACCCTGACCAGCGGCATGGTCAGTAAAACCTTCGCGGCTGATGAGCTTGATCAGGTCAAGCAGCGCGGCACGCTGGTGGTGGGCCTGGAAGGCACCTATCCGCCGTTCAGCTTCCAGGGGGAAGACGGCAAACTTACCGGTTTTGAGGTGGAATTTGCCGAGGCGCTGGCGCAGCACCTTGGCGTGAAGGCCAAACTCTCCCCGACAAAATGGGACGGGATGCTCGCCTCGCTGGATTCCAAGCGCATCGATGTGGTGATCAACCAGGTCACGATTTCCGATGAGCGCAAGAAGAAGTATGACTTCTCCACCCCGTACACCGTTTCCGGCATCCAGACGCTGACCAAGAAAGGCAACGAAGCGGGCATCACCAAGCCGGCCGATCTTGCCGGCAAGAAAGTGGGCGTCGGCCTTGGCAGCAACTATGAGCAGTGGCTGCGTGAGAACGTGAAAGGCGTGGACATCCGTACCTATGACGATGACCCGACCAAATACCAGGATCTGCGCTTCGGCCGCACCGACGCCATTCTGGTAGACCGCCTGGCGGCACTGGATCTGGTGAAGAAAACCGGCAACACGATGGCGGTCGCCGGCCCGGCTTTCTCCCGCCTGGAATCAGGCGTGGCGCTGCGCAAAGGCAACCCACAGATGCTGGCCGCCATCGATAAAGCGATTGCTGACATGCAGCAGGATGGCTCGCTGAAAAAAATCTCTGAAAAATGGTTCGGTGCTGACGTCACCAAATAACCCCCGCGCCGGTGAGCGATCGCCGGCCTATTTTCACCTCCGGCGTAGTACGCCGACAGGGTTCGACAGATGCAAGAAAGTATTCAACTGGTGCTGGATTCAGCACCCTTTTTATTGAAGGGGACGCTGTTTACCCTTCAGCTCAGTATTGGCGGCATGGCCTTTGGCCTGTTCCTTGGTTTTATGCTGGCGCTGATGCGCCTTTCGCGTTTCTGGCCGCTGGCCTGGCTCTCCCGGATTTATGTGTCGATTTTCCGCGGCACACCGCTGATTGCCCAGTTGTTCATGATTTACTACGGCCTGCCGCAATTCGGCATTGAGCTGGATCCTATCCCGGCGGCGATGATTGGGCTGTCGCTGAATACGGCGGCCTACACCTCCGAAACGTTGCGCGCGGCAATTTCGTCGATTGAGAAAGGGCAGTGGGAAGCCGCCGCCAGTATCGGCATGACGCCGTGGCAGACGCTGCGCCGGGTGATTCTGCCGCAGGCGGCCCGTACTGCGCTGCCGCCGCTGGGCAACAGTTTTATCAGTCTGGTGAAAGACACATCGCTGGCGGCGACCATTCAGGTGCCGGAGCTGTTCCGCCAGGCGCAGCTGATCACGTCGCGCACGTTTGAGGTGTTCACCATGTATTTAGCCGCCTCGCTGGTGTACTGGGTGCTGGCGACGCTGCTGTCCGCGCTGCAAAACCGGCTGGAAGCCCGGGTTAACCGACAGGATCAGGAGTAACCATGAGTGCTATTGATGTAAGGAACCTGACCAAAGCCTTTAACGGCAATACGGTGCTGCACGGGATCGACTTGTCGGTGAATGCCGGGGAAGTGGTGGCGATCATCGGCCCCAGTGGTTCCGGCAAGACCACGCTGTTACGCAGTATTAATCTGCTGGAAGTGCCGGACGGCGGCACCATCAGCGTCGGCAAGATAACGATTGACGGCGGGCAGTCACTGAACCGGCAGAAGCAGAAGGTGCGCGCCCTGCGCCAGCAGGTTGGGTTTGTGTTCCAGAACTTTAATCTGTTCCCGCACCGGTCGGTGCTGGAGAATATTATTGAAGGCCCGGTGATTGTGAAGGGCGAGAAGCGCGCCGAGGCGGAGCAGCGCGCCCGCGAGTTGCTGGCGAAAGTGGGGCTGAGCGGGAAGGAGAGTGCTTACCCGCGCCGTCTTTCCGGCGGGCAGCAGCAGCGCGTGGCGATAGCCCGCGCGCTGGCGATGCGCCCGGAGGTGATTTTGTTTGACGAACCGACCTCCGCCCTCGACCCGGAGCTGGTAGGCGAAGTGCTGAGCACCATTCGCGCGCTGGCCCAGGAGCGCCGCACCATGGTGATCGTCACCCACGAGATGAGTTTTGCCCGCGACGTCGCCGACCGCGCCATCTTCATGGACAACGGCCGCATCGTCGAACAAGGCCCGGCCAAAGCGCTGTTCGCCAACCCGCAACACGCCCGCACCCGCCAGTTCCTGGACAAATTCCTGAACCAGTCATAATCAAAAAGGTGCGGGAACCCCCGCACCTTTATTTCTTCTTTCTATTTTCCCAAATACCCCGTATATCCACCCCGGCGAAAAATATCTACCGCTACAAAAACATCCCCCAACTTTTTCCTTACATAGCCAGGAATTTGCAGTCTGGTAGGGGCGTAAAAATCATTGCCGAGTGGAGCCGCAGGGCCGGGCGAGCGGGCAGGACGCGTAAAAATCTCCACCTACCATTTCCTTACATAGCCAGGAATTTGCAGTCTGGTGGGGGCGTAAAAATCATTGCCGAATGGAGCCGCAGGGCCGGGCGAGCACACACGGATGTGTGCGAGAGTCGCAGCCACGCCGGGAGCGTGTCTGCGGCGGCCCGATTAGCCCGTAGGCGAAATGAGGGGAGACGCGGTAGCGTCCAATGATTCAGCCGGGGCACCCAAAGCGCGGGGATGCAAGGGGCGGGCGCTTACGCGCCCCTTGCGCGGTGGCGGCAGCGGGGCCACAGAAAGACGTCGGAAGTATGCCAACGCAACACACCTCGATCCCAAAAACAAAAAAGGCGCGGTTCCCCGCGCCTCACTCCCATCACCCAATGGTCATCAAACTCGCATTGCCCCCCGCCGCCGCGGTATTAATACTCAGTGAACGCTCCAGCAGCAGACGCTCCAGCAACAGATGCGTCTCACCACGGGCGAAGCCCTGCACCGACACAATCGCCCCGGCGCGCTGGGCCACATGCTCACACAGCGCACGCAGCTGATCGGAATCGCCGTGGTGGATCACTGCGTCATACTCGGCATTGCCTGCCTGCCAGTCCGGCGTGAAGTCAATGCGCGCCTGCACCTCCTGCGGCAGTCGTTTGAACAGCGCCCGTTGCATCTCGCCTTCCGGCCATAGCACCCGGCTGCCCACCGACAACACACCGGCCAGTTGCGTCCAGGCATCGTTCTCATCGTCTGCCAGGCAGAGCACCTGCTCACGCGGCATCAATGCGTAGGTGTTGCGCTCGCCTGTCGGCCCCGGCAGGGTACGCACGGTGCCGCCCTGCGCCCAGTCGGCGTAGTGCTGGCACAGCACCGACAGCGGCGTCAGCTGCTGCGCGTCTGCCCAGTTTTTCAGAGCCTGTAACGGGGCCTGCAACGGCTGGCGCGCGCTGGAATCCAGCGCCAGTTGCTGATCCTGGCGGGTCAGGGTGCGGTGCACCGCATCATCCGGACGGCTGGAGAGCAGGCGGTAGAGGTAGAGCGGGCCACCGGCTTTCGGGCCGGTACCGGACAAGCCTTCGCCGCCGAACGGCTGAACGCCCACCACGGCGCCCACCATATTACGGTTAACGTAGAGGTTGCCGACGCGCGCCTTGCTGGTCACGCGGGCAATGGTCTCGTCGATGCGCGTATGCACGCCCAGCGTCAGGCCATAGCCTGCGGCGTTGATCTGGTCGATCAGGCCGTCGAGGTTCTGGCGGGAATAACGCACCACGTGCAGCACCGGGCCGAAGATCTCGCGTTTCAGCTCGTCAAAGCTCTCCAGCTCAATCAGCGTCGGTTTAATAAAGGTGCCGAGCGGCCACTCTTTCTCATCCTGCGCATTGGCTTTCGCTGCCTGATAGACCTTGCGGCCTTTGGCACGCATGGCGTTGATGTGTTTTTCGATATTGGCTTTGGCTTCGGCATCAATCACCGGGCCAACGTCGGTGGAGAGGCGCTCCGGGTTGCCCATGCGGCATTCGGCCATGGCGCCGCGCAGCATCTGCAGGGTGTGTTCCGCCACCTCATCCTGTACGCAGAGCACGCGCAGGGCCGAGCAGCGCTGACCGGCGCTGTCGAAGGCAGAGGCGACCACGTCCGTGACGACCTGTTCGGTCAGCGCGGAGGAGTCAACGATCATGGCATTCAGCCCGCCGGTTTCGGCAATCAGCGGCGTCGGGCGGCCCTGCGGGTCAAGGCGGCCGGCGATGTTGCGTTGCAGCAGCGACGCGACTTCCGTGGAGCCGGTAAACATCACGCCGCGTACGCGGGCATCATTCACCAGTTTCGCCCCTACGGTGGCACCGTCACCCGGCAGCAGTTGCAGCACCCCGGCCGGTACACCCGCTTCATGCAGCAGTTTCACCGCCAGCGAAGCGATAAGCGGCGTCTGTTCTGCCGGTTTGGCCAGCACGCTGTTGCCTGCCGCCAGCGCGGCGGCAATCTGGCCGGTAAAGATCGCCAGCGGGAAGTTCCACGGGCTGATGCACACCACCGGCCCCAGCGGGCGGTGGCTGTCATTGGCGAAGTCCTGGCGGATAAGCCCGGCGTAATAGTGCAGAAAGTCTACCGCCTCGCGCACTTCGGCAATTGCGTTGCTGAAGGTTTTGCCCGCCTCGCGCACCAGCACGCCCAGCAGGTTTTGCAGCTGCGCTTCCATCAGTTCCGCCGCACGTGACAGGATGGCAGCACGCTCTTCCGGCGGGGTTGCGAACCAGATCGGCCCGGCCGCCGCAGAGGCGTCCAGCGCCCGGCTGATCTCCGCCTCGGTGGTATCACGCACATAGCCCACCACATCACGTGGTTCCGCCGGGTTAATTACCGGCTGCGCCTCGCCGGCCTCTTTCTCGGCATCGATCAGCGGTTCCGCATTCAGCGGGTGCGCGGCAGTGCTGAGCAGGGCACTGGAGAGGGAAGCCAGGCGCTGTTCATTGGAAAGATCCAGGCCGGAGGAGTTAACGCGCTCGTCACCATACAGCTCACGCGGCGACGGAATGCGTGGGTGCGGCAGGCCAATCTGCCCCTCCTGGGCAGCCAGCGCCTCCACCGCACTGACCGGATCGGCCACCAGCTCTTCCAGTGGCAGGGTGGCATCGGCGATGCGGTTAACAAAGGAGGTGTTCGCCCCATTCTCCAGCAGGCGGCGCACCAGATAGGCCAGCAGCGTCTCGTGGGTGCCCACCGGCGCATAGATGCGGCACGGGCGGTTCAGCTTGCCGTCGGCAATGTTGCCCACCACCTGCTCATACAGCGGTTCGCCCATGCCGTGCAGGCACTGGAACTCATACTGGCCCGGGTAGTAGTTATTGCCGGCCAGGTGGTAGATCGCCGCCAGTGTGTGGGCGTTGTGGGTGGCGAACTGCGGGTAAATCAGGTTCGGCACCGCCAGCAGTTTGCGGGCGCAGGCCAGGTAGGAGACGTCGGTATAGACCTTGCGGGTGTAGACCGGGTAGCCCTCGAGGCCGTCCATCTGGGCGCGTTTGATTTCGCTGTCCCAATAGGCGCCTTTCACCAGACGGATCATCAGGCGGCGGCGGCTGCGGCCGGCCAGGTCGATCAGGCTGTCAATCACGAACGGGCAGCGTTTCTGGTAGGCCTGGATCACAAAGCCGATGCCGTTCCAGCCGGCCAGCTGCGGTTCAAAGCAGAGTTTTTCCAGCAGATCGAGCGAGATCTCCAGCCGGTCAGCCTCTTCGGCGTCGATGTTGATGCCGATGTCATACTTGCGTGCCTGCAAGGTCAGCGCCAGCAGGCGCGGGTAGAGTTCGTCCATCACGCGCTCATACTGGGCGCGGCTGTAACGCGGGTGCAGCGCCGACAGCTTGATCGAGATGCCCGGCCCTTCATAGATGCCGCGGCCATTGGAGGCTTTGCCGATGGCATGGATCGCCTGCTGGTAGGACGTCAGGTAGGCCTGCGCATCCGCTTCCGTCAGCGCCGCCTCACCCAGCATGTCATAGGAGTAGCGGAACCCTTTCTCTTCCAGTTTACGGGCATTGGCCAGCGCCTCGGCAATGGTCTCCCCGGTCACAAACTGTTCACCCATCAGGCGCATCGCCATATCCACACCTTTGCGGATCAGCGGCTCGCCGCTCTTGCCGATAATGCGGTTCAGCGAGCGGGAGAGGTTGGCCTCATTGTGGGTAGAGACCAGGCGGCCGGTAAACAGCAGCCCCCAGGTCGCCGCGTTGACAAACAGAGAGGAACTGCGGCCGAGGTGGGAGTGCCAGTTACCGTTGCTGATCTTATCCCGGATCAGTGCATCGCGCGTCGCCTTGTCAGGAATACGCAGTAATGCCTCGGCCAGGCACATCAGCGCCACGCCCTCTTGTGAGGAGAGGGAGAACTCCTGGAGCAGCCCTTGCACCATTCCGGCGCGTCCGGTTGCCCCTTTTTGGTGCCGCAGCTTCTCTGCGATGCGGTAAGCGAGCTGATGGGTAGACTCCGCCAGCGGGGCAGGCAGGCGCGCCTGCTCCAGCAACATCGGCACCGCTTCCGTCTCCGGGCGGCGGTAGGCAGCGGTGATAGCCGCACGGTTCACCGACTGCGGCAGGATCTGCTCAGCGAATTCCAGGAAAGGCTGGGGGGCATCGCTGGTGGGCAGGGCAGCCACTTCATCGCCCTCTGCCGCCGTAGCGCCTGCCGCCGCAAATTCCGGTAACGCCTCGCCACTCTCCAGCCGTTCCAGATAAGTAAAAATGGCCTGCTTGATTAGCCAGTGCGGCGTCCGGTCGATCTGTTGCGCGGCAGTTTTGATGCGGTCGCGTGTGGCTTCGTCCAGCTTCACGCCCATTGTGGTAGTGCCCATGCCAACTGACTCCTGTAGTCGATACTGCTTTAAGAAGAGATGCGCCGGGATTCGGAAAATATTCCCGGTTTCTGACAAGACCAGGGTTTCTGTTAAAACGCGAAAAAAACTGCGCAGAGAATAGCGCCCCTGGGGTTCATGTTGCAACTTTGTGCAACCCTGTTTTTGCTATGTGCTCTAAATGTAATTTATGCAGGATTCATGCCGCTTTTTACACCAAATTCTGTTAACAAAATAAACAGGCACAGTTATTGCTTAAGAATTGGCGTGCCGGGGTAACACGGCATTCTGATTACGCCCGCCTCAGGCCCGGCGTGGCCTGAACGCAGGGCCCCGTTTTTGATGTGGGGCAGTATCACGGTGATACCCCGGAAGTGCTACTGAGTACAACCGCCGGTGATTATTTGTGTGATGCGGCGTAAGGTTTATGTTTCCTGAATGTTAAATGCCTTGGCGCGGCACGGTAACCTCATCTAGGATGTGCCGCGCAGCAGACAGGGTAGACGAAAAAAACAACAGGGTATTACCCCAGCCGTTGGCGTGGTTTTTCAGAAAGTCACGACACGCAAAAAGCAGTCATAAAACAAGTGCAACACAACATGATACCCCGTTCCGGTATCTTCTTACGCCTGACGGCAGTGCCGGCCGCCAGGAGAGACAGGGCGTTTCACAGGGACCCCCCGCGTGAATCCGATTAAAAAGTACGTGGAGAAAACACATGACAGTTAATACGCCAATGATGGTGACCTTCCTGGTCTACATCCTGGGAATGGTGGTCATCGGCTTGCTGGCATACCGCCGCACCAATAATTTTGATGATTACATCCTGGGCGGCCGCAGCCTGGGCAGTGTGGTGACCGCCCTCTCTGCCGGCGCGTCCGACATGAGCGGCTGGCTGCTGATGGGCCTGCCGGGTGCCATTTTTATCTCCGGCATCTCCGAAAGCTGGATTGCCATCGGCCTGACGCTGGGTGCTTACCTTAACTGGAAGCTGGTGGCCGGCCGGCTGCGGGTGCATACCGAAGCCAACAATAACGCCCTGACGCTGCCGGACTATTTCACCAGCCGCTTTGAAGACAAAAGCAAGTTGCTGCGCATCATCTCCGCGATCGTTATCCTGGTGTTTTTCACCATCTACTGTGCCTCCGGCATTGTGGCCGGTGCCCGCCTGTTTGAAAGCACCTTCGGCATGAGCTATGAAACCGCCCTGTGGGCCGGGGCAGCCGCCACGATCGTCTACACCTTTATCGGCGGGTTCCTGGCCGTAAGCTGGACAGACACCGTGCAGGCCTCCCTGATGATCTTCGCCCTGATCCTGACACCGATCATCGTGATCATGGCGGTCGGTGGCATCGACACCTCCATGCTGGTGATTGAGGCCAAAAACCCGGCGTATGTAGACATGTTCAAAGGCCTGAATGTGGTGGCCATCCTCTCCCTGCTGGGCTGGGGGCTGGGCTACTTCGGCCAGCCGCACATCCTGGCGCGTTTCATGGCAGCGGATTCCCACCACACCATCCGTAATGCCCGCCGCATCAGCATGACCTGGATGATCCTCTGCCTGGCCGGCACCATTGCCGTGGGCTTCTTCGGCATCGCCTATTTTAATAACAACCCAACGCTTGCCGGCAATGTGTCGGAAAACGGCGAGCGTGTGTTTATTGAACTGGCAAAAATCCTGTTCAACCCGTGGATCGCCGGCATCCTGCTCTCTGCCATCCTGGCAGCGGTCATGAGTACCCTGAGCTGCCAGCTTCTGGTCTGCTCCAGCGCCATTACGGAAGATCTCTATAAGGCGTTCCTGCGCAAAGGCGCAAGCCAGCGTGAGCTGGTCTGGGTCGGGCGCCTGATGGTGCTGGTGGTGGCGCTGGTCGCGATTGCCCTGGCCGCCAACCCGGAAAACCGCGTACTGGGGCTGGTCAGCTACGCCTGGGCCGGTTTTGGTGCGGCCTTTGGCCCGGTGATTCTGATCTCTGTGATGTGGTCCCGCATGACCCGTAACGGCGCACTGGTCGGGATGCTGGTCGGGGCCATTACCGTGATTGTCTGGAAACAGTACGCCTGGCTGGATCTGTATGAAATTATCCCGGGCTTCCTGTTTGCCAGCATCGCCATTGTGGTGGTGAGTCTGATGGGCCGCCTGCCGTCTAAGGTCGTTACTGAGCGTTTCCGCCTCGCGGAAGAAGAGTTCCATACCCGTTAAGCCACCGGCCGGGTAACGTGCGTCGCCGGCCAGGGCGCCGCCCGGCCATAGCGGGTTACCCGGCTGCACAGGGCTGTCAGGCCGTGTGCGGCAGGGCTGCCAGCTGAAGCGCCCAGTGCCGGGCAGCGGCGCGCTGCTCTTTAGCGCGCAGCTGCAGGGCCAGGTTCAGGGCCGCCAGCTGGCGCGCATTGTCAGCCATTTCAGGCGGCAGGCGTTGCTGTTCAGCCAGCCAGGCCGCCACCTCCGCCCAGCGCCAGAGCGGGGACGCACCTTTCAGGCGCTGCACCGGTGACGGAAAGTTACCGGTGCCGCGTTTTCCCTCTTTTAACAGGGCAATCGCCTGCCGGGTCATCCCGGTCAGTTCCGCAATATCACTCAGCCCGACCAGATCGGCATCTGCCGCGACAACGCTTGCCCGCAACGGGGCGGCTTCACAGTCACGCACGGCGCTCAGCAGCGCACTGCTGAAATCGTCGGCTTCACGGTCAAACTCCAGGTAAACCGTCTGGTTATAGGCGCAAATCAGCGCATCTTCACATCCTTGCTCAAATAAGTGTTGCTCCAGGTTGGGCGTCGCCGGGGTGACCCCGGCCAGCGTCAGCGAAAAATGGTAAACGGGCATCAATGCTCCTTAACAGGCGGCTTCCCGACCTGCGGGTTAAAAGGCGGTTTCCCGCCTTGATTAACGAGTAACTGACATGCCGCCCTCAGGCAGGCAGCTGTCAACCTTGCGCCGGATTTGGCACGCATGGCGCTCCGGAACGGCAGGGGTAGACCAGACGCTCATCATATGTTCCCTATGATGTGGCGTGCCGCAATATAGCCTGCCAAAGGCATGGCCCCGGCCTTCAAGGAATGTCCAGCCTTGTGATAACGCATACTCAATGGCTGCCTGAATATGCTTATTGGGGTGAGTTCTCATCGCCCTCCGGTTAGTGTGGGTAAGATAAATCCTCTGTTGACGGTTGTCAACACCGTTACGTGGCGGCATCTCTTTGGCAGAGGCCCCACGGCGCCCGGCCGTAATAGCCCGGGGCGCGCCGTGAGTGTGCGGGAGCCGCACGCAGGCGTGAAGGGTTAACCTGTTGAAAATTATAAAATTAAAAAATGCTTCCAGAAAAATATGTAAACGGCGTGGCCAGTTGCAGAAAGTGTGAGTACCTGTTTCCAGACAGGCGGGCAGGGCAAAGCGGGTTTATTCACAGAAAACCACAGGCGGGCTCTTGCTTTTCTTTTTTTTGGAATGATAATCACTCTCGTTTTGTTTTACTCTTCTTTACAGAGCGCATGGGCCGGTTGCGGCCATTTATCTGGGGTAGCAGGTATGTTCGTACCATTTCTGATTATGTTCCGCGAAGGGCTGGAAGCCGCGCTGATTGTGAGCCTGATTGCCGGTTACCTGAAACGTACCCGGCGCGGCCACTGGCTTGGCGCGGTGTGGGCAGGGATCATTGCGGCGGCAGTGCTCTGCCTGGCGCTGGGTATTGTGATCAACGAAACCACCGGGGAGTTCCCGCAGAAACAGCAGGAGCTGTTTGAAGGGCTGGTGGCGGTGGTGGCCGTCTGTATCCTGACGTATATGGTGTTCTGGATGCGCAAGGTGTCACGCTCTGTCAAGGTGCAGCTGGAGCAGGCGATCGACCAGGCGCTGGAAAAGCGCCGGAGCGGGCGCGGGCAGGCGTGGGCGCTGGTGGCCATGGTGTTCTTCGCGGTGGCGCGTGAGGGGCTGGAGTCGGTGTTTTTCCTGCTGGCGGCATTCCAGCAGGATGTCGGCATCGCGGCACCCATCGGCGCGCTGCTGGGGCTGGGGTGCGCCATCGTGCTGGGCGGCCTGATCTACTGGGGTGGGGTCAGGCTTAATCTGGCGCGCTTCTTTAAGTGGAGCAGCCTGTTTATCCTGCTGGTGGCCGCAGGGCTGGCGGCCGGGGCTATCCGCGCCTTCCATGAGGCAGGGCTGTGGAACGGTTTCCAGAGTGTGGCCTTTGATCTCAGCGCGGTGCTCTCAACCCACTCACTGACCGGCACCCTGCTGGAAGGGGTGTTTGGTTATCAGGAAGCGCCGACCGTGAGTGAAGTGGTGGTCTACTTCGCTTACCTGATCCCGGCGCTGATTCTGTTTTTCCTGCCTTCCGATAACGTTCCGGCAGCCACGGCAGCCGGGCAAAAAAACAGTCATTAATTTTTTATTCTGGTCAGGGAGTATTCACCGTTATGCCTATGTTATCCCGTTTTATGCGCCGCCGTGCGCTGCACCTTACCCTGCTGGCGATCCCGGCGTGTTTCCTCAGCGCAGCCGCCCAGGCAGACGACGTGCGCCAGGTCAATGTCACGGTCAATGATACGCAGTGTGAGCCGATGCACCTCACCGTACCGGCCGGTAAAACCCGCTTTGTGGTGCGTAACACCAGCCAGAAAGGGCTGGAGTGGGAGATCCTGAAAGGGGTGCTGGTGGTGGAGGAGCGCGAAAACATCGCGCCGGGCTTTACCCAGAAGATGACGGCGACGCTGGAGCCGGGCGACTATGACATGACCTGCGGCCTGCTGAGCAACCCGAAAGGCAAGCTCACTGTCACGGCCGCCGGGGCAGCAGCCGCCGCCAAACCGGACGCGCTGGCGCTGGTCGGGCCGATTGCGGAGTATAAAGTCTATGTGATGGGCGAGGTGAGCCAGCTGGTTATCCAGACCCAGGCCTTCACCGACGCGGTGAAACGCGGCGATCTGGCGGCCGCCCGGGCGTTGTATGCCCCGGCCCGCCGCCACTATGAGCGCATCGAGCCGATTGCCGAACTGTTCTCTGATCTGGACGGCAGCATCGACGCCCGTGAAGATGACTTCGAACAGAAAGCCGCAGACCCGGCCTTCACCGGCTTCCACCGCCTGGAGAAGATCCTGTTTGGGGATAACACCACCGAAGGCGGTGCGCCTTTCGCCGATCGCCTGCTGAAAGATACCCAGGATCTGCAAAAACGCATTAACGATCTCACCTTCCCACCGAACAAGGTGGTGGGTGGCGCGGCCGGGCTGATTGAGGAAGTAGCGGCCAGCAAAATCAGCGGCGAAGAGGATCGCTATAGCCGCACTGACCTGTGGGATTTCCAGGCCAACATCGACGGCGCACAGAAAATTGTGGGCCTGTTGCGGCCACTGTTGCAGAAAACTGACCCCGCCTTGTTGGCGCAGATTGACGGCAACTTCAGCAAAGTGGATGGCCTGCTGGCGAAATACCGCACCCCGCAGGGGTTTGAATCTTATGACAAACTCACCACCGCTGACCGTAATGCGATGAAAGGGCCGATCACCGCGCTGGCGGAAGATCTGGCCAAACTGCGCGGCGTGCTGGGGCTGGATTAACACCGTGAGCAAACCGACTTCTTCCGGCGGTTGCCCGTTTGGGGCACACGGCGCGGCGTCGCTCTCCCGCCGCCGTTTGCTGTTGGGCATGGGCGCAGCGGGCGGGGCGCTGGCCCTGGGCCGCACGGCACAGGCTGATAGTGCGCAGGCTGATAGTACGCAGGCTGATAGCACGCAGGCCGAAAAGCCGGTCTCTGCGCCGGGCACGCTGTCACCGGATGACCGCTGGACGCGCCAGCCGTTCCACGGCCCGCATCAGGCCGGCATCCTGACGCCGCAGCAGGCGTCAATGATGCTGGTGGCCTTTGACGTGCTGGCTGCCGATAAGGCGGCCTTGCGCCGTTTGTTTGCCTTGCTCACTGACCGTATCGCCTTCCTGACCCACGGCGGCGAAGCGCCCTCCGTGGACCCACGGCTGCCGCCGCTGGATTCCGGCGTGATGGGGGCGCAGATCTACCCGGACAACCTGACGATAACCGTGTCACTCGGCAACGCGCTGTTTGATGAACGTTTCGGGCTGGCTCCCCATAAACCGCTGCGCCTGCAACGCATGACGCGCTTCCCGAATGACTCGCTGGATGCGGCCCAGTGCCACGGCGATCTGCTGTTACAGATCTGCGCCAATAACAGCGACACGGTGATCCATGCGCTGCGGGACATCATCAAGCACACGCCGGATCTGCTCAGCGTGCGCTGGCGGCGCGAGGGGTTTATCTCGTCCCATGCGGCGCGCAGCCGCGGCAAAGAGACGCCGATCAACCTGCTCGGCTTCAAGGACGGCACCGCCAACCCGGACACCCGGAACAGCGCGCTGATGGACCAGGCTGTCTGGGTGACACCTGATCAGGGGGAACCGGCCTGGGCGGTGGGCGGCAGCTACCAGGCGGTGCGTATTATCCGTTTCCATGTGGAGTTCTGGGACCGCACCCCGTTGCAGGAGCAGCAGACCATTTTCGGCCGTGAGAAACTGAGCGGGGCGCCGCTCGGGATGCAACATGAGCAGGATGTGCCGGATTACCCCAGTGACCCGGAGGGCAAGGTGATCCCGCTGGATGCGCATATCCGGCTGGCGAACCCGCGCACCCCGGAAACCGCGGCCAACCTGATGCTGCGCCGGGGTTACAGCTATTCGCAGGGCGTGTCGAATTCCGGCCAGCTGGAGATGGGCCTGCTGTTCGTCTGCTACCAGCATGACCTGGAAAAGGGCTTCCTGACGGTGCAAAAGCGCCTTAATGGGGAGGCGCTTGAGGAGTACATCCGCCCGATTGGCGGCGGTTACTTCTTTGCGCTGCCCGGCGTGGCACCGGGGCAGATCCTGGCACAGGCACTGCTGGAGGCCTGATCCCCCGCGCCGTGATGATTTCCTATCCATAAGCAAAGCAGGCCCCTTCGGGTGGCCTGCTTTATGCATTCTGCTTATCGGCGCAGCGCAGGGGCGTACACGTACCCACGCAGTCGGCTGATTCGGCGGTCAAAAAATCATCAGTTGAACCGTTGCCTCATAAATATTTACACAACTGTAACACTAATGAATAAAGAGTCATTATACTCAGAGTAACTGCCGGCCCGATTGCGGCAGTGAACCGAAACCGGTGTACGGCAGCGATGCCGGCCTTCATTGCGAGGAGCGCTGATGCGAGAGTCCATGATTGGGCTGTTAGGTAAACGTTCAGGCATTCACTCTTTCACTCGTCGTCATGAGGGCAGCCCCCTCGCCACCGCCATTTTCGGCACGCATCATTCCCTATCAACCCGTTTAACCCCCTTTGTCATATCAGTGCATGAAAACGTTGTCTGCGGAGGATACCTCTGCCAGCACAACCTCTCTTCATGGTGCAATGCCATGCCCCCAGGGCAGCAACGCCCGGCAGGCGAACCCGGACGCACCATTTTCATTGGCCAATGCGGTCTTAAAGGGGACCAACCTCATCTGTATGTGAAACCTGTTATTCGAGTAGTCGTCTGCGGTGAATGTATGCCGCAACGCTAGGTGAAACAAACTGTAAGGTGCCACTATGGGAAGACAGAAAGCAGTGATCAAAGCGCGTCGTGAAGCAAAACGCGTAATCCGCCGTGATGCACGCAGCCACCGGCAGCGTGAGGAAGAGTCCGTTACCTCCCTGGTCGAAATGGGCGGGGTAGAAACCATCGGTATGGCGCGTGATAGCCGCGACACCTCTGCTATAGAAGCCCGCTCGGAAGCGCAGGGTCAGTACTTATCCGCTATAGAGACCAAGCAATTGATCTTCGCCACCGGCGAGGCGGGTTGTGGGAAAACCTTTATCAGCGCGGCCAAGGCCGCTGAAGCACTGATTCATAAAGAAGTTGATCGGATCATTGTAACCCGCCCGGTATTGCAGGCCGACGAGGACCTCGGTTTCCTGCCCGGCGATGTGTCGGAGAAGTTTGCCCCCTATTTCCGGCCGGTGTATGACATCCTGTTGCGCCGCCTCGGCTCGTCGTTTATGCAGTACTGCCTGCGGCCGGAGATTGGTAAGGTGGAGATCGCCCCGTTTGCTTATATGCGCGGGCGCACCTTTGAGAATGCGGTAGTGATTCTGGACGAAGCGCAGAACGTGACCGCCAGCCAGATGAAGATGTTCCTGACGCGCCTGGGTGAAAACGTCACCGTGATTGTTAACGGCGACATTACCCAGTGTGACTTGCCCCGCGGCGTGAAATCGGGGTTGAGTGATGCGCTGGAGCGCTTCGAAGAGGATGAGATGATCAGTATTATCCGCTTCACCAAAGAGGATTGCGTCCGTTCGGCGCTCTGCCAGCGCACGCTGCATGCCTATTCCTGACCATGACGGCCGGGTCACCCGGCCCTGACAGCAACACCCCCTCCAAAGGCCGCAGACTGCGGCCTTTTTTGCGTCACTGCATAATGATCATCAGGTAGGCGAAGAACAGCGCCAGGTGCGCCGTGCCGTTCAGCACATTGGTGCGCCCGGTGGAGAACGAGATCTGGCACAGCATCAGCACCGCCAGCATCACCACGATGTGCGGCGGCTCCAGCCCGAAGATCAGTTGCTGGCCGGTCAGGGTAGCGATAATCGTCACCGCCGGCACCGTCAGGGAGATGGTGGCCAGCACCGAACCAAAGAAGAGGTTCATCGCCCGCTGCACCTGATTATTGAGCACCGCCCGCAGCGCCCCCAGCCCTTCGGGGGAGAGGATCAGCAGCGCCACCAGGAAGCCGGTGAACTGCGCCGGGGCGTTCAGCGCATCCAGCAGGCCCTCCAGCGGCGTGGCGTTAAACTTGGTCACCGCGATCACCGCCACCAGATGCACCACCAGCCACAGCCCGTGCCACAAACTGCTGTGGGCCGACGGTTTGCCGTGGTGCGGGTCATCGCCTTCATCCTCATGCTCATACACAAACAGGCTCTGGTGGGTTTTGGTCTGGATCAGCAGGAACACGCCATACATCGCGGCGGAGATGGCGGCCACCAGCAGCGCCTGCGCGGTCGAGAAGTTGCCGCCGGGCAGGGCAGCGGGCAGCACCAGCACAATCACCGCCAGCGGGAAGATCGCCATCAGGTACTGTTTGATACCGGCCAGGTTCACATACTGAGTGGCAAATTTGCGGCCACCCAGCAGCAGCGATACCCCGACCAGCCCGCTGGAGACGATCATCAGGATGGAAAACAGCGTGTCACGCATCAGTGCCGGGGCTGCGTCGCCGGTGGCCATCAGCGCGGAAATCAGGCTCACTTCCAGGATCACCACCGAGAGGCTCAAAATCAGCGAGCCGTAGGGCTCACCCAGCCGGTGTGCCAGCACGTCAGCATGGCGCACCACGCTGAAGGCGCTGGCCAGGATCCCGACCAGGGCCAGCAGGTTAATGCCCGCCAGTGCCGGCAGGCTGGAGACGTTGCCCCACAGCGTCAGCACGACCAGGGCGAGGATGGGTAACAGCAGAGAGTATTCACTGTGTCGGGTTTTGGCCCGAACCGGTGCAGCAGGCGAAGTCATGGTTCTGAGGCTCCTTATTCAGCATCGCGTGAAGGCAGAAAGGCGCACCGGGTGAACGGCCTCCGGTGGCGCTAAGTATAGTCATGGCAGGTGAAAACGCTGGCACCGTAACAAATTAGCGGGCATTCAGGGGGAAATTTACGTACTTTTACGGCATTGGACTGGTTTCACTGCCATAGCGCCTTTCTGAAGGGGTAATATCACGCGTTATGGGCCTTTTAACCGGTGTGTCCAGAATGATTATTTATATAATAGTCTTATTAATCAAAATATAAAAAAGATTAGCCTGATTTTATGCAGTAAATAAGGGTTATTGCCAGGAGATCGGCGAAAAAACAGGAATGGCTGCCGGCGGGGCAGGGTATCTGCCATGATCTACACTTACAGCAACCCGCAGCCCTGACAAGGCTGCGTCTTTGCAAAACGAGCATTCAGGAGGAACCATGCCGTATAAATCCCGTACCGACCTGCCGGACAACGTGCGCAATGTGCTGCCGGCCCACGCCCAGGATATCTATAAAGAAGCGTTTAATAGTGCCTGGGACGAGTATAAAGATAAGGAAGATCGCCGTGGTGATGACAGCCGCGAAGAGACCGCCCATAAAGTGGCGTGGGCTGCGGTAAAGCATGATTACCAGAAAGGCGATGACGACCACTGGCATCCGAAGAAAAAACATTAATCCCCCCAAACCCGGGCCGGGCTGCAGCATGGCGGCCTGGTCTCATTTCCCCTTGGCGTTAGACTTTCTCCGCCTATGCTTATGCGCTGGGAACGGTTCCAGGGGCGTTTTACGGGCAAAATTCACAGAATGTCACGCATATTGTCATGCAATTTAATTTTGTGACCGGAGGCAACCTTGAAAGGCCAGGAATAAACGCATAAGGTTTATCCTAATCAGGCCGATGTTATAAGCAGAATGAGTACGTTAGGGTGGGGCCGCCGGCCTCTTCCACCGTCCGGCCTGATAAATGCATAGGTTTACCCGATGCAGAGGTTTCAGAGCGGGTCAGTTTCAACAGGAGGGCAGCCACAGGTGTTAACGCGAGATTTTCTGCTAAAGGCAGATTGCAAAACCGCTTTCGGAACCATTGAGGAGACATTGCTGCTCTCCCCGGAACAGCGCCGGGCCTCGCTGCAATGCACACTCTCCCGCCGCCCGGGCAACAGCCCGGTCTGGATTTTCGGGTATGGTTCACTGATGTGGAACCCGATTTTTGACGCAGAAGAGGTACGCCCGGCGACGCTGCACGGCTGGCACCGTGCTTTCTGCCTGCGGCTGACCGCCGGGCGCGGCACGGCGGCCCAGCCGGGGCGGATGCTGGCGCTGAAAGAGGGCGGCAGCACCACCGGCCTGGCCTTCCGCCTGCCGGAGGAGAAGCTCGAAGAGGAGCTGGAGCTGCTGTGGAAGCGCGAGATGGTAACCGGGTGCTATGTGCCGACCTGGTGTGAGCTGACATTACGTGACGGCAGCCCCGTAACCGCGCTGGTGTTTGTGATGGATGCCGCCCACCCGCTGTTTGAGGCGGACACGCGTTACCAGGTGATCGCCCCGTTGATCGCCCGCGCCCGCGGCCCGCTGGGCACCAATGCCCAGTATCTGTTTGCGCTGGAGCAGGAGTTGCAAAAGCATGATATGCAGGATGAATGCCTGCGGGGGCTGGTGGAACATGTGCGGCGGCTTCAGCAGGAGGCGGCCAATGCTGAGGAGGCGCCGCTGGCTGCGGCAATGCCGTATGGGAAGTAGGGGGCGCTGGCCCTGTACCCGCAGGCGTTAGGTACGCGGTACGGGTTTTAATCGGTGAATTTAATCGATGTAGTGGCATGTTTCGGTTGCTCATGTGTATTTGTCTACTTGGCTTTCCGAGCCTCAACCGAGCAGGGCGCGCCAGTGCGCTCGCCCTGCACCCGCGCACTTTCGGTGGTTTGGCTGAATCATTGCCCGCTCCCGCGGGTTCCCTCCTTCGGCCTCCGGGCTAATCGGGCCGGTACAGACACGCTCCCGGCGTGGCTGTACCTCTCGCACACATCCCTGTGTGCTCGCCCGGCCCTGCGTCCTCGTCGGCAATAATTTAATGCCCCCACCACCTCTGCAAATCTTTTGGTATGTAAGGAAATAGTAGGGGAGATTCTTTGTACATCCCTGTGCTCTTACCCGGCCCTGCGTCTCCACTCGGCAATAATTTAATGCCACAACCAGACTGCAAACTCTTGGCTATGTAAGGAAAGAGTAGATAAGGGATTTGTAATGACTGCGCGGGCTTTAAGTCTGCTGGTGCATGGGACTATAGGTTGGGGGGGCAGGCCTGACCTTTAGAGATTCACCGCTATTATTTCCATGCATATTTTCGGTTTGTAGAAATGGTGAGGAGATAAAACTCATGGCTGCATAAAACAGTAGAATTGAGTTGCTCCAACAAGCGTCCAAAAATTCCCCAACTACTATTTCCTCACATACTTACAGATTTGCAGAGGTGGTGGGGGCGTAAAAATCATTGCCGAGTGGAGACGAAGGGCCGGGCGAGCACACAGGGATGTGTGCGAGAGCCGCAGCCACGCTGGGAGCGTGTCTGCGGCGGCCCGATCAGCCCGGAGATGTAACGAGGGGACACGCGAGAGCGTGCAATGATTCAGCCGGATCACCGAAAGTGCGCGGGAGCAGGGCCGGCGCGCCGGCAGGCCCTGCTCGGTTGAGACTCGGAAAACCAGGTAGACAAATACACATGAACAACCGAAACAGTCCACTTTATCAGCACCGGCAGCAGACCTAAAGAAAGAGTGCGGGCGTCTGCCAACGCAACAAACCTTTTAAAGAAAAATAAATATTATCCCCCTGGGGCCACCACCCATGTCCCCGCCCGGTCAATCTTCAGCGCCTGCAGCCCGCGCCGCTGCCCATTCTCCCGGATCTCCAGCTGGTATTCCCCCGCTGCGAGGCTGAGCATCGCAAACCCACTGGTGCTGATCTTCACCGTCTGCGGTTTACCGTCCAGCAAGACCTGTTCGCCGGGGGTCAGGCGGAAATAGACCTGCGCCAGCGGCGCGCCCGGCACCGGGGCGGCGGCGTCTGCTGCGGCACCGGCATCCGGGTCCGTCACGGCGGCAACCGGCGCAGTCTCCGGGGTGTTATTGGCCACCGTGTGCGTGCTCTCGCGGTCGCCGGGGCCGGTAGAGAGCCAGACCACCACGCCAATCACCGCGGCCACTGCCACGGCAGCCATCACCAGCACCGGGCGGCTGACGCGCATCTGTCCGGCGGCCACGGCATCCGCCACCGGCGCACCGGCGGCCGGGTTGGCCGCCACCAGCACCGCGCCCGGCGCTGTCATCGGCGAGCTGATAATCTCGCTGACATCCGATACCGGCAGCTGCAACTCTGCCGCCAGTTGCTCAATCGACTGCGGCCGATCCTCCGGCTTCAGCGCCAGGGCGTGATCCACCACCTGCAACAGCGCCAGGGAGTACCCGGCCGGGCGACGCTGCACCAGCGGCACATAACTGTCTTCAATACTGCGCACCACGCTCACCGGCGGCGGCGCGCCGGCGATCAGCGTATGCAGCACCGCACCCAGCGCGTAGATGTCCGTCCAGGGGCCCTGTTCGCCGTCGCTGTTCTCCATATACTGCTCAATCGGCGCAAACCCCGGCTTCAGCATAATCTCCGTCTCATCGGAGAGATTACCGATCTCCTTGCGGGCGGAGCCGAAATCGAGCAGCACCGGCAACTGGTTCTCCTGAATCTGGATGTTATCCAGCGAGATATCGCGGTGCAGATACCCTTCCTGATGGATGGTATGAATCGCGCTGAACAGCGGCGGCAACAGGTTACGGATCCACGCCTCGTCAATCAGCGCCGGTTGCGACAGCTTCAGGTTCTTCAGCGTATTGCCGGTGTAAAACTGCGTACCCATATAGGCGGTGCCGTTCTCTTCCCAGAACCGCAGCACGTGCAGCAGGCCGGGGTGGGAAAAACGCGCCAGCAGCCGCGCCTCCTGGATAAAACTGTGCAAGCCGGCCTGGAACGTTTTGCTGAAACGGTCACTGCGCACGCCCACGCTCAAATCCTCATTGCGCTGCGCCAGTTTGGTCGGCATGTACTCCTTGATCGCAATGGTGCGCTCAAGCTGGTGATCATAGGCCCGGTAAACAATGCCGAAGCCGCCTTCGCCAATCACCTCCAGGATCTCAAATTCCCGGAAACGGTAACCTACCGGCAGGCTGTTAGAGGAGGGATGACGCTGTTCAATTCCCGACATAGTGGCTTCTCTGTTAATTGACCGTGCGGTAAGCCGCGGCGGCCGGGTCAGTCTCGGGGCTGACCTTTTCCACCAGCAGGAAGGTCAGGGCGGTGCTGGCGGCCGGCAGCAGCGGCAGGTACGCAGCCTGTGCCTGTTCAATCGCCTGTTTCAGGGTGGCGGCGTTGTCTGCGTCACCCCGGCCGATCTGTAAAATCACCCGGCCATCAAAGCGCCAGGCGTGCAGTGAATGGTCAAACGGCAGCAGCAGGAAACTGTCCGGTGCCTTGTCGTGGTTGCTCAGCAGCATCTGCCGCTCATCCGCGCTTATCACCGCCAGCGCGGCGCTGGTCGGGTTCAGGTTGGCAAGCGGGAAACCGCGGTAGAAGGTCAGGGCGGTCGGCGCGGCACTGGCCGACGGCGTGACGCTGACGTCACTGCGGTCGGTCATCCAGCCGTCCGGCGTACAGGTCACGCTGTCGCCGCTCGGCACGAACAGCGCGCTGCCGTCACGCGAGGCATCCCAATAGGTGCGGAAATGGCAGCCGTTCGGCAACGAGAAGGTGGTGGGCTTGCTGCCGCTCTCCTGCTCCGGTGCCAGCGGCACGGCCGGGCCGTCTGCGGTGGCGGGGGGCGTGGTGGCTTCCGGCAGCACTTTCGGCTGCCAGTGGGTGCTTTTCAGCGCCTCGCCCTGCGCCAGGGTCGCCCCGGCTTTGTCGGTCAGGGTAAACGGCAGGCGGGTGGTGGTGTCACACTGTTTCTGAATCAGGTTGCCGACGCGCGGCAGGAAGCTGTCCAGCACCGCTGGGTTTTTCTCCCCCCCGGCTACAATACGCAGCGGCAGGGTCTCACGGCACCAGTCTTCCGGCTGGCTGCTTTTGACGTCATCAATATAAATTTCCAGTTTCAGGCTGGGCGAATAGGCCAGGCGGTAATCCTGCGCCTGCGCGGCGGGCACCGCCAACAACGCAAGGAGTCCGGACATCCATATTTTCATAGCGTACCTTGTGTGTGTAAAAGTAGACATCAGCCTCAGCCCAGTTTTGACGGCATAAAACGCCCGGCGTCCGGCAAGGAATGCATCAGGGTGGTCTCCTGCGGAGAGCCGACCCATACGGCAATGGCGCTGTAGTTATCAATATTACGGTTATCAATATTGCGGTTATCAGCACGGTGGGCAGGTAAGGCCGCCCCTTCAGCGCCTGCCCCGGCGTGCGCCGGCGACGCCGTTTCCTGGTTCAGCCAGGCCCGCTCCATCAGGGCAATCCACTCATCCGGGGAGTTGACCATATGCAGGGACTGCTCCAGCTCAGCTTCACTGAAACTGTGCCAGAAGCCGTCCGTGCAGAGCAGGAACACATCGCCGTCTTCCAGTTGCAGCACATCGCTGTAACTGGCGTCACGCGACTCATCCAGCCCCAGCGCAAAGTAGAGCAGGTTACTGTTGATGCCCTGGGTCGAGAAACCGGCATCTTTCATCTGCTGCACCAGGCTGTGATCGGTGGTGACGTCAAACAGGTAGCCACGGCGGAACAGGTAAAGGCGGCTGTCACCCGCATGTGCCCAGTACGCCAGCGAGTAGTCACGGTCAATAAACAGACTCACCAGCGTGGTGCCCATTTTGGCCAGTGCCGCCTCCTGCCGCTGGCGCGCGCGGATTGCCGCATTCGCGCCGGTCACATACTGGCGGATGCTCTGGGCATCCAGGTGTTGCTCACCGTCAAAGTTTTCCAGGATGGTGTCACGCGCAATTTTTGCCGCCACCTCGCCCCCCGGCAGCCCGGCGATGCCGTCGCAGACCACGAAACAGGCCGAGCGGCGGCCGATAATCTCGCCGGTCTGGTCCTGGTTCGTGGCGCGGGTGCCCTGGTGGGAGGTGGTGGCAATGGTAATATTCATTATTCGTCCGGTTTGATTTGCGAATCTTTGTACTGATTGACTTCGGCATCATAAGCGCGCAGGAACGCCTCACCGAACAGGGTGTGGAAATCGTTCTCCACTTCACCGGCGGTCTTCTGGTAGGTTTTGGCGAAGTGGTCCCACAGCGCGGCCTTGCGGTTGGACGAGAGCGAGAAGCGCGGAGCATTCCCCTCACGGCGCGCCTCTTCCTCCAGCCGGTCAGGGTTAAAGGATTGCAGCATCGCGGAGATGATCGCCCGGATACCGGCAATCATCCCCAGCTGGTGGGCCTGCAAATCGATCAGCGCGTCACGCACCGCCTGCTCCGGCGGCATAAAGCCCGGCATCTTGCTGCCGAACATCTGCATCAGCACCGTTTTGCCCGACGGCAGCAGCTTGAACGGGTTGTTGGCCTCGTCCAGGATCATGGTCATCTCCGCCTTCACCCCCCGCTTCAGGATGGAACGCGAGGAGAGCAGCGCCACCGTGCCCTGGGAGAACAGGCTCAGCAGGCGGCCGACTTCCCGCAACTGATGCTCATCAAAGCGCGGCGGCGGCTGGAGATCGTTCAGGCCGATCCCTTCCAGCAGGGCATTCAGCATGTTGCCGTCCAGCGCCTGCGGGCTGCCGTGCAGCAGGTTACTGTGGCGCGGCACCGGCGGCGCGGTGTAGCCCACCGGGTCAATGCCGAGGCGGCCGGAGCGGGCAGCCGGGCGCGGCGGTTCCGGCGGGGTCAGCGGCAGGGGTTGCGGCTCAGCGGCGGGCAGCGGCGCATCCTGCATCGCCTGCTGGCGCGCCAGCAGCGCCTGTTCTGCCCGCTGCTGGGCCTGGGCGTCATACTGGGCGGCGGGCGCCACAAAGGCGGCCTGCTCCGGGGCGGCATAGTTTTCGGGATAGTGCTCAGGCGCGGCCGTGTGTTCCGGGGCCACATAGCGTTCCGGTGCGGCATACGCCTGCGGGGAAGCGGCAGGCTGCACCGGCGGGGGCGGGGTCACGATCACCGCCGCCGGCTCCACCGGACGCGGTACTTCGGCCAGGCGCGGCACCCCGGTCAGGCGTGGGGTGTCTTTGGGCTTCGGGGCCTCGGTGGGCGGGGTGGTATAAGAGGGCGGCGGCGCAGACTGGCTCAGGTCAGTGACCTGGAGCTGGTAATCATCGATGTCGAGCAGGTCGCCGTCCTGCAACTCGACCTGCCGGCCCCGTTCCAGTGGAATATCATTCAGCACCACCCGCGTGACATTGCCGCGGTTGGTTATCCGGCACTCACCGTCTGCCGAAATATGCACGATGGCCTGGAGGCGTGAGATAGCCCGATCTTCATCAGGCAACACCAGGTTATTGTCCACGCTGCGGCCGATGGTTCCGCCGGGTGGCAGGAAGTCAAAGCTGCTTTGCGGGGGAAAATGGCCCTGTTTACTCTTAACTATCGTGAATCGCATAACGTGTTCCTGCAATGGTTTCCGACGCCCAGACCCGGCGCGTCACGGCGGGGAGGCTGCGGCTGCGCGGGGTGCATCGCGCCGGACAGCGGGCCCGCCGGTTACGGGTTACTGGTCTTCAAGCTGAGCGGCAAAGCGGTCAAACAGGCGGCGGGCCTCTCCACTTTGATAAAGGTCGATACAGGCAACGGTGTGATAACTGCCTTCCACCGGCCCCCGGAAAGGGCGGTTAAGGAAGCGATCGATTAAGGCATCCCCTGCGGTAAACGCCCCGGCCGGTAACCGGCTTTTGGCGGCATAGAATGCTGCGGCACGGTGGGCATCCGCCGGTAATGCACCAACATTGTCTGACCTGGCAATACAGCGGCTGAGCAGCCAGTCGCGGAAAAGGGCTTCCTGAACCGGTTGTGCAGGGTGGATCGCGAGCGTCGCTGCGTTGTCTGATGCCCCGGCAACCGGGGCAAAATTTATCGCCAGTAGGACCACTAACGATTTTAAACAAATACCAATAGAGATTTTACTGCTTTTCATTAGAATTTTTACTTATTCACAAAATAACGCGATTTATTAACGTAAACGTCAGGCAACAGGGGCGGCACCCGGCCGCCCCCAATGCCGGATCAGTCGATGATCCAGGTTTCCGAGGCGGCATCCTTGCAGGCTTTGCTGTCACCGCCCACTGCCACGCAGTCACTTTTTGCCTTGGCGCGGCGCGGCCGGTCCTGACGCAGGGTCGCCTGGTACTGGGTGCTCGGCACACCGGCATTGAACGGCACATAGCCGACCAGGTTGCCGTCCTGCTCTTCGCTTATCGCCAGCCAGCGGTTATTCGGCTGGCCGATCACATAAAACGGTTTGGCATTGGTGAGGTGGCCCACCACGCTACCGCTGTAGTCCGGGCGGGTCATGATGCTGGCCGCATACAGACTGGTATATTCCAGGTTAATGGGTTTCAGGCTTTCCGGCGGTTCAATGGCGCGCCGGTGTTTCAGGGTCAGTTCACCTACCTGGCTGGTGATAATATCATCCGGGCCATCCTTATGCAGCGGGCCGGATTTACAGGCGCTCAGCGCCAGCGTCGTCAGCAGTACCAGCATGATGCGTATTTTCACAATGTCCTCTTTGCTTTCCGGGTATCAATTCTTGAACAGAACTATTTAGCTTTAAAATAGCGCCGTTGTGAATCCATTGAGCAAAATAATGTTTGCTCATTTTGCTGATTGTACTGGAAAAAAGCCGCCAGGTTAAAAACTCAGATTCCCTTTAGTGCCGAAAGGCATAAGTGTTGCCATTTTCTTCTTTTGCATTCATCGCATTCCCCCGTATCTATAACGTTATCTGAATGAGATATAAGGAGATAAGCCGATGAACTTCCAGCAGCTGAAAATTATCCGTGAGTCGGCCCGCTGCCGCTTCAACCTCACGGATGTGGCCAACGCGCTGTATACGTCCCAATCCGGCGTGTCGCGCCACATCCGTGAGCTGGAAGAGGAGCTGGGGATTGAGATCTTCATCCGGCGCGGCAAACGCCTGCTGGGGATGACGGAGCCGGGCAAGGAGCTGCTGGTGGTGGCCGAACGCATCCTGAATGACGCGGGCAACATCCGCCGTCTGGCGGATGTGTTCAGCAACAATGACAACGGTGAGCTGCACATTGCCACCACCCACACCCAGGCGCGCTATAGCCTGCCGCGTGTGATCAAGGAGTTCCGCGCCCTCTACCCGCGGGTACGCCTGACCCTGAACCAGGCCAGCCCCGAGGAGATCGTCGCCATGCTGCACGCCGGGGAAGCGGACATCGGCATCGCCAGTGAGCGGCTGATGAGTGATGAGGCGGTCGCGGCCTTTCCCTATTTCCGCTGGCACCATGCGGTGGTGGTGCCTGCCGGGCACCCGCTGGCGGCACAACCGGAGCCGGTGACGCTGGAGCAGCTCAGCACGCTGCCGCTGATCACCTACCGCCACGGCATTACCGGGCGCGGCAAAATTGACGCGGCGTTCCAGCTGGCGGGGCTGACGCCGGACGTGACCCTGAGCGCGCAGGACTCCGACGTGATCAAAACCTACGTGGAACTGGGGCTGGGCGTCGGGCTGGTGGCAGACATGTCAGAAGACCGGCGCGATCAGGGGCTGGTGTATCTGAATGCCGAACACCTGTTCGAGGCCAACACCGTGTGGCTGGGCCTCAAGCGCAGCCAGTTGCAGCGCAATTTCGCCTGGCAGTTCATCCAGCTCTGCAACCCGGCGCTCTCGCTGACTGAGATCAAAGAGAAGGTGTTTTCCGCCCAACTGGAGACGGTGGACGATTACCAGATCTGACCCGGTACGGGTTTTGCAAGAAAGCCACTCTCTTTCCCATGAACAGGCGTGGCCATGACGTTACCCCCAGCACCTCACCCCCCGGCCCGGTTACGGGCGCAGGATTTCATCCTGGCATCAAAACAGAGTGAAATCGCCGGTCTGCACCAGTTGCTGCACACCGGCGAACTGGTGACGGCGGTGAGTGCGCTGGTGCACTGCCTGCAGCGCGAACGCGGCCTCAGCAATATTCTGCTCTCCAACCGCGCCAGTCCCTCGGCGCGCCAGCTGCCGCAGGCGATTCAGGACACGGAGACCGCACTGGCGGCGCTGCACCTGCCGCTGGCGCGGCTCGACCGGGCGCACCCGCAGGCCGGTAACCTCAGCCGCCTGTTCAACCGGGTGGCCGGGGCGCTGTATGCGCTGGAGGCACTGCCCGCACAACGGGAAGCCAACCGCGCGCCCACTGCCTCCCGCACCGCCTCAATGAACTGCTACAGCGACATCATCGCCCGGCTGCTGGGCGTGGTGTTTGAGGCGGCGGACGGCTGCGGCGACCCGGCAATTTCACGGGCCTTAATCGCGATGTTCAGTGTGATGCAGGGCAAAGAACTGGCCGGGCAAGAGCGGGCGATCGGCGCGGCAGGGTTTGCCGCCGGGGAGATGGACGCCGCGGCGCAACAGCAGCAGCTGGATCTGATCGACGGGCAGGAGCGCTGCATCCAGACGTTCCTGACCTTTGCCGATCCCGCCTCGCAGGCGGCCTGGCAGGCCGGGCCGGGGCAGGGCAACCCGGCGTTCGAACGACTGCGGCGTATTCTGTGTGCCGGGCGGTTGCCGCCGGGCGACGATCAGGTGCAGGCGTGGTTTGACATCACCACCGCACGCATTGATGCGATGAAAAGCGTGGAGGACCAGCTGGCGGCGGCGCTCAATGCCTGTTGCCGGGCGGCGCTGGCCGGGGCGCAACAGGCGCTGGAGAGCCAGCAGCTCAGCCTCGCCCCGCCGGACGCGGGGTACACCGTGCTGCTCGCCGCCACGCCGGGCGGTGAGGCGGCGCGCTACAGTGCCGGGGAGCTGGGCGCACCGCTCGGCCGGGCGATCCTGGACGTCATCCAGCAGCAGGCACAGCACCTGCAACAGCTTTCGGCCGAGCTCGCGACCCTGCGCGCCAGCCTCAGCGAACGCCAGCAGATCGAACGCGCCAAAGCGTTGCTGATGCAGCACCGGGGCCTGAGTGAACCCGAGGCGCACAAGGCGCTGCGTTCGCTGGCGATGGCGCAGAACAAAAAGCTGATTGAGATTGCCCATGCGCTGCTGGCGGTGGAAACCGTGCTGGCCGCCAAAGAGGATGTTGCCCGCTAATTGGGCAAAGGCTGCTGCCTGATGGGGCAATACCCCCGCCATTTAACCGGGTTTCCTCCCCCTTGCCCCCCATAAACCGCCTTCTACGGCGGTTTTTTATTGTTGGCCTACCGCTTGCGGTTGTTGGCATAGCCCTTGCATTATTTTTCCTGTCCCATTCGCCAACGGCGGCGAACACGAGGCATCCCGGATAAAGGCGTCCGTTATTGCACAGCAAAAGTTGTGCAATAACCGGACGCTTTTTTTGTTTTTGTCCCTTGAGAAGGAAGCACCATGACGCGAGAGATTTCCCGCCCCGGCAGCCTGTCCCGCCGCCGTTTTCTGGCCGGCAGCGCGGCGCTGGGCGGCAGCCTGTTGATCCCCGGCCTGATGAATGCCGCCTGGGCCGCAGGCAGTGATGCACCGGAGCAGCGCGACATCCGCGTCGGGTTTATCCCGCTGACGGACTGCGCGCCGGTGGTGATCGCCTCGGTGAAAGGGTTCGACAAGAAATACGGCATCAACCTCATTCCGAGCAAAGAGGCGGGCTGGGCCGGGGTGCGTGACAAGCTGGTTTCCGGCGAACTGGACGCCGCCCACGTGCTGTATGGCCTGCTCTACGGCCTGCAGCTTGGTATTGCCGGACCGCGCCACCCGATGGCGGTGCTGATGACCCTGAACCAGAACGGCCAGGCGATCAGCCTCTCCAGCCAGTTGCAGGAGGCGGGCGTCACCGATGCGGCGGCGCTGAAACAGCACATCAGCCGCAGCGAAAAAGGCAGCGTCACCTTTGCGCATACCTTTCCCACCGGCACCCACGCCATGTGGCTCTATTACTGGCTGGCGGAGGCGGGCATCCATCCGTTTAACGACGTGCGCACCCTGGTGGTGCCGCCGCCGCAGATGGTGATGAACATGCGCATTGGCAACATGAGCGGCTTCTGCGTGGGCGAGCCGTGGAACCAGCGGGCGATCACCGACCGCCTCGGCTTTACCGCCGCCACCAGCCAGCAGATCTGGCCCGATCACCCGGAAAAAGTGCTCGGCAGCCGCGACGAGTGGGTCAGCGCCAACCCGAACAGCGCCCGCGCCCTGACCGCCGCGGTGCTGGAGGCGGCGCGCTGGATTGACGCCTCCGAAGCCAACCGGCGTGAAACCGCCGCGATCCTCGCCGGGCGCGCCTACCTCAACACCCGGCTGGACCGGATTGAGGGCCGGATGCTCGGCCGGTACGAGAACGGCCTCGGCAAACAGTGGCAGGACGCCCACGCCATGCGCTTCTTCGCCGACGGCGAGGTGAGCTACCCGTGGCTCTCTGACGGCATGTGGTTTTTAACCCAGTTCCGCCGATGGAACCTTTCGAAAACCGAACCGGATTACGCCGCCGTGGCGCGGCAGATTAACCGCAGTGCCCTGTACCGTGACGCCGCCACCGCTGCCCACGTCAGTGTGCCCGCCGGCGAGATGCGCCGCAGCACGCTGATGGACGGCAAGGTCTGGGACGGCAGTAACCCGGCGGAGTACGCCGCCAGTTTCACCCTCAAACGATAGGGGTTTCCGATGAAAACTAACCTGAAAACGCAACCCGCCGCACCGTCAGCCACTCCGGCCACGGTGATCCCCCTTAACACGGTGCCGGTGCGCCGCCGCTTTACCGCGCCGCGCCTGCGGCCGCTGCTGCAACGGGTGATCCCCGGTTTGCTCGGCCTCGCCGTGCTGCTGGTGGTCTGGCAGGTGGCCGCGCTTAACAGCCGCGGCTTCCCGACGCCGTTCACCACCTGGGAAGCAGCCAAAGTGGTGTTTGCCGAGCCATTCTACAACGCCGGGCCGAACGATCAGGGCATCGGCTGGAACGTGCTGGCCTCGCTGCAACGGGTCGGCATCGGTTTCGGGCTGGCGGCACTGGTGGGCATCCCGGCCGGGTTCCTGATTGGCCGTTTCACCTTCCTGGCACGGATGCTTAACCCGGTGATCTCACTGCTGCGTCCGGTCAGCCCGTTGGCCTGGCTGCCGATTGGCCTGCTGCTGTTCCAGCGCGCCGAACCCGCTTCCACCTGGACGATTTTTATCTGCTCGATCTGGCCGATGATCCTCAACACCGCCGAAGGGGTGATGCGCATCCCGCAGGACTACCTCAACGTGGCGCGGGTGCTGAAGCTCAATGAATTCACCGTGATGCGCCGCATCCTGTTCCCGGCGGTGCTGCCGCATGTGCTCACCGGCGTGCGCCTCTCGATCGGCATCGCCTGGCTGGTGATTGTGGCCGCCGAGATGCTCACCGGCGGGGTCGGCATCGGCTTCTGGATCTGGAACGAGTGGAACAACCTGAATGTGGAAAACATCATCATCGCGATTGGGGTGATTGGGGTGGTCGGCCTGCTGCTTGAGCAGGGGCTGATGGCCATCGCCCGCCGCTTTACTTATGACGCACGCTGAGGAGATGACCATGCCTGCCCATCCGTTAATTGCTGTCCAGAATGTCAGCCAGCGCTTCACCACGCCGCAGGGCAGCTTCCTGGCGCTGGACAATGTCAGCTTTACCATCGCCGCCGGGGAGACCGTGAGCCTGATCGGCCACTCCGGTTGCGGCAAATCCACCCTGCTGAATCTGATTGCCGGGCTGACGCGCCCCAGTGAGGGCGTGCTGCTGTGTGATAACCGTGAAATCGACGGCCCCGGCCCGGAGCGCGGCGTGGTGTTCCAGAACCACTCGCTGCTGCCGTGGCTCACCTGCTACGACAACGTGGCGCTGGCGGTGGATCAGGTGTTCCGCCGCGAGATGGGCAAGGGCGAACGCCGCGACTGGATCGAGCACAACCTGGCGCTGGTACAGATGAGCCACGCCCGCGACAAACGGCCGGGGGAGATCTCCGGCGGCATGAAGCAGCGTATCGGCATTGCCCGCGCGCTGGCGATGAAGCCCAAAGTGCTGCTGATGGATGAGCCGTTCGGCGCGCTCGACGCCCTGACGCGCGCCCACTTGCAAGACGCGGTGATGGCGATCCAGCAACGGTTGCATACCACCATTGTGCTGATCACCCACGATGTGGATGAGGCGGTGCTGCTCTCGGATCGGGTGCTGATGATGACCAACGGCCCGGCGGCCCATGTCGGGCAGATCCTGCCGGTACCGCTGGAGCGTCCGCGCAACCGCGTGGCCCTGGCGCAGGACCCGGTCTACAGCCACTGCCGCCAGCAGATCCTGCACTTCCTGTATGCCAAACAGCCCAGCGCGGCCTGAGGGGGAGACGACATGACACAACGGCTGGTGGTGGTGGGGAACGGCATGGCCGGGATGCACAGCGTGGAGACGCTCTGCCGCCTGGCACCGGGGCGCTTTGCCGTCAGTGTGATTGGCGCAGAGCCGCACGGCAGCTACAACCGCATTCTGCTCTCCCCGGTGCTGGCGGGCGAACAGCGACCGGAAGCGGCATTACTGCCGGAGATGCCGCAGGGTGACAACGTCACCTTTTATCACGGTGAAACCGCGCTGCGCATCGACCGGGCGCGCCGCCTGCTGCACACCAGCCAACGCTGCCTGCCCTATGACCAGCTGGTGCTGGCCACCGGCGCGCGGCCGCTGCTGCCCAGCGTACCGGGCGTGGATCTTGACGGGGTGCTGGGTTTCCGCACGCTGGCGGATGTGGAGCGGATGCTGGCACGCTGCCGCGCCGGCGCACCGGCAGTGGTGATCGGCGGCGGCATCCTCGGCATTGAGGCCGCCACCGCCCTGGCACAGCGCGGGATGCGCGTCACCTTGTTACACCGTCACGCCGGGCTGATGGAGCGCCAGCTGGATGAACGCGCCGGGCAGCTGCTCAAGGCGGATTTGCAACAGCGCGGCCTGCGCATCCTCACCGGCCGCGAAGTGGCGGCCTTCCACGGCCACGGCACGCTGGAGGCCGTGACGCTGGACAACGGCCGCCGGTTAGCGGCCGTGCTGGCGGTGGCCTGTATCGGCACCCGGCCGGACACCGCGCTGGCTGCCGCCGCCGGGCTGGCGTGCGATCGCGGCGTGCTGGTGGATGGCATGCTTTCGACCGCTGACCCGGCGATCTCCGCCGTAGGCGAATGCGCGCAAATCGGCACCTTCACCGCCGGGCTGGTCGCCCCGTGCCGGGGGCAGGCGGAAGTGCTGGCGCAACGGCTGGCCGGGCAACCGGGTGCCGCCTGGCAGCCGTCGCCGCTGCCGACCCGGCTGAAAGTCACCGGCATCGCCGCGTTTTCCGCCGGGGAGGTACAGGCCACGCCGCACGACGAGATCCACCACACCTTTGACCCACTGGCCGGCCACTACCGCCGCCTGCTGCTGCGCGACGGCTGTTTGCGCGGCGTGATGCTTTACGGCGACACCAGTGATGCCGCCGCCTATAGCCACCTGCTGGGGCAACCGGTCAGCGATGACCTGCTGCTCGGCCCACATTCTGAACAATCGGGTGCGGCTGCGGCCGCGCCCCGGAGGAGCACCACGATGAACGATGCACTTTTCCCCGGCGTCCGCCCGGTACTGCTGCTGGCCGGTCACGGCATGGTCGGCCACTACTTTCTGGAACAACTGGTCGAGCGCAACCTGCACCGTCGTTACCAGATCATCGTCTGTGCGGAGGAGCCGGTGGCGGCCTATGACCGCGTACACCTCTCCGAATTCTTCGGCGGCCGCACGGCGGACTCGCTGAGCCTGGTGGCCGACGGCTTTTTTGACCGCCACGGCATCGAGCTGCGCCTCGGCTGCACGCTGACGGCGATTGACCGCACGCGCCGTTGCGCCGTGGACAACGCCGGGCGCGAAACCCCCTATGACCAGCTGGTGCTGGCCACCGGCTCCGCGCCGTTTGTGCCGCCGATCCCCGGGTTCGACCGGCCGCACTGCCTGGTGTACCGCACGTTGAGCGATCTGGAGGCGATTGCCGCCAGCGCCAAAGATGCCACCCGTGGCGTGGTGATTGGCGGCGGCCTGCTGGGGCTGGAAGCGGCGCACGCGCTGAAACAGCTTGGGCTGGAGACCCACGTGGTGGAGTTCGCACCGCGCCTGATGGCCGTGCAACTGGACGAGGGCGGCGCGACGGTGCTGCGCCGCAAGATCGACGCGCTCGGCGTCACGGTGCACACCAGCCATGAGACCAAAAGCATCACCGACGGCAGCAGCGCGCGCCACTGCCTGACCTTCGCCGACGGCAGCACGCTGGAGAGCGATCTGGTGCTGTTCTCCGCCGGTATCCGCCCGCGTGATGCGCTGGCGCGTGAGAGTGACATCGCCGTCGGCCCGCGCGGCGGCATCGTGATCGATAACCAGTGCCGCACCTCTGACCCGTCGATTTTCGCCATCGGCGAGTGCGCGCTGTGGGAGGGCCGGATCTTCGGGCTGGTGGCCCCCGGCTACCAGATGGCGCGCACGCTGGCTGCCACGCTGGCGGGCGACGAGGCGGCCTTTACCGGCGCGGACATGAGCACCAAGCTGAAGCTGCTCGGCGTGGAAGTGGCCTCACTCGGCGACGCCCACGGCAGCACCCCCGGCAGCCAGAGCTACCGCTGGGAAGACGGCCCCGCGGAGGTGTATAAGAAAATTGTGGTCTCCGCCGACGGCAAACGCCTGCTCGGCGCGGTGCTGGTGGGCGACAGCAGCGACTACCCGACGCTGCATCAGATGATGTTGAACGATCTGCCGCTGCCCGCCCAGCCCGCCGGCCTGATCCTGCCGGCCGCCGCCGGGGCCGCCCCGGCGCTCGGCGTGGCCGCACTGCCGGAGAGTGCGCAGGTCTGCTCCTGCCATAACGTCAGCAAGGGCGCGATTCTGGCCGCCGTGGAGGGCGGCTGCACGGACATGGCGGGCATCAAATCCTGCACCAAAGCGGCCACCGGCTGCGGCGGCTGTGCCGCCCTGGTGAAACAGGTGATGGAGGCCGGGCTGGCGGCGCAGGGTATCGAGGTGAAGCGCGACGTCTGCGAGCATTTTGCGTATTCGCGCCAGGAACTTTACCTGCTGATCCGCGTGGGCAACCTCCGCACCTTTGGCGAGCTGCTGGCGAAACATGGCCACGGCCACGGCTGTGAAATCTGCAAGCCGCTGGTGGGCTCGCTGCTCGCCTCCTGCTGGAATGACTACCTGCTGGAACCGGCGCACCGCCCGTTGCAGGACACCAACGACCGCTACTTCGCCAACATCCAGAAAGACGGTACCTACTCGGTGGTGCCGCGCATCCCGGCCGGGGAGATCACCCCGGATGGCCTGCTGGCGATTGGCGCGGTGGCCAAAGCGTTCAACCTCTACACCAAAATCACCGGCGGCCAGCGGGTTGACCTGTTCGGCGCACGGCTGGAGCAGCTGCCCGCGATCTGGCAGCAGCTGGTGGATGCCGGGTTCGAAACCGGCCACGCGTACGGCAAATCGCTGCGCACGGTGAAATCCTGCGTCGGCTCCACCTGGTGCCGCTACGGCGTGCAGGACTCTACCGGGCTGGCGATTGAGCTGGAGCACCGCTACAAGGGGCTGCGCTCACCACACAAGATCAAGATGGCGGTCTCCGGCTGCACCCGTGAGTGCGCCGAGGCACAGAGCAAGGATGTCGGGGTGATCGCCACCGACAAAGGCTGGAACCTTTACGTCTGCGGCAACGGCGGCATGAAGCCGCGCCATGCCGAGCTGCTGGCGGCCGACCTCGACCGCGAGACGCTGATCCGCACCATTGACCGTTTCCTGATGTTCTACATCCGCACCGCTGACCGCCTGCAACGCACCAGCGTCTGGCGCGACAACCTGGAGGGCGGGCTGGAGATGCTGCGCGACGTAGTGCTGCATGACTCGCTCGGCCTGGGCGCAGAGCTGGAGCAGGAGATGCAGGCGGTGGTGGACAGCTACCAGTGCGAGTGGCAGACCACGCTGGCCTCGCCGGAGCAGCAGGCGCTGTTCCGCCCGTTCCTCAACAGTGACCAGCCGGACGAAGCGGTGGTGCAGGTGCTGGAGCGCGGCCAGCCGCGCCCGGCCGACCTGCCGCCCGCCATCGCCCCTGCGCCGTTGGGTGACGGCTGGGAAGAGGTGGGTCTGCTCTCCGCCATTCCGGCCGACAGCGGGCTGGCGGCGCGGCTGGGCGACCGGCAGATTGCGCTGTTCCACCTGCCGCACACCCCGGAGAGAGTGTTTGCGCTGGAGAACCGCGAGCCGGGCAGCCACGCCAATGTGCTGGCACGCGGCCTGACCGGTGATGCAGGCGGCGAGCCGGTGGTGATTTCGCCGCTGTATAAACAGCGTTTCCGCCTGCGTGACGGCACCAGCCTGGACAAGCCGGGCGTGCGCCTGCTGTGCTGGCCGGTGCGCGTGGCGCAGGGGCGCATCTGGGTCTGCCGCCAGCCGGTGACGGAAAACGCCCTGGAGACGGTGTCATGACGGCCGTCAACACTGCTGCCGTCAACACCACCTGCCCCTATTGCGGCGTGGGTTGCGGCGTGCGTGCGCAGGTGCAGGGCGAGGGCGTCACGGTCAGCGGCGACCCGCAGCACCCGGCCAACCTGGGGCGGCTCTGCATCAAGGGCAGCCGCCTCGGCGACACGCTGGATCTCAGCGGGCGCTTGCTGCACCCGATGCTGGGCGACCGGTGCGTCAGCTGGGATCAGGCGCTGGATGCGGCAGCCGGGGGGCTGCAACAGGTGATCCGCACGCATGGCCCGCAGGCGGTGGCGTTTTACGGCTCCGGCCAGCTGCTCACCGAGGATTACTACGTCGCCAATAAACTGATGAAGGGCTTTATCGGCGCGGGCAACATGGACACCAACTCGCGCCTCTGCATGGCCTCGGCGGTGGCCGGGTACAAGCGGGCGCTGGGCGCGGACTGGGTGCCGTGCCGCTACCGCGATCTGGAACAGACCGATCTGGTGCTGCTGGTCGGCTCCAACGCCGCCTGGGCGCACCCGGTGCTCTACCAGCGGCTGGCAGAAGCGAAACGGCAGCGGCCGCAGATGCAGGTGGTGCTGATTGACCCGCGCGCCACCGCCAGCGCCGATCTGGCCGACCGCCACCTGGCGCTGCAGCCGGGCAGTGACATCGCGCTGTTCAATGGCCTGCTGCACTGGCTCCATCAGCACGATGCGCTGGATCAGGCGTTTTTGCAGCAGCACACCACCGGCGCAGACGCGGCGCTGGCCGCCGCCGCCGGGTGGGATCTGGCGCGGGTCAGCAGGGAGACCGGGCTGAGCCCTGACGCGCTCACCGCCTTCTTCCACCAGGTGGCGCAGGCACCGCGCATGATGACGCTGTTCTCAATGGGGATTAACCAGTCCTCGGCAGGCACCGATCAGGTGAATGCCATCACCAACCTGCATCTGGCGACCGGGCGCATCAATACGCCGGGCAACGGGCCGTTTTCCCTGACCGGCCAGCCGAACGCCATGGGCGGGCGCGAGGTGGGCGGACTGGCGAACCAGCTGGCGGCGCACATGGGCTTCAGCGCAGAGGAAGTCGATCGCGTTGGCCGTTTCTGGGGCAGTGACAACGTCACACCTGGGCCGGGGCTGAACGCCACCGCGCTGTTTGACGCGCTGGCCGACGGCCGTATCAAAGCGGTCTGGATCATGGGCACCAACCCGCTGGTCTCCCTGCCGGATGCCGACCGGGCGCGGCAGGCGCTGGCCGGTTGCCCGCTGGTGATTGTCTCCGAGGTGATGCAGGAGACCGACACCGCCGCGCTGGCGCATATCCGTTTACCGGCGCTGGCGTGGGGTGAAAAAGAGGGCACGGTGACCAACTCTGAACGCACGATCTCCCGCCAGCGCGCCTTTCTGCCGCCGCCGGGCGAGGCGCGGGGCGACTGGTGGATAGTCAGCCAGGTGGCGCAGCGGCTGGGCTTTGGTGCGGCGTTTGCTTACACCCACCCGCATCAGATTTTCTGCGAACATGCGGCGCTTTCCGGCTTTGAGAACCAGGGGCAGCGCGCCTTTGACATCAGCGCCCTGGCAACGCTGACGCAGGAACAGTATCAGCAGCTCACCCCGCAGCGCTGGCCGCTGCCCGCGCTGCCGCGTCAGGCGCGCGCCTTCTGGCATGCAGACGACAAAGCGCGGTTGCTGGTGGTGCAGCCGCCGGTGCTGCCGGAGCTCACCGGCTACCCGCTGACCCTGAACAGCGGCCGCATCCGTGACCAGTGGCACACCATGACCCGCACCGGCAAAGCCGCCGCGCTGATGCGCCACACGCCGGAACCGGTCTGCGTGCTCCACCCGGCAGACATGGCTGACATGGCGGAGGGCGACATCGTCTGCGTGACCTCGCCGCGCGGCTGGTTGCTGGCGCGGGCAACCACGGATAACGGCCAGCTGCGCGGCAGCGTGTTTGTGCCGATGCACTGGAACCGGCAGTTCAGCGCGCAGGCGCGGGTAAATGCGCTGGTGGAGGCGCGGGTTGACCCGGTCTCCGGCCAGCCGCAGAGCAAACAGACCCCGGTGCGCGTCGCCCGCTGGCCCGCCGCCTGGCAGGGCGAGCTTTTTCTGCGCGGCGAAGGCGCACCCCCGCCCGACGTGGGCTACTGGAGCCGGGTGACCCAGCCGGGCGTCAGTGATTTCATCCTGGCGGATCGTACCCCGCTGGCGGAGCCGGAGGCGTGGCTTCAGGCGTTATGCGGCGGCGGGTTGCTGCTCCAGCAGGCCTTCATGGGCGCGGCGCGGCATCTGCTCGGCTGGCGCGACGGCGAATTGCAGGCGGCGCTCTACCTGCATCCGCAGCGGTTGCCGGGGCTGGATCGCGAGGCGGTTGTCGCCGCGTTCCGAACGCCGCCGGTGGATGCCGCCGCCCGCCGGGCGCTGCTGGCCGGGCGGGCGGCCGGTGAGCAGGCCCCACGCGGGGCGATTGTCTGCAGCTGTTTCGGCATCGGCGAGCTGGAGATCCGGCGGGCGCTGGCGGGTGGCTGTGCATCTGTCGAGGCGCTGGGCGCGGTGCTGAAATGTGGTACCCATTGTGGCTCCTGCCGACCGGAGCTGAAAAAACTGATCCAACAGGCGGCGACACAACCCGCTTAGGAGCATAACCATGATCTATTCCGAAATGACCGATAACGCAGCGCGCATGGCCGCGCTGCTGGGCGGCATCTGCCGCAGCCGTACGGAAGCGGGCGAGGTGTGGCTGGTGGGTGCCGGGCCGGGCGATGTGGAGCTGTTGACGCTGAAAGCGTTGCGGGTGCTGCAACAGGCGGAGGTGGTGGTGTATGACCGGCTGGTGTCAGAGGAGATCATGGCGCTGGTGCCGCCCGGCGCGCTGAAAATTGATGTCGGCAAAACGCCGCAGCACCACACATTGCCGCAACCGGCGATCAACGCGTTGCTGGTGTCGCTGGCGCAGGCCGGGCAACGGGTGGTGCGGCTGAAAGGCGGCGATCCCTTTGTGTTTGGCCGCGGCGGCGAGGAGCAGGAGGCGTTGCAGCAAGCCGGGCTGCGCTGCCACGTGGTGCCCGGCATCACCGCCGCGCTGGGCTGTGCGGCCGCCAGCGGCATTCCGCTGACCCACCGCGCCTGCGCCCAGTCAGTGCGGCTGGTGACCGGCCACGGCCGCGACGGCGAGCCGGATCTCGACTGGCCGTCGCTGGTGGCAGAGGGCCAGACGCTGGTGTTCTATATGGGGCTGACCCACTGTGCCTCGCTGAGCCATGCGCTGATGGCACACGGCATGGCGGGCGCGATGCCCGCCGCGGTGATCGCCCGCGGCACCCGCGCCGACCAGCAGGTGTTTACCTGTACGCTCGCCACGCTGGCAGAGACCGTGACGCGTGAACAGCCCGCGTCCCCCAGCCTGCTGATCGTGGGTGAGGTGGTGCGCTACTACCGGGCTGACGGCGCAAAGCAGGTAGCCCGGCTGACGCTGCCGGTCACGTAAGCGGCCGGCTACTGCCCGAAACGGCCGATCAACCCGGTGGCGGCGGCGGCATGGCCGTCAAGTTTCTCCAGCAGCTGCTCACGCGTCAGCCCGGCGGGCAGGGCGTCCGGCGGCAGGTCGGTGGCGATCAGCGTAAATACATAATGGTGGAAGCCGGAGCCGGGCGGCGGGCAGGGGCCGTGCCACGCCTGCGTACCGGCGCTGTTTTTGCCGCCGGTGAAGCCCTTGCCCTGCGTCAGTTCGCCTGCAGCAAAGCCGGTGGCGGAAGGCGGGATGTTATAAGCCACCAGATGGCTGACCCCCAGCCCTTTGCGGCCTTCCGGGTCAAACACCAGCAGCGCCAGGCTTTTGGTGCCGGGCGGCACGTTGCGCCAGCGCAGCGTAGGGGAGAGGTTTTCACCGGTGCAGGCGGCATTGCCCTGAACCGCCCCGGCAAATTTCTGGGCCAGCAGCCGGTTATCATCAAAATCAGGCGAGGTCAGGGCGAAAGGGGCCGCGACAGCGGGTAAGGCGGCAAGTGCCACCGTAAACAGCCCGGCCAGCAGGCCGCGCCGGAAAATCACAGACATAGTCTCTCCTTAATAAGTGTGGGGAAAAATCAGGGGCGTATCAAAAGCATAGGCGAGATTGGCGGAAAGAAGCCGGGGAAAACGCCGCGACCCTGCAGCCGCGGCGGGAGAGGTTACTGGCGGAGCGGTTCGCGCAGGTCTTTGACGTCGTCTGGTTCTACCGGCGCGGCGGCGTTGTTCCAGCTGTTGCGCACGTAGGTCAGCACGTTGGCGATGTCCTGATCGCTGAGGTAGCGGTCGAACGACGGCATCGACGGCGCGGTCGGCGCCGCTGTGGTCGCCCCGGCACGTGAACCGGCCAGCACCACGCGGATCATCGAGGTGGCGTTCACGCTGTTGACCAGCGGCGCGTCTGCCAGCCGGGGGAACAGGCCGGGAATGCCCTGGCCGTCCGGCGTGTGGCAGGCGGAGCAGCGATCGCCGTAGATAGCCCGGCCCGCCACCATCCGTGCATCATCCGGCTTCAGCGGCGCGGGGGCTTTTGTTGCGCCGCCGCCCAGCCCGCTCTGTTTCAGGTAGACCGCCACCGCTTTCAGATCCGCGTCATTCCAGTGGCGCGAAGAATGGTCCACTTCCTCCGCCATCGGGCCGGAGGCGATGTCATAGCGGTTGGCCCCGGTTTTCAGGTAGTCCATCAGCTCCTGCTCCGTCCAGCGGCCGATGCCGGTGTGCGGGTCCGGGGTGATGTCCGGTGCCATCCACTCCTGCACCACCGCGCCCTGCAACGCCTGATCGTTTTTATCCCCGCCGATCAGGTTTTTCGGCGTATGGCAGGTGCCGCAGTGCCCCAGCCCCTCCACGATGTAGGCCCCGCGGTTCCACTCCGCGGATTTATCCAGCCTTGGCCGGTAAGCGCCTTTATCGAAATTCAGCCAGTTCCAGCCAATCAGGCTGGCGCGCTGGTTAAACGGGAACGGCAGCTGGTTGGTCTCCACGTCGCTGTGGATCGGTTGCAGCGTCTGGAGGTAGGCCCAGAGTGCCCGGTTGTCTTCCCGCGTGACGCGGGTAAACGCCGTGAACGGCATCGCGCCGTAGAGGTGGACACCGCCTTTGCCGATGCCTTCTGACATCGCGCGATCGAACTCCTCGAACGTCCAGGTGCCGATGCCGGTCTCACGGTCCGGCGTGATGTTGGCCCCGACCAGCCGGCCGAACGGCGTCTCAATCGGGACACCGCCCGCGTAGGGCTGGTCCGCTTTGGCGGTGTGGCAGGCGGCACAGTCGCCCAGTACCGCCAGGTAGCGGCCTTTGTCCACGGTTTCAAACGAGCCGTCACCGGCGGCGTAACAGCTTCCGGCACCCAGCACGCTGAGGCCGATGCAGAGGGAGAGTAAGGTTTTCATGCGGTGATCATCTCCCCGGGTTTTTTCAGGTAGTAACTGCGGATGGCGTGCGCCGCCTTGAACGCCAGCGCGCCCACGGTGCCGGTGGGGTTGTAGCCGGGGTTCTGCGGGAAGGCAGAGGCACCGACCACAAACAGGTTCGGGACGCCCCACACCTGCAGATGTTTGTTCACCGAGCTGGTGGCCGGGTCGGCCCCCATCACAAACCCGCCCACCACATGCGAGGACTGGTAAGGCGTGCCGTTCCAGTGGCCGTGCGCCGGCTGCTCGACAATCTGGCGCGGGTTCATGCTGCGGGCAATCTCCGCCACCTTGCCGGTGCAATAGTGCGCCATTTTCAGGTCATTGGCCGGGAAGTCGAAGGTGACGCGCAGCAGCGGCCGCCCCAGCCGGTCTTTGTAGTTTGGGTCGAGGGAGAGGTAGTTGGTGCGGGTGGCGTAGCTGCTGGCCTCGCAGCCAATCGACATGGTGCTGAGGTAGTTTGCCACCGTGGCCTTTTTCCATTCGCTGCCCCATTTGGGCGTGCCGGGCGGCACCGGGCGGGAATTGATCGGCGCGGCGCCAATCGGTGTGACACGGATGCTGCCGCCGCCGAAGAAGCCGAGGCCGCTGTGGTCAAAGTTGTCGTTGTTGTACTCGTCGATCCCCATGCCTACCGCCCCGGCACCGATAAAGGGGTTAAAGTTTTTGTCATTGAAGAACATCTGCACGCTGTTGGCGGTCTGGTAGGCGTAGTTGCGGCCGGTGGTGCCGCGCTGGGTGACCGGATCGTAGGGGGTGCCGATACGTGACAGCAGCATCAGGCGCACGTTCTCAAAGGTAAAGGCGCTGACGATCACCAGATCGGCCGGTTGCTCCCACTCATCACCGGAGGAGTCAATGTAGCGCACGCCGGTGGCGCGGCCGCCGCTGCTGTCGGTGAGCACTTCCAGCACTTCGCAGCTGGTGCGCGCCTCAAAGCCCTCTTTGCGGATCAGCGCCGGTAACACGGTGGTGATGGCGCTGGCTTTGGAGTAGTTGGCGCAGCCGAAGTTGGTGCAAAAGCCGCAGAAGGTGCACGGTCCCATCGTCACGCCCAGCGGGTTGGTATAGGCCTGGGAGAGCAGGGCAGAAGGCACCGGAAAGGGTTTGTAGCCCATGTTCTGGGCCGCCTCTGCAAACAGCGTCGGCGCATAGGGTTGCGCCATCGGCGGCGTCGGGTATTCGGTGGAGCGCATCCCCTCAAACGGGTTGCCGCCTTCGCGGTGCTCGCCGTTCACATTGGCCGCTTTGCCGGAAATCCCGGCCAGCCGCTCGAACGCGGCGTAATGCGGTTCCATCTCCGCCCAGTCAGTGCCCCAGTCCTGTAAGGTCAGTTCCGGCGGCATGGCGTCTGCGCCATAGCGCTCCAGCAGGTGGCTGCGTAACCGGAATTCGTGTGGCTGGAAGCGGAAGGTAATGCCCGCCCAGTGGTTTCCGGCCCCGCCGGTGCCGTTGCCGGGGTGGAATGACCCCCAGCTGCGCATCGGCAGCGCAGTCTGTGACGGGTCATTGCGGATGGTGATGGTGTTTTGCGCGGTGCGCAGCATCAGCTCCTGGCGGGAGACATAACGCAACTCATCCGGCACGGTTGCGACGTTAAAGTCGCGGGCGGTATCGCGCCACGGGCCGCGTTCAATGCCGACCACGCTCAGCCCTTCGTCTACCAGCTCATTGGCGATAATCGCGCCTGCCCAGCCAAGGCCGATGACGACCACGTCTGTCCTGGGTAATTTCTTTGCCATAATTCCCTGTCCCTCAGCTTTTTATTTTCCATGCGGGGCTGCCCTGAATGCTCAGCGGCACCAGATCCAGCTTTTGATTGTGTTTGCTGACGTAGTCACGGTAGTCGTAACGCGCGCCGGGGAAGCCCAGCATCTTCCACGACACCATGTCACGGTTGCCGCCATAGATCGGATCGGCAAAGAAGCCCTCCATGGTGTTTTGCAGCAGCGTGGTGAAAAACAGCGTAGAGTCGATGCCGTCGAGGGCGATTTTCCCGCCTTCCAGATCGTGCAGCAGCGCGTCCTGCTGGGCGGCCTCCAGTTCACGGAACGGCTTCTGGTGCTGCGCCCGGCAGTGCGCATCCAGCGCCGCCAGCCCGAGGCGGTAGCGCTGTTGCGGCACCAGCGGGGACTGGTCGCCCTGTTCCGGCGTGCCGGGCTGGAACGGCCCCTGCATGTAGAGGCGGGCGAAGGTGCCGTAGAACCCGGCCAGCTGGCGATCGATGAAAACAGCGCACCCGGCCTCTTTACCGCCGATGCTCAGGGCGTCGGCCGGGATCAGCCGGTCGGCGATTGCTTCCACAGTGGCGGCTTCCTCGGCCGTGAAAAAGGCCCAGCCCTGGGCATCAATCTGCGGCGGCGGGCTGTCATCGAACGGTGACCAGGCCGGCGTATCCTGCAGGGTCACCGCACCGGCCACCCGGGCAGCGGCCAGCCCGGCGGAGGCGGCGGTAAACGTGAGAATTTGCCGGCGCGTGACGCCGGGCAAGGTTTTTTTGCTCATCAAAGTTCCCTGTTAAAGATGCGTGAACGCGGGCGTCATGCCGGGGCAGGACAGAAACAGGCAGACGCAAAAGGCAAAACCACAGGCTGTGGGGGTAGCGCGCGGCTTTCACCCCCTGAGAGTAGACACAGACAGCATGGGGTTGAAATTAAAAAATTTTTAACAAATGTTAAGGGAATTGTTAATTAATTGTTTTTGTTTGCTTTATTTATACACAAATTGACACGTGACTTACACTTTCTGACATTCAGGGCGAGACGGGGAAACTGTGACGACTGTCACAGCGATAGTTGTTTTTTTGCTCACTTCCGGTAGGATAGTTCGCGTGTTGATGATGAAGACTGCAATGAATTTTCTCTCTCCCCCTTCCAGCCGCCGCTACCTGGCCCTGGTGATCCTTGCGTATACGGGAAATGCGGCTGCGCTGACGGTAACGTCGCAGCAGCCTGCCGCCCATGCCGATGAAACTGCCCCGGCCGGGGACAGCAACTCGCCGTTTAATACCCTGCCTGCGGCCTCGCTGGAGAAAAACCTGCCGGAGCTCGGCAGCACCGCCAGTACCCCGCGCTACACCGAAAAACAGCTGGCAACGCTGGCCAAAACCTTTGGTGAGCAGTACAGCGACAGCAGTAACCAGTCGCTGGGCGAGCAGGCGGGCAACCTGGCGCTGACGCAGGCAGCCAGGCTGGTGCAGAAAGATGCGCAGAGTATGCTGTCGCCGCTGGGTACCGCCAACATCGGCCTGACGGTCAATGACGGCCGCTTTACCGGCACCAACAGCCAGCTGTTCAGCCCGCTGCATGAGAGCGGCAATGTGCTGACCTATAGCCAGATCGGCGTGATTGACCAGTCTGACCTGACCCTGGGCAACATCGGGGTAGGGCAGCGCTGGGCGCAGGGCGACTGGCTATTTGGCTATAACGCCTTCCTGGATCGCGATTTTGAGCAAGACCAGATGCGTGCCAGCGTGGGCGCGGAAGCCTGGACCGATTACCTGCACCTCTCCGCCAACTACTATCACCCGTTGTCCGGCATGGTGGCCGTCGCCGACAGCGCCACCGAGTTCCGGGGGCAGGCGCGCGGCTATGACATCACCACCAAGGGCTATTTGCCGTTCTACCGGCAGTTAGGCGCCACTCTGAGCTATGAGCAATACCTTGGTAGCAATGTCGATCTGCTGGGTGACGGCGTGCGGCAGTCTAACCCGGTGGCCGTGTCACTGGGCGTGGACTACACGCCGGTGCCGCTGGTGACGCTGAGCGCCTCGCACAAAGAGGGCGAAAGCGGTGAAAACCAGGATCAGGTCGGGCTGTCGCTGAATTACCGGCTGGGCGTGCCGCTTAAGCAGCAGCTCTCCGCCGCCTATGTCAGCGAGGCGCACTCACTGCGCGGCAGCCGCTTCGACGCGGTGGAGCGCAACAGCACGCCGGTGCTGGAGTTCGAGCAGCGCAAAACCCTGAGCGTGTTCCTCGCCACGCCGCCCTGGACGCTGCACCCCGGCGAAACCCTGCCGCTGAAGTTGCAAATCCGTGCTGATTACCGCATCACCGGCCTGAGCTGGCAGGGTGATACCCAGGCACTGAGCCTGACCCCGCCGGCAGACAATGATGACCCGCACGGCTGGAGCCTGATTATGCCCGCCTGGGACAGCAGCCCCGGTGCCACCAACAGTTACCGACTTTCGGTCACGCTGCAGGATGAGAAACAGCAGCGCGTGACGTCGAACTGGATCACGCTGACCGTCGAGCCGCCGCTGACGGCGACGCAGCCGCGCTCTGACGCTGCGTTTTAACGCAACCCCTCCCTCTCTTCCCGCCCTGCACTTTTTTAGTGCAGGGCGGCCGGCCCTGCCATACAATGCCTAACCCTTGGTTTTTATGGGGTTATTTTCAGCACAAAGAAGAGATAAAAAGGTGAAATTACGAAATGATATTCCGCATTTCACCGATATTTCATCCCGACTTAAGTGAAGTCGCTTGCCGCTTCCACTTAAAATTTTGCCCAGGCCTTTAGCCTCTGTTGAACTGCGCCCAGCTATTTTACTTCCAGACTATTCGCATTACCCTGTAAGGGCGCTGTGTGACATGCCGTGCGGTAGTTGCACCAAAAACAGTGAGTGTGTATCTGAGCGGATACAAAGGGGCCGGAAATGCCCGCGCAACCCGCCTTCATCAAATCCGAAAGTTGTACACGCCCGGATGGCGATACACATTCCTGCTGTTTTTTATGGCATCATGCCGGACGATATCTACTAAAAATCCTACTTCTGACGGGCGTACATGACAGTGAAAGCCTTTGATTCGTGGCAGAAAGGAGATGTTGTCAATCTGGCGCTGGCCATTCCTGCCGGTATTGCCGCCGCACTGGTCACCGTGCTGTTCCGCGAGGCTATTGCCGCCATTGACGGCCTGCTGTTTACCGATGGTACCGATATCACCCGCGCGTTCCTGGACTACCCGCGCTGGGTCTGGCCGGTGATTACCGGCATCGGCGGCCTGCTGGCCGGCGGGTTGCTCTGGCAGGCACAGCGGGTTGAAGCCCGCCATGGTAGTGCACCGGATTACCTGGACGTGATCGACCGGCGGTTGCCGGGCATTCCACCGGCCAGCACCCTGCTGCGCGGGCTCTCTTCGCTGGCAAGTATTGCCAGCGGCGGCTCCATCGGCCGGGAAGGGGCGATGGTGCAGCTTTCGGCCCTGAGCGGCAGCCTGCTGGCGCAGGGCGCGCGTCTGCCCACCGCCCGGCGCGGCGACATTATCGCGATGGCCGCCGCCGGTGGGCTGGCCGCGGTATACCATGCACCGCTGGCCGGGGCGCTGTTTATCGCAGAAATCGCCTTTGGGGTCACGGCCGTGCAGCGGTTAATCCCGCTCTTTATCTCTGCTGCGGTAGCGGTGCTGACGGTACGTTCAATCAGCGGGGATGCGCCGCTCTATTTATATGCAGATGCCAGCTTTACGCCGGGTGCCGGTGCGCTGGTCACTGTGCTGTTGATTGGCGTGGCTGCCGGGGTGGCCGGGCCGCTGTTTTTGCAGGTGATTGCCCTGGCGCGGCGCGCCTTCAGCCCCATCGCCCACCCGGTATGGCGGCTCGGGCTGGGCGGGGCGCTGGTGGGGATAGTGGCGATGGTGTCGCCGCTGGTGCTGGGCAACGGCTTTGAAGTGATTGACCTGCTGCTCAATAACGGCGACCTGCGCACCTCATTACTGCTGCTGTTGCTGCTCAAGGTGCTGGCCACGGCGCTGACCGTGGGTTCCGGCGCGGTGGGTGGGCTGTTTACCCCCTCTTTATTGGTGGGGGCCGCCGCTGGTGCACTGGTCTGTACCTGCCTGCGGGCGCTGGGGCTGGACCCCGGCCCGGTGGGGCTCTATGCCGCCATCGGCATGAGTGCCATGCTGGCGGCCACCAGCCATGCGCCGCTGATGTCCATCATGATGGCGTTCGAGATGACGCTGAACAGTTCGCTGCTGTTCCCACTGATGCTGGCGACGGCCATCTCTTATATGGTCGCCAGCGCCTTCAAAGCGGCCGGAACCTACCCGGTGCTTAACCGTCACCATGCGCGCTTTGTGGCTAAAAATGAATTTGAGACCGGTACCATTGGGCCGCTTATCGTGCGCCACTGCTCGTATGTCTCTGAACAGGCCACCGCCGCAGACGCGATGCAGGAAGGGTTAAAGCAACGGACACGCTATGTCTATGTAGTGAATGATCAGGGCCGTTTTCTGGGGGTGGTGGCCACCAGCGACCTGGCATCCGGGATTATCGAAGGGCAGGTCGCCCCGGAGGCAGCCATTACGCCGTTTATCATCACAGAATTCACCACCGTGTATCAGGACGCATTGTATGAGCAGGCATGGGAATTATTATCATCTTCGCCGCTGGAACGTCTGCCGGTGTTGGATAATGCGGCAAACCGACACTTATTAGGCGTAATTACCAAAGCATCACTGCTGAACAAAGCGAAAGAATTTCTCTGAATTGATAATTACTCTCTTTTACAAGGGCCTGATATCGTACGCCTATTTTTTGTGTGGATAAGATAGGCCGCGCTAGCCTATTTCTAAAATTAGCAGAGCTAATATTTTTAAATAAGTGAAATCTATTTTATGTGATTTCACTTGAATAAAATCATTTCACTTGTGAGGTGAATTAAAAAATCTTTATAAATCAATGAGAAGCATAAGCGTGGGTAATGACTTTATTTAAGTTTCACAACAAAAATTGAACAATCAACCACACTTTGTATTTATAAACCCCGGTTAACTAACGAGCTCAGAGGTTAATTATTTTAAATCATTGCGATTTTGCTTAGTGGGATAAATCCTATTTATGGAAGGGGCGTTTTACATTAGGAACCATTCGGATAGTATCTGATTTGTGAACAGATTGTTGTTCCGCCCTCGTCATAAATTCTGATATTGGCAATTACGCAAGCAGAATGCGACTTTTCCCATGTCAGATAATTATTAGTACGCTATTACTGTTACGCATAATTATTTTAATGAATGATCAGTATTTCGGGTGAAAACGCTCAAAAAGGAAGCAGAAAACAGCAGCGCCGCTAACCATTTTATTTCGACACACACCAGAGCCCACAAGGGATTGGGTACGGAAATGACACTATATTTCTTAAGCTTATAGGATTTGAGCAAAGATGAAGGAAGAGAACATGAGTGACTATAATAAATTAACCATAAAGAATCTGGACGTATTCATCCCGCCGAATGAAATTTCTCATTTGCGCTGGAAAGAATATCAGATCCTTTCACTATTATTTTCTCGGTCTCCGGAGCTGGTTACCCGTACGGAAATCATTGAAAATATTTGGAAAGGGACTTACTGCTCTGACTCCACCATTAACCAGACCATTAAGTCCATCCGCCAGAAAATTGGTGATGATGATCACGTTTTGATCAAGACCATCCCACGTGTTGGTTATAAGATAGATCGAAAAGAGTTATTTCACTTCCTGAATGAAGATGAAGCGCTGGATTTTAATACTAAACCGGTTACCAATAAAAAAGAGTCTCCAGCGGTGCAGCCGGCTGTTATTTCTGTTACAGAGAAAACCGCACAAAAAGCGGCTGAAAATGGGTATGAAACCGGGTTACCTGTAATTAATGAACCGGTTTACGCGGCTGCGCCGTCTACTGAAGCCCGCGTTGAACCGCAGGCTGTTACCACCGGGAATGTTGAGCCTGACGTGCAACAAGCACACACCGCACCTGCTGACGCAGTGACGGATGTCAAAAAAGGGCCGTTTACCCGTATGCGTGATCTGATTAACTTCGGCGCAAGCTGGAGATACCTCACGCTGGTGGCGTTATCTTTGATTATTGTTGGTCAGCTTTTTTATGAAACTACACACACGTCCGGATCTGAAAGTAACGGTAAAAATGTTGTTTTGATTCTGCGGGTTAACCCGTCAAGCATTGGGTTGCTGGTCAACCGCGAAGCCAGCCAGGCGCGCAGCGTGCATCAGCCCTCCCACCCGAACAGTGTCATTTGCATGGTCAACATTCCTGACCAGAATTCGCTGACGCCGGTGTGGCTGATGGATCATGTAAAGAAAGGTTGCCTGATGAGCCAGGACAACGGTGCGCTGACGGTAGATCCGGGCACACCTTTGTAAGCTGACGGCATCTGACGGATTTCATTTTTTCACCTGGTTGTTTTATTAATTGTTATTTGCAATGAAGGTATGACCTGTTGATGATGAATTTGCGTTAAGCGGCAGATAACCCTACGGGTTTTCGGCCTCTTAGGAATGGATGCCGGTTGGAAAAATAGCGATGAACCTGGATATTATCCGGCCCATCCTGCCGGATAATATCTTTCGCTAAATCAAGTGACTGCCAGTAATTGGCGTGGCGTGACTTCCGTTAGGAAATGACATGAAGCCTGTAATAATTAATGCGTGTTGGCTAATCGCGGAACGAGTGTTGTTTGGCTTCTCGGGTGTATTTATTTCCATTTATGTGGCGCGTTATTTGCAACCGGCACAATTTGGTACGATCAGTTATTTACTCTCTATTGTCGCTATCACTGTTCCCCTGATTCAGATGGGCGCCGACAATATTCTGTTTAACCGCATTGCGCGTAACCCGCAAAGCGGCATCCGGCTGATGCTGGCCTCTGCGCGCCTGCGCGCACGCTGGTTCGCCGTGACCAGCGCTATCCTGCTGGTCTGGGGGTTGTGGTACCTGGAATGGACCCCGTTCGTAATGCTGGTTCTGGTGCTGATAAGCTCCTACTTCCAGATTCAGGACGTCTTCAAAATCTATTATGACGCGACGCTGAATTCCAAGCGCAATACCTTTATTAATAACGGGGTATTACTGCTGGCAATTCTGGTGCGGGTGGCGATGGTGAAATATGAGATGTCGCTGGTGTGGTTCGTCCTGCCGTACATTCTCAGCAGCGCTGTGCCTTACCTGATCCGCCGCCGGATGTTTATGCGTGAGCACCCGGCCCCGGCGCAGATGCCGGCCTCCCGCGCGCTGACCGATCGCTACTCCCGTTACCTGATGGTAGTGGGGCTGCCGCTCTCGCTGTCAGCGCTGTCGATTGTTATTTATACCCGTATTGACCAGGTAATGCTGGAAAGCATGGTCGGCGCCCATGCCGTGGGCCTCTACAGTGCAGCCACCACGCTCTGCTACGCCTGGACCTTTGTGCCGATGGCACTGATCACCTCGCTGATGGCGACGGTGGTGGGCGCGCGTAACGCCGATGAGCAGGCAGATATGATCCGGATGCTTTTCCTGATTATTCTGATCGTCATGCTGCCGATTGTCGGGTTCTATTTACTCTTCGGCGGGCAGCTGCTGACCATGCTGTTTGGGGCAGGCTTCAGTGAAGCCTCAGCTATTGTGCCGCTCTGTACCTTTACCGCGCTCTGTTCGGTATTGGGCACATTGTCGATGCGGGTCATGGTGCTGTATTCCGGTTACCGTTTTATCGCGTTTAAAATGCCGTTGGTAGCGCTGGTCAATATTGTACTTAACTGGATGCTGATTCCACGTTATGGCATCGCCGGGGCGGCGATGTCGACGCTGGTTGCGGAATTTTTATCGTTCTTTTTGTTTAATATCTTCTTCCGTAAAGGGAAAATTACTGTACTGCAGCTGACGTGCTACCAAAGTATTCCTGTAGTAAACAGAAAGGTGAAAAGTTATGTTAAGAAATTTAGCTAAGAGAATTTATCGCAATTTGCCTGACCCGATTTTTCACCAGCTGAATTATGCGCGGGTGTTTAAGAAGCAGGCCAACATAACGCGTCCGGAACTGTTTAGTGAAAAAATTCTGATTCGGAACATCTGGCCGAAAAAGATTTATACCTTGCTGGCCGACAAAATTAAGGTACGTGATTACATTGCCGCGGTATTGGGTGAGCAATACCTGATCCCGGTGTATGCCACCACCACCGAAATGACCTATGAACTCTACAAAAGTTTGCCGAACTCCTTTGTGATGAAAGCAAACCATGGCTGTGGGTTCAACAGTATTGTGTTCGACAAGAGCAAGATTACCTACGAAACCCTGTATGAGCAGGCCTCAACCTGGATGGATTCCAACTGGTATCTCTCCAACAAAGAGCGCCACTATCAGGGCATCAAACCGGGCCTGATCTTCGAAGAGCTGTTGCAGGTTGACGGCCAGGTGCCTAACGACCTGAAGTTCCACTGCTTTAATAAAGACGGGCAGATGCGCATCTTTATCCAGGTGGATTACCAGCGTTATGGCCTGCACCGCCGCGATGTGTTTGACGAAGAGTGGAACCGCACCGAGATCCGGATGGGCCTGAAGAACAACCCGGAACCGATGCCGCGCCCGGAAAAGCTCGACGAGATGCTCGTCCTGGCAAAGACCATTGCCAGCCAGTTCTCCTATGTGCGTATCGATTTTTATTCCGTCGGCAGCAAAATCTATTTCGGCGAGCTGACGTTTACACCAGGGGCCGGCCTCTGCCGTATCTGGCCGCGTACAGTACAACGTGAATGGGGGAGCTATTTTACTGATTAAAGAAAAGCTCGGGGGGGTGAAACATAACAGATAACAAAAAACCGTTTCAAATTAAACCAGATAACTGACGGCGTATAACCAAGGGCTGCGTCAATGCGATACCGGCCCGGGGGCAGGTTGGTGTCGTTATCAGGTAATAAGTGAGGATATATGGAAAAAGTATCAGTGGTAATGCCTGCCTTTAACACAGCAGATTATATCGAATACGCGATTGCCAGCGTATTGTCCCAGACATACACAAATTTTCATCTTTATATTATTGATGATGCGTCTACCGACGCGACCGGTGAAATAGTACAGCGTTTTACGGATGATCCGCGGGTCACCTATTACCGTAATGAACGCCGCCTTGGCCGTGCTGAAACGATTAATATGGGTATTGATATGGCAGCCGGCGAATTTATTGCCTTCTGCGACAGCGATGCTATCTGGGAAAAGAATAAATTGTTCACCCAGGTCAATATCCTGCAAACCAAACGTTATGACATGGTGTGCTCCCATTACGCCACCTTCCTCACCAGCGTGACCAAACTGGCGAAAACCTATAAAAGCCAGGAGATCATTACCTACCGCGATCTGCTGCGGGGCCACCGTATTGCCGATATTACCGGCATGTATAACCAGGCCAGGCTGGGTAAAGTCTATCTGGAGAATGTTCCGCACCAGGAGTACCTGATGTGGCTCTCCTTGCTGAAACGTGCCAAGGGCACCATGGCCTACTGCGTGCCGGAAACCCTGGCCTATTGCCGTATTTCACCGCGCCAGAGCTTTCTCAGTAAAAACCATTTTACCGGCTGGCAGTGGCGGATTTACCGTGACTACCTGCGTCTGCCTTATTATAAGTCTTTTTATTACTACCTCTCTTCTCTGGCTCATGCCATGAAGCGCAGCGTCTAGTCTTAGCGCGGGCAGCCTGCGCTGCCGCGAAAAAATGCCCCGCCGGGAAACCTGCGGGGCGTTTTGCATGGGGGAGATTTGCATGAGGGAGAGTAAGCCGGTTGCGGATAGCCGCTCAGCTAAAAATCTGCTACAACTGTGCAACCTGTATCAGACTCTGTGTTCCCCCATGATTGTCCGCCCCGCGCAACACTGGTTTCTGCGTTTGTTTGTCTGGCATGGCTCGGTACTGGCCAGCATTATGTTCCGTTTGTTCCTTAACCTGGTGATGTCGCTGGCGGCAGTGCTTTGCGTGCAATGGTACGAAGCGCTGAACATCCGGCTGACGCTGGCCCCTTTCAGCCTGCTCGGCATCGCGATTGCGATCTTTCTGGGGTTCCGTAACAGCGTCGGGTATGCCCGCTTTTCGGAGGCACGCCAGTTGTGGGGCGGGCTGATGGTCGCACAGCGGACGTTGGTCCGGCAGTTGCGTAGCCTGTTGCCGCAGTCACTGCCGGCGATCCGTGAGTTTGCAGCGATGCAGATTGCCTACACCTGGTGCCTGAAACATCAGTTGCGCGGTACCTCACCGGAGCAGGACATCCGCCGTTTGCTGCCGGACGATCAGGCGCAGCGGGTGCTGGCAAGCCCGGCACCCTGTAACCGGCTCCTGTTGATGATGGGCGGGTGGCTGGCGGCCCGGCGTGCAGCGGGGGAGATAAGTGACATGCTTTATCACGGTATTGACCAGACCCTGACCCAGCTGGTGGTGGCGCAGAGCGGCTGTGAACGTATTCACAATACCCCGATCCCGTTTGCCTATACGGTTATTGTGCACCGCACCGTGTACCTGTTTTGCAGCCTGCTGCCGTTTGCGCTGGTGCCGGACCTGCACTATATGACGCCGCTGGTGTCGGTGTTTATCTCCTACACCTTTTTGTCACTGGATACGCTGGCGGAGGAGCTGGGCGAGCCGTTTGGCACGGAATCAAATGACCTGCCGCTGAATGCGTTGTGCAATGCGGTAGAGATCAATCTGCTGGAGATGTGTGATGTGGTGCCGCTGCCTGCATGGCGCCGGCCGGACAAACATTATCTGCTGGATTGACGCGCGCCGGCCCGCCGGGCTACAGGCATAAAAAAACCGGGCATATTGCTATGCCCGGCGCGCGGAGGGGGCAGCCAACACGGCCGCCCCGTTATACCGCTTACTCGGCTGTGTGTGTCTTTGCCTGGTCATGATTTGCAGCGCGCTGGGCATGGCGTTCAGCCATTTTTTCAGCGCGTTTCTGGTAATTCTCATTGAACTGCTTTTTCTGCTCCGGGGTCAGCAGGTTGTACATTTTGTTCTCGGTACGCATCCGCGAGAGCATCTGGTCTGCATGCTCTTTGGTCAGGGCATCGATTTCCGCTTTGGCCTTGGCTTCGTCGAAGCTGTCAGACGCCACCAGGCTGTGCAGCTGCTCCGCGTGCTGTTTCATCTCGCCGCGCGGGTGCTGGTCGCGCTGCTGTTTTTTCAGCGCATCGATCTGGCTGCGCTGCTGCTCGGTCAGGTTCAGGCCGGCAAACGGGTCAGCGTGGCGGCCGGGGCCTTTATGCTGCAACATCTTACCGTGCTCTGCCGGAGCGACTGCTGCGGTGCTGCTGTCAGCCGCAAATGCCAGAGAAACAGAACCAAAAGCCAGGGTAGACGCTAATGCCAGGGCAGTAAGTTTACGCATAATTAAATACCTCATTTATTGTTCGGCCGGCGGGTCAGCGCCGTTGTGTTGACGAAGGTAAGTCTACGCGCCTGAATGCATAGTACTGCGAGTTACTGTAAAACTGTTAAAGCGGAAAAGACGAAAAGTGAACGAAAATGAAGGGATTATGGAGAGAGCGCTAACAGAGTGTGAGGAAGCCGGGCGGGGCACGATCATCATGGAGAAAGGATGGAGAAGGGCGGCGCAACCTTACCACGTGCGCCGCCGGGCAGAAAGGGCAATCAGTGGCTGCGCATCCCGGCTGCCGTCATCAGCAGGCGGAACAGCGAGGCCACCACAAACAGTGCCAGCACACTGCCGGCCCAGATAAGCACCAGCCACATCACCCGCCGCCACAGCGGCTGGGGCGGGCTTTTTTCGGTCATGCGTTCAATTCTCGGCATCGCTGCTCCTTAGTGGTAGCCATGTTCCGGTTTGATCTTGCCGCGGAACACGTAGTAGCTCCAGAAGGTGTAAACCAGAATCAGCGGGATGATAAACAGCGCGCCCACCAGCATAAAGCCCTGGCTCTGCGGCGGGGAGGCCGCTTCACGGAAGCTGATGTCCGGCGGGATGAGGTTCGGCCAGATGCTGATCCCCAGCCCGCTGAAGCCCAGGAAAATCAGCGCCAGCGTCAGGATAAAGGGCGCGTAGTGGGCATCCGGGTTATGGGCGGTGTGCCACAGCCCCCAGGCCGCCAGCACTACCAGCACCGGCACCGGCAGGAAGAAAAACAGGTCCGGCAGCGTGAACCAGCGCGCTGAAATCGCCGGGTAGCTGAGCGGTGTCCAGATACTGACAATCGCGATCACCACCAGCAGCGCCATCAGCAGCGGCCGGGAGAGGCGGCGCATGGTGCCGAGCAGCGGCCCCTCGGTTTTGATAATCAGCCAGCTGCACCCCAGCAGCGCATAGGCCACCACCAGCCCCACGCCGCAGAACAGCGAGAACGGGGTGATCCAGTCAAACACGCTGCCGACCCAGGTACGGTTCTCCACCGGGAAGCCGTTTAAAAACGCCCCCAGCACCACCCCCTGCGAGAACGTGGCGAGGAACGACCCGGCGATAAAGGATTTGTCCCAGAAGGCGCGGTGTGATTCCGACGCCTTAAAGCGGAACTCAAACGCCACGCCGCGGAAAATCAGCCCGATCAGCATTACCGTCAGCGGAATCGCAAGTGCATCGAGGATCACCGCATAAGCCAGCGGAAACGCGCCGAACAGCCCGGCCCCGCCCATCACCAGCCAGGTTTCGTTGCCGTCCCAGACCGGGGCCACGGTATTCATCATCACGTCACGGTCATGGCTTGCCGGCACCATCGGGTAGAGCAGGCCGATGCCGAGGTCAAACCCATCCATCACCACATACATCAGGATGCTGAAGACGATGATCACAAACCAGATCAAAGAGAGATCAATACCCATTATTTGCTCCTCCGCAGGGCGTCTTTGGTAGGGTGTTCCAGCGACTCATCGGCAGCCGACAGCGGGCGTGCCGGGGTTCGTGGCTGGCCCGGCCCGCCTTCCGGCGGCGTATGGGCGACAAACGGCTGTGGCCCGCGGCCAATCAGCTTCATCAGGTACACCAGCCCGATGCCGAACACCGAGCAGTAGACCAGCAGGAACGCCAGCAGGCTGATGGACATATGCAGCGTGCCGTGGTTGGAGACGGCGTCCCGGGTGCGCAGCAGGCCATACACCACCCAGGGCTGGCGGCCGATCTCCGTGGTAAACCAGCCGGCGATAATCGCCACCAGCCCGGAGGGGCCCATCACCAGCGCAAAGCGGTGGAACCAGCGGTTAAGGAACAGCTTGCCGCGCCAGCGCAGCCACAGGCTCCACAACCCGGCGGTAATCATCAGTAACCCCATCGCCACCATAATGCGGAATGACCAGAAAATAATGGTGGAGTTGGGGCGCTGGTCCGGCGGGAAGGATTTCAGCGCCGGGATCTGCTTGGTCAGGCTGTGGGTCAGGATCAGGCTGCCGAGATAGGGCACCTCTACCGCGTATTTGGTGCGCTCCTCTTCCATGTCCGGCAGGCCGAACAGGATAAGTGGGGTCGCCTCGTCCGGCGGGTTTTCCCAGTGGCCCTCAATGGCAGCAATCTTCGCCGGCTGGTGCTCCAGGGTATTCAGCCCATGGGCATCACCAATCACCGCCTGGATCGGGGCGACGATCAGTGCCATCCACATCGCCATCGAAAACATTTTCCGCACGGTGGGGGTGTTGTTGCCGCGCAGCAGGTGCCACGCGCCGGACGCGCCGACAAAGAACGCCGAGGCCAGGAAGGCCGCTGTTGCCATATGCATCAGGCGGTACGGGAAGGAGGGGTTAAACACCACTTTGAACCAATCCACCGGGATCAGCTGGCCCTCCATAATCTCATACCCTTGCGGGGTATGCATAAAGCTGTTGGAGGCCAGGATCCAGAAGGTGGACATCAGCGTGCCGAGCGCCACCATGCAGGTGGAGAAGAAGTGCAGCCCCGGCCCGACGCGGTTCCAGCCGAACATCATCACCCCAAGGAAACCCGCTTCCAGGAAGAAGGCGGTGAGCACCTCATAGGTGAGCAGCGGCCCGGTGATGCTGCCGGCAAACGCGGAGAAACCGCTCCAGTTGGTGCCGAACTGATACGCCATCACCAGCCCGGAAACCACGCCCATGCCGAAGTTGACGGCAAAGATTTTCAGCCAGAAGTGATAGAGGTCACGGTAGGTCGGGTTATGGGTTTTGAGCCAGCACCCCTCCAGAACCATCAGGAAACTGGCGAGCCCAATGGTGATCGCCGGAAAAATAATATGGAATGACACGGTAAACGCGAACTGGATACGGGCCAGTTCAAATGCATCTAAACCCAACATAGCCACCTCGTATTGCCCAACAAAAAATGCCTGAAAACCGGAACCGCAGGGCTGCCCGGGGAAGGTGTGGCCATCCGTGCAAAAGCGCCACCGCAGCGTGCTGACGGGGAATGTCCCGGCGTAATAATGCAAAAAAATATGCGTAAACGGGGGGCGATCTCCCCGCAGATGAAAATGTTAATCTTTGTTAACCTGCAAAAGGTATAGCACACCATAGCCGTTCCTGCGGTAAAGCAGGGCAGGCAGCGCACGCCTGACCGGAAGTAAAACAGGGAAGGGGTGACTATAATAGTCACAATTTGGTATAAACTTTCTATAACAGTTTCAGGATGCCCGCCATGACCCGCTATGAAGACCTTGCCCAGCGCCTGCGCCGCCAGATCCAGTCCCAGGTCTGGCTGCCGGGCGACAAACTCCCCTCGCTGCGTGAAAGCTGCACACAGTCCGGCCTGAGCCTGATGACGGTGCTGCAGGCGTACCAGCTGCTGGAGAGCCAGGGGTGGGTGGTGGCGCGCCCGCAGTCCGGCTATTACGTGGCCGTCCAGCCGAGCGCCTTGCCGCAGAGCGGCCGCACGCTGCACCTGTCAGAGCAGGTTGATATCAATGACGCGATTTTTGACATTCTGCAGGCCGCGCAGGACCCGGCCATCGTGCCGTTTGGCTCCGCCTTCCCGGACGCCACCCTGTTCCCCCAGCCACGGCTGGCGCGCTCGCTGGCCAGCGCGGTGCGGCGGATGTCCGCCTCCAGCGCCGTGGCTAACCTGCCGCCCGGCAATGAGGATCTGCGCCGCAGCATCGCCCAGCGCTACGCCCAGCAGGGGATCGCGGTCGCCCCGGATGACATTGTGATCACCTCCGGGGCGATGGAGTCGCTGGGGCTGAGCCTGCAGGCGGTGACGGAACCGGGCGACTGGGTGGCGATTGAGTCCCCGGCGTTTTACGGGGTGTTGCAGGCGATTGAGCGGCGGCAGCTGAAAGCGGTGGCTATCCCCACCGATGTGCAGACCGGCATTGACCTCGACGCCCTGGCAGATGCGCTGGCGCGCTACCCGATCCGCGCCTGCTGGCTGATGTCGAATTTCCAGAACCCGTTGGGCGCGACCCTGCCGCGTGCCAAAAAGCAGCAACTGGTGGCGATGCTGGCGGAACGTGAGATTGCGCTGATTGAGGATGATGTTTACAGCGAACTTTACTTTGGCCCGTCGCGCCCGCCGCCGCTGCGCGCCTTTGACGCGGACGGCCGCACGGTGCTGCACTGCTCGTCATTTTCCAAGTGCCTGGCGCCCGGTTTCCGCGTTGGCTGGGTGGCAGCCGGCCCTTATGCCGCCAAAATCCAGCGCCTGCAACTGATGAGCACCCTCTCCGCCAGCGTGCCGACCCAGCTGGCGCTGGCGGACTACCTGCACCAGAGCGGCTATGAAACCCACTTGCGGCGGTTGCGCCGCCAGCTCGAACTGCGCCAGGTGGCGATGTACCGCGGCATCCAGCAGGCTTTTCCGGACGAGGTAAGCATCAGCCGCCCGGAAGGCGGCTATTTCCTCTGGCTGACGCTCGGCAAGGGCCGCGACGCCGGCACCCTCTACCGCCGGGCGCTGGCGCAGGGCATCAGCATCGCGCCGGGGCATATGTTCACCACCGGCGACCAGTTCCGCGACGGCCTGCGCCTCAACAGCTCCTTTGCCTGGGACGCCCGCCACCAGCAGGCGATTGAGACCCTGGGGGCGCTGGTACGGGCGCTGTAATGTATGGCTTTTCGTATGCTCAGCCGTGGCGGCCGCGGCTGTCTGTGGGGGCCTCATGGCGTGCCGCTTTACCGTAGTCGCGTACTACGTCAGCCACGCGCAGCCGGTAATCGGCCAGCAGCTGGTGCCGCCCGGCGGCCTGCGCCTGCCGGTGCGCCTCCAGATTACGCCACTGCCGCACCGCCTCCTCATCGCGCCAGAATGAGAGCGCCAGCAATTTGCCGGGGTCAGAAAGGCTCTGGAAACGCTCAATCGAGATAAAGCCGTCAATTCCCGCCAGCAGCGGTTTCAGCTGGGCCGCCCGCTGCAAATAGGCGTCTGTTTTGCCCGGCATGGCGTAGAGTTCAAAGATTACGGCAATCATGGTGCATCTCCCTGTGCGGTAAATTCCGGCACGCGCGCATTGGCGGAGGCCCGCCAGCGATACGCCGCCGCGTGCAATCGCTGGGCCGGGCAGGCCAGCAGGTGCGCCACGGCCGCCTCGGCAATAGCTTCCGCCCAATGGCGGCCGGGGCAGGCGTGCGCACCCGCACCAAATGCCAGCGCGCCTGCGGCGTCCGGTACCCCCAGCACCACCAATACCTGATCACCTTTGGCCAGCGGGCAGCCGCCCAACTGGGTAGCGGCCTGCGCCACCCGCCGGGTGTTCTGGATCGGTGGGGTCTCTTGCAGCACCTGAGCCACCCGCGCCGCCGGTGTGCCTTCTGCCTGCAAACTCTGACCAATCAGCCCGGCGGTGCCTTCGCACGCCTGAAACAGCAGCCCGATCAGATTCAGCGGCACCAGTGACCCGTCGGTGATTCCCTCCCGTTCACAGGCTGCCGCCAGCGCCTGCCACAGTGGGCCGGGTGTAACGCATTCAACGCGTGCCAGCAGCGTCTCCGCCGCCAGGCTGCCGGCCGCCAACTGCTCCGGCTTGCCGCCCGGCGCAATGCAGCGCACCAGCGCCAGCACCTCATCCACCAGCGTCGGCCGGCTCTCCGGCGGCAGGCCAATAGCGTCCGCGAGCACGCAGAGGGGTAGCGCATAACAGAAGCGGGTCAGGGCCGCGGGCGGCAGCGGCAGGTCGGCCGCCAGTTGCCCGGCCAGCCGCTGGGCCGTGGCGGCGACACTCTCCACCGGGATACTCTCCAGTGCGGCTGAGAGCGCCGCTTTCAACCGGGTGTGGGCCGCGCCGTCGCGCATTCTGACCAGCGCGGCAAACACCACACCGGCGGCAGTTTCCTGCAGTGCAGCCGGTACCGGTTCGCCCGGCGGGCGCACGCCCAGCAGTGGGTGGGTCAGTGCCTCTACCGCCAGCGCCGGTGACAGGGTCACCGCCGCAAAAGGCGGGAAGGCGCCCAGCGGCCCGGCCGCAGCCAGGCGCCGGTAAACAGCGCGTGGGTCAGGGTGGGTCACCGCAGCAACCGGGTCTGAAAGGGAGAACGGGCAACGTGTCATGATGATTTCCATTGGTCAGCAGGGAGGAACCCAGCGTAAAGTAATGCCGACCGCCATACTTCGTCAGGAAACGAACTATGCCTTATGAAACGATACCTTGCCCTCATGCCCCGGCAGAGCTCGCGCCGCCGCTGGAACAGCATCTGGCGGCGCTGGCCGCCGCGGTGGCAGACAGCCGCCGGGCGGCGATGCTCTGCCTGCTGATGGATGGCCGCGCCTATACCGCGACGGAACTCGGCACCGTGGCCGGTGTGGCCGCCTCCACCGCCAGTGCGCACCTGGCCCGGCTCACGGAGCAGCAGCTGGTTGTCATGATAAAGCAGGGGCGTTACCGCTATTTCCGGCTGGCCGGGGCACCGGTGGCCCAGATGCTGGAGGGGCTGATGGGGCTGACCGGCGGCGGCCCGACGGTGCGCTCCTCCACGCCGCCCGCCCTGCGTTTTGCCCGCACCTGTTACAACCATATGGCAGGCACGCTGGGCGTGCATCTGCATGCGCGGTTTCTGGCGTTGGGCTGGCTGACCGGGGAGGGGCACTATCAGCTGAGTGAGGCGGGGCAGGCGGGGTTACAGCAGATGGGCCTGGCCCTGACACCGTCACACCCGCCGGCGGCCTGTTACTGCCTGGACTGGAGTGAGCGCCGCGGCCACCTGGCAGGCGCTCTGGGCACGCAACTGTTGCAGCTTTTTGAACAACGGCACTGGGTGCAGCGCCACCTCGACAGCCGGGCACTGACACTGACCACGGCCGGGCGGCAGGCCGTGGCCCGCCACCTGGGTGCGCTTCCGGCACCCGAAGGCCGGTAAGCCCGGTTTGATATAAACCTGCTTTCCCTGGGGCACAGGGATAATTATTTTTTAAAAAAGAAGAACAAAATTGTTATATATCCGGCAGGGTATTTTTATTTGTTTTAACAAAAAGACCAGGAATTCTTATTGATATTAAGAACTGTAAATTAAAGTTGGTTTTTTAATTTTTATGTTTATACTCCTTCCGCGGTTTATCATCATAAATAGACAGGGTGCCGGCTTATTAATAAGCCGGCTATTTATTTCACTTTCTTTGAAAAGGTCACGTAAATAGAATGAAAATAGCGTCGCTGTTATCCGGAATAGTGTGTGTGGTGGCCCTGGCAGGTTGTGCGTCGAAAACCGCACCCGTCCAGAATGTAGACGCGGCGATCGCGGGGCAGTATACGGAGAGTCAGGTGAAAAACGCCATTCTGAGCGCTGGGCTGGCCCGGAAGTGGGTGATGGCTCCGGTCGCGCCGGGCGTGATCACCGGCCATGTTGAACGTCAGGGGCACAGCGCGGATATCCGCATTAATTATACCGCCGCCCGCTATACCATTAATTACGTTAACAGCCAGAATTTATTGGCCGCCAATGGAGTGATTCACCGGAATTATAATCGGTGGGTGAATAATTTGAATCGCGATATTCAATTAAAAATTTCTGCGCAGAATATTCAGTAATTTCCTTTTACACCGCGCCGGCTCGGGCCGGCCCTTTTATTATTCAGGCTGAACATAATGTCTTACGGATATGACACCGACCGCCTCAGCGCACTGGACGCGATAACCGCTGCGCAGCGCATCGCGTTTGCGCCCATGCTGTTTCAGGCTGCACGACTGTTACGTGACCACGGTATTCTGGCTTATCTTGATCAGTGTAGCCCCGCCGGGGCCGGGCTGGATGACGTGGCCGGGGCCACGCCGTTAAGCCGTTATGCCGTGTCCCTGCTGCTGGATGTCGGGCTGGGCGGGCGGCTGGTGGTGCAGCGGGATGACCGCTATTTCCTGGCTAAAACCGGCCACTATCTGCTTCACGATCCCATGACCCGCGTCAACATGGATTTCATGCATGACGTCTGCTATCAGGGCATGTTCCACCTTGATGAGGCGCTGCGCGAGGGGAAACCCGCCGGGCTGAAAGTTTTCGGCGAGTGGCCCACCATTTACCCGGCGTTGAGCCAGTTGCCGCCGAAGGCGCAACAGAGCTGGTTTGCCTTTGATCACTTCTATTCTGATGCGGCCTTTAATGCCGCGTTGCCGCACGTCTTCGCTCTTAACCCGGCGCATCTGTATGACGTCGGTGGTAATACCGGCAAATGGGCGATGCGCTGTTATGACTATGCGCCGGAGGTGCAGGTCACCCTTATCGATCTACCGGCCCAGATTACGCTCTCCCGCCCGCTGATTGCTGCGGCCGGTAAGGCTGACCGCATCCACGGCATCGGGGTAGATATGCTGTCAGACGATCCGCTGCCGGGCGAGGCTGACATCTGGTGGATGAGCCAGTTCCTTGACTGTTTCAGCGAAGCCCAGATTGTGGCCATCCTGCGCAAGATCGGCGCGGCGATGAAACCGGGGGCGCGGGTCTGCATTCTGGATATTTTCTGGGACCGTCAGGACTGGGAAGCGGCGGCTTTCACGCTGAATGCCTCCTCCCTCTATTTTACCTGCCTGGCGAACGGAACCAGCCGTTTCTATGCGGCAACGCGTTTCCTGCCGCTGGTGGAGGAGGCTGGTTTTGTGGTGGAGCAGCAGATTGATGGCCTCGGGGTCGGGCATACCCTGCTTGTCTGCAAGAAAAGTGCAGCGTAGCCGTGACCCATTTCCGGAAGAAGGCATCTGAATGAACCTGGCCTTTTCACTCCTTGACTGGCAGGCAGCCGCGCCGGGCCTGCCGGATGCGGCCGCCTGGCGGCAATGGGCGGCAGGCCCGCCGGTCACAGACCCCAGCCAGCCTTTGCCCCTGTGCCGTGAACTGCCGATGATGACCGCGCGGCGGCTCAATGACGGCAGCCGCCTGGCGGTCGAGTGTGGGCTGGCCCTGTTACGCCGCCAGGGTGCGGACGCGGTGGTTTTTACCAGCCGCCATGGCGAACTGGCGCGCAACCTGCGGATTTTACAAGCGCTGGCCGGAGGCACGGGGCCGTCGCCCACGGATTTCGCCATGTCGGTGCATAACGCCGCCATCGGCAGCCTGACCATTGCCGCTGCACAGCCGCTGGTGTCTGCCTCGCTGGCGGCCGGGGCGGACACCTTTTTGCAGGGGCTGTCTGAAGTGGCGGCCTTGCAGGCGGCGGGCTATGCCAGGGTGCTGCTGGTGGATTTTGACGGTACCGTGCCGGCGTTCTACCGGCCGCACATCGCGGGGCAGATGCCTACTTCGGCGTATGCCGTCGGCTTGTTGCTGGCCCCCGGTGACGCGCTGTGCGGCGAGCTCTGCTGGAGCGGGCGCGGCGCAGAACCGTCGCTGCCCCAGAGCCTGCAATTCCTGCATGCCATCGCAGGCGGCCACAGCCATTTCAGGGTGTCGGGCAGCGATCTCGATGGGCAGTGGACACACCGGCATGGTTAAAGGAGGCCGCTATCTGTGGCGTTTACTGATGACCGGCGTCTGTTTTGCACTGTTTGGGCTGGGCGGGCTGTGCCTGTCTTTGATCGGCTTCAGGCTGCTGGGGTGGGTCGAGCGTGATGCTTTGGCCCGCCGCCGCCTGGCACGCCGGCTTGTCTCAGCCAGTTTCCGCCTGTTCCTTGCTTCCGCCCGCCGGATGGGGGTGCTCAATTACCACATCGACGGGGCCGCGCTGCTGCAGGCGGAGCGGGGCGTGCTGGTGGTGGCTAACCACCCGACGCTGATCGATTACGTGCTGCTGGCGTCAGTGATGCCGGAGGCCGACTGCCTGGTCAAACGCGGCCTGCAGGAAAATCTCTTTTTGCGCGGCGTGGTGCAGGCGGCCGGGTATCTGGTCAACCGCGATGCGGACACCTTGCTGCCCGATTGCCGGCAGCGGCTGGCACAGGGCGATGTGATCATTATCTTCCCGGAAGGCACCCGCAGCCTGCCCGGCCAGCCGCTGACATTACAGCGCGGCGCAGCCAACCTCGCGGTGCGTTGCGGGTGCGATCTGCGCATTGTTCATATCCGGTGCAGCCAGCATACCCTGGGCAAACACCAACGCTGGTACCAGATTCCGCCTGAAAAACCGTATTTCTCCGTCAGCGTAAAGGCGCGGCTCTCCAGCCAGCCCTTTTTGCAGGGGGAGATCGCCTTGCCGCTGGCCGCCCGGCGGGTAAACCACACACTCACGCGTGCGTTAACGGCTGCCTATTCATCACCTTTGGAAAACACTATGGACACATTATCCCAAGAAATTAAGCAGTTAATTATTGACACGCTGAATCTGGAAGAGGTGAGCGTGGAAGAGATTGATACCCAGGCACCCCTATTTGGTGATGGGCTGGGGCTGGACTCCATCGACGCGCTGGAACTGGGGCTGGCGATCAAAAACCGCTACCACGTCGTGCTTTCTACTGAAAGTGAAGAGATGCGCGATCACTTCTTCTCCGTGGCAACCCTTGCCCGCTTCATTAATCAACAACATGCCGCCACAGGAGCTGCTCAGGATGAGTAAGCATGAGGTATACAACGAAATCAGCCAGCTGTTAGTGACGCTGTTTGAACTCGATCCCGCCAGCATCACGCCGGAAGCCCGGCTGTATGACGATCTGCAACTGGACAGCATCGATGCCGTAGACATGGTGGTGGTGCTGCAAAAACGCATCGGCCACAAGATTTCGCCGGAAATCTTTAAATCCGTGCGCACCGTGCAGGATGTCGTGGATGCGGTTGAACAGCTGATCGGCGAGTAGGTCACCGTTCTATGCGTCTCATTTTTACCGCATTACAGGGAGTAGGGTGGCTGACCACCCTGGCCTGGCCTTTTCTGGTCTGGTTCAGCCTGACCCATCCCGGCTACCGTGCGCTGTTGCCGCTGCTCGCTTGTCTGTTTTTAGTCCGCGCGCTGGCCTGCGTCGGCCGCCGGGAGGTCATGAAAGGGCTGACAATGGGGCTGGCGCTGGCCGGTTGTCTGCTCAGCGCCGCCAGCCTGCTGCTGGGCCGGGCACATCTGCTGCTCTGGTATCCGGTGGTGGTCAATGTCGCCCTGCTGGCGCTGTTCGGCGGTTCGCTGCTGACCGCCATGCCGCTGGTAGAACGGCTGGCCCGGTTGCGCCAGCCGTACCTGCCGCCGGAAGCGGTGCGGTATACCCGGCGGGTAACGCAGGTCTGGTGCGGTTTTTTCATGATTAACGGCAGTGTGGCACTGGCAACCTGCCTGCGGGGGCATCTGAACGAATGGACACTCTGGAATGGGGCAATCAGCTACCTGCTGATGGGGATACTGATGGGCGGCGAGTGGCTGGTGCGCCGTCGGGTGCAGGCCGCGTCATGACAGCCCGGCCAATCGCCGCCCAGCCAATCGCCGCCTGGCTTGATGCACAGGCCTGCCTGCCCGGACGGGCCGCCATGCGCAGGCAGGTTGTGCACCTCAGCCAGCGCCTGCAGAAATTACCGCAACAGCAGTGGGCGCTCTGTTTCGAAGACCGTTACCTGTTTACCGTCGCCTTGCTGGCGGCCCTGCATGCGCAGAAAACCCCGGTCATCCCCGGCCACTGCCGGCAGGCGCTGTTGCAGGAGCAACTGACCGAATTTGACGGCCTGCTCACGGACACCACCTTATCGTTGTCTTGCCCCACTTTGCAGGTGGAGGAAGGGGCGGAAATGGCCGGGGATGTGCTGCCGCCGATTACGCATGCGGCTGCTGTCGTGCTGTTTACCTCCGGTTCAACCGGTGCGCCGCGCAAAATCGTCAAGCCGGTCAAGTGCCTGGACGAGGAGGCGAGCTGGCTGGCGCACCACTGGGGCGCGTTGCTGAGCGAATGCCGGATTGTGGCGTCGGTCAGCCATCAGCATCTCTACGGGCTGACGTTCTGCATCTGGTTGCCTATGGCGCTGGGGCTCGACGTCACCGGCCCGCCGGTTCGTTACGCCGAGCAACTTGCGGCATTACCGCCCGGCAAGCCTTACGCCTTTATCAGCAGTCCGGCCTTTTTGCGCCGCCTTGATCCTGTGCTCCCGGCCCCTGACTGCCGGTTGATGGTGTCAGCCGGGGGTGTATTGCCCTGGCCGGATGCCGCTGCTGCCCGGCAGTGGTTTGGCCGGGCGGTGACAGAAATCTATGGCAGCACAGAGACCGGCGTGCTCGCCTGGCGACGGCGGGAGAGGGAAGCGGTGGGCTGGCAACCTTTCCCGGGCGTAACGTTTGCCCGCGACGGCGCGCAGCACTGGCGGGTGCGCTCCGCCCTGATTCCGCAACCGCAGGGCATCGTGCTGGATGACCGGCTGGATTTTGATGCTGCCGGGCGGTTCCAGCTGTGTGGGCGGCAGGAGCGCCTGATCAAAATCGAAGACAAGCGGATCTCACTCAGTGAGATCGAGCGCCGCCTGCTGGCGCTGCCGGAGGTGGCGGAGGCGGTGGCGTTACCGGTGTGCCGCGCCCGGCGCAGCGGCATTGGCGTCGTGCTGGTACTGGCGTCGCCGGTACAGGCCGCCGCACTGCCGCAACTGAGGCAGCAATGGCGGCGTGAGCTGCATAAATGGCTGGAGCCGGTCGCGATCCCGCGCTTCTGGCGCATTGTCGACACCCTTCCTTGTGATGGGCAGGGGAAATGCGCGTGGCCACAACTAAAGGAGCTGTTTGATGTTACCGACTGAACTCGCCTGCGAACTGCAGGGATCACAGGCCGTGCTCAGCCTGCGGGCGCATGCCGGCCTGTTCTGGTTTCGAGGCCATTTCCCCGGCCAGCCTCTGTTGCCCGGCGTCGCCCAGGTGGATTGGGTCATGCATTATGGCCGCCGGCTGCTGGTACCGGGCGGCCTCTTTTCCGGGGTTGAACAGATTAAATTTCAGCACCCTATCCAACCGGAGGATACGGTGACGTTGTCACTGAACTGGTGTGCAGAAACACGAAGGATCACCTTTGTTTATCAGCTGCCGGCAAACGGCGGGGAACCGGCCATCGTTGCCAGCAGCGGGAAAATCGCCTTATGTCCATAGCGTCTTCTTTTGCTCCCTGCGTCATTATCCCTTGCTATAACCATGGGGTGATGATGCCGGCCGTGCTGGCCCGGCTGGCTGTGTTTGCGCTGCCGGTTTTTATTGTGGATGACGGCAGTGACCAGCTTACCCAACAGCAGCTTGAGCACCTGGCGTGCAGCCATGCCCAGGTCACTCTGGTGACGTTGTCACGCAATTGCGGTAAGGGGGCGGCAGTGTTGCGCGGGCTGGAAGCCGCCGCAGTGGTTGGGTACAGCCACGCCCTGCAGGTGGATGCCGACGGCCAGCATCAGATTGAGGATGTGCCGCGCCTGCTGGCAGAGGCCCGTCGTTACCCGCACTGCCTGATCTCCGGCCAGCCGCACTATGATGCCTCGGTACCGAAAGCCCGCCTGTATGGCCGCTACCTGACCCACGTCTGGGTCTGGCTGGAGACGCTCTCTTTCTCGCTGAAAGACAGCATGTGCGGCTTTCGCGTTTACCCTATTGCGCCCACCCGTGCATTGGTTGCCCGGCAAGCAGTGGGCCAACGGATGGATTTCGACACCGACATCATGGTGCGCCTCTACTGGCAGGGCACCCCCAGCCGCTTTATTCCTACCCGCGTAACCTACCCGGCCGATGGGCTCTCACATTTTGATGCCTGGCGCGACAACCTGCGCATCACCCGTATGCATACCCGGTTATTTCTCGGCATGCTGCCGCGCCTGCCCGCCCTGTTGCGGCGGCGGGCCACACCGCACTGGGCGGAAATGACGGAGCGCAAAGGGCTGTGGGGAATGCGGCTGATGCTGGCGCTCTATCAACGGTGCGGCAGAACACCTTTTATGCTGCTGTTATGGCCGGTAGTGGCCGCCTACTGGCTGACCGGTCATGCCCAGCGCCGGGCCTCGCGGCAGTGGCTGCACCGGATACGTGACTATGCGCACCAGCAGCAGGTCGTGCTGCCACTGCCGCTCAACAGCTATGCCCACTTTCTGCGTTTCGGCCAGGCGATGCTGGATAAAACCGCCAGCTGGCGCGGTGACCTGCGCTGGGGCCGGGAGATCGATTTTGCACCCGGCGTGCGTGAGGCCATCGGCCCGCTGGAAGGGCGCGGGCGACTGATTCTGGCCTCGCATCTGGGTGACATTGAAGTCTGCCGGGCGTTGGCACAACAAATAGAGGGGCTGGTGATCAATGCGCTGGTGTTTACCGGCAACAGCCGTCGCTTCCGGCAGGCGGTCGGGGCGCTGGCCCCCCAGGCGGGCATCAACCTGATGCCGGTTGAGCGTATCGGCCCTGAGACTGCGGTGCTGCTGCAACAGAAGCTGGCGGCCGGTGAGTGGGTCGCTATTGTCGGCGATCGCACGGCGGTAACTGCCCCGCGCGAGGGTACCCGCCGGGTGACCTGGAGCAATTTCCTCGGGCAGCCCGCGCCCTTTCCCCAGGGGCCGTTTGTGCTGGCAGCGGTATTGCGCTGCCCGGTGATGCTGATGTTTGCCCTGCGCGAACAGGGCCGGTTACGCCTCTACTGCGAACCTTTCGCCGATCCGCTGCGTCTGCCGCGTACCGGGCGGGAAGCTGCGCTGCAACAGGTGGTGGATCGTTACGCGGCGCGGCTGGCGCACCATGCGCTGAAAGCACCGCTGGACTGGTTTAATTTTTATGATTTCTGGCAACTGCCCACAGATCCGCAGAACACAGAAAAAAGGAGTGATCATGAGTAATGCGCCATTAAGCCACGAGGTGGAGATCGTGGTTCCTTTCCATGACTGCGATCCGATGGGAGTGGTCTGGCACGGTAACTATTTCCGCTATTTTGAGGTGGCACGCGAAGCGCTGCTGGGGAAATTCAATTACGGCTACCGCGAGATGAAAGCCTCAGGCTATGTCTGGCCGGTGGTGGACACCCGCGTAAAATACCGGGCGGTGGTGGAACATGAACAGCACATCCGGGTGCGTGCCACCATTGAGGAGTTTGAAAACCGGCTGCGGATCGCCTACCAGATTTTTGACGCCCAAAGCGGGCAATGCACCACCACCGGCTACACCCTTCAGGTCGCGGTGGAGGAGGCAAGCCGGGCGCTCTGTTTTGTCTCCCCGCCGGTGCTGTTTGCGCGCCTGGGGGTGACGCCGTGCTGAAATTCATGATGGCGGCGTGGCTGCTGTTCAGCGCGTCCCTGCCGGCGTTAACGCTGGATGACCTGCAACAGCGTCTGGCCCAACACCGGGTTATCCGTAGTGATTTTACCCAACTGCGGCAGATTGCCGGGATGAGCCGGCCGCTGCGTTCAAGCGGCCGCCTGCTGATTTCGCAGGCAGATGGCCTGTGGTGGCAACAGGATACCCCCTTCCCGATGACGCTTATCCTGACGGAACAGCAGATGGTGCAACAGATGCCCAACCAGCCGCCGCAGGTGATTACCGCCGTCAACCAACCGCAGATGTTTCAGTTTAACCACCTGCTGCGGGCGCTGTTTCAGGCCGACCGCCAGGTGCTGATGCAGAATTTCTCACTCGCGCTGGAGGAGCCCGGCACCCCGGCGTGGCGGCTGGTGCTGACGCCGAACACTTCGCCCCTCGACAAACTTTTTACCCACCTGATTCTGGAAGGCGATCAGCTTATTGATCACATCGCCCTGTATGATCGCCAGGGCGATGTCACCACCCTTGCGTTCACCCATCAACGGCTGCTGCCAGGGACATTAAGTGATGATGAACAACAGCGTTTCCGCCACTAAGCGCCACAAGGTGGCGGGCTGGGGCTGGGCCGGGGTCTGCGCGGCATTATTGGTGTCCCTCTTCCTGTTGTGGCCGGGCGCCCGGATCAACAGCAGCGTGCTGGCGCTGCTGCCGGCGCGGATCATGGGCGATGCGCCGCCGGATCTGCAACAGGGGTTTATGCAGCAGCTGGATCGCCAGATGGTGTGGTTGATCTCACCCGGTAAACAGGCCGATCCGGCAGCCGCGCAATGGTGGCTCTCGCACCTTCGCGGGTTGCCGTCACTGCAACAGGTCACAGGCCCGATGGACGCGGGGCAACAACAGCAGTGGGGACAGTTTGCGTTTGAACACCGTAATGCGCTGCTGGATGGTGATACGCGTGCCCGGCTGGCCGAGGGCGGTGCAGCGCAGGCAGAGTGGGTGCTGGCGCAACTCTACTCAGCGTTCGCCGGGGTCAGCGGGCAGGAGCTGAAACATGACCCGCTGCTGCTGGTGCGCGGTGCCCAGCTGGCGCTGCAAAAAAACAGCGGGCGGATGGGGCTGACGCAAGGATGGCTGACCACCACTGACCCCCAGGGGCGCGTCTGGTATTTCCTGCATGGTGAACTCAGCGGTAATGCCTTCGACATGGCGCAAAGCCAGCAACTGACAGCGGAACTTGCCCGCCTGAAGAGTGCGTTTCAGGCCGCCTTCCCGCAGGCAAAAGTCCTGACACGCGGCAGTGTGCTGTTCAGCCACTATGCCGGCCAACAGGCGCGGCAGGATGTCTCCACGCTCGGTACGGCCTCGGTCGGCGGCGTGCTGTTGCTGATTATCATGGTTTTCCGCTCGGTGCGGCCGCTGCTGCTCTGTGTGTTGTCGCTTGGCGTGGGTGCGCTGGCCGGTGGCGTGATGACGCTGCTCTGTTTCGGCGAGCTGCATCTGATGACGCTGGTGATGAGCATCAGCATCGTTGGGATTTCAGCAGATTACACCCTCTATTACCTCACGGAACGCAGAGTACACGGCGCGGTGCATTCCCCGCTGGAGAGCCTGCACAAGGTGCTGCCGACGCTGCTGCTGGCGCTGGCGACCACCGTCGCCGCCTACCTGATGATGTTGCTGGCCCCGTTTCCGGGGGTGCGGCAACTGGCGGTGTTTGCCGCTGCCGGGCTGACTGCCTCCTGCCTGACGGTGGTCTGCTGGTATCCGTGGCTGGTCGGGGGCCTGCCGGTGCGGCCGGTGCCTGCGATGAGGCTGATGGGGCGCTGGCTCTGTGCCTGGCGGCGCCGGCCGGTCATCAGGCTGGGGCTGCCGCTGGCCGTGGCCGTGCTCGCGCTGGCGGGGTGGCTGCGCCTCACGGTCAACGATGATATTTCCCAGCTTCAGGCCCTGCCGCCGGGCCTGATGCAACAAGAACGCGAGATTGCCGCGCTGACCGGGCAACACAGCGATCAGACCTTCTTTATGGTCTATGGCGACAACGCTGAGCAGGTGCTGCAACGTGCCGGGGCGCTGGTGCCCGGCCTGCAAAACGCGCAGCGGCAACAATGGCTGAGCCATTGGCGCCTGCCGCCGCTCCTGTCGCTGCAACAGCAGGCGCAGGATCAGCGTTTGATCGCGGCAGCGGCCCCGCAGGTGACGCAGCGGCTGGCTGAGGCTGGTCTGGCGGTGGCGCCGCCGGATGTCCGGGCGATGCCGGTCACACCGGATGCCTGGCTGGCCAGCCCGTTGAGTGAGGGCTGGCGCCTGCTGTGGCTGACCCTGCCGGATGGCCGCAGCAGCCTGTTGATTCCGGTCAGCGGGGTACAGCAGCGGGCGGCGTTAAAGCAGCTGGCGGATACGCAGCCGGGCGTGGTGTGGGTCGATCGTAAAAGCGGCTTCAACGACCTGTTCCGCTTTTACCGGGTAATGCTCTCCTGGTTGCTGCTGGCGGCACTGGCGCTGCTGGCACTCAGTTTTACCTGCCGCTTCGGCCTGCGCCGTGGGCTGGTAAATATGCTCCCCACGCTGCTGTCACTGGGGGCAGGGGTGGCTGCGCTGTCGCTGGGCGGCGAGGCGCTGAACCTCTTTTCCCTGCTGGCGCTGGTGCTGGTGCTGGGCATCGGCATCAACTATACGCTGTTCTTCAGTAACCCCCGGGGCACACCAATGACTTCGTTGCTGGCCGCGACGCTGGCGATGGGCACCACGTTGATGACGCTGGGAATGCTGGTGTTCAGCCGCACCGCGGCGATCGCCAGCTTCGGCACGGTGTTATGCAGCGGCATTTTTACGGCCTTCCTGCTGGCCCCGCTGGCCTTGCCCCGTTCCAAAGGAAAACCCCGGAAATTCCCCTTTCGCGCCGGGCTGCTGCTCAGCGTGCTGCTGAGCGGGTGCGCTGCCACCCCCGGCCCCACGCTGCCGCAGGCGTGGCTCAAGCCCGGCGTGCGGGTCACGTTGCCCGCACCCGGCATCAGCCCGGCCATTCATGGCCAGCAATTGCTGACCGGCACCTTCAAAGGGCAGCAGCAATCGCTGGTGGTGTTGCTGAATGCCGATGCGCAGCGCCTTTCCCTGGCCGGGCTGTCGTCGCTGGGCATCCGGTTGTTCCAGCTCACTTATGATGCACAGGGCATCCACACCAGGCAGGCGCTCGTGCTGCCGGATCTGCCGCCTGCTGCGCAGGTACTGGCGGATGTCATGCTCGGCCTGTGGCCGGTGGAGGCCTGGCAGGGCCGCTTGCCGCCGGGCTGGACCCTTAACGACGAGGGCGATACCCGCCGGTTGTGTGATGAGCACGGGAAAAGGGTGACGGAGATCCGCTATCAGCGCCGCCACGGGCAGCGCAAACCGGTCAGCCTGGAGCAGTACGTATTCGGTTATCACATCACTATTCAACATCTGGACGATTAAGATGATCACAATTTCTGCCGTGGGCATGCTGAATGCCCTGGGCAACAACGCCGATGAGGTTGCCGGCAATCTGGCACGTGGCCATGCGCCGGGCATGGGGCCGGACAGCGTCTGGCGACTGGGTGAAAAATGCTGCTGGACCGGGCGGGTGACCGGGCCTCTGCCGGCGGTGCCTGACGCGCTGGCCGCGCACAACAGCCGCAATAACCGCCTGCTCATGGCTGCGCTGGCGCAGATCCGGCCGGAAGTCGAGCAGGCTATCGCCCGCGTGGGCGCAGCGCGGGTAGCCGTGGTATTGGGCACCAGTACCTCCGGGCTGGACGAGGCGGACCAGTTTGTCAGCCGCGGGTTGCCGGGCTACCGCTATGCCCAACAGGAGCTGGGCGATCCGTCGCGTTTTCTTGCCCGGTTACTGGGGCTGCGTGGGCCGGCTTATACCCTGTCAACCGCCTGCTCCTCCAGCGCCCGGGCGCTGATCAGTGGTGCCCGGCTGATCCGCGCCGGGCTGGCTGATATGGCGATTGTCGGCGGGGCTGACACCCTCAGCCGGATGCCGGTAAACGGCTTTGACAGCCTGGCCTCACTCTCTTCGCACCGCTGCACGCCTTTCAGCACCCACCGGGACGGCATCACCATCGGGGAAGGCAGCGCCCTGATGCTGATCGGGCGTAACACCGGCGGCGTGGCGCTGCGCGGCTGGGGAGAATCCTCGGATGCCCACCACATCTCTGCGCCCCATCCGCAGGGGGACGGGGCGATCCGCGCCATCAGTATGGCGTTGCGCAGTGCCGGGTTGCAGCCGCAGCAGGTCGGCTACATCAACCTGCACGGCACCGCCACCCGCCTTAATGACCAGATAGAGGCACAGGTCATCGCCACACTGTTCGGTGATGGCGTACCGGCCAGCTCGACCAAACACCTCACCGGGCATATGCTCGGTGCCGCCGGCATCGGGGAAGCGGCGCTCGGCTGGCTGCTGCTGACCCGGCCGCTGCCGCTGCCGCCGCAGGATTTCTCGCAAGACCCGCTGGATGAATCGCTTCCCCGCTGTGGCCTGCTTACGGCACCCGCGCCGTTGGGCCGACGGTGCGTGCTCTCCAACTCCTTCGCATTTGGCGGCAACAACGCCTGCCTGATTCTGGGGGATGCGCCATGACGCGTTTATCGCCTGCCTGTTATCTGCCCCATGTCGCGCCGCTGATCCTGCTGGATGAGGTCGTCAGTGTCTCCGGCACCTCGGCCCACTGCCGGGTGCGGGTCAGTGCCGACGGCGTCCTGGCGCCGTTTCTCACACCGCAGGGCACGTTGCCCGCCTGGTTTGGCATTGAAATCATCGCACAGGCGGTGGGGGTGTGGTCGGGCTGGCACGGGCGGCAGCGCGGGGAGGCCGCACAGCCGGGCATGTTGCTGGGCGCACGGAATTACCGCTGCCCGGCCGGTGACTTTGCCGCAGAGTCGCTGCTGGAAGTCAGTATCGCGTTGCTGATGCGCGATGAAAAAATGGGCAGTTTTGACGGCGCCATCGCCTGCAACGGTGAACGCCGGGCCGGCGGCAGGATCACCACCTACCAGCCGGGCGAAGGGGAGTTATCGCAACTTTTACAACAGGGAAAGATCTCATGAAGCGTTCAGTGTTAGTGACAGGGGCCAGCAAAGGCATCGGGCGCGCGATCGCGCAATGTCTGGCGGCCGGGGGGTTCTCTGTGGTGGTGCATTATCACCGCGATCAGGCCGGGGCCACGGCGACAATGGAACAGATCCACCAGGCCGGCGGCGAGGCGCGCCTGCTCTGCATGGATGTGGCTGACCGGGCGCAGTGCCGCGCCCGCCTGGAAGAGGACATAGCCGCGCACGGCGCCTATTACGGTGTGGTCAACAATGCCGGGATTACCTGCGACGGCGCGTTCCCGGCGCTGGAGGGTGAGGCGTGGGATCAGGTTATCCATACCAATCTCGACAGTTTCTACAACGTCATTCACCCCTGCATCATGCCGATGATCCGGCGGCGCGACGGCGGCCGGGTGGTGGTGATCTCATCGGTATCCGGGCTGGTAGGCAACCGCGGGCAGGTTAACTACAGCGCGGCCAAAGCGGGGCTGATAGGGGCCGCCAGGGCGCTGGCGGTGGAACTGGCCTCACGCCGGATTACCGTGAACTGCATCGCCCCGGGCCTTATCGACACCGCCATGATCCAGATGGCACCGGAAGCGCGTGAGGCCGCGATGGCGATGATCCCGATGCAACGGGTCGGGCAGGCGGATGAAGTGGCAGGGCTGGCGGGCTACCTGATGTCAGACGCTGCCGGGTATATCACCCGTCAGGTGATTTCAATCAACGGGGGGATGGTGTGATGCGGCGGGTGGTGGTAACAGGCATGGGCGGCGTGACCGCCTTTGGCAATGACTGGGCGTCGGTGTCGGCCAATATCCTGGCCGGGCGCAACGCGGTACGCAAGATGCCGGAATGGCGGGTGTATGCCGGGCTGAATACGCTGCTGGGCGCGCCGATTGATGATTTCAGCCTGCCGGAGCACTACACCCGCAAGCGCATCCGTTCCATGGGGCGCGTATCGCTGATGGCCACCCGCGCCACCGAACTGGCGCTGAGCCGGGCCGGGCTGCTGGGTGATCCGGTGCTGACCAGCGGCGACACCGGGATCGCCTATGGGTCGTCTACCGGCAGCACCGGGCCGGTGAGTGAGTTTGCCACCATGCTGACAGAGAAACACACCAATAACATCACCGGCACCACCTACGTGCAGATGATGCCGCACACCGCCGCGATCAATACCGGGCTGTTCTTTGGCCTGCGCGGCCGGGTGATCCCGACATCCAGCGCCTGTACCTCGGGCAGCCAGGCGATTGGGTACGCCTGGGAAGCGATTCGCCACGGCTACCAGACGGTGATGGTGGCCGGCGGGGCAGAGGAGTTATGCCCGTCTGAGGCCGCCGTGTTTGATACGCTGTTTGCCACCAGCCAGCGTAATGACGCGCCGCACACCACCCCGGCCCCGTTTGATGCCGATCGTGACGGCCTGGTGATCGGCGAGGGGGCGGGTACACTGGTGCTGGAGGCACTGGAACATGCCCTGGCGCGCGGGGCGACGATCTATGCGGAGCTGGTGGGGTTTTACACCAACTGCGATGCCGCCCACATTACCCAGCCGCAACAGGCGACGATAGAAGTCTGCATGGCGCGGGCATTGCAGATGGCCGGGCTGGAAGCGGCACAGATTGGTTATATCAATGCCCACGGCACAGCCACCGGGCGCGGCGATATCGCGGAGAGCCGGGCCACCGCCGCCGTGTTTGGCGCACAGACCCCGTTCTCGTCGCTGAAAAGTTATTTCGGCCACACGCTGGGAGCCAGCGGTGCGCTGGAAGCCTGGATGAGCATTGAGATGATGCGCGCGGGCTGGTTTGCACCGACGCTGAACCTCACCCGGCCGGCACTGGACTGCGGCGAGCTGGATTACATTATCGGTGAGCCGCGCCGCCGGCAGGTGGAGTATGTGCAGTCCAATAATTTTGCTTTCGGTGGGGTGAATACGTCACTGATTTTCCGCCGTTGGCCGCCATGCGTCACCGGCTGATCGTGGGGCATACCGGGGCGTTGTGCCGCGAGGCCGCGCACTGGTTGCCGCCTTCGGTTCGCGCTGCCATGCCGCAGCCACAACGGCTGGCCGGGCGGGTGTTGCTGTCCAGGGCCCTGAACCGGCCGCTGCCGCCGCTGCTGATTGCAGAGAGTGGTAAGCCCTGTTTTGCCGAGCCGTCATTGCCTGCGTTCAGCCTCAGCCACAGCGGCCAGACGGTGGCGCTGCTGTTGTCATCCGGGGGCGAGGTAGGGTGCGATATCGAACAGGTTCGCGCCCGTCCGCGCTTTGCGGCGCTGGCGGCGCAAAGCTTCAGCCCGGCATGCTGCCACTGGCTGCGGCGGCAGCGCGATCCGCTGGCGGCCTTCTGGCAACTCTGGACGGTGCATGAAGCGGTACTGAAACAGCAGGGGCGCAGCGTCTGGGCAATGCGTGACCTGCACCTCTCCTTACCCCATCTGGCCCCTGCCGGGTTAGTCACCCACACCTTCTGCCTGGATGGCTGCCGGATAGCCCTGTGCGCCCGGCAGCCGTTTACCGCACTGAAAATAGAACGCCTTTGACGTCACGCCCGCGCCCGCTCAGCGCTGGGCGTCGGTGATCGGGTCACGCACGATAAACAGGTAGGAGAGCGCGCCAAGCACCGTCACCCCGGCACAAATGCTGAGCGCCAGGCTGAAGGAGTGGGTGGTGTCGAGGATCCAGCCGGTCACCACCGGGGCGAACGAGGCGAAAATGAAGCTGGCGAAGTTCTGGATGCTGCCCACCGAGGCGGTCATGCGTGAGGCCACCGCAACATGGATCAGCCCCCAGCAGGAGGTGCCGGCAAAGTGGATGCAGAACAGCGCCATGCCGATCAGCACCACCGCCACGCCGGTGGTTTCTGCCTGCACCACCACGGCAGTGAACGCGGCGGAGAGGAACATGCCGGAGGCGATACAGATTTTGCGGCTTTTTACCGGGGCCATGCCGCGCCGCACCAGAAAATCGGTGACCACGCCGTTGCACAACATCCCGGCCGCGCCGAACAGGAACGGGATGGCGGCATACAGCCCGGTGCTTTTCAGGTCAAGCTGGTAGGTGTTCTGCAAGTAGCCCGGCAGCCAGGCGAGGTAGAGCCAGGCGGTGTAGTTGATGCCGCTGAAGCCGAGCATCATGCCCCACATGGTGCGGTTGCGGAACAGCCCGCGCCATTCGGCCATGCTCAGTGGGTCCTGCCGGGTGCTGACGCTGCCGTTATTGAGGTACGCCTGCTCGTCAGCCGTGAGGGACACCGACGGGCGGTTGCGGTAGAGCGTGTACCAGCCGAGGGAAAGGGCGATCCCCAGCACGCCGATGGTGATAAACATGCCGCGCCAGCCGATCAGCAGCATCATGGCGGCGAGGATCGGCGGGCTGATGGCCAGCCCGATGGTGGAGGCGGCATTGAAGATGCCCATCGGCGTGCCGCGGTGGCGGATGTTGAACCAGTCATTGATCACCTTCACGCCGCACGGGTTCATCGGCGCTTCACCAATCCCCAGCCCGATGCGTACCAGCACAAACTGGGTGAAACTGTTGACCAGTCCGGAGAGCGCCTGGAACAGCGACCAGACAAACATCCCCAGCCCCAGCATAATGCGCGGCCCTTTGCGATCCAGCAGTGGGCCGCACGGCAGTTGCGCCAGCCCATATGCCAGCGAAAAGGCAGAAAGCAGCAGGCCGATCTCAGTACCGCTCAGCCCCATCTCCCCGCGAATGGTCATGTTTGCCACCGACAGGGAGCTGCGGTCGAGGTAGTTGATCACCGCCGCCAGAAACAGCAGCACCATCGCGGTGGTCTGGATGCGTTTGAGGCGGGCGCTGCGCGGCGGTGCGGCAGCGTCAAGCGGGGGCAGCGTAACCGGCGGGCGCGCACCGCGCACCGTCTCACCGGTAAACTCACGGGTTTTATCCATTGCAGGCTCCAGGGGGTAAAGGCTGCCCGGTCAGGCAGCCGACCCCCTGAGCCTAGCGAGCGCCGCCCGCACGCCGCTGCGGTTTGGTGCCAAACCGTGCGGCGGGTAAACGTTTTCGGTTTTTAACCGGGTTTTATCCGGCGGCCGCCAGCCTGCCGGGCGCGGGCGGCGGCTTTGCTGAAAAGCGCATAAGGCTAGCAAGATTGGTTGTTAGACAAGGACGCCGGCCGCTCTTACTCTCGACACGTTTTTTCATACTGATTAACACGTTAAGAAGGGGTGCGCAGTGGGCAAAGGGACAGGGAACGGGGAAAAAACAGGGGGCGGGCGGCCGCTCCGGGCGGTGGTGCTGGCCGGGGCCGTCTGGCTGGCGGCCGGGGCATCGGCAGATGACATCCTGAAAGAAGGGATCACCCCGGCGACCGATCCAGGCCAGGTGCCGGCTGCGGCGGCGCTGCGCAAAGACACGGTGGTGGCCGGGATCTCCGAGCCGCAGGGCATTTTTAACCCCTACTTCTTCACCAATGGCTGGGATGAGAACGTCACCAACGTCATCTTCGCCCGCCTGATCGACCTCGACAGCCAGGGCAAACCGGTGCCGGGGCTGGCCGCCGCCTGGCAGGTCAGCGCAGACAACCGCGTTTACACCATCAAACTGCGCCCGGGGCTGACCTTCAGCGACGGTTCGCCGCTCACCGCAGAGGATGTCGCCTTTACCCTGACCCTGCTGCATGACCCGGCCTATGACGGCGAGACCGACCTCTCCCTGGCGCACATTGACGGCGGGGAGGCGTATAAAACCGGCAAGGCGTCCGCCATCCGCGGCCTGAAGGTGATTGACCCGCTGACGCTGGAGGTCACCACCACCCAGCCGGGCGCCACCACCCTGTTCCTGATCGGCGGGCCGGTGCTCTCCAAAGCCTATTACGGCAAAGGCTACCAGCCGGGCAAACTCACCTACCTGCGCACCCTGCACGGCAAGCCGCTGGGCAACGGGCCTTACATTTATGACACCTACATCCCGGGGCAGGAGATCCGCTTCCACGCCAACCCGCGTTACTACCGCGGTGCCCCGGCGATGGCGCGCTTTATCTACCGCGTCACCAACCCGGCCACTAACTTCCAGCTGTTCCAGACCGGCGAAACCGACTATGACGCCTTCACCTCCCGCCCGGACGACGTCGAGCAGCTGAAAATGCTGGGCTTTGCCAACATCAACCTCTACAGCTCCAGTGACTACAGCAAAATCGCCTTTAACCTGAAAAAACCGGCCTTGCAGGATGTGCGGGTGCGGCAGGCGCTGATCTACGGGCTGGATCGCCAGAAGCTGATCTCGGTGGTCTATCAGGGTTACGGGCAGGTGGCCAACGAGCCGATAGCACCGATCTCCTGGGCCTACGACCCCAGCGGCGTGAACCCTTACGCCTATGACCCGGCCAAAGCCAACCAACTGCTGGAGGCGGCCGGCTGGGTGCGCGGTGCTGACGGCATCCGCAGCAAGGCGGGCCAGCGTCTGACCCTGACGCTGCTGGTGACCAAAAAAGTGCTGAATGACGCGCTGGTGCCGGTTGCCCGGGAGAACTACCGTCAGCTGGGCATTGACCTGCGCCCGCAGGTGCTGGATTTCAACGCGCTGCTCGCCGGCTACAAAAGCGGCAATTACGATCTGGCGTCGTTCAGTACCAGTACCCTGAATGACCCGCATGACGGCGTGCGGGACTTCCAGACCAGTGAAAGTACCAACGGCTACAGCAACCCGGCGGTGGATAAGCTTATCGCCGAGGGGAACAGCACGCTGGACACGGCGCAACGCAAACCGATCTACCACCGGCTCTATCAGGCGCTGGCGGAAGACCCGCCGGTGATCCTGCTCGGCTACCGCAAAATCCTGTCGGCCAGCAGCGCCCGCGTCACCGGCTTCACGCCGGACATTTATAACGGCCTGGTGGGCAGTCTGCCGGCAGTGAAGCTGGCCGCGCCGGCCCCCTGACGAGCGACGATGAAAACCTTTATCCTGCGCCGGCTGCTGCTGACGTTGCCGATGCTGCTGCTGGCCTCCATGCTGATTTTCGGGATTTTCGCCCTGACGCCGGGCGACTTTATCGACGGCAATATTACCCTGACCGCCGCGCGGGCGGCGGAGCTGCGCGCGCTGTACGGACTCGACCAGCCGCTCTGGTCGCGCTACCTGCACTGGCTGGGGCAGCTGCTGCACGGCGATCTCGGCTTCTCGCTGCAGTACCAGATCCCGGTCAGCACGCTGCTCAACCAGTACATCTGGCACTCGTTCCTGCTGGCCTCGGTGTCGATGTTGCTTTACTGGGGCATCGCGCTGGCCGTGGGGGTGGCGTCAGCGCTGCGGCCGCACTCGCTGTTTGACCACCTGGTCACGGCAGGGGTCTTCGGGGCCATGTCATTCCCGACCTTCTTCCTCTGTCTGCTGCTGATTAAGTGGTTTGCCGTTGACCTGCACTGGCTGCCGGCAGGCGGCATGCTGCGCACCGGCAGCGACAGCCGGGGGCTGGCCTGGGCGGGCGAGGTGGCATTGCACCTGATTTTGCCCGTGACCGCGCTGGTGATGTTGCAGGCAGGCAGCCTGACGCGCTACTTCCGCGCCAGCATGCTTGAGGTGGTGCGCATGGACTTCATCCGCACCGCCCGCGCCAAAGGGCTGCGCGAGCGCACCGTTATCCTGAAACATGCGCTGCGCAATGCCCTGCTGCCTATCATCACGCTGTTGGGGTTTGAGCTGCCGGGGCTGTTTTCCGGGGCGCTGATCACCGAAAAAATCTTCAACTGGCCGGGGGCGGGGCATATCCATATCGACTCCCTGGCGGCGCGCGATTACCCGGTGCTGATGGGCTTTACCCTGTTTCTGGCGGTGCTGACCCTGTTGGGCAACCTGCTGGCGGACGTGCTCTATGCCTGGGCCGATCCGCGGATCCGGATGAGGTAATGATGTTACGACAGCTTTTCACCCCCAGCCGCCGCTGGCGTCAGGCGGCACTGCCGGCGCTGGCGCAGCGCGCCTCCTCGCCGGGGAACGAGGCGTGGCGGCGGCTGCGGCGCAACCGCCCGGCGATGACGTCGCTGGCGCTGCTGCTGCTGATGGTGCTCTGGTGCGCCGTCGGGCCGTACTTCTCGCCGTGGCGCGATGACGCCACCGACATCATGATGATCAATAAAGCGCCGGACGCGGCACACTGGCTCGGCACCGATTTCCTTGGGCGCGATATCTATACCCGGATGCTGCTGGCCGGGCGCATTTCGCTGACCATCGGGCTGGTGACCATGCTGCTCTCGGTGACGCTCGGCTATGCGGTCGGCGCGGTGGCGGGCTATGCCGGCGGCCTCACCGACAAGCTGCTGATGCGGCTGGCGGATCTGCTGATGACCATTCCCAGCCTGCCGCTGCTGATCATTATGGGCGCGGTGGTCACGGAGCTGGGCATCCCGCCCGACTACCGCATCTATTTGGTGATGGTGATGCTCAGCCTGCTGGGCTGGCCCTCGCTGGCGCGGCTGGTGCGCGGCCAAATCCTGTCGCTGCGCGAACGCGATTTTATGCTGGCGACCGAGGTGCTGGGGTTGTCTGCGCGGCGGCGCATCCTGGGCCACCTGCTGCCGAACACCGTGCCGATCCTGATAGTGGTCGCCACGCTGGGCGTGGCCAATGCCATCCTCAGTGAGTCAGCGCTGAGTTACCTCGGGCTGGGCGTGGTGCCGCCCACGCCCTCCTGGGGCAACATGATGGACGCCGCCAACAGCCTGATCGACTTCCAGCGCCGCCCCTGGCTCTGGATGCCGCCGGGCGCGGCGATCTTCCTGACGGTCGTGGCGATTAACCTGCTGGGTGATGCCCTGCGCGACGCCCTCGACCCCCATATGACCCGGAGATAACCGATGGGCCCGTTACTTTCATTTGACCGCCTGGCGGTCTCTTTCCAGGGCGAGCACGGCCCGGTGCAGGCGGTGCAGGCGGTGAGTTTCAGCCTGGAGGCCGGGCAGACGCTGGGCGTGGTGGGGGAGTCCGGCTGCGGCAAGAGTGTCACGGCCATGGCGCTGATGGGGTTGTTGCCGCCGCACAGCGCCCGCATCGACCGGGGCGCCATCTGGTTCCAGGGCCGTGACCTGTTGACGCTGAAGCCGCGGCAGATGAGCGATCTGCGCGGCAGCGCGCTGGCGATGATCTTCCAGGAGCCGATGAGCGCGCTCAACCCGGTGCTGACCATCGGCGAGCAGCTGGTGGAGCCGCTGATCCGCCACCGCGGCCTGGCCCCCAAAGCCGCCTGGCAGCAGGCGACGGCCTCGCTCACGGAGGTCGGCCTGGCGCGGGCCGCCGGGCTGATGACCAGCTACCCGCACCAGCTCTCCGGCGGGATGCTGCAGCGGGTGATGATCGCGATGGCGATTGGCTGCCGGCCTGCGCTGCTGATCGCCGATGAACCCACTACCGCGCTGGACGTGACGGTACAGGCGCAGATTCTGGCGCTGCTGCGGGCGGAGGCGGCCCGGCACCAGATGGCGATGATGTTGATCACCCACGATCTGGGGGTGATCGCCCAGATGGCTGACCGGGTGGTGGTGATGTACGCCGGACGCGTGGTGGAGCAGGGCGACACCCGCGAGGTACTGGAAAACCCGCAGCACCCCTACACCCGCGGGCTGATGGCGGCCAGGCCGGTGCCGGGGCAGCGGCGTAAGCGGCTCTATGCGATCCCAGGCCAGGTGCCGGATCCCGCGGATCTGCCGCCCGGCTGCGCGTTTGCTGACCGCTGCCCCGACGCGCAGCCGCGTTGCCGGGCGGCCATCCCGCCGCTCTACGGCAGCGCGCAGCGCCAGTCGGCCTGTTTTTATTCTGATCTGGCGGCACAGCCTGCCGCCATGGAGCCTGATCATGCCGGATAACGATACCCTGATTGACGTCACCGGGCTGAAGAAGTATTTCCCGTTGACCGGCGGGCTGTTCGGCCGTAAAACCGGCGAGCTGCGGGCGGTGGATGACGTGAGTTTTACCCTGCGGCGCGGCAGGGTGTTCGGGCTGGTGGGGGAGTCGGGCAGCGGAAAAACCACCGTCGGGCGCACCCTGCTGGGGCTCTACCCGCCCACAGCCGGAGAGATCCGCTTCAACGGCCGGCCGATACAGCACCTGTCACCGCGTGAACGCAGTGCGCTGCGGCCGCAGATGCAGCTGGTGTTCCAGGATCCGTACAGTTCGCTCAACCCGCGCCTGCGGGTCGGGGAGGCGATAGGCGAGGCGCTGTTGCAGCACGGCCTCTGCCCGCCCGCGCAGGTGCGCGACCGGGTGATTGAGACCATGGCGATCTGCGGGCTGGCGGCGCGCCACTACAGCCGCTACCCCCATGAGTTCTCCGGCGGCCAGCGCCAGCGCATCGGCATCGCCCGGGCGCTGATCCTGCAACCGGCCTTTATTGTGGCGGATGAACCGGTCTCCGCGCTGGATGTGTCCGTACAGGCGCAGGTCATCAACCTGTTTTCCGACCTGCAACAGCAACACGGCGTGACCTTCCTGTTTATCTCCCACGATCTGGGGGTGGTGGAGCATCTGTGTGATGATGTGGCGGTGATGTATCTGGGGCAGATTGTGGAGATCGCCGATCGCGACAGCCTGTTCCGCCGGCCGGGCCACCCCTATACCCAGGCGCTGCTGGCGGCCGTGCCGACGCTGGAGGCCGGCCGCGGCCCGCAGGTGATGGCGCGCGGCGAGGTACCCGATCCGAGCCGGCCGCCCGCCGGCTGCCGCTTTCACACCCGCTGCCCGCATGCCCAGCCACGTTGCCGTGAGCAGGCCCCCGCATTGCGCACGCTGGGCCCCGGCCACCGCGTCGCCTGCCACTTCGCCCTGTAGCGGCGGTCAGTGGGCCGGGCGCTGGCCGCGGATCGCCTCGCTCATGGTGCGGCGGGCGGTGGCCAGGTGGGCGCGCAGCTCGCGCATCGCCTCCTGGTCATTCCGGCAAATCAGCGCCAGCAGCAGTGCCATATGCTCCTCGGTGGCGATGATGTTGCGCTGTTTCAGGTGGTGCTCATCCCACTGGTAGTGGAAGTGGAAAATCACCGAGATGATCTCCAGCGTCTGGTTGAAGAAGGGGTTGTCGGCGGCGGACATAATCAGCGCGTGCAGTTCCCGGTCCAGCCCGGCAAAGCGGCAGTAGTGATCGTCCATCATGGTGTGCAGCTGGCGGTGGCGGGTCAGCAGATCCCGCGCCTGTACCCAGCGCCGATCGTCAGCGGGTAGGGTCAGGAAACGTTGCAGTGCGTGGGTCTCCAGCATCTCCCGCAGTTCAAACAGGTTCTCGGCATAGGCCTGGTCGAAGGGTTTCATCAGCCATTCGCCGCGCCCGGCGGCCTCCAGCAGGCCATAACGGCTGAAGCGCAACAGGAAATCATGCACCGCCCCGGCACCCACCCCGGCGCTTTTTGCTAATTGGACTTCACTGAACGTATCGCCGGGGCGCAACTGCCGCTGGCGGATCAGCTCATGAAACGCGGACTCCACCCGCCCGGCCTGTTCAGCATCCGGCGTTGGCCCCGGCAGGAAGCCCTCATCCCCGGCCGGGGCGCGGGCAATGCAGAACTGCCCGGCGCGGCGCGCCAGAATGCCGCGCTGTTGCAGGTAGTCCAGCGTATGGCGCACGGTGGTGCGGCTGATGTTGTAGAGTTCGGCCAGCGCCGCCTGGGAGGGCAGCGGGGAGGGCAGGTGGCCCTTGGTGATGCCGTCAAGCATCTGGTTGATGACACTCTGTCGCAGGTGTTGCGGTCGGCTCATGGCGGCACCTCTGTGCAGGGTTCGGCCGCCCATTAAAACCCACTTTAAAACACAATAGTCGGCGCTAATTCACATTTGCCGCCTTTATGTAACAAATTAATGCGTAATTTCACTAAAAGGAAACATAAAACGCCGTAACGGAGAGACACCATGCACCAGATGACTGCCCTGATTTGCCCGGAACCCAAAGCCCTGCGCTATAGCCAACGCGACGTCCCGCGCCCCGCGCCCGGTGAGGCGCTGCTGCGGGTGCTGGCCGTCGGCATTTGCGGCACTGACATCCACGCCTGGGCGGGTAACCAGCCGTTTTTCAGCTACCCACGGGTGCTCGGCCATGAAGTGTGCGGGGAGATTGTCGCGTTCGGTGACAATGTCACGAATTTCAGCCCCGGCCAGCGTGTGGCGCTGATCCCCTATCTGGCCTGTGAGCATTGTTCAGCCTGTATGAGCGGCAAACCCAACTGCTGTGAAAACATCTCGGTGATCGGCGTGCATCAGGACGGGGCATTCTGTGATTTCCTCAGCGTGCCGGTGAGTAACCTGCTGCCGGTGGGCGACCTTGACCCGGAAGCCGCCGCGCTGCTGGAGCCGTTTGCCATCAGCGCCCATGCGGTGCGGCGTGCCGGGCTGCGTCCGGGGCAGGCGGTGCTGGTAAGCGGGGCGGGGCCGATCGGGCTGGGGGTGGCGGCGATTGCCGACGCGGACGGCGCACAGGTGGTGGTCAGCGACACCAGCCCAGAGCGGCGGGCGCACGTTACGCAGGTGCTGGGGTTACCGGCGCTGAACCCGCTGGATGCCGCGTTTCAGGCGCAGCTGCGGGCAGCGTTTGGCGGCCTGCCGCCGGAAACGGTGATAGATGCCACCGGCAGCCCGCAGGCGATGAACGGCGCGGTAGAGCTGATCCGCCATGGCGGCAGCGTGGTGTTTGTGGGGCTGCATAAAGGGATGCTGGAGATCGCCGACCCGGCGTTCCATAAACGGGAAGCAACGCTGATGGGCAGCCGTAACGCCACCCGGCAAGATTTTGCCAAAGTCAGTGAGTTAATGGCGGCCGGCACGCTGCACCCCGGCATCATGCTGACCCACCATTTTCAGTTTTCCGCGCTGGCGGAGGAGTTCGAAACGCGGGTCATCGGCAACCGCGCATTGATTAAAGGTGTGGTACGTTTCTGAACCGCGGCGGCCGGTCAGCCGCCCCAGCCGAGTTGCCGGCGGATCGCCCGCCGGTAAGGGGTGTCAATTTGCGGCGGCACCTGCTCGATGTAGTCCATGGCGTGGTCGCGCGTCTCGCCCGTCAGGCTGCTGAGGTAAGCGAGCGCCTCCTGCTGCGACGGGATGCGCCCCTCGCTGTTCTCCACCCTTGGCGGCAGGGCCGTCCAGATCACTGCGTCAATATTGCGCGCCGCCGCCCAGGCGGGCAGCATCCCTTCCGGGTCGCCGGCGGTGAACATCAGCCCGACGCCGTCATGCCGTTCGCGAGGGATCTGCTCCCGCTCTTTCAGCGCCTCGCACGCCTCCGCCAGTGACGGTGTGGTGAGCAGCGCCCAGAACACCGGCACCGGCGGCGCGTTGAAACAGACGGCGGTGGCCAGTTCGCCGCCATCCCCCACCCGTGAAAACTCAATCGGTACGTCGGGGCCATCTGCGTACCATTCGCCTGCTATCGGCACCGGACCCGGTTTCCATATCAGCGATCCCCAACCCAGACAGGCAATGTTCATTCATCCAACTCCTGATAAGTGTCACATCCACGGGATCAAGAGTAGTTGAATTTCTGCCGCTTCGGTTAGTCAGCGGTGGTCAGCCAGCGCAGCATATTGGTGAACAGCGGCGCATAACCGGGCCAGTCAATAAAGGATTGCGGCAACCAGTGCGGGCTGACATCGGACGTCCAGGCCAGCGTGCGGCCCCGGCCATAGCGGCCGGTCACCAGCAGCGGGTGGCTGCCCTGGCAGGCCGGCAGGCGCGCCAGCACCTCTGCGCCTGGTTTCACCTCTACCTCATTCGCCCCCAGCAGCAACGGCCACTCCGCCGGGATGCCCGCCAGGATCGGGTGGTCTGTTGCCCCCGGTACCAGCACGGCCGAAAAGCCTTCCGGCACTTCCAGCCGGTCGTCATACGGCAGGCAGGTCACCGGCAATACCTCTTCCACCGGGGTGCGCCGCCAGCGCGCCTTGCCGTCAATGCCCTGGAAGCTCAGGTAACCGCCGAACATCGCCAGCGCGCCACCCTGTTCCACATAGCCGCGCAGCAGCTTCAGCCGGTCAGCAACCGGTTTACCGTGCAGCCAGACATCCGGGTGCAGTTGCAGCGAAGTTGCCCCGATGTCTGACAGCAAAATCGCGTCATAGGCTGCCAGGCCGTCGGCCGTGAACGGCAACTGCTCCACGGCCTGATGGGCCGGCAGGTGCGTCAGCTGGAATTCAGTGTCTGCCAGCGCGGCAGTCAGCGGCCCGGCGCCGCTGTGAAAAGTCACGCTGCCGAACTGGTCAAATCCTTTGTAGTGTGTGGCCGCACTGACCCACGTTTCACCGACCAGCAATACCTGTTTGGTTTTTTCCACCCTTTCTCTCCCTCCGGGGCTGCCCGGCCAAGTGCACAAAGTGCGCACGTCTCTTGACAGGGTAAATAATAGTCAAAGTTGAACCGTTTCAACGGGAAAAAATGTGTCATTAATCGCCTATGCATTCAACAAATAAATAATATTTATGTAAGTTATTGACACCATTCATCAAACCGTTTCACTATCTGCGGATTGCTGATAATTCGTGCGGTTGATTTGGCTTAGCGCGTGGCAGGAAAGCACGTGAAGAAGCCCCCTTTATTCACTTAGGCAAATGGAGAATACCGATGCAACGACGTTCAATCCTGAAAGGGGCACTGCTGGCCGGTGCCGTGGCACTGGCACCATGGCTGGGTGCCGGTATGGTGACCCCGCAGGCGCAGGCTGCCGAACTGACCAAAGTGACCTTTGTGCAGGAGTGGCCGGTGGCGGACGGCTTCTGGATCCCGTGGATCCTGGGGAAAGAGAAGGGCTTCTACGCGGCTGAAGGCATTGACCTGAACATCGTGGCACCGCCGACGGTGGCTGACACCATGAAATTCCTCGGCACCGGCCGCGCTGACCTCGCCTTCACCACGGTGATGGACATCATCTTCGCCAAAGAGCAGGGCGCACCGGTGACTGCCATCGGCCGTTACGGCCAGGGCAATAACTGGGGCATCGTCTCCCGCCAGGGCGAAAAATTCACCGTGGCAGAGCTGAAAGGCAAAACCATCGGCATCTACAATGACGCCTGGACCAAAGCGCAGCTGGCATTGATGCTGAAAAGCGCCAACCTGACGCTGAAAGACATCACCATGGTGGCGGCAGCCGACGACACCGTGCCGCTGCTGCTGCAAAAACGCGTGGACGCCATCACCGGCATCACCAACGCCGAAGGTACCGGCGTGGTCACCACCGGCAAACAGAAACCGGAATTCCTGCCGGCGGTAGAGCACGGCGTGCCGAATACCCCGATCTTTATGCTGGCCGGCAACGAGCGCTGGCTGAAGGCCAATCCGGAGAAGGCCAAAGCCTTTATGCGCGCCACTGAGAAGAGTATCGCGTACGCCATTGCCCACCCGGACGAAGGCACCGCGACCTTCACCAAACTCTACAGCAAAGCCTATGACCCGGCGTTCATCAAACAGCAGTGGGCTGACACCATCACCCTGCTGGGCAACCCCGGCCCGGAACAGCTGAAACTCAGCGATGCCGCCTGGAATGACCTGCTGAATGCGGTAAAAGCGGAAGGGATCGTGAAAGAGACCCTGCCGGCCAACCAGTACTACACTAACGATTTCCTGCCGCAGGGGAACTGAGGATGAGTACACGCGAACCGGGCACCCGTTGGGTGCCTGAGTGGAGCTACAAGCCCGGCCCGGATGTCGCCTTTGAGGCACCGGCCGGTTTGCGCCATGCGCAGGCGATGGCGAAAAAGGTGGCGGAAGCCGGGCTGGCTGCCGCCGCGCCCGGCATCACTGAGCAGCAGATCGAGCTGGCCGTGTGTGACGCGCTGGAACAGCAGGGCGCTGCAGGCATCTGGACGATCACCACCGTGGGGCTGGGGGAGAATGCGCGCATCTGCTTCCCCACCCATGCACCGACCCCCCGTGCGGCCGCGGCGCAGGATGTGCTGATGATCGACGTGCACCCGATTACCCGGCAAGGGTTCTGGGGCGACTGCACCCGCTGCAAGGTGATTGGCGACCATCCGCTGGCCACCGAGGCGCTGCGCGATCTCGAGGCGTTGCACTACGAAGTGCTGGCCCAGTGCCGCCCCGGCATGCCGGCCAATGAGCTGTTCGGCCTGTGCCATAGCCGGCTGGAGGCTGAGGGCTTTGTGCTGCTCGACCTGCTGGCGAACATCGGCCACTCCCTGACGCCCGGCGCGGCTTACCTGCACAATTTCATTGATGCCGGGAATGACACGCCGATGTGGGGCGCGTGGGCGGTGGAGCCGTTCGCCGCACGCGGTGATATCGCCGTTAAGGTTGAGGATCTGGTCTGGTTTGGCCGCGAGCGGTGTGAAATCCTGTAATACCCGCCGATGATGAAAGGAATACCCGATGTCCCAAGCAAAACTCAGGATCGAGCAGGTGTCGCGCCGGTTTGGTGATCTGACCGCGTTGGCCCCCACCGATCTTCAGGTCGCCGAGGGGGAGTTCATTTCTGTGGTCGGCCCGTCCGGCTGCGGCAAAAGCACCTTGTTTAACCTGATCTCCGGCGTGCTCGCGCCGAGTTCAGGCCGCATCCTGATCGACAACGACGACGTGACCGGCAAAACCGGCCACGTCGGGTATATGCTGCAAAAAGATCTGCTGCTGCCGTGGCTCACGGTGATTGATAACATCGTGCTGGGGGCGACCCTCAAAGGGCGCGCCACCGCCGAGCAGCGCCGCGCCGGGGTGGAACTGGCGCGCCGTTACGGCATCGGCGAGTTTATCAACCACTACCCGGCGGCACTCTCCGGCGGGATGCGCCAGCGGGTGGCGCTGATGCGCACGCTGGCGATGCAGCATGATGTGATGCTGCTGGACGAGCCGTTCGGCGCGCTCGACTCCCAGACCCGCCTCTCGATGCAGCAGTGGCTGCTCACGGTGTGGCAGGAGCAGAAGCGCACCGTGGTGTTCGTCACCCACGATATTGACGAGGCGATCTTCCTGGCTGACCGGGTGGTGGTGATGACCCCGCGCCCCGGCCGGGTGAATGCCATCTTCCCGGTGGAACTGGCGCGCCCGCGCCCGCTCTCCTGTTTGACCAGCGAACCCTTTATGGCGCTGAAAAAGCAGATCCTCAGCCTGATCTACCAGGATGACGCGCAACGCTTGGCGGAGGAGAAGGCCCATGTACACTGAGCCGTTTGGCTGGCGTGGCTGGCTGCTGCGCCTGGGTGGCCCGATGGTGGCGCTGGTGCTGGTTGTCCTCGCCTGGGATCTGGCGGTACGCTGGTTTGACATCCCGGCCTATGTGCTGCCCTCGCCGGAACGCACCCTTGACCACACGCTTTCTGACTGGGACACGCTGTGGGAAGGGTTCCGCATCACCTTCCTGACCTTCCTGATGGGCTTTTTGCTCGGCGCGGTCAGCGGGTTTGCCTTTGCGGTGCTGATGGATATGTCCAGTTGGGTACGCAGCGTGCTCTACCCGATTCTGATCGCCAGCCAGGCGGTGCCGGTGATCGCCATCTCGGCGGCGCTGACCATCTGGCTCGGTTTCGGGCTGGCACCGAAACTGGTGATTGTGGCGCTGGTGGTGTTCTTCCCGGTGGTGGTGAACGTGCTGGACGGCCTCAACTCGGTGGACCGTGACATGCTTAACCTGGTGAAGTCGATGGGCGCGTCGCGTGCCAAAATCTTCCGCTACGTGAAGCTGCCTGCCACCTATACGCCGCTGTTTTCCGCGCTTAAGCTCTCGGCGACCTTCAGCGTCACCGGCGCGGTAATTGGCGAGTGGACCGCCTCCACCAGCGGCGGGCTGGGCGCATACCTGCTGCAGGCCAACTCCCGCCTGAACACCGCCGGCACCTTTTCGGCGATTGTGTTCCTGGCGTTGCTGGGGGTGGTGAGTTTCCTGCTGGTGGTGGGCGCCGAGTACCTGATGACGCCGTGGCGCAACGGTTCCAAAGCCCGCCGCTGGTCACGCCGCTACTGGCGCGATGATAAGCCATGACAGACACCCCGCGCCCGACCATCCGTGATGTGGCGCGCCGCGCGGAGGTGTCTATCGGCACCGTCAGTGCGGTGATCAACAACAGCGGGCGGCCGGTGGCGGCCCGCACCCGCGAACGGGTACTGCAGGCGATTGCCGATCTCGGCTTTGAGCCAAGCAATGCCGCCCGCAGCCTCAAGAGCCGCCGTATCTCCTCCATCGGGTTTATCGTGCCGGATCTCGGTAACGCTTTTTTCGCTGATGTCGCGGAGGGCATCCAGCTGGTGCTCGACCAGGCCGATTTCCTGCTGGTGCTCTGCCTGACCTGGTCTGACACCGCCCGCGAGGAGCATTATGCGCATGTGCTGCGCACCCAGCGGCTGGATGGCGTGATCTACCTTTCCGGCACCGGCCGCCTGAGCCCCTCGTTGCAGGCGTTGGCCAGCCGCGGTGCCATGGTGTTTGTGGATGAGTGCCTGCCGGGGATTGATGTGCCCTTTATCAGCGCACAGAACCGGCAGGGCGCGGCGGCGATGGCCCGCCACGTGCTGGCCTGCGGCCACCGCAGGCTGTTGCTGCTCGGCGGCCCGCCGGGGCTGTGGACCAGTGAACAGCGGCTGGCGGGTTACCACGACGCCTGCCGCGAGCAGGGGTTGGACCCGGCGCACTTGCCGCTGATCGACGGGGATTACACCGAGCGCAGCGGCGAGCAGGCGGCGCAACAGATTCTCGCCCAGCCGCGCCACCAGTGGCCGACGGCGGTGCTCTGCGCCAATGACCTGATGGCGATTGGCCTGATCCGCTATTGTCAGCAGCAGGGCATCGCCGTGCCGGAGGTGCTCAGCGTCACCGGTTTTGACGATATCCCGGCGGCGGCGCGCATTTCACCGCCGCTCACCACCGTGCGCCAGCCGGGGCATGAGATGGGGGCTGCCGCAGCCCACCTGCTGCTGCACCGCCTGGGGTATTTGGCGGCGCCCCCGGCGCGGGAGGCGTTTCCGGCGACGGTGATGTTGAGGGGGAGTGTGAGGGAGATGGAGCCGGGAAGCGGCTCAAGAGGGTAATTGGGGGTTATTGCTTCGGTTGTTCATATGGAGTGGAAAGTTTCGGTTGTTTATGTGAAGTGGAAAGTTTCGGTTGTTCAGCACTGTAGTTTACCTGAGCTGCCGCGCCTCAACCGAGCAGGGCGCGCCGGTGCGCTCGCCCTGCACCCGCGCACTTTTTGGTGCCCTGGCTGAATCATTGGCCGCTCCCGCGGCTCCCCTCATTTCGCCTACGGGCTAATCGGGCCGGGACAGACACGCTCCCTGCGTGGCTGTCCCTCTCGCACACATCCCTGTGTGCTCACCCGGCCCTGCGGCTCCATTCGGCAATGATTTTTACGCCCCCGCCTCTTCTGCAAACCGTCTGGTATGTAAGGAAAGAGTAGGGGCGATTTACTGCACTAACGTCGCCGCGTGGGCTTGGGCGGCGGCGAGGGCGTGGTCGTCAAAAATCGGTTGTTCATACTGATCGCTGAGGTTTCTGACCCGGTAGAGTTTCCAGAGGCCCTGTTCGCGCCGGAGGTAGACGCGCAGGCGCTGCGTTTTACCCGCTTCCCGGCCAAGCCGGACGTCCAGCACTTTGCCGCCCAGGTAGTCTGCGGCAGGCCCCACCTGTAACCCGGCAATCCATTCCGGGGCGTAGTCCTGACCATAGATAAAATAATCGGAACCGACTATCTGCTGCTCCTCAATCTTTTCAATGGCACTCAATCGGCCCAACGTCTCCGCCGCCACATAACGTCGCATAGTAGGCGAACTGTAGGTGCTCTCAGCGCTGTCGCCGGCAAAGGCCTCCAAATAGAAATGGTAGAACGCATCAACCTGCTGCTCAGGCGTGGCCGTAGAGACAGTGCAGCCAGATAACAGCAAAACGAACAGGAAAAGTGCGCGCATCAATATCAATGCCTCCTGTAAATTTTATATGCGGGCTGGGCTGAACGATAACCCGGCCCGGCCCACATATCGCGCTGGCGAAAGTCGGAATACCAGTTTTGTCCGTCATATATCGCCATATGCCCACTTTCGTTTCCGCCCCGGTAAGGCTGGATAACCACAACATCCCCCTCTTGCAGCGTTTCCCCTGCACCAATCACCGTGAACCCTGCGTTACTGAGTAAGCGGCCATAATCTTTTGCATGTAACGTCTGCCCTATATCTATACCGCCTGCATTGATAGCGCGGCGGGTAAAGGCCGCACACCTTCTTTGTGAGGTTGACCCCGCATGTTGCCTGGCATAGATCGCCGCAGCATGTTTATTCCATCCCATTGCATTTTCCTTTTAGTGAATACGTGGCGGCGGCTATTCCAGCACGTGGGGAAGGGGGGCGGGTAGACAAAAGGGGCGATAGAAAATTTATATAATTTAATGATTTAAAAGATAAATTATTGATGGTTGTGGGGGTGATGCTGCGCGGGCCGCAGCATCAGAGAAACGTGCCTTACTTCGGTAACTCCTGCCGGAACCCGACGCCGATGAGGCGGCCGAACAGGAAGGGGAGCCAGGGGCGGTGGCGCAGCCAGCGGCCGAGGGCGCGGATCATCGCAGGCGGACGTTTGCCGCTGCCGGAGCGGCGCGTCATCATCACCTGCAAAAATTGCGTGGCTTTGGTGGGGAAGGTGCGGCGGCGCTGCACGCGGCTGAGCTGGCGCAAGGTCGGTACGCCGCGCTGTAACGGCGCGGCCAGCAGGTTGGCAGTGGCGACGGCGTCCTGAATCGCCAGGTTTACCCCCACGCCGCCAATCGGCGACATGGCATGCGCCGCGTCACCAATGCAGAGCAGCCCCGGCCGCGCCCAGTGGTCCAGCCGGTCGATGCGGATGCTCAGCAACTTCACCTGATCCCAGTGCGTGATGGCCGACGCCAGCCGGGCCGCGTCAAACGGCGCGCTGGCCGCGACCTGGTGCAGAAAGGCCGGCAGGCCCGCCTGCTGTAAACCCGGCAGGGTGCCCTTGTCGATCGAGACGCCGCACTGCCAGTAGTCTCCGCGATCGATCATAATGAAATTCTTACGCGGCCCGCGGTGGCCGGTGGCCCACGCCGGGTCATCTGTATGTTTCGGGATTTTCAGCCACAGCACATCACGCGGTGCACCAAAACTCCGGCTGCTTAGCCCGGCCAGCGTACGCACCGCTGAATGGCGGCCGTCACAGCCCACCACCAGATCGCTTGCAATATGTAACGCGCCCTGCGGCGTCATCGCCTCTACGCCAATCACGCGTTGCTGGTCGTCATAACGCAGGCCGGTCACGCCGGCTTCCATCAACAGGGTGAAGGTGGGCAGCGCCGCGGCCTTACGCTGGAGAAAGTCGAGGAAATCCCACTGCGGCATAAATGCCATAAATTTGCAGTGGGTCGGCAAGCGGGTGAAATCGGCAATCGTCATCTCCCGGCCGCCCATCTCCGCCTGCAACCGTTCCATGCGCTGGTGCGGTAACTGCAAAAATTCTTCCAGCCAGCCCAACTGGTGAATCACCTCCAGCGTCGACGGGTGCAGCGTGTCACCACGGAAATCACGCAGGAAATCGGCGTGCTTCTCCAGCACCACGACCTCAATGCCGCGGCGCGCCAGCAGGTAGCCAAGCATCATGCCGGCCGGCCCGCCGCCGGCGATGCAGCACCGGGTGCGGCGCAGGGTGGGGGTATCAGTCATCAGCATCCCTTATACAACAAACAAGAGTGATAACGATTATCATTGCCGCCTCAGGGAGTCAAACTATCGCTGCCATTTATCCGCCTGTGCGATCCACCGCCACCACCCTGGCCATCAGCGCCGGCAATTGCCGGTCAGAAAATACTTCAATGCCGTGACGGCGCAGCAGCTCCGTGGTGACGCCCACACCCGGCAGGGTCTGCCCGCGAAAGCCGCCGTCATAAATGCGTTGGCTGCCGCAAGAGGGGCTGCCGTCGGTCAGCAGCGCAAAACGGCACTGGTTGGCCTGCGCCATCTCCAGCGCCAGCCAGGCACCCAGCAGATAGCGCTCAGTCACGTCAGCGCCGCTCTGCTCCTGCACCCGCGCGCCCGCGGCCAGCACAGAGTAACGGCCGTGCTGCGGCTGAATCTCCGCCGGGGGGCGCGGGGTATCAAATCCGGCGGCCAGTTCCGGACAGAACACCACCAACCGTTGCTGGTCGCGCCAGGTACGGAGGGTATGCTGAAGCCGGGCCTTTTCGCTGCCGTTATAACGTACCGGCAGGCCATATAAGCAGGCGCTGATCAGGATATTTGAGGGGGGCATGGGCAAACCGCTGATTGAAAAATAAGGCAAAAGCATACCGGAGAACCGGGCGACGGCACGTGGCTTTTTTGAATGAGAAAGCAACAAGCTTGTAAGGGTATGTAACATCCTCAGCCGTCCGGATGCCCGGATGGCGCTGCGCGCTCAGGGCGGGGCAGCGCGGGTGAGCCGGGCGCTTGCGCAACCTGGGCTGCTTCGGCATGGCGGCGTCAGCGTGCATTCACGCTGCCACATTTTGGCACATTTCCAGAGAGAGAAAACTTGATGTGAGGTACCGCAGGCATTAGGGTTCGCCCCCTTCAAAAACGGGGATTCTGATGAAACGATCTTTTGGCTACGCCGCACACACCGCGCAAACCGCGCTGGCACCTTTCCACTTTGACCGCCGTGACACCGGGCCGGATGACGTCCGCATTGAGATCGCGTTTTGTGGCGTCTGCCACTCCGATCTGCACATGGCCCGCAATGAGTGGAACATGAGCCGCTACCCGCTGGTGCCGGGCCATGAGATTGTCGGCCATGTCACCGAAACCGGCGCCAATGTCAGCCGGTTCCAGGTGGGGCAGCGCGTCGGCGTGGGCGTGATGGTCGGTTCCTGCGGCCAGTGCGCGGCCTGCCATGAGGGCGAAGAACAGTATTGCGATAAAGGCTTCACCGCGACTTACAACGGTGAAGAGGCGGTAATGGGCGGCACCACCTTTGGCGGTTACGCCACCGACATCGTGGTCGCACAGGATTTTGTGGTGCGGGTGCCGGAACAGCTCGACCCCGCCGCCGTGGCGCCGCTGCTCTGCGCCGGTGTCACCACCTGGTCACCGCTGCGCCACTGGAACGTACAGCCCGGCCAGCGTGTCGGCGTGGTCGGCCTGGGCGGGCTGGGCCATATGGCAGTGAAACTGGCCACGGCAATGGGGGCAGAGGTGGTGCTGTTTACCACGTCGCCGGGCAAAGGTGAGGATGCGCTGCGCCTTGGTGCCAAACAGGTGGTGGTCTCCACCGATGCGCTCCAGATGGCCGCCCAGGCGAACCAGCTGGATCTGATCCTCAACTGCGTGGCCGCGCCGCATGACCTGAACCCCTACCTGGCGACGCTGAAAAGTAACGGCAATCTGATCCTGGTCGGCATCCCGGAAAGCCCGCATCAGGCCCCGGACATCACGCCGATGGTATTCAAACGCCTGAGCATTGCCGGTACCTCGATCGGCAGCATGAAAGAAACTCAGGAAATGCTCGATTTTTGTGGGGAACATGGCATCACTGCTGATGTCGAAGTAATTCGCATGGATGAAATTGAGCAGGCGTTTGCCCGCATGAGCCGTGGCGACGTTAAGTACCGCTTTGTGATCGATATGAACTCCCTCCGGGCAGAATAATCCTGCCCACTCCGTCGTAGCCCTCCCGCCTCCGGTGCAATGCCGGGGCGGACAGGCGGACGGCGCGCCTCATTCCCTTACTGAATGCACTGTTTTGCTCTAGGTGACTTTCATTTTTATCCATGTTTGAATAGCGGTTTCGGCTGCAATGTCAGCATATTGACGCCTTTTTAACCATCTTTAGCCCCATCAGGAAATGAGAGTGTTATGCAACCGCCCGCCCAACCGTCTGACGAGCATCAACGCCTGTCCACCCTCCGTGCCTACAATATTCTCGACACGCTGCCGGAAGAGCGCTTTGACCGCCTGACACGGCTGGCGCGGCGGCTGTTTGATGTGCCGATTGCGCTGGTGTCGCTGGTGGATATGAACCGCCAGTGGTTTAAGTCCTGCCAGGGCCTGGAGGTGCAGGAGATGCCGCGTGACGTCTCTTTCTGCGGCCATGCCATTCTGGAGGATGACATCATGGAAGTGCCGGACGCGCAGCACGACAGCCGGTTTCATGATAACCCGCTGGTAACCGGTGAGCCGGGCATCCGCTTTTATGCCGGTTGCCCGCTGACGGTGCCCAACGGCCTCAAGCTCGGCACCCTCTGCCTGATTGACACCGCCCCGCGCGTGCTGAATGAGGAAGACCGGATGCTGCTGCGCGACCTGGCCGCCATGGCGGAGCAGGAGATCACCGCCATGCATCTGGCGACCATGGATGAGCTGACGCAGATCTCCAACCGCCGCGGCTTTGAGGCGCTGGGCCAGCATGCGCTGGACGTCTGCCACCGGCTGGCGTTACCCGCCTCGCTGCTGTTTTTTGACATGAACGGCTTTAAAGCGATCAATGACACCTTTGGTCATGCCGAAGGCGACCTGGCACTGAAAACCTTTGCGGCACTGATGCGTGACAGCCTGCGCGACAGTGATGTGGTAGGGCGGCTGGGGGGCGACGAGTTCGCGGTACTGCTGACCAATGCCGGCCGGGAAGAGACGCAGCAGGCGCTGGCGCGGCTGCAGGACCATGTCGCCGGGTATAATGCCCAGAGCGGGCGCGGTTACGCATTACGTTACAGCGTGGGGCAGATTGAGTATAACGGCAGGTATGCGGTGCCGGTGGCCGACCTGCTGGCCCAGGCCGATGCGCTGATGTATGTGCAAAAGCGCGGCGGGTCGCCCCGGGGGTAACCCGGTCACCGCAATAAAAAAGGAGCCATCCCGGCTCCTTTTTTGTTTTTTACGCGGCAGCCTCAGTGGGTGTGGATCTCAATCTGCCCGCCGATGGTGACCTGATGGTAAACATGCTGCGGGACTTCAACCTGATAACAGCGGCCATCGTGCGTGACTTCAAGCACATAGCGCTCGCTCTCAAAAGACTCGATCGGGATGAAGCCGAAAAAGCCTTCCGCCACACTGAAAGTGCGCGTTGAGGGCAGGGCATAACGGCGGACAACGCGGGCGGCCAGCGGTGCCTGTTGGCCGGTGAGGGTACGCCAGGTCTGCGAAACCGGCGCCAGCACGGAGGCGCGCAGCGTGGCAGTGAACAGGGCTGCCTGAGTGGCCAGCCCGGCCAACGACGCAGAGACGCGGGCAGAGGTGCTCGTTTTCATGATCGTTACCTCGTGGTCAAAGTCGGCCCGCTTCACCAGGAAAACGGTTGCGGGGTCGCCTTCATATTTATAGTTATAACCGGGTAAGATCAAACTCTTTTTCCGTATAAGCAACCCCAGATGCGCACCTCCCTGAGGGAGAACGCTTTTTTTCTGCTCAGACGGTGGCCGGGCGGCGGCGTTTTTCAGCCAGTAACAGCGGGCAGGAGGGGCACATTTCGTGGTCACACAGCTCATAGCGCAGGCAGCACTGGCGGCGGAACGACGGGCTTTCCGCCACGGTCGGGATTTCACGGCGGGTGGGTTCGAACAGCGCATTTTTGCTGCCGTCGCACAGGGTACGGGCAGCGAGCAGGGCCTGGCCGGGCGTGACATCTGCGTTCACCAGCTCAGCCTGTTCAATGCCCCACTCGATGCGCACGGCGGCATTATTCCAGAAAATCCCCGGCTTCAGCCCGGCGAGATCCGCCAGGATCCGGCAGACCGGCGCAATGTGCTGCACCATGCCCGCGAACCGCATCAGCGGGTCGGACCCGGTGACCGGTTCGCCCTCTCCCTGCAACATAAATTGCAGCGGCAGGCCATCCTCATTGAGCTGGAACCAGACGCGGTCAGCGTTAATCGGTAATTGCCACTGGTGGGAGAGGTTCACAATCATCCACACCGGCAACAGGCGGGCAAAATACCATTGTGACCACATAGAGACGCGGGCGCGGTGTTCTGACGCATCATGGGCATTGAGGTAGTCAGCCAGCACGTCGCGCGCCCCTTCCGGCGTCAACAGGCGGCCGGCAGGCACCGTCCGCTCAGCATGCGCATCATAAGGGATGAACATGGTTTTGACCCAGTCCAGCGGGCCATCGGCAAAGGAGTCTAAAATTGTCAGCATCGTCATGCGCTTGGCACCAGGAATCTTTTTATTCGTCCTCCCGCCCCGGCATACACCCCGGCACGGCCTCTGCCGCTCAGTGTAAGCGACCCTGATAGGAAATGGTAATGATTTCGATTTGTATTATGATCTAAACGTGCGGCGGCCTTTCACGTCTGCCGTCAAAAAAGCCGCGTAAAAAGAGGGGAATAGCCCTCTCCCTGCAAATGCTAATGATAATAAATATCATTTCCATCTATGATTTTTTGTGTTTTATAATGCCGCCATTCACCCTTAACCCGCCTCTCCTGAGCGTGCCGTTACGCCGCACCAGGGAAGCGCGCTGCCGGAGATTGTCATGGCTGACCTGTACGCACACTACCTCGATATTAAAAAAACCCATCCGCGGCATTATGCCCGTGACATCGCCCGCCTGATGCAACGGAGTGAGGCGGAATTACTGGCGATCCGTACCGGGCATGATGCCCGGCGTCTGCAGCTTAACCCGGCGGCGTTGCTGGCCGCACTGGAGACAGTGGGTGAGACGCTCTCGATTACCCGTAACGAGTACGCGGTACATGAACAGCGCGGCTGCTACCAGAACCTGACCCTGACACCCCACGGTGGGCTGGTGCTTAACCCGCGTGCGCTGGATCAGCGCCTCTTTACCAGCCAGTGGCACTGCGCGTTTGCGCTGGACGAGGAGGTGCCGCAGGGCCGCCGCCACAGTATCCAGATCTTCGATCCGCAGGGCGAGGCAGTACTGAAAATCTATACCACGGCGCAGAGTGACAAGGTGGCCTGGCAGGCGCTGGTCACGCGCTTTGCTGCGCATGACAATCCGGCGCTGACGCTGAGCCCGGTACCGGCGCCGGTTGCCGCGGCCACCGATCTCACCGGGCTGGAGCAGGCGTGGCGGGCAATGACCAACGTGCATCAGTTTTTCCTGCTATTGAAAAAATACCGCACCACCCGCCAGCAGGCATTCCGCGCGGTGCCGGCCGATCTGGCCTGCCGGGTGGAAAACCGGGCGCTGGAGGAGATCCTGGCCGCCGCCTATCAGCAGCAGAATGAGATCATGATCTTCGTCGGCAACCGTGGCTGTGTGCAGATCTTTACCGGCGTGATTGAGAGCGTGCGCCCACAGCATGGCTGGCTGAATGTCTTCAACCCGGCCTTCACGTTGCATTTGCAACACCAGCGCATTGCCGAGAGCTGGGTCACCCGCAAACCGACCGCAGACGGCATGGTCACCAGCCTTGAATTGTTTGCGGAAGACGGTACGCAGATTGCCCAGCTCTATGGCCAGCGCACAGAAGGGCAGCCGGAACAGGCGATATGGCGTGAACAGCTGGCACGCTTGCCGGTTTGCCGCAGCGGGGAAGTGGCATGAGGCGCGCGCTCTGGTTATTGGTACTGCTGGCCGGCAATGCGGCTGCAGAGCGCGTTGTGACGATCGGGGGTGACGTTACGGAGATCGTCTACGCGCTGGGGGCAGGCGGGGAGCTGGTAGCCCGCGACAGCACCAGCACCCGCCCGGCGGCAGCCGGCGCACTGCCGGACGTCGGCTATATGCGCCAGCTCAATGCCGAAGGCATTCTGGCCATGCGGCCCTCGCTGGTGCTGGCGACCGCACAGGCTGCCCCGGCACTGGCGCTTGACCAAATCCGGCAGAGCGGGGTGGAGGTGATGATGGTGCCGCCCGCAGTGACGCTTGATCAAATCGCGGACAAGGTCGCTGTGGTGGCGCATGCACTGCACCGGGATTCACAGGGCGAAACGCTCAGCCGGCAACTGCGGGCACAGCTTGACCAGATGCATTACGCCGCGCTACCGACCAAGGTGTTGTTTATCATGAGCCACGGCGGCATGAGCACGCTGGTGGCCGGGCAACAGACGGCTGCCGATCAGGTGCTGGCCGCCGCCGGGGTGCGCAACGCCATGCAGGGCTTCAATGGCTATAAGCCGCTGTCAGCTGAGGGGGTGATCGCCGCTGCACCCGATCTGGTACTGGTCACCACTGACGGCCTGCGCACGCTGGGGGGGCAGGCGCAGGTCTGGGCACTGCCCGGCCTTCGCCTGACCCCGGCCGGCCGGGGCGGGCGCTTGCTGGTGCTGGATGATATGGCGCTGCTGGGCTTTGGGCCGGCCACCCCGGCGGCGGTCAGGCAACTGCGGGCGGCGGCGGCGCCAGCCCCGTGACGCGTCGCGGGCGGGTGTTCCGGCTGTTATTGATGGCGCTGTCACTGGCCGGGCTGATGCTGTTTGCCGCCCGTTCCGGTGCGCTTCCGCTGCCGCTTTCCCTGCTCTGGGAGCGGCAGGCCGCCGGACAGGTGTGGGCGATTTGGTTTGAGATCCGCCTGCCGCGCGTGTTGCTGGCGGTGATGGTGGGAACCGCGCTGGCCTTGGCGGGCAGTGTGATGCAGGGGGTATTCCGCAATGCGTTGGCAGACCCCGGCCTGCTGGGTGTCAGCAGCGGCGCGGCACTGGCGGTGGCGATTTCGGTGCTGCTGCCGTTGCCGTTGCCGTCCGGCCTGGCGCTGTATGCACCGGCATTCGCGGCGTTTATCGGCAGCCTGCTGGTGACCCTGGCGATTTTTCTGCTCTGCCGCAGCGGCCGCCAGCCGATGTCACGGCTGCTGCTGGCAGGGATCGCCATCAATGTACTGACCGGCGCTATCACCGGGTTGCTTTCCTGGTTGAGCAGCGATCAACAACTGCGCCAGCTCGCGTTGTGGGGCATGGGGAGCCTGGGGCAGGCGCAATGGCCGGCGTTGTGGGCGGTGGCGTCGCTGGTTATTCCGGCCTCTGCCGCCCTTTGGGGGTATGCCCGGCGGCTGAACCTGTTACAGCTGGGAGAGGAGGAGGCGCACTACCTGGGCGTACCGGTGCGGCAGACGCAGGCAGCATTGCTGATCCTCAGCGCATTGCTGACAGCGGCCGCGGTAGCCGTCAGCGGTATCATCGGCTTTATCGGGTTGGTCATTCCGCATCTTGCCCGGATGGTGATGGGTGCGGATCACCGTGCCCTGCTGCCGGCCTCCGCGCTGTTGGGTGCCATGCTGTTGCTGCTCTCTGACACCGTGGCGCGCACCGCCGTCGCCCCGGCGGAGATGCCGGTCGGTCTGCTCACCAGCCTGATTGGCGCGCCCTGGTTCCTCTGGCTGATGATCCGTAGAAACCGGGGGCAGGATGAGTGATCTATTGTGTGCAGAGCACCTCAGCTACCGGCTCGCCCGGCAACGGCTGATTGATGACGTATCACTGGCCTTTCCGGCAGGCCGCCTCATTGCGTTGATTGGCCCCAATGGTGCGGGCAAGTCAACCCTGCTGCGTTTGCTGAGTGGCTATCTGACACCGTCGGGCGGAGTATGCCGGCTCGATGGCCTCCCGCTGCACGCGTGGCCGCTGGCTGCCTTGTCGCGCCGCCGTGCGGTAATGCGGCAGGAGAGCCACCTGGCGTTTGCCTTTCCGGTACGGGAGGTGGTGCAGATGGGGCGTGCGCCGTGGCCCGCGCAAGGCAGTGATGCGATAGTCGGGCAGATTATGGAACTGACCGGCTGTGCACCGCTGGCCGGGCGTGACTACCGGCAACTCTCCGGCGGCGAGCAGCAGCGGGTGCGGGTGGCGCGCGCGCTGGCACAACTCTGGCAGGCCGATGGGCCGCAGGGGATGCTGTTTCTGGATGAGCCGACTTCCGCGCTTGACCTGCATCACCAGCAGCACCTGTTGCGGTTGTTGAAGCAGCTGACCCGCCGCTACCCGCTCACCGTGTGTTGTGTATTACACGATCTCAATCTGGCCGCTCTCTGGTCAGATGAACTCTGCCTGCTGGCGCAAGGCCGGCTGGTCGCACGCGGCAGCCCGGCGCAGGTGCTGCAGGGTGATCTGCTGGCCCGCTGCTATCAGGCAGACCTGTTGATGGGCAGCCACCCGGAGACCGGCACGCCTGCGCTGTTCCTGAAACCATAAAGTACTGAATAACAACAATAATCCCCTTCACCGGGGAAGGGTTCCCTTTGCTTTTTTTACGCTGGGTGCACGGCAAGCGATAATAACAACTTATTGATTTAAAGGTAAATTATGTCTTTCACCACCAGAAAAACTGCCTTAAGCCTCGCGATGACCGGTTTATTGGGCAGCGCTATGCCGCCGGCACAGGCTGCCACGGGCACCGTGACAACCCCGGCGCAACACAGCGCAGAAGAGGGCGAGCAATTACTGGTTTTGTCTCCGCCGGTGCCGGTGCAGGCGGGCAGCAAAACGACGCTAAGCGCCGGGCAGATTCAGCAGAACGGCAGTAATAATTTCGGCACGCTGATGCGTTACCAGCCGCTGGTGAGCGCCACCGGCTCCAGCAGTGGCTCAACCGCCGGCAAGAGCGGCTTCGACCGCGCCGGGTATACCGGGTATAACATCCGTGGGCTGGAGTCGAACCGGGTCGGCATTGAGGTGGACGGCATCGAGATGCCGCAAGCAACCGGCCGCAGTTACGCCGGGCGGGCCGGGCTGGGCACGTCCGGCATCGGCCGTGACTATCTCGACCCGTATATGTACCAGCAGGTCGAGATTGAATCCGGCCCGACATCCGTTGAGGTGGCCAACAATGCGATTGGCGGGCGGGTCTCTTTTTTGCCGAAATCGGCCGCCGGCTACTTACGCCCCGGCAAAACCACCTATTTTGGCTACCAGAGTGACTATGACTCCGCTGACCGCGGCTGGCATAACGGGTTAACGCTGGCGGGCGGCGATTCCATTTTGCAGGGGATGCTGGTAATAAGCCGCCGCGACGGCCAGGAGACCAGCAACAACAGTGGTGAACTCTCCAGTTATCCGGAGAACTGGCACTCTACTGCGCTGCTCGCCTCCGGTTCCTGGCTGGCGACTGACGAACACCGGCTGACCGCCACCCTCGACTACTACCATAAAACCACCCACAGTCAGTACGACAGCTGGAACGATGCCGGCTCGGCGATTGTGGGTACTGCCCACCAGAGCGGCAACACCCGGCGGCTGGGCATCACGCTGAAAGATACGTGGGTGCCGCTGGAGAATGCATGGGTTGACCGGGTGGATACACAGATCTACCGGCAGATCACCGAAGCCCATGACAATACCCTGATCCCGGGCAGCAGCGGTACGGTGACGCGGGTGCTTTCCGACTATAATGTGACCCGCTATGGGTTGGAAACCACCCTGGCGAAGGCGATCGGGCGGCACGACCTACGCTGGGGGCTGAATGCCGGCCAGAGCAAAACAGAGCGGCCGTTCAGCCAGGATCCGGTACAGAGCGGGGCCGCCGCCATTATGCAGCCGGAGGCTGACAGCCATACCGAGACGCTTGGCGCATTCCTGCAGGACAACATCACCTTTGACCTCAACGGCCATACCCTGGCCGTGGTGCCGGGCGTGCGCGCGGCTTACCAGAAAACGCGTGCGCAAAATCTCTCGTCGCTCTCTGCCAACAGCAGCGTTCTCAGCGAAGGGGAGGTGGCAACGCTCTACGGCAGCAGTAACAGCGACAGCCAGCTCCTGCCGTCGCTGGGACTTATCTACAACCTGACACCGGCGCTGAGCACCTATATCCAGTACCGGCGCGGTGCGCAGTTCCCGAATGCCAGCCAGCTTTACGGCAGCTGGAATCTCGGTTCCAGCTATGCCGGGCGCGCGCAGTATGCGCTGATCGGCAGCCCGGATCTGAAAACCGAGACCAGCAACAACCTCGAATGGGGAATAAAAGGCGAGGCGGCGAAGGGCATCACGTTCCATACCGCCCTCTTCTACAACAGCTATAAGAACTTTATCGCTGAGACGCGCTACACCCGTTTGGCCAACCCGGCGGTGTTTGCCACGGTGCCGGGCAATATTTACACCGTCTATAAGGAAGAGAACCGCGATAAGGCGTACATCTATGGCGCAGAGTTGACCAGCAGGGTTGAGTTCGGCACCTGGGTGGATGAACTGCGCGGGCTGGGTGCCAATATTGGGCTTGGCTACAGCAAAGGCCAGGCGAAATCAGCCTATGAGGGCGACAAATATGTTGACCTCGACAGCGTGCCGCCGATGAAAGCAGTGTTGGGGTTAAGCTGGGATGCGCCGGATCGCGCCTATGGCGGGGCTGTCACCACTACGCTGGTGAAGGGTAAACGCGCCACTGCCACCAGCCGCCAGACTTACAGCAACAGCGGCACGGCATTGGCGGATACCACCACCACCTATATGCGCATTCCCGGTTATGCACTGGCAGATTTGACGGCCTACTGGCAGGTGGCCGCCCATGTGAAGCTGAGCGGCGGTATCTATAACCTGACCGACCGCAAATACTGGGACTATCTGAGCAGCCGCACCCTGACTGACACCGGCCTGCAGGACAGTTACAACCAGGCACTGGCCGTGCAACCCGGGCGTACCTTCCAGCTGGCGGTAAACGTCGATTTCTGACGCAGCGCCACGGCTTTCACATCTGTTTAAGGGCGGCTATGCCGCCCTTTTTTGCGGGGGTAAACAAGGCACAGCCGTCGCGGCATCTGCCTAAAAGACTTTTACGGCCAGTTCGGTACTGCCTTTGATCGGCAGCGACACTGAGATAAAGCTGTTAGCCGGGTTGCGGATGTAGCTGATAAAATCAGGTTCAGCGTTATCATTGAGTACATATCCCCCCACCCGCAATTGCGGGGCAACCACCTGCAGCACCTCATAAGCCAGCGAATGGCCGCTGTTTCCAGGCCAGCCATCAATCAGCACAAAATCAACCGGGCCGCCGAGATCTTTCAGCGTGTGGCGTGCATCACCCGACCGTATATCGGCATAATCTGCCAGCCCGGCTTCCGCCAGGTTGCGCCGGGCCACCTCCGCTTTTTCCGGCACCAGCTCAGCGCCAATCACCTGGCCGCCGGTCTCTTTCATCGCTGCTGCAAAATAGAGTGCTGACATGCCGATCGAGGTGGCGAAATCCACTACCCGCGTGGCGCGCATCGCCCGGCAGAGCAGATAAATCAGCTCGCCTTGTGCTGGATGGATAGAGAAACCATGCTCGGCAAATGCCGCGGGATCGGTGATCATCGCTTCACGCGAACCTTGCGCCGGAAAGGTGCGGGTGCTGTCGAGCCGGGTAATCACTGCCAGAATGTGCGGATCGGTAATCGTATTATTCGCAAGCTGGAAAGGAGGATGTTCTTTCATGTGGGTCACCGTGGGATGTCAGGGATAGAGGAAAAAGGGCGCTGATCTGGCGGGCGGTCTCCTCAAGCAGGGTCGTCAGGCGGAGCAGATCGGCAACGGAGCCGCGCCGATCGCCGATCGCCTCCCCGAGATTAAACGTCAGTTGCGTCAGCGCACTGTCAAGGGCAGGGAAACCGCTGCCTTCGGCGATGGCCAGCAGGTGCAGCCTTTTACGGATCAGCGCAACCGGCTGGGCATTCACGTTGAGCAGCGCACGGCCAACAATTGTTGCGCTGAAACAGGCGCGCCCGGCGTGGTCGGCCCGGGCTACCGCATACCCTTCAGTCAGTAAACGCGCCAGCACCTTCTCCAGCCGTGCAGAGCCGGGCAAATAGGCACCGTATGAACAGGCGGCCACCGCCTGATGTATGGCCTGCGGATGCCGGGGATGCAGTATGATCAGCTGTAAAACCAGCAGCAGCAGTTCATTTTTACTCAGCAACCGGGGCCGCCGTGCCGGTAGCTCCGCCTCTGCGGGAGGGGTATGCGCCTGGGAATCACTGCCGGTCATATTGAGTCATCCGCTATGGAAAAAATATATCCAAGATATATCTTGGGTGCGGGAGAGGGTCAAGCGGGATCGTGATAACAGAGGAAGGTGTGATTAACTTAACCCGCTGTTTTTGTGCAAAAAAGAAGGCATTGTAAGGCAGTGGTTAAGTGAGGTAAGCAGATGTAAAAAAGCGGGGGCGCACCCCCGCTGCATTATCATGCGATCATACCGCTCAGGCGCAGCACATTACGCACGACCTCACGCTTCTCTTCGCTCAAAGGTTGTGCCGGTTGCAGGGAGTGTACCGGAATATCTACCCCGGCCTGGCGGATCGCCTCTTTCACCACATTATAGAAGGGCGTGTCCAGGCTATAGAGCTGGGGAATATGTGACAACCGCTGTTGCAGGCCGATAATGGTCGCAAACTCCTGCGTCTTCCATGCCCGGTAGATGCCGCAGGTCAGTTCCGGGGCGAAGTTGGCACTGGCCGGAATGCAGCCATCGCCCCCCAGAATCAGCGTGCCGAACAGGTACTCGTCATACCCGGCGAACACGGCGAAGTCCGGCCGTACCGGTTTTACCGCCTGGATGGTTTCACGGAGGTGGCTGAGGGTGTCCACCGTGTCTTTCAGGCCGACTATGTTCGGGCAGCGCTCTGCCAGGGTTTTGATCAGGGAGACCGGGATGTTCTGGCCGGTCAGCGCCGGGAAATTGTAGAGCAGAATCGGCAGCGGCGAGGCGTCGGCCAGCGTCTGATAGTAGCGGCCGAGGTTCTCTTCAGAGAGCGGGTTGTAATAGGGGTTTACCACCACCACGCCATCCGCCCCGCAGCCGTGGGCGTGGGCGATCAGCGACTGTGTTTCCCGCGTGCCGGGGTGTGCCGCACCAATCAGCACCGGCACCCGGCCGGCAACGTGTGCGGTACAGAATTCAGCCACTTCATGACGCAAGGCACTGCCCATATGCGCAAACTCCCCGGCGCTGCCAAGGAAAAACACGCCGTTCACGCCGCCTTCAATCACATGGTCAATCAACCGCGCCATGCCGGGGCGATCGAGTTGTTCATCAGCGTTTAAAATCGTGGGCACCGGGGGAATGACACCGGAAAAGATCGGGGTAGCCATAAGGAATCTCCATGTTAAAGGGTGGGCCGCAGGCAGCGGAAAAGTTGGAACGGTGTTTTATTTATAAGCGATGTCACCGGGAAAACCTGTGTACTGTTTAACATTGCAGCAACTTGCGGTAAAAAGTGGCGGCCGGGTCACATCATCACGGGTGAAGAACAGGTCTGCCTGATTTTTGTTACAACATACTTAAAAACCATCACCACACCCACCGGGGAACGTACCAGCATGGGCGGAAAAGGCGGAGGCAAGGTGCGGGATTTTTCTGCACGGATCGGTAATACAGTGAAAACGGGCAGGGTGACAGGCCAGGTAAGAGAGATGCAGGTGAAGAATACAGGCGAAAAAAAGCAGGGCGGGTGCCCTGCTCAGGTGAATGAAGACGGGATCAGACGTTGAACAGGAAGTTCATCACGTCGCCATCTTTCACGATGTACTCTTTGCCTTCGGAGCGCATTTTGCCGGCTTCTTTGGCACCTTGCTCACCTTTGTAGGTGATGAAGTCATCAAAAGCGATGGTCTGGGCGCGGATAAAGCCTTTTTCGAAATCGGTGTGGATCTTACCGGCGGCCTGCGGGGCGGTGGCACCCACGGGAATCGTCCAGGCGCGCACTTCTTTTACCCCGGCGGTGAAGTAGGTTTGCAGGTTCAGCAACTCGTAACCGGCGCGGATCACGCGGTTCAGGCCCGGCTCTTCCAGGCCCAGCTCTGCCATAAACTCGGCGCGGTCTTCATCTTCCAGCTCAGCGATGTCAGATTCCACCGCCGCACAGACGGCCACTACCACGGAGCCTTCGGCCGCGGCGATTTCACGGACTTTGTCGAGGTACGGGTTGTTCTCGAAGCCATCTTCGTTGACGTTGGCGATATACATGGTGGGCTTCAGCGTCAGGAAGCTCAGGTAGCGGATCGCGGCCTTGTCTTCGGCGCTCAGGTCGAGTGCGCGCAGCATCCCGGCGTTTTCCAGTTGCGGCAGGCATTTCTCCAGCGCGGCCAGCTCAGCTTTGGCGTCTTTGTCACCGCCTTTGGCTTTCTTCTGCACACGCTGAATAGCGCGTTCGCAGGTGTCGAGGTCAGAGAGCGCCAGCTCGGTGTTGATGACGTCAATGTCATCCGCCGGGTCAACTTTGTTGTTCACGTGGATGATGTTGTCATTCTCAAAACAGCGCACCACGTGGCCGATGGCCTCAGTCTCACGGATGTTGGTCAGGAACTGGTTGCCCAGGCCTTCACCCTTGGACGCGCCTTTCACCAGACCGGCAATGTCGACGAATTCCATGGTGGTCGGCACCACACGCTGAGGTTTGACGATCGCACTCAGTTGGTCCAGACGCAGATCCGGCATCGGCACCACACCGGTGTTGGGTTCTATGGTGCAGAACGGAAAGTTCGCCGCCTCAATACCCGCTTTGGTCAGGGCGTTGAACAGCGTAGATTTACCCACGTTCGGCAGGCCGACGATACCGCATTTGAATCCCATGTTTATATCACCTTAATCGCTTAAATATCATGCGGTTAATATAGGCCGCATTATTGAATTGCACACTTACCCCTTATTATACACGGAAAGCGTGTTTATCTCGATCCGCATCTGGCCATGCCCTTCGGGCTTGCCTTTGCCACACGCTTTGCCGATACTGCTACAACTTTTTAACTGACAGGAAACGCGCCGGATGTATTTTCTGCCTGGTCCACCCTGAGCTTTCCCCCCTCTTAGCAGCCTGATGCGCTGCACTTCACTGCGCCTGCGGTGATCTCATATTCCCCTTAGGGGGAAGCAGTTGTGCTACCCAAATAAAATATGGATTCCTTATGTCTGGAATGAATAACGCCAGGCTGGCCGGCGTCAAAAATGACGTGCTGGCCGGTTGTGTTGTGGCGGTCTCTATGGTGCCGGAAGCGGTCGGATTTTCACTGGTCGCCGGGTTGTCACCGATTGTCGGCCTGCATACCGCCTTTATTATCGGGCTGGTGACGGCCCTGTTCGGCGGTAAACCGGGCATGGTCTCCGGGGCGGCCGGGTCGATTGTGGTGGTGCTGATGAGCCTCGCCAGTGAACACGGCATGGACTACGTCCTGTGGGCGACGATTTTCGCCGGCATCATCCAGATCGCCATCGGCGCGCTGCGCCTGGGCAAATTTATCCGGCTGGTGCCGCTGCCGGCGGTGCACGGCTTTGTGAACGGGCTGGCGATTGTGATTATGCTGGCGCAACTGCACATGATCGTCGGGCAGGGGCCGATGATGTACGCGCTGGTGCTGCTGGCGATCCTGGTGGTCTGCCTGTTCCCGAAACTCACTAAGGTTATCCCGTCCTCCCTGGCGGCGCTGATTGTGGTGTCGGCGGTGGCGATCGGCTTTAACCTGCATACCCTGCGGGTGGGCGACATGGCAGACATCTCCGGGACGTTGCCGAGCTTCCACCTGCCGGCCGCGCCGCTGAACCTGGAAACGCTGCGCATCGTGCTGCCTTATGCGGTGGTGATCGCGCTGGTGGGCCTGATTGAATCCCTGTTGACCATGACAGTGCTGGATGAGATGGGCAACAAAAAAGGCAACGGCAACCGCGAGAGCATCGCGCAAGGGGCAGGCAACGCCCTCTGCGGCATGTTCGGCTGCTTCGCCGGGTGCGCGATGATTGGCCAGTCGATCATTAACTTTACCTCCGGCGGCCGTGGGCGCATCTCCGGCACGGTCGGCGCATTGTTGCTGATCCTGTTTGTGGTCAGCCTGTCGACGTATATCGGCCTGCTGCCGGTGGCGGCGTTGGCCGGCATCATGCTGGTGGTCTGCTATAACACCTTTGAGTGGAGCTCCCTGCGCCGTTTACGCCGGATGCCGAAAGCAGACGTGCTGGTGATGCTGGTGGTGACACTGATTACCATCTTCACCGATCTGGCAGTGGCGGTGATCAGCGGCGTGATTATCTCTGCGCTGGTGTTTGCCTGGCAGCATGCGCGCATCAGCGTACGTCGCCGTCAGCAGAAAGGGGATCTGGCCGTGTATCAGCTGGAAGGCCCGCTGTTCTTTGGTTCGGCCGCCTCGTTTGCCGAGCTGTTTGACCCGGCGAAAGACCCGGAGCAGGTCGTTATCGACTTTGCCGCCACCCGCGTGATGGACGCCAGCGGCGTGGAAGCGATCGACAAACTCACCAGCCGCTACCTGGAGGCGGGCAAACGCATCCGCCTGCGCCACCTCAGCCCGGACTGCGTGCGGCTGCTGGCGAAAGCCGGGCCGTTCTGCAGCCATGAACTGGACGACCCGCACTATTTTGTCGCGGAAGAGGATTACCAGCCGGAAGAGGGTGAAGCAGGAGCGGGCGAGGTTCGCCGCACCTGATAACAGGCAGCGGGCGCCGGGCCCGCTGTGGTTACGCTTTAAAGCCGTGCAGCCGCTGTACGGCTTTCTCCAGACCCTCTTTCATCAGGATCTCGGTACAGCGCAGGGATTCATCAATCGCACTGTCAATCAGCTGTTGTTCGCTGGCGGGCGGCTTGCCGAGCACAAACCCCACCACTTTATTCTTATCACCCGGATGGCCGATGCCGATGCGCAGGCGGTAGAAATTCGGGTTGTTGCCCAGTTTGCTCTGAATATCTTTCAGGCCGTTATGGCCGCCATTGCCGCCGCCCAGTTTTACTTTCGCCACCCCCGGCGGGATGTCCAGCTCATCATGGGCCACCAGGATCTCATCCGGATTGAGCCGGTAGAAGGTGGCCATCGCGGCCACCGCTTTGCCGCTCAAATTCATAAACGTGGTGGGAACCAGCAGGCGCACATCCTGCCCGGCCAGCGTCAGGCGGCCGGTATAGCCGAAGAATTTGCTCTCTTCTTTCAGGGAGACATTGTGCCGGCGCGCCAGCAGATCGACATACCAGGCCCCGGCGTTATGACGGGTCTGGGCATATTCAGCGCCTGGGTTGGCCAGGCCGACAATGAGTTTTATGCTGCTCACGGGATTTCGCTTCATCAGAAATAGAGCCGGCTAGTTTACCTGCGGATCGGCATGATGACAAAACCGGGGGCGTCGCCGGGAGAAATACCTCAAAACTTGAATAATGAGCTTTATAAATTATTGTTAATGTTAATTAAAATAGGGCGTTTTAGTAAAGATTTGTCAAAAGTTCTTTGCCTTCTGTGATCCTCTCCGCAACTCCCGCCATAAGCTCTGCCTATACTTTCATCAATTAGCCCCGGTAACCGATCGGGTGACTTCAGGGAGGTGTGAAATGAGACGTAAACATGCAACGCTGGCGGGTAACCTTCTGATGGGACTGGGCCTGTTAACCATGGTAGGCGGCGTCGGCTACTCCATTCTTAACCAGATGCCGCAGCTTAATCTGCCGCAATATTTTGCCCACGGCGCCGTGATGAGCATTTTCATCGGTGCATTGTTGTGGTTGGCCGGTGCACGTATCGGCGGGCGGGAACAGGTGTGCGACCGCTACTGGTGGGTAAAGCATTTTGATAAACGCTGCAACCGGTCACATCACCCGCACTAATGATTTAGCCTCAGGCTGAGAATTTTGCACATAAAAAAACCGCCGGCATAACCGGCGGTTTTTCATTGCAACCCAACATCACCGGTGGCCTCGGGCGGGCCACACAGTATTAATGCTCGAACATCGCCGAGATGGACTCTTCGTTGCTGATACGGCGGATGGCTTCAGCCAGCATGCCGGACAGCGTCAGCGTACGCACTTTGCTCAGCGCGCGGATCTCCGGCGACAGCGGAATGGTGTCGCAGATGATCACTTCGTCAATCACGGAGTTTTTGATGTTCTCTACCGCATTGCCCGAGAAGATCGGGTGGGTAGCATAGGCGAACACACGTTTGGCACCGCGCTCTTTCAGCGCTTCCGCTGCTTTGCACAGGGTGCCGCCGGTGTCGATCATGTCATCAACCAGCACACAGTCACGGCCGGCCACGTCACCGATGATGTGCATCACCTGGGAGACGTTGGCACGCGGACGGCGTTTATCGATGATGGCCATGTCCGTGTCATTCAGCAGTTTGGCAATCGCGCGGGCGCGCACCACACCACCGATGTCCGGAGAGACCACAATCGGGTTCTCCAGGTTCTGCTGCAACATATCTTCCAGCAGGATCGGGCTGCCAAAGACGTTGTCTACCGGCACATCGAAGAAGCCTTGAATCTGTTCAGCATGCAGATCCACCGTCAGCACGCGGTCAACCCCAACGCTGGAGAGGAAATCCGCCACCACTTTCGCGGTGATCGGCACACGGGCAGAGCGCACGCGGCGATCCTGGCGGGCATAACCAAAGTAGGGGATAACAGCAGTGATGCGGCCTGCGGAAGCGCGGCGCAGCGCATCAACCATCACAACCAGTTCCATCAGGTTGTCATTGGTGGGTGCACAGGTGGACTGGATGATGAAAATATCACCACCGCGTACATTTTCGTTGATTTGCACGCTGACTTCGCCGTCGCTGAAGCGACTTACAGCGGCGTCACCAAGACTGGTGTACAAACGGTTGGCAATACGTTGTGCTAGTTCCGGGGTGGCGTTACCAGCAAAAAGCTTCATATCAGGCACGAGAAGAACCTCAGGCATGCGTCCAGAGAAGATATCGTCGGCCACATCACCGGGCGAAGTGTGGCATGGCCGCAATATACATACGGTATATCAGTGAAGGGCGGTTAACGCAGGCGCAGCGCACACACTGGCGTTAAGTCACGGCTCCACACTCCCGGCGGGTACGGTGCAGCGGCGAAACATTTACACCTCGCGCAACAAAACCGTTTACCCATTCAGGAGCTTGATTTAACACCTGCCGGGCAGCGGATTCTGTGTTGAACTCGGCAAAAACACAGGCTCCGGTGCCAGTCAGGCGCGACGGCGCGTATTCTAACAGCCATGAAAGAAGCTGTTCAACCTCGTAAAAACGTTTTCTTGCAATCGCTTCGCAATCATTTGCGTAGGGGGTGCGTAACAACGTCTCCAGCGACCGCACCGGGGTGTTACGCGTCAGCGCCGGATCGGCAAAAATCACCGGCGTCGGGATGCTGACGCCGGGGTGCGCCACCAGATACCACTTCTCTTCCGGCGAGGCGGGCTGTAACTGCTCGCCAATGCCCTCGGCAAACGCCGCATGGCCGCGCACAAACACCGGCACATCGGCCCCCAGTTGCAGGCCCAGCGCGGCCAGGGTGTCGTCGCTCAGGCCGCACTGCCAGAGCTGGTTCAGCGCCACCAGCACGGTGGCCGCGTTGGAGGAACCGCCGCCCAGCCCGCCGCCCATCGGCAAGACTTTCTCAATACTCAGTGTGGCACCGCGCGGCAGGCTGTCAATCTGTGCGGCCTCACAGTGCTGTTGCAGCAGCCGAGCCGCGCGCACCATCAGGTTCTGATCCTCCGGCACGCCCGCGACCGGCGTGGCCAGCACAATGTTGCCGTCCTCACGCGGCGCAACGCCTACGGTGTCGCCGTAGTCGAGGAACTGGAACAGCGTCTGCAACAGGTGGTAGCCATCCGGCCGCCGGCCGGTGATATAAAGGAACAGATTGAGTTTTGCCGGAGAGGGCCAGAAGTGCGTCATGTTATTTCAGGGTCCAGCGGTTCATTTTCAGTTTGATGCGTTGTTCGCCCTGGGTCAGCGTGAGGCTGCTCGGCAGGGCCGGCGTTACTTCCTCATTATACCCGGCATACTCAACTTTCCACGCCGTGCCGTTCTGGCTGTAGGTCAGGGCGCTCAGGCGGTAGCGGTCATCCAGCGTGAAGTCCGTGGCGTCACCCGGCAGGCCCAGCATCCACTGGCGCAGGCTGTTAAGCGGGATCGCCATGCCGGTAAGTTTCTGTAACATCTCTTCCGGGTTGTCGCTGACGTACTGTTTGCCGTCTTTGGTGGTGAGCTGCGCCACGCTGTTCTGCACTCTCAGCTCCATTTCGGTGCTGCCGAGCGGGTTGGTCAGCAATAGGCGGTAATGGGTGGGGCTGGACTGCTGCCAGAAGAAGTTGGCGTAGACCTTCTGCCGGTCAGACAGGTAGGCGAAGGCGCCGCGGGTCTGGTACGTGGAGAGTTGCTGCACCTGCTGCTGGTGCTGTTTCCACTGTGGGGAATCCGGGCTGGTGGCCGGGCCGCGCGGGGCCGTCAGGGAACAGGCAGCCAGCAGGACGCTGGCCAGTGGAAGCAGGCGCAGCAGGTTCAGGCGTGCGGCGTTACGCGGTGGTTTTGGCATAATAATTCGTCATATCCTTTAATGTGATGCGTTAATGCTAACACAGCCTTTCACGCTAACGGGCTTGCCGGTGAGCGTCAATATTCTTATGTGGCTGAAAATGACCGGGAAGGGGCTTTTCATCAATTGCACTGATAATGCGGTGTTGCTTTTATTGATCCCGCGCATCAAGTAGAATGCCGTTCAGACCAATCCCATATCAAGATAAGTATTATTCAAAGCCATTCCCATGACCCTGCTTGCATTAGGTATAAATCATAAAACCGCGCCGGTGTCGTTGCGTGAACGGGTGACCTTCTCCCCGGATACCCTCGATCAGGCGTTGAACAGCCTGCTCCGGCAACCGCTGGTGCAGGGGGGCGTTGTGCTGTCTACCTGTAACCGCACTGAACTTTACCTCAGTGTGGAGGAGCAGGAGAACCTCAAGGAGCAACTGGTTGCCTGGCTGTGTGATTACCACCAGCTCAGTGAAGAGGAAGTGCGCCAGAGCCTCTACTGGCACCATGATAATGAGGCGGTCAGCCACCTGATGCGCGTGGCCAGCGGGCTGGACTCGCTGGTGCTGGGCGAGCCGCAAATCCTGGGGCAGGTGAAAAAAGCCTTTGCCGAATCACAACGCGGGCATTCCGTCTCGGGTGAGCTTGAGCGCCTGTTCCAGAAATCCTTCTCTGTCGCCAAGCGAGTGCGTACTGAAACCGACATTGGCGCCAGTGCGGTCTCCGTGGCGTTTGCGGCCTGTACCCTGGCGCGGCAGATCTTTGAATCGCTGGCTGACCTGAACGTGCTGCTGGTCGGCGCGGGGGAGACCATCGAACTGGTGGCGCGCCACCTGCGTGAACACCGCGTGAAGCATATGATGATCGCCAACCGCACGCGTGAACGCGCCCAGGCGCTGGCGGATGAAGTCGGGGCTGAGGTGATCACCCTGCCGGAGATTGACGCCCGCCTGGCGGATGCCGACATCATCATCAGCTCCACGGCCAGCCCGCTGCCGATCATCGGCAAAGGCATGGTGGAGAGGGCGCTCAAGGCGCGCCGCAACCAGCCGATGCTGCTGGTGGACATCGCGGTGCCGCGTGACATCGAGCCGGAAGTCGGCAAGCTTTCCAACGCCTACCTCTACAGCGTGGACGACCTGCACTCCATCATCCAGAACAACCTGGCCCAGCGTAAGGCTGCCGCGATTCAGGCAGAAACTATCGTGGCCCAGGAGAGCACCAATTTCATGGCCTGGCTGCGCTCACAGGGCGCAGTGGAAATGATCCGGGATTACCGCGCCCATGCAGACAGCGTGCGCAATGAGATGGAAGCGCGGGCACTGGCGGCCATTGCGCAGGGGGCAGACGTGCAGGCCGTGATTCATGAGCTGGCGCATAAATTGACTAACCGCCTGATCCATGCGCCGACCAAATCGTTGCAGCAGGCGGCACAATCGGGTGATGTGGAGCGGCTGCAAATTCTGCGTGACAGTCTGGGGCTGGAAAAGCCATAATTTTCAACGAAAAACACCGACATCCGCTATGAGAAACAAGGTTAAACAGCACGCATGAAGCCCTCTATTGTTGCCAAACTGGACGCGTTGCAAGAGCGCCACGAAGAAGTCCAGGCGATGCTTGGCGATGCCAGCGTTATCGCCGATCAAGATCGTTTCCGCGCCCTGTCGCGTGAGTATGCCCAGCTGTCCGATGTGACCCGCTGCTTCCAGCAGTGGCGCCAGGTGCAGGATGACCTGCACACCGCTGAATTGATGCTCGACGATCCGGAAATGCGCGACATGGCGCAGGAAGAGATTAAAGAGAGCAAGGCGACCCTGGAGACGCTGGAGCAGCAGTTGCAACTGTTGCTGCTGCCGAAAGATCCGGATGATGAGCGCAGCTGCTTCCTGGAAGTGCGCGCCGGCACCGGCGGTGATGAGGCGGCGATTTTTGCCGGTGACCTGTTCCGCATGTACAGCCGTTATGCCGAAAGCCGCCGCTGGCGCGTCGAGATCATGAGTGCCAACGAAGGGGAACATGGCGGCTTTAAAGAGGTGATTGCCAAGGTGTCCGGTGACGGCGTTTACGGCCAGCTCAAGTTTGAGTCGGGCGGCCACCGCGTGCAGCGCGTGCCGGAGACCGAATCGCAGGGGCGCATCCACACCTCCGCCTGCACCGTGGCAGTGATGCCGGAAGTGCCGGAAGCGGAGCTGCCGGAAATCAACGCCGGCGACCTGAAAATCGATACCTTCCGCTCGTCGGGCGCGGGCGGCCAGCACGTTAACACCACCGATTCTGCCATCCGTATCACCCACTTGCCGACCGGCATTGTGGTGGAGTGCCAGGATGAGCGCTCACAGCATAAAAACAAAGCCAAGGCGCTCTCCGTGCTGGGCGCACGCATCCGGGCCGCCGAAATGGCCAAGCGCCAGCAGGCCGAGGCCTCGACCCGCCGTAACCTGCTCGGCAGCGGCGATCGCTCTGACCGTAACCGCACCTATAACTTCCCGCAGGGGCGCGTGACCGATCACCGCATCAACCTCACCATCTACCGTCTGGACGAGGTCATGGAAGGCAAACTGGATGCGTTGATCCAGCCGATTGTGCAGGAGTATCAGGCCGATCAGCTGGCGGCGCTGTCTGAGCAAGAGTAATGGATTTCCGCAGCTGGCTTGCTGATGCCGCGGCGCGCCTCACCCAGAGTGACAGCGCGCGCCGTGATGCTGAAATCCTGCTCGGCCATGTCACCGGCCGGGCGCGCACCTTTATTCTCGCCTTTGGTGAAACCCCGCTGAGTGCTGACCAGCTGGCCCGGCTTGAGGCCTTGCTGGCGCGCCGCGTGCAGGGTGAACCGGTCGCTTATCTGGTTGGCGTGCGGGAGTTCTGGTCACTGCCGCTGGCGGTCTCCCCCTCGACGCTTATCCCACGCCCTGATACCGAATGCCTGGTAGAGGAAGCGTTGGCGCGCCTGCCGCACACGGCCTGCCGGCTGCTGGACCTGGGCACCGGCACCGGGGCGATTGCGCTGGCGCTGGCCAGCGAGCGCCCGCAGGACCAGGTTACCGGCGTTGACCGGCAACCGGAGGCGGTGGCGCTGGCGCAGCAAAACGCCGCGACGCTCGGCATTACGAATGTGCAGTTCCTCGCGGGCAGCTGGTTCACCCCGGTCGCGGGGGCGCGTTTTGATCTTATCGCCAGCAACCCGCCCTATATCGATGCCGCTGACCCGCACCTTGCCGAGGGCGATGTGCGCTTCGAACCGGCCTCCGCGCTGGTGGCGGATGAGCAGGGGATGGCTGACCTGCGGCACATCATCACGGCCGCGCCGGACTTTTTGCACCCCGGCGGCTGGCTGCTGCTGGAGCATGGCTGGCAACAGGCTGCCGCCGTGCGCTGCGGCCTCACCGCACGCGGCTTCGATGAGGTGGCCACCCGGCAGGATTATGGCGGCAATGACCGCATTACCCTGGGCCGCTGGGGCGGCTGATCGTTTCTATTTCGTGACATTCACTACGTGACACTTTATTAAGGACAATGGCATGGCTGCTTATGTATGGGTAAAAGATCTGCATATCCTCACGGTACTGCTCAGCGTTACGCTGCTGGTGGTGCGCTTTTTCTGGCTCTGTAGCCACTCACCGCGCCTGCAGCAGCGCTGGGTACGCATTGTTCCCCATATCAATGACACGGTATTGCTGCTCAGCGGCGTCGCGCTGGTGCTGATTACCCATTTTTATCCGTTCAGCCCGCAAGGCGCATGGCTGACGGAGAAGTTATTCGGCGTTATTATCTATATTGCGCTGGGCTTCGTCGCCCTGAGCAAAAAGCCACGCAGTCAGTCCGCCCGTTGGGCCGCCTTTATTCTGGCGCTGATCTGCCTGGCCCTGATTGTGAAATTGGCGGTCACGAAAGTGCCGCTGTTGTTAGGATAATGAATGAGTAGTGTGGCTGAGTTTGCTTTTGATGATGTCCCGTTGAGTGCCGGGATGATCCGCATTTCCGAGGCGATACGCGCTGATTTCCCGGGCGGCGACGTGGCGCGGCAGCTGCGCGCGCTGGTGGCCGAGGCCCGGCAGGCGGTGCCGCCCGGCGGAAGTCAGGAGCAGCGGCTCGAGGCGTTAATCGCGCTGTTCTACCAGACCTGGGGCTTTGGCGGCGCGGGGGGGATCTATCGCCTCTCGGATGCCATCTGGCTGGATAAGGTGCTGGCATCGCGCGAAGGCACGCCGGTCTCCCTCGGCACCCTGTTTTTACATATCGCCGGTGCGATTGATCTCCCGCTCTCGCCGGTGATTTTTCCGACCCAGCTGATCCTGCGGGCGGACTGGCTCGACGAAGAAATGTGGCTCATCAATCCCCTGAACGGGGAAACCCTCAGCGAACATACCCTGCAGGCGTGGATCAAGGGCAACCTGGGTTTCAGCGCGCAACTGGAGGATGAGGACATTGATGAGTGCGACAATACCCTGGTGGTACGCAGAATGCTGGACACGCTCAAGGCGTCGTTGATGGAAGAGCAGCAGATGGAGCTGGCGCTGGCCGCCAGCCAGGCCATTCTGGCGTTTGACCCGGATGACCCGTACGAACGGCGCGATCGCGGGCTTATCTATGCCCATCTCGACTGTGAGCATATCGCCCACGCCGATCTGCGCTATTTTGTTGAGCAGTGCCCGGACGATCCGGTGTCGCAGGTGCTCAAGACGCAAATCGATGCGCTTGAAGAGAAACGGATTGTGCTGCATTAAGCGTGCGTTGTGAAATAGTCAATTTATCTCCCCTGAATAAAGGCGAAAGCATGAAACAAAAAGTGGTCAGCATTGGTGATATCGACGTCGCGAACGATTTGCCGTTTGTGTTGTTTGGCGGCATGAACGTTCTGGAATCACGTGACATGGCAATGCGCGTGTGTGAGCACTACGTCACCGTAACGCAGAAGCTCGGCATTCCTTACGTGTTCAAGGCCTCCTTTGATAAAGCTAACCGCTCCTCTATCCACTCTTACCGTGGTCCGGGCCTGGATGAGGGCATGAAAATCTTCCAGGAGCTGAAGCAGGCTTTCGGCGTAAAAATCATCACTGACGTGCACGAGAGCTGGCAGGCGCAGCCGGTGGCGGACGTGGTGGACGTGATCCAGCTGCCGGCCTTCCTGGCACGCCAGACTGACCTGGTCGAAGCGATGGCGAAAACCGGTGCGGTGATCAACGTCAAGAAGCCGCAGTTCGTCAGCCCGGGCCAGATGGGCAACATCGTGGAGAAGTTCAAAGAGGGCGGTAACGATCAGGTGATCCTGTGTGACCGCGGCAGCAACTTCGGCTATGACAACCTGGTGGTTGACATGCTGGGCATCAACGTCATGATCCAGGCCACCAACGGCCACCCGGTGATCTTTGACGTGACCCACGCGCTGCAATGCCGTGACCCGTTTGGTGCCGCGTCCAGCGGCCGCCGTGGTCAGGTGGCCGAACTGGCTCGTGCCGGGATGGCCGTCGGCCTGGCCGGTCTGTTCATCGAAGCCCACCCGGACCCGGCCAACGCCAAATGTGACGGCCCGTCCGCACTGCCGCTGGACAAGCTGGAGCCGTTCCTGATGCAGATGAAAGCCATCGACGATCTGGTGAAAAACTTCCCGGAACTCGACACCAGCAAGTAATGCACACGCCGCGTAGCGCGTGAAAAGGCAATCACAAAAAGGCGATAACATTATCGCCTTTTTTACGTCAGCGCCTTTTTTACGTCTGCCGATCAGGCCGCCGCCGCGTGCAGCGCTTCCGGCAGGGTGGCGCAGAAGGTCAGCCGCCCCGGCAGGGGTTGCACCCGGCCGCGCGCCAGCGTTTTCAGCGGCTGGTAAGGCACCTCACAGATATAGAGGTGTTTACCGGCGGGCAGGGCATCAATAAAGTGCTGAAGGGCGTTCAGCCCCCCGGCATCCAGCACCACCACCGCGTCCCACTGCAGGATAATGCGTTCAGCCTGCCGGGTGCGCGTTGCCAGCTCCTCAAAGATCCGCTCGGCCGCAGCGAAAAACAGCGGGCCGCTGACGCGGAACAGCTGCGTACCGGCGTGCTGGCCGGTGACTTCCGTCAGGCGGGTCATGCGCGCCACGCGGCGCATAAACAGCAGAGAGGCCAGCACGATGCCGACGCTTATCGCCAGTACCATATCAAACAGCACCGTCAGGCTCATGCAGAGCAGCATCACGATGATGTCATCCTTCGGCGCACGGCGCAGCAGGCCCACCACTTTATGCGCCTCACTCATGTTCCACGCGACGATCAGCAGTAGCGCCGCCATGGCCGCCATCGGCAGGTAAGCCAGCAACGGGGCCAGGCTCAGTAGCGCCAGCAGCACCAGCAAGGCATGGATAACGGCGGCCACCGGCGAGGTGGCACCGGCGCGCACGTTGGCCGCCGAGCGCGCAATCGCGGCGGTGGCGGTGATGCCGCCGAAAAACGGCGCAACGATATTCCCGATGCCCTGGCCTATCAGCTCATTGTTGGCGTGGTGTTTGCTGCCGGTCATGCCGTCCAGCACGACCGCGCAAAGCAGGGACTCAATCGCCCCCAGCATCGCCATGGTAAACGCCGCCGGCAGCAGCGCCGACACCAGCGCCCAGTCCAGGGTGACGGCCGGCCCGCTCCCGGTAGTAACATTCCACGGCAGCGCCAGTTGCGGCAGGATCGGCGGAATGCCGATGCCCTGGGTGCCGTCCGCCAGCAGGTAACTGAAACGCGAGCCGATGGTGGCAACCGGGTGCCCCAGGGTTGCCAGCAGCGCCATCACACCGGTGCCGAGCAGCAGCGCCGGCAGGTGTCCCGGCAGCCGCACGCCGAGCCGCGGCCAGAAAATCAGCACCGCCAGCGTCGAGAAGCCAATCACCGCATCCGCCGCGCTGAAGCTGGGTAAGGCCTGGGCCAGCGCCACGACTTTGTCGGTGAAGTGTTCCGGCACCGTCGCCATCTCCAGCCCGAATAGATCCTTGATTTGCATCGTGGCGATAGTAATGCCGATGCCGGAGGTAAAGCCCAGCGTGACCGGCAACGGGATATATTCAATCAGCCTGCCGATGCGGGCGATGCCCATCAGCACCAGCATCACGCCGGAGAGCAGGGTCGCCACCAGCAGCCCGGCCAGCCCGAACTGCTGGGAGACCGGGAACAGGATCACCACAAAAGCCGCCGTCGGCCCGGAGACGCTGAAACGCGAGCCGCCGCACAACGCAATCACCAGCCCGGCAATCGCCGAGGTGTAAAGGCCATACTGGGGTGGCACCCCGCTGGCAATCGCCAGCGCCATCGCCAGCGGAATGGCAATAATCCCGACGGTGATGCCTGCCACGGCATCTTTCATCAGGCGCTGGAGCGAATAAGGTTCATGCCGGCAGGCCTCTGCCAGCGCATTGCCCCGGAGGAGGGCGCGGAATCCATGCATTTTCATTACGGAACAACCCAAAAGAGAGAAAAAAGGCGGAGCCTGACCAGCCCGCCGGATAAGCGCGCCATACCTTACGCCGGTCAGCCCCGGCACTTATAGATGTAAGTCAAACTCTGTCAGGGATTGTGCGCGGTGGGGCGAGGGCGGGTAATGATTCAGGTACAGGCAATAAGCAGGGGTTATAATTCTCAGGGGAAATGTCGGTGCCTTCACACCGTCAGCGGTAGAGGCTTCATGCCGGTGGGATTCATCTATAGTGAGGTAATAGCTTGAAATCGCAAGCGTACCGGGCCGGGCCGGCAGCAGGGTGCCCAGTGCAGAGGGAGAGGCAACGATCATGCAGCTGTTTTTATCTTATCCGACACTTTATGCGGACATCTGCGTTACCTACGCAACGCTTTCCCTGAGTTATTTTGCGCTGAGCAGCCAGTCAGCGTTCTCCTGGCAGAGTGAGGCCTGGAAGCGGGTCGCGTTCGGGCTGCTTTCCGGGCTGGCGCTGTACTACCTGATCCCTGACCGGCTTGATGTCTCCACCCATCTCTTTTTTAACTTTGAGATGATCCCGATTATCCTGGTGACCTTTTTTGGCGGCTGGTTGAGCGGAGTCACCAGTTTTCTGGTGAATGTGGCGCTGACGGAGCCCCTCTCGCTGGATAATCTGCTGATCGCCTCGGTGCTGGTGCCGCTGTTGCTGTTGCGCGTCTGGCGGCATAAAACCCACCGGCTGTTTTACCGCGCCATCATCCTGATCGCGTTCTACCGTATGGCGCTGGCCTACAGCCAGCCGCTGCGCGTGCCCTGGTACGATGTGCTGTTTTACCAGTGTGCGGTAACCGGCTGCCTCGCGGCCTGCTACCATGCGCTTAACTTTGCCGAGCGGCATATTCACGCCTATTTTTCATTACGCGATCGCGCCACGATCGACAGCCTGACCCGGCTCAACAACCGCACCAGCATTGACTTCAAACTGATGTCGCTTCAGGCGCACCAGAAACCGGGTGGCCTGCTGCTGATTGATATTGATAATTTTAAGCAGGTGAATGACACCCATGGGCACCTGGTGGGTGACCAGTTGCTGGTGCAATTGAGTGAGGTGCTGATGCAGAGCCTCGACAGCGCCGATTTTGCCGGTCGCTATGGTGGCGAAGAGTTTATTGTGATTACCGATCGCCATAATACCGGGCCGATCGTGGAAACCGCGGAACGCATCCGGCAGGCGATGTCTGCCAGTGTGCTGCGGCTGGCCGAGGGGGCCAGCCTGTCCGTCACGGTCTCTATCGGGGCAGCGATTTATCTGCCGGGCATGGCGATGAACAAAGCGGTAGAAATGGCCGATGATGCCCTTTATCAGGCCAAGCGCAACGGCAAAAATCAGGTGATGTGCAGCCGGATTATGCAACTGGATCAGCTCGGGGATGGCCCGGGATAGCGCGTGGGGGCGGGTTCTCACTGGCGGGAAGTATAAAAGCAGAAGGCCCTGATTTTCATCAGGGCCTTCTGCTTTTTAATTTGGCGGTGAGAGAGGGGTTCGAACCCTCGATACGCTTTCACGTATACACACTTTCCAGGCGTGCTCCTTCAGCCACTCAGACACCTCACCGTTTTCGTCTCATCGCTATCGCGGCTCAACGGGGCGCTACTATAGGGAGGTCAGTGCAAAGGGTCAAGAAGATTTTCTCTGTTTGTTGGCAAATGGTTAAGCTCTGTGCGCTTTGCCGCTTATGTCACCGTTTTACCCGGTTTACGTACCGGGTAAACCCTGAAAAAAGAGAGAAAAATGTCTGTTCCCGGTGGCGTGTTCTCAGCCACAAACGCAGAAGGGCGGTTCGGTCGGGGTGCACTCGCGCCTTCCCTGGCGCTCGCCCTTGCGGGTGGCGGGGCCATGCAAAACGGCGTTTCTGCCGTTTTGTCGAACCACAGGGTTCTCACCGGCCGCCCATCCCCGGATTCAAAAGCAGAAGGCCCCGATTTTCATCGGGGCCTTCTGCTTTTGAATATGGCGGTGAGGGAGGGATTCGAACCCTCGATACGTTTTCACGTATACACACTTTCCAGGCGTGCTCCTTCAGCCACTCGGACACCTCACCATATTGTCGTCTCGCCGCTTTCGCGTCTCAACGGGGCGCTACTATAGGGAGGTCAGTGCAATGGGTCAAGCCCCTTTTTTCAGGTTTTTACCGTTTAGTTAAACTTTCAGCAATCTGTTGTTTTAAAAAACAATTTTTGGCGTAACTCTGCACAACCTGCATCAGAACACGGCCCAGATACCCGCTGTTATGGTTCTTTCAACAGGTTATTGAGGGTATCTGCATAACCAGGCAATAAATGGCGCAAATAATGATTAAACAATCAATAGCCTGCTAATAAAGCTGGCAATCCGGCGGCACGTGACGCTAAATAGAAAAAAATGCCTGACGCCGGTCAGGAATAAAATAACCGGGCACAGCGGGCAGGGCAGCGCGCCGCCGGATGCCGGATTGGCATCGTGCTAAGGAAATACAGGGGTTTTATGCGTCACACATCCACTACACCGCAGGCCGGGCATCACATCCCTGCCGGTGCCGGGACACTTTTTTTCATCCAGATCTTCGCCACGCTCGGTTTCGCCGTGCTCTACTCCACGCTGGTGCTCTATGCCACCAAAAAACTCGGCTTCAGTGAGGGCAGTGCCAACGCCATGATGGGCGTCTTCGGCGCTTTCAACTATGGCCTGCACATGTTCGGCGGCTACCTCGGCGGGCGTTACCTCAGCAACCGCAACCTGTTTGTGCTGGGCATGGTGTTGCAGGTGATCGGCTGCTGGCTGATCGCCACCGCCGGGGTCAGCGGGCTCTACTGGGGGCTGGCGATGTTCCTGACCGGCAGCGGCCTGAACGTCACCTGCCTGAATATGATGCTGACGCAGCGCTTCCGCCCGGAGGATGAACGGCGTGAGTCAGCCTTCCTCTGGAACTATGCCGGCATGAACCTCGGCTTCTTTATCGGCTTTGCCGTGGCCGGCTATTTCCAGCTGAGTGAAAACTACCGCGCGCTGTTCCTGTTTGCCACCTTCGGCAACCTGCTGGCGATTGTGATTACTCTGCTGCGCTGGCGCATCCTGAAAGATGTGAATACCCCGTTGAATGAGGTGTCACGCGGGCGCTTCCGCCTGAATATGCTGATCGGGGTGGCGATTCTGCTGCTGCTGGTGCCGCTGATCCGCGTATTGCTGACCCACGCCGGTTTCAGCGGCTACTTTGTGGTGACGCTGGGCGCGCTGATCTTCCTGGCGCTGATGGTGGTCACGCTGCGCCACCCGCAGCGCGATGAACGCCGCCGCATGGTCGCTTACCTGCTGCTGGCGCTGGGGTCGCTGGTGTTCTGGATGATCTACCAGCTGGCGCCGATGGGCCTGATGCTGTTTACCGAACACAATATTGACCTGAACGTCTATGGCCTGCGCGTCGCCCCGCAGTGGGTGCAGAACATCAATACCATCGTGATCGTGGTGGGCGGGCCGCTGATGGCCTGGCTGTTCAGCCGCCTGCGCCTGCGCGGCCGGCGCATCGACATCCCGTTGCAGTTTTCCGCCTCGCTGTTCTGCATCGGGCTGGGTATGCTGGTGCTGCCGGTGGGGATCTCACTGGCGGGGGCGGACGGGCTGGTGGCGTTTAAATGGATTGTGATCAGCTACGTGTTGCAAAGCCTGGGGGAGCTGCTGATCTCACCGATTGGCTATGCGATGATCGGCAAGCTCGCCCCGGCGCGTTACCAGGGCATCATGATGGGCTGCTGGATGATGGTCACCGGCGTTGCCTCGGTGCTGGCCGGGTATATCTCCGGGCTGATGCCGCAAAACAGCGGCAATACGCCGCTGGCCACCAACCCCGGCTACGGCACTGTCTTCACCTCGTTAGGCTGGGGGGCGGTGGCGACCGGGGTGGTATTACTGGTGCTGATGCCGTTGCTGCGTAAACTGATTCAACGCACGGCCGCCTGAACCCGCCGCGCGCCGATGGACATGGAATAACTTCAGGAGGGCAGAGTATGAACATCCTTTTTTATCATCCGACCTTTAACAGCCAGACGTGGATAGCTGGGCTGGCGCAACGCCTGCCGGAGGCGCAGGTGCGCGTCTGGCAACCCGGGGATGACGCCCCGGCGGACTATGCGCTGGTGTGGCAGCCACCGCGTGAGATGCTGGCGAGCCGCAGCGGGCTGAAGGGCATTTTTGCCCTGGGCGCAGGCGTTGATGCCATTCTGGCGCAGGAGCAACAGGCACCGGGCACGCTGCCGGCGGGCGTGCCGCTGCTGCGGCTGGAAGACACCGGCATGGGGCAGCAGATGCAGGAGTATGTGCTGGCCTATGTGCTGCGCTTTTTCCGCCGGATGGATGAGTACCAGCTCCAGCAGCAGCAAAAACAGTGGCAGCCGCTGAAACCGCACCGGCAGGAGACCTTCCCGATCGGCATTATGGGGGCCGGGGTGCTGGGGCAGCAGGTGGCGCAGGCGCTGGTGGGGCTCGGGTTTACTGTGCGCTGCTGGAGCCGCAGCCCGAAACAGATTGAGGGCGTCGGGAGTTTCCACGGCCGCGATAATTTACCGGCGTTCCTGAAGGGTACCCGGCTATTGATCAACCTGTTGCCGAACACGCCGGAAACCGTGGGCATCCTCGATCTGGCGCTGATGAAACAGCTGGCCCCCCAGGCGTACCTGATCAACGCGGCGCGCGGCGCACACCTGAAAGAGGGCGATCTGCTGACGGCGCTGGAGCAGGGGCAGGTGGCGGCCGCCGCGCTGGATGTGTTTGCCGATGAGCCGCTGGCACGCATGCACCCGTTCTGGTCGCACCCGCGCGTTACGGTGACGCCGCACATCGCTGCCGTGACCCTGCCGGCACAGGCGATGGACCAGATCGTCGCCAACATCCGCGCCATTGAGCAGGGGAAAACCCCCGCCGGGCTGGTTGACCGGGATCGCGGTTATTGATTCTCCGCTGCGCGGTGTATCAGGGTGCTGCTGCGGCGGCGGCACCCAACAAGGCATTGACCATGAGCACGATAAAATACGCAGAACCCGGTTTAATGCTGTAAGACAAAATATAAAATCATGCCGTCACGGCAAGCAAAAAAGATTTTCGCTCATTCCGGCCGGACGCCTGCCTCATTATTTTCTATCCAGACGCTAGCTTAATAATATTTTACCGCCCCCCGCTTCTCAAATAATCTGGAAATTCATTATCAGGTATTAATCCTGGCCTGAAGTTATTTGAAGGACACTGAAATGACGGTTGAAAAAAAAGAGATCGATACACTGGTAGTCGGCGCAGGTCAGGCTGGTGTGGCGATGAGTGAGCATCTGAGCCGGCTGGGTATTCCCCATCTGGTACTGGAAAAAAGCCGCATTGCAGAAGCATGGCGCAGCGGACGCTGGGATTCCTTAGTGGCTAACGGCCCCGCCTGGCATGACCGGTTCCCGGGGATGGAATTTCCGGGTTACACACCGGACAGTTTTGTCGCAAAAGAGGATGTGGCTGACTATTTTGTTGCCTATGCAAAAAAATTCGATGCGCCGATTCAAACCGGCGTCGAAGTAAAAAGGGCGACCCGCAATACGGGGCGGCCGGGATTTACCGTTGAAACCTCCGACGGCATTATTGAAGCGCAACGTATTGTCGCGGCCACCGGCCCATTTCAGCGCCCGGTTATCCCGGCGATTGCGCCTGAGGATAACCGCCTCTTCCAGATTCACTCTGCCGATTACCGCCACCCCGGGCAATTGCCGGAGGGCGGCGTGCTGGTGGTCGGTGCCGGTTCATCCGGTGTACAGATTGCCGATGAATTGCAGCGTGCAGGGAAAAAGGTCTGGCTCTCCGTCGGCCCGCACGATCGCCCGCCGCGCAGCTATCGCAACCGGGACTTCTGCTGGTGGCTGGGCGTGCTGGGGTTGTGGGATGCGGCAGCCAGCCAGCCCGGCAAAGAGCATGTCACCATTGCCGTAAGCGGCGCACGAGGCGGACACACCGTCGACTTCCGCAAACTGGCTGCACAGGGCATCAATCTGGTCGGGCTGACGAGCGCTTTCCATCAGGGCGTGGTGAGCTTTCACCCGGATCTGGCCGGGAATATCAACCGCGGGGACGCCAATTACCTGTCGCTGCTGGACGCCGCCGATCGTTACATTGCCCAGAACGGTCTCGACCTGCCGGAAGAGCCAGAGGCGCGCCATTTTCTGCCTGATCCCGCCTGCATGACCGCCCCCACGCGGGAAATCGACCTCGCCCAGGCAGGCATTACCGCCATTATCTGGGCGACCGGTTACGTCGCCGATTATCGCTGGCTGGAGGTGAATGCCTTTAATGAACAGAATAAACCGCAGCATCATCGCGGGGTATCGAGCGAGCCGGGCGTCTATTTTCTTGGGCTTCCCTGGCTCTCGCGCCGGGGGTCAACCTTCATCTGGGGGGTGTGGCACGATGCAAAATACATCGCCGACCAGATTGCCATTCAGCGCCAATACCAGCATTACCAGACTACGTCAGAACGTTGATACTCCTTCATTCCCGTCAACTCACAGGAAACAGATGATGCCGACACATACCCGCATCCGTATGTTTAATACCAAAGAAACCTATCCGAACCAGGCCCTGGATAACGATCTCTGCCAGGCCGTCCGCGCCGGGAACACGGTTTATGTCCGTGGCCAGGTAGGCACTGATTTTGAAGGCAACCTGGTGGGGCTGGGCGATCCCCGTGCGCAGGCTGAGCAGGCGATGAAAAACGTCAAGCAGTTGCTTGAAGAGGCCGGCAGTGACCTGTCACACATTGTGAAAACCACCACCTACATCATCGACCCACGCTATCGCGAACCTATCTATCTGGAAGTGGGGAAATGGCTGAAAGGGGTATTTCCCATTTCAACCGGGCTGGTGGTCTCTGCGCTGGCGCAACCGCAATGGCTGATGGAAATTGATGTGATTGCCGTGATCCCCGATGACTGGAACGCTAAGGAGCCCGTATGACCCTGTCTATTACCGCCCGGTGCCCGGAGTCGGGGCAATTGGGCATCGCGATCAGCTCCTCCAGCATCGCGGTCGGCGCACGTTGCCCCTGGCTACAGGCGGGTGTCGGCGCGGTCTCCAGCCAAAATATCACCTTGCCCGCGCTGGGGCAGCAGATTCTGGCCAATCTGGAGGCGGGCGAAAGCCCGCAACAGGCGATGAAAAGTGCGCTGGCAGAAGATCGGTTCAGTGAATACCGCCAGGTGGCGGTCATCGGCGCGGACGGTAGCACGGCGATGTTCAGCGGGGATAAAACGCTGGGCATCTGGCATACGGCACAGGGGGAAAACTGTGTCGCCGCGGGCAACATGCTGGCGGACAAAGCCGTGATTGGCGCCATGGTGGACGCATTTACCGCCTCCAGCGGGGAGCTGACCGGGCGCCTGATCGGCGCCCTGCAGGCCGGGCTGGCGCGCGGTGGGGAAGCGGGGCCGCTGCATTCGGCCGCGGTGAAGGTGGTTGAGGATTACACCTGGCCTGTGGTCGATCTCCGCGTTGACTGGGCGGAGGAAGACCCGGTCGGGCAACTTCACACGCTGTGGCTCGCCTATGAGCCGCAAATGCAGGCTTATCTCACCCGCGCGCTGGATCCGCGTGACGCGCCCAGCTACGGTGTGCCGGGCGATGAATGAATCCGTGCGTTCCCTGCTGGCGAGGCTGCTCGCGTTTGATACCACCAGCCGCGAGTCCAATCTGGCGCTGATTGATTTCATTCATGACTACCTGGCGGAGCACGGCATTCCTTCGCAGCGCTTTTATGATGAGGACGGACGTAAAGCGAACCTTTATGCCCGGCTGGGGCCGCCGGGCGGGGGCGGCGTCATGCTGTCCGGCCATACCGACGTGGTACCGGCTGACGGCCAGCGCTGGACCGTGCCGCCCTTCAGCCTCACCGAGCGGGAAGGGCGCTGCTACGGGCGCGGCAGTGCCGACATGAAAGGCTTTCTCGCCTGCATGCTGGCTTCGCTGGCGAATTTTCTGGAACAGCCGCTCAGGATGCCGCTCCACCTGGCCTTTTCTTATGATGAAGAGGTAGGCTGCCTCGGGGTACGCAGCCTGGTGGCCTATCTCAACGCCTGTGCAGAAAAACCGGCCATGTGCATCATCGGGGAGCCCACGGAGATGCGGCCGGTGTATGGCCATAAAGGTAAACTTGCCATGCGTTGTCAGGTGCGTGGGCACGCCTGCCATTCCGCGTATGCACCCTCAGGCGTGAATGCCATCCTGTATGCGGCCCGGCTCATCACCCGGCTGGAGGCGTTGAGCGAGCGGCTGGCAGCGCAGCGCGACAGCCGTTTTGACCCGCCTTACAGCACCTTACAGGTGGGGACTATTCAGGGCGGCACCGCCTTGAATATCGTGCCGCAAGATTGCCGGTTTGATTTCGAAATCCGCAGCCTGCCGGGAGCCGAGGTGGCGGATGTCACCACCGCGTTACAGGAGTATGCCCAACACACGCTGCTGCCCATGATGAAACAGGTGGATGCACACTGCACCATTCAGTTTGACCCCTTAAGCTACTACCCGGGGCTGTTAACCGACCCGCAGTCGGCCTTTGCGCAGTGGATGATGCAATGGAGCGGCAGTGACGATTTTCAGACCGTAGCGTTCGGCACGGAGGGCGGTTTATTTGATGAGGCGGGCATCGCCACGCTGGTATGCGGCCCCGGCAGTATGGAACAGGGCCATAAACCCGACGAGTATGTCAGCCTTGATCAACTTGCGCGCTGTATGCAGATGCTGGGCAACCTCTGCCGGTGGATGCGGGCCTGAGGGAATGCGGAGGCTGCCGCCGGAGCACGGGCGGCAGCCGCGGCCGTTAATCCATCACCGAAGGATCAGACTCAATCATCAGTTGTTTCATCTCTTCAAAATGCCGGCGGGAGAAGTCGCTGATTTTTTCCCAGTCCTGCGCGGTCTTCTCGGCAACGTCATCAGACAGCACCTTCAGCAGCTGGCCGGTAGACCAGGCGGTCACCAGAATCTGGCAGGCCCGCTCCAGCGTCCAGATATCATCAAAGGTTTCACCAATCGTCTGCCCGGTCACCATGACGCCGTGGTTGCCCATCAGCAGGCGGCGTTTTCCTGCTAGCAGATCGGCAAGGCGTGCGCCTTCTTCCACTGAGTCAGCCATACCGCCATAGAGCGTATCGATCGCCACGCGGTTGAAATAGCGCGCCGTATTCTGGTCAATCGGCGGGATATGGGGGTGCGCCAGGCAGGCGATGCTGGTGGTATAGACGGGGTGTAAATGCAGCACCACCCGCACTTCCGGCAGGCGCTGGTGAATCTGGCCATGAATGGCCCAGGCGGTGGCATCCACATTATCACGCTCTGCATTGGAGGCGTCGTCCGCATTCAGCAGTAACAGATCGCTGGCGCGGATACGGGAGAAGTGTTTCCACTTCGGGTTGATCAAAAAGTCTTTCCCATCAGGGGAAATGGCGGCGCTGAAATGGTTCGCCACGGCCTCATGCATCCCCAGATGGGCGATGATGCGAAACGTCGCCGCCAGGTCAATACGTGTTTTTTCTTCAAAGGAAAGTGCCATAAATTATCTCGTCAGGCATGGCGTGCCCCGGCGTAAGGGGGCACGCCGATAAGTGATCAGGGTTTGGGCATCAGGGTGCTGATGTCGTCCTCGCTGGGCGGCTGGAAGTTATATTTCTTCAGCAGCGCCGCGTATTCCGGTGTTTGGCGGTATTTTTCCAGCGCATCCGTCAGCGCTTTTTTCACCTCGTCATTGCCTTTTTTCACCCCAAACCCGTTCAACACCGGGTAGATGAGGGTGTCGGAGGAGATGACGATGCGGCTGCCCAATTTCTCAATCACCCCGTTGGCCACCGCTGCATCGGTGATTTGTGCCTCAACCGCATGTGACAGCAGGGCCTGGGTGGTTTGCGGATCGGTACTGTATTCGCTCAACGCAATGGGCTTTAACCCTTTCTTGACGCAATAGTCAGTGGAGAGCTTTTGCAGCTGTTGCAACCAGGAGGTGGCCCCCATGGAGCCTATCTTGTGGCCGCAAAAATCTTCCGGGCGCCTGGGCTGATAATCATTTCCTTTCAGCGACAAAATAGCTTCACCGCTTTTCAGGTAAGGCACCATATCGATGACTTTCAGGCGCTCAGCAGTGATATACATCGAGGAGTTGGTGATATCGAAGCGCCCGCCTTGCAGGCCGGTGATCAGGTTGGGAAAGCGGGTGTCGATATTTTCCGCCTTGCGCCCCATCATTTTTGCCAGGCCATCAAGGAATTCAATATCAAAGCCCACCGGCCGGTTTTTCTCAACGTATTCATAGGGAAAAAAGGTCATGTCTGACCCGGCGATGATTTTCCCGGGCTGGAGGAAAGCCTGTGAACTAAAAGAGGCCAGCGCGAGGGCGGCGCTCAGGCACAGGGCAACAGGGCGGGCAACGGTACGTAATGGCTTCATGTCAGCTCCAATGGAAAAAGAGGTCAGGCAATCGCGGGATCTTTCCCAGCCTGTTGAACAAAAAAGGACGCGCCGCGCGGTTTTTGCGGCAGCCGCAGCTGGTTATCGGTGCTGCGCACCAGCCCGCTCTCATCACCAGCCACCATCACGCCGGCATGTTGACTGGGTAAAGGGTTTTCACCATAGGGCAGGCTGTCTTCAGCGGCATACACACAGATAAAGAGCGTCCTGGGTAATTCAGTGACATTGGGGCTGGAGGCATGCAGCAAGCGGGTATGCATGAAACAGACCGAACCCGGAGGGCCGAAACACGCAACGGGCTGGCGGCAATGTTCAGACACCACCGCATCATCCACCGCGCCGGTAAACCGGTTATCCTGCCAGTGTGACCAGAGTGGCCCCTTATGGCTGCCGGGTATCACATTCAGGGGGCCATTTTCCGGGGTCACTTCACTGACCATCAGCAGGGCGGTGACGATGTCATCATTGCTGTGTGGCGTGAACAGAAAATCCTGGTGCCACTTCACCTGGGTGGCGGTGTGCGGCAGTTTTGAATTGATTTTGCTGTGGTGAAAACGGGTGCCGCTGCCGCCAATCAGTTTCCCGGCAATCTGTGCCATGCGGGACTGTAATGCCGCGCGCGCATACACCGGTGAGATCTCGGTAGGGGAGCTGACCCGGCGCAACGAGGGATGATCGGCGCGGTGATCGCTCTCCAGATCGAAACGCGCCCGCCCATCCTGCGTTTCTCCCCAGGCATCGCTGCGTGCCCGGCTCTCTTCAACCCACTGGTCAAAGTCATGTTGCAGCGCGGCGACCTCGTCGGCGGATAAAACACCTTCCACGACCAGATAACCTTGTTGATGAAACTGCTCTACCTGCCACTGCTCGATCATGAGATTTCCCCTAAGAAAAGTGTGAATGGTTAAGCCAGCAAAACATCCTTCAGGAAGGCTTCTACGCGGGGGTGTTTCCCGCTGCGCAGTGCCTGCGGCGCGTCATCGCAGACCACGCGTCCTTTTTCCATAAAAACAACCCGGTCAGAGACTTTGAATGCAAAATTCATTTCATGGGTGACGATCATCATGGTGATCCCCTCCTGCGCCAGGGTTTCAATGACCTGCAGGACTTCATTGATTTTTTCCGGATCGAGGGCTGACGTGGGTTCGTCAAATAGCATGATTTGCGGGCGCATCATCAATGCGCGGGCAATCGCCACACGCTGCTGCTGCCCACCAGATAACTGATGCGGGTATTTCCAGGCGTGTTCCAGCATGCCCACTTTATGTAAAAGCATGCAGGCGTACTGTGTTAACTCGTCTGCAGGCGCCAGGCGGTGGTAGCGCGGGGCCAGCAGCAGGTTATTCATGACGGTCAGGTGCGGGAAAAGATTAAAATTCTGGAACACCATCCCAATATTCAGGCGATGCTCGGCATTTTCGATAAACCGTGGCTTTTGCGCACCCTGACGCTGCAGCTGCAGGAAAGGCTGGCCATTAATCTTGATCTCCCCGTTATCAAGCTGTTCCAGGCCGTTAAGCAGGCGTATTAACGTGGTTTTCCCGGAACCCGAGGGGCCGATTACCGACACCACTTCGCCCGGCTGAATTTGCAGGTTAACGGCCCCCAGCACTTCGACATTGTTATAGGCTTTATGCAAATTTGAGGCCTGCAGTGCCGGGTCCGGGCTGCCGGAGAAGGGGCGGGCCACCGCTGCCCGCTCCTGGGTGGCCAGGGCCAGCATGGCCGCACCGGGCACGCGGGTGGTCTTGCGCTGCGTGACATCCAGGGCGCGCTCCAGGTATTTCAGCAGCCCATCAAACACGGTCACCACGAGCACGTAATAAAATGCCACGGCCGCCATGGTTTCCATCACCATGAAATTCTGCGAATAGAGCCGCTGCCCCACCATCAGGATTTCTGTCAGGGAGATCACCGACACCAGCGAGGTGAGTTTGACGATGGCGATATATTCATTTGCCAGGGCCGGCAACGCCACGCGCAACGCCTGGGGGATCACCACACGCCACTGTATGCCGGCGAAACGTAACCCCAGCGCATGTGCGGCTTCGCGCTGCCCTTTCGGGATCGACAACAGTCCACCCCGGTGAATCTCGGCGATATAGGCACTTTCGCAGATAACCATCGCCAGCAGCCCGGCCCAGAAGGGGTCGCCCAGCACGGCAGAGAAGGCCGGTACTGCCTGCGGCAGGTTATAAACAAAAATCAGTAACACCAACAGCGGCAGGCTGCGGAACAACCAGATATAGCCGCGCGCGGGCAGGCTCAGAAAGAGGTTAGTGGACTGTTTGCCCAATGCCAGGATAAAACCCAGTACGATACTGATTACCCACGTCAACAGGCTCAGTTTTATTACTGTCCAGGTCGCCAGCCAAAAATCAGCATCACTCAGCAGACCCAACATATAGTTCCAGTTAAACGTCATGGATAATTAGCTCACCGTATTTAAAGGAATTATGCCGCGTCACAAAAAGGCTTTTGAACCGCGCATTAACTTTTCAGTTACACTATGGCGGCAGCAGGATAAAAGAGGCAATTAGTAATTTTTTGGCCTTTGGATTAAAAAAAACTATGCCTCAGGCCGCCCCTTTTGAGGGCATGCCTTGCGCTAAAATGAGGCAAGAAAAATAGGCGGGCCGACAGGCTGTTTTGGCGGATAATCCGGGCATAAAAACAACAATAAGAAAAGCATTATCAAACGATAAAAGAAACAGGCGCGTAGTTTCAGCTTTTACGGATTAATAAAAATATCTGGCATGGGGATTGCTTTCATCACTTACGGCTTATCATCATAAATAATGTTACATGATGATACTATTTAAATGGTTAAATGATGATGCATTTTACACTCAAGCAGCTCAGGTATTTTGTCACCGTTGTCGAAATGGAAAGCATTGCAGAAGCCTCCCGGCAATTGCATATTGCCCAGCCCTCCATCTCTATTGCCATTAAAAACCTGGAGGATGCCTTTGATCAGCAATTGTTTATCCGGCATCATGCGCAAGGGGTCTCCCTGACGCCGGGCGGGCGCCGGTTTTATGATAAGGCAAAAGATCTTTTACGCCTCTCTTATGAATTTGAGCAAAACTCCCGTGCAGAAAACGAGGTGGTATCCGGCACTATTGCGGTCGGCTGTTTTGAATCTGCTGCCCCGTTATATATGCCGAAACTTATTGCGGGATTTAAAAAAATCTATCCGGATATTACCATTCAACTGAATGATGGCGAGCAGCATGAGCTGATGCATGGGCTGCACCGGGGGCGGTTTGATGTGGCTTTTCTTTACGATCTGGAGCTGGGAAATGACATCCATAAAGAGGAATTAAATGCGCCGCATAAACCTTATGCGCTATTGCCGGCCGCCCATCCGTTAGCGAAAAATAAAAGTGTGACACTTCATCAATTAAGCCGCGAGCCCATGGTGTTGCTGGATGCTATCCCCAGTAAAAATTATTTCATTAATATTTTCAGAGATAAGGGGTATTACCCGGACGTGGCTTACAGTTCACCTTCAATTGAAATGGTGAGATGCATGGTTGGGCAGGGGCTGGGGTTCTCTGTATTAGTCACCCGCCCCTATTCCATCATGACCTATGATGGAGGCTGTCTGGCGCAGGTGGAGATTGAGGATGATATGCCGGCCTCGACGCTGGTGATGGCGTATTTAAAAAATAATGAGCCGACACGGCCGGCCAGGCTTTTTATGGAATATTGCCGCAGTATCGAATTAACGCCACCCCATACCGGGTAGGGTTTTACCGCCGGCGGAGGTCATTGCACCACATTTGCGCCACATTGATGATAATAAATCCGCTGCACATCTGACCCGTGCGCTTTTCCACACGCTAACCCGACGTGAAAAATGAAAATAACTGAGCAAGAGACGTTACTGATTAATTTTTTGACTGACGCTGAGCTGGCAGAATGGAAAATTTATTTTTCCTCCCGCCTGCCGGATTTACGGCTCGCGGCCTGGGATGATGCTTCCGTGGATCCCTTAAGTGTGCGTTACGTGCTGGTATGGGAACCGGAGGCGGGGCAGTTAGCCCGGTATCCTCATCTGCGTGTCATCCTCAGCGAAGCCGCAGGGGTGGATCACATTCTCGCTGATACCGCACTCCCCCCGGATATCCCGATTACCCGGATGGTCACCCCTGAAACGGCGGCCAGGATGGCCGATTATGTGACCATGGCCTGTTATATGTTAGTGCGCCGGCTCCCGGACATTATTCAGGCGCAACGGCATAAACGCTGGGCCGCCCATCTGACGGGCGGCCTGGCCAGTGAAACCGCCGTCGGCATCCTGGGGCTGGGCCGCCTGGGAACGGCCGTTGCACAGCGGTTACTGGCGAATGGGTTTAGCGTTCATGGCTGGGCGCGTTCCGCCAAAACGGTGCCGGGTGTGGCCGGTTTTTTTGGCGCGGAAGGGCTGTCGCCCTTTCTGACGCGCAGCCAGATCATGGTGAATCTGTTGCCGGACACCGCAGAAACCCGGGGGATCATAAATGATGACTTTCTGGCGCAATTGCCGGACGGCGCGGGGATCATTAACGTAGGGCGCGGCCGTCAGCTCCGGCATGATGCGTTATTACATGCCCTTGATTGTGGCCGGGTAAGCGGCGCTATTCTGGATGTCTTCCCACAGGAGCCTTTGCCTGAGGACGATCCCCTTTGGTGTCATCCCGGCGTTATTGTGACAAGCCACGTGGCCTCGCTGATTTCTCACCAGTCTAAAGCGCAACACGCCCTCACCATCATTCAGGCCGATCGCGCCGGGCAGGCGTTACCTCTGGTGTTCGATCGTACCCTGGGCTATTAACCTTTTCAGCGGGCGCGGCAGGCGGGAGGTGCCATGCTGCTGCCATACCCCGGTGATTGCAGAACGGGCCGATCTGTGACATCGTCTCGCCAATTTTTCGCCTTACAGGTAAAGCCCGATGAATGAGTTTTCGATTGTCTGCCGCGTACTGGGTACGCTGTTTAACCGCTCGCCGCAAGACCCGCTGGTCGCGCCGCTGTTTACGTTGATCCGCGAAGGCAAGCTGGCGCAGCACTGGCCGCTGGAGCAGGACGAGCTGCTGGCCCGGTTGCAGCAGGGCGCGGCGGATCTCCCGGCGGTGACGGCAGATTATCAGGCGCTGTTCGGCAGTGAGGCGGCGGTGTCAGCCTATGCCCATGACTATGACGCGGCGATCGCGGAGGCGGAGGTGCGCGCCTTCCTGCAACAGCGCGGGATGCCGCTGAGCGATGCCCCGGCTGACCACATCGGCGCGCTGCTGCTGGCGGCGTCGTGGCTGGAAGATCAGTCACAGGCGGATGAGGTGCAGGCGCAGATCGCGCTGTTTGATGACTATTTACTGCCGTGGTGCGGGCGTTTCCTGGGGAAAGTCGAGGCCCATGCGGCCACGCCGTTCTACCGCACGCTGGCGCTGCTGAGCCGGGAAGCGATTCAGGCGATGTGGGATGAGCTGGCCGAGGCGCAAGCCGGTGACGATGACGCGGCGGAAGAAGAGTAGCGGGTACGGTGCTGCACCGTGACCATAAAAAACGCGCCTCTCCGGCGCGTTTTTTATTGCTGGCCCGGGGTTATTGGGTAAACGGAATCACCAGTTCGCCCGGCTTCACCTGTAGCCCTTTGGCCAGCCGCATCGCCAGCGCTTCGCCTTTGCTGCGGTCGGCGCTCAGCACGTAGGCCGGGCGCTGGTCAAAATAGCTTTTCAGCGCCTGGTTCAGGTACGGGCTGAGGGTGTTTATCATGCCCTGCCTTTTTTCCGGCTGCACCGCGTAGTCCGTGAGTTGCAGATCTTTCAGGAAAATCGCTTTTTTCTCGTTATCAAACTCCGGCCGCGCTTCCATGGTCAGATCCATCTCTGCCTGTTGCGGGCCGAGCAGGGAGGTAATGCTGATGGCGGCGTGGCCTTTGAGCGTCACGCGATCCGGCTGGCTGCGGCCAATCTGGCTGTTGAGATTCGTCAGCACAATGTGTGCCTCAACCAGCCCCGGCACGCCCAGCTGTTTCTCAAATTTGTTATGTTTTTGCAGATACTGATTAACGTCCTGTTCACTGAGTGTGTACTGCGTGAGTTGGTTACAGCCGGTAAGCAGACCGGCAAAAATCAGGGCCGCGGCCCCTAAAAAGCGGGTTCTCATTGTTTTCCTCATGAACCAAAAGTTTTCCTCGTGAGCCAAAATCCTCGCCCGCTTACCGGGCCGGCAAACGGACGCCCTCTTGGACGGCGAAATGGCGCAGGAGTTCCATGGGGAACAGGGAAGGAAATCGAGGGGCAATCGGCAGGGGCAAGCGCCGCCGGTCAGCCCGGCGGCGGCAGGATTACTGGGCGACGCTGCTCAGCAGGTTGACCTGAGTCTGTTTCGCCATATTGTCACGGTATTCCGCCACGCGGGTCGGGAAGGTGACGCCATTGACGATGGTCAGTGAACGCAACAGCGGGAAGAGGCTGAAATCATCCTCGGACAACTCGCCGTTGACGGCATTCGGCTCCACGATCAGCTTATCCAGATCGTGCAGATCCTGGCCTATCTTCTTAATCAGGCCGGGGGAGTGCTGCAAATGTTCGTCAAAGCTGCCGAGCGTGGCCTCTTTTTTGTTCACGAAATAGCGGCGCGCTTCCGGGGTGGCAAACTCTTCAAAATTGGCGCGGGCAAAACGCGGCAGCAGCAGGCGGGCGCTGTATTCGTTGACGTGGCGCAGCCAGGCGGCAATGGCCGGGTTGGTGCTGCCGGTGATCAACGGTTTGCCATATTTTTTGTCGATATAGTGCACGATATCCATGCTCTCCGGCATGAAGCCGCCCGTTTCGGTCTGCAGAATCGGCACCATTTTTTGGCCGACCATAGAGATGGGTGTTTTCTCATCATCATTGGCGAGAACACTGATCTCCACCGGCACGTTTTTCAGGCCGAAAATCATGCGCGCTTTGACACAAAAAGGACAATGTTCATAGACATAGAGTTTCATATTTTCATGCTCCTTCAGGTTTGCCATCACGGGCAAGCGGCCGGAACCCGGCCGGTGGCATGCCCGCATGTGCGAAAGGAAAGTATGGGTAAGGAATAGCAGGAGATCAAACTGCCCGGCAGGTGCCGGGCCATCGGGCTGGAGACAGGGAAAAGAAAATCAGCTAGTTACCGCCGAGCATCGCCGGCTCTATGCGGCGCTGGTTAAACTGCCAGTAGAGCGCCAGCAACGTCACCGCGCCTACCGCGCCCAGCAGCAGCCAGGGCAGGGCCGGCAGGCCAAACGCCTGGCCGGTGTCATACATCCAGCCGCCGCCGGTGTAACCGATGGCCCCGCCCAGTGCCAGCCCAAGGCGGCTGAAGCCCATATAGCTGCCGCGCGCCCGGCTGTCCGCCAGGGAGGCGCCCAGCGTCTCCCGGGCGGGCTCGGCAATGATCGCGCCGAAATAGAACAGACAGATAAGGGCAAACAGGGCATGCAGGCTGTGCACCATGCCGACCGGCAGCAGGCTGAGCGTCATCAGCAACAGCCCGGCCATCAGCCGCTGCTCCAGCCGGAAGCGCTTTTCGCTCCAGCGCGCCACCGGGTAGAGCAGCGTCAGCGACAGGCAGGCTTCAATCGCGTACATCCATTTCACGGCGGCGGCTGATCCGGCCAGCACATTCACCATGATCGGCAGCATCAGCATCACCTGCACCGCCAGCATGTAGTAGCCGGTCAGCGTCAGCACATAGGTCACGAACCGCCGGTCACGCATCACCCGCGCCAGCCCGTCACGCATCGGCGCACGCACGGTGGAGATACGGTACGCAGGCAGCAGCCAGGCGTTCCAGGCGGCCGCCAGGATAAAAATCACCGCCCCCACCCAACAGACCAGCCGGAAATCATACTGTAACAGCCAGCTGCCGAGCAGCGCGCCCACCACCGCCCCGGCGCTGTCCTGCATCATCAGCAGGGAGTAGAAGCGGCTGCGCTCATGCGGGCGGGTCAGTTTAATCACCAGCGCGGTGCGCGGCGGGTCAAACAGCGTGCCGCCGAGGGCGGAGAGCACGCAGGCCAGCCAGAGCTGCCACGGCTGGGCAGCTTCTGCCATCGCGGCAAACCCGGCGGCCCGCAGCAACATGCCGGTGACAATCATCGGCTTGGCGCCGAAGCGGTCAGCAATCGCGCCGCCGAAAATCCCCAGCCCCTGCTGCACAAACTGCCGCAATCCCAGCGCAATACCCACCATCAGCGCGGCCCAGCCGAGCTGATCGACAAAACGGATGGAGATTAACGGGAACACCACGAAAAATCCCAGTACCACCAGCAAATTATCCATTAACAGGAAATATTTGCCCAAGCTCCTTGCCTGTGAAACCAATGACATGACACATCCTGTAAACGCGGCCACCGGGCGGCGGGCCAGAAGGGGGAAAAGGGCCTCTATTCTGAACCTGAACGCGGGCGTTAGACAGGTGGCGGATAGATAATATTTTTTTATCGTCAAGCGGTTAACGATAAGCGAGAATGCGGGTAAATTTTTATGAGCGGTGCCGCGTCCCGGTGCTGCCCGTCAGCACATGGCCGTGGGGTGGTCTATGCTCGGTGATAAGTGCCGGCAATCCTGGCAGGCAATACCGGCAGCAGCCCCATAAAGATGATTTATCGACCTGTCCAGAGAGCGGAGGGAATGGATGTTTGGCTATCGCTCGGCATCACCAAAGGTACGCCTGACCACAGACCGGCTGGTCGTCAGGCTGGTTCATGAGCGGGATGCCCACCGCCTGGCGGAGTATTACGCCGAAAACCGGGCATTTCTCAAACCCTGGGAGCCGGTGCGGGACGAAAGCCACTGCCACCCCTCCGGCTGGCAGGCGCGGCTGGGGCTGATTGCCGACCTGCACAAACAGGGTAACGCCTACTACTTTATCCTGCTCGACCCGGATGAGCGTGAGATTGTCGGGGTGGCCAACTTCAGCAATGTGTTGCGCGGCTCTTTTCACGCCTGCTTCCTCGGCTACTCGCTGGGGGAGAAGTGGCAGGGCCAGGGGCTGATGTATGAGGCGTTGCAATCCGCCATCCGCTATATGCAGCGCCAGCAGCGGATGCACCGCATCATGGCGAACTATATGCCCCATAACCAGCGCAGCGGCGATCTGCTGGCGCGGCTGGGGTTTGAACGTGAAGGTTATGCCAAAGATTATCTGCTGATTAACGGCAAATGGCAGGATCACATTTTGACGGCGCTGACCTGCCATGACTGGGTGCCGCCACGCTAAAGGAGCATGATGAAACATCCGTTGAGTGTTGAAGAGGCCCGGGTCATCGGCTGCCTGATGGAGAAGCAGATCACCACGCCGGAGCTCTACCCGCTGTCCCTGAACAGCCTGGCCGCCGCCTGTAACCAGAAAACCAACCGCGACCCGGTGCTGGAGCTGAGCGAAAGTGAGGTGCAGCAGACGCTGGATCTCCTGGTGAAAAAGCACCTGATCCGCAGCGTCAGCGGCAGCCGCACGCTGAAATATGAGCACAGGTTCTGTAATTCCGAGTTCGGCAACCTGAAATTCTCCGCGCCGGAAGTGGCGCTGGTGACCACGCTGCTGCTGCGCGGGCCACAGACGGCCGGGGAGCTGCGTACCCGCGCCGCCCGGCTCTATGAGTTCAGCGACGTCAGCGAGGCCGAACAAGCGCTGGCCGGGCTGGAGACGCGCGAAGACGGCCCGTTTGTGGTGCGCCTGGCGCGTGAGCCGGGCAAGCGCGAGCACCGTTTTATGCACCTGTTCAGCGGCGCGGTGACTGCCCCGGCTGAACCCGCTGCCCCGGCCGGTACCGGCGCGGCCGGCAACACTGAGACCAGCTCGCTGGAGGCCCGCGTCGCCGGGCTGGAGTCCCAGGTGGCTGAATTACATGAGCGCCTTGACATGCTGTTAGCCCGGCTGGGCAACTAACGGAGCAGACCATGACGACCTTGCGAGTGGGTGTGGTAGGGCTGGGCGACATCGCCCAGAAAGCGTATTTGCCGGTGCTGGCCAATGCCGGTGCGTGGACGCTGGTGGGCGGTTTCTCGCCCAATCAGCAAAAAACAGAGCAGGTGTGCAGCGCCTACCGGATGCGCGCCTTCTCCCGGCTGGATGAGCTGGCGGGGCAGTGCGATGCGGTGTTTGTGCACAGCAGCACCGCCAGCCATTTCCATGTGGTGAGCGATCTGCTCAACCGTGGGGTGCATGTTTACGTTGATAAGCCGCTGGCGGAAACGCTGGAGCAGGCTGAGCACCTGGTGGAGATCGCCAAAGACAACGGCAAGGCGCTGATGGTCGGCTTCAACCGGCGGTTCTCCCCGCTTTACCGGCAGTTGCGCAGTGAGATGCAGCAACCGGCCTCCATCCGCATGGACAAACACCGCAGCGACAGCGTCGGCCCACAGGATGCGCGCTTTACCCTGCTGGATGATTACCTGCATGTGGTGGATACCGCGCTGTGGCTGGGCGGCGGTGATGCCATGCTGGAGGGGGGAGATATCCTCAGTAACGATCATGGCCAAATGCTGTATGCCGAGCACCATTTCCGCTGCGGCAGTATCCACGTTACCACCAGCATGCACCGCCGGGCCGGCAGCCAGCGCGAACGCGTGCAGGCTGTCTGTGACGGCGCGGTCTACCAGCTGGATGAGATGCGCCACTGGGCGCAGGAACAGGGCGGCCTGCTTACCGAACGGCCGGTGCCCGGCTGGCAGAGCACGCTGGTGCAGCGTGGCTTTGACGGCGCCGTGCGGCACTTTATCGACTGCGTCAGCAACCATACCGCGCCGGAAACCTCGGGCGATCAGGCACTTTACGCGCAGCGGGTGATTGAGCAGCTGCTGTATGAGGGCGACCTGCCGGAGTAACCGGCAGTAACAACTGGCTCTGGCTATTACGCGCCGGATACGTAGACTAGGCGCACCATGAGCCTGGCGGCCCACCCCCTGACGCCTGCATTTGCAGGCGTTATTGTTTGGGCTGCACTACAGAAAAACAGAGATGAACCTACTTAAATCATTAGCTGCCGTCAGTTCGATGACCATGTTTTCACGTGTGCTGGGATTTGCGCGTGATGCTATCGTGGCGCGGGTATTCGGGGCAGGCATGGCAACGGATGCCTTCTTCGTGGCCTTTAAACTGCCCAACCTGTTACGCCGTATCTTTGCCGAGGGAGCGTTTTCCCAGGCGTTTGTGCCGATTCTGGCCGAATACAAAAGCCAGCAGGGTGACGAGGCGACCCGCACCTTTATTGCCTATGTCTCCGGGCTGCTGACGCTGGCGCTGGCGCTGGTCACTGTCGCCGGGATGCTGGCCGCCCCGTGGGTGATCTTCATCACCGCGCCCGGCTTCGCTGATACCGGGGATAAGTTTGCCCTGACTTCCGCACTGCTGCGGGTCACGTTCCCCTATATTTTGTTGATTTCGCTCGCCTCGCTGGTCGGTGCAATCCTCAATACCTGGAACCGCTTCTCGATCCCGGCGTTTGCGCCGACGTTTCTTAACGTCAGCATGATCGGCTTTGCGCTGTTCGCCGCGCCGTACTTCCACCCGCCGGTGATGGCGCTGGCCTGGGCGGTGGTGGTGGGCGGGGTGCTGCAACTCGGTTACCAGCTGCCGCACCTGCGTAAAATCGGCATGCTGGTGCTGCCGCGCCTGAACCTGAAAGATGCCGGGGTCTGGCGGGTCATGCGCCAGATGGGGCCGGCGATTCTTGGGGTGTCGGTCAGCCAGATTTCACTGATTATCAACACCATTTTCGCCTCATTCCTCGCCTCCGGCTCCGTCTCCTGGATGTACTATGCTGACCGGTTAATGGAGTTCCCGTCCGGTGTGCTGGGGGTGGCGCTCGGTACCATCCTGCTGCCGTCGCTGGCGAAAAGCTTTGCCAGCGGCAACCATGACGAGTATTCACGCCTGATGGACTGGGGGCTGCGCCTCTGTTTCCTGCTCGCCTTGCCGAGCGCGGTGGCGCTGGGGATCCTGGCGAAACCGCTGACGGTGGCGCTGTTCCAGTACGGCAAGTTCAGCGCCTTTGACGCGGCGATGACCCAGCGCGCGCTGGTGGCCTACTCCGTGGGGCTGATGGGGCTGATTGTGGTGAAAGTGCTGGCGCCGGGCTTCTACTCGCGTCAGGACATCAAAACCCCGGTCAAAATCGCCATAATCACCCTAGTGATGACGCAGGTGATGAACCTGGCGTTTATCGGCCCGCTGAAACATGCCGGGTTGTCGCTGTCGATTGGCCTGGCGGCCTGCCTCAACGCCGCGCTGCTCTACTGGCAGCTGCGTAAACAGAAAATTTTCCAGCCGCAGCCGGGTTGGACGCCGTTTTTGCTGAAGCTGCTGGCGGCGGTGGTGGTGATGTCTTCGGTGCTGATTGGCGTGATGTGGCTGATGCCGGAGTGGGCAACCGGCACCATGCCGTTGCGCCTGCTGCGCCTGGCGGCCGTGGTGGTGGCCGGGGTGGTGGCCTATTTCGGTGTGTTGATGCTGCTGGGCTTCCGCTTGCGTGATTTTGCCCGCCGTACTGTCTGACTGCGGGGTGTAACGGTATAAAAAAAGGGCGACAGTGAATGTCGCCCTTTTTATTGGTCAGCGTTGCGTGATTACATGCGCTCGACGGTCTCGATACCCAGGGTGTCGAGGCCGGTTTTCAGCGTCTGCTGGGTCAGCAGGGCCAGTTTCAGGCGGCTGTTGCGGATCTCGTCGCTTTCGGCGCTGAGGATCGGGCAGTGCTCATAGAAGCCGGAGAACAGGCCGGCCAGATCGTAGAGGTAAGAACACATCACGTGCGGCGTGCCTTCGCGCGCCACGGTGGTCAGCACTTCCTCAAACTGCAACAGGCGGGTAGCCAGCGTGATTTCACGCTCGTCATTCAGCACCAGCGGCTGCGCCTGCAGGCTGGCCGGATCGATGGCCGCACGTTTGAAAATGGACGCCACCCGGCTGTAGGCATACTGCATGTACGGGGCGGTGTTGCCCTCGAACGCCAGCATGTTGTCCCAGTCGAAGATGTAGTCAGTGGTACGGCTCTTGGAGAGGTCGGCATATTTCACCGCGCCGATCCCCACCGCGTTCACCAGCTGTTTCAGATCCTCTTCGCTGAGGTCCGGGTTTTTCTCTTTGATCAGTTTGCCCGCGCGCTCGATCGCCTCATCCAGCAGATCGGAGAGCTTCACCGTGCCGCCGGAGCGGGTTTTGAACGGTTTGCCGTCCTTGCCGAGCATCATGCCGAACATGTGGTGCTCCAGCGGTACGGAGTCCGGCACGTAGCCGGCTTTGCGCACGATGGACCAGGCCATCATCAGGTGCTGGTGCTGGCGGGAGTCGATGTAGTAGAGCACCCGGTCAGCGCCCAGCGTTTCGTAACGGTATTTGGCGCAGGCGATATCGGTGGTGGTATAGAGGTAGCCGCCATCCTTTTTCTGGATGATGACGCCCATCGGCTCGCCTTCTTTGTTCTTGAACTCATCCAGGAACACCACGGTCGCGCCTTCGCTCTCCACTGCCAGCCCTTTGTCTTTCAGGTCAGCGACAATGCCCGGCAGCATCGAATTGTAGAGGCTTTCGCCCATCACATCGCGCTCGGTCAACGTCACGTTCAGGCGGTTATAGGTGATCTGGTTCTGCGCCATGGTGACATCCACCAGCTTGCGCCACATCCGGCGGCAGTACTCGTCGCCGCCCTGCAGTTTCACCACATAGGCACGGGCGCGTTCGGCAAAGGCCGCGTCTTCGTCGTAATGCTTTTTGGCTTCGCGGTAGAACTGCTCCAGATCGGCAAGTTCCATCTCGGCAGCGTGTTCGTTCTGCATCTTCTCCAGATAGGCGATCAGCATCCCGAACTGGGTGCCCCAGTCGCCGACGTGGTTGGCACGGATGACGTTATGGCCCAGGAATTCCAGGGTACGCACGGAAGCGTCACCGATGATGGTGGAGCGCAGGTGGCCGACGTGCATCTCTTTCGCCACGTTAGGCGCGGAGTAATCCACCACGATGGTTTGCGGGGTGACCGGGGTGATGCCGAGCTTCGGCGCGCTCAGGGCGTGATCCACCTGCGCGGCGACCCAGCTTTTCTCCAGGAACAGGTTAATAAAGCCGGGGCCGGCGATCTCAACCTTGCTGACGATGCCGCTCAGATCCAGTGCATCCACCACTTTTTCCGCCAGTTGTCGGGGCGGCATGCCAAGCTTTTTTGCAACCGACATAACGCCGTTAGCCTGATAGTCACCAAACTGGGCCTTGGCTGACTGACGCACCTGCGCTTCGCTCTCTGCGGGTGCGCCTGCGGCAATCAGCGCCTGGCTGATTTTTTCGGAAAGAAGTGCCTGTATATTCACCGGGTTACCTTTATTGCTGGTAGGGGGCTGGGGGGTCACAGCCCGCCTGAGATCATGGGGCGCCTGCTGTAAAGGCACAGAAATAACGCTGTGCCGGCAAGGCGTTAAGCAAACGGCCATTATATCCTATCCGGACAGGAACGTCAGTACGCCTTACGGTCAGTCAGCAGGGCAGACGCGGCCGGTTTATCCGCCATGGGCGGGATGGGGCCGCGTGCTCATAAACAGAGGAAAGAGAAAAAACGGTGAAACAGGAAGGAGAGAAGGACGTGGAAATAAAATAAAAGATTAATTTCTGCGCACTTTCCGGTCTGTGCTCAGTTGTGTGTTTTTAATCAGGCTAAAGTGGCGGTACATGGCGAATGAGGCGGTGGCCATCAGGAAAACACAGGCGGCAAGTAACATCATGGTGCATATCTTCCTATTAAATAAACTAAAAATAAAATATCTCAGTTATGAAACCGGTGCAATCTGCTGCCGATCCTTTAGGAAAAATCCGAGAATTAATTATAAATTATTCTTTATGTTTTCAACAGTTACATAATTTCACCTGATGAAATGTGAAATTTTCATTGAGAAATTTTCCTTACATAACGCAGGGTGGTAAACCGGGATTTTTGGCACAGCAAAAAGCAGGGAATAAGCTGGCTGCACAGGGTTTTCTGGGGAAAAGGCCGGCTTCCGGCTGGTACCCGGCCGGGTCGCCATGTAAATTATGGGTTTATGACGTTGAACAGAGAGAAGAAATTATGCCGTCCTCACCCTTAGCAGGCATCGCTGAACTGGAAGATCTGGTCGCTGACCTGAGCCGTTTTGAGCTGGCGCTGGAAACCTTTGCGCAAAAACTCCAGCTCGATCTGCCGGCCTTCCCGGCGGACCACATCTCCGTGCGCTGCCACCAGGTCGCGACCGCCGAACGCTGGCGGCGCGGGTTTGAACAGTGCGGCAGCCTGCTGTCTGAAAACCAGATCAACGGGCGGGCCATCTGCCTGTTTGATCTCCGCGAGCCGCTGCGGGTCTGCTCATGGCAGATTGATGTGATCGAGTTACCTTACCCGGGCGAGCGCCGTTACCCGCATGAGGGATGGGAGCATGTGGAACTGGTGCTGCCGGGCGACCCGGAGACCCTGTATGCACGGGCGCTGACCCATTTCTCCGATGAGGCGCTGCTGGCCCCCGGCATCAAGCTGAAATACAGCTCACCGCAGGGCGAGAATGAACGTTTGCCCAACCCGACGCTGGCGGTGAGTGACGGCTCGGTGACCCTCAAATTCCACCCGCATACCCTGCGTGAGATCGTCGCCAGCGAGCAGGCTTAAAGCGCGGCGACTGCGTGCTCCATCCGCGTCAGCGCCTCATCCAGCAGGGTGCGCGGGCAGCCGAAATTCAGCCGCACAAAGCGGGCATCACCAAACGCGGCCCCGTCCGTCAGGCCCACCCCGGCCGCCAGAAAGAAGTGGTAAGGGCTTTCCACCGGCAGGGCTGACGCATCAATCCACGCCAGATACGTCGCCTCCACCGGCAAGAGCCGCAGGCCGGGCAGGGCGTTGATGCGCGCCACCACGAGATCCCGGTTGGCCCGCAGGTAATCGAGCTGCGCGGCCAGCCACGCCTCCCCCTCACGGTAGGCCGCGGTGGCCGCCACATACGCCAGCACATCCACATGAGGCACTACCCCCCGCCGCTGTTGTTTAAACCGGTGCCGCAGCGCCGGGTGGGCAATGATCGCAAACGACGCCCCCAGCCCGGCCAGGTTAAAGGTTTTCGATGGGGCCATCAGGGTAATGGTGCGCTGTTCCGCATCCGGATCCAGCGAAGCAAAGGGGATATGGCGGCAGCCGGGTTCCAGAATCAGGTCGCAATGGATCTCATCGGAACAGACCACCAGATCGTGGCGCCGGGCAAAGGCGTGCTGCGCTTCCAGCTCGTCACGCCGGTAGACGGTGCCGCCGGGATTATGCGGGTTGCAGAGAAACAGCAGCGCCTGATCGCCGGTCAGCGCCGGTTCGATGGCCGTGAGCGCCAGCCGCCGGCGGCCTGCGGTCTCCTGCAACGGAACCGTATAATGTGCGCGCCCGGCATAGGCCGCCGCGTCGGCAAACGGCGGATAGAGGGGCGTCGGGATAATGGCGGCCTGTGCCGCCCCGGTATAGCTGCGCATCGCCAGGTTCAGCCCGCACACCAGCCCCGGCAGGTAGACAATCCACTCCGGGCGGATGGCCCACTGGTAACGGTCATGCATCCGCTCAACGATCAACGCGGTCAGTTCCGGCGGCGGCGTTCCATAACCAAATACCCCATGCGCGACCCTTTGTTGCAGGGCTTTAATCACCGCCGGCGGAGACTGGAAATCGGTATCCGCCACCCACAGCGGGATCACCGCCCGATCGCGGTATTTATGCCATTTCATACTATCGCTGTGACTGCGATCGACTCGTAAATCGAAATTGAATGCCATAGTTATCTCTTTATGCCCGGCTGAAAGGTCGTTACTCAGCCTACGCGAGACGCTTTATCAATAACAAGCCGCAATGTTGACCGGCCGGGCGATTCAATGCCCGGCCCTGTTTCCGGGGTTATAGCATGTGGTCCGAATAAGGGGAGAAGTAATGACGAAACTGGAAGTATGCTGCTATAGCCTGGCCTGTGCGCTGGAGGCAGAACGCGCGGGGGCGGACCGCATCGAACTGTGCGCCAGCCAGCCGGAAGGGGGGCTAACGCCCAGTTACGGTACGCTGATGATGGCGCGCGAAGGGTTATCGATTCCGGTTCATCCGATTGTACGGCCGCGCGGGGGCGATTTCTGTTACGACAGTTATGCGTTCAGCGCAATGAAAAATGATGTCGCCTGTATGCGCGACATGGGCTTCCCCGGCGTGGTGATTGGGGTGCTGGATGCGGAAGGGCATGTTGATCTGGCGCGGATGCGGCAGATTATGGTGCTCTGCAAGGACATGGAGGTCACTTTCCACCGCGCCTTTGATATGTGCCTGAACCCGATGGTGGCATTAGAACAGTTGACGCAACTCGGTGTTGCGCGCATTTTAACCTCTGGGCAACAACAAAGCGCGGAGCTGGGGTTAACCCTGCTGCGGGAGCTGGTGCAGCACACCCAGGGGCCGGAGATCATGGCCGGCGGCGGCATCCGCCTGACTAACCTGCATAAGTTTGTGGATATCGGCATCCGAGAGGTGCACAGCTCCGCCGGCGGCCACGTGCCGTCACCGGTGCGTCACCGCAAAGCGGGTGTCACCCTGTGTACCGATCTGGAGTTTGATGAGTTCAGCCGTTACTGCGTGGATGCTGACGTGGTGGCTACCATGAAAAGTGCACTCTGTAATGATGGCCCTCTGCCGCGTACCGCCTGAGGCGGCAGGCCGGGGGCGCAACCACATTACCGGGTCGCAAGACCTTTTGCGTGTACTGCGCGTGTACCAAGCCCCGTCCATTTTGTCGGGGCTTTTTTTCGCCGGATGTTCAGGGTTTACGCATCAGGGTTTGCGGGCGACCAGCACTGCGCGCCGCGGTGCCGGGTAGCCTTCAACCGTTTTGCTGCGGTCGTCCGGGTCCAGGAATTCCGCCAGGGATTCGCTGGTCATCCAGCCGGTGCGGCGCTGCTCGTCAAGGCTGGTGACAGAAAGATCCGCCAGCCGGATGTCCACAAAGCCGCATTTCGAAAGCCACCCCTCGAGCGCCGCCGCCGACGGGATAAAGTAAACGTTGCGCATCTGCGCGTAGCGATCGCCCGGTACCAGCACCTGCTGGCTGTCGCCCTCAATCACCAGCGTCTCCAGCACCAGCTCGCCGCCGCTCACCAGCTGGTTTTTCAGCTGATAGAGATGATCAAGCGGGGATCGGCGGTGGTAGAGCACGCCCATTGAGAACACGGTGTCGAAGGCCGCCAGCTCCGGCAACTGCTCAATGCCGAGCGGCAGCAGGTGGGCGCGCTGGTCGCCGCCCAGCAGCTTGCGTACCGCCTCAAACTGGCACAGGAACAGCTGCATCGGGTCGATACCCACCACCAGCTGCGCCCCGGCCCCGACCATCCGCCACATGTGGTAGCCGCTGCCGCAGCCGACATCCAGAATGGTGCGCCCGGCCAGCGGAGAGATGTGCGGCTGCACGCGTTCCCATTTCCAGTCAGAACGCCATTCGGTGTCGATGTCGATACCGTACAGGGAGAACGGCCCCTTGCGCCACGGCATCAGGTTGCGCAGCAGGTTTTCCATGCCGGCTTTCTGCCCCTCAGAGAGCGGCGCGGCCATCTCCGCCCGCACGTTGTGCAGCAGATCCAGGCGTTCCGGCGTCAGCAGCGGCAGGCGGTCAACGGCGTTGAACCACTGGCGGAATTTGCCGTGCAGGGACTCCTGCTGCCAGGCACTCAGCTGGGCGGGCAGGGTGTTGAGCCAGTGGCTGAGCGGGCCGCTGGCAATCAGGCGGTAGAAATCGCCAAACTCAATCATGCCTCTTCTCCCGCTTTCAGTGCCAGCAACGACCCGAAGTTGAAGCACTGGAACCAGGTCTCCACGTGGGCAAAGCCCGCCTGGCGCAGCCGCGCCTTGTGGGTCTCCACCGAGTCTGTGAGCATCACATCCTCCAGCATGCTGCGCTTCTGGCTGATCTCCAGCTCGCTGTAGCCGTTGGCGCGCTTGAAATCGTGGTGCATGTTGAACAGCAGCTCCCCGATGTCGCCATCCTCAAAGCTGAACTTCTCCGACAGCACCAGCGCGCCGCCCGGCCGCAGCCCGCGGCAGATGGTGTCCAGCAGTTGCTGGCGGTCATTCGGCTTGAGGAATTGCAGGGTGAAGTTCAGCACCACCAGCGAGGCATTCTCGATAGGGATGTCACGGATATCCGCCTCAATCACCTCTACCGGCGTGTCGGCGCGGAAGGCATCAATGTGGCGGCGGCAGCGCTCCACCATTGCCGGCGAATTGTCCACGGCGATAATGCGGCAGCCCGGCACCTCAATATTGCGGCGCATAGAGAGGGTGGCGGCCCCCAGCGAACAGCCGAGGTCATACACCTGGCTGCCGGGGCGGACAAAGCGCCCGGCCAGCATCCCGATCATAGAGATGATGTTGGAGTAACCCGGCACCGAGCGCTGGATCATGTCCGGGAACACCTCGGCGACGCGCTCGTCGAAGGTCCAGTCGCCCAGTTTGGCAATCGGCGCAGAAAAAAGAGTATCGCGGTTTGGCATAGCGCTGTGTCTGATCGAAAAATGAGGGGGCGTATTCTAACAGATAACCGCCGGAAATCATGCTGCCGGCGGCATAAACCGCGATTTGCGCCCTGACCGGCGCTTAGCGCAGGGTCAGGATCTGGCTCCAGGGCAGGTAATAGAGGTTGGCGGCCACCATCAGCAACAGGGAGGCGTAGGTGGCGGCCATGCCGTTGCGTCGCCAGCGGAACTCCCGCTGCTTCAGGCCGACATAGTGGAACAGCCGGCCGCACAGCAGCATGATGCCGCACAGGTGCACCATCCAGATGTCCGCCCCGTTCATCTCCATCATCACCAGCAGCAGCGCGGCGATCGGGATGTACTCCACCGCGTTCCCGTGCACCCGGATGGCGGTCTGCAACTCGTAAAACCCACCGTCGCCATAGGCGACCCGGTACTGCATCCGCAGCCTCACCACATCCACGGACAACTTAATCAGCAACAATGCGCCCAGCACCACATACAGCGCGCTAACCATGTTCACTCCACCGACTTATTGTTTTGCGCACGGATAATACGCGCGCAGGCCGGGCCTGTCTTGCGGAAAACGCTGAAAGCAAAGGGAAGGCTGTCCGCCGGGGTTGACACTTTTCCGCTGGTCAGAACAGGGCTGCCTGCTCCGGCCAGTCCGGTGCCGGGCCGAGGCCGGGGATCTGCGGTTGCAGCCGTTGCCAGATCTTCTGCGCCTGTTGCGGGGCGTCGCTGCAATCCGGCGTATGGATGAACAGGAACGGCGGGTGGCTCTGCTGCCAGTCAGCCAGCTTGGTGAACCAGGGGGTAAACCAGGCCAGGTTATCCTCCAGCTTG
>NZ_PJZF01000079.1 GCF_002858675.1 Chimaeribacter californicus
AGCACGACCACCCAGGCATTTATTGCCAGGTGAAGCGTGACATCGGCCAGGCTGGCCAGCTCACTCACTTGGGAAGAAATGCCCCAGGAGCTTCTGCACCGCGTAATAGCCCGCGGTAAAGCTGAGGAGCAGGAGCACCATCGCTAAGATGGCGGTGTAGATGGGTGGCTGCATCGCCAGGAACTGCGTGAAGATCATTTGCATCATTCTGTACTGCCCATTTGCTGCGGCCGATATGCCGGCGGTGTTGCAATGAAAACTCCTCCACCAGCTGGTGGCTCACAGAGCTGGCCAGGGTGGCAAAATTTGAAGGGTAGGGGCGGATTGCCGTCTCAGTGATCCCGCAATCGCTCAGCAGCTGGCGGCAGCGCTCCCATACAGGGCGCATGGTTTCAACGGGGATCCAGTAGTAGAAGGTTCGGCCTGGCTCGCGGCGGGCGCGGTCTTCGTCAGAGTGCAGGGCATCCATATCCACCAGCGCACGGATACGCGCCAGGGACTGGCTTTCGCCCAGGCTGCTATTCAGGTGGTGGCGTCTGTTGGCCAGCTGCATCACGCTGCGGCGCAGGTTGAGCGGGGTGTCGCAATCCAGGGAGTAAGCACCACCAATGCAGGGGATAACAGCCCTGGCCGGCATGTCTTCAAGCGTCGCGGAAAAGATGGCCTGCATCAGAGAATCATCACTGACTTTCATCGTGCAAAAACCACGCAGAAAATACTATTTAGAATTGAAACGCAGCTACGAACGCTGGCAAGCAACCGATGCAAGAGGAGAGTGTTTAAGGAAATATAGCTATTTTTCATGGTTTAACGCGACGTTTTTAGAATGGCGCAAGTTTATAGCCAAGCGCCGCGCTAAACCAGTATTATTTATTTAGAATTAGCCCCTATTATGCCGGCACGGCGTTTTCTTCGTCCTGCGGCACTTCCTGGGGCTGGTTTTCCGGTTTTTGCTCACCCACAAAGAAGGTGCGCGGGATGGTAGACATCTGTCCCTTGGCCACCACCGGATACTGCTTAGTCTCAATGGCGTCTACCAGGGTGTTCCAGGCCTCCAGCGCTGAATCAGTGTCATTGTCACGCACCAGCTTGATCATGATCTCCCCTTGGCGGTCGGC
>NZ_PJZF01000080.1 GCF_002858675.1 Chimaeribacter californicus
GCTGCAATCACCAACGTACTGGCTAAGAAATTCGGTGGCCAGGCGCGTGCTTTCGACCAGATCGATAACGCACCGGAAGAAAAAGCACGTGGTATCACCATCAACACCTCTCACGTTGAATACGATACCCCGACTCGTCACTACGCGCACGTTGACTGCCCAGGGCACGCCGACTACGTGAAAAACATGATCACCGGTGCTGCGCAGATGGACGGCGCAATCCTGGTTGTTGCTGCGACTGACGGCCCGATGCCGCAGACCCGTGAGCACATCCTGCTGGGTCGTCAGGTAGGCGTTCCGTACATCATCGTGTTCCTGAACAAATGCGACATGGTTGATGACGAAGAGCTGCTGGAACTGGTTGAGATGGAAGTGCGTGAGCTGCTGTCTCAATACGACTTCCCGGGCGACGACACGCCGGTAATCCGCGGTTCTGCGCTGAAAGCGCTGGAAGGCGAAGCCGAGTGGGAAGACAAGATTATTGAACTGTCTGAAGCACTGGACAGCTACATCCCAGAGCCAGAGCGTGCGATTGATAAGCCGTTCCTGCTGCCTATCGAAGACGTATTCTCCATCTCCGGCCGTGGTACTGTTGTGACCGGTCGTGTAGAGCGCGGTATCGTTAAAGTCGGTGAAGAAGTTGAAATCGTTGGTATCAAAGATACCGCGAAATCCACCTGTACCGGCGTTGAAATGTTCCGCAAACTGCTGGACGAAGGCCGTGCTGGTGAGAACGTTGGTGTTCTGCTGCGTGGTATCAAGCGCGAAGAAATCGAACGTGGTCAGGTTCTGGCTAAGCCGGGCTCCATCAAGCCGCACACCAAGTTCGAATCTGAAGTGTACATCCTGTCCAAAGAAGAAGGCGGCCGTCATACTCCGTTCTTCAAAGGCTACCGTCCTCAGTTCTACTTCCGTACAACTGACGTGACTGGCACCATCGAACTGCCGGAAGGCGTTGAGATGGTAATGCCGGGCGACAACATCAAAATGGTTGTTACCCTGATCCACCCGATCGCAATGGACGACGGTCTGCGTTTCGCAATCCGTGAAGGCGGCCGTACTGTTGGTGCGGGCGTTGTTGCTAAAGTTATCGCTTAATCGC
>NZ_PJZF01000081.1 GCF_002858675.1 Chimaeribacter californicus
GTAAAGGTCAAGAAAAGTAAGGCGTGAATATTCTTAACAACAGGTGACGTTCGCTTGGGTATAAAGCGTAGAAACGATCTGGGCGAAGGGCGACTCGAGTCAGGGCTGGGTTTTTCTTCGAAAAGGACGCATTTTGTCGGCGAAAAAACTTTGAGATGACAGAGTGGTCGGATAACGTCGGAAGTGAAGGGGGAGGGCACAAACAATATAAATATTTACGCAACTGAAACAACTTTTCTGGAAAAAGCCGTAATATAGGCATAAGAAAAAGCTCGGGTTGCACCCCGAGCCTCTTCTAAATCCTCAAAACTCAGTTAGCGCTGAGTATAGAGGGGTGGCCGTTGAGCCAGTCTTCACGGCCTCAGACTAGCAGTATCCAGTCAGTTTTTGAAGCAAGAAGTGATTAACCCTAAATCGTGGTGCCGTTGAGCCAGTCTTCACATGCTTGCTCTTCACCTGGTAACTATAGGGACAGGCGGTACCCAATCAGAAAAGGAAATGCGATGGCAGCTTTTTTATTGGTACTGGAGTTCTTCAATATTGTTTTGCAGATCATCCTGACGGTCATGCAGATGGCCGGGCAGTAAGAGCAGGAACAAGATAAACCGCCTCCGGGCGGTTTTTTGTATGCACCTGGTCGCCAGCTGGTGGCCATAGGGGCTGCACACATTTCCAGCATAAGATTTACGTCTGCTTTACCCTGAATATCAAAATATTTACACTATTCTTACTTTGTAAGTAACGACGCTTTTACAGGCTATATCCCGCGATTGCCCCCCTTCAAACTCGTTAAAATACAAGAAAATAACCTCATAACATTTCGAAAAATCTAAAATTTAGGCCTCCATTTGGAAAATTACTAAGCAAGTATCGAGCACCTTAAGTCCTGTCTGCGCGCTGAAGTCATGAGATCCGATAAAGAGTTCTCCTGGTTCAAGACGATCCACAAAGTCATCAAGTGCCCGGATAGACGGTTCCACTTCTGGTGGCGGGTAGCCAATCACCTCTTTCTCAACGATAAAGCCAAAAAGTACGCCATCGGGGTGAACCGCCGGCTACGGAACAAGTATGGGCTGG
>NZ_PJZF01000082.1 GCF_002858675.1 Chimaeribacter californicus
AGTCAGCGTGTTATCGGTTGAAAGCTCCCTTTCTAACGACCCCGCCCCTTCAAAATATTTCGCACCTTGGCTACCAAATATGTCTCCAAGGCTACTCAGATAGTTATTCTCAACCGCATTTTTCCCGGCAATCGCCCCCGTCGTGGCCGCGGCAGAGCTGTTGCCCGCCATGCCGCCTGCCAGCCCTGCGGCAAGCGTGCCCAGCAGGCTCAGCTGTTCGCGGTCATCTTCCTTAAGCGCCGCGATTTTTTCCGGCGTATCTGCTCCCCAGTATTTCTCTGCAATGTAGCGCGTGGCCAGCTCACCGCTGAAGGCGCCCGCCGCGCCCGCGGCCGCATTGCCGCCGGACATCTGTGCAGAGACCGCGCCCCACACTGCGTGCGCCATGGCGTTCGCGGCGACATCAACATTTCCCGCAGCGTCGGTCGTCTGTTGCTTAATCAACTGCGCCGCCCACGGGTTCAGCCCGCCCGCCACTGCCTGCCCTGCGTTGCCGGTCACCAGGCCGGTCAGGATGCTGCCAATGGTCTGCGCTACTTTCTGCGATTCACTGCCGACGCCCCATTGCTGCATTTCAGCCTGATATTCAGGAGTATTTCGCATCCTGGCGAGCCATTTTTCGCGTTGTTCTGCTATTGGTTTTACTGCTCATATGTTCCCGTTACTTAAATCCTGTCGTTCTTTCTTTCCAATCGTCAGAACGCTATTTATTAAACTCAGCATGGTTAATACCAGAAGGAATACTATTATCGTTGATATGAATAACTTTATTGTTTTCCTAATGGAAAGATTGGCGAGTCTGGGATCTCCGATGCGGAACAACTGGAGATCACCGCTACACCCGGTGTGATCCGGGTGCAACGGCGGGAAGAGATAGTTTTCAAGGCGTAAAAAAAAGATCCCGGCCAAGGCCGGGATCTTACTGTTATTACTTAAATTTAATCGATTCTTGATCTAAATAAGTTTGCCACTTTCTAAATAATCGCTCAGTATTTTCTCTATGGCTATGAACACTAGGATCATAGCCATCACTGACAGGCATATATGAAACAAAGCTTTCAATCGCCTCA
>NZ_PJZF01000083.1 GCF_002858675.1 Chimaeribacter californicus
CCGAGATACCCCGTCCTTTTAGGGCGGGGAGGAAAGGAGGCGGTTTTCTGCCTGACTTCTTTTTGTTTGACCATCGTCAATGCCTCTCACATTTTTGCCTGTATTTTGTGAAGCCATGAAACGCGCCTACAAATACAGATTCTATCCAACACCTGATCAGGTTGAGCTTTTGGCTCAAACGTTCGGGTGTGTGCGTTTTGTCTATAACAGCATCTTGCGCTGGCGCACCGACGCATACTATGAGCAGCAGGAGAAGATCGGCTATACACAAGCCAGCGCCCGGTTAACTGCGCTCAAAAAAGAGCCTGAATGTGCATGGCTGAATGACGTTTCCTGCGTACCGCTCCAGCAGTCGTTACGCCACCAACAAACAGCCTTTTCTCACTTCTTTGCCGGGCGTGCCTCATACCCGGCATTTAAAAGTAAGCGCCATAAACAGGCGGCTGAATTTACCGCCAGCGCCTTTAAGTACCGTGACGGCAAACTGTATATGGCTAAGAGCAACGCGCCGTTAGACGTGCGCTGGTCGCGCCCTTTGCCGTCCGTGCCGTCGTCTGTCACCCTTAGCAAAGACGCCGCAGGGCGCTACTTTGTTTCGTGCCTCTGCGAGTCTGAACCTGTATCACTGCCGATCACCGCTAAAACGGTCGGCATTGATGTGGGTTTAAAAGATTTGTTCGTCACTGATACCGGATTCAAAACCGGCAATCCCCGCCATACCGCTAACTATGCGAAGCGATTAGCCCTGCGACAGCGCCGTTTGAGCAAGAAGCAAAAAGGCTCAAAAAACCGCGCCAAAGCCCGCTTAAAAGTCGCCCGCCTCCACGCGAAAATTGCCGATTGCCGAATGGATAACCTCCACAAGTTGTCCCGCAAACTGATTAACGAAAACCAAGTTGTTTGTGTCGAATCCCTGAAAGTGAAGAACATGATCCGCAACCCGACGCTGTCCAAAGCGATAGCAGACGCGAGCTGGGGTGAATTTGTGCGCCAGCTTGCATATAAGGGCGAATGGGCGGGGCGGTCGGTGGTTGCCATTGACC
>NZ_PJZF01000084.1 GCF_002858675.1 Chimaeribacter californicus
CACCAGGTAAGCTTTTCCTGCCGCCAGGGATACCGTCACATTGGCCTGCTGACGCACAGTCAGCTGGTAATATGCGCCGATGTTAAATGAGCAGGTACCGCCGTCGGTGCCGGAGGAAATCAGCAGGTTCAGGCCAGTGCCTGGCGTCGGGTTAAAGCCTGCATAAATCCCGGCACCGATGATGCCGCGCATTTTGCGGTTAATCGCTGCGGAACTGTAAGGCTCCCGGAACTGCACATCAGAAACAAGTGCCAGCGTTTCGGGCTGCGGGAAACTCTTTGCAGTAACGATCACTGAATCGCTCATGATGCACCGCCCGTTTTCAGCTTAAGCGTCGAAACAAAGCCCTTGCCCTGGTAAAGCTGGTCTTCCTGGATGCACAGGACTGCGCACGCCACCCCTTCGCTATCGCAGATCACCATGGTGTTAAAGGGATAGGAGGTATTGGCATCAAGCTGTGATGAATTCAGCTCAACCCGGATCGTAATCGTGCCTTCAGCGTAGGAAAGCGTCAGGTCAGATGTGGCGAATTGCGTGGTCATATCAGACAGCTCGAAATCCGTCGGGATCGCGGCAATGTCGTATGTCCCACTACTGTTTTCAGTAACCAGGGAGGATGTGCCGAAGACTGCCGTTTTTAGCAGGAATCGCGCACCGCTCCCGATCTCAGACTGGGCGCGCCGCTCGTAATAATACGAGAGCATCTGCATCGCACTCAGCCTGGTTGAGACGGTTTCAGCCATGGTTTAGGTGTCCTCTTGTCAGGCGGCCGGCGGCCGCAATGACGGTGTTGAGTGGCACCACAAGGCATGACGAATGCCCCCGGGCTGGAGGCATTCGTCATGTTTTGCGGTCGGTCTATATCGTTAGCATGGGAAGTTTATGAGAACTAACATCTCACCTGGTAAGCAGATCATGTATCAGCGCCATCGATGCCGCTCAGGCTGTCCATCTCCCACCCATCCAACAGCACGTTATCGAACTTGGCCAGG
>NZ_PJZF01000085.1 GCF_002858675.1 Chimaeribacter californicus
CTGCGCGGCGCACGGCGCTGCCCAGGGCTTCAATGGCATTCTTGGCCACAACCCACAGAGAGCCATAAAGCTCTTGGGTGCCACAGGATTTATGGGAGAACACCAGGCGGTATTCTTCAGCTTCAACGCGCAGGGACACATTATACGCCAGGCGTTTTACCCACCAGAAAATCTGCTCGATGGAATAGCCGTTATGGATCTTTTCGAAAGCCATGATCAGGAACTCACCGTCTCATAAAGCGCCTGATGTGCCTGGTGCTGTAGGGAGTTTTCGAAAAGACCAAAAGTCAGCTTGGAGCACAAATCACGCACCTTATCCGTATGCGCGTCCTGCTCGGCATCCGGGGAGATCTCGGTGTACGCCGCGATCACAACGTTCGCCAGGGTGCCGCTAAACGTGTGACTTTCATCCTGTTTGTCGGTAATGGCCAGCTGGGCGCTACCGTCGGCAGCCTTGGTCAGGCGCATATCTTTCGTTTCTTCAAAGATCCAAAACAGCATTGCATCTAATGTCAGTTTTTGGGACATCGTTACTCCTTAAGGTTGGACAAAGGGTGGCGCTCAGGCTTCCTGGTGAAGGGCTACCAGCTGACGCCAGGCGTTACCGCGGGGGTAAATTTGTGCCGCCTTTTTGCGGCTGGTGGCACGGTGATCCCTGGCCGTCATCCAGTCCGTTTTGGTGCAGGGAAACCGCATATCACAAAGCGGCTGCATGACGTTAAACCACTGCTGATGCCAGCGGTTTTCCAGGTAAAAAAGCTCGGTTGCTTGGGGCATGTCTTCTCATAAAAATGGCCGGTTGAATGCCGGCCACAAAGGGGGTTATTTGCCGTAGCGGGTTTCAATCGCACCGTTCTCTCGCTCCCAGGCATTAACCAGGGAATAGCAATGCTCATGCAGCTCCTGGGCGGTTTTCTTGCCCAGGCCTTTTGTCTTTTCCAGCTCGTCCACATCCAGCATCACCACATCGCGCAGAG
>NZ_PJZF01000086.1 GCF_002858675.1 Chimaeribacter californicus
GTCTACCTTCTAAACCTAAAAGCCGCCTCCTCAGGCGGCTTTTAACTTTCTCGCCCACAAGCAAATCAGACATAATTTAATTTACAATCCTTTCATCACTTAGCAGATGCAACATTCTCTAGACTGGCCGCCCTATCCCTAATGAGGCCAGTAAATGAGCCAAAAACTAATCAAGACTACGCTCCCGAGCGTGCAATTCCGTGACCATGCTGAGCTGGTGGCTAACCGCCTGCGCCATATGGGACACACCCTGCTTGAAGAGCTGACGCCTGAAGACGTTAGCCTGTCCTATTTTGCCCGTACCGCTATCGCTGACCAGGTTAACCCGGTACAGCTCCGGCTACTGAAGGCTGTAGAGCGCTCTGGCCGCACGGTGGCCATCACCTCCCCGGGCTGCGGTATCCAGGAGGCCTGCGCCATGGTTGCGCTGCATCGCCTGGTTTCCCGGCGTAACCGGCAAGTTCTGATCATCTCCCCGCATGAATTCATCCTGCGCCGGTGTGCCCAGTATCTGAAAACCGGCCAGGACAGTAGCGTCCTGCTTTTGGCAGAAACTTTTTTCAGTACCCGCACAGAGCACGCCATTGCTGCTGATGAGCAACTGAAATGGTCAATTCGTTGGGATCCCATGGAGTATGCCAGTCCAGAGAGTCTGGCTCACGCTTTAACAGGTGTGGGCACGGTCATTTTGGACTGCGCACACCAGTACACGCCCGAATTTATTGCGGCGCTGACCGCGGCGGTGTCACCGGCGCAGCAGCTCCTGGTAACCGGCTTCGACGTCAATCGCGGCCTGACTCTGCTCGAACACGACCCGCTTTTCACCACCGTTCGCGCTGGCGCGCATGAAAGCTCGCTTATCACCCCGGCTTTCCTCATGCATAAGCGTGATCAGTACATGGAATTGCCTGAAGTCTTTGAGCGCCTTTTTCAGATCCCCTTCGATTGTGGT
>NZ_PJZF01000087.1 GCF_002858675.1 Chimaeribacter californicus
GTCAGGTCATCGGTCATGCGTAACAGCTCATCAGCCACCAGGGCAATATCGGCAGCCCGGCGCTGTAGTGCCTCATCGCGCTCAATATCGTCGTTTTGCATAACCAGCGAATCAGAGAACGCCAAACCGGTAAGCTGGCCGCTGTCGCTCAGCACCAGGCTTACACGCTCCTGCCAATTCATTTCCAAGCGGGTGACCACCTTGCCGGCGCTGATCATGGCCTGGATCTCATCGGAGCCGAGGTCTTGTTTTGCCACCTTGGCTACGCCACCGCTCTCAAGCAGGGATTCAAACTCAGCGCGTGCGCCCATTGTCCAGCCAGCAGGCATGTCGCTCTCTTGCACCCACTTGGTAAGGGTCAGTTCAATGGGGGTTTCCATGCATACAGGCACTACCGGCAGGGAGCCAAGCGCCTTACGCACCAGCGCCAGAGCATCCTCAGCCTTTTTGGCCGGGGCATTCACAAACACGCGCATACCGCGGGTGTCGAACAGCACCAGCGTTTGTGAATACCCCGAAAAAGCACGCGGCAGCAGTGCATGGATCACTTCATCTTTCAGGCTGTCCTTCTCGGACTTCTTCAGCCGGCGGGCTTGCTCTGCTTCAAGTTTCTGCACCCGGGCAGCCAGGGCTTGCTTGATAACAGAGGAGGTCAGGAGTTTCTTTTCATGCTTGATGGCCACCAGCAGATAACCATTGCCGGAGCACACCAGTTCACCTTCCGTATCACCGGTCAGCGGGCTGATAAAGCCGCTCTTGGCCATGTCTTGGGAGCCGCACGGTTGAAAGGTGAGGGTAGCAATCTGCTTTTGCAGCTCGTCATGCGTCAAAGTGACATCGCGGGAAAGGCGATAAATTGAGGCGGTGCGGAATTCCTTGAACATCAGGCAGCGACCGCCTCAATCTCCACGGTGAAA
>NZ_PJZF01000088.1 GCF_002858675.1 Chimaeribacter californicus
ACCGGGGTGTACCCCAAAATTACGCACCTGGGCATCCCGCTCCTTGTGCCAGTCTTCAGAACAGTGCTCATCACAAAATGGTCGCTGGCCGCATACTTCATCGCAGTAATGGCAGTAGCCATTGATCATCAGCTGCGCGCCAGCGGAATTACGGGACATCTGGATTTGCTTCTCTAAAACTTTTTGCTCGGCTTCAGCCAGGCGATCTACTTCGTCACTCATGGAATCTCATGTATCTCAAAAGAGTCATACTTGAGCGTCGTTCCCCTGTATTTGGGCTAGGTCGTATCGATTTTGCAGCGAGAGTAATGCTAATGGCGTCTCATTACAAAAACCCCCCAGCTTTACGGCCAGGTCAGCAGTGAGAACCTGCTTCCTGTTGATAATGCGTGAAAGTGTGGAATGGCTAACGCCTATTGTCTCGCTTACCTGGCGCAGGGTCATGCCGCTGGCTTCGATGGCGGCCTGTAAAACGTCTCCGGGGTGTTTAATCGTCATGGATAAGCCTCTTTGGACAAAAAAGCGCCCCGTAGGGCGCTTTGTTAATCAATCAGTGGTGCCGGCTGGCATGTTCCATCACAAGGTTGAGCACGTAAATGATGGTGAACACGATGGGAAAAGCGTTAAGCGTGTAGAGAATTTTCTTCTTCAGGCTGTATTCCGCTTTGCGGGTGGCTTGCTTGGCGGTGGTAACGCTGTCTCAACCGACATAATCAATCATGGTAGGATTCCTTTGCTTTTTCCCTGGGTTCTTGTTTGGTCGCAACACCCTGGGAGATGGTAGAGGCTCACTTCGGTGAGCCTTTTGCTTTTTGGGGGCTTTATTTCCCCCCGCCTATGGTGCGTGGTGCGCACCACGGAACAAATAATAAAGGGTCCCCCCGCCGTGTGCAAGCCTTAATTTATCT
>NZ_PJZF01000008.1 GCF_002858675.1 Chimaeribacter californicus
TGTTAACGTAAAAGAATCGGTGGTGCGGTAGTTCAGTCGGTTAGAATACCGGCCTGTCACGCCGGGGGTCGCGGGTTCGAGTCCCGTCCGCACCGCCACTTATTGCATAAGCCCTGAGCATTAGCTCAGGGCTTTTTGCATTTTGTAAAATCAGTTTTTCCAAAAACGCGCTCACGTAATTTTCCTTTACAATATACTTTCTCTTTTGAATAGCTACAGTTTGAATAGTTTTAGCGTCAAACCAGGTACCTCAGCGGAAATATAAGCTGAAGGTACCGGCAGCCCTTAATTGACTAAGTACTCTTTTACTAAGTAAAAAGTGCATCAGGTAATGCGGCAAGGTAAATCGCAGGCTTTCCCTCGAAGTCAGAACTGAAAAGTATTTTTTTGTCGTCGGGGGTAAAAGAGGGGTGTGGATGAGTCACCTGGCGATCCCCATCCAGAACTTGCCATGAACTATTATGAGCGGCCACACGCGCATATTGTTTTTTATCAACATTAAACACATAGAGCCAGGGATCATTCTCAATGGTATAGCCACTGGCATCCTGCACATCTACCGGCGTACCTGCACCATCCCCGACTAACAACGTTCCGGTCTCATTACTCATGAGATGGGAGCAGGCCGGCATTGTCATTAGCACATCATTGCGATTACTTTCAGGATCATAGCGCCAAATTTGACGCGCTGCCTGATTTTTCAGGTATGAGACATAAATAAGTGCAGAGCCATCCGGTACCCAAAATTCATGCGTGCAGCTCTCTCCTTCTGCATGCTCTTTTACCTTACGTACGTTAGTACCGTCTTCATTAATTAACCACATCCGCGCATCGACCAAATCATGTGGGCCTTCATGGCAAAAGGCGACAGTATGATCATGATAGGGTCTGTATATCGGATGCCCCAGCCAAAGGTTATTTTCATGAATAACGTGTGACTGGCCGCTATTAAGATCGATACGTACTAACCGGCAATGCGGCTTATGGGTAAAGAAGGTGTGAAAGACTTTCCAGTCAGTGAGCGGCATCCAATCATTGCGATCAATCTCGATGCCTACCAGGCTGGTACATTCACTGTTTGCCACCCAAGTACCGTAACCGACCCACTGTTCCGGCACTTCATAAACACTTTCTTCATGAAGACTGCTCAAATCGACCCGTTGCAGATAACGCTCATTTTTTACGTAGTAGAGATAACGATCATCCTGCGACAAGAAACCACCGAACGTATTATCTCCCGATCCTTCTGTTAATTGAGTAGCCTTCTGTGTGGATAGATCTAACAAACAATAGTTTCGGTTGCCATCAAACTCTCCTGCAAATAACAGCTTATCGCCGCTCTGAGTAAAACATTTTTGGTAGAAATAATTGCGATGGCAGAGCACATCAGGCGGTGTCAGGCGAGTCACCTGTGTACCAGTACCTGCATCATGATAGGTATGAAAATCAAGCGTAATAAGAGAACCTTTAGCCATAGTACATTTCCTTATTTATCAGGCAGCACATACATAAATGCATCAGTTGGATGATTTTTTTGAAACGACGTTTCAATGTTAAGGAGATGATACTGGGTTATTCCAGGCTTGGGAGAGATTACATGTGAGTCTGTTAGGTTGTTCACAAACTTTTTGAACAGGTTTCTTTCTTCAACCAGGGATTGTTTGGCCTATACATGAGGGAAGATTTTCGGCCAAAAAGTCTATAAAACAACGGATGCGGCTGCTGACAGATTGATCGCTGTAATAGACAGCATGGATGGGGATCGCAACATGCAACAGATGATCCTGCAGGATCTCTACAAGCCGGCCCTCATTCAGATCATCCTGGATCAGATAATCCGAAAGGCAGACAATGCCATTACCGTGCAGTGCCAATTGACGTAATGTCTCACCGTTATTTGCCGTCATAGAGGGGGTAACTTCAACTTGCTGCCCATCACGATACAACAACGGCCAGCGATTGAGAGCAACGACTTCATTGAAGCCCAGACAGTAATGCTGTTGTAAATCGTCAGGGATCGCCGGTGTACCATGACGGCCCAGATAATCAGGCGATGCCACAATACGACGGTAAGAGACCATCAATTTACGGGCGCGCAGGCTGGAGTCACCGAGCTCACCGAAACGGATAGCAATATCGACTTTACGTTCAATCAGGTTGATATAACTTTCAGACGCCACCAGGGATAATTCAATCTGTGGATAGCGTTGAGTAAAGGCGCTGACTAATGGTGTCACCATATGCAAGATAACGGGCGTAGCTGCGTCTACTCGCAGTAACCCTTGAGGCGCCTCACGGTTATCCAACAGTTCATTTTCTGCAGCAGCCATGTCATGCAGTACCCGCTGCACTCGCCGGAAATAGATTTCTCCTTCATGTGTCATGCTGATCTGGCGGGTCGTACGATTAAGTAAGGTTACGCCCAGCTTTTGTTCAAGGCGTTTAACCATACGGCTGACTACAGAATTATCCTGTTCGAGCTGAGACGCTGCCTTACTGAAGCTGCCGCATTCTACCACGGTGACAAAGGTAATAAGTTCATCTGATGTTGCACGCATTATTGTTATCCATGCAGGAATAAATTGCTATTTCGGTAATTTAAGTCATTTAAGCATAGTCAGATAATGGCCGCCATCATGTGAGTCTTATCTGGAGTTTATTATGCCACTTGCGTTACTGGCGCTGACTATCAGCGCTTTTGCTATAGGAACAACAGAGTTTGTCATTGTTGGACTTATTCCGACCATTGCCGCGCAGCTACATGTCACTGTACCTTCTGCCGGGTTGTTAGTGTCTATTTATGCAGTAGGTGTGGCGATAGGTGCCCCGGTTCTGACTGCCTTGACCAGCCGGATACCGCGGAAAATGCTGCTGGTCGGTTTAATGCTGCTGTTTACATTGGGGAATTTATTAGCGTGGCAGGCACCCGATTACACGACATTGGTTATTGCACGGTTAGTCACCGGGCTGTCGCACGGCGTTTTCTTCTCCATCGGTTCAACCATCGCTACCAGCCTGGTAAGCAAAGAAAAAGCAGCTTCTGCTATCGCGATAATGTTTGGCGGGTTAACAATTGCACTTGTTACAGGAGTACCTTTAGGCACCTTTATTGGCCAACATTTTGGCTGGCGGGAGGCATTTCTGGCTGTCTCCTGTATTGGCCTCCTTGCCATGTTAGCCAGCCTGGTTTTACTCCCTGGCTCACTTAAAAACAAACAATCTGCCCCGCTAATTCAGCAACTGCAGGTATTAACCCATCCTCACTTGTTGTTGATTTATGCCATTACTGCCCTGGGGTATGGTGGAGTATTTACGACCTTCACGTTTCTGGCCCCTATGATGCAGCAACAGGCCGGGTTCTCTGCCTCTGCAGTCAGCTGGATTCTGCTGGCTTACGGTATTTCAGTCGCAATTGGCAATATCTGGGGAGGTAGGCTGGCCGATCGCTACGGTGCTGTTCGGGCATTAACGTTAATTTTTGCTGCTCTGGCAATTCTGCTGCTGATTTTCCAGTTTGCGGCCAGCCATAGCATCCTGGCATTGATGACGCTTTTAGTAATGGGCGTATTTGCCTTTGGTAATGTCCCGGCACTGCAAGTGTATGTGGTACAAAAAGCGGAACACTATACGCCAGATGCGGTTGATATCGCCTCCGGGTTAAACATTGCAGCCTTTAATGCCGGTATTGCTTTAGGCTCATTGATTGGTGGGCAAACGGTCTCCAGGCTAGGTCTGGCGCAAACGCCCTGGATTGGCAGCATCATTGTGCTCTCTGCCTTATTGCTGGTAGGAGTCAGCGGCTATCTGGACAGAAAAAAAACTGCAGTGCTGCCTGCCACGTGATCGTCCCGGCCTGTATACGCGGGCAGGTTACGGTAGGTTGGCCTGCCTATACCCACTATGCGACATGCTGGCCGGGCGAGTTGCTCTCATCTCTGAAACTGATTTTTCCTATGCTTACTCTGCGCGTATACTCATTCTTATGTTGCTGGCATGGCTGTCAGGCTGGCAGCCTCATTACATAAGGGAGAAGGCTTCAGCGTGCCGAAGAAAACATATGCGATGAGATATGTTGCCGGACAACCAGTTGAGCGAATCTTTCCTGGTGCGGTAGCGCAATTGGGGCAGGCCTTGCCGCCTGGTGAGGCGTTGCCGAACTCAGATGTTCTGCGTGTCATGGTATGGAATATTTTCAAGCAGCAGCGTGCTGAATGGCTTTCAGTGCTGAAAAGCTTTGGGAAAGATACGCAGTTGGTCTTGTTGCAAGAAGCGCAGACCACCCCAGAGCTGATTAAATTTGCCACCTCACACTATCTGGCGGCTGATCAGGTACCGGCGATTGTGCTGCCGCAGCACCCTTCTGGGGTGATGACGCTGGCAGCCGCTCACCCAGTCTATTGTTGTCCGCTACGTGAACGTGAGCCCCTGTTGCGGTTGTCTAAATCAGCGCTGGTTACTGTCTATCCGCTGACCAACGGTGAGTTGGTGATGGTTGTGAATATTCACGCAGTTAACTTCAGCCTTGGGGTAGATGTTTACAGCAAGCAACTTGACCCAATTGGGGAGCAGATTGCTTCTCACACCGGGCCGGTGATTATGGCAGGCGATTTTAATGCCTGGAGCCGGCAACGCATGAATGCACTGTTTAACTTTGCCCGACGGTCTGGCCTGAAAGAAGTTAATTTTACCGATGATCATCGGCGCCGGACCTTTGGCAAAGCGCTTGATTTTGTTTTTTATCGGGGACTGACGGTCTCTGCTGCAACAGTGTTGGTCACGCAGGCATCCGATCATAACCCGCTGCTGGTCGAATTTCTTCCCCGCTAAAAGCCGGCAGGGCAGGGGAACAGGCAATAAAAAAGCATCCCGAAGGATGCTTTTTTTATAAAACAGAACATGTACTGGCAGAGCAAAAATTATTGTTACCGGTTCAGGTATCAGGCGTCAGCTTGTTGTTAACAAACAACGTTAGCTTGTCGCCGGGTTGCAGGTTATTCGACGCTGAATTCCACCGCATCACATCACTGATATTGACGCCATGACGACGGGCAATACTGGCCAGTGAATCCCCTTTACGAACCTGATACGTGATGCTGTTGGCTGCCGTAGTACCGGTTGACGTGCTGTCCGCAGTTTGCAGGTTTTGGCCTACTTTGACCGTACTCGAACGGCCTAAGTTGTTCCAACGTTGCAAATCGCTGGTTTTCACATTCAACCGGGTAGCGATAGCTGACAGCGTATCACCCGGGCGCACTGTATAACTGGAACCGGAAGCCGCACTGTTTTTTGCCAGTTTCGTCTCTACTGCAGCGATGTCGCTGTCCGCAAGAGAGTCCTTCAACTGATCAGCATGGGCTTTCGGTACCAAAATATAGTGCGGCCCATTCGGGGCTGTAACACCCTGTTTGTAACCCGTATTAAAGGATTTCAGCTTTGTTAACGACATGCCCGCCATCTCGGCTGCCTGTGTCAACTGCATCTGCTGACCGATTTCAACGCGCGCCAGAGCCCGGCTTTCGTTGGTTTTCGGCAAGCGAATCCCATATTGTTTGCTATGCTTAAGAATATCGCTAAGCGCCAACATCTTTGGAACATAAATTGACGTCTCACGCGGAAGCGCCAATGCCCAGAAGTCTATCGGACGGCCTTTAGCTTTATTCGCTTTAATCGCTTGTAAGACGCGACCTTCACCGCTGTTGTACGCGGCGACGGTCAGTAACCAGTCGCCATCGAACATGCGGTTCAGGCGTTGCATCATATCAAGCGCAGCGGTTGTCGAAGCCACCACATCGCGGCGACCATCGTACCATTGGTTCTGTTTCAGACCATATGTGCGACCCGTGCTCGGTACAATCTGCCAAAGCCCTGCGGCATTAGCAGCTGACGTTGCTTTGGGGTCAAAAGCGCTCTCCACTATGGGTAGCAGTACCAGTTCCATCGGCATCTTACGTTGTTTAATCTGCTCGACAATCCAGTACATGTACGGCTCTGCCCGTAATGTTACATCGTGGAGATAGCTCTTCTGTTTTAAGTAACGCTTTTTTTGTTCACGGATCCGGGAATTTTCCGGAACCTCCATCTTCAGCTCGTCGCTAATGAAGTTCCACAAGTCTTCTTGCTGCGCGAGGTTGTCGTTGTTGTCCAACCATCGCGCCGTGGTCTCTCGACCAGCCCCTGTGTACTCTCCTGCTTCACTTTGACCTGCCGAAGACAAACTCTGTGCGTGCTGTAACGGTGGTGTTGCGTCATGCCTTGACGCCTGACAACCGACCAGCAACACGGAGGCGAGTAATATCGCTTTAGCCTTCATGTGTGTGTCAATAGTTGCTTAAAAGACGACCGATAATACTTTGCTTCGCCAAACAACACAAGAAAAAGGTTTAATAAGTGTCTTTCCGCTCACGTAAACGCGCAAAAACCTGCCAAGGCTCACTAACAGGTAAGACAAATCCTAATTTCTTTTGTAAATCAGCATCATGGCAACGTAAAAATACGTTAATTTTGTGCTCTTTTTCTAGGGTTGTAGGCACACTTGGCACCCCCTTTTTACGCATTTCTTGCACTTGTTGCTCATATGTTTCTATATCGCGATCCTGCGGTAAAATTGAGCGGGCAAACTTAAGATTTGCGAGGGTATACTCATGCGCACAGCATACCAGGGTATCTTCTGGTAAAGCGGTTAACTGTTGAAACGACTGATACATTTGGCGCGCTGTCCCTTCAAATAATCTTCCGCAACCCCCTGAAAACATCGTGTCACCACAGAAAAGATAAGGTGCACTGTAGTAAGCGATATGGCCGGATGTATGCCCAGGGACATCGAAAATGCGGTAATTTTGCTGCCCTAAGGTAATCTCATCACCCTGTTTCAGAGTAATCTGACGAAATTTTGCGGCAGTTTCCTGCGGGCCATAGAGCGCAACCTGCGGATAATGCTGCAAAATTTCATTCACGCCACCCACATGATCGTGGTGGTGGTGAGTCAGCAAAATGGCCGTAGGGGTCAGATTATGGTGATTCAATGCTGCCAGTACGGGCGCAGCCTCACCGGGATCGACGATAATGACAGTACCTTGCTGGTCATCCAGCAACCAAATGTAGTTATCCTGCAGGGCAGGAATGCTGATAAGATTCATTGATTACCTCGTTGGCAAACGGTTGAAAGAAGATACTAAACCATGCAATCTGCGCACCCGTCCAATATTCTGAGCATGCCGCGCGCCTGGGGGGATCTTCCCCGCGGGGAGGCGTGGCGTGTTGCGCTGGAGCAGCAGTTGCAACCGTGGTGGCCGAAAATGTATGGCTACCATCTGTTGAAAATCGGCAATCTCAGCGCTGAGATCAACAGCGAAAAGTGCCCCATTTCCCATCAGGTCAATGTCGGGCCGCAGGGCGAAGGCCTTCAGGTTATCGCCGACCCCTACCTGTTACCCTTCGCGGAAAAGTCAGTGGATGCCTGCCTGATTGCCCATACTTTAGCCTATGCCCAGGATCCGCACCGCATTTTGCGTGAAGTGGACAGGGTATTAATCGATGACGGCTGGCTGGTGATGACCAACTTTAACCTGTTGAGTCTGTTAGGAATGGGCAAACTGCTGCCGGTGCTGCGCCACCGTCCGCCGTTCAGCGGGCAGATGTTCACGCAGATGCGCTTGTTGGACTGGCTGGGGCTGCTTAATTATGAGGTGATGTATCAATCACGCATGCAGGTACTGCCTTGGTGCGGGCAGGGAGGAAAAATGCTGAGCACTCACCTGCCGGCATTGGGGTGTCTAGGGGTGATGGTGGCTCGTAAACGCACGCTGCCGCTGACGCCGACGGCTAAAAAAGTCAGGCTGCGCAAGCCCAGCCTGAGCCGGGCGGTAGGCGCAACGAAAAGCTATCGCGACGTGCCCTAGGCAGGCTGGTAGCCGATATCTTCAAAGGCGGGAGCATTGGCCGCCGCCCGCGCCAGCTCATCACAGCGCTCATTCTCCGGGTGGCCGGCGTGCCCTTTGACCCATTCCCAGGTAATACGGTGATGAGCGATGGCCGTATCCAGACGCTGCCAGAGATCGACATTTTTTACCGCTTTCTTGTCAGCGGTTTTCCAGCCACGCTTTTTCCAGTTGTGGATCCAGCTGGTAATGCCCTGACGCACATACTGGCTGTCAGTGCTCAGCACCACCTCACACGGCGAGGTCAGCGCCTCAAGGGCGACAATGGCCGCCATCAGTTCCATCCGGTTATTGGTGGTCAGGCGATAGCCTGCGCTGAAACATTTTTCGTGCTGCTTGTAGCGCAAAATTGCGCCATAACCACCGGGGCCGGGGTTGCCGAGGCAAGATCCGTCGGTGAAAATTTCTACCTGTTTACTCATCTCTGGTAGACTCTTCCATCAATTTTAAACGCCAAGTCTGACATAAACGAGCGCTATGAGCACTGCAATTACACGACAGATTGTTATGGATACGGAAACCACTGGCATGAACAAGCTGGGGGTACATTACGAAGGACACCGTATTATTGAGATCGGTGCGGTTGAAGTGATCAACCGCCGCCTGACCGGCCGCAACTTTCACGTTTATGTGAAGCCTGACCGGCTGGTGGACCCGGAAGCCTACGGCGTGCACGGGATCAGTGACGAGTTCCTGGCCGACAAACCCACCTTTGCTGACGTGGCGGATGAGTTCCTCGATTTCATCCGCGGCGGCGAGCTGGTGATCCATAACGCCTCGTTCGACATCGGCTTTATGGATTATGAATTCGGTATGTTGAAGCGCGGCATCCCGAAAACTGACACCTTCTGTACCATCACTGACAGCCTGCTGATGGCGCGCAAGCTCTTTCCCGGCAAGCGCAATAACCTTGATGCCCTGTGCGATCGTTACCAGATAGACAACACCAAACGTACGTTGCACGGCGCACTGCTCGACTCCGAAATCCTGGCGGAAGTCTACCTGGCGATGACCGGCGGGCAGACGTCGCTCTCGTTTTCCCTGGAAAGCGATCGTCAGCAGCAGAATCAGGAACAGGGCATTCAACGGATTACCCGGCCGAGCAGTGGCCTGAAAGTGGTCTATGCCAGTGATGACGAAGTGGCGACCCATGAATCGCGTCTGGATCTGGTGATGAAGAAGGGCGGCAGTTGCCTGTGGCGTGGTTGATTTCTCCGCAGTCCGCACAAGAAACGCGCCATACGAAGAAAAACTGTGCAAACGAATAGTTTTAAAAGAAAAAGCATTGACGGGCAGGCGGTGTGGCCTTAATATCCGCCTCGTTCTTAACCGGAACAACAGCGCGGTGCGGTAGTTCAGTCGGTTAGAATACCGGCCTGTCACGCCGGGGGTCGCGGGTTCGAGTCCCGTCCGCACCGCCAACATTCAGAAGCCCTGAGTTAGCAATAACTCAGGGCTTCGTCATTTCTGCTTTTCAGAAATTTTAGCGTGATTCTTTGCTCATCCCGGCCGGGCTGTACATGGCGTCCGTGCTTTTCACCCGGTCATGGCGCGCGATAAACCGGTACGCCCCACCGCCCAGCAGCACCCCGATAAACCAGCTAAAGTTCGCCACCGCATGCAAGCCGGGGGTAAAGCTGATCAGCAGCCCAATCGCCACCGCCGGCAGCAGTGCCACAATCGCTTTCGGGTTGAAGCCGTTGCGGTACCAGTAGCGCCCGGAAGAGGTCGCATTGAACAGGTCATCGGTATGTACCCGGCCACGTTTAATCAGGTAAAAATCCACCACCAGAATACCGAACAGCGGCCCGATAAAGGCACCCAGCACATCCAGGGTGTAGTGAATCAACTCCGGGGACTGGAACAGATTCCACGGCGTCAGCAGCACCGAGCCGACGGCAGCGATCATCCCGCCAGTGCGGAAACTGATTTTCTGTGGCGCGCAGTTGGAGAAGTCAAACGCGGGTGACACAAAGTTAGCGACGATATTGATGCCGATGGTCGCCGTAATCATGGTCAGCAGGCCGATGGCCACCGCCACGCTGTTGCCGACCCGGCTGACTGTCTCGATAGGGTCGGTGATCATCTGGCCGAACAGGCTCTGCGTGCCGGAAACAATCACCACCGTCACAATAGAGAACAGCAGGAAGTTAAACGGCAGGCCCCAGCGGTTGCCGCGGCGAATCTCCTGCATATTCTTGCCGTAACGTGAAAAGTCGCCAAAATTAAGCAGCGGCCCGGAGAAGTAGGAGACCACCAGCGCCGTGGCCGTGATCATTTCCCAGGTCTGCTGGCCGGGTGTCAGCACTTTACTGGAGAGGGTAAAGGAGATGTTATCCAGCCCGGTCTTATACAGGATCCACCCGGCCAGCATCAGCATCACCACATAGACGGCCGGTCCGGCGATGTCGATAAAGCGTTTAATGGCATTCATCCCGTGCCAGAACACCATCGCCTGCAACACCCACATAATCCCAAAGCAGATCCAGCCAAGGGCGGAAAGCCCCAGCCAGTGGCTGTGGGTCAGCGATTCCAGCGACGGCACAAACTTCAGCAGCACCAGCATCAGGGCGTTGGCCGCCAGATAGGTCTGGATGCCATACCAGGCGAAGGCGATCAAACCCCGGATCACGGCCGGAATATTGGCCCCAAACACTCCGAATGCCTGACGGCAGATCACCGCATAAGGCACGCCGGCCATCTGGCTGGGCTTCGCCACCAGGTTAGCGCAGAGCTGCACAATACAGATCCCCACCAGCAGGCAGATCAGCACCTGCCAGCTTGATAACCCCAGCGTGAAGAAGCTGGCGGCCACCACATACCCGCCCATACTGTGTACATCAGACATCCAGAACGAAAAAATATTGTACCAACTCCAGCTCTGGTTTTTGGTTGGGGCCAGATCTTCATTACACAATTTCGGGCTGTAATGGGGTTTGATGCTGGCGGCGTTGGGCAGGCTATCTGCATTCGCAGCGGTGATTTCCGGATTTGGCATAAAACGTGCTCCTCTCTACAGGACAAGCCATCATTTATTGGCGTCAGGTGCAGCGCACCCTGGTTCAAACTGTCGTAAAGGCAGTGCAGGAATCAGGCCAGATTTCTTAGCCGGGACGGAGAAATGAGGTTTTCTTGTATACAAAATGGAAAATTCTTGTATACGATTTGATGCAATAAAGTATACGGAGTGGCGCTATGACGAGTTGGGACGGGCTGAATTCGACCTATTTTACGCTGGATAAGGACGATCACATTTTTAACGCGCTGGTGACGTCAATTGTTGAACATCAGCTGTTGCCGGGCAGCAAATTGCCGGAGGAGGCACTGGCCGAGGTATTTGGCGTCAGCCGCACCGGCATCCGCCGGGTATTACAACGCCTTGCTGCAGTGCAATTAATCACCCTGACGCCCAAACGCGGTGCACAGGTCGCGACACCCAGCGCTGATGCCTCGCGCGATCTGTTTGCCACCCGAAGGATGCTGGAGTGTGCCAACCTGCCGACGGTGGTGGCGCATTGTCAGCCGCCGCATCTGGCCGCCATGAAGAACATCGTCAGCGACGAGCAGCAGGCGCACGCTGCCCACGACGGTGCGGCGGCCATCCGGCTCTCTGCCGCGTTTCACGTTCAGCTACAGGCGATTTCCGGCAATGCGGTGCTGACGGAACTGGTATCGCAGCTGACCCTGCGATCCTCGCTGGTGGTCGCGGCCTGGGGGGCGCCGTGGCAGCAGGGCTGCCGCTGCCATGACCATGATGAACTGCTGGCGCTGCTGAAAAAGCGCGACACCGCCGCGCTGACGGCCCATATGCACCGCCACTTTGACGCCATCCTCTCCAGCCTGCGCTTTGAGGCGGCGGAAGAAAAAGTGCCGGACTTCTCCCGTATCTTCGCGCCGTATGCTGCGGCCTTTAACAGTAAGGAGTGATCCCATGTCTCCCCGCCCGTTAATCCTCCAGGTGATCAACCCGAACACCAGCGAGGCGATGACCGCCACCATTGCCGCTGCGGCGCGCGTGGTGGCCGCCCCCGGCAACGAGATCCTGGCGGTCTGCCCACAGGAGGGCGCGCCCTCTATTGAAGGCCATTTTGATGAGGCGATCGCCACCCTCGGCGTGCTGGAGCAGGTCCGGCTTGGCCGGGAGACGGGCGTTGACGGCCATATCATCGCCTGTTTCGGCGATCCGGGCCTGCTGGCGGCGCGTGAACTGGCTACCGCCCCGGTGATCGGCATCGCGGAAGCGGCCATGCACCTCGCGACGCTGGTAGCGACCCGTTTTTCCGTTGTGACCACCTTGCCGCGCACGCTGGTGATCGCCCGCCATCTGCTGCACCAATACGGATTCGAGCGCCATTGCGCGGGGTTGCACGCCATTGACCTGCCGGTACTGGCGCTGGAGGACGGCAGCGGCCTCGCCCAGCAGCGGGTGCGTGAGCTGTGTATCGCGGCGCGTGACCAGGACGGCAGCGGGGCGGTGGTGCTGGGGTGCGGCGGTATGGCCGATCTGGCGCGGACGCTGACGGATGAGCTGGGCATTCCGGTGATCGACGGCGTCAGCGCGGCCGTGAAAATGGTGGAGGCGCTGGCGGCACTCGGGCTGCGCACCAGCAAACAGGGCGATCTCGCCTATCCGCTGGCGAAGCCGCTCTCCGGCCGCTTCCTCGGCCTGAATCAGTAACCCCCGGCGGCTTGCCGGTCGTGTCTTCACAAGGAAATGCTATGCATGACAACAGAATAGAGAGCAGCGCCATCGCCCGGCCGGATTACGGCTTTACCGAAAACTATCCGCGGGATCTGATCGGCTATGCCGGGCGTCCGCCCCATGCCAACTGGCCGGGCAACGCGCGCATTGCGGTACAGTTTGTGCTGAATTATGAGGAGGGCGGGGAGAATAACGTCCTGCACGGTGACGCCGGCTCGGAACAGTTTTTATCCGACATCATCGGTGCCGCCAGCTACCCGGATCGCCATATGTCGATGGATTCGCTGTACGAGTACGGCTCACGTGCCGGTTTCTGGCGTATTCACCATGAGTTCGCCCGCCGCGGGTTACCGCTGACCATTTTTGGCGTGGCGATGGCGCTGGCACGCAACCCGGCGATTGTCGAGGCGATCAAACAGGCGAATTATGATGTGGTCAGCCACGGCTGGCGCTGGATCCACTACCAGCAGATGGATGAAGCCACCGAGCGGCAGCATATGGAAAGGGCGGTGGCCGTTCTGCGCGATCTGTTCGGGCAGGCACCGTTGGGCTGGTACACCGGGCGCGACAGCCCGAACACCCGGCGGCTGGTGGCGGAGCACGGCGGCTTCCAGTATGACAGCGACTATTACGGCGACGATCTGCCGTTCTGGACGGAAGTCACGCTGGGCGACGGCACACGCAAACCGCACCTGATTATTCCTTATACGCTGGAGACGAACGACATGCGCTTCGCCTCCCCGCAGGGCTACAACACCGCTGAGCAGTTCTTTACCTACCTGAAAGACAGTTTTGATGTGCTGTATGCCGAGGGGGAAACGGCACCGAAAATGTTGTCGATTGGTATGCACTGCCGCCTGTTGGGGCGGCCGGGCAAATTCCGCGCGCTGCAACGTTTCCTGGATTATATCCAGCAGCATGAGCGGGTCTGGATCTGCCGCCGGCAGGAGATTGCCGATCACTGGCAGGCAGTACACCCCTATCCGGCAGCCTGAAAACGTTCATCCTGAAAATAAGCGGCCGCCATGGCCGCTCACTGTCAGAAATCCCAGTCCTCATCTTCGGTATTGACGGCTTTCCCAATCACATACGAGGAGCCGGAGCCGGAGAAGAAATCGTGGTTCTCATCGGCATTCGGGGAAAGTGCAGACAAGATCGCCGGGTTCACCTCAGCCATGGAGGCCGGGAACAGCGCCTCATAGCCGAGGTTCATCAGTGCTTTGTTGGCGTTGTAATGCAGGAATTTTTTCACATCTTCCGTCCAGCCCACGCCGTCATACAGGTCTTCGGTGTAACGCAGTTCATTCTCATAGAGATCCTGCAACAGATCGTAAGCCTGCGCCTTCACCTGGCGGCGGCGGGCCTCATCCACCTGTTGCAGGTTCTTCTGGAATTTATAGCCGATGTAATAACCGTGTACCGCCTCATCGCGGATGATCAGCCGGATCAGGTCGGCAGTGTTGGTCAGCTTAGCGCGGCTCGACCAGTACATCGGCAGGTAAAAGCCGGAGTAGAACAAAAACGACTCCAGGAACACGCTGGCGACCTTTTTCATCAGCGGGTCATTACCCCGGTAGTGCGCAAGCACAATCTCCGCCTTGTTCTGCAACAAAGGGTTCTGCTCGCTCCAGCGGAAGGCGTCGTCCACGTCCACCGTGGCGCAGAGCGTGGAGAAGATCGAACTGTAAGAGCGCGCATGCACTGCTTCCATAAAGCCGATATTGGCATACACCGACTCTTCATGCGGGGTAATGGCGTCCGCCATCAGCGTGGGCGCGCCGACCACATTCTGCACCGTGTCCAGCAGCGTCAGGCCGGTAAACACCCGGATGGTCAGCTGCTGCTCCTGCGGCGTCAGCGTGGCCCAGGAGGGAATATCGTTCGATAGCGGCACTTTTTCCGGCAGCCAGAAGTTGGCCGTCAGCCGGTTCCAGACTTCCAGATCCTTGTCGTCTTCAATCTGGTTCCAGTTAATCGCCTTGTGCACGCGGCGGGCGGCCATTTCAGGTAATGCACTCATGGGTATCCCTTTTTTTCTCGTCACAACGTGCAGGAAACACAGCCCTGCACCTCGGTGCCTTCCAGCGCCATCTGCCGCAGGCGGATGTAATAGATGGTTTTGATGCCCTTTTTCCAGGCGTAAATCTGCGCTTTATTGATGTCGCGGGTGGTGGCGGTGTCGCGGAAAAACAGCGTCAGCGACAACCCCTGGTCGACATGCTGCGTCGCCTCGGCGTAGGTATCGATGATCTTCTCCGGGCCGATTTCATAGGCATCCCGGTAGTATTCCAGGTTGTCATTGGTCATAAACGGCGCCGGGTAATAGACGCGGCCGATTTTGCCCTCTTTGCGGATCTCAATGCGCGACGCAATCGGGTGGATGCTGGAGGTCGAATTATTGATATAGGAGATGGAGCCGGTAGGCGGCACCGCCTGCAAATTCTGGTTATACAGCCCGTGCGCCATCACCGAGGCCTTCAGCGCCGCCCAGTCACTCACATCAGGAATGCGGATGCCTGCCTGGTCAAACAGCGCCTTCACGCGGGCGGTTTTCGGCTGCCAGCGCGGCTCGAGGTATTTATCGAAATAGCGGCCGCTGGCATACGCAGAGAGTTCAAACCCGTCAAAGCAGCTTTGCCGTTCTATCGCCAGCTGGTTAGAGGCGCGCACCGCGTGGTAAGCCACGGTATAGAAGTAGATGTTGGTGAAATCCAGCGCCTCGTCCGACCCATAATGGATGCGCTCGCGCGCCAGATAGCCGTGCAGGTTCATCTGGCCGAGGCCGATGGCGTGAGATCGCTGGTTGCCTTGGTCCACCGACGGCACCGAACGGATGTGGCTCATGTCTGACACCGCCGTCAGCGCGCGTACGGCGGTCTCCACCGTGGCACCGAAATCCGGCGCATCCATCGCCAGCGCAATATTCAGCGAGCCGAGGTTGCAGGAGATGTCTTTGCCGATCTGCGCATAAGAGAGATCCTCGTTATACGCGGTGGGCGCATTAACCTGCAAAATCTCTGAGCAGAGGTTGCTCATGTTGATGCGGCCGTGAATCGGGTTGGCGCGGTTGACCGTGTCCTCGAACATCATGTACGGGTAGCCGGATTCAAACTGGATCTCTGCCAGGATCTTGAAGAAGGCGCGCGCGTCGATCTTCTGCTTACGGATGCGCTTGTCCGCCACCATGTCGCGGTATTTTTCCGTGACCGACAGCTCGGAGAGCGGCACGCCATACACCTGTTGCACATCGTAAGGCGAGAACAGGTACATCGGCTCGTTATTCTTCGCCAGCTCAAAGGTGATGTCCGGGATCACCACCCCCAGCGACAGGGTTTTGATGCGGATCTTCTCATCGGCATTTTCACGCTTGGTGTCGAGGAACCGCAGGATGTCCGGGTGGTGGGCGTGCAGGTAAACTGCGCCCGCGCCCTGGCGCGCACCCAACTGGTTGGCATAGGAGAAGGCATCCTCCAGCATCTTCATGATCGGGATCACGCCGGAAGACTGGTTCTCAATGCGCTTAATCGGCGCGCCTGCCTCGCGGATGTTGGTCAGCAGAAAGGCCACGCCGCCGCCGCGTTTGGAGAGTTGCAGCGCGGAATTTACCGAACGGCCGATCGACTCCATGTTGTCTTCGATCCGCAGCAGGAAACAGGAGACCAGTTCGCCGCGCTGCTTTTTGCCGCTGTTGAGGAAGGTGGGCGTCGCGGGCTGGAAGCGGCCGCTGATCATCTCCTCCACCAGCCGCTGCGCCAGCCCGGTGTCACCGGCTGCCAGCGTCAGCGCCACCATGCAGACGCGGTCTTCATAGCGTTCCAGGTAACGTTTGCCGTCAAAGGTTTTCAGCGTATAGCTGGTGTAGTACTTAAACGCGCCAAGGAAGGTCTGGAAGCGGAACTTATGCGCGTAGGCCTGGCGGAACAGCTGTTTGATAAACGCCGGGGTGTACTGCGCCAGCACCTCCGCTTCGTAATAGGCTTCTTCCACCAGGTAGCGCAGCTTCTCCTCTAGGTTGTGGAAAAACACCGTGTTCTGGTTAACGTGCTGCAGAAAATAGTGGCGCGCCGCCAGCCGGTCTTGCTCAAACTGGATCTGCCCCTGCTCATCAAACAGGTTCAGCATCGCGTTCAGCGCATGGTAGTCCGGGCGCGCAAGCGCCGGCTCGGTTACTGCGAGGTCTGTCGCTGCCAAAATTCAGTCACTCCCTTCATGACGTTATCGACATCGCCCGGCGTACCGAGCAATTCAAAGCGGTAGAGCATGGGCACCTGACACTTTTGCGCCACGATCTGCCCGGCGATGCCGTAAGCGGCACCAAAGTTAGTATTCCCGGCCGCAATCACCCCGCGGATCAGCGCGCGGTTGTCCGGCTGGTTGAGAAAGCGGATCACCTGCGGCGGCACCGCACCGCTGACACTGCCGCCGCCATAGCTGGGCACCACCAGAATGTAAGGCTGCGCCACCCGTAAGGGGGTGCGATCCAGCGGAATGCGGATCGCCGGCAGCCCGAGCTTGCCGATAAAGCGGTGCGTGTTTTCCGAGCTGCTGGAGAAGTACACCAGCGGAGGCAGCAGGCTCACCTTAGTGCGCCGCTGCCAGTGTGCTGAGCAGGTCAGGGCGGAAACCAGACCAGTGCCGATCGCCTGCGACAATCACCGGCACCTGCTGATAGCCGAGGGATTTCACATGATTCAGGGCTGCGTCATCCGTGGTGAGATCGATAACCTGATAGGCGATACCCTGACGATCCAGGGCGCGGTAAGTCGCATTACACTGAACACAGTCCGGCTTGCTGTAAATAATAATGCTCATGATTCGCATTTCCCTTTGTGTGACTGAGAGGTGGACGTTATCCTGTCTGCCTTGCGTGATGCAGGGCAGCCAAAAAGGCGCTGACCGGTATCAGCCTCAGGCATGAAACCGTGCGCGTTGTTCTGAAGAAATACTAGATATTGATCTAAATTATTTCAACCACACAATATCTAGTGTCTGGTAAAAATGAGACGCCGGTAACGCGCCAACCCGCGGCACAGGCCGGGGTCAAGATGCAGAGAAAATATTTTTGCAGGCAGGAAACGCAGGCAAGAGGAATGCACAAAAGAAAAGCAAATCGCGCAGCGGGCAATGCCCGGCATAAAAGACGCGTCAGAAAGGTTATCAGGCAGGGATGTTAGCAGAGTCTGTGTGGGGCGAGCAGGGGGAGTGCGTCAGATCAGGCCGCCTGAGACGGCGGCCGATAATGCAGATTAACGGCGGGCCAGCAGGAAGCCGACCACCACCCCGACAGCGGCACCGATGCCGACACCCTGCCATGGGTTCGTTTTCACATAGCCCTTCGCTTTACCGGCAATTTCACGGGCACTTGGGGCATCATTAAGCCGTGCACGGCTGTTACGCAGCACATCTTCCGCCTTACTGCGGATCGCTTCCGCCGCGTCCTGACTGCGGTTACGTGACGATTGCAGCACCTCATCAAGGGTATCAGCCAGCAAGGTAACGTCCTGGTCGATTTCGCGTTCAACTTTCTCAGATTTTTTAAACATTTGCCTCTCCCTTTTGCATGATGTCCTTTAAGCATAGACCAAAATCACGCAGATACGGCAAATCCGCCTCTTCTGACCCCCGGTACGATGATTTTTTGCCTTTTTTGAGATAAATCAGCACGCAAACCCGTTGCAAGGGCGAGATTGGCGCAACCCTTACCTCATTGAGCTTCGGTTATGAAGAAACCCTATTTCCATTACTGGGGGAAAGCCCGTGCCCCGCATACTGCCGGTATAGGTGAGCATAAACACCATCTTTTACCCTGGCACTGTCTGGACGTCGCGGCCTGCGGCCATCAACTGGTAATGCAAAACCGCTTTGCGATTGCTGACAGATTTGCGGCATTGGGTATGCCCGACCGGCAACAGGCCGCCACCTTTTTCGCCTGGTTATTGTGCTGGCACGATATAGGGAAATTTTCCCGTTATTTTCAGCAACAGTACCGGGCTGAGGGGCTGGCGGCACCGCATCCCGCCGTACGTTACTGCGGCCGCCATGATGCCCTGGGGTTATGGCTGTGGGATGAGCGCCTCTCTTATCACCTTAAAACTTTGCTTCGCAGTGAACGCGATCAGGAGGCGTGCTACAGCGTGCTGAATCGCTGGATGCTGCTGACATTTGGCCATCACGGGCGGCCGGTCAGGAATATGAGCTGTGCCTCCGCTTTCCTGCCGGAAGACTGTGACGCCGCGCAGCTATTTTTGCAGGATATCAGCGCACTGTTTCCCACCCTGGCCTTGCCGGCGGAGTGGGGTGAAAAAGCATGGCGTAAGCGCTTCAGTTCACTAAGCTGGCTGGTTTCCGCGGTAGTAGTACTGGCTGACTGGATAGGCTCGAATACGTGCTATTTTCCCTATTGTTCTGAGGCCATGCCGCTGGCTGCCTACTGGCAGCGGGCGTGTGACCAGGCTGTGCGGGCCGTCGGCGCGCTACCAATGCCTGCAGAGATCGCCCCGTTCGCCGGCATTCAGCATCTCTTTCCGTTTATCACCGCCCCTACGCCGCTCCAGCAAAAAGCGCTGCACCAGGACATCAGCCCGACAGGGCCGCAGCTTTTTATTCTGGAAGATGTGACCGGTGCCGGGAAAACCGAGGCCGCGCTGATTCTGGCACACCGCCTGATGGCTGCCGGCAAAGCGCAGGGGCTTTACATCGGCCTGCCGACCACTGCAACGGCGAACGCCATGTACCAGAGGATGCGCCGTGCGTGGCGGCAGCTTTACCAACCCGGCAGCACCCCGAGCCTGATGCTTTCACATGGCAGCAGCCATTTGTCGGCAGAGTTTTCCCGCTCGGTGTGGCATCCGCTGGCAGGCGGTGAAGGGGAGGTGGTGGAAGCGGAACATCAACAGGGGTGTGCCGCCTGGTTCGCCGACCAAAGGAAAAAGTCCCTGCTGGCGGATGTCGGCGTCGGCACGCTGGATCAAGCGCTGATGGCGATCCTGCCTTTCCGGCACCAGAATTTACGCCTGCTCGGTTTGCACAATAAGCTGCTGATTTGTGATGAAGTGCATGCGTACGACAGCTATATGTCCACGTTGCTGGAGAAATTGGTCGAAGCGCAGGCGCACAGCGGGCAAAGCGTCATTCTGCTCTCCGCCACCTTGTCAGCACGGCAGCGTGAAAAACTGATTCAGGCCTTTCAGCGTGGCGCGCACTTTCCACCTCAGATCCCGCCGCCCTTAACCCCAGCCGACTACCCGTGGTTTACCCAGATCACGCAGCAGGGGTTTTCAGGCAGCGGCCGGGTAGAGACGCGTAAAGCGGTGCAACGCACGGTAAAAATAGCCTGGCAGCATGATGAAGAAGAATGCCTCAGGTTGATTTATCAGGCCATAACGGCGGGAAGTTGTATTTGCTGGATACGTAACTCAGTAGAGGATGCGATGCGCATCTACGGCAGGTTACGTCACACCGTGGCTGAAGAGGATCTGCTGTTGCTCCATAGCCGTTTCGCCTTTTGTGACCGGCTGGCGATTGAAAATAACGCCCTGAGCTGGTTCGGCAAACAATCACCGGGCGAGTTACCGGCGCGTCGTGGGAAGGTGATTATATCAACGCAGATTATGGAATCCTCTTTAGATATTGATCTTGATTATATGATCAGCGACCTGGCCCCGGTGGATCTGCTGATCCAGCGCGCCGGGCGTTTACAGCGCCACGTCCGGGATGCCAATGGCGTATTAAGCGACCGGGAAGGGCGTCAGCCACCTGTACTCATGCTTTTTGCTCCGCAATGGTCGCAGGAACCCGCACCGGACTGGCTCTCTTCGGCAATGCGCAATACCAGTTTTGTATACCGCGATCACGCCCTCCTTTGGTTAACTCAACGCGTTTTGCAGCAGCAGGGTGAAATAAAAATGCCGGAAGCGGCGCGCTTATTAATTGATGCGGTATACGGCGATGAGGTGACGGTGCCGGCAGGGCTGATGCCACAGGCGGACAGTGAAGAGGGCAAAGCCCTGAGTGAACGCAATGCAGCCGTGCAATCAGTTATCAACTTTTCACAGGGATATAGCCTCGCCGCCTCTGATCTGTGGGAAAAGGATACCGCCACCCGTTTAGCTGAGAAAACGGTGCCGCTGTATCTCGCCTATCGTCGCGAAGGGAAGATTGTGCCTTATGGCGAAGGGGAACACCCGTGGGATATGAGCCAGATAAACGTGCGGGAAAGCTGGTGGAAACAAAACAGCCATGCTTTCACGTTATTAAGTGAGGCGGAGCTGGAAAAATGGGGAAAAGATAATCATCGTGTAAATGCACAGGTAATTATTCTTCCGGATAATTTATTAGGCTGCAATTATTCATCTAGTGAAGGTTTAATGTGTGCAGAAGAAATAAATAAATTCTGATTTTTAATGGAAAGCCGGCACCGAAAAATCGGTGCCGGATCTATCCCCGCTAATGTGGGGAACTCGGTATATTTGCTTACCAACACGGTTTAGCCCACAGCGTGGGAACAGAAATACTATATCAAATATTTATAAGGCTTTGCACTTATTTTAATGAAAGCTTCATGTGTTGATATGTATATATTCCTCAAACCATTTTCATAAAAAATAAGGTGTTGTCAGTGATTGTTTTTTTCAGGTAACATATTAATGTTTTGTTTTTATCAATTTGTAATAATGTTATTGCTAATGATCTTCATGGGGTTAGGGTTTCTTAAAGTGTTGCTAAGCTATTTTTCCATTTAGCTTGCATATCCTTTTTTTGCGGGGTAGTCTTTACCCAAGCTATTAATTGTAACCGAAATATTCATGTTTAATTATATTTATATTAATATTTAGCTTGCTAACGTTCCGTGGTGCTAAGTGATGACAGCGAATCATATAAAGGAGTTATAAATGTTAAGCGAGTCATTTGCTGTAATGATTAATTTCCATTCCACGTCTTCTGAGGTTGCTTTGATGTTAAATTCAAATCAAATAAATTTCGATATTTATAAAATTGGGGCGGGCATGTTACTAGGAAGCGGGTTTTTATTGCACAACAATATTACCCCAGTGAGTTTTTTGATGAATTGTAAAAAAAGAGCTTGGCGCTCAGCTAAATTAAAGGTTAAAAGTTTCGATTCAGAGTTTATCCTTAAATTTGGATCATGGAAAGCTGATATTCATGTAACAAAAAATAAGTGATTAAACTCTAAATTGCCACGGATGGCGATCATCTAAGTAGCTATTCTTTTACAATTCTTTATCAAGGAGGGACTAAATGTGGTCTCTTTTAACTCATGCCTGGCTTCCCGCCCGGTTTAAAGATGGGCACCTGGAAAAAATTGCGCCTTGTCAATTATCAGATGAAAACATTATCAATATTGCCGCCCCGCGCGCCGATCTTCAGGGCGCGGCCTGGCAATTCCTGATTGGTTTGCTGCAAACTGCGCTGCCTCCAGAGGATAGCGAAGAATGGGGGGAGGTCTGGCGTCGTGGGCTGACGGAGCAGCAGGTAACAGAGGCGTTTTCCCGGCTTGAGCACGCGTTTCAGTTCGGCCCGGCGTCCCCCTCTTTTATGCAGGATGCCGAACCCTTACAGGGTGACCCCATCGCCATTGGCCAACTGCTGGTCGAAGCGCCCGGCGCACAAACCACAAAGTTCAACAAAGACCACTTTGTAAAACGCGGCACGCTGGAAAGGCTCTGCCCGCACTGTGCCGCGCTGGCACTGTTTGCCCTGCAAACCAATGCGCCATCCGGGGGCCAGGGCTATCGTACTGGGTTACGCGGCGGCGGCCCCATCACTACCTTGCTGGAGCTGAAGCACACGGATGCCACCCGTGATTATCCGTTATGGCGCAAACTCTGGCTGAATGTGATGCCGCAACCGCAGAATGAAACACTCGTTTATGATGCCCGCATTTTTCCGTGGCTTGCGCCCACCCGCACCAGTGAAAAAGCCAGCGGCATCACCACCCCTACAGACAGCCATGAGTTACAGGCGTACTGGGGAATGCCGCGCCGTTTCCGCATTGACTTTGCCAACACGGTGGAGGGCCGTTGCGATCTCTGCGGTGAGCACCATCCGGCACTGCTGCAACAGATCACCGCCAAAAACTATGGCATGCAATATGTCGGCTGGCGGCACCCGCTGACCCCCTATCGCCAGCCGAAAAAAGAGGGCGGTGAGCTGTTTTCCCGGAAAGGCCAGCCGGGTGGCATCGTCTACCGCGACTGGCTGGGGCTGATGTGGAAAACACAGAGTGAGAATAACCATGAATACCCAGCGCTAGTCGTGACAGCCTATCAGGCCCATAAATTACGGGAAGCAGGTATCCGGGTAGGGTTATGGAGCTTTGGCTACGATTTCGACAATATGAAAGCGCGCTGTTGGTATGAGCACCACACGCCATTATTGCTATTAGATCGTGAACATCAGGAATTGGTCGAAGGGCCATTACAGCGCGCAGTGGCGAATGCGACACGCCACCTGAGCTTTCTGAAAAGCGCCTTAAAAGAGGCCTGGTTTGACAACCCTAAAGAGGCTCGGGGTGATTTCAGCTTTATTGATGTCGATTTCTGGCACCAGACCGAACCTCGCTTTACGGAATTCCTTGACAACATAACCGCTGAAACAGATATCCCCCTCAATCCGGAACAGCGTGATAAAATAGATCTTCAGGAAAGAGCATGGAAACGTTATTTACACCGTTCCTCGCTCAGTTATTTTGATAAGCATGTATTCACGCACCCAGATCAAAGTAATCTTGGCCGAATAATGAAGGCTAGGAGAAAATTCTTCGTCTTTGATAAGAAAATTTCGGCTAATAATAAAAAAGCAAGAGATTACATCATGAATTATTTAAGCGATGAACAAAAAATTGCATTACGCAGTTGGCATGAAACAATAAATGATATTAAAGGGCGGCGGCTGCGTGCCTCATTGCGGCAATGTGAAGATATTAATCAAGTTTGCCAGACCGAAGGTTTTCGCTCCCTGCTATTCAAAAAAGAGATGTCATCTTTGTTGAATAATGAACAGGAGTCTTGGCGTTTCATTGCAATGGCTTTGATAGCAGCGACAGTATCTCATGTTAAAGTTAATAATGAACTTCAATTTTTTGCTACGCAATTAGGCGTCGAGAAAAATGGACGTCCTTTAATGTCTGAGCTGCGTTTTTCACGTTTATGCCATGCCAAAAGTCATGATGATTTATTGAGGCAATTACGCCGAGCCGTCAAGTTGTGTGAAGGTGAAATAAATATTCCCGCTTTGGCAGAAGGCATATTTCGCTGGTGCCGGGAAGAGAGTGATTATTATCTGAAATTAAAGCCTACGGAATATATCCGCATCCGCTGGGCAATGGAATATTACCAGGCGGTCACCCCTGAAGATGACCAGCTGGAATTTGACCAGACTGCACACCCCGTTAATTAATGTTAAAAGGACTTCGATGATGACGACGTTTATTCAACTCCACCTGTTGACCGCATACCCTGCTGCTAACCTGAACCGGGATGATACCGGCGCGCCGAAAACCGTGATGATGGGCGGCAGCGAACGCCTGCGCGTCTCTTCCCAAAGCCTGAAGCGCGCCTGGCGCACCTCCGATCTGTTTGAAGAGGCGATGGCCGGCCACATCGGCAAGCGCACTGCCCGCATCGGGCGCGAAGCTGCAAAAATCATGATAGCGCGCGGCGTCAATGAGAAAAAAGCGGCGGAGTGGGGCACCAAAATCGCCAACTATTTTGGCAAGGCCAAAAGCGCCAAAGAGAAAGAGTTAAAAGAGGATCCGTTGCTGAACACCGATACCGAACAGTTGGTGCATATCAGCCCGTTCGAATGGCAACGGGTGGAGCAACTGGCCGAACGCCTGGGCGAGGAAAAACGGGAACCAACTGCCGATGAGCTGAGCCTGCTCACCGCACAGCGGATGGCGGTGGACATTTCCCTGTTTGGCCGCATGCTGGCCTCGTCGCCGGAATTCAATGTGGAAGCAGTCTGCCAGGTGGCGCACGCCGTTGGCGTCAGCACCACCGTGGTAGAGGATGACTTCTTCACGGCGGTGGACGACCTGCGGCAAGACAACGGGGAAACCGGCGCCGGGCATATGGGGGAACAGGGCTTCGGTGCGGCGCTGTTCTACAACTACCTCTGCATTGATCGTGACCAGCTGCTGAAAAACCTCAATAACGACGAAGAACTCACCCAGCGCGCGTTACGGGCCTTAACCGAATGTGCGCTGAAAGTCTCGCCGACCGGGAAACAGAACAGCTTCGCCTCACGCGCCTACGCCTCCTGGGCGCTGGCGGAAAAAGGCACGGAACAGCCCCGTACGCTGGCGGCCGCCTTCTACAAACCGGTGTATGGCGATGACCACATTACGCAGGCGATTTCGCGCATTACGGCGTTGCGTAAAAACATGGATGCGGTTTATCAGTGCCGGGGTAATCAGGTGGCGGAACTCAACGCGCTTACCGGCGAAGGCACGCTGGAAAACTTCCTCGGTTTTGTCAGCGCATAAGGAGAGGCCATGAGTGATTATCTGGTCTTTCAGCTCCAGGGGCCGATGGCCTCCTGGGGGGAGCCGGCACCGGGTGAGGTGCGGCACACGCACCCGCTGCCGTCACGTTCTGCGCTGCTGGGGTTGCTGGCCGCCGCGCTCGGCATTCGCCGCGACGAGGAGCAACGGTTGGCGGAATTCAACCGGCACTATCAGTTTTTGGTCTGCGCCAATGAAAAAAGCCACTGGATGCGTGACTACCATACGGTACAGGTACCGAAAGAGAGCCGTAAAACACGCTATTTCACCCGGCGTGATGAGCTTCGCCGCGACCCGTTACTGTTACAGACCACCCTCTCACGCCGTGATTTTTACTGTGACGGCTACTGGCTGGTGGTGGTTTCTATGACAGAAGGTGCGCCTTATCCGTTAACGGCGTTGCAGCAGGCGCTGAAGCAGCCGGTATTTCCGCTCTGCCTGGGCCGTAAAAGCCACCCACTGGCGCTGCCGCTCTGGCCGCACTGTTTCAGCGGCGAGATAGGAGCGGTGCTGAAACAGGCACGGAACCACTATCGCCAGGCTCTGCAAGATCTGAAGGTGATGGCGGCCTTTATCACAGATTTACATCCCTGTTTCTGGTGGGAGGGTGACCACCCAGGCCTGACGGTCACCACCGTGACCCAGCGCCGCGACCAGCCGCTGAGCCGCCGTCGTTGGCAGTTTGCCGAACGCATGGTGAAGAAAGGGCATCTGCCGGAGGAGACACCATGTATTTCTCAAGAATAACGGTGCCGGTAGGCGCGTTTGCGCCGCAGCAACTGTTTCAACTCGCCCGTGCCGGTGAATATGTTTTTCATCAATGGTTATGGGAACTGTTCCCGTATCAGCAACAGCGTGATTTTATCTATCGCCGGGAGGAGCGCCGGGGCGCATTGCGGTTCTATTTGCTGTCACACAGCCAGCCAGTCGCGGAACACCCGTTGCTGCAGGTGGAATGCAAACCCTTCACGCCGCACCTTGAGGCCGGGATGCAACTCGGCTTCTCCCTGCGGGCGAACCCGGTGATCTGTCGGCAGGGAAAGAAACATGACTTGCTGATGCATACCAAACACCGGCTGCGCAACGCGGTGAAGCCTGAAGAGATCTGGGCGCATCAGGAGCGCGCCGCGCAGGAATGGCTGGTGAGTCAGGGGGCGCAGGCCGGGTTCACGCTGCTGCCGGGGGCGGTGTCCGTGATGAGCTATCAGCAACAGCAGGTCGTGCGCCCGAAATCACGCAGCCTGGTGCAGTTCAGCACTGTGGATTTCAGCGGTGTGCTGACGGTGGATGATCCCGCCCGCTTTACTGAACAATGGGCAAAAGGCTTCGGCAAAAGCCGGGCATTCGGCTGTGGCCTGATGCTGATAAAACCCGCGGAGGGGCAAGCGTGAGCTATGTTCCGCTTAACCCTATTCCGTTAAAAGATCGAACTTCCATGATCTTTTTGCAATATGGCCAGTTGGATGTGTTGGACGGCGCGTTTGTATTAATCGATAAAACCGGGGTGCGTACCCACATCCCGGTTGGGGCGGTAGCCTGCATTATGCTGGAGCCGGGAACGCGGGTATCCCATGCAGCCGTCCGGTTGGCGGCCACTGTGGGCACGCTGCTGGTATGGGTGGGTGCTCCTGGACTAGGACGTGTGTTCCCCGCGAGAGCGGGGATAAACCGGTTGCGAGGTGAATGATTAGTGAGCGTTAAACGTGTTCCCCGCGAGAGCGGGGATAAACCGTGGTTACACGGGCTGACGACCCTGGTGCTGCTTATCGTAGTCGTGGGGTTTCTGCTGCTGAACCGTACAGCAGACTACAAGGCCGATGACGTCTTCTATGTCAGCCGCCAGGTTACCCCGGAGTTATGGCTCTACGCGACCCGGAACGACAGCGGAAACGCCACTGTGCCGGTAGTGTACCGGTATTATCTGTCGTCAAAAATCACCGGGTCTGAAGACGAGGTGGTTGATGCACTGCACAGCCAGATCCCATTTCTCGAGGGAACAGGGGATATTTCCGCGATCAGCGCCGAAAACAACCGCGTCAGAATCGTATACAGTGGCCGGGTCTACTCGCTGGATGAGTCAGCGCACTATACCGTCAATGGGGAAACAGTGACCGTTCGTCTTGCCTACGAAATTCAATAGTCCGGTATAATTGGAATACCGCAGAACGCGTTCCCCGCGAGTGCGGGGCTAAACCGTAACATCATCTCTTTATCACAGGTACTATCAATAATGGCTCTGATCCCAAAAAACTACACGCGGCTGGAAAGTGGCTACCGTGAGAAAGCATTAAAACTCTATCCGTGGGTATGTGGGCGCTGCTCACGGGAGTTCGTTTACTCCAACCTGCGCGAATTAACGGTTCACCATATCGATCATGACCATACCAATAACCCGGAAGACGGCAGTAACTGGGAGTTATTGTGTCTCTATTGCCATGATCACGAACACTCGAAGTACACAGAAGCTGACCAGTACGGCACCACCGTGGTGGCGGGAGAAGACGCGCAAAAAGATGTAGGGGCAGCAACCTATAGCCCCTTTGCTGATTTAAAGGCGATGCTTAATAAGAAGAAATAATGTCAGCCACGCGCGCCGTGGCCCTGTACCTCGCCGGTGACATCAGGCGTTCTGCATCATTGAAATATCACAGGGCGTTATCCCCGCATAAACAGGGGTAACGCCTCTGCTTTTACTTTGCCAGCAAAAAGAACAGCCCGGTGAGCGCGGCGCTTATCAGGCCACCGGGCGCGGCCATTGATTCGGCCGGGCTAATTTTCAGCCATTTATGCGGGGCCAGCCATATACCGGCCGTTGGGCTTTTGCAGACATCGCCCGGGATCAGACAGGGTTCCCCGGTTTGTACATTTCGTTACGCAGCGACACCAATCACTCACGGAGCGCTAACCGTAAACTGCGTAGACTCTCCTCACCGGCCCACTCCGGGCTGACTCCCAACACGCTGAGGAATGTTATGAAAAAGATCGTCGCTATGATTGTTGCCGCTACCCTGGGTATGTCCTCTGTAGCGTTTGCTGCGGAAACGGCAACCCCTGCACCGGCGGCTGCAGCTGCAACCACCACCACTGCTCCGGCTGCCAGCGCACCGGCTGCGAAAACCGTGCACCATAAAAAGCACAAGAAAGTGGTTGCCCAGAAAGCCCAGGCCGCTAAAAAACATAAAAAAGCCACCAAGAAAAATGTTGAGCAGAAAGCGCAGGCGGCTAAAAAGACCCACAAGAAAGTGACTCACAAAGCGCCGGCTGCCCAGAAAGCACAGGCAGCTAAAAAGACTCACAAAAAAGTGACCCATAAAGCCCCGGTTGCCCAGAAAGCACAGGCAGCTAAAAAGACTCACAAAAAAGTGACTCATAAAAAAGCAGCTGCTCACACCGCTGCATAAGGGTTTACCACGGACGGCGGCACAGCCCGCCCTCCGGAAAATTCCATGCTGACGCCCGTCTTGTACGGGCGTTTTTTTAGCGTCAGGGCGGTGGCTGTCATGCTGAAACGCTATCGGTTTGAAGTGATTTTTGCCGCGGTCACGTTGTGTGGGCTGGTGGTGGCCTGGGCGCTGTTTCTGGCTGATGGGCTGTTGTAAACCGGTGCCGTCAGGGCCCCCTATGGCGGCCCGCCGGTTAAGCCGATAAATTTTCTCACGTTTTTAACGTATCCTGCTCTCCCCTCAGGCGCTATGCTGTTAACTTCCCTCCTTTTTTCAGCTCAGGCCCGACCATGCCCGTTAGCCACGCACGCCACAATCTGCAACTCAATAAACGCATCCTGTCGATCGTTGTATTCACCTTTGTTTGTTATCTCACCATTGGGTTACCGCTGGCAGTGCTGCCGGGGTTCGTCCATCACACGCTGGGGTATAACTCGGTGCTGGCCGGGCTGATTATCAGCGCCCAGTATTTTGCCACGCTGGTCAGCCGCCCCCACGCCGGGCGGTATGCCGATATGCTGGGGCCGAAAAGGGTGGTGCTGTTCGGGCTGGCCTGCTGCGGTATGAGCGGGCTTTTTTATGCGCTGGCCTGGTGGAACACCGCCCAGCCGCTACTGAGCCTGATTCTCCTGTGTATCGGCCGGGTGCTGCTTGGCGTGGGCGAAAGCTTTGCCAGTACCGGTTCTACGTTGTGGGGCATTGGCGCGGTGGGGTCGATGCACACCGCCCGCGTGATCTCCTGGAACGGCGTGGCCACCTATGGGGCGATGGCGGTGGGCGCACCGCTGGGTGTCTGGCTTAATCAGCAGTGGGGGCTGGCAGGCGTCGCCTCAGTGATTGTGCTGGCGGTGGCGGCCGCGATGCTGCTCGCCAGCCGTAAAGCGCCGATCTCCGTGGTGGCCGGTAACCGCATCGCGTTCAGCGCCGTGGTCGGGCGGATCTGGCTCTACGGCCTCGGGCTGGGCTTCGGCACCATTGGCTTTGGCGTTATCGCCACCTTCATAACCCTCTATTACGGCGACCGGGGCTGGGAAGGAGCCGCCTTCTCCCTGACGCTGTTCAGCCTCGGCTTTGTCGGCATCCGGCTGATTTTCAGCAATAACATTAACCGTTACGGCGGCCTCAAGGTGTCGCTGGTCTCTTTCCTGATTGAAATAGGCGGCCTGCTGCTGATCTGGGGGGCTTCTACCCCGCTGATGGTGGAGTGCGGGGCATTCCTGACCGGGGCCGGGTTCTCGCTGGTGTTCCCGGCGCTCGGCGTGGAGGCGGTGAAACAGGTGCCGGTACAAAACCAGGGCACGGCGCTCGGCCTCTATTCCGCTTTTCTGGATCTCGGGTTAGGGCTGACCGGGCCGGTGGCCGGGCTTATCATCAATCATGCCGGGATCACCGCCATCTATCTGGCGGCGGCGCTCACGGTGGCGGTCGCGTGGCTGATTACGCTGAAATTGCAGCTTAGCCGCCGTCTGCCGCCGGAAAGCGGCATAAGCTGAGAAAAACCGCGAAAAAACCTGCGCCGGCGCGGGTTATTTCATCAAGCAGGTGGAGAATATTCCGAAATCATCCAGAATGCAGGATAAAGACATTGTCTGATCGGGCTAATACGGTAAGGTCGCTGGGCAGTTCAAGATGCGAGGAGAAACAATGTATTTACGGCCGGATGAAGTGGCACGGGTATTGGAAGGTTCAGGATTTGAGCGGGACTACGTCGATGATAAAACCTATGGTTACCGTCGGGGTGTGCATTATGTGTATGTTAACCGCGAGGCCCGTCTGGGCCGCACGGCGCTGGTGATTCACCCGGCGCTGAAAGATTACAGCCTGCGTTTTGCGCAGCCGACCTCAGAGATGCGCACCAGCCAGCATTACACCGAGTTCCCGCGCGATCCGTCAGGCGGCGGCGACCTTTACTACGGCATTCCTCACGGGTTCAGTTCGCGCCAGTTACTGGCCAGCTACCTGGAGAATGTGTTCAAGTAATCATACCAGGTGGATCTGGTTATAGGTTTCGTTGTAGTGACGGCGGAACTGCGCCAGCTCAAACGGCTCCAGATCCAACTCGGAAAAGTAAAACAGCGCCTGTTCGGCATGCTCATTGGTCAGCATCGGTGAAAGGTGCGCACGGATCAGCACCTCACGCCAGTGGGCAATGTTTTCCGGCGAGTCATCCCGCACAAACGTCTGGTAAATAAACACGATATAGGCCGCCTTTCGCAACTCTTCGGCATAACCCCGGCTGATGGCCCGCGTGAACATCTGGCTTTGCCGCTTTCCCATTTCCAGCAACATTGACTCAATCACCAGCGGTTTCACTTTCAGCAGCGCGGCCAGTGAATCGTTGGCCTTGCGGGTATCGGCGGTCATCACCAGATAGCCGGCAACAAATACCGCCACCAGCGCGGCAATGATAATCCATGTCATGGGAACGTCTGCTCTCCAGCTTGCCGGATACCGGGTGGCATCCGCTGCACTGCCTGAGTGTATCTGCTTCTTTGGCGAATAGGCGTGCGGTAGCCGAAATCCCTGACTGATTGACGAAAAAAACAGCACCCCATCGCGCACGCACCGCAGATAATCCCTTGAAAAAGCGATCTCTCCAGCAAATTTTGCAGCCTGAGGTGGGGCAAAGGCGGCCGGTACGCTACAACCGATTCAGAGTGGAGCGTGAATGAGAAACGTTCCCGGTTCACCAGACTGAGGTTGGCGACATCATGCCGGAAACTATGCGCATTACTCCACGTGAAGGTTATTTTGGCGTCAGCCGTTCTGCACCCGGCAGCCGCCATGGCCCGCGCATGAAACAGGGCATTCAGTTTCTGGCCATGCTCAGCGGCAGCCTGAAGATTGAGGTTGAGGGCGAAACACGGCATCTGCTGCCGGGTAATATGGCGCTGCTGTTACCGCAGCGGCCGGCAAATTTCCGCTTTGATGCACAACAGGAGAGCCGGTACAGCTGGTGCCAGATCGACTTTGATGACATCTCGCCGGGGCTGCATCTCTACCTGAATAGCCTGGCCCCGCAGCTGCCGGTCGACCCGCAGATGGAACAGATGATGGAGCTGGGCGTCAGTATCACCGGTTCACGCCATATCAATAACCACCGGGTGCTGATTGAGCTCACGCAAACGCTGCTGCATTACTATTCGGCGCTGGGCGCGCTGGAAGAGGAGGCGCGGCCGCGAGCCATGCCGCGCGGGCTGCGCCAGGCCTGCCGCTATATCAGCACCCACTATCAGCAACCGCTGGCACTGGAGGATATTGCGCAGCACGCGCATTGCTCTGTGAACCATCTGATTAATCTGTTCAAGCATTACCTGAATACCACCCCGGCGCGCTATTTGCGGCAGGTCAGGATTAATCAATCCGAGGTATTGCTGAAGCATACTCAGCAGTCCGTGAATAAGATCGCGGAACAGTGCGGTTTTATTTCGCCATTCCATTTTTCACGCGTCTTCAAGGCAGCGCATGCCCTGTCACCGCGCCAGTTCCGCGACCGGTTCCGGGGGTGAGGTCTACCCGCTAGCGGCGGTGGCCGTTATGGCGGCCATTGTCATGGTGACCGTTGCCGTAATGGCCGTGACCGTTATGGCGGCCGTTGTCATGATGCCCGTGGTAGCCGTGATAAATACAGCCGCTCAACAGGCTGCTCAGCAGCACAGCGCTGCAAATAAGTGATAGTCGTTTGATCATACCAGTTAACTCCAGAAGGCTGCCAACGGCAGAGGGAAATAATAAAACGGTGACATCCCTGTTGTTCAGCACCTTAATTCGCTGCCATGAATTAATCCAGAAAAAATAAGCCTGAAAAGGCGGTTAAATAGTGATTCGGACTATTCTGCCTGTGATGAGAAAGTGATTAATTCGTTCGATCATCATATGGATGGATATTATACAAAACGCTGCCGGTATATTATTTTCTCTATTTACCTTTAGTCAGCAAAAGCCGTGGTCAGCCAGGCGTGGCAGGCGGCACGGGCTGACCGTTTAATTCGCGCCGGAAAAAATAGTTTCCGGCTGAAGCTTATTTGCGCACTTTTAGACCATACTTCTTTTATCTTCAGAGAAGTGGAGTCTCACCCGATGAAAAACCCCGTTATTTTGCAGTTCTTTCACTGGTATTACCCAGAAGGCGGCAAACTCTGGGCGGAAGTTGAACAACAGGCGTCATATGTGGGTGAATTGGGCATCAGCCATGCATGGCTGCCCCCGGCGTATAAAGGCTCGGAAGGCGGGCAGTCTGTGGGTTATGACATTTATGATCTGTTTGACCTGGGAGAATTTGACCAAAAAGGCAGTATCGCCACCAAATACGGGGACAAAGCGGGATTAGTGCGTGCAGCCAACGCCCTCAACCGTGCGGGGGTGGGGGTCATGATGGATGTGGTGGTAAACCACAAAATGGGGGCCGATGAAAAAGAGCAGGTGAAAGTCAACCGGGTTGATGAAAGCAACCGCACCGACATTGATGATGAGGTGGTGGAGTGCGAGGCCTGGACGCGTTTCACTTTCCCCGGGCGGGCAGGGAAATATTCTCAGTTTATCTGGGACTATAAGTGTTTCAGCGGGGTCGATCATATCGACAACCCGCAGGAGCAGGGCATCTTTAAGATTATCAATGACTACACGGCGGAAGGCTGGAATGTCGAGGTCGATGCCGAGCTGGGTAACTTCGATTACCTGATGGGAGCCAACATCGATTTCCGCAACCACGCGGTGCGCAGCGAGCTGGAATACTGGATACGCTGGCTGCTGGAGCAGGTGCCCTGCGCCGGTTTCCGGCTGGATGCCGTCAAACATATCCCGGCCTGGTTCTACCGCGACTGGCTGGCGTATGTGCAGTCACTGCGGGACGATCCGTTCCTGGTGGTGGCGGAGTACTGGTCGGCGGATCTGGAGGTGCTCAAACACTACCTGGAACAGGTGGAAGGGCGCACCATGCTGTTTGATGTACCGCTCTATATGAATCTTCACCATGCTTCACAGCAAGGCGCGGATTTCGATCTCCGCACGCTGTATGACAACACGCTGGTCGCCGACGATCCGTTCCACGCTGTCACGCTGGTGGGTAACCACGATACCCAACCGCTTCAGGCACTGGAGGCCCCGGTTGAACCCTGGTTCAAGCCGCTGGCCTATGCACTGGTGTTGTTGCGTGAGCAAGGGGTGCCGACGGTATTTTATCCCGATCTGTTCGGGGTGACGTATGAGGATCAGGGGCAGGACGGCAATGAACACCGCATCGACCTGCCGGCAGTGGCAGAATTGCCGATGCTGCTCAAGGCGCGCCAGCGCTTTGCCCACGGGATACAGACCGACTACTTCGACCACCCCAACTGTATCGCCTTTACCCGCAGCGGCACGGACGAGGCACCGGGCTGCGTGGTGGTGATCTCTAACGGGGAGGAGGGCGAGAAAAGCGTTTCACTGGGGGAGGGCCTGGCCAATAAACCGTGGCGCGACTACCTCGGCAAACGTGAAGAAACCATCACCACGGACGAAGAGGGCAACGGCGTGTTTACCTGCAACGGCGGCAGCGTCAGCGTCTGGGTGCTGGAGGAGTGCATGGGGAACTAAGAGGCGCGGGCCACAGGCGGCCCGCGACAGACACCGGGGTTACTGCACGCGCAGGGCCTCGTAAGACACCATCACATGCTTCTGGTAGGCCGGGCGGGTGGTCAGGCGCTGATAGTAGGCCGCCAGCGCCGGCAGCACCGGCCGATCGAGCTCAATGTCATAGTAGCGGTAGAGCAGGTGGCCGAACTGGATATCTGCCAGCGTAAAGTCATCACCCACCAGCCAGGGGTGGCGCGCCAGCCGCTGATCCGCCCGTTGCAGAAAAGGTGTCAGTTTTTCCATCCCTTTTGCGATCAGCGCTTCATCCCGATCTTTGGCCGCGGTGCGCACCTTTTGCCAGAAAATAGGGCCGGTAAAATTCTGGGAAATATTTATTTTGGCCCACTCGGCCCACATATCCACCGTGGTTCTGTCTGCCAGATCCTGCGGCCAGAAAGGCGCCGTGCCGTAGCGGGTTGCCAGGTAACGCAGGATGGCGCCGGTTTCCCATAACGGCGCGTTCTCGTCGTCCTGAATGACCGGCACGGTGCCGTTCGGGTTCATCGCCAGAAATTCCGGCGTATGGTTACCACCATAGACGTGGCCAATATCATAGCGCTGATAATCAAGCCGCAGCTCACCCACGCACCACATCACGGCCTGCACATTTGATGATGTTTTCCTGCCCCAGATTTGCAGCATCGCTTTTTCCTTTGAGATGGATAATGCCAACAGCCTATCAGGCATTAGCAGGCGGACTGCGCAATTTCAGATTTTGCCGCGGGTGCGGCAAAGGTCATTACAGTGACAGCGCATCCTTATCACTGAGGCGCATTTTACGGCCGGGGCGGTTTTGCAGCAGGATTTGCCACAGGCGGGGGTGAAACGGGGTAGCATTTACCACATCAATAACATGAGCAGGGTTTTGGTTAAGCTGGTAGCCGTAGCGGGTGGGTGTCAGGCGGTCGCCGGACTTGAGCGTCTTTGCGGTGATTGTCCAGACAATCAGTTTCAGATTCTTCGGGGAGATGACACAAACAAAGGTCATATTACTGCGCGGGCACACAACACTATCGATGACTCTCCACTCCATCGGGATCTCCTTATACGTCAAACCGTGAGGGCAGCGGCAGGGCTAATTGCAGCATAAATTAAACGTAATTTAATTTTAAATAACATTATGTGTTAACACCTTACATTGATAGAAGGAAAAAATGGTGAAATGTTATCTTTTAATGATCCTGATCAATTCTCAATCAGATAAACGTTGCTGCTGATATTTATTAAATTTTACAAAGGCTTACTTAAATATACTCAGTAGGTTAACGGCGTTCTGTTACCCATTGTTTACCAACCATTTCCCGAATTTTCTGGCATCCGTTAACAAGATTTGCATATATGCTTCACTATGGAAAAAAGTCTGCGAACTGTTTCACCGGATTAAAAAGCCAGACGCCTTCACCAGTTGATGACTAACGGAAAATGCCTGCTATGCCGACCACACCCTTGCGCGTAATGCGCCTGCTCTTTGCTTTATTGCTGTTTACCCCTTTACTCGTTAGCCCCGCCTATGCCGCACCTGAGGAGAACGCCACCGGTGAAACCGCCGCCAAGCCGGCCACCGTGAATGCGCCGGCCACGCTGGCCCAGTTGCAGAAACGGCTGGATAACATCAAACAACAGGTTTCCAACACCACCAGTGATAACAAGCTCAGCGCACTGAATGACAGCACGCTGCAACTGGCGGGAGATGCCGATGCGCTCAACACCGCGCTGCAACCGCTGCTGGCTCAGGTGCAGGCGCAATTGGGCGTACTCGGCCCGGCACCCGCGGATGATGCACTGGCTGAGACGGCGGATGTCGCTAAACAGCGCACCTCACTGAATAACCGCCAGGAGCAGTTGCAGGATCAGATTGGGCAGGCGGCCGCCATTAACAGCGCGGCCACCAATTTATCCGCACAGATCACCGCTTTGCGCCGCAACGCGCTGAAAACCCAGCTGGCGCTGAATACCGGCAGTATCCTTGGCCACCGTTTCTGGTCACCGTTACTGGATGGGCAAGCCAACGATGCGCGTCGCCTGTCAGCCTTTGGTGATCAGCTTTCCGATAGCCTGGCGGTGGCCTGGTCGCCGGAGTGGCGTTACGGCTCCCTGATGCTGCTGGTTGCCGCGCTGGCGATTGGCCTGTTTGGCCGCCGCCTGCTGGATAAACCGCTGACCCTGCTGGTGCTGAAAGTCTTACCGGAAGGGCGGCTGCGCCGCAGCGGGCTGGCCGCCGGTACGGCGCTCTCCGTGCTGCTGTCGGCAGGGATCGCGGCACAGCTGATTTGCCAGATTGTCACCCGCGAGGAGAATGTTGCGCCGATGGTGCAGGATTATGCCGAAGCGTTGATTAACCTGACGCTGTTTTCCGCGCTGATTGCCGGGTTAGGGCAGGCACTGCTGGCTAACCAGCACCCATCCTGGCGGCTGCCGGCGATAGCCAATGAGATTGCCCGCACGCTTAACCCGTTCCCGCTGCTGCTGGCGAGCTTTATCCTGATCTTCGGTGCAGTGGAGCAGCTTAACAACCTGATTGGGGCCAGCGTGCCTACCAGTCTGCTGGGCAATGGCCTGGCGTCGCTGCTGGTGGCCCTGACCGCCATTGTTGGCCCGATGCGGGTAAACCGGCTGCGCCGCCGCTATATCGCCGAAGGCCAGACACCCGAGGTGCGCTCGACGCTGGCGGGATTACTCCACCTGGCGACCAGCGTGACGGCGTTCGTTATTCTGATGGCGCTGCTGGTGGGTTACATTCCGCTGGCACGCTTCCTGACCTATGAACTGATCTGGATCGGGCTGGTACTCGGCTGCCTGTATCTGCTGGTGCATTTGATTACCGATGTGTGTGACAGCCTCTTTTCACCCACCACAGCCAGCGGCAAGATCATTAAAAACTCCCTGAATATTGAGGATCGCCACCTGACGCTGGCGGCCACGCTGTTCTCGGCGATTGGCAAAACCATCGTTATTCTGCTGGCCGCGGTCGCGATTCTGAACGGGACCTTCGGCACCACAACGCCACTGGAACTGATCAGCAAAGTAGTGGATATCTGGGGCGGCAAAGGGCTGGAAAAACTCAATATTGTGCCGGCCCAGCTGATTAACGCCATTATCTGCCTGGTGGTCGGGCTGGTGGTATTACGCACTGCACGCCGCTGGCTGGATAACGATTTCCTGCCCAAAACCATGATGGACAAGGGCATCCGTGCCTCACTGGTGACGCTGTTCAGCAATGTGGGCTACGTTCTGGTGATTCTGATTACCTTGTCCGCCATGGGGATTCAGTGGAACAAGCTGGCATGGATTGTGAGCGCCCTGTCTGTAGGTATCGGTTTTGGTCTGCAAGAGATTGTGAAGAACTTTATCTCCGGTCTGATTTTGCTGACTGAGCGCCCGGTGAAGGTCGGTGACCTGATTACCATCAGCGGGGTAGAAGGGGATATCCGCCGGATTAATGTGCGTGCCACCGAGATTCAGTTGGCTGACCGCTCTACCGTGATTGTGCCGAACTCCCAGTTGATTTCACAGAACGTGCGTAACGCCACGATGGGGAATGCCCAAGGGGTGGCCACCATCGCGTTGACCTTCCCGCTGGACATTGACCCGGAGCAGGTACGCAATATTTTGCTGGAAGCGTATGAGGCCCACGAAGCGATTCTGGACACCCCGGCACCCTCTGTGACGTTCAGCCAGCTGGCCCCTACCGGCATCGTGCTCAGCGTGACCGGTTACGTTAACAGCCCGCGCATCGTCGGCGGCACCAAAAGCGCACTGTTGTATGACATTCTCAAACGTCTGCGCGCCGCTGAGGTTTCCCTGTCAATGCCGCAGAAAATGATCCTGGAAACCCCAGAGCAATCACAGAACGCGTGATAGCTCAGGCATTACCTCTCTGCTTCAACAGCACACCTTCGGGTGTGCTTTTTTATGGCCGCTCAAATGGTCCTGACCCTGGGCAGATCATGAATATGGTTCATGTTCATTGAAATTAAATCACTTTTACTCAATCAGTGACTCTGGCATAAAGTACGTAATGCTATTAGCGCAAGACAATATGAAGGCTACTGAATAAGAAAACCAGAAAAGAAAATCGAAATCGCTCAAAAAGCGAAAATAAATTCAGGTTTTATATCAGAAATTAGGGTGCCAAATCGCAATGAATAAAGAATTTACCTTTACCATTAAAAGCATTGCTTTTGATGAAAATTACAATCCATCCGAAAATACGCGTATCACGACCAACTTTGCTAATTTGGCGAGAGGAAACAAACGCCAGGAAAATCTGCGCAATGCTTTAAGGATGATTGATACGCGTTTTAATACTCTGGCGCATTGGGATAACCCCAATGGGGATCGTTATGCTGTTGAACTTGACATTATTTCTGTTGAAATGGATGTTGAGGGCAAGGGCAGCACCTTCCCGGTGATTGAAATATTGAAAACGAATATTGTTGATCGAAAAAACAACGAGCGCATTGAAGGCATTGTCGGGAACAACTTCTCCTCTTACGTGCGGGATTATGACTTTAGCGTATTATTGTTAGAGCACAACAAGAATAAAGCTGAATTTAGCACGCCGGATAATTTTGGTGAGTTGCATGGAAAGATTTTTAAATGCTTTGTGAATTCAGACGCCTATAAAGCGCATTTTAAAAAGCCGCCGGTGATCTGCCTGAGTGTATCCAGTAAAAATACCTATCATCGCACTGATTATCAGCACCCTGTATTGGGCGTTGAATACCAGCAAAACGCACTTTCCATGACTGATCACTACTTCAAAAAAATGGGGTTGCAGGCGCGTTATTTTATGCCGCCGGAGAGCGTTGCACCTTTGGCTTTTTATTTTGCGGGTGATTTAATCAGCGATTATACGGATCTGGAGCTTGTCAGTACCATCAGTACGATGGAGACTTTCCAGAAAATTTACCGGCCTGAGATTTACAATGCTAATTCTGCAGCAGGAAAAGAGTACCAGCCAAAATTGAATAACCAGGATTATGCATTAACTCAAATTGTTTATGATCGAGAAGAACGTAGCCAGTTGGCTATTGAGCAGGGACGATTTACTGAGGAGCACTTCATTAAACCTTACCGGGCTATCCTGGAGCAGTGGTCTGCTCATTACGTTCTTTGATTAACCAAAAAATATAAGGTCATCTATTATGAAAGTATTATTACCTACGTCGACGGCGGGCAGCTTACCTAAACCTTCCTGGCTTGCACAACCTGAAAAACTCTGGTCACCCTGGAAATTGCAGGATGAGGAATTGATTGAGGGCAAACAAGATGCGCTGCGTTTGTGCCTGGAAGATCAGCACCAGGCAGGTATTGATATTGTCAGTGATGGCGAGCAAACCCGCCAACATTTTGTCACGACGTTTATTGAGCACCTCGACGGCGTTGATTTTGAGAAACGTGAGATCGTTAAAATCCGTAATCGCTATGATGCGAGTGTACCCACAGTCGTTGGGGCGGTGACGCGCCAAAAGCCCGTTTTTGTTGAAGATGCCAAATTTTTACGTCAGCAAACCAAGCAACCGATTAAATGGGCACTGCCTGGTCCGATGACGATGATCGATACGCTCTATGACAGCCACTATAAAAGTCGCGAAAAACTGGCCTGGGAATTCGCCAAAATTCTTAATGAAGAAGCTAGAGAATTAGAGGCGGCTGGTGTCGATATTATTCAATTTGATGAGCCCGCATTTAACGTCTTCTTTGATGAGGTGAATGATTGGGGGATTGCTGCGTTAGAAAGAGCAATTGAAGGCCTTAAGTGTGAAACTGCGGTGCATATTTGCTATGGTTATGGCATCAAGGCGAATACAGATTGGAAAAAAACGCTGGGATCAGAATGGCGGCAATATGAAGAAATTTTCCCCAAACTGCAAAAATCTAATCTCGATATAATCTCACTGGAATGCCACAACTCCCGTGTTCCCATGGATCTCATGGAGCTTATTCGCGGTAAAAAAGTCATGGTAGGGGCGATTGACGTAGCAACTAATACCATTGAGACACCAGAAGAAGTCGCCGATACGTTACGAAAAGCCCTGCAGTTTGTCGATGCCGACAAGCTCTATCCTTCTACCAACTGTGGCATGGCCCCTTTATCTCGCCGGGTAGCACGAGGCAAGCTGAATGCGTTAAGTGCAGGTGCTGAAATCGTCCGAAGAGAACTCTCGGCTAAATAACGTCGCCAAAGAATAGAACATTGAATTGAAGGGCACTCAGTCCGGGGGGAGCGATCTGATCAATCGCAACTCACCCAAACTACCCACCGGGCTGAGTGATAATGATCATATTCAGCAACGTCACTGCCTGCCTGCGCGATTTTACTGCCCAAACGACCTTATCTCACTTCACGCTGTAGTGCCAAATGCAGTCCTAAAACACCTGGGTTAAACCCTGGTTACCGGCAGATAACAGGCAATAAAAAAGCCGCGAACCCTTGCAGGCTGCGGCTTTCTCACTGTTTCCGGCCTTATCTGGTGATAACCGGAAGCTTATTTGGTGGAGCTGGGGGAATCTGGCTAATCAACTTAATTACTTGTATTTAAAGTGCTTTATTTATTATGAATTTAATCATAGGCCTAAACGTGGGCCTACGTTAATTGGTCAGTCTGTATTCGTTTTCAACTAATCACCCATTTACGAAACACTTGCGTGTTGCCAACAAAAATCTGAAGTAACACAAACTAGTTCCTATAGGCAGCTTTGAGCGAAGAGCGGAAGTTCGCAACTCCCACAACTACATGATTAGCATTGAGGTGTCTTAATCAACGGGGAGCAGGTCAAACACAATTGGGGGAGTACCCAGTTACTAGAACTCATCTGCAGATAGCATCCCTAACCTGATAACCTCCGCTTAAGTGGAAATCAGCTGCTTACATAAGTTTGTCGGCAAAGATGCCGAACTGGCAGCAAGCAGTCTGTGCTATCTTATCGTTATAATCTCGGAACGACTGATTAGCCCGATTTTTCTAATGGCTTGAAAACATTCAACTGGAAATCTCGCTATTGCTGAATCTTATCTCTACAAGCGCAGCAGCGTTATAATCAACGGAATGATCGACCCGTGATGTAGGGCTACCAAAAAATTCAACACCCGACATAATCATATTGCCGATATTCTCTCGCTGTTTATTACTGAGGCTGTCCCACCACTCAGGAGATGAGTATGTATTTTCAGCTTTTGCGAAGAAAAAATACAGGAGAGTGTTGAAAATCCTGTCAGTTGGAATCTTAATCAGTGACCGCACAAAACGTCTGATAATTGCTGAAGTTCCCAGCCAGCTGAACACTACATATCCGTTACCTTCGCTGGAAAAAGCATTGAAGCAGACCTGCTCCGTCGACACGGTAAGATTGTTCAAATCCTGAATTTTAGTCCCATCGAAATCCCTTTCCGGTGAAAGAATTGATGAAACCGCAATGGGCAATGGTTCTGAAAAAGTGAAGATAACACTTTCAATTTCTGAAAACTGTCTGCTAAGCAGAATGCGGTCGAGGTTAGTTTTAAGATTATTTAGTTCAGTCATTGCTGCATTCAAACCGCTTTGATGCAGTCTGACAAATTCCTGAATATAGACCTGTTCGGCCTGTAACTTTCCTTTATCGGCTTTTTTAGCAAAATCGGAAGACCGCCACCCCCCCTCCTTGGCGTAAATTTCTTTAGACAACGAACGAAACATTAGGGCAAAACACTGCTCGTCTGTGCCTGTAAATTTTTCGTTCTCTAGACATGAAAATAAGATTCTGTCATGAACTGCACAAAATCCGGTAAAAGTGGATGCCTGATTGATACCGATCTTCTCGGGAACCCATCTTCCGTTGTTTCTCATCAGGCTCGGAAGGTTCATTACCACCCCCATGACATGATTACCAGGGTCGGCGATCGCCTTAAGGCTACTGCTTTTAGACAGCGTGTGCGCCTGAACGATGCGTTTATCACAATCTTCGTGCATGGATGCTGGCGCATAACACGCCTTTCTCTGTGAATTAGACTTTGAAAATTTCAGGGCTTCGGCTTTGGATACCGGTATTTCACGCTCTCGATCGAGATGGCACTTTTTATACTTAAGTCCTGAGTTGCACCAGCACTTATCATTTCTTCCTAACTTCACCTTATCGTTTTCCATGAAATTAATGCTCTCTGACAAAAAAATGTTCACTGAAAATAGGTGTAATTTACCACTCCTGCAGCTAAAAGATCACCTGCAACATGCTCAGCATTAAATCTTCCTAGCATCCTTATCCCTCTCTATTCTCAAATCAGGAGTTGTCTATGTGCGGAGGATTTATAGATACATAATCTTACCCACCAATAGTGGACACGCGAATATAAGTGAGTCCCGCACTCAACCTGAGGTTGATCACTCATGACAATACAACATCAACCCGCATTAATGACCAATACCCGTAGGATAAATGTAACATGAGCAACATCCGCTCTTGGCATATAGCCGCCAGGCAGAATAGGCGTTGCGACATTCAACAATAGCCTGAATCAAAGTAATTATTCTTTTTCCGAATATAAAGCCTGCAAGACATGTTCTGCAACGCCGTTAACTACAAAGTTTTCCTTAGGAACTCTTCACACTAGTCACTTTTTAAATTTATGTCTAATATTCAGTAAGTTAATCGATGATGACTGTTCTTTGATGTATCCACGACTCATCACATGATGGTGATCACTCATTACCTTTAGTCAATAAAAAACCGGCCTAAGCCGGTTCCTGGTTTGTGTGGTTATCATGCCTCGCATTTGGGCAGCCAGTCAGACTCGCTGTCATCGTGCAGCGTCAGGTTGGTTTGAATGCCGTTGTTGGTTTCGCGCTTGAGTAGCTCTTTCTCAAACTCCTTAAGCGTCTGCGGCACAGCCAGCCCGAATGCCGTCAGGCTCATGGGATGCTGATGACCACGTGACTCCATAAAAGACAAGTACGCGTGATAGAGATAGCGGCGCGGGTTTATCGGCCTGATGTTGGCATTGCCGATATACAGCCCGTTTGGCGTACTCAATGGCACCAGGTAACCACAGAAATCGACTAGTGGGTCAGCGCTGCGCTTAATGTCGAGTGCTTCGCCGGAGGTTTGCTGTGCCTGCAACAGCGTCCGAGCTTCGTTCGGTTCAGCAAAGCGTTGCATCAGGTGACGTACAATCACCGGCAGCTCCTGGCTAATTTTGTTCAGCAACTGCGGGTCGCGTTCATTAGCCGGGATGGCATCTGGAAACGGTAGGATAACCCGGCGGCGAGAGACACCGCCGCTGCGGTCGCTAAAGCGCATCGGGTTATTGTTTACAGCCAGAATAACTGCCGGAATATGGGCGGAATACGCATCGCGGTATTTGGGGTCGATAGCCACGGCATCCCCGCCGGTAATGGCTTTGATACCCGCACCGTCACCGCTCCACTTCTCCTGGTCAGGCAGAATAATCAGCGAGAAGCCCACCACGGATGCGCGATCGCGTGACGACTCCAGCGTGTCGATAGTCGCCGAGGTGGTGTTGTCCTTACCGGCCAGCAGGGTAGCGATAGCCGCCATCACACTTTTACCGCTGCCGCCGGGGCCGGTTACCTCCAGGAACATCTGCCAGTCATAGCGGTTTGCCAGCACCATAAATAACGCCGCGAGGATACGCTCTTGTTTATCGTGGTTGCGCCCTGCGGCCCGCGTTAACCATTGCCAAAAGTGCGGCGCATGGTCGGTAAGATTTTCACCCGGTTTTGGGGCGGAGTAGTCAACGCTATTTACGGTACGCAGCCAATGCTCTTTGCGGTGCGGATTAAAGCTGCCGGTCACCGTATCAAAGACGCCATTACGAAAACCTATCAGGCGGCGGGCAGGCTCGCCCATCTGCGGCACCATCAGTTTAAGCGTATCGAGAATACTGTTAATGCCTGACGCCGAGAATGGGGCGCGTACCTTTTGGAAGAGGGCGGCAATCTCGCGACTAAGTTGACGGTGTGGTAATACTTGCCATGCGCCTTGCTCATAGCGGCAGAGCTCTTCTCCTACCGGCGGTACGGCCAGCGTGTTGCCGTAGTGCTGTGCCAACAATTCAGCCTTTTCACTGGCACTCATGGCTTTCAGGTCAGCTTCGCTTACCGCTTCAAACGGGCTGAGTACCTTCGGCTGCGTGAACGTGGTCAGCATGGCCTTCGTGGTGATTTCGCCCTCTGCCTGAAAGACATCATTCCAGTCGCCGGTGACGGGCGGCAATGCCGGTTTGCCGTTGCAGCGTTTCGCGGCCGCTTCGGCGCGCAGCTGGCCGGTGCCGTTCTCGTCATTATCAGCGGCGATCAGTATCAGCGCCTCCGGGTACTCCGCGTGCAGGCGTTCGGCCAGCGCGGGTAGGTTATTGGCGCTTAATGCTACAAAAACCGCCTGGCCGGTAAGGCGGTGCACGGTCAGGCCGGTGGCGTAGCCTTCGGTCAGCCAGAGCGTGTCGCCCGGTTCGCCCAAGTGGTGGAATGCCTCTTTCACCTGGCCGCCCGAAAGGGTACGTTTGGTGCCGTCAGCGTTAATCAGCTGGACGTTAACCGGGTCGCCGGTAAAGCCGGTCAGTGGCACGAGCAGGTCACCCGGCTGATACGTGGTGTCGCTAATACGTTTGGTCGTGGTCAGGGTCAGGGTGTTGACGTCAGCCAGCCCTTTGCCGGTCAGGTAGGTGTTACCGACCTGTGCTTTTGCACCGGCAATAAGTCGGGCGGCCTCCTTCGCCGCCTTAAGGCGCGCCTGCGCCTTTTCCGAATCAGTTTTCTCCTGAGAGGTAACCAGCTTGACCGGCAGCGTGCCAATCAGGTCGGACACCCGGCAGGCGGCCTCTTTTGTGTTGACGTCCAGCGCCTTTTCAACCAGCGCCAGCCCGTCGCCCGCGCCGCACTGGTTGCAGACCCTCGTCCCGCGTCCGGCCTGATTTTCAAAGCGGAAGCGGTCTTTACCGCCGCAGACCGGGCACGGCGGATGCTGTCCGGCGGCTTTAATGCTGATGCCCAGCGCGGGCAGCAGTTGAGGCCAGTGACCGGCGGCGGCGCGCACGGTGTCGGTGACGATATGTTTCATGCTAAAAACTCTGAAAAAATGCTCGCCAGAAAAAGGCTCATTTAAAAGTGGGTGAACAGTAGTGAACACGCGGTGAACAGTTAATTCTGAAGTGTTCACCCCTTTACTTGCTGTATTTATTATCTTTTTTTAGGGTGAAGAGTAGTGAACAGTTTTATATAAAATTAAAATCTTAGAGGGGATTTCCGGTGAGGATTTGGCCGTGTTTGCTCAGCGACAGGCAGACAGCAATGAAATGATTTGTCCGGTGGTGAATAGCAGAATAGCGACAACCTTTACAGAGAATAGCGACAACCTTTACAGATGAAGAGACAACGCTATGAGCACCACAGAAATGAGCAGTACCCTGAAAAGCTTTGAAGAAGCCCGTACCGCGCATCTTGAGAAGATGAAACAGTACAATAATACCTGCGCCGACATTACCCGCTGCGAGAAGGAGCGTGAAGCGGCTATCCGAGGCAGGAAAAGAAGCTGAAACCAACTGGCGTACGCGCTTTCGCAACCTGCGCGGCAACCTGACCGACGAGCTGAAGGCGGAGCACAGCCAGCGCATTGCCAGCCGGGAGCTGGCGGAAGAGTTTACTGGGCTGATTGCCGAGCTGGAGCTGGATAAGCAGGTCTTCATGCTTAACGCCTGTGGAACGGGAAAGGAATACGTCTATGCGCACAAGCTGGCGTTCAACGAGTTTGCCGACGCGACCTGGCAGTCGGCGCTACGCAACGTCAGCCCTTCGCTGTTGTGGGCCATCCGCCTGCGGCTCCAGCGTGAGAAGGTCAATCCACGCGACGACGAGCGCAGCGATATGCAGGTCGTGGCGGAGCTGATTGGTAACGCACTGACCCGCGCGGCGGCCGCTTTGCCAGAGAAAGTGCTGACCGAAGCGCCGGTGCTGGAGAATATCGGCCTGTGGCGTCCGGCACTCACCGGCGTGAATATGGTGCTGTATGCAAATCCGATTAAGCGCAACAGGGCGTGGGATGCCATCCACGTACACCGTCCGTGGATAAGGGAGGGTAAAAAGCAATGATGCACTGCCCGTACTGCAAAAGCCCGGCGCACGCCAAATCGAGCCGCTATATGTCCGAACAGGTGAAGGAGCGCTATCACCAGTGCACCAATCTCGACTGCTCCTGCACGTTCAAAATCAGCGACAGCATCACGAAGGTCATCACCGCGCCGCCGCAGCCCGGACCGCTTCCTGCAGTCACTCCTGAGCCGGTGAAAGAACGGCAGACGCTCGGACGCTACGGCTCAGCCTTTCGCACCCTCCACTGACCATAACGGCCGCTGAAACCAGCGGCTTTTTTATCTCCTGTTTTCGTCCTTTCAATGCCCTTTTTCTGGCCAGCCCGGCATGTAAAGAGCGATGCATGCATAAGGTGCATGAATTTTCATGCAGAATGCAGCGCACCAGACACCCTGTCAGCCCATGCCCAGCATGGCTTTTCCCGGTCATGCAACTGCATAAAAAACGATGCATAAAACGGGCAGGCGAAGCGGGGGTAGCATTGCGCGCACATTGAATCAATTTATTAAGAATTAAAGTAGCATATGATGTGGTGAAGTAAGAAATTTATAATACTAAGGGTAAGAGGATATATACAAAATGCAAAAAACTGAGGCAGAAGTCTTTTCCGAGCTGGAGTCACTGTGTACATCTCATGGTTTTATTCATGTTTTGGCATTATTGAGTTGTATAAATAATATTACCACCTATGAGGAGGAGCTCGGTTCTGAAGATATGCAACATCTTTACGAAAAAGAACGATTAATAAGAACTGAGATTTCAACTGTTGCAGGATTGTTGTTAAAGTATGAAATAAATATAGATCACCCCGGTGAAGATGTATTGCCGCAATTATGCGAAGATGTGAATGCATCTTTGGCTCTTTTGCATAGAGCCATGTATTCGGCTGAGAAGGATGGAGATTACGACAATGCGATGATAAAAGAGAGCATATTTTATGCGGCTGAATCTGCTTATGATTTTCAATATTTAGATATGGCGGAGGAAAAGTATTCTTTAGATGACTCTTGGTTCTTAGAAAACATGGGTTTTACATGTGTCGATATGGTATCTGTCGGTCGATGCATAGAGTTCATAATGGGGAGGAAAATTAATGATTTTTTGAGGCGTGGTCAAGGAATCCTTAATGATCAAGTATTAAATGCTTACGAACTACCAATTGATCAAATAGCAACAGAAACAGGCATAAATGACGTTAAAGTAAGAACTATTGTTGATTTATTTTCATCAAATGAACTTTCAAATGTAAATTTTCAAGGTATGAGTGATTTTAATGTTTTTAATGCTAGGCCAATAATACGTGCTGGAAAAAAATATTACTGTTTCTCTGCCTATTCCTTGGCTCAGGCAATATATGAAACCCCATTCTTTTGGATGAATGATGACAAAAAATACAGGCCGATATCTGCACAGCATAGAGGACAATTTGTAGAAGATTATGTATATAGAAAGATGGCTCCGATTTTTGGTGCTGAGAATGTATTCAAAAATGTATATATAGTTAATGGTAATAATGAAACGCTAGGCGAAATTGATGTATTAGTGTCCTTTTCTGATTCGGTAATAATTTATCAGGCAAAATCTAAGAAATTAACTATTGAAGCCCGAAAGGGAAATGGGAACGCTATACAAAAAGATTTTCAAAGTGCTATACAAGACGCCTATGATCAAGGTTTTTCCTGTGCTCAACTCATCGTATCTGGTGCAAGTTTGGCTGATCAAAATTTCAACCGATTTAATCTCAGCTCCTCAGTATCTAGATGTTACATTGTTCCAATTATATCTGAGAATTATCCATCTTTAAGTTTTCAGGTACGTCAGTACTTGAATACCACAATTACAAATGAGATTTACCCACCATTTATAATGGATGTTTTTCTTTTAGATGTTCTGACTGAGTTCTTGAATACGCCACTGTATTTTTTATCTTACATTGATCGTCGTTCGACATATAACATGAGAATCTTTTCTTCTCATGAATTAACTATCTTTTCTTTACATCTAAAACAGAATTTATGGATGGATAATGAATGTGACATGTTCATGTTGCATGACGATATATGTGCTGATCTCGACATTGCGATGTTAGCACGTAGGAGAGGTATCACTGGGAAACGTACTCCTGATGGCATTCTAACATTTCATCAGGATGGCTTTATTAGAAAAATTATTAAGTCATTGGAATCTGAAAATCATAAATTGGCGATTGAATTAGGTTTGCTTTTACTTTCTTTGGATGGTGATACTATTGAAGGTATTAACCAAATCGCCAAGAAAACGATATTTTTTTCTTCGATTGACAAGAAGCATCATGATCTTTCAACTGTAGTTGGGGATACAGGTTTTACCGTTCATTGTAATTACTATAATAAAGATGTTGCGGAGAAGCAATTACATGAACATTGCATAAAAAGAAAGTATATAACTAAATGTAAAAAATGGATTGGCATACATGTTAGTCCAAAAACATATGATGTAAATTATGGGGTTATGTTGGATTTTGAATGGGGGTATTCTGCTGAGATTGAAAGCATTATCACTCCTAGTCGACTTCAAAATACTTTAGTTAATATTGGTGGTGTTATGACTCAAGCGAAACGACCAGGTAGAAATGATCCATGTTTTTGTGGAAGTGGTAAAAAATATAAAAAATGTTGTTTGCGTTAAGAGCAATGGCGCGTTAAAAGGGCGCCTTTAATTACATTCTTTTTACTTTATCCCCCCACTAATCCATGAGTGCAATTCTTTGCTCTAAATATGTAGATCTATTGTACGCTCTCCGAACCTCATTTTTATCACTGTGAGCTAAAGCTGCTTCAATAACATCCGCATTGAAACCAGCTTCATTCATTGCAGTACTTGCGCTAGAGCGGAGGCCATGAGCAATTAGTTTTCCGCCAAAACCAATACGTTTTAAAGCTGCGTTAGCCGTTTGGCTATTGATTGGCTGTTTAGGGTCATTTCTGCCAGGAAAAATATGCTCACGATGAGCACTGATGGGCTTTATCACTTCCAAAATATCTAAAGCCTGATGTGATAAAGGAACAATGTGCTCTCGTTTGGCCTTCATCCATTCGGCTGGAATAGTCCAGAGCTTTGCATCAAGATCGATCTCTCCAACGAGCACTGGAGGCTTCAGAAGGGCGCAAAAGCGTCAAGAGTTGCCATTCAATGAGACAACGAGTCGGAACAAACAGATTTGACATGACTAAAGAACGCATCAGCTTCGGTAATTCTTCTGGTCGCAGCGTCGGCATGTTTTGTTTTTTGGGCTTATCAAAAGCCATCCCAACACCTGATGCTGGATTGGCATCAATCAGACCAGTGTTTACGGCATAAATCATTACCTCGTTAATGCGCTGCACCAGTCGACGTACAGTCTCAAGCGCCCCACGAGCTTTGATTGGCTCAAGCGCTTCAACCAATGTACGAGCTTTGATTTGCTGAACGAGGATCTCACCGATGGCAGGGAATACATCTTTCTCCAGTGAACGCCAAATGTCTTTTGCGTAATCAGGGGTAACGCTTTTACTTTTGAGCTGGAACCAGTTAGCGGCGACCGTTGAAAAAATACTGTCCAGAGCGATTTGCTGCTGTTCTTCTGCAACTTCAGCTTGAATTTGCGGATCGATGCCATTAGCCAGCAATGAGAGGTAATCAGCGCGCAGGCGTCTGACATCTGCCAGTGAAAGGGCAGGGAAGGCGCCTAGGCCCATCATGGTGCGCTGCTTTGTAGCTGGCCGCTGATAGCGAAAACGCCAAAGCTTTTTTCCGGTAGTTTTGACAACCATAAAAAACCCGTCGCCATCATGCAGCGTCAAATCTTTATCAATGGCTTTGGAACGAAGAACTTCTGTGTTGGTGAGAGGCGCGTAATCCTTGCCATGCGGGGCTATCCTGCGTGAATTGGTATACGTTATTGGCATACATCTTACCGTATACCAATAATCACCGGATTTAGTCGGATGTCCTCGGAAGAGGGCAGACACAAAAAAGCCCGCAAACCTAAGTGGGATGCGGGCTTTCAGGACTTTCCCGGACAGTGCCGGAACATAATGTGGTGGAGCTGGGGGGATTTGAACCCCCGTCCGAAATTACTACACCGTCGGTACTACATGCTTAGTCCAATCTTTACATTCGCCTGTCAGCTGCGGATGGACACGCCACTAACAAACTAGCTTGATTAGTTTTAGCGCTTCAACCCCAAGCTAGGTCTCCACGCGATCTCTTTTGGGTTTGACCTCTCTTGATCCCCGTCCTAAGAGCGGAGGCTAGGGAGAGAGGGCTCTCAGCAGGTTATTAAGCTGCTAAAGCGTAGTTTTCGTCGTTTGCGACTATTTTTTTGCGGTTTTTTAGCGAGGCCTACCGCACCTCGGCATGCACCTTGGGTTTCGCAAATCCCGTCGAATCCAGAATCAGCCCCAAGTACTATCGGTAAGTATACCAGAACTTTACCATGCAACGCCAGTCACTTAACGGTTTGCATTTTTCATGATGCGTGCTTTGTCTAGCTGCCATTCACGTGCGCGCGTGTCTTCACGCTTGTCATGCTCTTTTTTACCTTTAGCCAGGCCGATTTTGATTTTCGTCCAGGCATTTTTCCAGTAAAGAGAGAGCGCCACAATGGTATAGCCATCACGGCTGACCGCGCCGAACAGGGAACTCAGTTCTTTACGGTTGAGCAGCAACTTACGGGTGCGCATAGGTTCACACACCACATGTGAGGAGGCAACGTTGAGCGGCGTGATGGTGGCACCAAACAGAAACGCTTCGCCATCGCGGAAAACGACGTAGCTGTCACTGAGGTTGGCTTTACCAGCACGCAGCGATTTAACTTCCCATCCTTGCAACGCAAGACCGGCCTCGATCTCTTCTTCAATGAAGTATTCGTGGCGGGCGCGCTTGTTCATCGCAATGGTCGCGGAACCGGGTTTATGTGCTTTTTTCTTAGTCATAGTGGTCGTTATTATACCGCATGGTGTGGCGAATGAAATCCCTTGAGCCAGAAGCGCTTAGCCTTTTTATGCTCATCTGAGCCTTTCAGGGTAAGCAGTTTTTTGTCACAGGGCAGATAAATGTTATTATCTGTACGTTTTATGACACACAGGAAATGATATGCCTCAGATCAGCCGTTCTGCGTTGGTGCCCTTCAGCGCTGAGCAAATGTACCAGTTGGTAAACGATGTTAATTCCTATCCGGAATTTTTGCCAGGCTGCACCGGTAGCCGGGTTTTGGCTCAGGGACCGACCGAGATGATGGCGGCCGTAGACGTCGCAAAAGCGGGCATCAGCAAAACTTTTACCACACGCAATCTGCTCGCCAGCAACCAAAGCATTAAAATGCAGTTAGTTGACGGGCCTTTCCGCAAGCTCATGGGAGGCTGGCATTTTATCCCGTTAAGCCCGGAAGCCTGTAAAATTGAGTTTAACCTGGATTTTGAGTTTACTAACAAACTGATTGAACTGGCGTTTGGCCGGGTCTTTAAAGAGTTGGCAGGCAGCATGGTTCAGGCGTTTACGCAACGCGCGAAAGAGGTCTACAGTGCCTGATATCCGTGTTGAGGTGGTGTATGCCCTGCCGGAGCGTCAGTATCTTCGCAGCGTGACCCTGGAAGAGGGCAGCAGCGTTGAGCAGGCCATTATGGCGTCCGGTATTCTGGAGCAGCGCACGGAGATAGATTTGACCATCAATAAAGTCGGCATCTATAGCCGGCCGGTCAAACTGGGAGATCAAGTCAGTGAGGGGGATCGGGTAGAGATCTACCGGCCTTTGATCGCCGACCCTAAAGAACTTCGCCGCCAGCGTGCAGAGCGGGCCAAAAAATAAGGTGCCAAAAGGCACCTTTTTTATCATCTCCAGCGTGTGACAACCACGATAACCCGGCTGAGTGCGGTCAGTCTTTCTGGCCTGTCAGCGTGGCTTTGTTATCCATATTGGTCAGCACACCGTTGCTGTCAAAGGTCAGTGTCAACGTCTGTTGTGAGACATCTTCATGCCCTGGTTGCTGACGGAAAACATAGAACCAGGTGTTGTTCCCAAACGGGTCCTGCAGCATTGGCGTACCCAAAACATAAGCCACTTGCTGCTTAGTCATACCGGTATGAACCTTAGCTACGTCAGCGGGAGACAAATAGTTCCCCTGATTGATGTCAGGCCGGTAAACCACCTTTTCCAGTGTGGAACAGCCTGCGGTAAGCATAACAAGGACCACAGCGGCGGCAGTCAGCAATTTACAGCGCATAGTAATCACATTCCTTTAGGGCATAAGATGCCGATGATAATAAACCTTTCGGCAGTTGGGAACCTTTACGGGGCCCCTGTATGACCACAGGAAAGCAAAAAAGTTAACTTTTCTATGCAGCCAGCAACTCTTTGGCATTCGCCAGCGTATTGCGCGTAACCTCACTGCCGCCCAGCAGACGGGCCAGCTCTTGCAGGCGGGCGCGTTTATCCAGCCGGACCATCGTGGTTTCTGTCGCTTCACCATCGGTCTGTTTACTGACGAAATAGTGCTGGTGCCCACACCCTGCCACCTGCGGAAGGTGGGTTACACACATCACCTGAGCTGATTCGCCTAACTGGCGCAGCAGCTTGCCGACAATCGCGGCTGTCGGGCCACTGATGCCCACATCCACTTCATCGAAAATCAGGGCCGGGGTATCCATCTTCCGTGCGGTAATCACCTGAATGGCCAACGCAATACGCGAGAGCTCACCACCGGACGCGACTTTAGCCAACGCCTGCAACGGCTGGCCGGGGTTGGTGGTTACCTGGAATTCAATATGGTCTGCACCTTCAGCGCTCAGGTGCTCCGGATTAAAGGTAATATTAATCAGGAATTTCCCGTGCGGCATGGAGAGCGCCTGCATACTCTGGGTAATCAGTGTGGTGAGTTCGTCAGCATAGGCGCGGCGTTTTTCGCTCAACTGGCCGGCAATCTCGGCCGCTTTACGGTGATGGCGGGTTACCGCTTCACTCAGCTCTGCCTGGTCGTTCTCCTGATCGTCCAGCGCCTGTTGCTCGTCCAGCAATTGCTGATAGAGCAGCGGTAATTCTTCCGGGGAGACACGGTGCTTACGCGCCAGCGAGAGCTGCCGTGACAGGCGTTGTTCCAGTTCATACAAGCGGTTCGGGTCAAGATCCAGGCGCTCACTGTAATGACGCAACTCATCACTGGCTTCACTGATCTGGATAGAGGCCTCTTCCAGCATAGAAAGCAGCTCGCCCATTTTTTCGTCAAGTTCAGCCAGCTCACTCAGCTGATTTTTGGCGGTGTAGAGCTGGCTGAGAATGTTCTGGTCATCGCCATCTGCCAACAAATAGAGCGTCTGCTGGCTCAGGGAGAGCAGTTGACCACTGTTGGCCAGGCGTTTGTACTCACTGTCAATTTGCTCATATTCGCCCATGACCGGTGAGAATTCGTTCAGCTCTTTCAGCTGATAGTGCAGCAGCTGGCGACGGGACTCACGCTCGCTCATCAGCTGTTGATGCTGCGCCAGGGCGCGGCAGCTCTGGTGCCATTCCTGATAGGCATGGCGCATAGAAGCGAGTAACAGCGGCTCGTCAGCGTAGGCATCCAGTAAGGATTTTTGGTGCTCCGGGCGCAGCAGCAGTTGATGCGCGTGCTGGCCGTGGATCTGGATCAGATGCTGGCCCAGTTCACGCAGCTGGGAGAGAGGCACCGGTGTGCCGTTGATAAAGCCGCGTGACCGGCCATCCGCGCCGATAGTACGGCGCAACAGGCACTCATTGCCCTCATCCAGCTGGTTTTCAGCCAGCCAGTCACGGGCGGAAGGGGTATCGGCCAGCGTAAAGCGGGCGCAGAGATCGGCGCGGGCCGCACCGTTACGTACCATGCTGCCATCCGCGCGGCTCCCCAGGCAGAGGCCCAGCGCGTCAATTGCAATCGACTTACCCGCCCCGGTTTCACCGGTAATGGCGGTCATTCCTGTCTGAAAATCAATGTCCAGCTCACGGACAATTGCAAAATTACTGATAGTGAGTTGAGCCAGCATAGCCACCTTCCTGTACATAACTACAGAGCTGTAATTGCGTACAGTATAATCTGGAATTATATCCAGTAAAGTGGGGAATGCGCTTTTCAGAACAATTTTTTCGACCAGCCAAGCTTAGTGCTCAATGTGTTGAAATAGCTGTAATCTTTAGGGTGAATCAAATTCAGGTGGAATGCGCTGCGGCGGATCATCACCTCTTCACCCTCCTGAATCGGCAGGGCAATCTGGCTGTCGCAGCTGATCTCCAGATCGCTGCCGATCTGCGAAAATTTCAGATGAATCGTGCTGCTGCTGTTGATCACCAACGGGCGCGCAGAGAGGGTATGCGGGAACATCGGCACCAGGGCGATGGCGTCCAGCGTCGGGGTCAGGATCGGGCCGCCGCCGGAAAGCGAATAAGCGGTAGAGCCGGTGGGCGTAGAGATAATCAGGCCGTCTGAACGCTGGGAAAAGGCGAAACGGTCATCAATGTAGACCTCGAATTCGATCATGTGCGCCACTTTGCCGGGGTGCAGCACCACTTCATTAATCGCAGTACCGATCCGGCAATGATCGTTGCCGCGCCTCACCTGTGCCTCCAGCAGGAAACGCTGTTCATCAAGATAGTGGCCTTCCAGCACATCGGCGAGTTGCTGCTGGGCGTTGTCCGGGTCGAGGTCGGTCAGAAAACCGAGGTTGCCGCGGTTCACGCCAATTACTTTGATGTCGTAACGTGCCAGCACGCGCGCGGCACCGAGCATATTGCCGTCACCGCCTACCACCACCGCCAGATCGGCCTGTTGCCCGATCTCCGCCAGGGTGCCGGTCGCGGCATGCTCCAGTTTCAGCTCACGCGCAACCTGACGCTCAAGAATCACGTCATAGCCTTTGCCGCGCAGCCAGTGGTACAGCATTTCATGCGTGGCCAGGGCAGAGGGGTGGCGCGGGTGGCCGACGATGCCGATACGCTCAAATTTATTACTCATTGTCTCACTGGTCCTCAGTATGGGGTTTTGGCCCACACATTGTGAACGGTTCCCTTGAAACCCGGGTTTTGATCCCCATAATAAGCGAACTAGCAAGTGTAATGCTAAAACGCGGAGAATTTCATGAGTAGTAAAGAACAGAACACAGCAAACGAGCAAGTCTCGGATGAGATGGAAAAAGATCAGGAACTGCACGCGGAAGCGGGAGCCGAGACGGCAGACGACGTCGATCCGCGTGACGCACGTATTGCTGAGCTTGAAGCGCAGTTGAAAGAAGTACAGCAACACGAGCGTGAAAGCCTGTTGCGCGCCAAGGCAGAAGCGGAGAATATCCGTCGTCGTTCTGAACTGGACGTCGAAAAAGCGCATAAATTTGCGCTGGAAAAATTCTCCGGCGAACTGCTGCCGGTCATTGATAACCTGGAACGTGCACTGGATCTGGCGGATAAATCCAACAGTGAGCTGGCCTCCATGATCGAAGGTGTGGAACTGACGCTGAAATCCCTGCTGGATTCTGTGCGTAAGTTCGGTATCGAAGTGGTCGGTGACACCAATGTGCCGTTTAACCCGGAAGTGCACCAGGCGATGACCCTGATGGAGTCCGATGAGCATGAACCGAACCATGTCATGATGGTGATGCAGAAAGGCTATACGCTGAATGGCCGCCTGTTACGTCCTGCCATGGTGGCTGTCTCGAAAGCGAAAGCGTAATTGAGACCAAAAAGGCACCTGCGGGTGCCTTTTTTATTGCCGTTAATGGCAGGTCAGTCGAGGTTGTCCGGCAGAATCGGCGTCCAGTCGATAGGCGGCAGGCCCTGTTTTTCCAGCAACGCATTGGTCTGAGAAAAATGGCGGCAACCCAGAAAACCGCGGTGAGCTGAGAGCGGTGAGGGGTGCGGCGCTTTCAGCACATGATGGCGTTGGGTATCAATAAAACTCCCTTTCTTCTGGGCATGTGACCCCCACAGCAAAAATACCACGCCTTCCCGGTGTTCATTGATGGCGGCAATCACGCTGTCTGTAAACCGTTCCCAGCCCAGACGGGCATGAGAATGCGCCTGCCCACGTTCCACCGTCAGCACCGTATTGAGCAGCATCACCCCTTGTCCGGCCCAACTCTGCAAACAGCCATGCGCCGGCCGGCTGAAGCCCGGGATGTCGCTTTCCAGCTCTTTATAGATGTTCACCAAAGAAGGCGGCACGGCAACGCCCGGCCGCACCGAAAAGGCCAGGCCATGTGCCTGATTGGGCCCATGGTAGGGGTCCTGCCCCAGAATCACGACCCGCACATCATTTAATTCGGTGAAGCGGAAAGCGTTGAACACCTCTTTCTGCGGCGGGTACACGGTCTTGCCTGCGGCGCGTTCAGCAGCCACAAACGCCAGGGTTTCCTGAAAATAGGGCTGCTCTTTTTCCTGACCAATCACGTCATGCCAGGTGAGTGAGGTGGGCATTCACGCTCTCCTTTGTTTTTACAGATAATCTGATGACTATAGAGTACCTGCATCCACTTACCAGTAAAACGGCTGAAATGGCAAGGCGACGCGTTAGCCCGTCCATAAATTCAAAATTAATTGATAATTTACAAAATTTATGTAAATCGCTGATGTGCCTATTTTGATTAAAAACAAAAACTTGCCTTAGTGGGGTAGGACTCATAGAGAGAATTATTGATATTAATCAAAGAAGCACAGTTTTTGCACTGGTATACAGGGATGAGAAGAGGTGGTTTTACGCGAGTGAAACTGCCCGTAAATCATTCGGGTGGCATACCACTGCCCTATGGAGGAAAGTATGATTACAGGTATCCAAATTACTCAGGCCAATAATGCGGCGCTGGTGAACTCTTTCTGGCTGCTGGACGGTGAAAAAGAGGAAGCACGCTGCCTGTGTGCCAAAGCGGCGTATCAGGAAGACCAAATTGTTCCCCTGCGGGAATTAGGCCAGATTGAATATCGTGAAGTGCCGGTTGATATGCAGCCGACCGTGCGTGTTGAGGGTGGTCAGCATCTGAACGTCAATGTCCTGCGCCGCGAAACGCTGCTGGACGCGGTTGAGCATCCGGAAAAATATCCGCAACTGACTATCCGTGTTTCCGGCTATGCCGTGCGTTTCAACTCACTGACGCCGGAACAGCAACGCGACGTGATCGCCCGCACCTTTACCGAAAGCCTGTAAGGCCCTTTTCACCCCTGCACACAGCATAAAAAAGGGGAGCCATGGCTCCCCTTCCTCTATCCCACGTATTATTCGCCTGCCGTACCGGTTGCCGCTTTTGGCTGACGGCGTTTACCCACATTCTTGGCATCGCGCTGGCGCACTTTGACTTTCGGCTTGGCTTTGGCCTGCTTTTTATCCGCCTCGCGTTTCGCCAGCACCTTTTTCGACGGCTTACCGTTGCTTTTCTCGCTGGGCACTTTACTGGTCGGGCGCAGTTCATCAATCACACGCGCTTTCAGCGGCTCATTGAGATAACGGCCGATTTTACCCAGCAGCAGGTGATCGTGCGCTTCCACCAGGGAGATGGCGCACCCTTTGCGGCCCGCGCGGCCGGTACGGCCGATACGGTGCAGGTAGGTGTCCGCCGTGCGCGGCAGGTCAAAGTTGAACACATGGCTGACATCATTAATGTCCAGCCCGCGCGCCGCAACATCAGTGGCAACCAGCACATTGACGCGCCCGTCCGTCATACGTTTTACGGCCTCGTTGCGTTTGGCCTGCACCATTTCGCCTTCGAGGTAGCAGGAGTTGATGCCGGCTTCACGCAGCCAGGTCACCATCTCATGTACCCGGTCACGGGTGCGCACAAACACAATTGACTTCTGTACATCCGGTTGTTTCAGCAGATGGCAGAGCAGGGCGGTTTTATGCGCCAGGTTATCGGCCCGGTAGTACCATTGCAGGATCTTTTTGCGTTCACGGCGTGACGGGTCGGCTTCAATTTCTACCGGATCCTGCAGCAGGCGCTCAGCAAAGTCGCGGATGGCGTCGCCTTCCAGCGTCGCGGAGAACAGCATGGTCTGCTTTCTCCAGCGTGTTTCACCGGCGATTTTTTCGATGTCCTCAGCGAACCCCATGTCCAGCATACGGTCTGCTTCATCCAGAATCAGTGTTTCCACTGCGCGGCAGTCGAAATTCTCTTCCTTAATATATTGCAGCAGGCGGCCGGTGGTCGCGACCACGATGTCCTGATTCTCGCTGAACACTTCGGCGTGGTTCATATACGCAACACCGCCGGTAATGGTGGCGATGTCCAGTGACGCGTGAGCCGCCAGCTCACGTGCCTGGTCAGCTACCTGCATGGCCAGCTCACGGGTCGGGGTAACAATCAAAATGCGCGGCGGGCCGGATTTCCGGCGCGGGAAATCCAGCAGATGCTGCATGACCGGCAGCAGAAACGCGGCGGTTTTGCCGGTGCCGGTGGGTGCCGAACCCAGAACGTCACGGCCATCCATAGCGGGCGGGATCGCCTCAGCCTGGATAGCGGTGGGGCGGTCATAGCCTTTGTCGCGCAGGGCGGCGAGCAGGCGTTCGTCTAGATCGAGTTCGGAAAAAGTGGTTGCTGTCATGGTCTACCTCTACGTGGGGCGCTGATTATAGACGGGTTAGACGCGTTCTTCACCTATTTAAGCCGCCGGTGCCGCTTTTACTCTGTGAGTGATTATCCTATGCTACGCAGGTTTTGTCGTGCTGCGTCTGGTAAAGACGCCCCTGGATCTGACCTGGAAGAACCCGTGACTACCGAATCAACGCCCGCTCCCGCCTTGCGCCGCAACGGTTTTACCTTTAAACAATTTTTTGTTGCCCACGATCGCTGTGCGATGAAAGTCGGCACCGACGGCGTGCTGCTTGGTGCCTGGGCACCGGTGGACAATGCCGGGCGTATTCTGGATATCGGCACCGGTAGCGGCCTGATTGCGCTGATGCTGGCGCAACGTACCTCACCGGGCTGTGAGATTGATGCAGTAGAGCTGGATGCGGATGCCGCTGAACAGGCGCGGGAAAATGCCGGTGCGTCACCCTGGGCTGACCGGATTAAGGTGCTGGCAAACGATATTCATCAGGTTGCGCGTGAAAACGTGGCCCGCTACGCCCTGATTGTCAGCAATCCGCCCTATTTTGAACCGGCCGTGGCTTGCCGGGATGCGGCAAGAACCCAGGCGCGTTACACCGAAACGCTGAGCCACGATGCGCTGCTCGCCTGTGCGGCGGCCTTGCTGGAAGAGGGGGGCCAGTTTTGCGTCGTCCTGCCCTATGAGATTGGCGAACGCTTCATTGCCACTGCGCAGGCTGACGGCTGGTACCCGGCCCGGCGGACAGTGATCCGCGACCGGCCGGGCAAACCCTTGCATCGCATGTTGCTGGCCCTGGCGCGTTCGCCCGTGACGTTGCATCAGGATGAGCTGGCATTGCGCGATGAAGACGGCAGCTACAGCGCGGCCTTCCGCCAGATGATTACTGATTTCTATCTGTTTTATTAACGGCTTCAGCGGGAGTGTTACCGGCCGCCTTCGGGCAAAGCACCGTCGGCACGGGGCTGGCCTGCTGCTGCGGGTAGTCGAGGGTATAATGCAGCCCGCGGCTCTCTTTGCGCAGCAGGGCGCTGCGGACAATCAGCTCCGCGACCATCACTAAGTTACGCAACTCCAGCAGGTTGTTGGAAATGCGGAAGCGCGCATAGTATTCCTCTATTTCCTGCTGAAGCAGTATGATGCGCCGCAAGGCACGCTCCAGCCGTTTGGTGGTGCGCACAATGCCTACGTAGTCCCACATAAACAGCCGCAGCTCATGCCAGTTATGCTGGATCACCACCTGTTCATCGGCATTGTCCACCAGGCTCTCATCCCAGGCGGGCAGGGTGTCCGGCAGCGGCGTGTGCGGCAGGCGCGCCAGAATATCTTCGGCAGCGGACCAGCCATACACCAGACACTCCAGCAACGAGTTGGATGCCATGCGATTGGCCCCGTGCAGCCCGGTATAGCTCACTTCACCAATCGCATACAGCCCGTCGAGATCGGTCCGCCCCTGATGGTCGACCATCACCCCGCCACAGGTATAGTGCGCGGCCGGCACGATCGGGATCGGCTCTCGCGTCAGGTCAATTCCCAGTGACAGCAATTTTTCATGAATGGTGGGGAAATGCTGGAGAATGAATTCTGCCGGCTTATGGCTGATGTCGAGATACATACAGTCGGCACCCAGCCGTTTCATCTCATGATCAATCGCGCGGGCCACAATGTCCCGCGGAGCCAGCTCGGCACGCGGGTCGATTTCCGGCATAAAACGGGTGCCGTCAGGGCGTGTCAGGTAGGCCCCTTCACCGCGCAGGGCTTCCGTCAGCAAAAAATTGCGTGCCTGCGGGTGGAACAGGCAGGTTGGGTGAAACTGGTTAAATTCCAGGTTGGCTACCCGGCAGCCGGCACGCCAGGCCATGGCGATGCCGTCACCGGAGGAAATGTCGGGATTGGTTGTATATTGGTAAACCTTGGCCGCCCCACCGGTTGCCAGCACCACCGCCCCGGCGCGGAACGTCATCACTGACTCGCTGTCACGGTTCCAGACATAGGCTCCCACCACCCGTTCCGGCCCGGCCAGGCCCGCTTTGCGGGTAGTGATCAGGTCAACGGCATTATGCCGTTCCAGCACGCAAATATTGGGGTGGGAACTTGCTTTCGCTACCAGCGTGGTTTCTACTGCCTTGCCGGTGGCATCGGCCGCATGCAGGATGCGGCGGTGGCTGTGGCCACCTTCGCGCGTCAGGTGATAGCGTGCGTCACCGGCAGCATCCGACTCGGTATCAAAACAGACGCCCTGATCAATCAGCCATTGCACACAATGGCGGGCATTGCCGGCAATAAATTCTACTGCCTGCCGGTCACATAATCCGGCCCCGGCCACCAGGGTGTCCTCAACGTGCGACGCAATGCTGTCAGCCTCATCAAATACGGCCGCAATGCCGCCTTGCGCATAGAGTGTCGCCCCTTCGCGAAGCGGGCCTTTACTGAGTAGGGTAACGCGGCAGTGCTCTGCCAGACGCAGCGCCAGGGAGAGCCCCGCCGCACCACTGCCGATAATCAGGACGTCGCTGACATGTTCAGAAGGAGATGACATAGCGTATGATGTTGTGCAGAAGAAGAGTGAAAATCATGTTAGCCTACTTGCCTGGGCAAAAGCCACGTGCTTGAGGTGCCAACAGAAAAAACAGAGACAATGCGGAACTCTGCGTACCGTGTAAACTCCAAGCAGGTGCTTGCTCAGGAAAAAAAGATGATGGCTGGCAGTACAATTTTACGCGTGGAGACAGGTTTGGGGAGAATTTACCTCGGATGAGCGAGCAGTTTACGGATCAGGTTCTGGTTGAGCGGGTCCAGAAGGGAGATCAAAAATCGTTCAATTTACTGGTGATTCGTTACCAGCATAAAGTGGCGAGTCTCGTTTCCCGCTATGTACCTCAGGGCGATGTGCCGGATGTGGTACAGGAATCTTTTATTAAAGCGTACCGTGCGCTGGAGTCCTTCCGGGGAGACAGTGCGTTCTACACCTGGTTATACCGTATCGCCGTGAACACGGCTAAAAATTATCTGGTCGCTCAAGGGCGCCGGCCACCGGCCAGCGACGTTGATGCCAACGATGCAGAAAACTTTGAAAGTGCAGGCGCATTGAAAGAAATTTCGAACCCTGAGAATTTAATGTTGTCTGAGGAGTTACGACAGATAGTTTTCCGCACTATTGAATCACTCCCTGAAGATCTCCGCATGGCGATTACTTTGCGGGAACTGGATGGCCTGAGCTATGAAGAGATAGCCGCCATTATGGAGTGTCCGGTAGGCACGGTGCGATCCCGCATCTTCCGCGCTCGGGAAGCTATTGATAATAAAGTCCAACCGCTGATTCAGCGTTAGTACAGCGGGCACAGGAAGGGTACTAAGGCATGCAGAAAGAACAGCTTTCCGCTCTGATGGATGGTGAAGCGCTTGATTCCGAGTTTTTGAACGCCTTATCAAACGATAAAGCGCTTCAGGACCGCTGGCAGAGCTATCATCTCATCCGAGATACGATGCGGGGCGATGTTGGTGAGGTTATGCATCTGGATATCGCCGCCCAGGTTGCCGCTGCGATTGCGAAAGAACCGGCCCGGCTGGTTCCGCACGTGATTGCGGATGCTCAGCCGCAACCGCATACCTGGCAGAAAATGCCGTTCTGGCACAAAGTCCGCCCGTGGGCGAGCCAGCTTACCCAGGTTGGGGTAGCGGCGTGCGTGTCCCTGGCTGTGATTGTGGGCGTACAGCACTACAATCAGCCTGAAGGCAGCACCTCGCCTGAAACGCCGGTATTTAACACCCTGCCGATGATGGGCGGGAAAGCGTCTCAGGTCAGCTTTGGTGTCCCGAGTGACAACGCCGCGGCTAACGGTGGGCAGCAGCAACTGCAGGAACAGCGCAAACGTATTAACGCGATTTTGCAGGATTATGAGTTGCAGCGCCGTTTGCATTCTGATCAGCTGCAGCTGGATTCAGCCAGTCCGCAACAGGCCGCTGTTCAGGTACCAGGAACTCAGTCATTAGGAATGCAATCGCAGTAATGAAGCAATTTTGGTTTGCCGTTAGTGTGCTGACAGGCAGCCTGGTTTATCCCTCCATCGCCCCGGCGCAGCCTGCGTCCGGGGCGTTGTTGCAACAGATGAACAGCGCCAGCCAGACACTCGATTATGAAATCGCCTTTATCAGCATCAGCAAGCAAGGAATAGACTCCTCACGCTATCGCCATGTACGGCTGGGAAAAGAGTCTCTCGCCCAGTTGTTGCAGATGGATGGCCCGCGCCGGGAAATTGTGCAGCGTGGCAATGAGATCAGTTATTTTGAAGCGGGGCTGGAGCCTTTTACCCTGACCGGCGATCATATTGTTGACGCACTGCCGGCCCTGGCCTTCTCTGATTATGGGCAACTCGCAAAATACTATGACTTTATCCCGGTAGGGCGTGCCCGCATCGCCGATCGCCCCAGTGAGGTTATCCGTATTGTGGCGCGTGACGGTACACGTTACAGCTACATCGTCTGGATTGATGAAGAGACGAAATTACCTCTGCGGGCCGACCTGCTGGACCGTGATGGCGAAACACTGGAGCAGTTCCGGGTTATCTCCTTTGTGGCCAGCAAGCAGGTAGAACAAGCGTTGGGCGGCCTGCAAAAAGCAGAATTGCCCCCTTTGCTCTCGATCCCGGCAACCGATAAAGTGAACTTTAGCTGGGAGCCGAAATGGTTGCCGGCAGGGGTAGCAGAAGTGTCACGCAGCCGCCGTACGTTGCCAAATCTGCCGCTTCCGATAGAATCCCGGCTTTACTCCGATGGATTATTCAGTTTCTCTGTCAACGTCAGCACGTCCGGCAGCCCCACCTCCGAACAATTTGTCCGACAGGGGCGGCGCACGGTACATACTGAAATCCGTGATGGGCGGGAGATTACAGTGGTCGGCGAGCTGCCGCCCTCTACCGCAAAACGCATTGCTGACAGCATTGTACTGACCCGGTCGCAATAAGGTAATTCGCTATGATGAAAGAATGGGCCACCGTCATTTCGTGGGAAGAGGGCGTAGCGCTGTTGCAATGCGATCCTCAGGCCGGATGCAGCAGCTGCAGCGCGCGCACCGGCTGCGGCACCCGTACGCTGAATAAACTGGGGCCACAACCTACCCATCACTTGCAGGTGAATATTGATCAGCCATTGGAACCCGGCCAGAAAGTTGAACTGGGCATCACCGAAGGCAGCCTGTTGCGTTCAGCGTTGCTGGTGTATATGACGCCGTTAGTCGGCCTGTTGCTGGGAGGCGGCCTGATGCAGATGTGGCTTAACAGTGATGCCTTTGCGCTGTTGGGTGCTGTTGCAGGTGGGGCAGCCGGTTTTTTGGCCGCACGCGCCCTGGCTAAACAGCATGCAGATGAGCAGGACTATCAGCCAGTGGTCTTGCAGATTGGCCTGCCGCCGACGGCATTTCGCATGCAAAGCAACCTCTCCTGACGCTTATTCGCGCGCTGTACTATGCCGTGGCGGCGCGCGAATACTTTCCCTGCCTTTTCAACCTGCTTATCACCCGTACTGTTTCTCCTTTCTGCTGTCTTTCAAAATATTATGTGCGAATCGGAATACGGCTTTGGATCATGTGTTCAATTAACGCAATAAACAGATCGGCGCTGAACAGTGACATATAGGGAATAGAGAAGATTACCCGATCCTGAGCATCCAGCAGCTCAATGGGGTCACCTGGGCCGCCATACACAATATGGTGCACTTCATCGATCGGGATCATCTGGTCATCTGTGCTGAGTGACAACGCGCTCAGCCGCAGTTGCTTCTCTTTCATCATCAAAAAATTACGTGACAGTACTCTTTTCAGCAGGCTGCGGCTGGGTGAGAGGTAGAAAAAGCTCACATGGCCGTCATTGGCCAGCATGGTCAGGGCTGCCGCGCCGCGATGAATCAATTGCTGATTGATAATGACCTCAATCAGGCGGGCTGATCCGGCCACATTTGGGGAAATTTTATTCCAGGCACTGTATATATCTGTGCGGAATGCCAGGGCATTGATTAATTTACCGGTATAATTGCCGCTGCGATAACGGTAAATATCAGATATTTTCTCAAAAGGAATAAAGTGATCCTTTTGGTCATGCTGATTAATCACTAAAATACCATTCTCATGCAGCTGATAGATTTGTTTGGGTTTAATTAAATGGCGCAGGAAAATTAATGTAATACCCAGCACCACACAGGCCATACCGGCCAACAACGTGAACTGTACCCGATCATCCTCTGCACGTTCTGCGGTAAGTAAAAACAGAAACAGCACAGCCCCTGCCAGCATCAGCAACGCAGAAATGACAATGGTTATCCACGAGTTGGTTTTAGCAAAACCATGGCGGCTGAGTAACCGTCCTTCCTCGATCATAACGGGTATCCTTGTAACCTGAATAATATGAAAAAAACCAAAATATCCCTGAAACTACCTTTAAAATCATTATTGTTCACGCTCTACAGGCGAGTACTCTATCTAGTCTACTGAGAGGAAAGGTGTAAATGAGCATTATCCTAAAGGCATGAGACTGCATGAAAAGGCGTGATGAAAAGTGCAATAAAAAAAGGTATCGGGAGCCAGAACACACGCCACAATAATATGAAGCATTATCTTTGCGTTATTTCCCCTAGTTATTTTGGGGAGAATGGGGTGGGGAGGTAAACCGGAAAACACCCTTTTTCAGGCATACAGCAAGCCCTTTTTTCTTACCTGTCAGTCTCTGTCGCACCTTCTCACATCTTATTTCCCCCTTTGCTGCCACTTTTGCGCGATGATATCCATAATTAAACGATAGCATGGCGGATGACTAGGCTTTCACAGGCCCGGCATGTAGAATGCTGCGACTCAGGCGTAAGAGAGCCAACCTACTCACCGTCGCTTCTTGTCCATGCGTGTCCCCATAGGCGAGCGATTCAGAAATACCAAGGCAGAAAAACTTTTATAATGAAGCATATACGAAATTTCTCCATTATTGCCCATATTGACCACGGTAAGTCGACGCTGTCCGACCGTATTATCCAGATTTGCGGCGGGCTCTCCGATCGTGAAATGGCATCGCAGGTGCTGGATTCAATGGATCTGGAGCGTGAGCGCGGCATTACGATCAAAGCCCAGAGCGTGACGCTGGACTATAAAGCGCAGGATGGCCAGACCTACCAACTCAATTTCATCGATACCCCAGGGCACGTTGACTTCTCGTATGAAGTTTCCCGCTCACTGGCCGCGTGTGAAGGTGCGCTGCTGGTGGTGGACGCCGGGCAGGGCGTAGAGGCTCAGACCCTCGCCAACTGCTACACCGCAATCGAAATGGATCTGGAAGTGGTGCCGGTACTGAACAAAATTGACCTGCCGGCTGCCGACCCGGATCGCGCGGCGCAAGAGATCGAAGATATTGTCGGCATCGACGCCGCGGACGCCGTACGCTGCTCCGCCAAAACTGGTGTAGGCGTGCCGGAGGTGCTGGAGCGCCTGGTGCGTGATATTCCGCAGCCGCAGGGCGACCCGGATGCCCCTCTGCAGGCCCTGATCATCGACTCCTGGTTCGACAACTACCTGGGCGTTGTTTCGCTTATCCGTATTAAAAACGGCACCCTGCGCAAAGGCGACAAGGTGAAAGTGATGAGCACCGGCCAGTCCTATAACGCTGACCGCCTGGGCATCTTTACGCCGAAACAGCTGGACCGTGACTCCCTGAGCTGTGGGGAAGTGGGCTGGCTGGTCTGTGCGATCAAAGACATCCTGGGCGCGCCGGTGGGCGATACCCTGACGCTGGCACGCCAGCCGGCTGACAAAGCGCTGCCGGGCTTTAAAAAAGTGAAACCGCAGGTTTACGCCGGTCTGTTCCCGATCAGCTCAGATGACTATGAAGCGTTCCGTGATGCGCTCGGCAAACTGAGCCTGAACGATGCCTCCCTGTTCTATGAGCCGGAAAGCTCCACCGCACTGGGCTTCGGCTTCCGTTGTGGCTTCCTGGGCCTGCTGCATATGGAGATCATTCAGGAGCGTCTGGAGCGTGAATACGACCTGGACCTGATCACCACGGCCCCGACGGTGGTTTACGAAGTGGAAACCACCTCCGGCGACATCGTGTACGTGGACAGCCCCTCCAAACTGCCGGCGCTGAACAATATCGCCGAGCTGCGTGAGCCTATCGCTGAGTGCCATATGCTGATGCCGCAGGAGTACCTGGGCAACGTTATTACCCTGTGTATTGAGAAACGTGGTGTGCAGACCAACATGGTTTACCACGGTAACCAAGTGGCGCTGACGTATGAAATCCCGATGGCGGAAGTGGTGCTCGACTTCTTTGACCGTCTGAAGTCCACCTCACGCGGTTATGCATCACTGGATTACAACTTCAAACGCTTCCAGGCATCAGACATGGTGCGGGTTGACGTGCTGATCAACAGTGAACGTGTGGATGCGCTGGCTCTTATTACTCACCGTGATAACGCGCAGTACCGTGGCCGTGATCTGGTTGAGAAGATGCGTGAACTCATCCCGCGCCAGCAGTTTGACATCGCGATTCAGGCCGCCATTGGTAACCACATCATTGCGCGTTCTACCGTGAAACAATTGCGCAAAAACGTGCTGGCAAAATGCTATGGCGGTGATGTCAGCCGTAAGAAAAAACTGCTGCAGAAGCAGAAAGACGGTAAAAAACGCATGAAGCAGGTGGGTAACGTTGAGTTGCCGCAGGAAGCGTTCCTGGCCATTCTGCATGTTGGTAAAGACAGCAAATAAATTAAGGAGTCAGCATGGCTAACATGTTTGCGCTGGGGTTGTTTATTGCCACCCTGCTCACAGGGATTATCTGGTGTCTGGATCGTTTTGTCTGGGCACCGGCCCGCCGGAAAAAAGCGGCAGCAATTAATGCCCAGATAGCGGGTAATCTTGACAGCGCAACCCTGAACAGTGTCGGGAAGCAGCCGGGATGGGTAGAAACCTGTGCCTCCGTGTTCCCGGTATTATTCATCGTGTTTGTGGTGCGCTCCTTTATTTTTGAGCCGTTCCAGATTCCGTCAGGTTCAATGATGCCGACCCTGCTGATTGGTGATTTCATCGTGGTAGAAAAATTTGCCTACGGCCTGAAAGACCCGGTCACCCAAACGACGCTCATCCCTACCGGTCACCCAAAACGTGGCGACATTGTGGTGTTTAAATATCCGCGCGACACGCGGGTTGACTACATCAAACGTGTGGTTGGCCTGCCGGGTGACCGGATCAGTTATGATCCGGTCAGCAAGCGCGTCACCGTGCAGCCGGCCTGCAACAGTGACAGCAACTGCGATAAGGCGCTGGCCGTGACTTATTCCCAGGGCGAACCAAGCAACCTGGTGCAGACGTTTGGCCACAGCGCCGGCAGTGAAGTCTCCAGCGGTTTCTTTGATATTCCGCAGAGCGACGCCGTGCCGGATGGCGGCATTCGCCTGCGTAACCGTCAGGAAAACCTGGGCGGCGTAACGCATGACATTCTGGATGTGCCGGGCGCGCAGGACCAGTTAGGGATGTACTATCAGCAACCTGGGCAGCCGTTGGGCGTGTGGGTGGTGCCGGCCGGGCACTATTTCATGATGGGCGACAACCGGGATAACAGCGCTGACAGCCGCTACTGGGGCTTTGTGCCTGAGAAGAATCTGGTGGGTAAAGCCACCGCTATCTGGATGAGTTTTGAGAAGCAGGAAGGCGAATGGCCGACCGGGGTACGCTTCAGCCGTATTGGTGGAATCCATTAATCCGGCCCATAAACGCAGCATTATGTCGCGACTCGTTGTAGAATAACCCCTTGAGCGATAAAAGTTGGCTCCTCATCCCAGAGGAGCCACTGCAAACGAAACAGCTTTGGATTGGCTTTGGGCGAAGCAGGCCTGTTCCGTATGCTGAAGTTTTTGACGCATTCTTGATCTATTGGTAACTCATGAACCCCATCGTAATAAACAGGCTGCAGCGAAAGCTGGGCTACACTTTTCAACAGCAGGAGCTCTTGCTGCAAGCACTGACTCATCGCAGCGCCAGCAGCAAACATAACGAACGGTTAGAGTTTCTGGGTGACTCTATTCTCAGTTTTGTCATTGCCAATGCGCTTTATCACCGTTTTCCCAAAGTGGATGAGGGTGATATGAGCCGGATGCGTGCCACGCTGGTACGCGGCAATACGCTGGCAGAAATGGCGCGTGAATTTGATCTTGGCGAATGTTTGCGCCTCGGCCCTGGTGAATTGAAAAGTGGTGGTTTCCGCCGCGAATCTATTCTCGCGGACACGGTAGAAGCCCTGATTGGTGGCGTGTTTTTAGATAGCGATATCCAGAATGTCGAACGTTTGATTCTTAACTGGTACCAGAGCCGGTTGGATGAAATCAGTCCCGGTGACAAGCAGAAGGACCCAAAAACCCGGTTACAGGAGTTTTTACAAGGTCGTCATCTGCCGTTGCCTTCTTATCTGGTCGTACAGGTTCGCGGTGAGGCGCACGATCAAGAATTTACTATCCACTGCCAGGTGAGCGGGTTGAGTGAACCGGTGGTTGGCACCGGCTCAAGCCGCCGCAAAGCCGAACAGGCGGCAGCGGAACAAGCGCTGAAAAAGCTGGAGCTTGAATGAGCGAAGAAAAAACCTATTGCGGATTTGCCGCCATCGTCGGGCGACCGAACGTAGGCAAATCGACGCTGCTGAATCAGTTGTTGGGGCAAAAGATCTCCATCACCTCACGTAAGCCGCAAACCACCCGCCACCGTATTATGGGCATTCATACCGAAGGCCCATACCAGGCGATCTACGTCGATACCCCGGGGCTGCACATCGAAGAGAAGCGCGCCATCAACCGCCTGATGAACCGTGCGGCCAGCAGCTCCATTGGTGACGTGGAGCTGGTGATCTTTGTGGTAGAAGGCACGCACTGGACGCCGGACGACGAGATGGTGGTCAACAAACTGCGTGACCTGAAAGCCCCGGTTGTGCTGGCCATCAACAAAGTGGATAACGTGGCAGACAAAAGCAAACTGCTGCCGCACATCCAGTTTTTGAGTGAGCAGATGAACTTCCTTGATGTGGTACCGATCTCTGCAGAGAAAGGCACTAATGTGGATACCATCGCCGGCATCGTGCGCAAATGCCTGCCGGAAGCGATCCACCACTTCCCGGAAGATTACATCACTGACCGTTCGCAGCGCTTTATGGCGTCTGAAATCATCCGTGAAAAGCTGATGCGTTTCCTGGGTGAGGAGCTGCCTTACTCGGTTACCGTGGAGATTGAACGCTTTGCATCCAACGAACGAGGCGGGTATGACGTCAACGGCTTAATTCTGGTAGAACGCGAAGGCCAGAAGAAGATGGTGATCGGGAATAAAGGCTCCAAGATCAAAACCATCGGTATTGAAGCCCGTCAGGATATGGAAGAGATGTTCGAGGCCAAAGTGCACCTCGAACTGTGGGTGAAAGTGAAATCCGGCTGGGCAGACGACGAACGTGCGTTGCGCAGCCTGGGTTACGTAGACGACCTCTAAGGCGCAATGCCGATGGAAGGGTGGCAGCGGGCATTTGTGTTACATGGGCGGCCCTACAGTGAAACCAGCCTGATGCTGGACTTGTTCACGGAAGGGCACGGGCGGGTGCGGGTACTGGCAAAAGGTGCACGCAGCCGCCGCTCTAACCTGAAAGGCGCGCTGCAGCCTTTTACCCCCCTGTTGGTGCGCTGGGGCGGGCGCGGGGAAGTCAAAACCCTGCGCAACGCCGAACCGGTGTCGCTCTCTCTGCCGCTCAGCGGTCTGATGCTTTACAGCGGCTTATATGTCAACGAGCTGCTGGCACGGGTGCTGGAACCGGAAACGGACTGCGCCTCCCTGTTTTTTGATTACCTCAACTGCATTCAGTTACTGGCGGCCGGGCAGGGTTCACCGGAACAGGCGCTGCGCCGGTTTGAGCTGGCTCTGCTGGCGCACCTGGGCTATGGCGTGGACTTCCTGCACTGCGCCGGCAGCGGCGAGCAGGTCGCTGATGAGATGACCTATCGTTACCGCGAAGAAAAAGGCTTTATCGCCAGTCTGGTCATCGATAACCACAGCTTTACCGGTCGCCAGCTCAAAGCGCTGGCCGAACGCGAGTTTCCTGACAGTGATACCCTGCGCGCGGCCAAGCGGTTTACCCGCATGGCGCTGAAGCCCTATCTGGGTGGTAAACCCTTGAAAAGCCGTGAACTGTTCCGTCAGTTCAGCGTCAAAGCACCGGCTGAGAAACCGCTGAATTCCCCTGACTGACATCTCCTCCGATTACCCCTCACCGCATCGGCAGTGTAAACTGCCTGCACTTCCCCCTTATTCTGAGGACTGTCATGGCTGACTTACTGCTTGGTGTTAATATCGACCACATCGCCACGGTGCGTAATGCGCGCGGCACGATTTACCCTGATCCGGTGCAGGCGGCGTTTGTGTCTGAACAGGCAGGCGCGGACGGCATCACCGTGCATCTGCGTGAGGATCGCCGCCATATCACTGACCGCGACGTGCGTATTCTGCGGCAGACTATCCAGACGCGCATGAATCTGGAGATGGCTGTTACGGATGAGATGATCGCGATCGCCTGCGAACTGAAGCCGCATTTCTGCTGTCTGGTGCCGGAAAAACGCCAGGAAGTGACCACCGAAGGCGGTCTGGATGTGGCCGGGCAAATTGACAAAATGAGCGTTGCCGTAGAGTGCCTGAACCAGGCGGGCATTCTGGTTTCCCTGTTTATTGATGCCGATCTGCGCCAGATTGACGCCGCCGTGGCGGTAGGTGCGCCTTATATCGAAATCCATACCGGTGCCTATGCCGAAGCGGCGTCACCGCAGGCGCAACTGGCCGAGCTGGAGCGCATCAAACGTGCCGCGGCCTATGCCGCCGGCAAAGGGCTGAAGGTTAACGCCGGCCATGGCCTGACCTACCACAATGTGCAGCCAATCGCCGCCATCCCCGAAATGCATGAGCTGAATATCGGCCACGCCATTATTGGCCGTGCGGTCATCAGCGGGCTGGCAGAGGCGGTGCGTGACATGAAAACCCTGATGCTGGATGCGCGCCGCTGATGGCTATTCTGGGGCTGGGCACCGACATTGTGGAAATAACACGCATTGAGGCGGTGGTTGAGCGCAGTGGCGACCGGCTCGCGAGGCGTATTCTCTGCGACAATGAGTGGGCGCTCTATCAGCAGCACCAGCAGCCGGTACGGTTTCTGGCCAAGCGCTTTGCGGTGAAAGAGGCGGCCGCCAAGGCGCTCGGTACCGGCATCCGTCAGGGGCTGGCCTTTGAACAGTTTGAAGTGGTCAATAATGCGCTCGGCAAACCGGGGCTGGTGCTGCATGCGCGTGCAGCTGAGATTGCTGCCGAAATGGGCGTCACGTCAATTCACGTCACGCTGGCGGATGAGCGCCGCTATGCCTGCGCCACCGTGATCGTGGAAGGGTAATTATCGGCCGCGACTGCATCGGGTGGGTCAATTCACCAGATGCAGTTCAACATATTTGTCCCACAGCTGCTCACGGGTTTCAGTGTGTTGCGGATCGATAAGGATAGTTTTGTCGATCGGGCAGACCTGCTGGCAGGTGGGCGCGTCATAATGGCCTACGCACTCGGTGCAGCGCGCCGGGTCAATCTCATAGATAGCCTTTCCCATTGAAATGGCCTGATTCGGGCACTCCGGCTCGCACATGTCGCAGTTGATGCATTTTTTGGTGATCAGCAGGGCCATGATCGTCTCTTCATTAAAACGGGAGGCGGAGTATACCAGAACGCCTGCGCTTTGCTGAGCCTAAGCCCCGCCGGCCTGATCCCGGTCAAACCAGCTTTTTCATTAACGCTTCGCTGTGGCGGATGTGTGACGACGCATGGTCAGCATCGTGCTGTATCAGCGCCATAAACAGCAGATCGGTCAGGGCATATTGTGCAGTGCTGGCAGAGATCGCCGCGCCACGCGTGGCCGGGCGCTCCGCGACAGTATAGAGACTATGGTCAGCGCGCTGTTGCAGCCCATTGGGGGAGAAACTGGTCAGCGCCAGCACCTTAGCCCCGGTTTGCCGTGCCACCTCCGCCGCCAGATTGATTTCACGCCGCTCCCCGCTGAACGAGATGGCCAGCAGCAGATCATCGGCCGTCAGTGCCTGGGCCGTAGCCAGTTGCACATGGGTATCCGATTCCGCGCTGGCCAGCACCCCGATCTTCAGCAGCTTATACGCCAGATCTTTCGCCGCCAGCCCGGATGCCCCAATGCCCACCAGCAATATCCGCCGTGCTGTGGCCAGCATACTTAATGCCTGCTGGAGCCGCTCCTCGCTGTTGATGTCCAGCGTGGCGCGCAAGGCCGCCTGCTTTTCCGCCAGCAACTTCTCGCCCACCGTTTTCAGGCTGTCCGTGCTGAGGATCTGGTTATGCACCGTCACGGCGGTCTGATCCCCGGCTGACGCCAGGCTTTCGCTCAGCGCAAGTTTCAGCGCTGGAAAGCCCCGGTATCCCAGTTTCTGGGCGAACTTTACCACGCTTGACTGGCTGACCCCGGCCTGCTGCGCCAGTTGCTGTGAACTAAGGTGACGGGCGCTTTCCGTGTGGGACAATAAAAAATCAGCCAGTTTGCGGTCATTCTGCGCCAGCGAATGATAGATCTGACGAATGCGTAAAAAGCTGCTCATAAATTCATTCCTGCAAGGGGGCCACAAACGCACGGGCAAGCGCGCCATCGATCACGGTTTTGATCGCCTGACAAATAAAGTAGCAAATTCTGCTCGTGTTAATGAATAAAATATTCAATCATCATTTATCTTTCATGAATTAAATATTCAAAGGCGACATGATGAACCTAGGCACACTGATTTCTGAAACCCGTAACCCCAACACCCTGCAGCTCGATGAGATGACCACGCTGGAGATGGTCACCGCGTTCAATCATGAAGATCGCACGGTGCCGGAAGCCATTGCGCGGGTGCTGCCGCAGGTAGCGGAGGCGGTCGATCTGGCCGCCGCCGCGTTGCGGGCGGGTGGGCGCATTATCTACCTGGGGGCGGGTACCAGCGGGCGGCTCGGCGTGCTGGACGCGTCAGAGTGTCCGCCTACTTTCGGCGTGGATCACGGCGTGGTGGTCGGGTTAATCGCCGGGGGGCCGGGCGCTTTGCTGAAAGCGGTCGAGGGCGCGGAAGACAGCCTGACGCTGGGGGCGGAGGATCTTCAGGCCATTGCGCTGGCCCCGCGCGATCTGGTGGTGGGGCTGGCAGCCTCGGGCCGTACCCCCTATGTGATTGGCGCACTGCGCTATGCGCGCGAGGCCGGTTGCGCCACGGTAGCCATTTCCTGTAACCCTGACTCGCCCATCGCCCGTGAGGCCCAGGTGGCCATCAGCCCGGTGGTGGGGCCGGAGGCGCTGACCGGCTCGACCCGGCTTAAATCCGGCACCGCGCAAAAACTGGTACTGAACATGATCTCTACCGGCGCAATGGTAAAAACCGGCAAGGTTTACCAGAACCTGATGGTGGATGTGAAAGCCACCAATGAAAAGCTGGTGGATCGCGCCTGCCGCATCGTGGTGGACGCCACCGGCGCAGAACGGCGTGAAGCGGAACAGGCATTGCAACAGACCGGCTTTGAGGTGAAACCGGCCATTCTGATGATTCTGGCCCAGGTATCGGCTGACGAAGCCCGTCAGCGCCTGGCACAACATAACGGCTATCTGCGCGCGGCGATCGCGGGCTGACGCCAGATGGGGTGGAAACATGGACAAAACCACGGCATTGGCAACAGAAATTCTGGCAGGTATCGGCGGCGAAGCGAACATCAGCAAGCTGGAAAACTGCATGACGCGGGTGCGGGTCGAAGTTAAAGATGAACAGCAACTGATGCTGGCCGATCTGCGCAACCTGGACGGCATAAAAGGCTACATCAAGCAGGGGGAGCAGCATCAGTTCATTGTTGGTCCCGGCGCGGCGGCCAAAGTAGTGGACTGCATGCGCAGCCTGCTGTCAGACAGGCCGGTCACGCCGCAGGACGAGGTGGCACGCAACAAGGCCGCAGCGAAAGCGAAATATGCGGCGCCGATGAGCGAAGCGCTGAAAAAGCTGGCGGCGGTCTTTATCCCGCTGATCCCGGCGTTTATCGCCTCCGGCCTGATCACCGGCATCATCAACCTGCTGAAGCGGCCGGACATCGCCGGGGAGTTTGCCGTTCACTACCCCAATGTGCTGGGGCTGCTGGCTATTTTCGGCAGCGCGGTGTTTGCCATCATGAATATTCTGGTGGGGGTGAACGCCGCGCGGGTGTTTGGCGGCTCCCAGGCGATGGGCGGGGTAATGGCCGGGATTCTGACCAGCCCGGCACTGGCGCAGATTGTGCTGTTCGGTGAGCCGTTGCAGCCGGGGCGCGGCGGGGTGATTGCCGTGCTGCTGGTGGTCGCGCTGATGTGCTGGGTGGAGCGCCGCCTGCGCGCCTGGCTGCCGGAATCGGTTGAGCTGATTGTCAATCCGTTGTTAACCACCTTAATCACCGCAAGCTTGGCTATCCTTATAGTGCAGCCGCTGGGCGGTTACATCTCTGATGCCATTGTGCTGGGGGTAAATCTGGCGCTGGATCAGGGCGGGTTATTGGTGGGCGCACTGTTGTCCGGCTTTTTCCTGCCGCTGGTGCTGTCAGGCCTGCATCAGGGGCTGGTGCCGATCCACGTGGAGATGGTACAGGCGCACGGGAACAACCCTCTGCTGCCGATTCTGGCGATGGCCGGCGTCGGGCAGGTGGGGGCGGCCCTGGCGGTATTGCTGAGAACGCGTAATGCGCGGCTGAAAAAAGTGATTAAGGGCGCGCTGCCGGTAGGCATCCTGGGCATTGGCGAGCCGCTGATTTTTGGCGTGACGCTGCCGCTGGGCAGGCCTTTCCTGGGGGCTTGCCTGGGCGGGGCGGTGGGCGGTGCCTTGATAAGTTACTGGAAAGTGGCTACGGTCATTACTTTCGGCATCTCAGGATTGCCGCTGGCTCTGACCATTATTGCCGGTAAAGTGATGTTTTATTTAACGGGGTGCCTGATCACGGTACTGGCCGGATTTATTTTCACCTGGATATTAGGATTCACCGATCCTGAGGAGTAACCATTGAGCGCGGAACAAGCCCGGCGGGTAGTGTTTTTTGATTTGGATGGAACGCTGCATCAGCAGGACATGTTCGGCAGTTTTTTACGTTTCCTGCTGTGGCGGATGCCGCAAAATCTGGTGCTGGTGGTGCCGCTGTTGCCGGTCATCGGGCTTGGCCTGCTGATCGGCGGCCGGGCAACGCGCTGGCCGATGAGCCTGCTGTTGTGGGCCATCACCTTTGGCCATAGCGAGGCGCACCTGCGCGATCTGGAATTGCGTTTTGTCACCTGGTTCCGCAGCATTGTCACCGCCTTCCCAGTGGTGCAGATGCGCCTGAACGAGTATCTCGACAAGCACAATGCCGAAGTCTGGCTGATTACCGGTTCGCCGCAACGGCTGGTGGAGCAGGTCTACAACGGCTCCGAATTCCTGCCCCGCGTGCGGCTGGTCGGCAGCCGTATGGCCCGCCGTAATGGCGGCTGGGTGCTGCCGCTACGCTGCCTCGGCATGCAGAAGGTGGTGGAACTCGAACAGCGCCTTGGCTCGCCGCTGAAACTCTACAGCGGGTACAGTGACAGCAAGCAGGATAACCCGCTGCTGTTTTTCTGTGAGCATCGCTTCCGGGTCAGTAAAGAAGGGGAGCTTCAGCAACTTGAGTAGCGGCGGCAACACCGGTGGCTCAATCTCATCAAGGGCGGAATCTCCGCCCTTTTTGCTGCGTGTCGCCCGGCCGCGACAGGGCGGCGGCAAAAGTTTCCATAATGTATTCCTGCCGCCAATGTATGGCGTTTCAGGATCCGGCCCGGTTTGATAGATAAACTAGAATGCAAGGGTCTGCCGTGTATAATGCGCGCGGCAAATGAATCATGAGGTCAAGGTGACGCAGGAAATTAACCATGAATTTTGGATGCGGCACGCATTGACGCTGGCGCAACGCGCACAGGATGAAGGGGAAGTCCCGGTCGGTGCGGTGCTGGTGCTGGATAACCAGCCGATTGGCGAAGGGTGGAACCGGCCGATTGGCCGGCACGATCCCACCGCCCATGCGGAGATTATGGCTCTGCGCCAGGGCGGGCAGGTGATGCAGAACTACCGCCTGCTGGATGCGACGCTCTATGTCACCCTGGAGCCGTGTGTGATGTGCGCCGGGGCGATGGTACACAGCCGCATCGGGCGGCTGGTGTATGGGGCAGACGATCGTAAAACCGGCGCCGCCGGCTCATTGCTGGATGTGTTGCGCCACCCGGGTATGAACCATCAGGTGGCGATTGAATCCGGCGTGCTGGCTGACGCCTGCTCAGCGATGCTGAGTGAGTTCTTCCGCCAGCGCCGCGCCCAGCAAAAAGCGCTGAAACAGGCCGCCAAAGCGGCGGGTGGTGGCTGACCCCTCCCGGCGTTACTGGGCCAGCGCCTCGGCAGCCGGCACGGCCGGGTAAGCCTGTGCATATTCCGCATCAAGGGCCGCCTGTTGGGCGGCTTTTTTCTGCCGCTCTTCCAGGTAGCCCACCAGGCTGGCCTGATAGCGGCGGATATTCTCCACGTAATTATACGCCTCCTGGCCGCGTGCATAACCGTAAGCCGTCTGCGTGTAGTAGCGCCGCTGGCTCAGCATCGGCAACCGCTGTTTTACATCTACCCAGCTGTCCGGGTTGCCCTGTTGCGCTTTGGTGAGTCTGCGGGCATCCAGCATATGGCCATAGCCCATATTGTAGGCCGCCAGCGCAAACCAGATGCGCTCATCCGGCGGGATGGTGTCCGGCACTTTTGCCATCAGCCGCTCAAGGTAGAGCGCGCCACCCTGAATGCTCTGCTCAGAATCCAGCCGGTCGCCCACGCCCAGCCCAGCGGCCGTGGCACGGGTCAGCATCATCAGGCCGCGCACCCCGGTGGGGGAGGTGGCGGTAGGGTCCCAGTGCGACTCCTGATAGGCGATCACCGCCAGTAATTTCCAGTCGATCTGGCGCGCATACTTCTCAAACAGCGGTTGCAGCGCGGGCAGGGTGCTGTCAATCGCGGCCAGGAAGGTGCGCGTATCCACATAATCAAAGCTGCCGACATGGCCGAGGTATTTCTCCTCGAGCCGCGCCAGCGAACCGTCTTCCATCATCTGGCTGAAGAAATCGAGCATCGCCGCGTAGAGGCTGTCATTGCCGCCGCGAGGGAAATACCAGGTAACCGGCTCCTCTTCGGTAATGTCAAAGGCCACCGCCAGCTGGGGATGAATACGTTGCAACAACCCGATGGTGACGGAATCCCCGATGCTGTACGCCAGTTTGCCGTCCGCGACCTGCTCCAGCAGTTCACGGCTGGAGAGATCGCTGGAGGACTCCCACGTCAGATCCGGGTGTTTGCCCTCTTTCAGCTGTTTCAGGGTGCTGATATACGCCGAGCCGGAAGCCACCGCCAGCCGGCCTTTCAGGGCATCGATGTTTTTCGGCCTGACGCTGCCCTGCCGGTAAACCAGCTGCTGCGAAACCGAGTAGTAAGCCGGGCCGGCGCGGAAACGGGCGAGCCGCTCGGTGTTATAAATCAGCCCGGCGGCAACCAGGTCAGCGCGCTTATCATCCAGGTCATCAAACAGCTCATCGATGCTGCGGCGCGGTGTCACCACCAGCTTCACGCCCAGATAGGCGGCAAAACGCTGCGCCAGCTCGTAATCCAGCCCACCGGCCCCGGTCTGGGTAGTGTAATAGGTCAGCGGCGAGTTAAGCGTGCTGATGCGCAGCTCACCCCGGGAAAGGATGCGGTCGAGCTGATCGTTTTGGTTGGTGTGCCAGGGTATGGCCGGCCAGAGGGCAAGCGCCAGCAGCAGGGCGACCGCACCGACCAGAATATAATTTAATTGTATGCGCTTCAAATAGTTGTCTCGTCGCGGCGCGTGTTCATTGCGTGTGTAAAGTGTTGCCAAAATGGAGCTGAAAGTAGTGTGCCGGGGCATTTTGCTCAACAAAAAGCCAGCGTGCAACTTTATTGGCATCCTATGCCAAAAGGCAGGCCGGTGCAGTTAATCGCAACAATCACTACGCAAACGGTTTCGTATGCGGGTGGGATTCTCTATAATGGCCGGCGTTTTCCCCCTGTTGCGCCCAATGAAGCCCATTTGCCTGCGGCTTCGAAGACGAGAGAACTGAAATGATGGAAATACTGCGTGGTTCGCCCGCTTTGTCGGCTTTTCGTATTAACAAACTGTTGTCCCGTTGCCAGGAAGCCCGCCTGCCGGTCGATGCGGTTTACGCCGAATATGTACACTTTGCCGACGTCTCTGCGCCGCTCAGCGCTGACGAACAGACCAAACTGCAACGCCTGCTGAAATATGGTCCCTCTCTCGCCGAACATGCGCCGCAAGGCCGCCTGCTGCTGGTGACCCCACGCCCCGGCACGATTTCCCCCTGGTCTTCCAAAGCCACTGACATCGCCCACAACTGCGGCCTGCCGCAGGTCACGCGCCTGGAGCGCGGGCTGGCCTTCTATATAGAAGCCCCCACCCTGACGGACGAGCAGTGGCAGGCACTGGCGGCACTGCTGCATGACCGCATGATGGAAACGGTGTTCACCGCACTGGAGCAGGCCCAGGCGCTGTTTGCCCACCACCAGCCTGCCCCGGTTCAGCATGTGGATGTGCTGGGCGAAGGGCGCGGCGCGCTGGAGCAGGCAAACCTCCGCCTTGGGCTGGCGCTGGCGCAGGATGAAATCGACTACCTGCAACAGGCATTTACCACGCTCGGGCGCAACCCGACCGATATCGAGCTCTACATGTTTGCCCAGGCGAACTCCGAGCACTGCCGCCATAAGATTTTCAACGCCGACTGGGTGATTGATGGCGAAGCGCAGCCGAAGTCGCTGTTTAAGATGATCAAAAACACCTTTGAGAAAACCCCGGATCACGTGCTGTCCGCTTACAAGGACAACGCCGCCGTGATGGAAGGCTCGACGGTGGGGCGCTTCTTTGCTGACGCAGAGGGCGGGCGCTATGACTACCATCAGGAAGAGGCGCACATCCTGATGAAAGTGGAAACCCACAACCACCCGACTGCCATCTCCCCGTGGCCGGGTGCCGCCACCGGCTCCGGCGGCGAGATCCGTGACGAGGGCGCCACCGGGCGCGGCGCGAAACCCAAAGCCGGGCTGGTGGGCTTCTCGGTTTCCAACCTGCGCATCCCGGGCTTTGAACAGCCGTGGGAAGAGGATTTCGGCAAACCGGAACGCATCGTCACTGCGCTGGAGATCATGACCGACGGCCCGCTGGGCGGCGCGGCTTTCAACAACGAATTCGGCCGTCCGGCGCTGCTGGGCTACTTCCGCACCTATGAAGAGCAGGTCAACAGCCATAACGGCGTGGAGCTGCGCGGCTACCACAAGCCGATCATGCTGGCGGGCGGCATCGGCAACATCCGTGCCGACCACGTGCAGAAAGGCGAAATCACCGTCGGCGCGAAACTGATTGTGCTCGGCGGCCCGGCGATGAATATCGGCCTCGGCGGCGGTGCCGCCTCGTCGATGGCGTCCGGCCAGTCGGATGCCGATCTCGATTTCGCCTCAGTACAGCGTGACAACCCGGAGATGGAGCGCCGCTGCCAGGAAGTGATTGACCGCTGCTGGCAGTTGGGCGAGGCGAACCCGATTCTGTTTATCCATGACGTCGGCGCGGGCGGCCTCTCCAACGCCATGCCGGAGCTGGTCAGCGATGGCGGCCGCGGCGGCCGTTTTGAGCTGCGTGACATCCTGAATGACGAGCCGGGCATGAGCCCGCTGGAAGTCTGGTGTAACGAGTCGCAGGAGCGTTATGTACTGGCGGTTGACCCGGCCCAGATCGCGCAATTCGACGCCATCTGCCGCCGTGAGCGCGCACCCTATGCGGTGATTGGCGAAGCCACGGAAGAGCGCCACCTGACGCTGAATGACCGCCATTTCGACAACCAGCCAATCGACATGCCGCTGGATGTGCTGCTGGGCAAAACGCCGAAGATGCTGCGTGATGTGGCGCGTCAGCAGGCCGCCGGTGCGCCGTTGCAGCGTGAGGGCATCACCCTGGCGGACGCGGTGAAGCGCGTGCTGCACCTGCCGGCAGTGGCGGAAAAAACCTTCCTGATCACCATTGGTGACCGCACCGTGACCGGCATGGTCGCGCGCGATCAGATGGTGGGCCCATGGCAGATCCCGGTGGCAGACTGCGCGGTAACCACCGCCAGCCTCGACAGCTACCACGGTGAGGCGATGTCGCTGGGCGAACGCGCCCCGGTAGCGCTGCTGGACTTCGCCGCTTCGGCGCGCCTGGCGGTGGGGGAAGCCCTGACCAACCTGGCGGCCACGCAGATTGGCGGCCTGAAGCGGGTGAAACTCTCCGCTAACTGGATGTCCGCGGCCGGCCACCCCGGCGAGGACGCTGGCTTGTATGACGCGGTGCGCGCCGTGGGTGAAGAACTCTGCCCGGCGCTGGGCATCACCATCCCGGTCGGCAAAGACTCCATGTCGATGAAAACCCGTTGGCAGGCCGGTACCGAACAGCGCGAGATGACCTCACCGCTGTCGCTGGTAATCACCGCCTTTGCCCGGGTGGAAGATGTGCGCCACACCGTGACGCCGCAACTGCGTACCGATAAAGGCGACAGCGCGCTGCTGCTGGTTGACCTCGGCAACGGCCGGAATGCGCTGGGCGCTACCGCGCTGGCGCAGGTTTATCGCCAACTGGGTGACAAGACCGCTGACGTGCATGACGCCCACCAACTTGCCGGTTTCTTCAACGCCATGCAGGCGCTGGTGGCCGACGAAAAACTGCTGGCCTACCACGACCGCGGTGACGGCGGCCTGCTGGTGACGCTGGCAGAAATGGCCTTCGCCGGCCATTGCGGGCTGGACGCGGATATTCAGGCGCTGGGTAATGATTACCTGGCGGCCCTGTTCAATGAAGAACTGGGCGCAGTGATTCAGGTGAAAGCCGAACAACGCGAAGCGGTGGAAGCGGTGCTGGCGCAGCATGGCCTGCAAGCGTGTACTCACTATCTGGGCCGCGTCACCGACGGGGATCGCTTTGTCATCCGCAGCGGTGACAAAACTGTTTACAGCGAGAGCCGCCGCACCCTGCGTACCTGGTGGGCCGAAACCACCTGGCAGATGCAGCGCCTGCGTGACAACCCGGCCTGTGCCGATCAGGAGCATCAGGCCAAGCAGGAGGAGAGCGATCCGGGCCTGAACGTCAACCTGACCTTTGCGATCGATGAAGATGTGGCTGCCCCGTATATCGCTAAACAGACGCGCCCGAAAGTGGCGGTGCTGCGTGAGCAGGGCGTCAACTCCCATGTGGAGATGGCGGCCGCGTTCCACCGTGCCGGTTTCGACGCGGTGGATGTGCATATGAGCGATCTGCTGGAAGGCCGCCGCAACCTGCAGGATTTCCATACGCTGGTGGCCTGTGGCGGCTTCTCGTATGGCGACGTGCTGGGCGCGGGCGAAGGCTGGGCGAAATCCGTACTGTTCAACAACCAGGTACGTGATGAGTTTGAGGCCTTCTTCAACCGGCCGCAGACGCTGGCGCTGGGCGTGTGCAACGGCTGCCAGATGATGTCCAACCTGAAAGAGCTGATCCCAGGGGCGGAACACTGGCCGCGCTTTGTGCGTAACCAGTCAGACCGCTTTGAGGCGCGCTTCAGCCTGGTGGAAGTGACGGCCAGCCCGTCCTTGATGATGCAGGGCATGGCCGGTTCCCGTATGCCGATCGCCGTTTCCCACGGGGAAGGGCGGGTGGAAGTGCGTGATGCGGCGCATCTGGCCGAGCTGGAGCATCAGGGGCTGGTGGCGCTGCGCTATGTGGACAACAACGGCAGCGTGACGGAAGCCTACCCGGCGAACCCGAACGGCTCACCGAACGGCATTACCGCCGTCACTAACGCCAGCGGCCGTGTCACGGTAATGATGCCGCACCCGGAGCGCGTGTTCCGCACCGTCAGCAACTCCTGGCACCCGGACAACTGGGGTGAGGACAGCCCATGGATGCGCATGTTCCGCAATGCCCGCCGCCAGCTGGGCTGATAAAGCGTGACATCCTGATATCAGGCGGCCTTCGGGCCGCCTTTTTTATGTCTGTCTGGTGTCGGGAAATTGCGACATGCCCGGCTTTGGGTGTCTCCTAATGGCGACACGCAATCGCTTGATTTTATTAGTATATAAATCAAGATGATTAAAACGTCGGGTTTTAGCGACAGGGTGGGTAGGAAACAACCAGCATTTATCCGGATAGAAAAATAAAATAACCGCCAATAAATATAAAATTATTCTTAAATTTAATGAGTTAACGGTTTTTATAAAAAGTTGGCATACATTGTGCTTATTAACGCTCAGTTGCTCATTCACCTTACTTATGACAGCCCCGCTCAGGCGGACTATGCGCTCCATAAGACCCGAATGACGCCAAAGCAAGGTGCCTATCGTCCACCGCACCGATACCGCCGAAAGGCGCTATCACCCGCAGGGCGACACGTTGAGTGAGGCACCAACCTGACCATCTCCGGCGATGAAGGATTCATCCGACGAGGTAAAAAAGGATGCGCACGTCCCGCTTCTGATGAATGCCCGGCATCATCACACCGGGGACGTCACCAGGCATCCACCCTTTCCGGTTACGGGGCCTGGCCGCGTAACCCAGATAAACCGGTACGCCGGGAAGAGATTACCATCAGAGTCTGAGATTTACCCCCTTGCCTGCGGACTCCGTATGGCCGGGCAGGAAGCCCACCGATTTGAGCACCGCATAATGGCGGTGCTTTTTTTTGCCCGTTTTTCAGCGCTGCTGCGGGTGGGGTATACTGTCGGGCTGCGATGCGCACGGACTCAGCAAGGAGCCGGTTTACCCATGCGATTCACCAAACACCTTTTTACCCGCAAACGGCTGTCGATCAAAAGCGGGCGGCTGTTTCCGCGTTCACTGCGCCAGCTGGTGCTGATGGCGTTCCTGCTGGTGCTGCTGCCGCTGCTGGTGCTGGCCTATCAGGCCTATGAGAGCCTGGATAACCTCAGCGCGCAGGCGGCTGACATCAACCGGACCACCTTGAGCGATGCGCGGCGCAGTGAGGCGATGACCAGCGTGGCGCTGGAGATGGAGCGCAGCTACCGCCAGTATTGTGTGCTGGATGACGCCACCCTGGCGCGGCTCTACCAGAACCAGCGCACGCAGTACGCGCAGATGCTCGGCACCCATGCCACCATTTTACCGGATCCCCGTTACTACCAGACTTTACGTACCCTGCTTAACCAACTGGCGACCATGGCATGCCGGGAGAGCAGCCCGGCCCCGCAGGCCGCGGACGGGCTGGCGCAGTTCTCCCGTGCTAATGCTGAAATGGTACAGGCCACGCGCAATGTGATCTTCTCCCGCGGGCAGCAGCTCCAGCACGCGATTGCCGAGCGCGGCCAGTTCTTTGGCTGGCAGGCGCTGCTGCTGTTTTTACTCAGCGTCGCGCTGGTGGTGCTGTTTACCCGGATGATCATCGGCCCGGTCAAGGGCGTGGAGCGGATGATCAACCGGCTGGGCGAAGGCCGGGCGCTGGGCAACAGCGTCTCGTTCCGCGGCCCGCGTGAGATCCGCTCGCTGGCGCAGCGCATCATCTGGCTGAGTGAACGGCTGGCCTGGCTGGAGTCGCAGCGCCATGAGTTCTTGCGCCACATCTCCCATGAGCTGAAAACGCCGCTGGCCAGTATGCGCGAAGGGACAGAACTGCTGGCCGATGAGGTCGCCGGGCCGCTGACCCGAGACCAGCAGGAGGTGGTGGCGATTCTTGACCACAGCAGCCGCCACCTGCAAAAGCTGATTGAACAACTGCTGGATTACAACCGCAAACTGGCTGACGGCCCGGCCGGTAAAGAGGGGGTGGCGCTGGCGGCGCTGATCAACCAGATCATCGCCGATCACAGCCTGCCGGCCCGCGCCAAGCAGATCACCACCCGGCTTGAGCTGGACGTGGCGGAGTGCTGGGCTGAGCCGACCCTGCTGATGCGCGCACTGGACAATCTCTACTCCAATGCGGTGCACTACGGGGCTGAATCCGGTACCATTTGGGTCCGCAGCCAACAGGCGGGCGACAGAATACAGATTGAGGTGGCCAATAGCGGCACACCGATAGCCGACGCGGAAAAAACGATGGTGTTCGAGCCGTTTTTCCAGGGCAGCCAGCAGCGAAAAGGGGCTGTCAAAGGCAGCGGGCTGGGGCTGAGCATCGCCCATGACTGTATCCGCCGTATGCAGGGCGACCTGCAACTGGTGAATGTCGCCTATGCTGATGTCTGTTTTCGAATTGAATTGCCTTTAACCGCCGGGAATGAACAACCATGATGACGCTTTCACTGCACGCCCTGTTGCGACAGGGGGCCGGGCTGGCACAGTCCGTCCGCCACGGCTGGCGCGCCCGGCTGGCAGCGCTGGCCGGTATGCCGTTGCTGCTGGTGGGCTGTATGCAGGGCGGCGGCCAGGGGGCGGCCCTCTCTGCGCCGGAAAAGATCCCGGACAAACAAGTGATCGATTTCCGCGTCGCCTCCTGTGACACCCTCTGGGATCTGGAGGGTAAAGAGTACACGGAAAACCCGCTCTATTGGCTGCGTGCCATGGATTGCGCCGACCGGCTGGGTGCCGCGCAGGCGCGCCGGCTGGGCGCATCGATGGTGGTCACATCCTGGGAGAGTGCTTTCCGGCAGGGGATTTTGCTCTCCAGCGCCGTGCCGACGCCCGGAGAGCGCCGCCAGCTGCTGGGCAACGTCAACACTTACCGCGCACAGATGCCCGGCTCGCTGCGGCCGTTGGTGCAGTTATGGCGCGAGCGCCAGAATCTGGAAATCGTGCTGAATGATGACCGGGCCAAAGCCCAGCGCGCGCAGGATGCCGCTGCCGCCCAGCTTGCGGCGCTGCACGAGTCCCAGGCGCTGCTGCAAAGCAAGCTCAATGACACCCGGCAAAAGCTGGAAAACCTCACCGACATCGAACGCCAGCTCTCTTCGCGCAAGCAGTTGCAGGGCGACATGCCGGAGGGCAGCGAAAACCGCGGCACCGTCCGCCATGTTGAGCCGGATGACACCTACACGCCGCCCGCCGCACAAGGCAGCCGTGCTTCCACCCCCGCCAACCCTTAAGGAGCGTCAGGGAGATGACCCAACGCAAACCCGCCAATTTATTGCTGGTCGATGACGACCCCAGCCTGCTGAAACTGCTGGGGATGCGCCTCACCAGTGAGGGCTTCAGCGTCACTACCGCCGGAAGCGGCCAGGAGGCGCTGCGGCTGCTGGCGCGTGACAAGATTGACCTGGTGATAAGCGACCTGCGGATGGATGAAATGGATGGCCTGGCGCTGTTCGTGGAGATCCAGAAGCACCAGCCGGGTATGCCGGTGATTATCCTGACCGCCCACGGTTCTATTCCCGATGCGGTGGCCGCCACCCAGCAAGGGGTGTTCAGCTTCCTTACCAAACCGGTGGATCGCGATGCGCTCTATAAAGCGATTGATGAGGCGCTGGCCCTGACCACTGCTTCCGCCACCGATGAGCGCTGGCGGGAGGCCATCGTGACCCGCAGCCCGCTGATGTTGCGCCTGCTGGAGCAGGCGAGAATGGTGGCGCAATCGGATGTCAGCGTGCTGATTAACGGCCAGAGCGGCACCGGCAAAGAGGTGCTGGCGCAGGCGATCCACGCCGCCAGCCCGCGGGCGAAAAAGGCGTTTATCGCCATTAACTGCGGGGCGCTGCCGGAGCAATTGCTGGAGTCTGAGCTGTTCGGCCACGCCAAAGGGGCGTTTACCGGCGCGGTAAGCCAGCGTGAGGGGCTGTTCCAGGCTGCCGAGGGCGGCACGCTGTTTCTCGATGAGATTGGCGACATGCCGCTGTCGCTTCAGGTCAAATTGCTGCGGGTCTTGCAGGAGCGCAAAGTGCGCCCGCTCGGCAGCAACCGCGATCTTGACGTCAATGTGCGGATTATCTCCGCCACCCACCGCGACCTGCCGAAAGTGATGGCCAAAGGGGAGTTCCGCGAGGATCTCTTCTACCGGCTGAATGTGGTCAACCTCAAATTGCCGGCGCTGAATGAGCGGCCGGAGGATATCCCGCTGCTGGCCAATCACCTGCTGCGTGAGGCGGCGTCACGCCATAAACCTTTTGTACGCAGTTTCTCCGCCGATGCGATGCGGCGGCTGATGGCGGCCGGTTGGCCGGGCAATGTGCGCCAGCTGGTGAACGTGATTGAACAATGTGTGGCCCTGACCACCGCCCCGGTGATCAGTGATGCACTGGTTGAGCAGGCGCTGGAAGGTGAGAACACCGTGCTGCCGACCTTCGCCGAGGCGCGTAACCAGTTCGAGCTGCACTATCTGCGCAAGCTGTTGCAAATCGCCAAGGGCAATGTCACCCAGGCCGCGCGGATGGCGGGGCGTAACCGTACCGAGTTCTACAAGCTGCTGTCACGGCATGAACTGGATGCCAATGACTTTAAAGAGTAAATACAGGGCATTTACCGGACAGCACAGGGCCGCTGCGGCTAAACAAACTGGCCGGAATGCTTTACACTCGCAGACCTGTTGCCCGTAAATGGGCGCATGGCGGGGCAGAATACCGGGCAGATGCCATACTTGAAGCCCGGCAGCACCCCATAAGAGATGCCGCCATCAGGACGCCGGCTTTTCACGGCCAGAAATTTCCGGCCTGTAGCCACACAGGGCGCGGCGCCAGACGACAACCTCCGGCTTTAGCCGCATATTATGTAAAAGAAAGGGTTCGCCATGAAAAAGATTGACGCGATTATTAAGCCATTCAAGCTGGATGATGTCCGTGAAGCGCTGGCTGAAGTCGGGATTACCGGCATGACGGTGACGGAAGTGAAAGGGTTTGGCCGCCAGAAGGGGCACACCGAACTCTACCGGGGCGCGGAATATATGGTGGATTTCCTGCCGAAGGTCAAAATTGAGATCGTGGTGGCGGACGACATCGTCGATACCTGTGTCGAAACCATCATGAAAACCGCCCAGACCGGTAAAATCGGGGACGGTAAAATCTTTGTGTTTGATGTGCTGCGCGTGGTGCGTATCCGTACCGGCGAAGAGGACGAAGAGGCGATCTGACGCCTGCCGTTACCGGGCGGGATCGCTCCCGCCCGTGCGGTGTCAGACCACTTTATGCGGGCCGAACACTTCATAGTGCAGGCGATCTTTACTCACGCCCAGCGTCAGCAGCTGACGCGCCGCAAATTGCATAAAGGCCACCGGGCCGCACAGGTAGACGTGCAGCGCCGGATCGCGCAGGGTCTCAGCCAGCGGGGCCAGATCCATCACACCTTCCGTGTGATACCCTTCACCCTGAACATCCCCCTCAGCCGGTACGCGATACCAGATATGGCGGTGTAAATCCGGCATGTTCGCGGCGATGTCCGCCACTTCCTGCGCAAACGCATGAACGCGGCCATTTTCCGCCGCGTGCAGCCACCAGACCGGCGCGCGGTGCTGCTGCTCATACAGCGTATGCAGCATGGCCAGCATTGGCGTCTGGCCCACACCGGCGGAGATCAGTGCCACCGGGGTGTCCGGCGTTACGTCCATAAAGAAATCGCCGTGCGGCGCGGCCAGGTTGACCACCGTACCGACCTGCGCCACATCATGCAGGTAGTTGGAGGCTTTACCGCCGCCCTCACGTTTTACCGCAATCCGGTAAGTGCGGCCGTTCGGGCTTTGCGTCAGCGAGTACTGGCGAATCTGCTGGTATTCATTAAAGGCTTCATCACGGATATACACGGAGATGTACTGCCCCGGCTGGTAATCCACCACCGGCTGGCCGTCCACCGGGGCCAGTTCAATGCTGCTGATCACCTCGCTCTGCGGCGTTTTCGCCACAATGCGGAACGCCCGCACCCCTTCCCAGCCGCCGGTTTTGGCCGCGGTTTGCTGGTAAATCTGGCTTTCACGCTGGATAAACACATCCGCCAGCACGCCATAGGCTTTGCCCCAGGCATCCAGCACCTCCTGGCCGGGGCTGAGCAACTCATCCAGCGTTGCCAGCAGGTTTTCGCCCACAATCGCGTACTGTTCCGGGCGGATGTTCAAACTGGTGTGTTTCTGCGCAATCTTCTCTACTGCAGGCAAAATGGCCGGCAGGTTTTCAATGTTGGCCGCATAGGCGCAGATGGCATTAAACAGCGCCTCGCGCTGATCGCCTTTCATCTGGTGGCTCATGTTGAACACATGTTTCAGCTCAGGGTGGCGGCCCAGCATCCGGTCATAAAAGTGGGCGGTGAGGGCAGGGCCGGTGGCGACCAGCGCAGGAATGGTCGATTTAATGGTGGCGATTGTGGTGGTATCAAGCATGAGGTGCTCCTGAAGACGCGCAGCGTCAGAATTATAAATGATGCATTTTAAATGCATCTTATAGCGGCGCTTATCTGTTGTAAATAGCCTTTGATTTGTTAAGGCTTTGTAATAATGAGAGATGGCTTCCAAAGGTGAAATTTTTGCATCTTGAAATGAGGAAAACTCGGTTGTAAGGGGGAAGCAAATAACAGGTAAAATCCTTGTACGGCGGCAAGCCAACCGTTTGCGTAAAAAGCTGGCCTCAACCCTATGGCCGCAGGCAAAAACAGTTTACACTGTGCCGCATATCCCGTTGGGGGTCGTTTAATTGAGTGTGAGTCAGGAGAAGCAGATGTTAAAGCGTGAAATGAACATTGCCGATTATGATGCCGAGCTGTGGCAGGCGATGGAGCAGGAAGTAGTCCGTCAGGAAGAGCATATTGAACTGATCGCCTCTGAAAACTACACCAGCCCGCGTGTGATGCAGGCACAAGGGTCGCAGCTGACCAACAAATACGCTGAAGGCTATCCGGGCAAACGCTACTACGGCGGCTGTGAGTACGTCGACATCGTTGAGCAACTGGCGATCGACCGTGCCAAAGCGCTGTTCGGCGCAGACTACGCCAACGTCCAGCCGCACTCCGGCTCCCAGGCCAACTTCGCGGTTTACACGGCGTTGCTGCAGCCGGGTGACACCATCCTCGGGATGAACCTGGCCCACGGCGGCCACCTGACGCACGGCTCCCCGGTTAACCTGTCCGGCAAGCTCTATAACGTCGTGCCTTACGGCATCGATGAAACCGGCAAGATCGACTATGACGATCTGGCCCGTCAGGCACAGACCCACCAGCCAAAAATGATCATCGGTGGCTTCTCTGCTTACTCCGGCACCGTTGACTGGGCAAAAATGCGCGAAATCGCTGACAGCATCGGCGCGTACCTGTTTGTGGACATGGCGCACGTGGCAGGCCTGGTGGCCGCCGGCGTCTACCCGAACCCGGTTCCGCATGCCCATATCGTCACCACCACCACCCACAAAACCCTGGCAGGCCCACGTGGCGGCCTGATCCTGGCGAAGGGCGGTGATGAAGACCTGTATAAAAAACTGAACTCTGCCGTATTCCCAGGCGGCCAGGGCGGCCCGCTGATGCACGTGATCGCCGGTAAAGCGGTGGCGCTGAAAGAAGCAATGGAACCTGAGTTCAAAACCTACCAGCAGCAGGTTGCCAAAAACGCCAAAGCGATGGTGGAAGTGGTGCTGGCGCGCGGCTACAAAGTGGTCTCCGGCGGGACGGAAAACCACCTGTTCCTGATGGATCTGGTGGACAAAAACCTGACCGGTAAAGAAGCGGATGCCGCCCTGGGCCGTGCCAACATTACCGTGAACAAAAACAGCGTACCGAACGATCCGAAAAGCCCGTTCGTGACCTCCGGTGTCCGTATCGGTACCCCGGCAGTGACCCGTCGCGGCTTCAACGAAGCAGACGTGCGCGAACTGGCCGGCTGGATCTGTGACGTGCTGGACAACATCAATGATGAAGCCACCATTGAACGTGTGAAACAGAAAGTGCTGGCCATCTGCGCCCGCCTGCCGGTTTACGCGTAACCGCCCGCTGACCGGTGCAGGCTGCCCGGTCATGCGCTGACAAAAAAGGTACTGCCGGGCAGTACCTTTTTTTCGTCCGGACTTTTTCACCCCGGCTTTTTTCACCCGGACTTTTTTTGCCTATACTCCGGTGCAACCCATGCGCGGCTGCACCGGGGCAGGCCCAGAGAGCGGGGGTTGCCGCTCACCAACAGGAACGGGTGCGGATGTGCCCGGCGCAAGGCAGCGCTGTGTTTACCGGCTCTGCATGTTATCGGAGATACCATGGTTTTGCCTTCCTCATACTGGCTGGGACTCAGCTACTTCACCTACTTCTTCGCTTACGGCATCTTTTTGCCGTTTTTTGCTACCTGGCTGAAGGGCGAGGGGCTGGACGCCCAGGCCATCGGGCTGCTGCTGGGCACCGGGATGGTGGCCCGCTTCTCCGGCACTTTGCTGCTGGCCCCGGCGGTAAAACAGGCCTCCCAGCTGGTTGCGGCACTGCGCCTGATCGCGTTGCTGGCGCTGGTCTGTTGCGTTGGCTTCTGGTTTGGCACCGGCTGGGCCTGGCTGATGCTGGTGATGGCGGGGTTTAACCTTTTCTTTGGCCCGCTGGTACCGATGAGTGACGCGCTGGCCGGCACCTGGCAGCGGCAAATCGCCCTGGATTACGGCAAGGTGCGGGTCTGGGGATCGCTGGCGTTTGTGATTGGCTCCGCCTTTACCGGCAAGATGATTGCCGTATTCGGGCATGACGCCATTCTGGCAGCCCTGACGGCCGGGCTTGCCGCCATGCTGCTCGGGATGTTGCTGCGGCCGGCCGTGATGCCGCAGGCCGACCCCCAGGCCGCCGGCAACGGCGCGATCCCATGGCGGGCGCTGTTACGCCAGCCACCGGTGCGCCAATTCCTGCTGTGTGTGACGCTGTTACAGGCGGCGCATGCGGGCTATTACAGCTTCAGTGCGCTTTACTGGCAGGAGGCGGGTTATCCGGCATCTGTGGTGGGCTATCTCTGGTCATTGGGGGTCGTAGCGGAAGTGCTGGTGTTTACCTTCAGCCGCCCGCTTTTCTCCCGCTGGAGCGCCCGTAACCTGTTGCTGCTTTCCGCCTGTTGCGGGGTGGTGCGCTGGGCGCTGATGGGCAGCTTTATTGCCCTGCCGTGGCTGGTGGTGATGCAGCTCCTGCATTGCGGCAGTTTCACGGTGTGCCACCTGGCAGCCATGCGCTTTATCTCTGCGCGTGAGCCGCGTGAGGTGATTCGTTTGCAGGCGGCCTATTCGGCGCTGGCGATGGGCGGCGGAATTGCGGTAATGACGGTGGTGGCCGGTTTCCTGTTCCAGCATATTCACCAGCAGGTGTTCTGGGTGATGGCGCTGGTGGCGTTTCCGGCCATTTTTCTGCGCCCGAAGGTGCAGGCCATAGGGCATTGAGCCGCCTCAGGGGCTTTCCAGCAAGGCGCGGATCTGCATGCGTTGCGCTTTCTCCAGCGGCAGTTCCACATGCAGAATCGGCAGGGTGATCGCCGGTTCATCGGCCGGGTAGGGGGTGATCACCAGCGTCACCCCCTGCGGCGGCCCCTGGTGCAGGAAGTGCGACAGCGGCAGGTATTTCACGGAAAGCGGCAGCAGGGTTGCTTCACGGATATGGTATTCCACCGCCGTCTCCAGCGCCGGGTTGCCGTTGGTCAGCAGCAGCACCTGCTTCTCCTGCAATTCGTTACCCTGCATCAGCCAGGCCCCGAAGCAGATGGTAATGAGCCCGGCCTCTTCCGGCGAAAGGCGCAAATCATAAGCTGCTTCAAACGCCTCCAGCGCTTCCAGTGTGGTGCGCATCAGCCGTGGGTACATGCGCGTCACCTCTTCCAGTAACGTATGATCGATGCCGATATCAAACCGGCACCGCTCAATCGCCGCCCCCAGATGAGTAAACAGCTGACCGGCCAGCCCCTCGCGGCTGCTGAAGCTCATACCGGCAATCTGCTGGAAGCGCGCGATCAACCGGTGAACCTCCTCCTGCAATTGCCGGTCTTCCGGCGAATCATTGTTGTCATAACGGTGGGTTTTCAACAGGGTAAACAGCAGGGTCAGGAAGTCACGCTCAGCCTCACAGGGGGGCAGGGTGAAGCGCTCGGTCAGCGCACCGGCCAGGTAGTGTGCAGCGTCATACTCACTTTTCTGCCGCAGCCATGCCAGCTGGTGGGGGGTAAAATCAGGGTGGCAGAGCTGGTGGTGGCGGTTCAGGCAATATTTGATAAACAGGCAGAGGAAGTGCCGGTCGCGGGTGTTGACCGGGCGCCGCAGCCGTACTTCTGCCTGCTCAATCAGGGTGTGCAGCAACTGGTCGGTCTCATCGGCTTCGGCCTGATGAAAAAGGGCCAGCCCCTGATGCAGGGCCAGTGCCGCCTGCTGGGTGGTAAAGTCAGGTGAAATGCGTAAAGCACGCCGTAACCAGTGAAAAAAGCATAAACGCTGGTTAAGTGAGGTGCCGGCAATGCGGCAGGTTTCTGCCCCATCGAGTACCAGATCCAGATGGTGAAAACGCTGGATTTCCGCGGCAACCGCAGCCACATCCCGTCGGGTTGTGGGGAGGTCAACGCCATTGATTTGGCTGATCTTCTCCAGGCGCACCGCAGGGGAGAGCGCATACAACATCAGGACGATATGGCAGCGCCGTTGTTGACCGGAGAGCTCAGGCGCAGAGGAAGTGGCCGGGCTCATGAACACCTTCTGACCGTTGCTGGGTATGGAGGTGTAAGCATAGCAAAAGGGCCGCCAGGCCGCGCCGGGCGCGCTGTTTTTTGCTCCGGCTTTGAAGCGCCATCACATTTATTGGGCCGGAACCGGGTGGCCGGGCGGGGACACAGGCAAAAAAAATGCCGCCCCGGGGGGCGGCATCACAAAATTTGTGCAGATAAATTAACGTTTCAGCGCTTCACTCAGCTCTTCACGCATGCTGCTCAACAGCGATTTCACCACACGCGGGTTACCGGCCACGATATTGCCGGAGTTGTAATGGTTATGGCCGCCCATGAAGTCGGTCACGATACCGCCCGCTTCACGTACCAGCAGCTCACCGCCGGCGAAATCCCACGGCTTCAGGCCAATCTCGAAGAAACCATCTACACGGCCGGCCGCGACATAGGCCAGATCCAGCGCGGCGGAGCCGGTGCGGCGGAAGTCTGCGCACTGGGTAAACAGTTTGCCGACCACGTTGATGTACGGGGTCGCGTGCTGTTTCATTTTGAACGGGAAACCGGTCGCCAGAATGGTGCCGTCCAGATCGCGGGCGTTGCCGCCGCGCAGGCGATAGCCGTTCAGCTGGGCGCCCTGACCGCGGGAGGCCGTAAACAGTTCGTTGCGCATAGGATCGTAAACCACGGCCACTTCAGTACGGCCTTTGATGCGTACTGCAATGGAGACCGCGAAGTGCGGCAGACGTTTGATGAAGTTGGTGGTGCCATCCAGTGGGTCGATAATCCATTGTACATCCAGGTCTTCGCCGATCAGTTCACCGCACTCTTCAGAGATGATGGTGTGCTGTGGGTAGGAGCGGCGGATCACGTCGATAATCAGGTGCTCAGCGTCACGATCAACGTTAGTAACAAAATCATTGGTGCCTTTCTGGCTCGCTTCAACAGCGTCCGGGGTTTCGTAGTTTTTGGCAATCAGGTTACCGGCCTTACGCGCAGCGCGCACGGCGATGGTGAGCATCGGATGCATGGGATATCTTCCAACTAGGATGTTAAAGAACGGGAAACGGCGCGCAGTATAGCAGGGCTTCTGAAAAATACCTACGGTTGTGTTAGCATGGCCCGATTTTCCGCAACCTTCAGAGTTCGTATGCTGCACAATATCCGCATTGTCCTGGTTGAAACTTCTCATACCGGTAACATGGGCTCCACCGCCCGTGCCATGAAAACCATGGGCCTCACCAATCTTTATCTGGTAAACCCGCTGGTAAAACCCGACTCGCAGGCGATCTCCCTGGCCGCCGGTGCCAGTGATGTCATCGGTAACGCCACCATCGTTGATACCCTGGACGAGGCGCTGGCCGGTTGCAGTCTGGTGGTCGGCACCAGCGCCCGCTCACGCACTCTGCCGTGGCCGATGCTGGAGCCGCGCGAATGTGGCGTCAAATGCTCACAAGCCGCCGAAAGCGCCCCGGTTGCGCTGGTGTTTGGCCGCGAGCGCGTGGGCCTTACCAACGAAGAACTTCAGAAATGTAACTACCATGTCTGCATCCCGGCCAATCCGGAATACAGCTCGCTGAACCTGGCGATGGCTGTACAGCTGATTGCCTATGAAGTCCGCGTGGCGTGGCTCGACCAGCAGCAACGCGGCCAGGCACCGGTGCCGGAAGAAGCCTACCCGCTGGTGGACGATCTGGAGCGTTTTTACGGCCACCTGGAACAGGTATTGTTGCAGACCGGCTTTATCCGCCCGCAGCACCCCGGGCAGGTGATGAGCCGCCTGCGTCGCCTGTTTACCCGTGCGCGGCCGGAGACGCAGGAGTTGAATATCCTGCGCGGCATCCTGACGTCCATCGAGAAAAAGCAGTAAGCAGAATAGCCCGTTGAAAAATAAAAGGTTCAGCGGGCGTGTTAATTTTGGCTCAGGATGAAATGCTGTTTCGGCTTTAATACTTGACTGTTTCAGTAGGGTAAATAGTTGACTGAAATACTCGGGAATGGCAGACTCTTGGCCATATTTCACCCCCTATTTACAGGTAAGATTAGCCATGAGACTGACTTCTAAGGGTCGTTATGCAGTAACCGCTATGCTGGACGTAGCATTACATTCCCAGGACGGGCCGGTGCCGTTAGCCGATATTTCTGAGCGTCAGGGCATTTCGCTCTCCTACCTGGAACAGCTTTTCTCCCGCCTGCGTAAAAATGGCCTGGTGGCCAGCGTGCGCGGCCCGGGCGGTGGTTACCTGCTGGGCAAAGATGTGGCGGAAATCGCCGTTGGCGCCGTAATCACTGCGGTAGACGAATCCATCGACGCGACCCGTTGCCAGGGCAAAGAAGGCTGCCAGGGTGGCGACCGTTGCCTGACCCATACCCTCTGGCGCGACCTGAGCGAGCGCATCAGCGGCTTCCTGAATAACATCACGCTGGCTGAACTGGTCAACAACCAGGAAGTGCTGGACGTGGCTGACCGCCAGAACCATGAAACCCGCCGTCTGCCTGCCAATAGCCGTCCGCAAGAAGCGATCAATGTAAACCTGCGTTCGTAATCCGGACGCGTTACACTGACGTTTTACGTGATGTACGGAGTTGAAGAGTAATGAAATTACCGATTTATCTGGATTATGCGGCCACCACGCCGGTTGACCCGCGTGTGGCTGAAAAGATGATGCAGTGCCTGACTCTCGACGGTACTTTCGGTAACCCGGCCTCCCGCTCGCACCGCTTCGGCTGGCAGGCGGAAGAGGCAGTGGATGTCGCCCGGAATAACATTGCCGAACTGATTGGTGCCGATCCGCGTGAGATCGTCTTTACCTCCGGTGCCACCGAATCCGATAACCTGGCGATCAAGGGCGCAGCCCATGCAAATCAGGAAAAGGGCCGGCATATCATCACCAGCGTGACTGAGCACAAAGCCGTGCTGGACACCTGTCAACAGCTCGAACAGGAAGGGTTCGAGGTCACCTATCTGACGCCGCAACCCAACGGCCTGATTGACCTGGATGACCTGGCCGCCGCCCTGCGTGACGACACCATTCTCGTCTCCATCATGCACGTCAATAATGAGATTGGTGTAGTGCAGGATGTGGCCGCCATCGGCGAGCTGTGCCGCAGCCGCGGGATCATTTTCCATGTGGATGCCACCCAGAGCGTCGGCAAATTGCCGATTGACCTGAGCGAGCTCAGTATTGACCTGATGTCGTTCTCCGGCCATAAAATTTACGGCCCGAAAGGCATCGGCGGCCTCTACGTGCGCCGTAAACCGCGCATCCGGATTGAAGCCCAGATGCACGGCGGCGGCCATGAGCGCGGCATGCGTTCCGGCACCCTGCCGGTGCACCAGATTGTCGGCATGGGCGAGGCGTACCGCATTGCCAACGCCGAGATGGCTGCGGAAGGTGAGCGCCTGCGCGGCCTGCGTGACCGCCTGTGGCATGGCCTGAGTGAAATTGACGGCGTCAGCCTGAACGGCTCGCTGGAGCACGGGGTGCCGAACATCCTGAACGTCAGCTTCAGCCACGTGGACGGGGAATCCCTGATCATGGCGCTGAAAGATCTGGCGCTCTCATCCGGTTCTGCCTGTACCTCTGCCAGCCTGGAGCCCTCCTATGTGTTGCGGGCGCTGGGGCTGAATGACGAGCTGGCGCACAGCTCGCTGCGTTTCTCGGCCGGGCGCTTCACCACCGAAGACGAGATTGATTACGCCGTCGCGCTGGTGCGCAAGTCAGTTGATCGCCTGCGCCATCTCTCCGGCGCGGCCTGATACGGCACATGTTGCCACCTCACCGGGTAAAAACTGCTGGCAGCGATCTGCCGGGTCTGGTTAGATAAAGCGGAATGACTAGCATACGGGCTGCCATAAGGTGGCCCGATTTGTTTATGGTTCGCCGCATCACGGCATAGGTCCGGTTCCGGGCCTACCCTGACAATGAGAACAACAATCAGGAGTTTCGTTATGACCGCAGACACGATGGCAACAGATGTCATGCCTCTCTTTCTTTCATCCCAGCCTGCCGACGCCCGCTGGGGTGACAATGCCCTGCTGAGCACCGGCAATGAGGGCATGACAGTGCATGCCGCTACATTGGTCTCGATTCAACGCGCCGCGCGCCGGATTGACGGGCAGGGCATTAAGAAGGTCAGACTGGCCGGTGAGGGCTGGGATCTGGAGAACAGCTGGGCCTTCTGGCAAGGTTTCCGTGGCCCGAAAGGCCAGCGCAGCATTGAATGGGCTGACCTTGAGCAGACCGATCGCGAGGAATTGGATCGCCGCCTGACGATCATTGACTGGGTGCGTGACACCATTAACCTGCCGGCCGAAGATCTGGGGCCGGAAGCGCTGGCCCGCCGCGCCGTTGACCTGCTGTGCCAGTATGGCGGCGAGCACGTCACCTACCGCATCACCAAAGGGGATGACCTGCGCGAGCAGAATTATGCGGGCCTGCATATTGTCGGCCGTGGCTCTGAGCGCCCGCCGGTGCTGCTGGTGCTCGACTATAACCCGTCCGGGGATGAGAGCGCGCCGGTCTATGCCTGCCTGGTGGGGAAAGGCATCACCTTTGACACCGGCGGCTACAGCCTGAAACAGAGCGCCTTTATGGACTCAATGAAGTCTGACATGGGCGGCGCAGCCACCGTGACCGGCGCGCTGGCCCTGGCGGCCGCCCGCGGCCTGACGCAGCGCGTTAAGCTCTACCTCTGCTGTGCGGACAACATGGTCAGCGGCAACGCCTTTAAGCTTGGCGACATTATCCACTACCGTAACGGCAAAACCGTGGAAGTGATGAACACCGATGCAGAAGGGCGCCTGGTGCTGGCTGATGGCCTGATTGACGCCTCTGAGCAGCAGCCGCAACTTTTGATCGACTGCGCGACCCTGACCGGGGCCGCCAAAACCGCGCTGGGCAATGATTACCATGCGCTGTTCAGCTTCGATGATGCACTAGCCACCGATCTGCTGGCGAGTGCCGGGCAGGAGCAGGAGCCGTTCTGGCGACTGCCGCTGGCGGAATTCCACCGCAGCCAGTTGCCGTCCAATTTTGCCGATCTGAACAACGTGGCCGGCCCAAGCTACACCGCCGGGGCCAGCACCGCTGCCGCGTTCCTGTCTCACTTTGTGCAGAACTACCGGCAGGGCTGGCTGCATATCGACTGCTCCGCCACCTACCGCAAAGGCGCGGTGGATCAGTGGTCGGCAGGCGCGACCGGGCTGGGCGTCCGTACCCTGGCGAACCTGCTGCTGAGCAAAGCACAGTAACCGGCAGCACATTCCCGGTATAATGACGTGACCAGGTATCACGGGGCGGCCTGGCTGCCCCGTTTTTTTATGGTTTTATCTTGTTGCAGAGCCGTTCCGGCTTGTTGAGGGAGTAACGTATGAGCACACCGTCTTTTGATCCCACCGATACTACGCAGGGAAGTGAACTGGAGCAGCTACTGATGCAGGCCGTCAGCGAACCGGCACAGCGCCCGGCGTTCTACCGGGCGCTGATGGACGCCACCGTGCTGGTACTGACTGACAATCAGGCCCCGGAGGGCGAGGTGGTGCTGGACGCCGGCAGCCCGCTGAGCCTGCAGGTCTGGGAAAAACAGGATGGCACGAATGTGCTGCCGTTCTTCAGTTCACTGGCGGCCCTGCAACGGGCGGTTGAGCGCGAGCAGCCGTTTATGGCGTTGCCGGTGCGTGTGCTGTTTGAGATGACGGAAGGCGCGGAGTTGTTCCTTAACCCGAAGAATGAGTACGGCAAAGAGTTCACCCCGCAGGAGGTGAGCCAGCTGTTGCAGGAGGGCACGGCAGGCAAACCGTTGGAGCGGGTGCTGGAAGCCGGAACAGAGTTCCTGATTGGCCAGCCGGAACACTACCCGGCCGCCATGGTGGACGCGCTCACCACGCTGTTCAGCCAGCGCAAGCCGGTGCGCCGCGCGTTTCTGGCGTTAATCCATGATAAAACCAGCGATGAACGGCCAAACCTGCTGGTGGGGCTGGAGATTGACGGTGCCTCGGAGCAGGAGATTGAACAGCTGATCCAGGAAGCCGGCAGTGTCGCCAGTGAGGCGCTGGCAGACGACGAGCCGGTGGACTTCTGTCTGGTGAATGAGAAAGAGCGCGGCATCAGCCATTACCTGATCCAGCATACCCAGGCCTTCTACCAGCGCCGCTGGGGCAGCTGGCTGCGCAATATCATTCCCTCTTCCGGCATCGCCTGACGGCAATAGCGCGGTGACAGCCTGCCAGTTGGCGAAAAATTGATAAATATGTGCATAAACAGTAGGGAATTAGCTAAAGTTATTTTAATCAAATGTTGTGTTTCCGGTAGGCAAGCGCCGTCTTGCCCCCTATAATCGGCGCCATTTCACGGCGGGCCCTTTTATGCCTGCCTCCCAGGACGACGTCAGACAGAGGTTTACATGACTATCGAACGTACTTTTTCCATGATCAAACCGAACGCAGTGGCCAAAAACGCCATTGGTTCTATCTATGCCCGTTTCGAAGCCGCTGGTTTCAAAATCGTTGCCGCTAAAATGGTTCACCTGACCCGCGAGCAGGCTGAAGGCTTCTACGCTGAGCACAAAGGCCGCCCGTTCTTCGACGGTCTGGTTGAGTTCATGACCTCTGGCCCGATCATGATGCAGGTTCTGGAAGGCGAAAACGCCGTTCAGCGTAACCGTGACATCATGGGCGCAACCAACCCGGACAACGCCCTGGCCGGTACCCTGCGTGCTGACTACGCAGACAGCTTTACCGAGAACGCCGTTCACGGTTCTGATGCGGTTGAATCTGCACAGCGTGAAATCGCGTACTTCTTCACCGAAAACGAGCTGTGCCCGCGCACCCGTTAATTGGTGAATGATAGCGAGCTGAAAGATTCATTTGCTGAAACAATTAAACGGTGACAGCAGGCTTTCCGCGATAGCATCGCTATCCTAAAATTTGTACAATACTGCGCCCCGAAGGAGCCTGCTCTCTCGGGGCGCATGTTTTCGCATCACGCCACCGGGCGGGTGCACTTCCCTTGAGCCAAAAGTGTAACAACGAGGCCGCGACATCCATGTTAGAAACAACTCCTTCTGGGCAAACCGTGTCTGAACTTTCTCAATCCTCTGCGCCCGCCGTACAAACGGTGAAACCGGCTGTGGAAAAAATTAACCTCCTCGATCTGAACCGCCAGCAAATGCGCGAATTTTTCGCCAAAATGGGGGAGAAGCCCTTCCGCGCCGACCAGGTCATGAAGTGGATGTACCACTATTGCTGCGACGATTTCGAGCAGATGACCGACATCAACAAAGTGCTGCGCGGCAAATTGCAGGCGATTGCGGAGATCCGCGCGCCGGAAGTGGTGGATGAGCAACGCTCCGCTGACGGCACCATCAAATGGGCGATTCTGGTGGGCGATCAGCGCGTTGAGACGGTCTATATCCCGGAAGAGGATCGCGCGACCCTTTGCGTCTCCTCCCAGGTAGGGTGCGCGCTCGAGTGCAAATTCTGTTCAACGGCACAGCAGGGCTTCAACCGTAACCTGCGCGTGTCAGAAATTATCGGCCAGGTCTGGCGTGCGGCCAAAATCATCGGCGCCGCGAAAGTCACCGGTCAGCGCCCGATCACCAACGTGGTGATGATGGGCATGGGCGAGCCGCTGCTCAACCTGACCAACGTCGTACCAGCGATGGAAATCATGCTGGATGACTTCGGTTTCGGCCTCTCCAAACGCCGTGTGACCCTCTCTACCTCCGGCGTGGTGCCGGCACTGGACAAACTGGGCGACATGATTGACGTCGCGCTGGCTATCTCACTGCATGCGCCGAACGACGCCATCCGCGATGAGATTGTCCCGATCAATAAAAAGTACAATATCGAGACCTTCCTGAGCGCGGTGCGCCGCTACCTGGCGAAGTCCAATGCGAATCAGGGCCGCGTTACCATTGAGTACGTGATGCTGGACCACGTCAATGATGCCACCGAGCACGCCCACGAGCTGGCCGCCGTGCTGAAAGACACGCCGTGCAAGATCAACCTGATCCCATGGAACCCCTTCCCGGGCGCACCTTATGGACGCAGCTCGAACAGTCGCGTTGATCGCTTTGCCAAAGTGTTGATGGAATATGGATTTACGACTATTGTGCGTAAGACCCGCGGTGACGATATTGACGCCGCCTGCGGCCAGTTGGCGGGTGAGGTGATCGACCGGACCAAGCGTACCCTGAAGAAGAAAATGGCAGGGGAGCCGATTTCGGTAAAAGCACTCTGAACCTGACCTGAGGGCGTGGCGCTGTGCCGCCACGCCTCCCTCTCTCAGATCGGAACGGCACGGGCAGGGCAGCCTGCCGCCGCGTTCCAGGGAATGAAACGCATGATGCTGAAAATGTTGCGGAGCACGCCGCGCTGGCTCTCTGCCGTCGTCGCGGCGGCCGTGCTGGCAGGTTGTTCAGGTTCGGGGCCGGATAACGCAGAATCTGCTACGTCGGCGTCGGTGGATACGCGCCTGCAACTGGGGCTGGGGTACCTTTCCCAGGGGAATTTGCCGGCCGCCCGGCAAAACCTTGAAAAGGCGGAGAAAGCCGCGCCGCAGGACTACCGCACCCAACTGGGAATGGCGCTTTATGCGCAGCGTGTCGGGGAAAATGATGCCGCGCAGCAACGCTATCAGGGCGCCCTGCAGCTTGCCCCGCAAAATGGCACGGTGATGAATAATTACGGTGCGTTCTTGTGTAGTTTAGGGCAGTATGTACCGGCACAACAGCAGTTTAGCGCCGCCGCGCAAGTGCCCGATTATGGGCAGGTTGCAGACAGCCTGGAGAATGCCGGCTATTGTTTCCTTAAGGCGAATCAGGACGATGAGGCGCGGGTACTCCTGGGCCGGGCACTGAAATACGATCCGGACAAAGGGGCACCCCTGCTGGCAGAGGCTGAACGGCAGTTCAGCGAAGGAAAACGCGCCCAGGCGCAGCTTTTGCTGGATGTTTATCAGCATATTTTGCCGGCCAGTGCCGACAGTTTATGGTTACAGATTCGTTTCGCCGCGCTGGATGACCGCCAGGACAAGATAGACCGTTATGGCAGGCAGTTGGCGCGAAGTTTCCCACACTCTAAACAGTACCAGCAGTTTCTCGCTAATGAATACTGAAGCCTCTCAAGAAAACATCTCCAAAACGACAGGTGAACGCCTGCGTCAAGCCCGTGAACAGCTTGGGCTGAGCCAGCAGGCCGTTGCAGAACGCCTGTGTCTGAAAGTCTCCACGGTACGTGATATCGAAGAAGATATCGCGCCGCCGGGGCTGGCCTCGACCTTCCTGCGGGGCTATATCCGCTCGTATGCCAAGCTGGTGCACATTCCTGAAGAAGAGCTGTTGCCGCTGATGGCCAAACAGGCGCCAATCCGTGCCGCGAAAGTGGCCCCGATGCAGAGCTTCTCGCTGGGGAAATCCCGTAAAAAACGCGACGGCTGGCTGATGGGGTTCACCTGGCTGGTGGTCTTTGTGGTGATTGGCCTGACCGGTGCATGGTGGTGGCAAAATCATCAGGCGCAGCAGCAGGAGATCGCCACCATGGCAGATCAATCCTCTGCCCAGCTTTCCCAGGGCGATGGTCAGTCCATTCCGCTGGGAAACGGTGACGACGCGGCCGGTGATAACAGCACCGATGCCGGCACGCCGCCGGACAGCCAGGCCGTGAACAGCGCGGCACAGCCGGCACCGGTTACCCCGGCAGCCCCTGCGGCACCGGTAGCTCAGACCCCGGCCCCGGCAGCGGTTTCGCCGTCTCAGGCCCCGGTCAATGCGCCGGTGGCTGCACCGGTCACGACGCCGGCCGACGCCCCGGCGGCAGCGCCAGCAGATGCAGGCGCGATTGTGATGAATTTCAATGCGGATTGCTGGCTGCAGGTGAATGACGCAACCGGGAAAACCCTGTTCAGCGGCATTCAGAAAAGCGGCGGTACGCTGAACCTGAACGGTACTGCGCCGTTTAAACTGAAAATCGGCGCACCGCGTGCAGTCCAGATCCAGTATCAGGGCAAGCCGGTTGATCTCAGCCAGTTCATTAAGTCAAACCGTGTTGCGCGCCTTACGCTGGCTGCTGAATAATAGGGCATCCGGCGCAATGCGCCCGCAGCAATGGAGAGCAAGACATGCATAACCAAGCACCCATAAACCGTCGAAAATCAACGCGGATTTACGTCGGGAAGGTGCCTATTGGTGATGGTGCGCCGATTGCCGTGCAATCGATGACCAACACCCGTACCACCGATGTAGAGGCCACGGTCAACCAGATTAAGTCGCTGGAACGTGTGGGCGCGGACATCGTCCGTGTTTCCGTCCCGACGATGGATGCGGCCGAAGCCTTTAAATTGATCAAGCAACAGGTCAACGTGCCGCTGGTGGCGGATATTCACTTTGACTACCGCATTGCGCTGAAAGTGGCGGAATACGGCGTGGATTGCCTGCGCATCAACCCCGGCAATATCGGCAATGAGTCCCGCATCCGTTCCGTGGTGGACTGCGCGCGTGACAAAAACATCCCTATCCGCATTGGCGTTAACGGCGGATCGCTGGAGCGGGATCTGCAGGAAAAATATGGTGAGCCGACCCCGGAGGCGCTGCTGGAGTCCGCGATGCGCCATGTGGATATCCTGGATCGCCTCAACTTCGACCAGTTCAAAGTCAGCGTAAAAGCCTCTGACGTCTTCCTGGCTGTGGAAGCTTACCGCCTGCTGGCGAAACAGATTGTGCAGCCGCTGCACCTCGGCATCACAGAGGCCGGCGGTGCGCGTGCCGGTGCGGTGAAATCCGCCATCGGCCTGGGCCTGCTGCTCTCTGAAGGCATCGGCGACACGCTGCGTATCTCGCTGGCGGCCGATCCGGTGGAAGAGATTAAAGTGGGCTTCGATATTCTCAAATCCCTGCGCATCCGTTCCCGCGGCATCAACTTCATCGCCTGCCCGACCTGTTCGCGCCAGGAGTTTGACGTGATCGGCACGGTCAACGCGCTGGAGCAGCGGCTGGAGGACATCATCACGCCGATGGATGTCTCGATCATCGGTTGTGTAGTCAACGGGCCGGGCGAGGCGCTGGTCTCGACCCTGGGCGTGACCGGCGGCCACAACAAGAGCGGCTTCTATGAAGATGGTGTGCGCCAGCGTGATCGGTTTGATAACGACCTGATGATCGATCAGCTGGAGGCCAAAATCCGCGCGAAAGCCGCGATGATGGACGAAAGCAAACGTATCGTGATCAACACGCAAACAGAGTGACATCGGTAGCGGGCGGCTCAGGCGGCCCGTTTTCTATTGAACCCGCTGGGGGCTGCCCGGCATCCTCGTTGAACCGCCGGATGCAACGCCTCTATAATCGGGTTCATTTTTTGTATTAAGACTATAGAGAACTGACGTGGCAAAGAACATTCAAGCCATTCGCGGCATGAACGACTACCTGCCGGAAGAAACGGCATTGTGGCAGCGGATTGAAGGCACCCTGAAGCAGGTGCTGGGCGGCTATGGGTACAGTGAAATCCGTCTACCGATTGTAGAGCAGACCCCGTTATTCAAACGCGCCATCGGTGAAGTTACTGATGTGGTCGAAAAAGAGATGTACACCTTTGATGACCGCAACGGCGAAAGCCTGACCTTGCGCCCGGAAGGCACCGCCGGCTGTGTGCGTGCCGGCATTGAGCATGGTCTGCTGTACAATCAGGAACAGCGCCTGTGGTATATCGGCCCGATGTTCCGCTATGAGCGTCCGCAGAAAGGGCGCTACCGCCAGTTCCACCAGCTGGGGGCGGAAGTGTTCGGCCTGCAGGGGCCGGATATTGACGCGGAGCTGATCCTGCTGACAGCGCGCTGGTGGAAAGCGCTCGGCATCGCCGATCATGTAGCGCTGGAGCTGAACTCTATCGGTTCACAGGAAGCCCGCGCCAACTACCGCGAGGCGCTGGTCGCGTTCCTGGAACAGCACAAAGAGGCGCTGGATGAGGACTGCAAACGCCGCATGTACAGCAATCCGCTGCGCGTGCTCGACTCGAAAAACCCGGACGTGCAGCGCCTGCTGAATGATGCGCCGGCGCTGGCCGACTATCTGGATGACGAGTCAAAACAACACTTTTCCGGTCTGTGTGAACTTTTAGACCAGGCCGGCATCCCATATACGGTTAATCAGCGTCTGGTTCGCGGCCTCGATTACTACAACCGCACCGTGTTCGAGTGGGTGACCACCAGCCTGGGCGCGCAGGGCACTGTGTGTGCCGGCGGCCGTTATGATGGCCTGGTAGAGCAACTCGGCGGCCGCGCCACCCCGGCGGTAGGTTTCGCCATGGGGCTGGAGCGCCTGGTGCTGTTGGTGCAGGCAGTCAACCCTGACTTTAAGGCGCCCGCTACGGTAGACGTTTACGTCATTTCGTCCGGTGCCGGTACGCAGGGTGCGGCCATGGCCCTGGCAGAACAGGTACGTGATGCCGCGCCGCAACTGCGGCTGATGACCAACTACGGCGGCGGCAACTTCAAAAAGCAATTTGCCCGCGCAGACAAGTGGGGCGCACGCGTGGCCCTGGTGCTGGGCGAGAATGAAGTGGCGGCCGGGCAGGTGGTCGTGAAAAACCTGCAAAGTGGTGAACAAGAAACGCTGGCGCAAGGCGATGTTGCCGCGCGTCTGGCAACGATGTTGGGTTAAGGAGAGGGACACCGTGGAAGTCTATACCACTGAAAACGAACAGGTTAATGCTGTGCGCCATTTCTTCTTGGAGAACGGCAAGGCATTGGCTGTTGGCGTGGTGCTGGGCATTGGTGCCCTGGTGGGGTGGCGCTACTGGCAGGGGCATCAGACAGAAGCCCTGACCGAAGCGTCAGTCTCCTACCAGAAAGCGACCGACGCGCTGATGGCGAAAAAACCGGAAGGCGTGGCGGCAACGGAACAGTTCATTCAGGCCAATGACAATAATTACGGGGCCTTTGCCGCGTTGCAACTGGCGCAGCACTTTGTTGATTTGAAAGAGTACGCCAACGCCGAGAAACAGCTGGTGAAGGCCGCCGGTCTCACCAAGGATGACAACCTGCTGCCGCTGATTTCACTGCGGATGGCCCGTCTCCAGCTTCAGCAAAACAAACTTGATGACGCGCTGAAAACACTGGATGGCGTCAAGGGCGAAAGCTGGGCGGCCATGTCACTGGATATCCGTGGCGATGTGCTGGTGCGTAAGGGAGACCTGAAAGGCGCACGTGACGCATACAGTAAAGGCATCGACTCTAAAGCTTCTCAGGCACAGCAGGCACTGCTGCGCATGAAGTTAAATAATTTGGCCAGCTAAGGGGATGCCAATGCATTTGCGTAAAACGCTCTTGGTAGGATGGGTGTCAGTTGCCCTGCTGAGTGGTTGTTCATTGTTCAACGGCGAAGAGGATGTGGTCACCATGTCCCCGCTGCCGAAAGTCGAAAACCAGTTCACACCGACCGAAGTCTGGAACAGCTCGGTAGGGGATGGTATCGGTGAGTTCTACTCCAACCTGCGCCCGGCCTGGCAAGGGACTACGGTGTTTGCGGCCGATCGTCACGGCGTAGTGAAAGCCATGGATGCCGACAGCGGCAAAGAGATCTGGAAAGCCGATCTCTCTGAGAAAACCGGCTTCTTCTCCAGCAACCGTTCAGCGCTGTTGTCTGGTGGCGTTACCGCCTCCGGTGACCACGTCTATGTGGGCAGTGAGCGCGCAGTGGTTTATGCCCTGAACAGTAACGACGGTAAAATTGCCTGGCAGACCAGTGTCGCCGGTGAGGCTGTCTCGCGCCCGGTCGTCAGTGACGGCCTGGTGCTGGTGCACACCAGCAACGGTATGTTGCAGGGCCTGAGCGAAAGCGACGGCAAAGTCCAGTGGACGGTTAACCTGGATATGCCGTCCCTTTCCCTGCGTGGCGAGTCTGCGCCGGTTACCGCTTTTGGTGCCGCGATTGTTGGCGGTGATAACGGCCGCGTCAGCGCAGTGCTGATGAAAGAAGGGCAGATGATCTGGCAACAGCGCATCTCCCAGCCAAGCGGCGCGACCGAAATCGATCGCCTGAACGACGTGGACACCACGCCGGTAGTGGTTGAAGGGGTGGTATACGCGCTGGGTTACAACGGTAACCTGACGGCGCTGGATCTGCGCTCCGGCCAGATCATCTGGAAACGTGAAGTCGGCTCCGTGAGCGATTTCATCGTGGACGCCGGCCGCATCTTTGTGGTGGACCAGAATGACCGCGTGATGGCCCTCAACACCCAGGGCGGCGTAAGCCTGTGGCGCCAGAGCGATCTGCTGCACCGCAACCTTACCGCACCGGTGTTGTATAATGGTTATCTGGTCGTGGGGGACAGCGAAGGCTACCTGCACTGGCTCAATACCGATGATGGCCGTTTCGTGGCCCAGCAGAAAGTGGACAGCTCCGGCTTCCTGAGCGCGCCGATTGTGGCGAGCGATAAATTGCTGATCCAGGCGAAAAGCGGTGACGTTTACGCGTTCACCCGCTAACATCCGGTAACATATCCTGAGCCGCCCCGGTGGCTCTTTAACGGCTCCTGATATTCAGGGGCCGTTTCGTCTTTTGAAACGCGGCACCTGAAAATAGAAGATGCCACGTAACATTTTGTTTTTTAAGTAATGAGGCTGCAACAATGATACCTGTCGTCGCGCTGGTCGGGCGCCCGAATGTGGGTAAATCCACCTTATTTAACCGTTTGACCAAAACGCGTGATGCGTTAGTGGCGGATTTCCCCGGGCTGACGCGTGACCGCAAGTATGGTCGTGCTGAAGTTGAGGGCCACGAGTTCATCATCGTCGATACCGGCGGGATTGACGGCACCGAAGACGGCGTTGAAACGCACATGGCCGGTCAGTCGCTGCGCGCCATTGAAGAAGCGGACATCGTTTTGTTCATGGTCGATGCGCGTGCCGGCCTGATGCCGGCGGATGAGGGCATTGCCAAACACCTGCGCAGCCGTGACAAAGCTACCTTCCTGGTCGCCAACAAAGTTGATGGGCTGGATGCCGATTCCGCTGCGGCAGATTTCTACTCACTCGGTATGGGCGAAGTCCATGCGATTGCCGCATCCCATGGCCGCGGCATCACCCAGCTGATCGAACACGTGCTGCTGCCGTTTGTGGATCATGAAGAACCCGCTGAGCTCACCGAAGAGGAGTCGAATGCCGCGTACTGGGCTGAGCAACTGGGCGAAGAAGAGGCCGCCGTGGCCGCCGCGGAAGCGGAAGATAATTTCGACCCGGAATCCCTGCCGATCAAACTGGCGATCGTGGGCCGCCCTAACGTCGGTAAATCGACCCTGACTAACCGCATTCTGGGTGAAGAGCGTGTGGTGGTCTATGACATGCCGGGCACCACCCGTGACAGCATCTACATTCCGATGCAGCGTGATGAGCGTGAGTATGTGCTGATCGACACCGCCGGGGTGCGTAAGCGCGGGAAAGTCACCGACACGGTGGAAAAGTTCTCGGTGATCAAAACCCTGCAGGCGATCGAAGATGCCAACGTGGTGATGCTGGTGATTGATGCGCGTGAAGGCATCTCCGATCAGGATCTGTCGCTGCTGGGCTTCATCCTCAACAGCGGCCGCTCGCTGGTGATTGTGGTCAACAAGTGGGACGGGCTGTCGCAGGAAATTAAAGATGAAGTGAAAGATGCGCTGGATCTGCGCCTTGGCTTCATCGACTTTGCCCGTATTCACTTTATCTCTGCCCTGCACGGCAGCGGCGTGGGTAACCTGTTTGAATCGGTCAACGAAGCGTACCGTTGCGCGACCCGCCGCGTCAGCACCTCTCTGTTGACCCGCATCATGCAGATGGCCGCCGACGACCACCAGCCACCGCTGGTACGTGGCCGCCGCGTGAAGCTGAAATATGCCCACGCCGGAGGTTACAACCCGCCGATTGTGGTGATCCACGGCAACCAAGTGCAGGATCTGCCGGACTCCTATAAGCGTTACCTGATGAACTACTACCGTCGTTCGCTGGAAGTGATGGGCACGCCGATCCGCATTCAGTTCAAAGAGGGTGAGAACCCGTTTGCCGGTAAGCGCAATACCCTGACGCCAAACCAGATGCGTAAGCGTAAGCGCTTAATGAGCCACCTGAAAAAAGGCAAATAACGTTCGTGGGATGCACAATCAGTGCATCCCTTTTTTTTGGTATGACGGTAAGGAAGGGAGATGTTCTGGCAGACCTGGAGTTTTGCGTTGGGCGTGACGGTGCCCAATCTGTTGTTACTGGTATTAGGGGTAGTATTAAAGCGGGCCGGCATCATGGACGATCATTTCTGTGATAAAGCCAGCCGGGTCGTCTTCAACGTCGCCTTGCCCTGTCTGCTGTTTTTCAGCGTCTCCACCCATACCGGCAGTGAAGAGGGCATGAACCTGCCGCTGGCGGTCTATGGCGGGGCGGCGACGCTGGTCACCTTTCTGTTGCTGGAGCTGGTGGCGATTAAGTTGGTCAAAGACCCGCGCGAACGCGGCATCTTTGTGCAGGGCGGGTTTCGCGCCAACACCGGCATCGCCGGGCTGGCCTACGCCTCTCTGGCGTTCGGCAAAGAGGGCGTGGCGCTTGGCTCCATGTATATCGCTATCACCGTGATCCTGTTTAATGTGCTGTCGGTGATTACCCTGAGCCGCAGCCTGCAACGCGGGGCAGGGAAGGGGCTGGACGTCGCGGCCATTCTGCGCGGCATCGTCACTAACCCACTGATTATCGGGCTGGTGCTGGGTCTGCTGTTTAAGGAAACCACCTGGACAATGCCGGACACGCTGTACAAAACCGGCGAATTTATCTCCGGCATGGCGCTGCCGCTGGCGATGCTGTGCGCCGGGGCGAGTCTGGACTGGCGCGCCATGTTCCGCAGCTCCAACGTGGCCGGTTACGCCACCGTGGCGCGGGTGCTGGTGGTGCCGGCGCTGATGACGCTGGGCGGCGCGCTGCTGGGGTTCCATGGCGCGGCGCTGGGGGTGATTTTCCTGTTTTCCTGCACCCCGACGGCGGCGGGCAGCTATGTGATGACGCGGGCAATGGGCGGCAACGCCACGCTGGCCGCCAACATCATCGCCCTGACCACTCTCGGCTCATTTTTTACCACGGCTCTGGGCCTGGCGCTGCTGCGCGGCCTGCACCTGGTCTGACTCCTCAGGGTGCCGCCAGCCGTTCAAGCTCTTTGGCGTCATGGCTGCAAAACATCGTGACCCCGGCAGCGGGGTCACAGGAGAGCGCCCGCAGCCGCTGCTGGTTATGGCGGCGGGCCTGACGATCCGCTTCCATCATCCATTGGTAGAACCGCAGCCCCGGCGTGCAGTGCCGGTCGGGCCGGCCCACTTCATCCCGGTAGAAATAGGCATCGCCCGCGTGCAGCAGCCAGCCATCCCCGGTCTGGAGCGCTACCCCGGCGTGGCCATGGGTATGCCCGGCCAGCGGGATCAGTAACACCTCCGGCGGCAGCCCGGTCAGCCCGCGTACTGCGTCAAAACCGTGCCAGCCTTCGCCGCCCGGCTGGTAAAAGTGCCACTGCCGCACCTGTGCCCACTGTACGTCCCGGTAGCGCCCCCGGTTCAGCCAGTGGCGGCGGTCGCGTGCCGCATCGGCTTCCCGCTGCAACACATGCACCTGCGCCTGCGGGAAATCACTCAGCCCTCCGGCATGGTCAAAATCGAGGTGGGTCAGCACAATGTGCTGCACATCCGAGGGAGAGAACCCCAGCTGCCGGATTTGGCTCAGCGCCGTATCCTGCTGGCGGTAACGGATATTATTCAGCACGCGGAAGAACGGGGCCAGCCGCTGCTGCGGTTGTGCCATATCCTCGCTGCCGAAGCCGGTATCCACCAGCACCAGCCCATGCCGCGGCGTCTCCAGCAGCAGGCAGTGGCAGGTGAGGTGGGCCGTCAGCCCTTTGCTGAAGCCGTCATAAAAGGCACCGCCGAGCGGGCACATACAGCCGCAATTCAGATGATGGATATGCATGGTGCTCCTTCGCTGAGGGGGAAAAGGTTAAGTGTAAGCCAGCCACAGGAAGTTGCCCGCCGCCACCGGGGCGCTACACTGGAATAAGGGGCAGCACCTGATTGTCAGGGCGCAGCGGCCCGCAAAAAAGGAGAAAATAATGGACGCAGTATGTCCTGTCTGTAAGCAGACAATGAGCCGGCACGGGGATCACTACCATTGTGCACAGGGCCACGGGGATTTCCGGCAGAAGGTGGTATGCCCGCAGTGCCATCAGCCGCTGGAGGTACTGAAAGCCTGTGGCGCGGTGGACTATTTCTGCCCACACGGCCACGGCCTGATTTCCAAAACGCGGGTGGAAGTCTGTTACATTCCCTCTTAAGGCTGTGCCTTAGTGGCCGGGGGGAATATCCGGTTTGCCGTCACCGTCCAGATCGCCATATTTCCATAGCTTGATAAGCTCCTCCGGCGTGCGGGTTTCAGGAATGACCAGCACCCAATCCTGATAATCCGCGGAGGTGAAATGAAGCTCCAGCCGGAAATAGCGTTGGTCGCCGCGCCCGGCCTGGCCGGGCTGCTGCTGGGCATAGGGCAGAATCTGGTTAATCAGATGGCAGATGCGCTCACGCGTCTCTTCGCTGACATCGGTCAGCGCGATGCGGCGCGGCCCGTTCAGCTTGGGAATAAAGGCGAACCCGCCCTCACGCACCAGGATGATCACCGTATCCGGGTTCAGTTCTGAAAGCGGGTGCATTACACCACTCCCACCTGCTGCCACGCGGTTTGCACGGCCTGGGCGGTGGCGCTGTCGAAACGCGTTTGCGCATGCCGCACGGTAAACTGGGCAAAGGTTGCGAAATCCGCATCCTGCGGCAGGGTTTTATCACACACCGTGTCATACCAGATGTACCCGGCGCGCTCCCAGGCATAACCACCCAGCGCGGTGGCCGCCAGGTAAAAGGCCCGGTTAGGGATGCCGGAATTCAGGTGGACGCCGCCGTTATCGTCACGCGTCTGAACGTAATTATCCATGTGCGCCGGTTGCGGGTCTTTGCCGAGCAGCGGGTCATCGTAGGCGGTGCCGGGTTCTGACATCGAGCGCAGCCCCTTGCCGTTGATGCCTTTCGCCAGCAACCCTTCACCGATGATCCAGTCAGCCTGATCGGCGGTCTGTTTGCGCTGGAACTGTTTGACCAGTGAGCCGAACACGTCAGAGAGGGATTCATTCAGCGCCCCGGCCTGCTGGAAATAGATAAGCCCCGCTTCGCTCTCGGTGACGCCGTGCGCCAGCTCATGGCCAACCACATCAATGGCGATGGTGAAGCGATTGAAAATCTCGCCATCACCGTCGCCAAACACCATTTGGTCACCGTTCCAGAATGCGTTCTGGTAGTTCTTGTCGTAATGCACGGTGCCGCTCAGCGCCAGCCCTTTGCCGTCCAGGGAGTTGCGCTTAAACGCCTGCCAGAAGAAGTCATAGGTTACGCCGAGGTAGTCATAGGCCTCGGTGGCGGCCACGTCATCGTTGGCGGGCTGGCCCTCGCTGCGCACCAGCTGGCCCGGCAACGCGGTCTCATTCTGCGCATCATAGATCTTACGCTGTACCTGGCCCGGCGCGGAGACGTCCGGCGCCTGGGATTTAGCAAACGGCTCGGCCATCAGCGTGCGAACGTGGGTCAGCGTCTGCTGGGCGTGGGTACGTTGCGGGTCAGAGCCATGCTCGATAATGCGGCGCAGGATGTAAGGGGGAATAACGCTGTAGGGAACCTGGGAATGACGTGGGGTCTTGCCGTCGCTCATGCCGAATCTCCTTATCAGAAATGCCCGGAAGGCGGAATACTGTCAGGACGGTTAACGATAACCGCCTGATTCACAGTATAGTCCGGATGAGCAGGGTGGGGGATTTTTACCCAATCCTGACAAACCCGCGGCGAGGGGATCAGCGTGTTGGCGTGCGTTTACGCGGCGTTTTCACCGGCGTAATGTGGGTCACTTCGCTCTCAACCCAGCCGTCGGCCAGCCGGGTGGTCAGGCGGTCACCCGGTTGCGCCTGCGCGGTTTTCTTCAGCACGCCGCCCTCTGCGGTGGTGGTCACGCTGTAGCCGCGTGCCAGCGTCGCCAGCGGGCTGACGGCCTCAAGCTGGGTGCAGGCGGTGCCGAAACGCTGTTTCTGCTGGGCAAGCTGGAGGGCCAGCGCCTGATTCAGCCGGTAGCGCAGCTGTTGCACCCGCTGCTGGGTACGGTGGATGCGGGTCTGCGGCGGATGCTGCAATAGCCGCTGTTGCAGGCGATCGGCGCGGCGTACCCATTGGCGCAACCGCTGCTGCATCGCCTCATCCAGCCGGCGGCGCAGGCGGAACAGCGCGGTCTGCTGGCGCGAGAGGCGTAACTGCGGGTGCTGCTGTTGCAGGCGGTGATGCAGCCGGGTGAACTGCCGCGCCCGCTGGGCGAGGAAATAGTCCATCGCCATTTCCAGCCGCTGCTGCTGGGACTGCATCCGGCGCAGCAACTCCAGCTGGTTACGGCTGACAAGCTCCGCAGCGGCCGAGGGGGTCGGCGCGCGCAGATCCGCCACGAAGTCCGCAATCGTTACGTCCGTTTCATGGCCGACGGCGCTGACCACCGGGATACGGCTGGCGAAAATCGCGCGCGCCACCCGTTCGTCATTAAAGCTCCACAAATCTTCCAGCGAGCCGCCGCCGCGCCCGACAATCAGCACATCACACTCATTGCGCCGGTTGGCGGTCTCAATGGCGCGCACAATCATCATCGGCGCGTCAGCGCCCTGCACCAGCGTGGGGTAGATCACCACCGGCAACGACGGGTCACGGCGTTTCAGCACCTGCAACACATCGTGCAGCGCCGCGCCGCTGGCGGAGGTGATAACGCCCACCTGTTTGGCCGGGGAGGGGAGCGGCTGCTTGAATTGCGCATCGAACAGCCCTTCATCCGCCAGCGCCTGCTTGAGCAGCTCATATTTTTGCTGCAACAGCCCTTCACCGGCCGGTTGCATACTTTCGGCAATCAGCTGGTAGTCGCCGCGCGGTTCATACAGGGTGATGGTGGCGCGCATCAGCACCTGCTGGCCATTCTGCGGGCGGAAGGTGCTGCGGCGGTTAGCATTGCGGAACATGGCGCAGCGCACCTGTGCCCGGTCATCCTTCAGGGTGAAATACCAGTGGCCGGAGGCGGGTTGCGACAGGTTGGAGATTTCGCCGGAGAGCCAGATCTGGCCCATTTCACCTTCCAGCAGCTGTCGCACCGTCTGATTCAGGCGGCTGACCGTAAAAATTCCTGGGGAAGATAAATTCGGCATTGTGATCTTGATCAAATTTTAAAACAGGGACTTAATTGGTCGATACTACAGGGCTGTAACAGGTAATCAAGGGTTTTAGGAAAATAGTGCTGGAGGCAATCGATTACGCTCTGTATAATGCCGCGGCAATATTTTATCTTTTTCGCAGCCACCCTGGTGAGATATTGCCCATGCTACGTATCGTAAAAGAAGCCCTGACGTTTGATGACGTTCTGCTCGTTCCCGCCCACTCCACTGTCCTGCCGAACACGGCCGATCTCGGCACGCAACTCACGGCAAAAATCCGCCTGAACATCCCGATGCTCTCTGCCGCCATGGATACCGTTACGGAATCCGGCCTGGCGATTGCGCTGGCTCAGGAAGGCGGCCTTGGGTTCATCCACAAAAACATGTCCATTGAACGCCAGGCCGAAGAGGTCAGCCGGGTGAAGAAACATGAGAGCGGCGTGGTCACTGACCCGCAAACCGTGACGCCTGCCACTACCCTGCGCCAGGTGAAAGAGCTGACCGCCCGCAACGGTTTCGCCGGTTACCCGGTCGTCACAGAAGAAAATGAGCTGGTGGGCATCATCACCGGCCGTGACGTGCGCTTCGTGACCGACCTCGACCAGCCGGTCACCGCCGTGATGACTCCGAAAGCGCGCCTGGTGACGGTGAAAGAGGGCGAAGCCCGCGACATCGTGCTGCAAAAAATGCATGAAAAGCGCGTGGAAAAAGCGCTGGTCGTCGATGCCAGTTTCCACCTGCTCGGCATGATCACCGTAAAAGATTTCCAGAAAGCTGAACGTAAACCCAACGCCTGTAAAGATGAGCGCGGCCGCCTGCGCGTCGGCGCAGCCGTGGGTGCCGGCCCGGGCAACGAAGCGCGTGTTGATGCGCTGGTCGCGGCTGGCGTAGATGTATTGCTGATCGACTCCTCGCACGGCCATTCGGAAGGCGTGTTGCAGCGCATCCGTGAAACCCGGGCCAAATACCCGGATCTGCAAATCGTCGGCGGCAACGTCGCCACCGCCGCAGGCGCGAAAGCGCTGGTTGAGGCGGGCGTCAGCGCCGTGAAAGTCGGCATCGGCCCCGGCTCTATCTGCACCACCCGTATCGTGACCGGCGTGGGCGTCCCGCAGATCACCGCCATTGCTGATGCGGTAGAAGCGCTGGAAGGCACCGGCATCCCGGTGATCGCTGACGGCGGCATCCGCTTCTCCGGTGACATCGCCAAAGCGCTGGCGGCAGGCGCTTCCTGCGTGATGGTCGGCTCCATGCTGGCGGGTACTGATGAATCCCCGGGTGAAATCGAGCTGTATCAGGGCCGTTCGTTCAAATCCTACCGCGGCATGGGCTCACTGGGCGCGATGTCCAAAGGCTCCTCTGACCGCTACTTCCAGACCGATAACGCCGCAGACAAACTGGTGCCGGAAGGGATCGAAGGCCGCGTGGCCTACAAAGGGATGCTGAAGGCGATTGTCCACCAGCAGATGGGCGGCCTGCGCTCCTGCATGGGCCTCACCGGTTGCCCGACCATCGATGACCTGCGCACTAAAGCGGAGTTCGTCCGCATCAGCGGCGCCGGCATTCAGGAAAGCCACGTGCACGACGTGACCATCACTAAAGAGTCACCGAACTACCGCATGGGCTGATAAGCGTGGCGGCGGCCCCGGCTGCCGCCCGTTGATTTTTCTTCTTTTTTCTCTGTTTCTGGAATTCGCCTCACATGTCAAAAAATATCCATAAGCATCGTATCCTGATCCTGGATTTCGGTTCTCAGTACACCCAATTGGTTGCGCGCCGCGTTCGTGAAATCGGCGTTTATTGTGAACTGTGGGCATGGGACGTTACCGAAGCGCAGATCCGCGACTTCAACCCGAGCGGCATTATTCTCTCCGGCGGCCCGGAGAGCACCACCGAGCTGGACAGCCCGCGCGCGCCGGAATACGTCTTCAACGCCGGTGTGCCGGTGTTCGGCGTCTGCTACGGGATGCAGACCATGGCGATGCAGCTGGGCGGCCATGTGGAAGGCTCCAACGAGCGTGAATTCGGCTATGCACAGGTGGAAATCCAGACTGAAAGCGCGCTGATCCGTGACATTCAGGACGCCCTCAGCCCGACCGGCCAGCCGCTGCTGGACGTCTGGATGAGCCACGGTGACAAAGTCACGGCGATCCCGTCTGATTTCGTGACCGTCGCCAGCACGGACAGCTGCCCGTTTGCCATCATGGCGAACGAAGAAAAACGCTTCTACGGCGTGCAGTTCCACCCGGAAGTGACCCACACCCGTCAGGGCCAGCGGATGCTGGAGCGGTTTGTGCTGGACATCTGCGGCTGTGAAGCGCTCTGGACCCCGGCCACCATCATTGAAGATGCGGTTGAGCGCATCAAACAGCAGGTGGGCAACGATCAGGTGATCCTCGGCCTCTCCGGCGGCGTGGACTCCTCCGTCACTGCGATGCTGCTGCACCGCGCCATCGGCAACCGTTTGACCTGCGTCTTTGTGGACAACGGCCTGCTGCGCCTGAACGAGGCGGATCAGGTGCTGGAGATGTTCGGTGACCATTTCGGCCTGAACATTGTGCATGTCCCGGCGGAGGAGCGTTTCCTGTCCGCGCTGGCCGGCATCGACGATCCGGAAGCCAAGCGCAAGACCATCGGCCGCGTATTCGTTGAGGTGTTCGACGAAGAGGCCAGCAAGCATGAAGAGTTCAAATGGCTGGCGCAGGGCACCATCTACCCGGATGTGATTGAGTCTGCGGCCTCTGCCACCGGCAAAGCGCACGTGATCAAGTCCCACCACAACGTCGGCGGCCTGCCGAAAGAGATGAAACTGGGGCTGGTGGAACCGCTGAAAGAGCTGTTCAAAGACGAAGTGCGCAAAATCGGCCTGGAGCTTGGCCTGCCGTATGACATGCTCTACCGCCATCCGTTCCCGGGGCCGGGCTTGGGTGTGCGCGTGCTGGGCGAAGTGAAGAAAGAGTTCTGCGACCTGCTGCGCCGCGCAGACGCCATCTTCATTGAAGAGCTGCACAAAGCCGATCTCTACCACAAAGTCAGCCAGGCCTTTACGGTGTTCCTGCCGGTGCGCTCTGTGGGCGTAATGGGCGATGGCCGTAAATATGACTGGGTCGTCTCGCTGCGTGCCGTCGAAACCATCGATTTCATGACCGCGCACTGGGCGCACCTGCCGTATGAGTTCCTCGGCCGCGTCTCCAACCGCATTATCAACGAAATCAACGGTATCTCCCGCGTGGTATACGATATCTCCGGCAAACCGCCGGCGACCATTGAGTGGGAATGATTTCTCCGCCGTTCACCCCAAAAACCGCCCTTCAGGGCGGTTTTTTTATGGCGATAGCCGCAGGCCGGGCAATCAGGAGAATACCACTTTCAGGCTGCCCGGCGACCGGCGGGGTTTGCCGACGACGATGTGTACATCCCGGCCTAATCTGGTCAGGCACTCCAGCATTTTCACTTCACTGATACCGCGGAATTGCCCACGTAACATATTGGATAAGCGAGGTTGCGTCATGCCCAGCGCTTTTGCAGCCTGTGCCTGAGTTAACGCGCGGCTTTTAATGATGGCACCGATCGTGGCCGCCAGTTGGGCTTTAATCTGCATTCCTTCAGCATCGTCCAGGCCAAGATCGGCATAAACATTACCGCTGCCGGTTTCGATTTCGTGGCTCATTTTATGCTCCTCTAGCATGGTCTTCTGCGGCTTTCAGGCGTTTACGGATTTTATCCATATCAGGTTTTGGGGTCGCTATCCCTGACGTTGATTTTTTCTGAAAAGCATGGAGAACATAGACAGCCGCACCATATTTAACGGTATACACTGCCCGGTATGTATCACCTGTATAATCCTCAACCACTTCCATCACGCCAGCACCACTGAAGCTTTTCAAGGGTTTAGCCTGAGGATGTTTATTACCACATTGTGCGAGTTAAAGCGCAAATCCAAAGACGTCCTGCACATCATCAGGAAGACATTGAAGATCTTTTTTGCTGCTGCCAATCCAATAGAGCGGTTTCATGTGCGAAATCCCTGCGCTTAATTATACCCATATAGGTATAAATTACCACGTGGCTTACGTTATGCACCGGGCTGTATAGGGATCTGGAACGTGCTTTCCATAAATAGTCCCACCCCGCAGCACCTCACAATTACGCATAAAAAGTTACGCTTTGTCTTAAAGGCGTGAGATGGCGCTATGCCTTGTGAAAAGGGAGTGCTAGGGTCTACAGACGCGGACTAGAGAGGTGGCTTATGCAAAATCTGGTGGCAGACGTACTGATTAAAATGTCAAAAATCGAGGTGGAAGCCAAAGAATTGACCGCGCAGGTAGAGGCACAATCCCTGTTGCTGGCAGCCATCATCCTGATGCTGGATAAAACCCTGACGGAAAACGTCACCCAAACCATTAACCAGGCGATAGTGACAGCGGCCAAAGAATCAGATGAAATCATGTCTTCTGATGTCGATCTTTTACTGTCACATGTAGGCCGGTTATTAGCGTTACCTGAATTCGTAAAAGCAAAATCCGAATAATCTGAAGCAGGCAGCTTAAACGGCTGAATCGGTTAAAATTCAGCCATGCTGCGGTCTCCAGCCCGGTTTACCCGTTTCACAATGTGTTAAATCGCTGCTAGGCTTGTTAGTATTTGCTAACAAAATGCGGAGGAAATGTGAACGAAGATTTAAATGATGAAGACAGCACCAAAGTCTGTCCTGAGTGTCTGGCAAGTGGCGACGATTACATGACCCAGGTAAAAAGCATTAAGGATAGTCAAAGCGGAAACACCATTATTAACGTCCGGTACTGTGCGCACTGCGGCAATATCATCAGTATGTCCAGTGAGGAGATCCACGCAGAGCACCATACCCCCGTGCCAATACGGCGCAAGGTGTCAGGATGAAAACCAGCCCGTGTTGAAAAGCATAAAAAGAAAGGAAAAGGTAACATTTGCTCTACTTAAGATGCCCGGCACAGGCCCTGCATCTGCTCATACACCGCAAGGGACACTGCTTTGGGGGGAGTTTAAGGCCATAGGGTGTTATCAGCCCGCCGCTCCCCAGCTTCTCACTCCTGTCACGGCAGCACAGCAGGTTTACCCCTTCGAATAATTATCGGGAAACCTGTCTGTGACTGACCGTGTTTACCCCTCTTTTTTCTGATCAAGCCGGTAATGCAGCAAATAGTAATCGCCTTTTGGGGCGGTACCCCGGCTGACCTTCTCCCAGCCATGGCGCTGGTAAAACCGCAGGGCGCGCTCATTTTTCACCAGGCACTTTAACGCACCGGTATGGGTAAATGTGGCTTGCGCCGCCTTCAGCAGCGCAAGCCCGATGCCGCGGCCCTGTGCCTCCGGCGCGACAAACAGGTTATGCAGGAAATTTTCCGCATCAAACAGGGAGGCAAATCCCACCGGGCGGCCTTCTTCTTCGGCCACCAGCACCGTTTCCCCCAGCACCGCACGGTCAAAATCTTCCAGTTGCCAGCCGCTGCTCGCAAGCCAGGGCCAGGCCTGTTTGCGGGCCGCGAGATACAGGGTGCGCAGGAAGGGGCGATCGGTTTCCTGATAGGGGCGTACAATCATTGGCGTTCCTTTAACGGGGGCAGGCCACCGCCTGACGGGGCGTGATTTAGCCTGATGAGCAGGTCACTGAGACGGCACCGTGCGCCCTTCAGCATGATTTATCTAATTGATTGAAATTATAGCGCTAACTGACCAGATGTGATCATTATGGCCTTGAGGGGCAGCCGCGCCGTCACTAGGCTAAAGGCTCCAGCTCAGTGCAGTGAGGTCATCATGGGAACCCGAAAAGTGGTGCGAGACACTGAAACCGGCCAGTTTGTTGAGCCCGGTGAAGCCAAAAAACGGCCGAAATCGACGGTGACCGAAACCATCAATACGCCGTCGAAAAAGAAGAAAAAAACGCAGTAACCGCCTCTGTGAAAGCGCCCGCCAGGGCGCTTTTTTCATGCATCAAGAAGCCAGTAGCGCTTAACGTACCCCGTTGGCCGTCAGCGAAATCACCGGCATCACGGCGACACCGTCAGTATAAAACAGGTCTGAGTTTGTGAACGCGTAAACGCGCCCGCTCAGCGTGACGCTAATGTGATTGCCATAGCCTGAGATCTTTGCCTCGCCTACATCCGTGACCAGAAACGGTGTGCGTTCTTTCAGGTGCGGCATCGGGTCACCCGGCAGTGCGCCATCCAGATAATAGCGGTAGACCTCAGAGACCGTCGCCCCGCCGCTCTGGTATTTTGTCACATACAGAAACGTGCTTTCCGTGATGCGCCGCTGGGCGTAGAGGGCGTCCTCCGGCGCGCGGTTAACATAACACTGATAGCACGCATAACCAGCGACCAGCAACAGCAGTACGCCGGTGAGCGCTGCGTGTAAGCGGCTAATGATGATGTTGTTTTGCATACTTCCTCACGGTAGGGGGGCGCTGTTTGCGAGGGGCGCAACATAACCGGCAACAGGGATTTTTTTCATTAACCTCTGTCATCTCTTATGCTTGTCGCCGGTGAAAAAGGCCACGATCCGATTTGCAACCTGCCTGCCGGCTGCTTATGCTGATGCCGCGTTTGAATACCAAACCATGACTCGGGGTGCCCGCAAGGGCTGAGACTTTACCCGTATTACCTGACCTGGATAATGCCAGCGTAGGGAAGTCACGCTGCCTTACCGGCATCGCCTTCTTTCACGCCGGTAAGGAGAATCATGATGTTGTCCCCTGCCGATCCCGCCGCTCCGGCGACCTTTCCTGTTGATGCTGCCGCTGAGTGCTGGGCGCAGTTCCGCCGCCGTGCACCCCTGGTGCACTGCCTGACCAATGAAGTGGTGCAATCCGTGACGGCCAACCTGTTGCTGGCCGCCGGGGCCTCGCCCGCGATGGTGGTGGAGCCGCAGGAGGCCGCGCAGTTCAGCGCGCTGGCCGATGCACTGCTGGTGAACCTCGGTACCCTGAACCACGCCCGCGCAGAGAGTATGCTGGCCGCGATTGAGAGTGCCAATGCGGCCGGTACGCCCTGGACGCTGGACCCGGTGGCCGTCGGCGCGCTCACCTATCGCACGGCGTTTGCCCACCGGTTACTGGCCCTGCGCCCGGCGGCGATCCGCGCCAATGCCTCGGAGATCCTCGCGCTCTGCGGCCAACCGGCGCTGGGGCGCGGCGTCGACAGCGGGGATGACTCACTACAGGCGCTGCCCGCCGCCCGTGAACTGGCGCAACAGACCGGCGCGGTGGTCGCGGTCACCGGCCGGGTGGACTACGTCACCGACGGACAAGCGACCTGGGCGATCCCCGGCGGCCATCCACTGATGACGCGGGTAGTCGGCACCGGCTGTGCGCTGTCGGCGCTGGTGGCCGGTTTTTGTGCGCTGGAGGGGCCGCGGCGGGATCGGGTGGCCGCCGCGTGCGCATTGATGGCGCGCGCCGGGGAGCGGGCGGCGTCACAGGCGGCCGGGCCGGGCAGTGTGCTGCCGCGGCTGCTGGATGAAGTCTATCAACTGGTGGAGGGCGGGGTATGACGCGCATTAACGCCCTGACCATCGCCGGCACTGACCCGAGCGGCGGCGCGGGCATTCAGGCGGATCTCAAAGCCTTCTCCGCGCTGGGCGCTTACGGCACCAGCGTGATCACTGCGCTGGTGGCGCAAAATACCCGCGGGGTGCAGTCGGTGTATCACATCGATCCGGGATTCGTGGCGGCGCAGCTCGACTCGGTACTCAGCGATGTGCGCATCGACAGCGCCAAAATCGGCATGTTGGCCAACAGTGAGGTGGTGGTGGCGGTGGCCGAACGGCTGGCCCATTATCCGGTGCCGTATGTGGTGCTGGACACGGTGATGCTGGCGAAAAGCGGCGATCCGCTGCTGACCCCGGACGCGGTAGAGGCGATCCGCCGCCGGTTGTTGCCGCAGGTCTCGTTGATCACGCCGAACTTGCCGGAAGCGGCGGCGTTGCTGGCGTGCGCCCCGGCGCGTAATGAAACCGAGATGCGTCAGCAAGGGCGGGAACTGCTGGGCATGGGGTGTCAGGCGGTGCTGATGAAGGGCGGGCACCTCAGCGAAAGCGAAAGCCCGGACTGGCTGTTTACCCGCAATAGCGAGCAGCGCTTTACCGCGCCGCGCGTGGCGACCCGCCACACCCACGGCACCGGCTGCACGCTCTCCGCCGCGCTGGCGGCGCTGCGGCCGCGCCATCCTGACTGGGCCGCGACGGTACAGGCGGCGAAAGCCTATCTGCAACGGGCGCTGGAGCAGGCCGACACCCTGGAAGTGGGGCAGGGCATCGGCCCGGTACACCATTTCCACGCCTGGTGGTAAGGCACCCGGTCAATAAAAGCGGTGGTCAGCCAATCCCGGCCTGATGCAGGTCGTGCAGGTTGAGCGCGCCGACCAGCGTGCCGTTCACATCCACCACCGGGGCGGCACCGATATGGTTGGCGTGCAGCGCTTCCAGTGCTTCGCCGGCGCGCCATTGAGCGGGCAGCAGGAAACCGGGGCGGGTCACGGCGGGCAGCAGCGGTTGTTGCAGCGTGTGGCCGCCCACCAGCCAGCGCCGCAGATCGCCGTCGGTGAACACGCCGAGCACCCGCTGCTCCTCATCGCACACCGCCACCAGCCCCAGCCCGGTGCGGCTCAGCTCCAGCATTGCTTCCATCACCGTGGCATCACTGCGCACCTGCGGAATACGTTCGCCGGTACGCATCAGGTGGTGCACGCGGTTCAGCAGGCGGGCGCCCAGGCTGCCGCCGGGGTGGGAGCGGGCAAAATCCTCCGCGCCGAAACCACGCCGGCGCATCAGCGCCATCGCCAGCGCGTCGCCCATCATCAGGGTATTCACCGCACTGGAGGTCGGCGCCAGCCCCATCGGGCAGGCTTCACGCTCGACACTGATGTCCAGCACGCAGGCCGCCTGTTGCGCCAGCGGTGAGGCCAGCCCGCCGGTGATGGCGATCACCGGTGTGCCGTTTTCCGCCAGCAGCGGCAGGATCAGGTCCAGCTCTTTGGCGCGCCCGGAGTAGGAGATAAAAATCATCACATCCCCACGGCCTATCATGCCGAGATCGCCGTGCAGCGCTTCCGCCGGGTGGACGAAAAAGGCCGGGGTGCCGGTACTGGCCAGCGACGCAGCGATCTTCTTGCCGATATGGCCGGACTTGCCGATGCCGGAAACCACCGCCTTGCCGTTGCAGGCCAGCAGCAGTTCGCAGGCACGCACAAATTGCCCGTCCAGCCGGGCCAGCAGGCGCTGCGCCTCGGCCAGTTCTATCTCCAGGGTTTCGCGGGCAAAGGCCAGCAGCGGGTGATGTTCTTGCATTGCAGGGTTCCTGTTAACGTAAGGGGCGTTACCGTAAACCATGACGCCCGGGGCAGACCGGCCGCGTTATAACGCGCCGAACCAGTCGCTGTTTTGTTCCGCAATCGGCGTAATCGAGTAGATCAATTCCTGAAGGTGCCGGCGGATCGCCGCTTCGGCGGTGTCGGCGTCGCGCGCCTTGAGGGCGGACACGATCTCCTGATGCTGGGCGATCAGGCTGTCCGGCGGCGATACCTTGCTGAGGCTGAGGAAACGCACCCGGTCCATGGTTGCTTTGATCGACTCAATGGTCTCCCAGGCCAGCGCGCAGTCGGCAATCCGCGTCAGCAACTGGTGGAACTGGTCGTCGAGCGCCAGGAATTCCCGCGTTTGCCCACCGGCGGCGGCCAGCGCCTGCCGGTTCAGGTTGTGTTCCAGTTGCTGGATCTGCGCATCGGTGATCATCTCTGCGGCGCGGCGCACAATGGCGCACTCCAGCGCCTGGCGGATAAACCGCGCATCGGCTACCTGTTTGGCGGAGATCTTGCGCACAAAGGTGCCGCGCTGCGGCAAAATCTGCACCAGCCCGGCTTCCGCCAGCTTGATGAACGCCTCGCGCACCGGCTGGCGGGAGACGCTGAAACGCAGCGAAATCTCTTTTTCCGACAGCAGGGTGCCGGGCGCGATGCTGCAGTCGATAATATCCTGACGCAGCAGGCGATAAATCTGCTGGTTAACGGGCACGCTATTCAGAAGTTCAGACGGCATAAGGCAGAACGGCTCAGCTAGGGGCGATGCCCCGCAGTGTAACACGGGGCGATTACAGGGATCATTGCGGGGGATTATCCCAGCAGCGGGCAGTTGGGCGGCAGGCGGCAGGCGATCGCCTCCGGCAGCACGTCGATGCGGAAATGGGTGTCGCTCAGCGGCTCGCCGTCGAGGTTGAACGTCATCTCGTGCGGCGCGTTGATCTCCAGCCACGGCAGCGTCGCTGAGATCACGTTCTGGTTCTCTTCACCATTGAGCATACTGCGCAGGAAGGCCGGCACCAGCTCCTCTGAGGTAAACAGCCGCAGTTGCAGCAGCCGGTCATTGATCAGCGCCTCCGGGCAGAGCGCCTGGCCGCCGCCCGCCTGCTTGCCGTTACCGATGCCAATCACCAGCGCGTCACCTTCCCAGCGGAAATCCGGCCCGGTGATCACACAATGGTCCGCTTTCAGGGTATCCATGCGCATCAGGCCATGCAGCAGGTAGGAGACGCCGCCAAGCGCAGACTTCAGCTTCTCCGGGGTTTCTGTGGTGATGCGGGTGCCGAAGCCGCCGGTCGCCATGTTGATGAAGAAGCGATCCTGGTTAACCTGCACCAGATCGATGGCGTACGCGTGGCCTTTTACCGCCAATTGCAGCGCGTTCTCCAGCGTGTCCGGGATGGCGCAGGCGGTGGCGAAGTCATTGGCGGTGCCGAGCGGCACGATGCCCAGCGCCGGGCGTCGTGCCGCGGGGATGCGGTAGAGCGCGGTGGCCACCTCATTGATGGTGCCGTCACCGCCCCCGGCAATCACGGTATCTGCGCCGAGCGCGGCGGCCTCTTCCACAAACCGCCCGGCGTCGCCCTGTTCCCAGGTCACGCGCACATGCAGGGTCACGCCATCCTGACGCAGGGCAGTGACCGCCTGGCGGAGATCGTCGTTCTCCGCCCCTTTTCCATTAAGGATCAGTACATTGACTGATGATTCTGACATCGCAAACTCCCGGCTGTGAAGCGGACCACGGGCACCGTGCCCTGAACTGAGTATAAGATAAACCAGAACGGCCGCGGGCCGGTACTGGCGATCCGGCGGCCCAAATAAAGCAGACAAATCTTAGGGGTAAAGCAATAACGGAAAAAACCGGCAAATAAAAGAGAAAAAAAGATGATAAATCAGGCTTTTTTATTTCCCGATGTTTTTTATAAAGGGAAAAAACGGAAAATACCACCGTCATAATGAAAGAAATAATCAATTAACCCTGTAAATGAAATAAGCCAATCCCTTAGCTGATTTTATTTTAACCGGCTGATAAAAAAGAAAAAGCCGGGCCAAGGGAGATTGGACCGGCGAAGGAGGTGGTTCCTGAATATCAGTAATGCTGTTTTTGATTCTTAATTAGCGACCCAGATAGTACGCATCAATACCGCTTATTGATGTGATCGGATTCTAAAAACCATGAAAAACCCGGATACCTGCTGCGGCTATTCGGCCATGCTGGTCGGCAGGTTACGCAACAGCAGCGCAAAACGGGTATCAAGGTTGTCCGGCACCGGGATCCAGACGATGTGTCCGTCACCCGGCGCGACGTCCACCGCATCCCCTTTCTGGTTGCGCATGGTTTCCAGGGTAAACACGATATTGCCGGCGGGGGTCATCAGTTCCACGCTGTCACCGCGCAGGAAACGGTTCTTCACCGCCACCTCGGCCCAGCCCTCCCGGCATTCACCGGTAAACTCACCGACAAACTGCTGGCGGTCGGACATCGAATGCCCATAGGCGTAGTTCTGCTTCTCATCATGGGTATGGCGGCGCAGGAACCCTTCGGTGTAGCCGCGGTGCGCCAGCCCCTCAAGCGTGGTGAGCAGCGTCGGGTCGAACGGTTTGCCGGCTGCCGCGTCATCAATCGCCCGGCGGTAAACCTGCGCGGTGCGGGCGCAGTAGTAGAAGGATTTGGTGCGCCCCTCAATTTTCAGCGAGTGCACGCCCAGTTGCGTCAGCTGATCAACATGCTGGATGGCGCGCAGATCTTTGGAGTTCATGATGTAGGTGCCGTGTTCGTCCTCGAACGCCGACATCGCCTCGTCCGGTCGCTGGCGTTCGGCCAGCATAAATACCCGGTCAGTGGGCGCGCCGATGCCGAGCGTCGGCTCCACCTGTTTTACCGCAATCGGCTCATGCTGGTGGACGATGTTCCCCACGTCATCCTCTTTGCCCTCCTGCACGTTGTATTCCCAGCGGCAGGCGTTGGTGCAGGTGCCCTGGTTCGGGTCACGTTTGTTGATATAGCCCGACAGCAGACAGCGCCCAGAGTAGGCCATGCAGAGCGCGCCGTGCACAAACACCTCCAGCTCCATCCCCGGCACCTGGCGGCGGATCTCGGCGATCTCTTCCAGCGCCAGTTCGCGAGACAGGATCACCCTGGTCAGCCCCATCTGCTGCCAGAATTTCACCGTGGCCCAGTTCACCGCGTTCGCCTGCACCGACAGGTGCACCGGCATCTGCGGGAACGCCTCACGCACCAGCATGATCAACCCCGGATCGGACATGATCAGCGCGTCCGGCCCCATTTCCACCACCGGTTGCAGATCTTGCAGAAAGGTTTTCAGCTTGGCGTTATGCGGGGCGATATTTACCACCACATAGAATTTTTTGCCCAGCGCGTGCGCCTCCAGGATGCCGAGCGCCAGATTCTCATGGTTAAACTCGTTGTTGCGTACCCGCAGGCTGTAGCGCGGCTGGCCGGCGTACACGGCGTCGGCCCCGTAGGCAAAGGCATAACGCATATTCTTCAGCGTGCCGGCAGGCGACAGCAGTTCGGGGGTAAAAGGTGTTGATGGCATGATACGGCTCTTCTGATGACAGGTCAGGCTGCGCAGCAGGGCGCAGAGAACATGGAACAGGAAACAATGGGGGCAATACCCGCAAAAAGATTAAGGCCGGAATTGTAGGCGGATGCGCGCGCCGGTGCAATGCTCTGGCGGAGCTCATCCTGAGCCGGAGCCTGGCAGGGCGCGCGCGGGGCAGAGGGGAAAAGGGTCAGTGGGTCAGATCACGGATGTCAGTACTGGTGCCGTTACGCGTCACAGACTGAATGCCGTTACGCGCCGCGCTTTCGGAATTGTAGGTTTCACTGACCCCAATCACCTGGGCGTTTTTGGCTTTCAGAACAAAATAGGGTTGATTGCTGCTGCTGTGTTTGAGTTCATACTGCGCCTCATCCGGCGCATTGGTCTGCACAGAACTGATGCCGTGCTCCGCCGAGGCTTTGCTGGCGTACATCTCACTGTTGAGAATAATCTCGCCGTTGCCGGCTTTCAGTTCGAAATGGTAGCGTCCGTTTTTGGCTTTTTTTATCTCATAATGCCCGATTGCCATGGTAAGGGTCTCCTCTTTCAGAATACTCCGACCAAGTGTAGCCAAGCGGAATCCGGCTGGTGCGATCAAAAATTAACCAATTGTGCCTTTGCTAAAAGGTTGTGATCCGCGTCAAAATTCTGTACCCCGCGGGGCGCAACCCGCAATAAATAGCCGGTTGCTGCATATTTTTAACCCATTTATCCAGATTTCGGGCACTTACTCCAGGTGGCAGGCGTCTGCCTCCCAGCGGTAGCCCACGCCATACACCGCGCGGATGAACGGCTTCTCGCCGTCGATCGCTTCCAGTTTGCGGCGCAAATTTTTGATGTGGCTGTCGATGGTGCGGTCGGTCACTACCCGGTAATCATCATAAAGATGGTTGAGCAGCTGCTCGCGGGAGAAGACGTGCCCCGGCTGCATTGCCAGCGTTTTCAGCAGGCGGAACTCAGCCGGGGTTAAATCCAGCATTTCGCCCTGGTAACTGGCCTGAAAACGCGCCTCGTCAATGCGCAACGCGTACGCCTCCACCGGGGCCTCCTGCACCCGCAGGCAGCGGCGCAGAATGGTTTTCACCCGTGCCACCACTTCACGCGGGCTGTAGGGTTTGCAGATGTAGTCATCCGCGCCGATCTCCAGCCCCAGCAGGCGGTCGATCTCCTCGATTTTGGCCGTCACCATCATGATCGGCACCTCGGAGAAGCGGCGGATCTCACGGCAGATAGTCAGGCCGTCGGTGCCGGGCAGCATCAAATCCAGCAGGATCATTGCCGGGGGCTGGATCTTCACGGCCGGTACCACCTCGTCGCCGTGGGTCAGCCAGCGGGTCTGGTAACCGGCGGCCTCCAGGTAATCCACCAGCAACTGGCCCAGTTTCGGTTCATCTTCCACAATCATGATTTGCAGTGGGGTATCACTCTGATGGTCGCTCATCTTAATCCTTCAGCAGGGGTAATTAACGGCAGGCTTACGCAGAGCGAAACACCGCCCAGCGGGGAATGGGCCGCATGAATGCTGCCGCCGTGGGCATCCACAATATTCTGGCAGATCGCCAGCCCAAGGCCGGAGCCGCCGCTGGCACGGTTGCGCGAGCCTTCGGTGCGGTAAAAGCGCTCAAAAATGCGCCCCAGCTGATCGTCGCTCAGGCCGGGCGCGCTGTCCTCAACGCAGAGTAACAGGCTTTTTTCCTGTTTTTCACCGCGAATCAGCAGCCTGCCGCCGGGGTCGGTATAGCGCAGGCTGTTCTCCAGCAAATTATTGAACAGCTGGGTCAGCCGGTCAGGGTCGCCGAAGATGATCGCCTGCGGCGGCAACGCGCTGGTAATCGACAGCTGTTTGCCGTTGAAGCGTTCGCGGAACGCCGCCTCCGCCAGCTGGGCCAGGTGCACCACGTCCACCGGCTCTTTGCGGTAGGCCAGCGCCCCGGCATCGGACAGCGACAGCTGGTGCAGGTCATCCACCAGTTTGGTCAGGGTCGCGACCTCGGCCTGTAACGAGAGCAGCGACTCGGGGCTGAGGCGGCGCACGCCATCCTGCATCGCCTCCATCTCCCCGCGCAGCACCGCCAGCGGGGTGCGCAGCTCGTGGGAGATGTCGGCCATCAGGGCGCGGCGCATCTGTTCGTTTTTCTCCAGCGTCATCGCCAGCAGGTTGAAGTCATGCGCCAGTTTGCCCAGCTCATCCTGCGAATCCACCTCCACCCGCGCCGAGAAATCACCGGCGGCCAGCCGGTGGGTGCCGTTGACCAGCCGTTTTACCGGCGCCAGCATCCCGCGGGAGAGCAGCCAGGTGGCCGCCGCCGCCAGCAGCGCCGAGAGTGCGGCAATCATCCAGCTGGTGCGCCGTTGCTGGCGGTCAAAGCTGATGTCGGTGTTGCGCGTCAGCCGCTCCACCGGCGAGGAGACCAGCATCCCGACCTGCCGCCCCTCCACCCGGATCGGCCGCTGCATCCCCTCCGCCGGTACCGCCGAGCGCGGCCCCACCAGCGGCTTGCCCTGTTCATCCAGCACCCAGAACTGGGTGCGCCAGCCGTGCGGCGGCAGGTTGGGGTTATCCTCGTCGTTCTGCTCGAAGGAGCGCAGCATCCGGTAAATCACTTTGTTGTCTTTGCGCAGGAAGGTCCAGCTGCCGTGCTCCTGGTACTGATCTTCCAGCGCCTCGCCAATCATCTCGATCCGCTGCTCGTTGCCGTGGCGGATGTAGTCAATAAAGCCGTGTTCAAAACTCAGGCGCACCCCCCAGTGCATGGTGATCAGCACCAGCATACAAGTGGCGAAAATGGCCAGGAACAGCTTGCCGGTAATGCCGATTCTCATGAAGGCTCCGTGTTGCGCGTGGTGCGTTTAGACCCGGCCCCCGCCGGGGCGGCGGTGTCCGGCACGCGGTTGAAGATCAGCGCCGGCAGCGCGATGATCGCGGCCAGGCAGAGGTAGGTGAAAATAAACGCCCGTTGTACATCCGGCGAGCCGGTCAGGGCACCGGCGTTATCGTGCTGCATAAACACACCGAGCAAAATGCCTGCGGCACTGACGCCGAGGCTCATCGACAGCTGCATCACCATCGACAGCAAACTGTTGCCGCTACTCGCCAGCCGGTTCGGCAGGTCTTTCAGCGTCAGGGTGTTCATGCTGGAGAAGCGCAGCGAGTTGACCATGCCGAGCAAAAACAGCGTCACCGGGATCAGCATGGTCCACCCGGCCAGCCCCACCGCCGGGGTCAGCAGGCTGGTCACCGCCAGCAGCAGCGTGGAAACCACCAGCGCACGGCGGTAGCCGAAGCGGCTCACCACGCGCACCACGATGCGCTTCATGCTCATGCTGCCGAGCACCATCGGCACCATCATCAGCCCGGCGTGGAACGGTGAAAAGCCCAGCCCGACCTGCAAAAAAACCGGCGTCATAAACGGCAACATGCCGCTGCCGAGCCGCCCGAGCAGGCTGCCGGTGAGGCCGATTTTATAGGTCGGGGTACGGAACAGCCGCATCGGGAACAGCGCCGCCGGGTTGAGGTGCGCATATTGCCAGTAGGCCAGCAGCGCTGCCGCCCCGGCAAACACCAGCCAGCCGAGGTCAGCACCGCTCAGCCCCAGGGCGCGCTGGCCATCGAGCGCCAGCGTCAGGGTCGCCATCGCCACCGCCAGCAGCACAAAGCCGCGCAGGTCGAAGCGGCGGGTCTTCAGCGTGTGGTTCGGCATCAGCATCAGCGTCGCTACCGCCCCGGCGATGCCCACCGGCAGGTTAATCAGGAAGATCCAGTGCCAACTGGCGTACTCCACCAGAAAGCCGCCGAGCGCCGGGCCGAGCAGCGGGCCGATCTGCCCCGGGAGGGTCACGAAGGTCATCGCCGCCATATACTGCTCACGCGGCACAATTTTCAGCACCGTCAGCCGCCCGACCGGCACCATCATCGCCCCGCCGATGCCCTGAATCACCCGCGCCAGCACCAGCTGGTTCAAGGTGCCGGAGGCGGCGCAGAACAGTGACCCGAGGGTAAACAGCACAATCGCGGCGAAAAACACCCACTTCACGCCGATGCGGTCTGCCAGCCAGCCGCTGGCGGGCAGCATCACCGCCACTGTCATCACATACGCCACAATCACCGTGTGCATATGCAGCGGGCTTTCGCCCAGACTTTTAGCCATCGAGGGCAGGGCGGTGATCACAATGGTGGTGTCGAGCGTCTGCATGAAAAAGCCAAAGGCGACAATCCACAGTTGCCAGCGGACGGCAGGGGAATAGGCGGGCATCGGGTCAGTTCTCCTCCTGAGGGCGTAGGGTCGCGGCGGGCGGGCGGAAGCGGGCACGCAGGCGATCAAAAAACAGGTAGACCACCGGCGTGGTGTAGAGCGTCAGCACCTGGCTGACCAGCAGCCCGCCGACGATGGTCATGCCCAGCGGCTGGCGCAGCTCTGCGCCGTCGCCCTGGGTCAGCGCCAGCGGCAGCGCGCCGAACAGCGCCGCCAGGGTGGTCATCAGAATCGGCCGGAAACGCAGCAGGCTGGCCTGGAAAATCGCCTCACGTGCGGTGAGGTGGCCGCGCCGCTGCGCCTCCAGCGCGAAATCGACCATCATTATTGCATTCTTTTTCACGATGCCGATCAACAGCAACACCCCTATCAGTGCAATCAGGCTGAACGGCGTGTCGAACGCTTCCAGCGCCAGCAGCGCCCCCAGCCCGGCCGACGGCAGGGTGGAGAGGATGGTCAGCGGGTGGACGTAACTCTCATACAGCACCCCCAGCACAATGTAGATGGTGGCGATGGCGGCGAGGATGAGCAGCACCTGCGAGCGCTGTGTTTCCTGGAACACCTGCGCCGTGCCGGCGAACTGGCCGCGCACCGAGGGCGGCACCCGCAGTTCTGTCATGGTGCGCTGCACCGCGGCGGTGGCATCCGACAGGCTGACGCCGTCCGGCAGGTTAAACGAGATGGTCGAGGCGGCCGACAGCCCCTGGTGGCTCACCGACAGCGGCGCATTGGCCGGCTGCCAGCGGGCGAAGTAGGAGAGCGGCACTGGTTTGCCGTCGCTGTTGGTGACGAACATCTTGTCGAGCGCGCTGACGTCCTGGTTGTAGGCGGCGGCCACCTCCATCACCACTTTGTACTGGTTAAGCGGCTGATAGATGGTGGAAATCTGCCGCTGGCCGAAGGCGTTATTCAGCAGGGCGTTGGCGTCCGCCACGCTGATGCCGAGCCGTGCCATAGCATCACGGTCATAAATCAGCCCCAGCTCCGCGCCGCTGTCCTCCTGATCGGAGTTCACATCCTCCAGCTCCGGCAGTTTCGCCAGCGCCGCCCGCACCTGCGGCTCCCAAGTGCGCAGGTCGTCCAGCTCGTCGGCCAGCAGCGTGAACTGGTAACCGGCGTTGGACTGGCGCGCGCCGACGCGGATGTCCTGCACCGGCACCAGGAACAGGCTGGCCCCCGGCTCTTTCGCCAGCTTGACGCGCAGCCGGGTGATCACCTGCTGGGCGCTCTCCCGCCGTTCGCCAATCGGCTTAAGCGAGATGTACATCGAGCCGACGTTGACGCGGTTGCCGGTAAAGCCGGTGACGCTCTCCACCGCCGGGTCTGCGCCGACAATCGTCATAAAATCTTCCAGTTTATGGCGCATCGCGCGGAACGAAATGCTCTGGTCGCCCTGGATGTAGCCGAGCAGGCGGCCGGTGTCCTGCTCCGGGAAGAAGGTTTTCGGGATGCTGATATAGAGCCACACCGTGAGGCCGATGGTGGCCAGCAGCAGCAACCCCACCAGCCGGGCATGGTTCAGCACCCGGTTCAGCGAGCGGCCGTAGGCCTGTTGCAGCCGGTTGAGCCAGCGGGTCAGGCCGCGCGGTTCCGGGTGCGGCATCCCGGGCCAGGCCGGGGGCTGCGGCCGCAGGATGCGCGCGCACATCATCGGCGTCAGGGTCAGGGAGACCACCAGCGACAGCCCAATCGCCACCGACAGCGTCACGGCAAACTCATGGAACAGCCGCCCCGGCAGCCCCTCCATCAGCAGCAGCGGGATAAACACCGCCACCAGCGAGACGCTCATCGACAGCACGGTAAAACCGACCTCTTTCACCCCCAGCAGTGCGGCGGGCAACGGCTTCATGCCCGATTCAATGTGCCGGGCGATGTTCTCCAGCACCACGATGGCGTCATCCACCACAAAGCCGGTGGCGATGGTCAGCGCCATCAGCGACAGGTTATTCAGGCTGAAGCCGCACAGATACATGGCGGCAAAAGTACCGATCAGCGACACCGGCACCGCCACCGCCGGAATCAGCGTGGCGCGGCCGGAGCGCAGGAACAGGAATACCACCAGAATCACCAGCGCCACCGCGATAATCAGCGACTGCTCCACCTCATGCAGCGAGGCGCGGATGGTGGGCGATCTGTCCTGCGCCACCGCCAGCGTCATGGTGGCGGGCACCGCCTGCCGCAGCGCGGGCAGCGCCGCCCGCACCCGGTCCACGGTGGCGATGATGTTGGCATCCGCCGTGCGCCGCACCAGAATCAGCACCGCCGGTTTCGCGTTGCTCATCCCGGCGTTGTGCACATCCTGCGAGCCGTCCTGCACCTGCGCCACATCCTGCAACCGCACCGCCGCGCCGTTGTGGTAGTGCACAATCAGCGGCTGGTAGTCGCGCGCTTTGGTCAGGGCATCATTGGCCTGCAACTGCCAGCGCTGGTCGCCGGACTCCACCGCGCCCTGCGGCTTGCGCACGTTGGCCTGGCTTATCGCCTCGCGCACCTCATCCAGCGACACGCCCTGGTTGAACAGCGCCTGCGGGTTAAGCGCCACCCGCACCGCAGGCAGCGAGCTGCCGCCCACCGTGACATCCCCGACGCCCTCAATCTGGGCGATTTTCTGCACCAGCCGGGTGCTGGCGACGTCATACATCTGTACCGGGCTGTAGGTGTCGGAGGTCAGCGTCAGGATCATCACCGGCGCGTCGGAGGGGTTGGCCTTGCGGTAAGTTGGCCGGTTCGGCATGCCGCTCGGCAGCAGGCTCTGCGCGGCATTCAGCGCCGCCTGCACGTCACGCGCTGCGCCGTCGATGTTCCGGTCGAGGTCAAACTGCATCACGATGGTGGTGCTGCCGAGCGAACTGCGCGAGGTCATCTCGTTGATCCCGGCGATGCGCCCCAGCGCCCGCTCCAGCGGCGTCGCTACTGAAGACGCCATAGTTTCCGGCGAGGCACCGGGCAGCGAGGCAGTGACCTGGATCACCGGGTAGTCCACCGCCGGCAGCGGCGACACCGGCAACCGGATGAACCCCAGCACACCGGCCAGCACAATCGCCGCCGTCAGCAGGGTGGTCGCCACCGGGCGATGGATAAACAGGGCAAAAAATTTCACTGTGGGCGCGGCTCCTGCGGGTGCGGGCGGGCGCGGTGCGCCAGCCGGTCAAACAACAGGTAGATAACCGGCGTGGTGAATAGCGTCAGCACCTGGCTCACTACCAGCCCGCCCACCATGCAGATGCCGAGCGGGCGGCGCAGCTCCGCGCCGACGCCGCCGGCCAGCATCAGCGGCAGCGCGCCGAGCAGCGCCGCCAGCGTGGTCATCAGAATCGGCCGAAAGCGCAGCAGGCACGCCTGATAGATCGCCTCGTAGGGCGTCATGCCCTGATCGCGCTCTGCCGCCAGCGCGAAGTCAATCATCATGATGGCGTTCTTCTTCACGATGCCGATCAGCAGGATGATGCCGATAATCGCGATCACATCCAGCGCGCTGCCCGCCAGCATCAGCGCCAGCAGCGCCCCGACCCCGGCGGTCGGCAGCGTGGAGAGGATGGTCACCGGGTGGATAAAGCTCTCATAGAGCACGCCGAGCACGATGTACATCGTCACCACCGCCGCCAGAATCAGCCACAGCGTGCTGCCGAGCGCCGCCTGGAACGCCAGCGTCGCCCCCTGGAAGCGGGTGGTGATGTCCTCCGGCAGCCTGAGCTGCTGCTCCGCCTGCGTCACCGCCTGCACCGCATCGCCCAGCGCGTAGCCGGGGCTGACGTTGAAGGAGATCATCGCCGACGGCAACTGGTCCTGATGGTTGATCGACAGCGGGCCGAAGCGCTGCTCAATCCGCGCGATGCTGCTGAGCGGCACGCGGTTGCCGTCACTGCCGTTGAGCCAGATCTCATTAAGCGCCGCCAGCCCCGGCGTGGTGGTGGTGTCCTGCCCCAGCACCACCCGGTACTGGTTCGCCTGGGTGTAGATGGTGGAGACCAGCCGCTGGCCGAAGGCGTTATAGAGCGCGTTGTCGATGTCCGCCATGCTGATGCCGAGGCGGCTGGCGCTGTCGCGGTCAATGTTGACGTAGGCCACCGGCCCCTTGTCCTGCCAGTCGCTGCTCACCTCCTGAAGCTCCGGCGCCTGCTCCAGTTTCTCCAGCAGTTGCGGCACCCATTCGCTCAGGGACTCCAGCGACATCGCCTGCAACGTGAACTGGTATTGGGTGCGGTTGACCTGCGTATCGATGGTGAGATCCTGCACCGGTTGCAGGTAGAGCCGCACGCCCGGCACGCCCGCCACCGCCTGTTGCAGGCGCGGGATGATGGCGTCCACCCGGTCACCGCGTTCGTCCAGCGGTTTCAGGGTGATCTGCAACCGGCCGGTGTTCAGCGTGGCGTTGGTGCCGTCCACGCCGACAAACGAGGTCAGCCCGGCGACGTCCGGGTCACGCAGCAGGATCGCCGCCACCTGTTGCTGGCGCGCGGCCATGTTGCTGAACGACACCGACTGCGGCGCTTCCAGCGTGCCCTGGATCAGGCCGTTGTCCTGCACCGGGAAAAAGCCTTTGGGGATCAGCAGGTAGAGCAGGGCGGTCAGCAGCAGGGTAGAGATCGCCACGCCCAGCGTCAGCCACGGGTGGCCGAGCACCACCTTCAGCATCCGGCCGTAGCCTGCGATCACCCGGTCAAAAAAGCGCTCGCTGGCGCGTGAGAAGCGGTTCTGCTTGCGCAGCGCCTCGTGGCTCAGCATCCGCGCGCACATCATCGGCGTCAGCGTCAGTGACACCACCGCCGAGATCAAAATCGCCACCGCCAGCGTCACCGCAAATTCGCGGAACAGCCGCCCGACGATGTCGCCCATAAACAGCAGCGGGATCAGCACCGCAATCAGCGAAAAGGTCAGTGAGATAATGGTGAACCCGATCTCGCCCGCCCCCTTCAGCGCGGCGGTGAGCGGCGGGTCGCCGCGTTCGATATAGCGCGAGATGTTCTCAATCACCACGATCGCGTCATCCACCACAAAGCCGGTGGCGATGGTCAGCGCCATCAGCGTCAGGTTGTTGATCGAAAAACCGAGGAAATACATCGCGGCAAAGGTACCCACCAGCGACAGCGGCACCGCAATGCTGGGGATAAGCGTCGCGGCGGCGTTGCGCAGGAACAGGTAGATCACCATCACCACCAGCGCAATCGACAGCAGCAGCTCGAATTGCACATCACTCACCGAGGCGCGGATCGCCGTGGTGCGGTCGGTGACCAGCGTCACCTCCACCGAGGCGGGCAGGCTGGCGCGCAGCGACGGCAACAGCGCACGGATGCTGTCCGCCGTGGTCAGCACGTTGGCGCCCGGCTGGCGCTGCACATTCAGCACAATCGCCGGTTTGGTGCCGGACCAGGCGGCCAGTTTGCTGTTTTCCGCGCCCTGGTGAATGGTCGCCACTTCGCCGAGCCGCACCGGTGCGCCATTCTGGTAGGCGATGATCAGTTGGCGGTAATCCTCAGCGGATTTCATCTGGTCATTGGCGGCCAGCGTCACCGAGCGGGCCGGGCCGTCCAGGCTGCCTTTGGCGGAGTTGACGTTGGCGTTGCTGATGGCGGTGCGTATCACTTCGCTGTCCAGCCCGCGCGCTGCCACCGCGGCGGCATTCATCTCCACGCGCACCGCCGGGCGCTGGCCGCCGGAAATGGTCACCAGCCCGACGCCGCTGACCTGCGACATCTTCTGCGCCACACGGGTTTCGGCCATGTCCTCAACCTGCGTCATCGGCAGGGCATCGGAGGTCAGCGCCAGCGTCATGATCGGCGGGTCAGCCGGGTTCACTTTGCTGTAGATCGGCGGGTAGGGGAGATCGTCCGGCAGCAGGTTGGTGGCGGCGTTAATCGCGGCCTGCACCTCCTGCTCCGCCACATCCAGCGGCAGCGTCAGCTGGAACTGGAGCGTAATCACTGACGCGCCGCCCGAGCTTTGCGATGACATGGTTTTCAGGCCGGCCATCTGGCCGAACTGGTGTTCCAGCGGCGCGGTCACGGCGGAGGTGGTGACGTCCGGGCTGGCACCGGGGTAGAGCGTCACCACCTGCATGGTGGGGTAGTCCACCTGCGGCAACGCCGACACCGGCAGGGCGCGGTAGCCGATAATCCCGGCCAGCAGAATCGCCACCATCAGCAAGGTGGTGGCGACCGGGCGCAGGATAAACTGGCGGGACGGGCCGCCGCTGTGGTCCGGGGGCATCACCTGCATCAGGAGCGCCCCCCGGCGGCCGGTGGGGTACGGTGGTGCCGGCGGCTCTGTTGCGCGGCGGCATCTGTTTGTTCATCGGCGCGGGTCGCGGCATCATCATTGCCCAGCACCTCGACCTTCAGCCCCTCTTTCAGGCGGTCGATGCCGTCCGTTACCACGCGCGCCCCGGCGCTCAGCCCGGTGGCGATCACCACCTGGTGGCTGTCCTGCGTGCCCAGCGTCACTAAGTGCTTACTCACCTGGTTCTGGGCGTCCAGCACCCAGACGTAGTTGCCGTCATTGCCCATCTGGATGGCGGCGGCAGGCACCACCACCGCATCGGCCACGGTGTTCACCTTCACCCGCGCATTCACGAACTGGTTGGGGAACAGCATGCCGTCATCATTGCTGAAACGCGCCTTGATCTTGATGGTGCCGGTGGTGGCATCGATCTGATTGTCGAGGCTCAGCAGTGCGCCTTCCGCCACTTTCACCGTGTTGGTGCGATCCCACGCCTCGACCGGCACGGCCCGGCCCGATTGCTGCGCCCGCAGCAGGGTCGGGATGGTGTCTTCCGGCAGGGTGAATACCACATCAATCGGGCGGGTCTGGGTCAGGATCACCAGCCCGGTGGTGTCGCCGCTGGTGATGTAGTTGCCGATGTCGACCTGTTTCAGCCCGACGCGGCCATCAATCGGCGCAGTGATGCGGCTGTAGTCCAGCTGGAGCCGGGCGCTGGCCACCGCGCCCTGGTCGGCCTTGACGCTGCCTTCGCTCTCACGCACCAGCGACTGCTGGGCATCCAGCTCCTGCTGGGAGATCAGGTTGGTTTTGCCGAGTTTCTGGTAACGCACCAGATCCTGCCGGGCGTTGGCCAGCGTCGCCTGATCTTTCGCCAACTGCCCCTCGGCCTGCGTCAGCGCCACCTGATAGGGGCGCGGGTCAATTTCCGCCAGCAGTTGCCCGGCCTTGACCTGCTGCCCTTCGGTGAAGTGCAGCGCCATCAGCTCGCCGTCCACCCGGCTTTTCACCGTCACGGTATTGGCGGCGGTCACGGTGCCCAGCCCGATGAGGTAGTGCGGCACGCTCTGGGTGGTCGCGGGCGCGGCCTGCACCGGCGGCGGCGCAGCCTGATGGCGGCCGCCCCGGCCCTGCGGCCGGTTCGTTGCGCTCTGGTCGGCAGGCGGTTCAGCGATAAAAAAATGCCAGGCAGCAAAAGCGGCCAGCAACACCACCAGCCAGACCAGCAGGCGGCGCAGGGGGATACGTCGTTTCAGGGATGCATTCATAGGAGTGAACAGAGTCTCCGTTGTTCAGAGTCCAGACGAACCGATTCAGGTGATGAAAGAGTCAGGATAATAGCGCCAATAGGGTAGCAGTGTAGCGACTCCAGGCCTCAGAAAAAATGAAGGAAATATGGAGTCCATGTCAGGGCGTGTCAGGGGGTATCAGGCTGTAGCAAATATGAAAGTTGTTATAACCTCAGGCGATTTCGTTCCTGTGGTCTTTCGTTTCCTGTGCAATAATTTGCCTGTTAACCATAACCTCACTAAGGAGATCAGCATGAAGCAGCGCACATTGGGCCGTTCCGGTATTCAGGTTCCTCCTCTGACGTTTGGCGGCAATGTCTTTGGCTGGACGATTGATCAGAACACCTCCTTCAGCATTCTGGATGCCTTGCTCGACCATCAGCTGAATTTCATTGATACCGCTGATGTCTATTCCCACTGGGCGCCGGGCAACCACGGTGGCGAATCAGAGACCATTATCGGTAACTGGCTGAAGAAAAGCGGCAAACGTGAGCAGATTGTGCTGGCGACCAAGGTCGGCAAATCCATGGGCGAGGGTAAAGTGGGGCTGTCGCCGCGCTACATCCGTGAAGCCATTGACGCCTCGCTGAAACGCCTGCAAACCGACTATGTGGATCTTTACCAGTCCCATGATGACGATCGGGACACGCCGCTGGCAGAGACGCTGGCGACCTTCGACGCGCTGATTAAAGAGGGCAAGGTGCGGGCCATCGGCGCGTCCAACTACAGCGCAGAGCGGTTGGCCGAGGCGCTGAAGGTGAGTGAGCAGCAGGGCATCGCCCGTTATGAGACGCTGCAGCCGGAGTACAACCTCTACGACCGCCAGGGCTACGAGGGCGGGCTGGAGCAGGTGGCGCAGGCGAACCAGCTTGGGGTAATTGGCTACTACTCGCTGGCCAGCGGCTTTTTGTCCGGCAAATACCGCCGCCCGGAAGATGCCGGGAAAAGCGCACGCGGCGAGGGCGTGGTGAAAAGCTACCTGAATGAACGCGGCCGGAAGATCCTGGCGGCGCTGGATCAGGTTGCGGAGAAGCACCGCGTCAGCCCGACGCAGGTGTCGCTGGCGTGGCTGATCGCCCGGCCCAGCGTGACCGCGCCGATTGTCAGCGCGACGTCGCTGGCACAGCTGGAGGATCTGGCTGGGGCGGCGCGGCTGGCGCTGGACGCGGGGGATATTCAGGCGTTAGATCAGGCGAGTGCCTACTAGCGCCTGAGTAGGCGCAGGCATTTATAGCGTGCGATATACAGATCGGAGAAGGTTGCGTTGGCATACGGCCGGCATTTTTCTGCAGCCCCGCTGCCGCCACCGCGCAAGGGGCGCGTAAGCGCCCGCCCCTTGCATCCCCGCGCTTTGGGTGCCCTGGCTGAATCATTGCCCGCGTAGCGGGTACCCTCATTTCGCCTTCGGGCTGTTCGGGCCGCCGCAGACACGCTCCCGGCGTGGCTGCGACTTTCGCGGGCGTCCTGCCCGCTCACCCGGCCCTGCGGCTCCACTCGGCAATGATTTTTACGCCCCCACCAGACTGCAAATCTTTGAGTATGTAAGGAAAAGGTAGGGGCGGATCTTCTTTTACCGGTAAAGCACCTCTGCCCAACGGGCAAGACCCGCCGTAACGGAGCCGAAATCGTTGCCGCCGACCAGCGGGATGCCGGGCAACTGCGCCTGCAACGCGGCGCGCAGCAACGGGGAGCGGGCGCTGCCGCCGGTGAGGTAGATGACGTCCGGCGTGACGGCGCTGCCTTCCAGCGCCACCGTCACCTGCTCCTGAATGCGCGCCAGCGGCTGGCTGATCGCCTCGCCCAGTTGTTGCTGGGTGATGCGCTCGCTCAGGGAGGCTTCCACGAAGTCCAGTGCGGTGCGGATCTCGGCGTCGTGGGAGAGGGCGATTTTGCTCTCTTCCGCTGCGCGCACCAGCCGGTAGCTCAGGCGCTGCTGGTACACCTTCAGCAGGCGCTGCACGCGTGCCGGGTCAGCCGCGTCACGGATCAGGTCACGCAGCAGGCGGCCGTTGGCCACGCTGTAAAAATCACTCTGCGCCGGGACATCGTTCGTCGCAACCGCGTTCCAGAACGGCAGCGCCGGAATGCCCAGCCCTTTGGTGGTCTCACTGCCGAGGCCGCATAGCGGCATCAGCTGGCGGAAGGCCAGCATAATGTCCAGATCGTTCCCGCCCACGCGGCAGCCGCTGTGGCCCAGCAGGCTCTGCTGGCGGTCAGCCTGGTTGCGCCAGGTCGGCCCCATCAGCAGCACCGAGCAGTCGGTCGTCCCGCCGCCGATGTCCACCACCAGCACCGTCTTCTCTTGTGTCAGCGTCGCCTCAAAATCCAGCCCCGCCGCCACCGGCTCAAACTGGAAGGCGATGTCCCGGAACCCGGCGCGCGCCGCTGCCCGGTGCAGAATGCCCTGCGCCTGCTGGTTCGCCTCGTCACCGCCGGTGCCCTGGAAGTTGACCGGGCGGCCAATCACCGTCTGGGTGATCGGTTGTTGCAGCGTGTTCTCCGCCTGGCGCTTGATGTGGAACATCATGGCGCACACCAGATCCTCAAACAGCGCGATCTGCTGCGGCTTCAGGCCATTGGCTCCTAAAAAGGATTTCGGCGATTTAACGAAGTAAACCTCTTCCGGGTCTTCCACGTAGTGGGCCAGCGCCGCCAGCCCGAACAGCACGCTGTCCGCATTGACCGGGATGTCTTCCTCGCGGTTGAGGTTGATGGCGCGGCGCAACAGTTGCTGGTTTTCGTCACTGCCGGTCGGTACCTGCCAGTGACGATGTAAGCACTCACTGACTGCCTCGCGCGTCGGCGCGGCCAGCATGGAGGGCAGGTAGGGTGTCTCCTTCTCCAGCGGCAGCAACACTGCATCGCCATCGCGCATTACCGCCACTGAACAGTTCGCCGTACCGTAGTCAAAACCGATAAACATCTCTTACCCCCATGCCAAATAAAAGGGCGCGACTTTACCGGAGAGCGGCGCGCCGGGCAAGCCAAACCCGCTGCCCTGCCGTGATGGGGTGAAATTAGCCGCGATTATTTTACCCGGCGCCTATACTCCTGATACCGCCCGGTACACGGTTTTATCAACCGTGCCTTAACGTTACGCAAACAACCGTTCACGCGGTGTCCGGGATGAATTACGCTGGGCGGTTTATGTTCCCTTTGGTTCATTTTTACTTTTTGGCGCACAATACCTCATGAAAAAACCACTCACTGCTCGTTCTGCCTGCTCGCTGATGATCCCGGCCCTGCTGCCGTGGTTGCCCCCCGCTGCCCAGGCGGCGGATAACGATGAACAGACCATGGTGGTCACCGCCACCCCGGCCCCGGCCGGCATCTCGGAGCTGGACACCCCCGCCGCCGTCAGCGTGGTCAATGGGGAGGATTTCCGGCAGGCGAAACCGGAAATCAACCTCTCGGAGAGCCTGGGCGCGGTGCCCGGTTTGCAGGTGCAGAACCGGCAGAACTACGCGCAGGATTTGCAGCTGTCAGTGCGCGGCTTCGGTGCGCGCTCCATGTACGGCGTGCGCGGCGTGCGCATCTATGTGGACGGCATCCCGGCCACCATGCCGGACGGGCAGGGTTACACCTCCAACATCGACCTCAACTCGGTTGACCGTGTCGAGGTGCTGCGCGGCCCCTATTCGGCGCTCTACGGCAACGCTTCCGGCGGCGTGGTAAATGTCGAGACCGTGACCGGCAGCCAGCCCCCGACGCTGGAGGCGGGCATGTACTACGGCAGTTACGGCAGCTGGCGCTACGGCGTGAAAGCCACCGGGGCCACCGGCGACGGCACCCAGGCCGGTGACGTCAACTACGCCGTCTCCGCCACCCGCTTTACCACCCACGGCTACCGCGACCACAGCGCCGCGCAGAAAAACCTCGGCAACGCCAAACTCGGCGTGCGCATTGATGATGTCAGTACCCTGACGCTGATTTTCAACAGCGTAGATATTGACGCCGATGACCCGGGCGGCCTCACCAACGCCCAGTGGCATGACAACCCCCGCCAGGTAGTACGCACCGTGGAGCAGTTTAATACCCGCAAAACCACCTCACAGACCCAGGCCGGGCTGCGCTACCAGCGCGAGATGAGCGAGAAAGATGACCTGAGCATCATGGCCTACGCCGGGCAGCGCGAAACCACGCAGTACCAGTCGATCCCGGTCAGCACCCAGGCCAACCCGCAGCAGCCGGGCGGGGTTATCGACCTGACGCGCCATTATCAAGGCATCGACACCCGCTGGACGCACCGTGGCGAGCTGGGCGTACCGGTCACGCTGACCGGCGGGCTGGACTACGAGACCATGACCGAGCAGCGCAAAGGCTATGAAAACTTTACGCAGAACAATGGGGTGACCGAGCTGGGCAACATGGGCAACCTGCGCCGCAATGAGCGCAACCTGATGTGGAACCTCGACCCTTACCTGCAAACCTCCTGGAAGCTGACGCCGAAATGGACGCTGGACGCCGGGGTGCGCTACACCACCGTCAATTTTGACTCCAACGACCACTATGTGACGGCAGGCAACGGCGATGACAGCGGCGACGCCAACTACCACCGCTGGCTGCCGGTCGGCTCGCTGAAGTACGCGGTAAACGACGGCTGGAACCTTTACGCCTCCGCCGGGCGCGGCGTGGAGACGCCGACCATCAACGAGCTTTCCTACCGCAGCAACGGGCTGGCCGGGCTGAACTTTGCGCTGCAACCAGCCACCAGTGACAGCGTGGAGCTGGGCAGCAAACTGCGCGTCGGCAACGGCCTGTTTACCACCGCCCTGTTTGAAACCAAGACCAGCAACGAGATTGTGGTGGCGGAGAGCAGCAACGGCCGCACCAGCTACACCAACGCCGGGAAAACCCGCCGCCGTGGCGTGGAGCTGGCGCTGGATCAGCAGTTCGGTGAGGCGTGGCGGCTCAACATGGCCTGGACGCTGCTGGATGCCACCTACCGGGATGACCAGTGCAGCGAGGGCGTCTGTAGCGGCACCGCCGGCCACCGCCTGCCGGGCATCGCCCGTAACATGGGCTACGCCTCGCTGGGCTGGGTGCCGGAGGAGGGCTGGTACGCAGGCGGCGAAATCCGCTACATGAGCGATATCCAGGTCAATGATGAAAACAGCGAACAGGCCCCGTCCTACGCCGTAACGGCGCTGAACACCGGCTACAAGTTCCGCCACGGCAACTGGCTGCTGGACGTGTTCGGCCGCGTGGATAACCTGTTTGACCGGCACTATGTCGGATCGGTGATCGTCAACGAGGGCAACGGCCGCTACTTTGAGCCTGCTCCCGGCCGTAACTGGGGCGGCGGCGTGACGCTGGCCTACAGTTTCGAGTAACCGCTGACCGCGTTGCAGGGCACCTCCGGGTGCCCTTTTTTATAGAGGGCGGGACGTTGACAGGCGCGGGGCCGGGCAGCTTAACTGAAGGTTTTGCGTTGAAAGGAGTTCACCTGTGACTGATTCCGCCCTGTGGCACCCCGACACCCTCCTGCTGCCCTATACGCCGCCCTATGACTGGGCGCTGGTGCATGGCTTCCTGCAAACGCGCGCCATTGCCGGGGTAGAAGCGGGGGACGCGCACCACTACCAGCGCACGCTGGTGGTCGGCGGCGTGCCCGGTTGTTACCAGATCGCCCCGGTGCCGGGCGAGGCGGCGCTGGCGCTGCGCATGTCGCCGTCACTCCATCCGCAACGGGAGGAGGTGGTACGGCGCGTGCGGCGGCAGTGGGATCTGGATGCAGACCCGCAGGCAATCGCTGCCGTGCTCGGGCCGCTGGCGGCTGACCGGCCGGGGCTGCGGCTCGCCGGGTCGGTGCATGGCTACGAGCAGACGGTGCGCGGCATCCTCGGCCAGCTGGTGAGCGTGAAGATGGCGGCAACACTCACCGAACGGCTGGCGGCGCGCTGGGGCACCCCACTGGAGATGCCGCACGATCGCCTCAGCGTGCTGTTTCCCCAACCGGCGGCAATTGCCCGCCTGACGGTGGATGACCTGCGGTCAATTGGCGTGCAGGCGCGGCGCTCAGCCTGTTTGATCGCGCTGTCGCGGGCGGTGGCAGAGGGGGAACTGGAGGTGGACGCGGTGCCGGATGCGGAACAGGGCATGCGGCAGTTGCTGGCGCAGCCGGGCATCGGCCCCTGGACGGCCAGCTATATCGGGATGCGCGCCTGGGCGGCGCAGGATGTGTTCCTCACCAGCGACTACCTGATTAAGCAGCGCTTCCCCGGCATGACGCCGGGGCAGATTGCGCGCTATGCGGCGCGCTGGCAGCCGTTCCGTTCCTACGCCACGCTGCATTTGTGGCTCGCCTCAGACTGGGTGCCGGAAGGCAGCGCCTGACGCAACCGGCCTGTTGCCGGAAACAGGCTAGCGCATGGCAAAGTACCCGCTGCTGAGCAGCCCTTCCAGCGGCTGCGGTGCCGAGACCACTTCGCCCTCAATCAGGTCGATGCCCATTTCCATCAGTTTCTGGTGGGTGGCCGGCAGATCCACCGGCCCGGCAATACTCTGTGCCTGTAACCGGTGGGCGGTGCCGTGCACAATATTTACCAGGATCTCATCCATCTGGTTACAGTGCACCTGGGCGATAAATTGCGGGTCGAGTTGCAGGTAGTCCGCCATCCCGGCGGGCAGCTCACTGAGCGCCGCCAGCTGGTGGCCGGCGTGGGCGATGATGATGCCGCACCCCTGCTGTTTCAGGGTTTTCAGCAGGGTTTCCGCCTCGGTCTGATGTTGCAGCAGCACGCTTTCATCCAGCCGGAACAGCAACAGGGAAGGTGGGATCACGGTCTGGCGCAGGGCGCTGAACAGGGCCGCATGCAGGGCCGGGCTGGTCAGCCCGCTTTCGCTCAGCGTCAGTGCCACCGCCAGCCCTTTGCGCGCAATCTCCGGCCCGTAGGCCAGCAGCACCCGGCGTACCAGCCAGGCATCCACACTGGCTTCCATCCCCAGCAGGGCCACGGTGGCGTGGAACGCCTCATTGGTGGCCCCGGTCTCCTCGGCGGCGGCCACCTCCACCGACAGCTGATAGAAGCAGGTGGCCAGCGGGGTTTTTGGCGGCGCGGCGGCGCGCGCCGTTAGCGTCAGCAGGTTATCCTCCAGGATGCGCGCAATCTGCACCGGGGTGAGCAGCACGCTGTCTTTCTCCAGCAGCCGCGTCTGGCGTGCCTGATAAACCACCACCTGCCCGCGCCCGCTGTGCTTGGCGGCGTAACAGGCCACGTCCGCCTGCGACATCAGCTCCCCGGCGGTCAGCTGCGGATCGTTGATAATCGTGACCCCAGCGCTGGCCCCGATGCGGTAGATTTTCTGGTTCCAGTAGAAGCGGAACCCGTTGATTTTCTGCACCAGTACCCTGACGCGCTCATGCGCCGGTTCCAGCGCACAGTCAAACATCAGGATGGCGAACTCATCCCCGCCGAGCCGCGCCAGCCGGTCACTGTTGCGCAGGCTCTCCTGCATCAGCTGGCTGAGCTGGCGCAGCAGCTCATCGCCTGCCGCGTGGCCTGCGGTGTCGTTCACCGCCTTGAAGCGGTCAAGATCCAGGAAGGCCAGCCCGTGCTGCTGCCCTTCATTGGCGGTGAGCGTCAACGCCTGATGCAGATCACGTTCAAAGCTGGTGCGGTTGGGCAGGCCGGTCAGGGCATCATGGGAGGCGTTATAGCTCAGCTTACGCATCAGTTCGCGGGATTTGCTGACATCCTGCAACACCAGCACCATGCCGAGCAGCTCCTGCTCCAGCGTTCTTAACGGCGACACCGCGCGCTGGATCTCAAAGGATTCACCTTTGTTGTTGGTGAGCACCAGCGCGTGCTCAATGGCACTGTTCAGGTTTTCATTAACATCAAACGGCAGCAGGTTTGCCACACGCGGGCCGTTCAGGCCGCGCGACAGGTGCACCACCTCATCAATGTGCTGCCCCACCGCCCGTTCCGCCCGCCAGCCGGTCATCCGCTCAGCCACCGGGTTCATAAAGGTGATTGCCTTGGCGCGGTTGGTGCAGATCACTGCCTCTTTGATGGCGTCGAGGGTGATGTGCAGCCGCTCTTTCTCCTCATGCAGCGCCTCGGTCAGCTGGTTATTGGCCTGCTCGGTCATCTTCAGGCTGCTGATGTCTTCAATCTGCGAAATAAAATAGAGCGGGCGCTGGCGCTCATCCCGCACCAGCGATACCGCCAGCAGTGCCCACACCATCTCGCCGTCGCGGCGGCGGTAGCGTTTCTCCAGTGTATAACTCTGGATAGCGCCTTCCAGCAGCGCCTGCACTTGCTGCAAATCGGAATCGAGATCGTCCGGGTGCGTAATGTCCTGGAAGGTCATTTTTTTCAGGTCATCGGGGCTGTAGCCCAGCAGCGTACACAGCGCCTGATTCACCTGTAACCAGTGCCCCTGCGGCGATACCAGCGCCATGCCGATCGCCGAATACTCCATGGCGTTGCGGAAGCGGTTTTCGCTCTCCACGATGTGCGCCCGCTCGACGTTCAGCTTGTGCATCACAATGGTCATGGCATTGGCCGGCAGCAGGATCAGCAGCAGCGGCACATAGTTAAGCAGCGGGGAGTAGGCAGGGTAGCGGATGTGGCCGATCTGTCCACTGGCGATCAGCAGCGTGACCATCACCGTCAGGGCGAGGAAGATCAACAGCGCCTCTATGCGGTGCAGGCGGATAGAGGCGGTCAGCAGCAAAAGCGAGATAAACGCAAACGGGTAGGGCAGCCAGAACAGCGCCAGGTAACTGAACCCCAGGGTGCCCACCAGCATCAGCAGCACCTCCGGCAGGCGCGGTGAGTGCAGCAGCCGCTGAAGGGAGGTGCGGTGATAAAGCAGCCCGAGCGGGGTCACGCTCAGGATGCCGAGCGACTCGGAGATAAACCAGATGCGGAAGCGGTTCGGCAGCAGATCGGGGGCATTCAGGTGCGGAAGCAGCATCACGATGGCGCTGATCATCGGGGTAAACACCACGGCGGCGAGCACAAATTTAATCCAGCTCGCCACGTTCTCCAGCGGGTCATCGGCCGGTAACAGGTAGTGCAACAGGGTGGCGGCCAGCATCGATTCCGCCATGTTAATCAGCGTCAGCGGCAGGAAGAAGCCGGGCGGCACCCCGCAGAGCAGATTGGCAGCGGCCATCGCCGCGGCAGACCCCAGCAGCAGCACCGGCCAGGTGCGGTGCGGGAAGCGGTAGAGCAGGGCGATCATCAGTGCGGTCGGCAGCCAGAGCGACACAATCAGCCCATCGACCAGGGTAAAGCGCAGGCAGAACAGCGCCAGTAAAAACACCAGCAGCGTAACGCCGCCCAGGGTGCGCCAGCCGGGGCGGATCTGTTGTACCGCTTCCATCTTCAGGTTGCTTTCCACATCAGGGCCTTTTTTATCGTTGCCGCCGGACGCAGCAGACCCGGAAGCCGCAGTGTGCGGGGCAGGCATCCAGTCCCGGTGGGTGATGCCTTATGCTGTGAAATAATAGATCAAAATAGTCGTGGTCACTTTCTGTTTATGCAGAGACGCGCCGTCACGCCGTTTTTACGGCGCAGCAGCGCGTTCTTTCCTTATTTTAGCGCAGAACCGCCGGGCCAATCGGTGTATCAGCCCGGCATAAAGGGGGTATTTCGCGGCGTGGGCCGGCGGCGTGTTACAACAGGAAAAGGGTGGCCAGCCCAAGGAAGATGAAAAAGCCGCCGGTGTCGGTGATGGCGGTAATCATCACGCTGGAGCCGACCGCCGGATCGCGGCCAAAGCGCACCATGGTGGTCGGGATAATCACGCCCATCAGCGCCGCCACCAGCAGGTTAAGCACCATCGCCAGCGTCATCACCGCGCCCATCTGCCAGTCATGGTAGAGCAGCCAGGTAACGACCCCCATCAGCCCGCCCCACACCAGCCCGTTGATCAGCGCCACCCCGAGCTCGCGCATCATCAGAAAAGAGACGCTGCCGCTCTGGAGCTGGTGCAGCGCCAGCGCGCGCACAATCATGGTGATGGTCTGGTTGCCGGTGTTGCCGCCAATGCCCGCGACAATCGGCATCAGTGCGGCCAGCGCCACCAGCTCTGAAATGGTGTGCTCAAACAGGCCGATCACCCGGGAGGCAACGAACGCTGTACAGAGGTTGATCGCCAGCCAGGCCCAGCGGTTACGCACCGCTTTGCCCACCGGCGAAAAGAGGTCCTCTTCCTGGCTGAGGCCGCCCATCCGCCGCAGATTGTTGTCACTCTCCTCGTTGACCACGTCGAGAATCTCTTCCACCGTCAGGCGGCCCATCAGTTTGCCGCGTGCATCCACGACCGGCGCAGTAATCAGGTTGTAGCGCTCAAACGCCCCGGCGGCATCTTCCGCTTTCTCATCCGGCGTGAAGGTAGTGGGGTCACGGTCCATCAGCTCCGCCACGGTCATTTTCGGCGGGTGGAGCAGGATGGCGGTCAGCGGCAGTTCACCGAGCAGGGTGTTACGCCGGTCAGTGACAAAGATTTTGTCGGTGGAGTCCGGCACGCGGCCGCGTTGGCGCAGGTAGCGCTGCACGGCGGCCAGCGTCACCCTGGGGCGCACCGTGACCAGCTCAAAATCCATGATGCGGCCCACGGTGTCGCGGTCAAACTTCATCACTTCCCGCACCTGGGCGCGCTGTTCCGGCTCCAGCGAGGTGAGCACCCGCCCGGTCAGGTTACGCGGCAGGTACTCCGCCAGGTAGACCTGCTCGTCAATGTCGAGCGTGGCGATCGCCCGCAGCAGATCGCGGTCGCTCATCTCTTCGATCAGGCTGTCCCACACGGTTTCATTGGCTTCGACCAGCACCCGGCCGCGGGCAGTGTTGCTGACCAGCCGCCAGAGCGCCAGGCGTTCATCACGCGGCAGCCCTTCCAGCAGGTCCGCCAGGTCGGCGGCGTGCAGGCTGTGCAGCAGCAGCTGGAGTTCGGCGGTCTGGTCAAGCAATTCCGGCGGGCTGGGCGGCGCATCGGGCGCGCGCTCGTCCAGCAAATCTTCGACCAGTGCGTCATTGTTTTGCAGCAGCGCCAGAATGCGGCTGCGGGTTTCCGCAAGTTTTTTAGTGTTGTGATTAGCGGCAGACATCAGGTTCCCTTTCATCGGCAAATGTGCAATTAAGCGCCAACCGGCGCGGCATCCCCTCTCCGGGCTGTGATCAAGGGTAGAACATGGCAGCGTGCTGCGCCGCCGCTCAGTGCGGGGCGGGGGACGCCGCGCGCGCCGGGATCGTTTGCACGGCGGCGTGATCTTGCTGGATCAGCCGCTTCTCCTGATGGTGCGAGATTGCGCCGATACCGGCGTAAATCATGCGCCCCAGCAGGATGATAAAGCTGATGGCCAGAACAATTTTGGTCATGCTGACGTTGGTGCGCCGGCGCATAAGGTTCTCCAGAGCAGGCACCGCGCCGGTCTCTGCGGCGGGCACCCGGTAATAAGTTGATTTCACATGAAAGTGTAAAAGCTTTTCAAAACGCCTGTCCAGCCTGAAAAATGAACAAGCCGGGGACACGCGCCCTAAGATAGGCGATTGGCCTAAATAAGAAATAAACAGGGGGACGAAAACCCCCGCTAAAGCGTGCCTGCCATGATCCAGGTCAACAGGCACGAAAACAGGGGCACCGGGCCTACGGGCAGCGGGCACCGAGCCAGGCGGCGCCGCGCACGCAGCTGCTGTCACCGTGGTGGGCGGGCAGAATGCGGGTGGTGAAGGTGTCGGTAAAGGTGTAGCGGCCGGTCAGCGCCTCCAGGCCGGGGTAGATCTCCGGCACATTCGACAGCCCGCCGCCCAGCACGATTGCGCCGGGGTCCAGGTGATTGACCACGGAAGCCAGCGTGCGCGCCAGCTGGTCACGGTACAGGGCAAACTGCGCCACGGCGGCCGGATCGCCCCGGCGCATCCGTTCAATAATCGCGGCGGCCGTCAGGCTTTCGCCCTGTTGCACGGCGAAACGCTGTGACAGGCCGGTGCCGGAGACAAAGGATTCCACGCAGTTCTGTTGCCCGCAGTAGCAGGTGACCGGCGGGCCATCCCGTTCCGGCGTGTAGCCGGGCAGCGGGTTATGGCCGCATTCGGCAGCATTGCCGTTGTTGCCGGTGATCATCCGCTTGCCGATGCTGAGGCCGCCGCCGCAGCCGGTGCCGAGGGTAACGCCGAACACAATCTCATGGTCATGCCCGGCACCATCCACCGCTTCAGAGAGCGCAAAGCAGTTGCCGTCATTGGCGATGGCCACCGGCTGCTGCAACTGCGCCATGAGGTCGCGCTGTAACGGCCGGCCGTTCAGCACCAGGATATTGGAATTTTTAATCAGCCCGGTGATTGGCGACACGCTGCCGGGCAGGCAGAGGCCGATTGAAAACGGCGCGCTCTGCCGCTGCCGCAGCCCCAGGATCAACTGGCTGAGATCCGCCAGGAACGCGGCATACGTGGCTTTTTGCGTGGCGCTGCGCTGCTTCTCCAGCACTTCGCCCTGTTCGGAAAACAACACCACCTCAATTTTTGTGCCGCCAATATCCAGCCCCAGTCTGTTCATGATGATCTCTCCGTGAAAATAGTGCCGGAAAGCCTACCGCGCTTATTTTGTTTAGTAAACAAAATGGTGAGGAAAGGGTGATCGCTGCCCAATATGGCGTTAATGCAGGCAGGTAAGGGGGTGATATCGCATTTTGTTTATTAAACAGTTACGATGGCGGCTTCGCCTGCGTGGGCAGGCAGCAGAACAAGGATCATTATGGCCGTCAGAGTCCGGGATATTGCACAGCAGGCAGGGGTCTCCGTTGGGGCGGTGTCACGCGCGCTGAAAGGGCAGCCGGGGCTGAAAGAGGCCACGCGCACGCGCATTGTGGAGGTGGCGCGCCGGCTGGGTTATGACTTCAGCCGCCTGCAAAGCAGCCCGATCAAACGCGTGCTGTTTGTGCTGCACCGTCAGCACAATATCGCGCTGGCCCTGCCGTTTTACTCCGCCGTGCTGCTGGGCGCGGAGAGCGCCTGCCGTGAACGGGGGATCGTGCTCAGCGTGCTCGCCACCAGCCCGGCGGATTCGCTGGCGGCGGCGATCCGGCTGCATGAGCCGGATGCGTTTTTATGTGCCGGGTACCTGGAGCCGGAGCGGCTGGCGGTGCTTAAAGCGAGCGGCAAACCGGTGGTGCTGGCCGATCTGTGGCAGCCCGGCCTTGCCGCCATCAACCCGGATAACCAGCAGGGCGGCTACCTGGCGACCCGCCACCTGATCGATCTCGGCCGCCGCCGCATCGCGTTTCTGACCCGCTCACTGGCGCATTTCAGCCTGCGTGAACGAGAGAAGGGTTACCGTCAGGCGCTGTTTGAAGCAAAAATCCTCAACGATCCGGCGCTGGAGGTGGTGGCCCCGCCGGGGGATGACGCTGAGCAGGGGCTGGCGCAGGCGGTGCGGCAACTGATGGCGCTGCCGGTGCCGCCGGATGCCCTGTTTGCCTGTAATGATGCGGTGGCGCTGATTGCGCTGCGGGTCTGCCGTGAGGCCGGCATCCGGGTGCCGGAGCAGCTGGCGATTGTGGGGTTTGACGATATTGAGGCGGCGGCGCAAGTGGTGCCGGGGCTGACCACGCTGGCGGTGGACAAAGCCGCACTGGGGCGGCAGGCGGTCGAGATGTTGCTGGCGCCGCCGGAAGATCCGCCGCCGCAGCGGCAGTTACCGGTCACGCTGGTGGTGCGCGGCAGCAGCCAATCCACAGGGTGAAAAGGCGCTGCCGTGCCGGTCAGGCGTCGGGCGCGTCTGCCTCAGGGCCGCCGTCAGACGGCTCTTCTTCAGCAATATGCAGCTTCCAGCCGGTCACGTCATGCCAGTATTCCTGCTCGCGCTCAATATCGAGCTGCACCAGCATATTCTGCGAGAGATAACCGGCCGGGAAGGTCAGCGTCCAGTGGTTGTCGTCCGTGTCCAGCCGCAGGGTTTCCGGCGTGGTGGTGGACTGGCGCTGGTTATTCAGCAAAGCCCCAAGGCGCAGCAGCTGAATCAGCGGCAGGTACTCTTTTTTGCGGAACAGGTTCAGGCGCGGCAACTCTTCCAGCTTGATCGCTTTGCGGTGCAGCCGCACCATCGCCGCCAGCAGGATCTGCTGCTCCTGGTTGAAGCCGGGCAGGTTGGTGTTTTGCAGGATGTACGCGGAGTGGCGGTGCATACCGCTATGGTTGATGCTCAGCCCCACCTCATGCAGCAGTGCCGCCCATTTCAGCAACGCTTCCAGTTGCGGGTGCACCAGCTTCGGGTTCTGCGCCTGCCACTGGCTGTAGAGGTGGGCGCTGGTGTCCAGCACGCGGCGCGCCTGTTCACGGTCAATATTGTAGTGGTCCGCCAGGCTGCGGGCGGTACGGCTGCGGATGTCCTGATGGCGGAAGCGGCCTTCCATCTCATACAGCACCCCTTCACGCAGCGCGCCGTCTGACAGGCGCAGGGATTTCAGCGCCAGCGCATCAAACACGCCGCACAGAATTGCCAGCCCCGGCACAAACACCGTTTTTCGGTCTTCAGAAAGGCCCGGCAGACTCAGGGATTTGAAGTTCTTGAACTTCAGCACCTGCGCTACCAGCGACTCCAGCCGCTCGGGGGTGATCAGGCCATCTTTTTCGCCGCTTTCCACCAGCACTTCCACAATGGCTTTAATGGAGCCGGACGCCCCAAGCGCATATTGCCAACCCTGGATGCGGTACTGCCACGCCAGCGTCTCCAGCTTTTGCGCCGCCGCCAGGCGGGCGCGGCGGAAACTGGCGTGGCTGATGTCCCCGTCCCGGAAGAAGATCTGACTGAAACTCACACAGCCCATCCGGCGGCTTTCCGCCAGCAACGGCTCAAAATCTTCCCCGATTACCAGCTCCGTGGAGCCGCCGCCGATGTCTATCACCAGCTTGCGCCCTTTCTCAGGCTGGGTATGCTCAACGCCCATAAAAATCAGGCGGGCTTCCTCCTGCCCGGAGATGATCTCAATCGGGTAGGGGATTACCTCGGCGGCGCGCTTGAGGAACTCTTCCGCATTGACCGCCTCCCGCAGGGTATGGGTGCCGACAATGGTGACATTGTCCGGCGAGAAGCCCTGGAGCCGCTCGGCAAACAGCGCCAGACAAGCCAGGCCGCGCTGCATGGCTTCTTCACTCAGTACGTTGCGGCTGTCCAGCCCATCGGCCAGATGCACCCGCTGCTTCAGGCGGCCGAGCACTTGCAGCGCCCCGTTGACCACCCGGGCGATCACCATATGGAAGCTGTTTGAGCCCAGATCGACGGCGGCAATCTCCTGGGGTTTGGCAGAAGGAATGTGTTGTAACGGCATAGTCTCAGGCCTGTTTGTCTGGTTGTTCCAGAGTCTTTAGATAGTGGTAAATGGCAGTCTGTGCCCTTACCTTACGGCGGTTGCCGCGCGGAACATACCGGTTACTCAGCTCTTTATCAATATAACGTGCCTTGACCGTATCGTTCAGCAGGATGTCGAGGATATCCAGCACCCGCTGTTTCAGCCGCGGATCGAGCAGCCCGACCGCCACTTCAATACGGAAATCAATGTTGCGCGTCATCCAGTCGGCCGAGGAGAGGAACACTTTGTGATCGCCATTATTTTCAAACACATAAACCCGGTCGTGCTCGAGGAAACGGTCAACGATACTGGTCACCTGGATATTTTCACTGATGCCCGGCAGGTTCGGAACCAGTGAACACATGCCGCGGACCAGCAGGCGGATTTTCACCCCAACCCCGGACGCCGCGTAGAGCCGGTCAATCAGGCCCTTATCCACCAGGTTGTTAATTTTCAGAATAATGCCGCCCTTGCCGCCGGACTGAACGTTGATGATCTCCTGATCGATCAGCGCGTAGAGCATCCGGCGTGAATTCTGCGGCGACACCATCAGGTGATCGAACGTCACCGGGCGGTAGGGGTTTTCGATAAAGTTGAAGACCCGGCGCACTTCATTGGTGATGCGCGCATCCGCGGTGATCAATGAATAGTCAGTATAGAGGCGGGCGGTTTTTTCGTTGAAGTTACCGGTACCGATGTGCGCATAACGCACGATCTCATCGTTTTCCAGCCGTGAGATCAGGAAAAGCTTGGCGTGGATCTTAAGCCCGGGCGCCGAGAAAATCACATGCACCCCGGCCTCGGTGAGCCGCTTGGCCCAGTGGATATTGGCTTCTTCATCAAAGCGCGCCTGTAACTCCACCACCACCGTGACTTTTTTGCCGTTGTGCGCGGCATGGATCATCGATTCGATGATGCGCGAATCTTTGGCAACACGGTAGATGTTGATCTTGATCGCCAGCACGCTCGGGTCAAACGACGCCTGGCGCAGCAGCTCCAGCACATGCTCGAAGGTATGGTAAGGGTAGTAGAGCAGCACGTCGCGCTCGCGGATGGCGTCAAAGCCGTTGCGGAAGCGGTCAAACCAGATGTGGCGCAGCTGCGGCATCGGCCGGTTGACCAGGTTAGCCTTGCCGACGTTAGGGAAGCCGATGAAATCTTTGAAGTTGTGGTAACGGCCGCCGGGGATCACCGAATCATAGTTGGAGATGCCGAGTTTTTCGCGCAGTAACTCCACCATCTCATCCGGCATGTCGCGCTGGTAAACAAAGCGCACCGGTTCCGCCGTCAGGCGCTGTTTAAGACTGGAGGACATCAGTTCCAGCAGGCTCGATTCCATCTCGGTGACCAGATCATATTCGGCGTCACGGGTCATCTTCATCGAGTAGGCGTTCAGCGCGTCGTAATCGAAAAAGCCTTTGAAGATGTCATCCAGGCAGTTGCGCAGAATATTGTCGAGCAGGATCATCGGCTTGCGGCGGCGCGGGGCTTCCGGCGGCAAATCCACGAAACGCGGCACTTTGTCAGACGGGATCTCCAGCAGCGCGTAGTTAATCTGTTCGCCGCGGATAATTTCCACCGCCAGATAGGTGTAGTCATCTTTCAGGAACTGCACCAGATTGGTGTCCTGATCGACCAGGATCGGCGTGATATAGGGGCGCAGCGAATGTTTGAAGTAGTGGCGTAACCAGGATTGCTGGTTCTCGGAGAGCTGGCGTTCATTAATCAGGAAGATCTGATTACGCGCCATCTCCAGCAGCAGGTCATTATAGAGGTTGTCAAATTCCTGCTCTGTTTTCAGCACCTTGGCCTGGATGCGTTTCAGCAGGTGGCGCGAGGCGCCCATTGACCCCTGTTCCTCGCTGATCAGGATGCGTCGTTTCAGTTCAGCAAAACGGACTTTGTAGAATTCATCGAGGTTATTTGAGTAAATGCCCAGAAAACGCATGCGTTCAATGAGGGGGTTTGACTTATCAGCCGCTTCCTGCAACACCCTTTCATTGAAAGATAACCAGCTCAGCTCTTTTTCTGTGTATAGCTTTTCTTGTCCCATTGTCACTCCATTCATTGAGCCTGAAGCTTTTCCCGTAGGCCACTGAACGGGTTACGCCTTTCCGGCATACAAATTTCAGGGGGGAGTCATAGTGCAAAACAGAGTGCTTAAAGACCCATCCCCTGTAATGGGCGGCGAGTCTCTCACAACATTATTGCGAAATAATGACAACAAAGTCCAACCATTCTCAATGGTTAACATTGTCATGCATTGATCATTAAACTGGCATAAGATGCCCGGTCAGACGCGGTGTTGACGGGCCGGATGCGCCGCCGCAATGTCAGGCTATTTTACTTTTTTATGCAGGATGGGCAGTGCAGATACGTGACCTACCTCTTTCATCGGACCGTCGCCGCGCGAGGCACGACCGCCTGATCCGCTACGGCGTTACCGGTTGCGGTATGCTGGTGCTGTTAACGCTGATGCTGATTTTTGTCTGGCTGCTTTACAGCATCTGGCCGCTGTTCCGGCCGGTCTCTGTGAGTGAACCGGTCACGCTGCGTTTTACTGCCGGCTCGCCGTCACTGGCGATGGGGATGCTGCCGGGCAACCGCTGGGGCTACCGGCTGGACGCACGCGGGCAGGGCGCCTATATCCCCCTTCCGGCCACGTCACAGACGATCACGCCGCTTACCACCGTGCTGGCCCCGGCGGTGACGGCACTGGCGCACACCGGCGGCGTACTGCCGGTGTATGGCCTCGGCGGCGCGGATGGCCGTGTGACGCTGGTGCAGCCGGCGCTGCCGCTGGCGGGCCAGCCTCCCCAATGGGCCTTCCCTTATGGCCAAACACCGCTGACAGTGGATGACGGCGGGCAACCGCTGGTGCGGCTGGCGCTGGTGATGGGCGAGGGCGTGCCGCTGCGGGCCGCCGCCGTGACGGCCGATCGCCGCCTGCGGGTGCGCGATCTGCCGTCCGGCCCCGAGCTCACGCTGCCCCTGGCCGCGGTGCCTGACTCCCTTCTTATGTCGCCCAACGGCCGCCTGCTGTTCCTGCAAACCGGGCCGCTGTTGCAGATCTACACCCTGCGCAACGGCGGCATCCAGCTGCGCCAGAGCGTGACGCTGGCGGATCGCGGCCCGGTATCAGTGACGCTGCTCAGCGGCGGCGGGTCGCTGCTGGTAAATGCCGGTGGCCGCCTCACCCAATGGTTTGACGTCAGCGGGCCACGGGGCCCACGGCTGACGCGCATCCGCGATTTCGCCCCGCAACAGGTCAGCCAGCTGGCAGCGGAACCGATGCGGCGGGTGTTTGCCGCGCTGGATACGCAAAACACCCTGACGCTGAACGCCGTGGTGCAAGCCGATCCGCTGCTGAGCCGCCCGCTGCCCGGCGTACGCCGGATGGCCTTCTCCCCGCAGGGGGATGGGCTGCTGGCCGAAACGCCGGACGGCTGGCTGTCCCTTTGCATCTCTAACCCCTACCCGGATATCAGCCTGCGGTCGCTGTGGCAGAAAGTCTGGTATGAGGGCTACCCCGGCCCCGCCTATGTCTGGCAGAGCACCTCGGCCGCGGAGGGCTACCAGCCGAAATTCAGCCTGATGCCGGTGATCGCCGGGACGCTGAAGGCCGCGCTCTGCGCGATGCTGTTTGCGGTGCCGCTGGCGCTGAGCGGCGCGGCCTACACCGCCTGGTTTATGACCCCGCGCCTGCGGCGGCTGGTGAAACCGGCACTGGAGGTGATGGGGGCCTTGCCCACGGTGGTGATCGGCCTGATTGCCGGCATCTGGCTGGCCCCGCTGTTGCAACATCTGCTGCTCGGCGTGCTGCTGTTGCCGTGGGTGCTGGCGCTGGTGACGCTGGCGGCCAGCCTGTTGGCAGCGCGTTTGCGCTGGCATACCGCCGGGCGTGAAGTCTTCTTCCTGCTGCCGCTGCTGGCCGGGAGTGTCTGGCTGGTATGCCGCTTCAGCCCCTGGCTGGAACAGGCGCTGTTCGGGATGCCGCTGGCCCAGTGGTTCGGCGAGGGCTACCAGCCGCGCAATACACTGGTGGTCGGGGTGGCGATGGGCTTCGCGCTGGTGCCGGTGATTTTCACGTTGGCGGAGGATGCGCTGTTCAGTGTGCCGCCGTTGCTGAGCCAGGGATCGCTGGCGCTGGGGGCGACGCCGTGGCAGACGTTGCGCCGGGTCATTATACCGGCGGCGGGGGCCGGGATTTTTTCCGCGCTGATGATTGGGTTTGGCCGGGCCGTCGGGGAGACGATGATTGTGCTGATGGCGACCGGCAACACGCCGATCATGGATGGCAGCCTGTTGCAGGGGCTGCGTGCGCTGGCCGCCAACATCGCGATTGAACTGCCGGAAGCGGTGGCAGACAGCGGCCACTACCGGGTGCTGATGCTTACGGCGCTGGTGCTGTTTCTGTTTACCTTTGTGCTGAACACGCTGGCGGAACTGATCCGCCAGCGGCTGCGGGCGCGTTACAGCCAGAATCAGGAGGGCGCATGACCGGCTGGCGGCGGGCGGGTACCCCGTGGATTTGGCTGACGGCGGCGGCCGTGGCCGTGAGTGTGCTGGCGCTGGCCGGGATTATCCTGCTGCTGGCCGGGCAGGGGGTGCGCAGTTTCTGGCCGGCTCCCGTTTACCAGTTCACGCTGCGCACGCCGCTGGCCGGGCAGAATCAGTTACTGGGTGAGTTGTATGCCCGGCCGTCGGTGCCGCAGCAACAATTGCGCGAGGCGGGGGTACCGCTGCCGCCGGATGCACCTGCCACCCTGACACGGCTGCTGATCAAAACCGGGAACCGCGATTTGGCGTCCGGGCCGGAGAGCACCCGCGAATTTATGCTGCTGGCTGAACGCGATGTGCTGGCGCGCCGCGCGCCGCCGGACGTGCTGGTGCTCGACCGGGAGGAGAGCGGGCTGGCTTACGGCACGCTGGCCGGGATGCTGGAGAACGGCCAGCCGCTGGTGGCGCGTAACCTGGCGGCCGAGCTGTTGCGCCGCATCCCGGAAAACCGGGCGCTGGCCGCCCGTGCCCGGCATTTGCAGCACCATGCGCTGGCGCGGGTCAACCACCGGTTTGAAGTGCTGCGGCTGGAGGAGCGGCAGCTGGCGATGACCGGGCAGCTTACGCCCCAGGCGGTCTCCCGTTTACACGCAGAGCGTATTGAGGTGGAGTACCAGTTCAGCCGGCTGACCGCGGAGCTGGAGAGCATCAACCAGGATCGTCAGCGCGACGCCCTGTTGCTGCGCGACGCGGCCGGGCGGATTCACACACTGCCGCTGAGCGAGGTGCACAACGCCTGGTACCCGAATGCCATGAGCCTGCCGCAGAAGCTGATGCACACGCTGCGCGCCGGGTGGGCCTTCCTGAGCGAAAACCCGCGCGCCTCCAACACCGCCGGCGGCATTTTCCCGGCGCTGTTCGGCACGGTGCTGATGGTGGTGCTGATGTCGGTGATGGTGATGCCGCTCGGGGTGATCGCCGCCGTCTACCTGCATGAATATGCCGGGCGGCACTGGCTGACGCGCCTGCTGCGGATTGCCGTGGTGAACCTGGCGGGCGTGCCGTCGATTGTGTACGGCGTTTTCGGGCTGGGCTTTTTTGTGTATGTGATTGGCGGGTCGCTGGACCAGTTACTGTTTCCGCAGGCGCTGCCCGACCCGACCTTCGGCACGCCCGGCGTGCTGTGGGCCGCGCTGACGCTGGCGCTGCTGACGCTGCCGGTGGTGATTGTCGCCACCGAGGAGGGGCTGTCGCGCATTCCGGTAGCATTGCGGCAGGGCTCACTGGCGCTGGGGGCGACGCAGGCACAGACGCTCTGGCGGATAGTGTTGCCGATGGCAGTACCGGCTATGCTCACCGGCATGATTCTGGCGATCGCCCGCGCAGCCGGGGAGACCGCGCCGCTGATGCTGGTGGGGGTGGTGAAATCCGTGCCGGCGCTGCCGGTGGACACCATTTTCCCTTACCTCCATCTTGACCGTAAATTTATGCATCTGGGCTTCCAGATTTACGACATGGCGCTGCAAAGCCCGAACGTGGAGGCGGCCCAGCCGCTGGTCTACGCCACGGCGCTGCTGCTGGTGGTGATGGTGGTCGGCCTGAACCTGGCGGCGATGGGGCTGCGCCATTCGCTGCGTGAAAAATTCCGTTCGCTGGGCATCTGATGCCCGGCCTGTGCAGGAGAGAGTGATGAGATCATTACTGGGTGGCGAGCCGTTGCCGGATGTGTCGCGGCTCAGCGATGCCGATACCGCGCTGGAGGTACAGGCGCTGAACCTGTGGTACGGCGGTAAGCAGGCGCTGCATGATATTTCGCTGCGCATCCCGCGCCACCGGGTTACGGCGCTGATCGGCCCCTCCGGCTGCGGCAAATCGACGTTGTTACGCTGTTTTAACCGGATGAATGATCTGCTGGAACCTTGCCGGATCGAGGGCGATATTCGCCTCGGCGGCAGTTCGGTGTATGGCGGCGAGGTGGATGTGACCGCGCTGCGGCGGCGGGTCGGGATGGTGTTCCAGCGGCCTAACCCGTTCCCGAAATCGATTTATGAGAATGTGGTATATGGCCTGCGGGTGCAGGGCATCAATGACCGGCGGGTGCTGGACGAGGCGGTGGAAGCCGCCCTGCGCGCGGCGGCGCTGTGGCACGAGGTGAAAGACCGGCTGAAGGAGAACGCCCTGCGGCTCTCCAGCGGGCAGCAGCAGCGGCTGGTGATTGCGCGGGCGATTGCGATTGAGCCGGAAATACTGTTGCTGGATGAGCCGACCTCGGCGCTTGACCCGATCTCCACGCTGACGATTGAGGAGCTGATCGGCGCGCTGAAAGAGCGGTTCACCGTGGTGCTGGTGACGCACAATATGCAGCAGGCGGCGCGCGTCTCCGATTACACGGCATTTATCCACCAGGGGGCGTTGGTGGAGTATGGGGATACTGACCGGTTGTTTACGTCACCGCGCCAGCGGCGGACGGAGGATTATATTACGGGGAGATTTGGGTAGCAGGGCGTTGGCCCTGCACCCAGGAAGCTTTCTGCGGCTCTGGTGCCGCTACCGGTGGGGTAGCAGGTTTCGGTTGTTTATGTGTCGTTGGCTACCCGGCTTTCCGAGCCTCAACCGAGCAGGGCCTGCCGGCGCTGGGCAATCGCTAATACACGAACCCTTCTAAAAGCGCTGGTGGCCGCCGCCACCTACTCCGCCGCATATCCCTCCGGCGGCAGCCGCCCCCCATCCAGCCAGGCGGCATTCTCCCGCATGGCCAGGCGGCCGCTGACAAACCATTGTGCCACCAGCGGGTAGATCTGGTGCTCCTGCACCTGCACGCGCGCCTGCAGATCCTCTTCGCTGTCGCCGTCAAAAACCGGGACTTTGGCCTGAAGGATTACCGGGCCGCCGTCCAGCTCTTCGGTGACGAAATGCACCGAGGTGCCGTGCTCCGCATCGCGGTTGACCAGCGCCTGACGGTGGGTATGCAACCCGGGGTATTTCGGCAGCAGGGAAGGGTGGATGTTCAGCATCCGCCCGGCATAATGCCGGACGAACGCCGCGCTGAGGATGCGCATATACCCCGCCAGCACGATCAGATCGGGCGCGTAGGCGTCAATCTGCTCTGCCAGCGCGGCATCAAAGGCCTCGCGGTCACTGAATTCACGGGCATCCAGCGCGTGCGCCGGAATCCCCGCCTCGCGGGCGCGCTCCAGCCCATAGGCCCCGGCTTTATTGCTGAACACCGCAGCAAGAGATGCGTGGAGACGTCCCTGTTGGCAGGCATCAATCAGCGCCTGGAGATTACTCCCCTGGCCGGATACCAGCACCACGATCCTTTTCATCAGCCGATCACCACCTGTTCCGCAGCGTCAGAGGCGTTGATGTGGCCGATTTTCCAGGCTTTTTCACCAGAGGCGGTCAGCAGTTCCACCGCCTGATCCGCCAGGGCGGCAGGGAGGGCGATTACCATACCAACGCCGCAGTTAAAGGTGCGGTACATCTCGTGGCGGCTGACGTTCCCGGCCTGTTGCAGCCAGGTAAATACCGCCGGCCACTGCCAGCTCGCCTCGTCAATCACCGCCTGGGTGTTGGCCGGCAGCACGCGGGGGATGTTCTCCCAGAAACCGCCGCCGGTCAGGTGGGCGATGGCGTGCACGTCAATCTGCTCGATCAGGCTGAGGATCGATTTCACGTAGATTTTGGTCGGGGCCAGCAGGTGATCGGCCAGAGACTTGCCGTCAAGCTGCTCGGTGGCGGCATCGGTCTTGCTGACTTCCAGGATCTTGCGCACCAGCGAGTAGCCGTTGGAGTGCGGGCCGCTGGCACCGAGTGCCACCAGCACATCGCCGTCCTGCACTTTGCTGCCGTCGATGATCTCAGACTTCTCCACCACGCCGACGCAGAACCCGGCGACGTCGTAATCGTCACCGTGGTACATGCCCGGCATTTCAGCGGTTTCACCGCCCACCAGCGCGCAGCCGGCCTGTTTACACCCTTCGGCGATGCCGGTGATCACGCTGGCGGCGGTATCCACGTCCAGCTTGCCGGTCGCGTAGTAATCCAGGAAGAACAGCGGCTCTGCGCCCTGAACCACCAGATCATTGACGCACATCGCCACCAGATCGATGCCGATGGTGTCATGGCGTTTCAGATCCATCGCCAGACGCAGCTTGGTGCCGACGCCGTCAGTGCCGGAAACCAGAATCGGCTCGCGGTATTTTTGCGGCAGCGCACACAGGGCACCGAAACCGCCCAGCCCACCCATCACTTCCGGGCGGCGGGTCTGCTTCACTACACCTTTGATACGGTCTACCAATGCATTTCCTGCATCAATATCCACACCTGCGTCTTTATAGCTGAGAGAGGTTTTATCGGTCACTGCTGGATCCCCACGGCGGTTTGCGGTTGGTGGTTAAAATTGAGCGCGGCAATTCTAACAGCCCAGGCAAACGTTTGCGAGTGGCTTATGCGGGGGAAAGACGTTTTGCCTTCTATACTGTTAATCGAAAATCAGTTGATCCTGATCAGGCGATTAGCGGTGGCGCGGCAAAAAAAAGGCGTTATAATCTCGCGATTTTTTTTTGGCCGTCAACCATCGTAGGGGAGAATAATTATGAAGATCGTTGAGGTAAAACACCCGCTGGTAAAACATAAGCTGGGCCTGATGCGTGAAAATGACATCAGCACTAAACGCTTTCGCGAACTGGCTTCTGAAGTGGGGAGTTTGCTGACCTATGAAGCGACCGCCGATCTGGAAACCGAAAAGGTGACCATTGAAGGTTGGTGCGGGCCGGTTGAAGTAGACCAGATCAAAGGCAAAAAAATCACTGTGGTGCCGATCCTGCGTGCCGGCCTCGGCATGATGGAAGGCGTCCTGGAGCACGTCCCGAGCGCACGCATCAGCGTGGTCGGTGTGTACCGTGACGAAGAGACGCTGGAGCCGGTGCCGTATTTCCAGAAACTGGTGTCCAACATTGAAGAGCGCATGGCGCTGGTAGTTGACCCGATGCTGGCGACCGGCGGCTCGATGATCGCCACCATTGACCTGCTGAAGAAAGCCGGTTGCACCAGTATTAAAGTGCTGGTGCTGGTTGCCGCCCCGGAAGGCATCGCCGCCCTGGAGAAAGCCCACCCGGACGTCGAGCTGTTCACCGCCTCTATTGATCAGTACCTGAATGACAAAGGCTACATCGTGCCGGGCCTCGGCGATGCAGGCGACAAAATATTTGGTACCAAGTAAGCATTTAAGCCGGCTGAGAAGTCGGCTTTTTTTTAACTGTTTTCCCCACGCCGTCCATCAATAACACCGTATGAGGATTGAAAGATGACCCGTCGCGCCATCGGCGTCAGCGAGCGCCCACCGCTGCTGCAAACGATACCGTTAAGCTTCCAGCATCTGTTCGCCATGTTTGGCGCCACCGTGCTGGTGCCGATCCTGTTTAAAGTTAACCCGGCCACGGTGTTGCTGTTCAACGGCATCGGCACCTTGCTCTACCTGTTTATCTGCAAAGGGAAAATCCCGGCGTACCTCGGCTCCAGCTTTGCCTTTATCTCGCCGGTGCTGCTGCTGTTGCCGCTGGGGTATGAAGTGGCGCTCGGCGGCTTTATCTTGTGCGGCGCGCTGTTCTGCCTGGTGGCGCTGATTGTGAAGAAGGCCGGTATCGGCTGGATCAACGTGATGTTCCCCCCGGCCGCGATGGGGGCGATTGTCGCGGTGATCGGGCTGGAGCTGGCGGGCGTGGCGGCCAATATGGCCGGGCTGCTGCCGGCGGACGGCGCGTCAGTGGACGGCAAAACCGTGACCATTTCGCTGGTGACGCTGGCGGTAACCGTGCTGGGCTCGGTGCTGTTCCGCGGTTTCCTGGCGATTATCCCGATCTTGATCGGGGTGCTGGTGGGGTATGCGCTCTCCTTCTTTATGGGCGTGGTGGATGCCTCCCCCATCCGTGAGGCGCACTGGTTTGCACTGCCGACCTTCTACTCGCCGCGGTTTGAATGGGTGGCGATGCTGACCATTCTGCCCGCCGCGCTGGTAGTGATCGCCGAGCATGTCGGCCACCTGGTGGTCACCGCCAACATCGTGAAAAAAGATCTGCTGCGTGACCCCGGCCTGCACCGTTCCATGTTCGCCAACGGCCTCTCGACGATGATTTCCGGCTTTTTCGGCTCTACGCCCAACACCACCTATGGTGAGAATATCGGCGTGATGGCGATCACCAAGGTCTACAGCACCTGGGTGATTGGCGGCGCGGCGATCCTGGCGATTTTGCTGTCGTGCGTCGGCAAGCTGGCGGCGGCGATCCAGGCAGTGCCGGTGCCGGTGATGGGCGGCGTGTCACTGCTGCTGTACGGCGTGATTGGCACGTCCGGCATCCGCGTGCTGATTGAGTCAAAAGTGGACTACAACAAGGCGCAGAACCTGATCCTGACTTCGGTGATCCTGATCATCGGCGTGAGCGGCGCGAAAGTGCACATCGGCGCGGCTGAACTGAAAGGCATGGCGCTGGCGACCATTGTCGGGGTCTTCCTGAGCCTGCTGTTTAAACTGATCGAGCGTTTCCGCGGCGAAGAGCAGGTGCTTGAGCCGGACGAAGACGCCCCGCGGCATTAAGCGGCGTGTTAACCGGGTGCGATTCTTACTGTGAGGATCGATCATCGTGCGGCCGCCGGTTCTCCTGGCGGCCGTTTTTATGGTAGACTCCGCGGGTTTTACTGACCGTTTTGGTTGAGGTGCTTCTGAATACGCCGGCGCAGCTTTCACTGCCACTCTATCTTCCGGATGACGAAACGTTCGCCAGTTTCTATCCGGGGGAAAATCCCTCCCTGCTCGCTGCCATTCATACCGCACTGCATCAGGAACACGGGACATACATCTATTTCTGGTCCCGCGTCGGCGGGGGGCGCAGCCACCTGCTGCATGCCGCCTGTGCCGAACTCTCCCAGAAAGGCGAAGCCGTGGGCTATGTCCCGCTGGATAAGCGCGCCTATTTTGTGCCCGAGGTGCTGGAAGGAATGGAACAGCTGGCGCTGGTCTGCATCGACAATATCGAGTGCATCGCCGGGGATGAAGCCTGGGAGATGGCGATCTTCAACCTCTATAACCGCATCCTGGAAACCGGGCGCACCCGGCTGTTTATCAGCGGCGATCGTCCGCCACGCCAGCTTAACCTGCAACTGCCCGATCTCGCCTCGCGCCTTGACTGGGGGCAGATCTACAAGCTGTTGCCGCTGTCGGATGAGGAAAAATTGCAGGCGCTGCAACTGCGCGCCAAGTTACGCGGCTTCGAACTGCCGGAAGATGTGGGCCGCTTCCTGCTGAAACGGCTGGATCGCGAGATGCGCACGCTGTTTATGACGCTGGATCAACTGGACCGCGCCTCGATTACCGCGCAACGCAAACTCACGATCCCCTTTGTGAAAGAGATCCTCAGCCTGTAGCGCCGCCTACAGGATCTCCAGCACCTTTTCCGGCGGCCGGCCAATCCGGGCTTTGCCGTTTGCCACCACGATCGGGCGCTCAATCAGCCGTGGGTGATCCGCCATCGCCTGAATCAGCGCATCCTCACTCAGCCCCGTGTCATCCAGCTTCAGCTCGGTGTAGATCTCTTCGTTATGCCGCATCATATCGCGTGCGGAGGCCAGCCCCAGCTGATGCACCAGGGTGTGCAGCGTCGCAAATGAAGGCGGCGTCTCCAGATAGAGGATGACATCCGGCTTTATCCCTTGTTCTTCCAGCAGCGCCAGGGTTTCACGGCTTTTGCTGCAACGCGGGTTGTGGTAAATCGAAACGGTTTCCATTATGTGCTTCCTTAAAGTCAATGCATGAACCGGCATACAGGGATGCCGTAAGGTCAGCTGCGCTGGTACTGGCGGAAACGCTTCTGCATCTGGCGGAACTGGTCAATGCGTGCGTCATAGCGCGCCTGGTCCAGGCTGCCGAGTTTGGCTTGTGCGCTGGCGTTGCTCAGCACCTCAATCGCCTGATCGAGCCTTCCCACCAGCGCCAGGCTTTCCGCCCGGGCTGATAACTCCTGCGCCCGCTGGTTGTTCGCCGCCGACGCCTGTGCCAGCAGATCCCAGCCGTTCGGATCGTCTGGGTTAGCGTAAGTATAGCGATTAAGAATGCGGATGGCGTCGGCCGGGCGGCCGCCTTCGGCATAGGCGTTCGCCAGGTTAAGCTGAAGCACCGGGTTGCCGCGGGCCGCATTGGCTTTTTCCAGCCGGGCGATCGCCTGCGGGATCTGCTGCCGGCCGAGGTCAATATCGGTCATCAGGTCGAGATACCAGACGTTGCCCGGCTCTTTGGCCAGCAGCGGCGCGAGGGCGCCTGCCGCATCGCCATATTTTTTCGCCTGATAAAACATGATCGCCCGGCCGTAACGTGCGGCCGTCTGCTCACGCACGTTGCCCCGTTCCAGCGGTTGCAGGGTGTCCTCGGTCAGGCGGTTCTCCTCGCTGCCGTACATGCCGAGAATGCGCACTTTGGCCAGCATAAAGTCTTGTGAGGAGTTCACCACCACGTGCGCCATCTGGTTGGCACGGTTGCGGGTGTCGGAGAGGCGGCTGTCCGGCAGCGGGTGGGTGAGCAGCATTTCCGGCGGTTTGGAGGCGGAGCGCGACTGGTCCGCCAGCTTTTGCAGGAAGGTCGGCATCGCTTCCGGGTCAAAGCCTGCGCGTTGCAGCACCTGAATGCCGATGCGATCCGCCTCCTGCTCGTTGGCCTGAGTAAAGCTGATCATGCCTTGCTGCGCGCCGGCCAGCGTGCCGGTCAGCGCCGCCATCCCGGCCTGCGGGCTGGCCATCGCCAGCAGGATAGAGCCGAGCGCGCCCACCCAGGTGAGCGGGGCGCTGCGTTGCTGGTCCTCCATGGCGCGGGCCAGATGGCGCTGGGTCACGTGGGAGATTTCGTGCGCCATCACGGAGGCGAGCTGGCTTTCATTGTCGGTGTAGCGGAACAGCGCCGAATGCAGTACCACGTTACCGCCAAAGAAGGCGAAGGCGTTGATCTCGTCATTGTTGACCAGGAAAAAATGAAACGGTGTGCGCACGGAATAGGCGTGGGCCACCAGCCGGTTCCCCAACTGGTTGATATACTGAACCAGCAACGGGTCATTGATTAGCGGGGCGCTGCCGCGCAGCTGGCGGACGTAGAAATCCCCCATCTGCAACTCCTGGTTGATGCTCAGGGTGCCGCCCGCGGTGGTACCGATGTCCGGCAGCTGGTCAGCCAGTGGGGTGGCGTCTGCTGCCAGCAGCGGGGCATCAGCCAGCACCGGGGGCGCGGCAGAGAGCGACAAGGCGCCAATCAGCGCGGCAATAAGCGGTTTTCTTAATGATAAAGCCATGATGCGCGATCCCTTGGTAAAAAATCCTGACGGTAAGCAGGACGGCGCCGGGCAGGTTGCCCCTCTGCACCGCGTCTGCCCGGTGGCGGTAACGTTCCGGCGTAGGCAGTAAAAACAGGCGGGTATGGCTTTCAGGCGCTCCCCCGGTTGCGTAGACTCCCTGCGGCGTAGCGGGTTCCTGCGCACGCGTCTTTTTCTTATCTTAGCCATCCCCTTGATGCAATGGAACGTTTGCGCGGGGATATATGCCGGAATCTGGGGGTTGCCCCGGTTTCCGGTTTCTGGAGTGATGAATGCTTGAGTTGTTATTACAGTGGTACCGCCGCCGGTTCTCCGACCCCGAAGCCATTGCGCTGCTGATTATCCTGCTGGCCGGTTTCTGTATCCTCTATTTTTTCCACGGCATTCTGGCCCCGCTGCTGGTGGCGATTGTGCTCGCCTACCTGCTGGAGTGGCCAACCGCGCGCTTGCAGCGGCTGGGCTGTTCGCGCACCTGGGCCGCCAGCATTGTGCTGACGCTGTTTGCCGGGGTGGTGATGCTGGCGCTGTTTGTGATTGCCCCGGCCACCTGGCAGCAGGGGGTGAACCTGGTCACTGACCTGCCGGCGATGCTCAACCATTTTTATGCGTATGCGCAAAGCCTGCCGAAGCGCTACCCGGCGCTGGTGGATGCCGGCATCATCGACATGATGGCCGAGGATGTGCGCACCCGCCTGACGCTGGTGGGCGGGTCAGTGGTAAAATTCTCGCTCGCCTCGCTGGTGGGGTTGCTCACGCTGTCGATTTACCTGGTACTGGTGCCGCTGATGGTGTTTTTCCTGCTCAAAGACAAAGAGCAGATGATGAACGCAGTGCGGCGGGTGCTGCCGCGCAACCGCGGGCTGGCCGGGCAGGTGTGGGTAGAGATGAACCAGCAGATCACCAACTATATCCGCGGCAAGGTGCTGGAGATGGTGGTGGTGGGCATCGCCACCTATATCGTGTTCTTTATTATGGAATTGCAGTATTCGCTGCTGCTGGCGGTGCTGGTCGGGTTCTCGGTGCTGATTCCCTATATCGGCGCGGTGATTGCCACGATCCCGGTGGTGGTAATTGCGCTGTTCCAGTGGGGGCTGGGGGCGGACTTCTGGACGCTGATTATCGCCTATCTGGTGGTGCAGGGGCTGGACGGCAACCTGCTGGTGCCGATCCTCTTCTCCGAGGCGGTGAACCTGCACCCGCTGGTGATCATCCTGTCGGTGATTATTTTCGGCGGAATGTGGGGCTTCTGGGGCATCTTTTTCGCCATCCCGCTGGCGACGCTGGTCAAGGCCGTCGTCCACGCCTGGCCGGATGAACTGCACGACGATCTGGAGCACCGGCCATAAAAAAAGCGCGGGACGCGCTTTTTTAGAAGAGAGAGATCTTGCCGGGGTGAAACGGGGGTTACACGCCGGCCTTCAGGTAATCCATCACGATGTCATGGTGGTTACTGGTTTTGAACTCGTCAAACACCTTCTCGACCTTGCCGTCACGGCCGATCAGGAAGCTGATGCGGTGGATGCCGTCATAGGTTTTCCCCATAAAGCTCTTTTCACCCCAGACGCCGAACTGCTGCGCCACCTGGTGATCCTCATCGGAAAGCAGGGTGAAGTTCAGCAGCTCTTTTTCGGCAAACCGGGAGAGTTTCTCCGGTTTGTCGGTGCTGACCCCCAGTACCTCCACACCCGCTTTTTTCAGGTCATCCATGTTGTCACGCAGGCCGCAGGCCTGCACGGTGCAGCCGGGCGTCATGGCTTTAGGGTAGAAATAGACCAGGACGCGCTGTCCCTGGAAGTCGGCCAGATTGACCAATTCGCCGTCCTGATCGGGCAGACTAAACTGCGGCGCTGTATCACCGGCTTTCAGTGGGCTCATCACTACTCTCCATCTTTCTCATCATGCTGTGGATAGTTCACCACGCTAATAGTGCCTTGCGCATTCAATTCTGTACATAGCCGGTAAAAGGCCGGTTCAATAATTGATGCATCCGTGTCGGCAGGGCTGTGCGCGGTGATCTGGATCGACAGCTGGGGCGGGTTATCTCCAGTCGCGGGCTGCGTTTTGGAGGCCAGTTCGGCAATGTTCATCTGATGCGAGTCGAAAAGATCGGTAAAGCGTTCAATAATATGCGGCGAATCCTTCACCTCCACCTTCACCCAGACGGTCACCGGCATCGGCGGCCGGCCGTGGGAGTGCGTCCGCTTCATCACAATCAGCAGCTCCAGTTCGGCCCCCTTCAGCGGCAGGGTCGATTCAATCAGGGCGATGGCATTCCAGCTCCCGGAAAGCAGCATGATAAAGGTGAACTCCTCACCGAGCATGGCAAGACGGCTGTCTTCAATATTGCAGCCGCAGCTGCTGACGTGACGGGTAATGGTGTTCACAATGCCGGGGCGGTCAACGCCCAACGCGGTGATAACCAGATAGTGTTGTTGTGACTGCGGCAAAATCGCTCTTCCTGTCATGCTCCATGGGGTTCCCATGGTAAACATAAAAAAAACCGCCTGCCAAGCGCTTGTAACCAGGTTGTTTGCTTGCTTTTAATCAAGAGTCAAACGTACCATGAGTCACCTGTTTGTGGAGGGGATGGCTAATGTTTACCGGAAGTATTGTTGCACTGGTTACGCCGATGGACGACAAAGGTGCTGTCGATCGCGCGAGCCTGAAAAAACTGATTGATTATCATGTCGCCAGCGGAACCTCGGCGATTGTGTCCGTAGGCACCACCGGCGAATCTGCCACCCTGAGCCACGATGAACACGGTGATGTGGTGATGCAGACCGTGGAACTGGCCGACGGCCGTATCCCGGTGATTGCCGGCACCGGGGCAAATGCCACCGCGGAAGCCATCTCGCTGACGCAACGCTTTGAAAAGAGCGGCGTTGTAGGCTGCCTGACCGTGACCCCCTACTATAACAAACCCACGCAGGAAGGGCTGTACCAGCACTTTAAAGCGATTGCTGAAAGCACCGCGCTGCCGCAGATTCTGTACAATGTGCCCTCCCGTACCGGCTGTGACCTGCTGCCGGTGACCGTGGCGCGCCTGGCAAAAATCAAGAATATTGTGGCAATTAAAGAGGCCACAGGGAACTTAAACCGCGTCAGCCAGATCCAAGTGCTGGTAGATGATGAGGCGTTCATCCTGCTGAGCGGCGATGACGCCAGCGGGCTGGACTTTATGCAACTGGGCGGCAAGGGCGTGATTTCGGTGACGGCCAACGTGGCCGCCCGGGAAATGGCGCAACTCTGCGCACTGGCACAGCAGGGTAACTTTGCTGAGGCCCGTCGCCTGAACCAGCGCCTGATGCCGTTGCATCAGGATTTATTTGTAGAAGCGAACCCAATTCCGGTGAAATGGGCCTGCAAGGCATTGGGACTAATGGCAACCGATACACTGCGTCTGCCAATGACGCCGTTGACCGATGCGGCCCGCCCGGTGGTGGAGCAGGCATTGAAACATGCCGGTTTGCTGTAACTCTTAGGGAGATTTGATGGTTTATTCATTGCATAAGTCGCGTGTAGCGAAAGTCGCGGGGGTATCCCTCGTTCTGCTGCTCGCGGCCTGTTCCAGCGATCAGCGTTACAAGCGCCAGGTAAGTGGTGACGAGGCTTACCTCGATGCGGCTTCGCTGAAAGAACTGAAAGCGCCCGCCGGGATGATTCTGCCGTTACAGGACGGGACGTACGATGTGCCGGCCGGGACGCTGAAGGGTGCCGTTGGTAAGCAACTGGATATCCGGCCGCCGGTGCAGCCGCTGCCGCTGCTGAGCGGTTCCCGTTCCCAGGTTGCCGGGGACAGCGTCATGATCCTGCTGGAAAACAGCCCGCAAAACCGTGACCTGTGGGCCAACGTGGTGAAAGTGGCACAGCAGAACGGTTACCCGCTGGCCAGCCGCAATGATGCCGGCCAGACGCTGAGCACCGACTGGGTGAAATGGAACCGCGCCGATGAGGACTTCCAGTACGAAGGGCGTTATCAAATCACCGTTGCACCACAGGACTACCAGCTTGCCCTAAGCGTGAAAACCCTGGCACTGCAGCAGCAGGGTAAAGCGGTGACTTCACCGTCTGAGATCCAGCGCTATAACGGCCAGATGCTGAACAGCCTGGTGGCGGGCCTCGACAAGATCTCGTCCGATCTGGAAAGCAGCCGCGCAGGGCGCGATACCAGCAGCTTTAACGTCACCAGCGGCAGCGATGATACCGGCCTGCCGGTACTGGTGGTGCGTGCGCCTTATGCCCAGGTGTGGAACCGCCTGCCGAAAACGCTGGAGCGTGTCGGCATGAGCGTGACTGACAGCAGCCGCCCGCAGGGCACACTTTCCGTGACCTACAAATCCCTGAGCGACAGCGACTGGGAGGCACTTGGCGTAAAAGCACCGGAAAACGTGAAAAACGGTGACTACAAAGTGCAGGTGGGTGACCTCGATAACCGCAGCAGCTTGCAGTTCATTGATTCCAAAGGGCACCCGCTGACGCAGTCGGAAAACGATGCGCTGGTGGCGGTGTTCCAGGCCGCCTTCGACAAGGTACCGGCAAACTAATCTGAGGGGCTTCGGCCCCTTTTTTATTGGCAGTACGGCAGGGCAACCGGTACAGATTTTTGTTGCCGCAACCACGACGCAAACGTTACCCTCTATCCCGACGAGTCATATCACTGGAGTAAGTTAAGATGCAAAAGTTAGCTGAGCTGTATCGCGGAAAGGCGAAAACCGTCTACACCACCGAAAATCCTGACCTGCTGGTGCTGGAATTCCGTAACGATACATCAGCGCTCGATGGTCAACGCATTGAGCAGTTTGACCGCAAAGGCATGGTGAACAACAAGTTCAACCACTTCATCATGAGCAAGCTGGAAGAGGCTGGTATCCCGACCCAGATGGAGCGCCTGCTCTCTGACAATGAAGTGCTGGTGAAGAAGCTGGAGATGGTGCCGGTGGAGTGCGTCATCCGTAACCGCGCGGCCGGTTCCCTGGTGAAACGTCTCGGCATTGAAGAGGGCCTGGAGCTGAACCCGCCGTTGTTCGACCTGTTCCTGAAAAATGATGCCATGCATGACCCGATGGTCAACGAATCTTACTGCAAAACCTTCGGCTGGGTGAATGAAGAGAACCTGGCACGCATGAAGGCACTGAGCTATCAGGTAAACGATGTGCTGAGCAAACTGTTTGATGACGCCGGCCTGATCCTGGTGGACTTCAAGCTGGAGTTCGGCCTGTTTAACGGCGAAGTGGTGCTTGGCGATGAGTTCTCACCCGACGGCAGCCGTCTGTGGGACAAAGCCACCCTGAATAAAATGGACAAAGATCGCTTCCGCCAGAGCCTGGGCGGTGTGATTGAAGCCTATGAAGATGTCGCCAAACGTATCGGCGTTCAGCTGGACTAAGCGCGCAATCGATTACTCCTGTTGCCTTATTCTTCGCGGGCGGCCTTATTGGCCGCCCGTTTGTTTTCTGCCGTCCCGGGCAGGTGCGCCATGCCTCACCCGGCAGGATTTAGGCTAAGCTAAAACGTGGTGACTCAGCGTTATCAACAATTATTAACGATCATCATTAACAACAATCATCATTAACAGTCATGGGTATCAATACCCCGGGGAGCAGGGTTATGCGTTGGCAAGGGAGACGTGAAAGTGACAATGTGGAAGATCGCCGTGGGGCCGGTTCAGGCGGTGGCGGCGGCTTCCGCGTACCGATGGGCGGCAAAGGCGGCATTATTATTGTGGTGGTGGTGCTGATCGCCGGCTATTACGGTATTGATCTCACCCCGCTGCTGGGTGGCGGCGGGCAACAACAGATAAGCCAGACGCAGAATGTCAGCCCGCAAGATGATGAGCTGGCAAAGTTCACCTCCGTGATCCTCGCCTCGACGGAAGATACCTGGAAAACCATTTTCCAGCAGGAAGGGAAACAGTATCGCGAGCCGAAACTGGTGATGTACCGTGGGGCAACCCGCACTGGCTGCGGCACCGGCCAGTCGGTCATGGGGCCGTTCTACTGCCCGGCGGACAGCACCGTGTATGTTGATCTCTCCTTCTATCAGGAACTGAAAGACAAACTGGGCGCGGACGGGGATTTTGCCCAGGGCTATGTGGTGGCGCATGAAGTCGGCCACCATGTACAGAACCTGTTGGGCATTGAGCGCAAAATGCGTGAGATGCAGCAAGGCGCGTCTGAAGCCGAAGTCAATCATCTCTCTGTGAAACTGGAATTGCAGGCGGACTGCTTCGCCGGTGTCTGGGGCCATGTGATGCAGGAGCAGCAGGTGCTGGAGGCAGGTGATTTGCAGGAGGCGCTGAACGCCGCGCAGGCGATCGGGGATGACCGCTTACAGCAACAGAGCCAGGGCAGGGTAGTGCCGGACAGCTTTACCCACGGCACCTCTGAGCAGCGCTACAGCTGGTTTAAACGTGGTTTTGACAGCGGAAACTATAAAGAGTGTGATACCTTTGCCGCCCGATAATTTATTACGCCGGCAGCCAGGGTATGATTGCAGAGATCCTCAGCGCACAGCACGCCATGCAGCAGGCCGGCATCCGCCGCCTGCTGGTGCTGAGCGGTGAACGCACCTGGTGCCTGGCGCAGGCTGAGGCGATTGCTGTGGCGCTGGCCGCTGATGTGCTGTGGATGTCACCTGACCCGGCACGGCCTCAGGCGCTTCCACCCTCGCGTGCCAGGGGGCTGCTCGGCAGTGAACGCCAACACGCGGTGTTTGATGCCACCCAGGGGCTGGATGCCGAGGCGCTGGCGGCGCTCTCCGGCTGCCTGGCGGCCGGCAGCTGGCTGCTTTTACTGCTGCCGCCATGGGAGCGCTGGCCGCAGCAACCGGATAACGACAGCGTGCGCTGGAGCGAACAGCCGGGCCCCATCGCGACCCCCCATTTTGTGGCACACCTCTCCCGCCTGCTGGAAAACGATACCGAATCCCTGCTCTGGCGGCAGGGCGAGCCGTTCTCTTTGCCGGTATGGGCACCGCGCCCGGCATGGCACCCCCCTGACGGCGGCCCCACGACTGAACAGCACTACCTGCTGACCCGTTTGCAACAGGCCGACGCCGGTGTCTGGGTGCTGACGGCGGCGCGTGGCCGCGGCAAATCGGCGTTAGCGGGCATGCTGGCCGCCTCACGGCCGGGCGGCTGCCTGTTAACTGCCCCCAGCCGGGACGCGGCGGAGACCTTGAGTCACTGGGCGGGCGATCGCCTGCCGTTTATGGCACCCGATGCGCTGCTGGCGGCCTGCCGGCAGCGCCCGCCTGAGCCCCACGGCTGGCTGCTGATCGATGAAGCGGCGGCCATTCCGGCACCGCTGTTGCGTGAGCTGATCTCCTATTTCCCACAGGTTCTGCTGACCACGACCGTTCAGGGCTACGAAGGCACCGGACGTGGCTTCTTGCTTAAATTCTGTGCTGACCTGCCGTGCTGGCACGATCTCAGGCTCACCCAACCGGTGCGCTGGGCAGAAAATGATCCGCTGGAAGCGCTGCTGGATGCCGCGCTGCTGATGTCTGATTCGCCGGTACCGGACAGCGCACCGGCGGCAAACTGCCGCCTGATATCAGTGCCGCAGGCCGCCTGGCCTGCGCACCCCGCGTTACTGAGCGCCTTCTATGGGCTGCTCAGTGCCGCCCACTACCGCACCTCCCCGCTGGATCTGCGCCGCTTACTGGATGCGCCGGGGCAGCATGTGATGGCAGCCTGGGATCAACAACAGATCTCCGGTGCGCTGTGGCTGGTGGAAGAGGGCGGATTAAGTGAGGCGCTGGCGCATGAGGTATGGGCCGGCCGCCGCCGCCCGCGCGGCAGCCTGATCGCCCAGTCGCTGGCGGCTCATGGCGGCCAGTGGCAGGCCCCGGTGTTGCATTCACGCCGCATCAGCCGCATTGCCGTGACAGCGGGCCAACGGCGTCAGGGGCTCGGCAAGCGGTTAGTAGAGGAGCAGATTGCACGGGCACGTGCTGACGGGGTGGATTATCTCTCAGTGAGTTTTGGCTTTACTGAGCCTTTATGGGCGTTCTGGCAACAGTGCGGTTTTCGCCTGGCGCGTATCGGCAGCCAGCGTGAGGCAAGCAGTGGCTGTTACGCTGCGATGGCGCTGCTGCCGATCTCAGAGGCCGGGCAGGCGTTGGGGCAGCAGGCCACGCAACGGTTTAGCCGGGACTGGCCATGGCTGGCGGCACGGGTTGCCCTGCCGCTGCCACAGGCGCACGACGTTTCACAAACCCTGGACGACGAAGACTGGCGGGAGCTGGCGGGCTTTGCGTTTGCTCACCGTTCGCTGGAGGCGAGTTTGGGCGCGCTGCAACGCCTGCTCCTGCACTCACTCCTGCCATTGCCGGCATTGCGGGCGCACCTGCAACAAGGGCAGGACGCGGCCTCACTCTGCGCACACTTTTCGCTTCCGGGGCGTAAAGCCCTGCTGTTGCGCTGGCGTCAGGAAACCGCCAACGCACTGGCCGCGCTCAACCCGGCAGCCTGCCGGCAAGGGCAGGCGTGGGCGGCAGTGTGGCCAGGCGTATAATGCAGCTACGCAGCGTTTTTTTAGTTGTCATTTTATTTTCATTAAAAGATTAATATAGTCTGATTAAATTAACTGTGGCTTAATGATTAAAGGTCAGGTGGTTAATTAATTAAATTAAGCAGAAAATAATTAAATGAAAAGGCTTAATATCTTAAAATTGTTCTTAAGTATTCTCAATGAATTAAGAATCGGTAGTGAAGTTCCCCTCGAGGTTGAATGAAGTTCATCCTTAAAATATGATCCTTCCCGCGGATTACTGTGTAAGTAATACTATTTTATTAATGGACGTGCCTATTTATCAGCGTGAATTCTGATAAATAGCTGTGTAACTTTATGCATTGAGGGATTATCAAATGCCTGTCAGCCATAAGAAGTTCTCCTTATCAAAAATTACGCTCGCCTGTGCGCTTGCGTTGACCTCCTCTGCCTCCCTGGCGCAGGATATTTCCGGCTCTGCCTTCAATACTTTCACGCATGGTGTTGATATCGGCGGGCATGTTCATTATCAGGGTTATGTAGACTGGGATAATAGTGCCGCAGGTTACGCCGGCAGTGATATTTACCCGGTGATTAATAACGCCGTGGTGAATGGCGTAATCTCAACCCATTATTTAGATAACGGTGCCGGGGTGAATAATAGCCTGACCCTGTCCAATACCACCGTTAACGGGATGATTACCTCTGCCTGTATGACAGGGGATTGCAGCAACACGGAACCGCGGAGTCATTATCTTGATCCGCTGAATCTGATCGTTGATAACACCACGATTAATGATACCTATGAGCACTATATTTATGATGTGACCGGGGCAGATCAGGTACGTGATTTTGATCAGGTAGACACTTATGGTTTAGGCACCGCCATTACCCTGGATCAGGAAAGCAATATTACCCTTCAGAATAATTCCCATGTCGCGGGTATTTCACTGACCCAGGGTTATGAGTGGGTGGATGCTAACGGCAACAGCGGCGAAACCTTCGATAATAATGTTCAGATCAATGACTCGGTATTAACTTCCGGGGCCTACAGTGAGCTGGATAATCACGGGTTCTACGGCCAGTCTGATAAACCAAGTGACTACAACACCGCCACCAGCACGGCGGCAGACGACATCGCGCTGTCTGTGGTTGCCAGTGCCGATGCCGATAATGCGATGAAAACCAACGTGGTATTGAACAACTCTACCATGACCGGGGATGTCGCGTTCGTCAGCCATTTCGATGACGGCTATTATGTTGAAGGCCACGACAGCAACGGTGACGGCGTGCTGGATACCGACGGCTGGGATAACACCGATGAACTGCATCTGACGCTGGATAACGGCAGTAAATGGGTGGGTGCCGCGATCTCCAGCGTGGAAGCTGACACCGCGCTGTATGACCACAGCACCAACAGCCGCTGGCCGGACTCGGTTTACAATTCCGCCTACGGCCACCTGACCGGTGATGCCGTCTATCAGAGCGGCCTGTTTGACATCGCCGTGAACAACGGCTCCGAGTGGGACGCGACGAAAGCATCTAACCTGGATAACCTCAGCGTTAACAACGTATCACAAGTCACGGTTCAGGAAGCCTCAGTGCTGGCCGATACCATTACCCTGACCAACGGCTCCCTGCTGAACATCGCCGCTCACGGTGAAGTCGCCACCGACGATCTGCGGGTTGATACCGGCAGCCGTGCTTCTCTGGTCGAAGAGAGCGCATATCTGTATGCCAACACCCTGACGGTAAGTAACGGCGCTGAGCTGGATCTGGGCCGCGGTCAGGTTGACACCCAGAACCTGGTGCTGACTGACAACGGTGCCTTTGACATCGGCAGCCGTGAGTTTGTGCTGAACGCTGACCTGAATAACGGCCGTGACAAAACCGCGGCAGATTACGTCTATGACAGCGGTGTGATTGGCATTAATTCAGCGGGTCACCTGAGTGTAAACGGCACGGCAAACGGCAATTATCAGGTGCGTATTGATAATGCAACCGGTGCCGGCAGCGTGGCAGATTACAAAGACAAAGAGCTGATCCGCACCTACGGCGGTAACGCAACCTTTACCGATGCCAATGAAGCGGATCTGGGTGCGTACCGTTATCAGGCCGAACAACGTGGCGACGTGGTGGTACTGGATCAGAAAGGGCTGACCTCTTCTGCTAACGCGGCCCTGAGCCTGCCGTCCTCCAATGCCGGCACCTGGCACATTGAGCAGGATACCCTGGACAACCGCATGGACAACGTCCGCCATACGGCTAACCAGGATAAAGGCGGCGTGTGGGTTAACTACTTTGGCGGTAACCTGAATACCGGTAATGATGTCGTTGATTACGATCAGGATGTTAACGGTGTCATGGTTGGCCTGGATAAAGTGGTTGAAGGCGGTGGCGAGCGCGAATGGCTGGTTGGTATGTCTGCCAGCTTCGCGAAGTCCAGCCTCAGCATGTCCAATGCCGATGCGGATTCTGACAGCCAGTCAGCGCGTGTTTACAGCAGCCTGATGTTTAACAACGGCCTGTTTGTTGACAGTTCACTGAGCTACAGCCACTTCAGCAATGACCTCGACAGCACCATGAGCAACGGCCTGCACGCCTCTGGTGACAACACCACGGATGCCTGGGGCTTTGGCCTGAAAATGGGGTATGACTGGGCCTTCCAGCCGAAAGCGTACCTGACGCCGTATGCCAGCATCACCGGTGTCTTTGTAGGTGACGATGATTACACCCTGACTAACGGCATGAACGTCAGCGATCAGGCTTATGACAGCATGCGTTATGAGCTGGGTGCAGACATTGGCTATACCTTCGAATATGCGGGCGGCCAGGCGTTCACACCGTACGCTTCTCTGGCGTATGTGTATGAAAGCTCAAGCAACGATGCGCAGATCAATGGTGACCGCATCGATAACGGCGTGGATGGCTCAGCCGTTCGCGTAGGGCTCGGTGGTCAGTTCGAAATGAGCAAAAACTTCAGCATCTATGCAGATGCCAACTATCTGGGCGGCAGCGATGTTGATCAGCCGTGGGCTGCCAACCTCGGCGTGAAATACCGCTGGTAATTCCGGCAGGAGATACCGTGGGTAGCAAGGCAACACCTGGTTGCTTTACTCCCTGAACGTACACACTGGCCCCCGACGGGGCCTTTTTTTTGCCTGTGAGTAAGGGGTTACTAGCAGATGATGTGCTTACTACCCAGGTAATACTCACCGCTGTTGCGTTATGGGGGGCCTATCCCATAAAAAAGGGCAGCCTGCGCTGCCCTTGGTATTAGCCTGACCGGTTACTTTTTCTTTGGCCAGTCATCATCTTCATCCCACTCTGCGTTGTTATCGCGATGGGGCGGGAGTTCCGGTTTGTTGTTTAAAAAGCGTTTATGATCCAGTCGGCGTAACTCTTTGATGCCATTCAGGATGATGCCCACCAGAATCACTAAAAAAATCCACCAGTAATCGGCTATCCAATGCATGGTTACCCTCCGTGATTAATGCTTACGTAACGCGTAAACAGCGTATCGATATGGGCAGACAACCACTCTGCGCCTGCCACATCCTGCCCTTGCCACGATGATATGATCTTTTCCGGCGTCAGTAACCTTTCCAGCGTACAGGCCGCGGGGCGGTAACTCAGGTGCCAGGGTTCTATGGCCACGCCGCCGCGATCTTCGGCAAAGGGCCGGTAAAAACCGAACTCAGCCATGTGATCAGTCAGCCACGCCGTCAACGGTGCGAAATAGCCTCCCGGCAGATACTCCCAGGGTTCCAGTTGCAGGGTCTGGCCGGCCGGCAATCGCGAGGGATCATACACATCAAGATCGGTGCCCCAGTGGTGACGGCTGGTGCCGGGCAGCGCTGACCAGCGCAAAATGGCTTCACAGCGCTGCGCCACAGGGAGCGCCGTGGCATCCAGCGGCTGGCTGGCATGATCTAAGAGTGGCCACTCGCCACGGAATTTGCCATTCCAGATGGCGCGTTGCCGATCGAAGTCACGAAATGTGCTGGCCGGTTGCAGGTCAAACCCCGCGATGTGCGCGGCGCGTTGCAAGGCGATAAACGCCTGCGCCGCCTCCGGCTGAAGGCGGTGGGGGCCACAGAGCGGCACCAGGTGGGCATCACTCCGGCCGGTCAGCATTTCATCGGTGATCATGCGATTAACTGATCCATAATCCGCTGGTACATTCTGCTCAGCAGTTGCAGGTCAGCCGCGCTGACGCACTCATTAATCTTGTGGATGGTGGCGTTAACCGGCCCCAGTTCCACGACTTGCGCGCCCATCTGGGCAATAAAACGCCCATCAGAGGTGCCGCCGGTGGTCTCCAGTTTCGGTGAGAGTTCACTGTAATGCCTGACGGCTTTAACCACCGCGTCTACCAGTTCACCGCGTGCGGTCAGGAAGGGTTGGCCGGAAATTTTCCACTCAATAGTGTAGCGCAGCTGGTGTTTTTCCAGCAGCGCCTGTACCCGTTGTTTGATCATCTCATCGGTTAATTCGGTGCTGAAGCGGAAATTGAACTGCACAAAAAATTCACCGGGGATCACGTTATTGCTGCCGGTACCGGCCTGCACATTGGCGATCTGCATACTGGTCGGCGGGAAGAATTCATTGCCCTGATCCCACTCCGTGGCAACCAGCTCGGTCAGGGCAGGCAATGCCCGGTGTACCGGATTGTCCGCCAGGTGCGGGTAAGCCACATGGCCTTGCACGCCATGAATATGCAGGTTGGCCGTCATTGAACCACGCCGGCCGTTTTTCACCACATCGCCCACGCGCTCAGTACTGGAAGGCTCGCCCACCAGGCAGTAGTCCAGTCGCTCCTGGCGTGCCATTAGTGCTTCCACCACTTTGACCGTGCCGTAAGTGGCGTTTGCCTCTTCGTCAGAGGTGATTAAAAAAGCCAGACGGCCGCGATGATGCGGGTTGGCGGCCACAAAGCGTTCAGCAGCCACCACCATCGCGGCCAGCGATCCTTTCATGTCTGCGGCACCACGGCCGAACAACATGCCATCACGGATCGTCGGTTCAAACGGCGGGTTGATCCAGCGCGACGCATCCCCCACCGGCACCACATCGGTATGCCCGGCAAAGGCCAGCGTTTTGCCTTCCCCACGCCAGGCCCAGAAGTTCTGGGTATCCCCAATGTTCATCGGTTCGATGGTAAAGCCCAGCGCCTTCAGCCGGGCAATCATAATAGCCTGGCAGCCGGCATCATCCGGGCTGAGGGAGGGGCGCTTGATCAGTTGCTGCGCCAAATCAATTACCGGGCAAGTCATCTTAGTTCCCCTGTGAAATAAAGTGCTGATAGCGTGCGGCATCAAAACCGAGCAGTGACGTTGCGACGGAGCTGGTTAACAGCGGGCGTTTAATCGTCGCCGGGTGTGCCAGCATCAGTTGCAGGGCAGAGGCAGCATCTGTCACGGCCCCACGCTCTTCATCACTCAGTTTTCGCCAGGTGGTGCCGCGGGTATTCAGCAGCGCCTCATACCCCTGCTGGGCGATAAAGGTGTGAAGCATCTCCACCGTCAGGCCATCAACCCGATAGTCATGAAAGCGGTAAGCCACCTGCTGCTCATCCAGCCAGCGGCGGGCTTTCTTAACGGTATCGCAATTTTTTATGCCATAGAGGGTGAAGTCAGGGGAGGTGGGTGACTCTGCCATGAAAAAATACCTATAAACACGTGATCAGAAAAGGGAACGGTGCGCCGGGGTGCGCTGAATGTTCCGGCATCCTGACATAATGCGGGAAAATAGCGGGCCGATCCAGCCACCGGGCCCGCGGGTCAATCGATATAGCCTTTTTGCCGCATCGTTTGAAGCTGCTCTGGGGCGGCAGTCACCATGCCGGTATGCAGCAGGTGAAAATCGTAACGACGGTAAAAATCGATCTTATCCGGCACCGCATAGATAAACAGCTTACCGTAGGGGCGCAAATCCTCGCAGATGCGGCGCATCAGCTGGTCGCCCAATCCGCGCCCCTGCACATCCGGGTCGATGACCACATCGGAAAGGTAAGAGGCATAGGTAAAATCACTGATGGCATGGGCGGTCGCCACCAGTTTCCCGTCCAGATAGCCCCAGTAGCAGAAGGCGCTGTTGCGGTAAGACTGCCGCAACTGATCGACATTCCGCGCATTCAGGCCGCCGCGCTCAATCAGCCGGGCGAGTGCCGGCCAGTCTACCGGGTAGCGGGTTTCATCAGTCACAATGTCCAGTTGTGCCATATTTTTTCGGCTCCATATCAGGGAGTGTGGCAGCCCCAACACCCAGGGGACGTTGCAGCAGCACGGTATCCAGCCATTGCCCATGTTTCAGCCCGACGGCGCGCAGCACGCCCATCTGTTCAAAGCCCAGTGAGCGGTGCAGCGCGAGGGACGCCCGGTTGTTGCTGTCACCCACGTTTGCCACCATCTGGCGATAACCCTGTTGTTCAGCCCAGTGAATAGCGGTTGCTACCAGGCGTTTACCGGTGCCGCGCCCGGTTTCATCATGCCGGATATAGACTGAGTTCTCGACCGTATAACGGTACGCGTAGCGTGGGCGGTAAAAAGAGAGATAACAGTAGCCGATAACCCGGTCACCCTCCAGCGCCACCCACCAGGGCAGGCCACTCGCCCGTGTTTTCTGGTAACGCGCGAGCATTTCAGCCACATCCGGGGCTTCGGTTTCAAAAGAGGCCAGCCCATGCAAAACGTGGTGGGCATAAATCGCCTGAATAGCCGGAATGTGGCTCTCCAGGGCATCAGTAACCAGAACAGTCGTCATACGGCATCACTCCCGGTGGGTGAAAACAAGGCATTGGGCAGGACAGAGTAAGCCATTTGACCGGCGTTGGCAGGCGCAAATGATGGCAATGACTACAAAAACAAAGAGATGAGAACACGTCATCCGGCGTTGCTGAACCTTTATCTCTGCGGGTGCCGGAAAGGATGTTTTACTGTGGCGGTCAGTACATAGGATGCGTTTAAAAAAGAGGGAAAAGAGGTTTAAGAAAATAATGATAATATAAAATTAATTAATTGTTATAAATTAGTTAATAGTTAATTCCCACCCATGATTTGGTGAGATTAAATGACAATAATTTCATGAGTTATTATTTCCTCCGGTTTTTCTATGCGCTACTTATTTATCAGGGGGTTTTTTAATTTAGTTTTTATTTGGCAACAGGGTTTTTTCAATAATTAAACACCAAAGAAGGTATAAATCCTGGATGAACGCAAAAAACGCGGCAGAAGCGGGCTTCCAGCGGGCGAAAAAACGGTAAAACAGGCTTACTGGAAAGTGTGTGAAAGCGCTTATGGCGCGGGGTAACCCGGTTTCATAACAGGCATGCTTTTTACTGTCTGGGTTGAACACTTTTTCTTATTGTCTGGCATGAATGAACCAGTTAAAAAACTTAATAGAATGGGTAAGAACGCCGATATAAGGTATATCGCTGCTCAATAAGCTGACAAAACAGCAATTTCACTAAAAGTGAGTCTTCGTTAAAAATAGTTCTTTAAGACTATTCCTAAAGTGAAAAAAGTGGCGTACACTTGCGTTAATTCATCAGTGAGGTGGTTATGGTCGAACAAGAAGTAAGTACCTGGAAAGACTTCATCGAAGAGATGTTACGTAAGTAATACGTAGATGAAGTTAATAACAAGACTGCCGTTACATCTATTTTAATTTAATGCCACACCAGGGTAAATTTAAAAAAGAGATTATACACAGCACTCTCTTGTTTATTACCTAATAAAAGGGGCCGTCTTTGCAGACGGCCCCTTTTTCATCTGTTTTGTGCCCGGCCAGGGGGCATGGTCAGGCGTTTTCCTGGCCTGGTGCGGTGCCATGCGCTTTCCGCCCAGGGAAACGGCGCCGCACCAACACAAAGAACAGCGGCACAAAGAAAATCGCCAGCAGGGTGGCGGTGATCATACCGCCCATCACCCCGGTACCGACCGCATGCTGGCTGCCGGAGCCGGCACCGTGGCTTATCGCCATCGGTAACACGCCAAAGATAAACGCCAGTGACGTCATCAGAATCGGGCGTAAGCGCATACGGGACGCCTCCAGCGTGGCCTCGGTCAGGTCGCGCCCTTTCTGGTGCAGTTCATTGGCAAATTCGACGATCAGGATCGCGTTTTTGGCGGACAAGCCAATAATGGTCAGCAGCCCGACCTGAAAATAGACATCGTTTTCCAGCCCGCGCAGCCAGGTGGCCGCCACCGCGCCAATCACCCCGAGCGGCACCACCAGCATCACCGAGAACGGAATTGACCAGCTCTCATAGAGCGCTGCCAGGCAGAGGAACACCACCAGCAGCGAGATGGCATACAGCGCCGGTGCCTGTGAGCCGGAGAGGCGCTCCTGATAAGACATGCCGGTCCACTCCAGGCCAAAGCCGGTGGGTAATTGCCGTACCAGCCGCTCCATGGTTTCCATGGCCGAGCCGGTACTGACGCCCGCGGCGGCTTCCCCGACAATCTCCAGCGCTGCATAACCGTTGTAACGCTCCAGCCGGGGTGAGCCGTAAGTCCAGTGGGTCGTGGCAAAGGCAGAGAAGGGCACCATGCCGCCCGCGCTGTTGCGCACATACCAGCGGTAAATATCCTCCGGCAGCATGCGGTAGCGTGCCGCAGATTGCACATAGACTTTTTTCACCCGGCCGCGATCAACGAAATCGTTCACATAGGTTGAGCCCCAGGCGGTTTTCAGCGTGTCATTGATATCATCCACCGATACCCCCAACGCCTGGGCCTTGTGCTGATCGATATCAATCTGCAATTGCGGGCTGTCATCCAGCCCGTTATGCCGCACCCGGGCCAGGTCCGGCTGCTGACCGGCCAGCTCCAGCAACCGGTCACGCGCCTGCATCAACGCGGTGTGGCCCATTCCGGCGTGATCCTGCAATTCCATATCAAACCCGGCGGAGTTGCCCAGCCCACTAATGGCGGGTGGGCTGCTGGCGATCACCCGTGCTTCCTTGATGTCACGGAAAGCATGGGTCGCGCGCTCGATAATCGCATCGGCTGAGCCGTCAGCGCTGCGGGCATCCCAGTCCGCCAGCCGTACAAACAGCCGTGCCACGTTCTGCCCGTTGCCGCCCGGCCCGGCCCCGACGGTGGCGAACACTGACAGCACATCCTCTTTTTCCTGCGTCAGAAAATAGCGCTCGACCTTTTCCACCACTTTCAGCGTTTGCTGTTGGGTGGCACCCACCGGCAATTGCACCTGTACCGTGAATACGCCGCGATCCTCTATCGGCAGGAATGAGGTCGGCAATTTGATAAACAGCCAGGCTAACCCGGCAATCAGCAGCAGATAAATCAGCATAAAGCGCAGGCTGCGTTGCAGGATCATCCCGACCCCGCGTTCATAGCGGCGGCTGCTGCGTTCAAAGCTGCGGTTGAACCAGCCGAAGAAGCCGCGCTTTTCCTGATGGTGGCCCTGCGCAACAGGCTTGAGCAGGGTAGCGCACAGCGCCGGGGTCAGGATCAGCGCCACCAGCACTGACAGCACCATAGAGGAGACAATCGTCAGGGAGAACTGGCGGTAGATGGCGCCGGTAGTCCCGCCAAAGAAGGCCATCGGCACAAACACCGCAGACAATACCAGGGCGATGCCCACCAGCGCCCCCTGGATCTGGCCCATCGATTTCCGGGTCGCGGCGCGCGGGTCCAGCCCCTCTTCGCTCATGACCCGCTCAACGTTTTCCACCACCACAATGGCGTCATCCACCAGCAGGCCGATGGCCAGCACCATAGCAAACATGGTCAGGGTATTGATGCTGAAGCCGCACAGAGAGAGTATTGCGAAGGTGCCGAGCAGCACCACCGGCACGGCAATGGTCGGGATCAGGGTGGCACGGAAATTTTGCAGGAACAGGTACATCACCAGGAACACCAGCAGCACCGCCTCAAACAGCGTTTTCACCACATCCTCAATGGAGGCTTTCACAAACGGCGTGGTCTCATACGCCACTTTCGCCTCTAAGCCATGCGGGAAATAGTGGGAAAGCTCCTCAATGCGCGCCCGCACCAGCTTGTCTGTTTCCAGTTCGTTGGCGCCGGAGGCGAGCTTGATACCCATGCCCGAGGCAGACATGCCGTTGTAGCGGCTGAGGTAGTCATATTTTTCTGCGCCCAGCTCGACTTGCGCCACATCCCCCAGGCGCACCACGGAGCCGTCGGCGTTAACCCGCAGCGTGATGTCACGGAACTGTTCCGGCGTCTGCAACTGGGATTGGGCATTAATCGTGGCATTCAGCGCCTGCGCCTCCACCGACGGCATACCGCCGAGCTGGCCCACTGCCACCTGGCTGTTCTGTGCGGTAATGGCGTCTACCACGTCGCTGGTGGTGAGCTGGTAATCATTCAGCTTGTTGGGATCGAGCCAGATGCGCATGGCATATTGCGAGCCGTAGGCGTCAATGCTGCCGACGCCATTCACCCGGCTGAGCGGATCCTGCAGGTTGGTGGCCACATAATCCGCAATGTCCTGCTTGTCCATGCTGCCGTCAGTGGAGACAAACGCCACCATCATCAGGTTGGTGTCACCGGTTTTCGAGACCGTCACGCCCTGTTGCTGCACATCCTGCGGCAGGCGCTTCAACGCGGACTGCAACTGGTTCTGCACCTGCTGCATCGCCTCATTGGGATCGGTGCCGGCCTCAAAGGAGAGCGTCACCCGCGCCTGGCCGGTGCTGCTGCTGTCTGAGGCCATATACATCAGGTTATCCAGCCCGGTCATGCTCTGCTCAATCACCTGGGTGACGGTGTTTTCCAGGGTTTGTGCCGACGCACCGGGGTAGGTGGCGGTGATGCGCACATTGGGCGGGGCCAGATTAGGGTACTGCTCCACAGGCAGCGAAAAGATCGCCAGCAGTCCGGTGAGGGAGAGGATGATCGCCAAAACCCAGGCAAAAATCGGGCGATCAATAAAGAAATTGGCCATCTGCGGAAAACCTCATGATTACACTGATCGCGCCGTGCCGCGCTGCCCGGCAGGCACAGGAACGAACCCATGCCCGCCCCCTCTGGCACTTTACGCGCCGCAGGTGGCAAAAGCGTGGAGAAAATAAGAAGATAATGTAAAAAAAACTCTGATGTTTCGTTGCGGAATCTTCATCCCTCCGCAGACAATGCCTGCGCCGCCCTCTGCCCGGCGGGCCTGAGGGCCGGTTAACAGCAGAGAGGTCAGCGACGTGTCATAATCAATGTTTATGGTTCAACAGGAGTCCGCCATGCCGCTCAATTCTGTCTTCGCCCGCCGCCTCTATCTTTGCTGGCTTATCAGCCAGCATGAGCGGCCCAATGTGCCGCGCCTGATGGCGCTGACCGGCTGGCCGCGCCGGACAATGCAGGACGTGCTGAAAGCCCTGCCGGGCATGGGGATTGAACTGCAGTTTATTCAGCAAGGGGTGCGGAATAATGACGGTTACTACCAGCTGGCGGACTGGGGCCCGCTCGACAGCCAGTGGATTGCCCGCCACCATGACCAGTTGCTCGCCGCCATTGAGTAACGGCCGGGCAGGCTACTGTTTTTTATGCTCCAGGTAGAGCACCGTGGCCGCCACGCGTGACCGTACATCCAGCTTACGCAGCAGATTACGGATATGCACTTTGACCGTCTCTTCGGAAATCGCCAGCTGGGCGGCGACCTGCTTATTGGACATACCGCGCGCGACTTCCTGCAGCACATCCCGCTCACGCTCGGTCAGGGCAGCAAACGGGTCCGTCTGGTCGCCGCGTGACGCCAGGTAATCCGCCACGCCTTCACTAAACACCGCATTGCCCCCGGCGGCCTGATGAATGCAGTTGAGCAACGCCTCCGGCTCGCTGTCTTTGAGCAGGTAGCCGTCCGCCCCGGCATCAATCAGGGCGTAAACGTCACTGCGCGCATCCGAGACCGTCAGCACGATAATGCGGGCGATGACGCCGTCATTACGCAACGCCTTCAGCGTATCCAGGCCGGAAAGCCCCCGCATATTTAAATCCAGCAGGATCAAATCCGGTGCTGTGCGGGCAGCCAGGGCCAGGGCCTCGCTGCCGCTGCTGGCTTCTGCCACCACGCTAAAAGCCGGGTCAAGTTCCAGAAGTTGTTTGATACCGCGCCGCATCAGCGGGTGATCGTCCACGATCATGACGGTATGTGTTTGATTCACCATAAAAGCCTTCTCCATGCGTAACGCCGTTTTATCTCTCTTCAGAATACCGGCGCAAACTGTGCCTTTACTGCTGGTGAGAGGGGGCCACAGTATGCCCTCCTTTATCAACAATAGGGGCAAATCGTCTGTTTCACCTGCCGAAAGCGAAGAATCCCGGCATTTTAACGCTGCGGGAACAGCAGGCGGACTTCGGTGCCGCACGCGTCGGCCTGCCGGATAGTCAGGTCACCGCCCAGTTTCACCGCGCGCTCCCGCATAATCGTCAGGCCGTAATGGCCCTCCGGTTCCTCCGTGCTGATAATGCCGGTGCCGTTGTCGTGAACGGTAATCATATTTAAATCATCGCTATAAGGGCGGCATTTTATATCAATCACGGTGGCATTGGCGTGCTTGATGGCATTCAGTACCGCTTCCCGGACAATCTGCAGGGCGTGCACCTGCTGCTGGGCGCTCAACGATTGCGAGGGCAGGGCGCACTCCAGGCGGATCGCCGCCTCGCTCTGCGCCTGTAACGGAATAAGCATCTGGCGCAACGCCTCCTCCAGCGACGCTTCCTGAATCGTCAGGCGGAAGGTACTGAGCAGCTCACGCAGTTGCCGGTAGGCATCGGCCATACCCTGATCCAGCGCGGAGATAATCTCCTGCGCCGGCGGCGGGGCATCGGGCAGGGTGCGTTTCAGCAACGTCAGCTGGATACGCAGGAAAGAGAGCGCCTGCGCCAGCGAATCATGCAGTTCGCGGGCGATAGTCGCACGCTCCTCCATCAGCAGCAGTTGCATCTGCTGCTTCTGGGCGTAGTTGAAAAAGACCCCACGGCCCAGCATATTCGCCACATTGTCCATGAGTTGCGGGTGGGGGATCGGCACGGCGCTTTGCCAGTCCAGCTGGCCCACCGGCCGGTTATCCTGCGTGATAGGCAGCCGGTGCCAGCCCAGTGTCTCCCGGGCACTTCCGCTGTCAAGCTGCCAACTGCCGCCGCCCTCCAGCACCGTCAGGCGCAGGCACTGCAGGTTTTCACTGTTGCGCACAATATCCAACACCCGCTGGAAACAGCCCCGATCCAGCTGGCCGACGCTGAGCGCCTGCGAGCAGTCAAACAGCACTCCCAGCGCCCGGTTGGCCTGCGTCAGCCGCGCGGTTTTCTCCTGCACCTTATGTTCCAGCGACTGGTAAAGCCGCGAAAGATCGCCGGACATCTGCTGGAACGTGGCCGAGAGCAGCCCCAGTTCATTGGGCAGCGTCTCCTGCAACGGCGGAAAAGCAAACGTCCCGTGCTGCATCGCCAGGCTGGCGTCCACCAGTTTATTCAGCGGCGCCACCACCTGGCGGCGGATAAAGCGCAGGGAGACCACCACCAGCATAATGATGGCGGAGAAGCCAAACAGGCTGATCACCGCCACCATGGCCAGCTTGCGTTCGGCATTGCGCTGAAGCGCCAGCACAAATTCATTTATTTCAGCCACATACCTTTCCAGGTGGCGCTGGTAAGTCTCAGGTTTCCGTGCCTGGACGGCGGCGTCCATTTTCTCCCAGCTTGCCCGCAGAACCTGGTACTTCTGTTCAACGTCTGCCGGCACATAAAAGCGGCTCAGGCGGTGCAGCGCGGGGGCATCCAGTGAGCGGCGGTAATCACGCAGATGCGTATCCAGTTGCGGCGCATCGGTGGCGAGTTCATAGGCCAGCCGGTAACTCTGCATCCGCAGCGCCCCGGCAATGTTCACGGTTTCCGCGTCGCGCAGGCTGCTGGACAGGGTCAACAGCGCCATGCCGGTGGTCAGCCCGGAGAGCAGCAGAATGCCGCACAATACCCGGGCGAGTGAGTGGGTAAGCGAGCGTTTGACTGTCACCACAGCGCCTCAGCAAAGAAGAAAGAGAGAAAAAAGAGAGAGTAAAGCGCATCTTAATCAAAATCACCGCCTGCGGCAGGGATTAATTCGCACTTTGCGTCCCGCACTTTCTGCTGCCGGGTGCGGCTGGTATATCCCCGGCGTGCGCCTTATCATCAGAGGCGCACTGTCCTGTCAGGACAACATCGTTCATTCAGGCTAAACCGGGGAGCGGTATGGCAGCAAAAATTAACATCATCAAAAATAAAATCTTATCCGATAACTGGTTTGTTCTGCGTAATTACACCTACGAACTGGAAAAAGCGGACGGCAGCAAAGTGCAGCATAAACGCGAGGTTTATGACCGGGGTAACGGCGCAACCATCCTGCTTTATAACCGTGCGAAAAACAGCGTGGTGCTGATCCGCCAGTTCCGCATGGCGACTTACGTAAACAACAATCAGGACGGTATGTTGCTGGAGGCCTGTGCCGGGCTGCTGGATGACGACTCACCGGAAGACTGCATCCGCAAAGAGGCGGTGGAAGAGACCGGCTATGTGGTGGGTGAGGTGGAGAAACTGTTTGAGGCGTACATGTCACCGGGTGGCGTCACGGAGCTGATTCACTTCTTTGCAGCCGAATATGATGACGCCCAGCGCAGCCATACGGGCGGCGGCGTCGAGGATGAAGACATCGAGGTGCTGGAGATCCCTTATCCGCAGGCGCTGGAGATGATCCGCGACGGCCGCATCAAAGACGGCAAAACCATTATGCTGCTGCAACACGCACGCCTCGCCGGCCTGCTGGTCTGAGCCCCGCCCGGTGTTTTGCCGGGCTTCCCGTTCCGCAATTGCTTATACGATAAAATCATCAGGCCGGTTCAGCCGGCCTGATGCTGCTTATTGGGAGCACGCACACATCGCCCAGGGGCATCCGGCATAATCGGGTCGTCTCTGTAACGCTATTCTCCATATTCGCCGCATTTTTAGTCACATTTTTGTGATGGGTCTATCACAAAACGCACGGGCACAGCAGATAAGTGAATACTTATAGCTGCTCTGCCCTCACACCCTTTGCGGCACACCTCGTAGGGTGACGTTCTCGTATGCGGTAAATCTGCTGTCGGCGCGTGCCGATGATTTGTTACGGAGAACGTTATGTCTGCAACCCATGAGTATCCCGGTAAACCGGAAACCGGTGCCGGCAGTTCGGCGAAGAAAACCCGCCTGATGAATCTGTTTGTCTCGTTTGCGGCGGCGATGGCCGGCCTGCTGTTTGGGCTGGATATCGGCGTCATCTCCGGCGCTCTGCCGTTTATTACCGATCACTTCTCACTGAGCAGCCACCTGCAGGAGTGGGTGGTCAGCGCCATGATGCTGGGGGCGGCCTTTGGCGCGCTGGCTAACGGCTGGCTCTCCTCCCGGCTGGGGCGCAAATACAGCCTGATGGCCGGGGCGATTCTGTTTGTGGCCGGGTCTGCCGGGTCAGCGTTGGCACACAATATTGAGGTACTGCTGCTTTCCCGGGTGCTGCTGGGCTTTGCCGTGGGCATTGCGTCCTATACGGCTCCGCTCTATCTCTCTGAAATGGCCACTGAAAACATCCGCGGCAAGATGATTGCCATGTATCAGCTGATGGTCACGCTGGGCATCCTGGTCGCATTCCTCTCTGATACCGCGTTCAGTTACAGCGGCAACTGGCGCGCCATGCTGGGCGTACTCTGTATTCCGGCACTGATCCTGATGGTGGCGGTGTTTTTCCTGCCCAACAGCCCGCGCTGGCTGGCAGCCAAAGGGCGGCATGTGGAGGCAGAGCAGGTGCTGAACATGCTGCGCGACACCTCTGAAAAAGCGCGCCAGGAACTTAATGACATCCGCGAAAGCCTGAAGCTGAAACAGAACGGCTGGGGGCTGTTTAAAACCAACCACAATGTGCGCCGGGCCGTGTTCCTCGGCATGCTGTTACAGGCAATGCAGCAGTTCACCGGCATGAATATCATCATGTATTACGCCCCCAAAATTTTCAGCCTGGCGGGGTTTACCAGCACCCATCAACAGATGATGGCGACCGTGGTCGTGGGGCTGACCTTCGTGCTGGCGACCTTTATCGCCATCGGCATGGTTGACAAGGCCGGGCGCAAACCGGCGCTGAAAATTGGCTTCTCTGTGATAGCCGCAGGCACGCTGGTGCTGGGCATCTGCCTGCAACTGATTGAAAACGGCCACCACTCAACCGGCATCTCTTACCTCTCCGTCGGCATGACCATGATGTGCATCGCCGGCTATGCGATGAGCGCCGCACCGGTGGTCTGGATCCTCTGCTCAGAGATCCAGCCGCTGAAAAGCCGTGATTTCGGCATTACCTGTTCCACCACCACCAACTGGGTCTCCAATATGATTATCGGCGCAACATTCCTGACGCTGCTTAACAGTATCGGGGCGGCGGCCACCTTCTGGCTCTATACCGGGCTGAACGTCATCTTCATCGTGATCACCGTGTTCCTGATCCCGGAGACCAAAAACGTGACGCTGGAGAAGATTGAGAAGAACCTGATGGCGGGCAAAAAACTGCGCGACATCGGCTGCTAGCAGCCTCTGCTGTGCCGGGCAATCGCCCTGGCCGGGGCCTTTCCGGCCATACGGCTATGGGTCGTGCGGCTATGGGCGGGGGCTTTCCGGCTAAGCCACGGTAAAAGTGAGACGGCGTATGCGGCGTGCGATCCTTCGTGCGCCGCATTGCTATGCCATCCCACAGGAGAGGCGCAGGGCAGAATCAGGGCAGCGTCAGCCCGGCACCGCCCGGATGCGGCAGAATCTCCGCCCACGGCAGCACCGGCCAGCTCAGGCCCGCCTCACAGGCACGTGCCACCCTGGCAAACGAGGGGCTGAACAGCAGCCCTTGCGGGGTAAAATACCAGGCCGGGAAATTCCAGACCTCAGGATCGCTGTAGTTGCAGCCCTCTTCATCCCCCTCTGACGGGGCGGCCATTTCAGCGGGGTAGAGGGCGCGGAAGCGGCTCACCAGCCAGGGCGCGAACTGTTTGCTGCGGTAGGCGGAATACTCATCAAAGCTGACGCTGTTATGGTTATCGCCATCATCATCGTCACTCTCTTCGTCTTCATAAAGGTAGTGGAACGGGCGGCCTTGACCCACCCAGAGCACATCCTCCAGCGCCAGCTTCTCCCCGGTGCGGGCATTCAGGTTAAGCGGGGTGTCGCCGAAGTCCGGGTGTGCGCCGCCGCAGTCATAGCTGGTAAAAATGCTGATACTCACCACGTTGGCAGAGAGGTACTCCGGCGTGACGGTCTGGTCAAACTCGCCCTGACCAAAGCGGCTGGCACCCAGCTGGCAGCCGTGATAATCCACCACTTCCTGCCAGAGCCTGGCGCGCAATTGCTGGTTAAGCGCCGCCAGCTGTGCCGGTGGGTAGCCGGAAATAATCTCAAACAACGTAATGCCGGATTGCGGCTCTTTCCACCACTGCAGCGGATAGCCCATCACCGTTTGTTGTTTGCCACGTTGCAGGCGTAACCCTTGCAGGCGCAGGTATTCATAAGGGTCGTCACCCGCCAGTGACGCGAGGTAGGGGTCATCCCCCGGCGCAGCCGCCGGGTGGGCCGTGGTCAGTTGCAGCGGCAGGGCATTACCCTGGGTGCTGACCCATTCGCCTTGCCACCCCTGCGCCGTATGATGCAGGGTGATCGTGGGATGCGGGGCGGCATCCAGGCTGTCCAGCCCCTCTTTCATGCTGAGTGTCTCGTTGGCCAGGCTGCCGTTGAGAGGCAGATCAAGATGGTATTTCTGATAAAAATAGCGCCCGCTGACCTCATCCGGCTGAGTGAAATCCAGCTCGGCCACAATCTGCTGGCTGCCCAGGGTGCCGGTATACACCGTTGGCCCCTCTTCGGCATACAGCGGCAGGGCCATCACCATGCCCGCTGCGCATAACAGCCCTGCGGCAGCCTGCCGCCACCCCTTTTTCATCCCGCTTATCATCTTTGGCTTCCTCCCGCCGCGCGTTGATTCCCCAGCGGGCGGCTCTCAGGTTTCCATTACCCTGAAAGCATACCAGCCCGGTGAGGTGCCGGCAGCATTTTGCAGGGCGGGCGCCATAACGGCAATGGCCGCAGGCAAGGAAATTGCCGGGCTGCGGCACGGGTTCCACGCTCTGCCGGTGTTTGCTGCCTTGCGGTGATAATTTGCGTGACGGTACGTAAAATGCGAAGGAAAGGGAGGCAATTTTTCAACGTGTTACGTTATTATCGGGGCGAACTTTCCCGGAGCCGAGAATGATGATGTTAAGAGCCGCGACCTTTTCTGTGCTGCTGATGGTGCTGTTGCAAGGCACCGCCGCAGCTGACCCACTGCAACAGGATTACAGTGACTGGACGGTCAGCTGTGACAACCTGAACCGCTGTGAAGCCCGTAATATTAATGACCATAACGGCCTGGTGCTGCATCTCAGCCGTGAGGCCGGGCCACAGGGCAGGGCAGAAGCCCGCCTGGATAACCAGCAGAGTGATGTCTTTGAGGGCGCGGATACCCGCCCGATCGCCTCACGCCTGACGCTGGACGGCAAAGTACTGCGCCTGAACCCGCGTGAATGGCAGATAGCGGATCACACCACCCGTGCCGACAATACGCTGGTAGTCGATGATTTTATCGCCCGTCTCCGTGACGCCTCCGTGCTCACGCTCTCCGGGCAGGAGAAGGCGAAAGTGCGGCAGGTGGTGTCACTCAAAGGGTTGAAAGCGGCGCTGTTAGCGATGGATGCCCAACAGGGCCGGGTAGAGACCCGCACCGCCTGGGCAACGCCGGGCAGCAAAGCCGCCGACACCGTGCCGGCGGCCCCGGTGGCACCGGTTATTCCGGCGTTCACACCGGCACCTTCGCTGTCTGAACGGGAAATCGCTGCGCTGACCCAGTTTGCTGCCACCAACATTGATACCAGTGACTGCACGCTGGAGCAGTCGGAGCGTGACATCAGCCTGACGCCGCTGAGCAGTGATAAGGCGCTGATTCTGGTGAACTGCGATATGGGTGCCTATAACCTCTTCTCGCTGGCGTCGGTCGTGACCCGCCATGCGCCATTGAAAGCGGAGGATCTGGTATTGCAGGCGCCGTTCAAACTCAATGGATCACAGCTCGTCGAGCCGGAACTGATCAATGTGGATATGGATGAGGCGCGCGGCCAGTTGTCGATCTACGCCAAAGGGCGCGGCATTGGCGACTGTGGGGAGTCCAGCCGCTGGGTGTATGACGGCAAACAGTTCCGGCTGGCAGAGTACCGCGCCGAGCCGCACTGTGACGGCTACAGCCTGAACGGCTGGCCGTTATTGTGGACGACGCAGGGCGAAAAATAAGAGCGGCGTCACCTGACGGAGATAGACCGGCGTCCTGAGTGGTAGAAACCATTGCAGCGTGTTCCCCGCGTGAGCGGGGATAAACCGCTTTCAGTTGTAATTTCCATAACAATAACGCTGTATTCCCCATGAGAGCGGGGATATAGACTATGACTGAGCTTGTAATATTGTGGTGGTCCAATATAAGAATTTTTTTCTAAATTCTGACATGCATATTATATAATGTGCTTATTATTTTAAATTTAATGTTATTAATTTAACCATTCCCTGTTTTAATTATTTTTCGTAACTATATTCATCGATGTGTTTATTGATTTTTGGTATTTGTCATTGGTTTTTATTAGGCGCAAGCTATGCAAGCTTTTCTAATCAATTAGGAGTTTAAAATGGCTATTCCTCCCTATTTATGGTTAAAAGATGATGGTGGCGCACTGATTAAAGGTTTGGTTGACGTGCGTGGCCGAGAAAACAGTATTGAAGTGTTAAGTTTTATGCATGGTGTGGACATTCCTACCGATGGGCACACAGGTCAAATAACTGGGCCGCGAATTCATGATGCATTAGAATTTGAAAAGGAAGTTGATAGCTCAAGCCCATTGCTTTATAAAGCATCGACCACCGGTCAAACACTAAAAAGTGCTGAGTTTAAATGGTACAGGATTAATGATGCTGGGCGAGAGGAAGAATATTACAATGTGCTACTTGAAGGTGTTACGGTTGTTTCAGTAAAAACGATAATGCACAATATTAAATCCTTCGAAAGTACAAATCATCTTGAATTAGTTACGCTTCGCTATGAGAAAATTACCTGGAAATACTGTGATGGTAATTTGACTCACTCTGACTCCTGGAAAAATCGATAACTAGAAGAGTATTTAATGGCGCTGAAAGGCGCCATATAAGGAGGGTAGAATGACATGGGTTTATAATGTAAGAAAAAGGTCGTTTGAACAAAATGGTATTTATAAATTCAGCGCTGATTATGCTGGGGCTCCTGGTTATAAAAATGAGCCTGACTTCGAATGTATAGTAAACAAAGGGCCTTTGCCGCGAGGGAAATATAAGATAGTTGGCAAGCCTTTCAGACACTACCACGCTGGCCCGTATACACTGCGTCTACAACCTTATTCTACTAATAATATGTGTGGGAGGAGTGGGTTCTTAATACATGGCGGAAATAGCAAAGGAACAGCATCGAATGGATGCATTATTCTCCATCCGACATTCAGACGAGTGCTCTACGAATCCGGTGATAAGGAATTAATCGTATTATGAAGCTCCCGATATTGATGCTGGTTTTTTTTAGTTTCTATGCCTTCTCTGCCGTTACGCCGGATGAATGTATAAAACTAAATAATGGTATTGGCTCTGCCATGTATATTTCAATGCTGGATGACCTGAAGTTAGCGCGGGAAAATATCAATGAAGGAAAAACCGAAACAAAAATAGTTTCAATTACTCCTGTTACGTATCCACTGGCAATCGTATACGGCAAGGAGGAAAAACGCCTGAGTGGTGAACACAGCGAAGATCGTACAACGGCAGAGGAGTATGCGAAGGGTTTTATGGCTGACCATGCAAGAAATATAATTGCTGAATACACTTTTGAAAATAAAGAAGGGAAGAAAAACATTTTTCTGGCTTCAGCATTTGCCAGTGATACTGACTGCTCAGTAAGGTTTAATGGCTATATCATCGTTAAACGTGATTTTTAGAAAAATTATTAAAACGATAAATTTTTTTTACGTTATTTCCCGCGAGGGCGGGGCTAAATCGGCCGAGATTTACGCCCACCGCTGGATGGCGAAGTGTTCCCCGCAAGAGCGGAACTAGCCGGAAAGCACCCATAAAAAAAGCGCCCCCTTGGGGCGCTTATCTGGTCAGGCCGGGCAGGCAGCGGGCTTAGCCCAGCAGCGCTTTCGCCTTGCTCACCACGTTGTCCACGGTGAAGCCGAACAGCTCGAACAGCTTCTCCGCCGGGGCGGATTCGCCGAAGGTGGTCATGCCCACCACGTCGCCGTTCAGGCCGACATACTTGTACCAGTAGTCGCTGATACCCGCCTCAATC
>NZ_PJZF01000089.1 GCF_002858675.1 Chimaeribacter californicus
GCGCTCCATGATCTCGCTGGCAGCACGCTCCATCTCAGCTTTAAAAGCCAGGTAACCGCCTTCAGGCATTCGGTTAGTCCACCAATCCAGTGCGTCCTGCGCTTGCGGGGTAAAAGATGCTTTTATTGTCATAGGAGCCTCAGTAAGTCAGGTCTTCAGGATAAGATCGCAATAAGAAAAATTCCGGCGGACGGAGCACAGACTCCGCAAGGTGCTTAGCAAATAGCGCGGCATGTCTCATTTTTTCGAGCTGCCTAATGGCCTCATGAATATGGTGCAAATCCAGCTGGTGGGATACCGTGGCCACCGCGATCACCCGGGAAAAAAACATCGCTTTGACGTCTATCATCCAGTCAGCAAAGCGCCCCTCCAGACGCAGAACATATGCCAGCTTCTCCGCCAGGGTTTCTTTACTGCCGTAGTGCGTCTTTATATCTTCCAGCATGGCTATGGCACGCTCAATTACCACCAGCCGCATACGGGAGGTATCACCTACCCCCTGAGCTGACAGGTAAGCTTCCAGGCAGCTGTAGCGCGAGATCATGAAGTGCGCGTAATCAGGGCAGACACTTTGCACCTGGCGACAGTAGCGGGACGCTTCCAGTATCTCCCCCCAGTGGGCGGTGGCGGCCGCTAGGCACTCATCCCGGGTCACGCTCCGCCCGTCAGGCGTAGTGTACTCGACAGCAGGGATCGCGATTTTGCGCAACTTCTTACCCTGAGTGTCTTCAAAAATGGTGAGCACTTCAGATGCATCGACATGGCTGGTCGTCACTTTGCGCACCTTGGCGCGCAGCATAGTGCGCAGGCGCTTGAGCCGCTTTTCCTTCAACTGATGGTCATAATCAGAGAAACAATTGGATCGGTAT
>NZ_PJZF01000090.1 GCF_002858675.1 Chimaeribacter californicus
TGTTTACCTTAAATTTGATCGTTAAGAGGGTTTGCGTTAGGATTTGCGCGCTTTCCCTTTTTGATAGATTGCGAGAGTACTACAGCCCTCCGGGGCTGTTTTTATTCCTGCTGCCATATCTCCCCAGTATCAACACACACAAAGCCATGACACCGGCGGTGAAACTCATCTTTATACTGTATGGCGCTCGGGTGCTGCTGCTCATGCCAGTGCTGGTGTCCGGCCAGGAACGCGATCGGACAGGAGTGATATGCGCTGTAGTCAGTCCCCTCATTACGGGAGGCCGCCCGGGCACCATCAAACCACCCGGCCAGAACGTCAAAGCGCTCCACCAGCTGCACGGTAAAGTCATCTTCATCACCGATAACGCGCACTATACCCATCTTCCCCAATTGTTCCAGAACCCTTAGATTGCCCTCAATGTCATCCCCGCTGTAGTTGCCGGCATCATTAACATATGAAAAATGCGTATAGGGCGTGGGTGTGTCGATGTGATGGGCGCGCGCTACGGCGGTGAAGAATGTCATCATTTTGCGAGAGACTTTCATGCGGGATTCCTTATCTGGTGCATAGTAAAAACGCCCTCTATGGGGCGTTATGTGTGGGGGACTGCTTCACCTGGTACGCTGTCGTTCGAGCTGGTGGTAGCGTGTTGCGGCTTTCGATGCCGGCGCGCTGAATACGCGGTTTACGGCGTCAATCACGCTGCCGGCAGAGCAGTGCATCCATTCGATGATCTGCCGGGCTGCTGCCTCATCGGCAGACGCCACAAACAGGGCTGCGGCGTCAGCTGAAGCCATCGGTCTATCCAGGGTGTAGTCACGCAGTGGTGCGCCAGCGTCCAGAACCAGGGAGCAGGCTACTACC
>NZ_PJZF01000091.1 GCF_002858675.1 Chimaeribacter californicus
GCACAGCTGGTAGCCAGTAATGACTGGTTACCAACCCACCGCGAACAGCTGGCTTCGGCAGTGAAGGAGTGCAACAACATCCCGGCCACTGCCAAAGCCATCAGCGACACCGAGGCCGCCGGTATGGACATCTTCCGGCGGGAATTAGAGAAGATGGTGAGCGATGGGGTCAGCGATGTTCACCTGCCAGGCATCAATATGTGCCTGGGATTGGTCGCATCTCTGGCCTTCAGCCACCGGATTACAGCGGGAAAGCGCAAAGCATGATGGAAACCACAAAGACGCTGTTAAAGCTACCGCCGAAGCTTCAGCGACACCTTTCAGAGCTGAAGACCTACGTCGATCGCCATGCGGATGGCGTGAGCCTGCCCCAGGTGAAGCGTAAAGTCAGCAGCCTGCAAACCCTGAACAAAAAAGAACTGGAGATCCTGGTTAACTTTGTTCGCACCCGGGAAAATATTCACGTTTACACCGTATACCGCACCGGCGCACCAGGTCAGGAGAACGTGTATTTCCGCCATGCCCGCCATGGCGATCCGATCGCACCGTTCGGCCACCAGCTGACCTCCCCAGTTAAACCGAAAGCAAACAAAGTGAGCTTTATCCAGGAGTGGGGCGCGCCATTGGAACCGGTAGAGACAATTATCAAAAAGGAGTGTTATCAGGACATGCCAAAAGCAAAAGAAGAGGTTGTAGCCCCAATGAATGCAGTCAATTTAAAAGTTTCAGCGTCCGAGCTGCGCCGCCAGGCAGCAGAAATGATGCGCCAGGCTGACCTGGCTGAACAGCAGTCGCAGGAAAATGATCTGTTCAATAAGCGCCTGGGTCCCATCAAAACCGATCT
>NZ_PJZF01000092.1 GCF_002858675.1 Chimaeribacter californicus
CGGAGGGCGGCTGGTGTCGGCTTGGTATCAGTGAACCTTGTTCAAAACGCCTCTAAGTGTCTCACTGACGGCAATGATGTTGCCGTCCGGATCTTTGCACTGCCAGTTTTTCCGGGCAAACGTGACTACACAATCCCGCCGGGTTAAACGCAACTCACTTGGTGTTGGGTGCTCAAAGCCTTTCGAGCGCCAGATGCCGTACATCTTTTTTAATTCCAGTCTCTTAAGTCCGATGTTTGCGGTCATAGTTTACCCTGCATAGTTGGTTTTTAGGATTGATGGTAAGTCCAGTGAATACGCTTCACTTAGGAATAATCTTAGGTAAATCGTAAACGATATTGCCCATCACTGCCACTAAAAAATATCCCATATGGGGTAGTTAATCATGCTGCCGGATGCGCACCGTATGACCGGCGCGCGCTATCCGGGTTTACCGGGCTGCGGGCTGGCTGGCCTGCACCGGGCGAGAAGGTTTGACACCTTTGCGGGGCTGCGCGCTGCGGCCTTTCATGGGACCTTTTTTACGGGAGCCTTTGAGCCACTGTGGGCGCAACTGCGGCAACTTATGGCGTAACCGGTAATCAACGATCTGCTGCCAAGCGTGCTTCTTGTCTTCTTTGCTGATCGCCTCCACTGCCACACCGTTAATGTCCCGGCGAAAACGCATGGAGCACATCCGGGTCCGGTAAACCAGTGAGGCGCAACAGGCACGCAGCGCCATCTGTAGCCGTTCCTCTGAGATGTCCAGCCCACGGCGAACGATAGCGGTCAGCATTTCATCTTTGATGCCGGTCTGCATCGGCATCGGGTAG
>NZ_PJZF01000093.1 GCF_002858675.1 Chimaeribacter californicus
GTTCCTCTGAGATGTCCAGCCCACGGCGAACGATAGCGGTCAGCATTTCATCTTTGATGCCGGTCTGCATCGGCATCGGGTGATCACCGACAAACAGCGCCGGAAACAGGGCTTTCACAAACATCCGCTGGCTGCGGTTTTTCTTGCGCGTCGCGGTAGAGCCAATCGGCTTAAAGGCTGCTTTTACCTGCTCTGGCGTCAATGGGGCAGGGCGCGGGTTGTCGTATTGCTTCCGAGACTTGAACTGCCCTTGAGGCTTACGGGGGCTGGTCAGTGTTCCAGTGTGCTGCATCATGGGATCAATCCTTTCTGGTCAGGTTCTGTAGCGATTTTTTCCTAGCCGCTTCAAGGCAGGCGCGGGGACTAAAGCCCTCGCTTAAGGCGCGATTGCGGCGCTGTACGGCATCATCAAAAGCCTGATCATGCGCACGGTTAGCTGCATCGAAACGGCTGGCGTTAAAGGTGGTTTGCGGTGCCCGGCGGCCACCAGCTGCGTTACCTGCAAAATACGAGCGGCGGGCTTTATCGGTCAGCCTGCGCTGTTCTGCATGGCGTGCCTCGCGGGCTGCCTGCTGGTGGGCTGCAAAATCTTGGGCTTTGGTCGTGGCGCGCTCACTTCTGGCCTGTGCCCAGCTTTTGGGTTTTGGGATTTCACAAGCTGCGGCGTCAGCTGCACTGTCTTTTTGCTTCTGGTATTCCAGATCTTCTTGTATTTCTCGATCATTTTGATCGGGGAGGGGCGATAAATTTGATCGGGGGGT
>NZ_PJZF01000094.1 GCF_002858675.1 Chimaeribacter californicus
ATGGCTACAGTGGTTTTCACACATGATTTTTACCATAGTTGAATATGAGACAGGGCGCGTTGCGCCCTGGAGGGGCGAAAGCCCCATGTGGAAAAATTAAAACATACTCATTCATGCAAAACACCGTAAGGGCGCTGGTTTAGCGGAAATTTTACAGTGTCTGTTGCCAGTCTATGCCGCTGATAGCAGCTGCCCTGGCTCAAGTAACCAGTAGCCAAGTACCAGCGCTACTGCTGCCTCCCAGCCCCATACCACCTCGGCCACGTAGCCTTGCGCCCGTAACCTTTCCTGCCACTCCAGCTGGTCGCTGGAAGCCGTGTTATTGCCATACTTCAGCTCAAACCGCAGGCCGTGATATGCCCCGCGCGCCGCATCGAGCGTGACATCGGGATAGCCCCTTTTAAGCCCTTCCGCATTAAGGGCATTTGCTGTTTTCGTCGCGCGCTGGCCGCCATTCGGCGTCGCGTGCAGCAGCTCGTAAATATCCCGGTGATTGCGGTGCATGTAATCGAAAAAGCGCACCTGATCGTAGTGCTCATACTTGCCCTTAATCAGCTCTGGCTTCTTCTCCAGCTGTAACAGCGCCTTTGCATGTACTGAGGGCGTAAAAACCGCCTCCAACGCGCTGATACGGGATACCGGGCTTTTGAGCTGCGCAGTCAGATCAGGCAGCGGGCTTTTTTCCTTCAGCTTTTTGCTTTTAATCCGGCCGGATGTATCCCGGCCATTGGCTTTGAGCCATTCATCACTTAGG
>NZ_PJZF01000095.1 GCF_002858675.1 Chimaeribacter californicus
ACTGGCGCTGATCAAATACCTGTTTCTGTCCTGACAGGACACCTAGAGTCAGTAATTGAAGGCCGCATTATGCGGCTTTTTTTTCACCAGAATGTTAAGCCAGCTTAGCAGAGAGTGTTAAGCTGGCTTAACAAAGATCTTTATAAACATGTACTTAACTTAATAAGTGATGGATTTTGAAGTTTTCCTTTGCTAAGGTGTTCACGTCTCAAGAACTGATAAAAAAGAGATGCTGACGGCAATGCCTGCTAAATACCAGGCGCAGGTTTAAAGCCTCGCCCGATGGTATCAGTCAGTACATAGGCAACCACCCCCCATATCGGGGAGTTGTCACCCATTACAGCTTCAAGTTCGCTTATCTTAGTTACACCATGCTCTTTTTTTAAACACTGCAAGGCCGGTGCCGGCCTTTGAATATAGCGTCTAAGACATAGCTCGCCATCAATAGCGGCCACCAGCAGACAGCCATGAGTAGGGCTTAAACTGCTATCGATTACCAAAACAGACCCCTTCAGGATGCCAACTGATGGGTATGCGTCGCCGGCGCGCATGTAGTAAGTCGCATTTGGGTCGAGCTGAGCAATGCGATCCAAGGAAACTCTGTGCTCAATGTAGTCCGTAGCGGGAGAAGGAAAGCCCATAAAAGTGACCTACGTTATTATACTGTATGTATAAACAGTATCGATGAAGGGCAGTAAAGGTCAAGAAAAGTAAGGCGTGAATATTCTTAACAACAGGTGACGTTCGAGATCG
>NZ_PJZF01000096.1 GCF_002858675.1 Chimaeribacter californicus
CTCCATCCACTCCAGGATTGAGCCGATCGGCACGTTGTGGGTGGCCATGCGCAGAATAAGCGCGTCATCCAGCGACCCAGCGTTTTCGTCGCTGTCGTTCATGGCGTAAAACGAGGTCATTTCATCGGGACAATCCACCACAACCACCAGCTCTGGATCTGCATAAGTCAGAGTCTCCTGGTTCGGGTCGATCTTCTCGGCAGCCATCACCTCATAGCCATCATCATCAATCACTACCTCTGAGGGGCTGACAGCCTTGTAGAGCAGGGCATCAAACGCATCCGGGTTGAGCTTTATCGCTTTGATCCAGTCGTCGCGCACCAGGTCATTAAGCGCCTTGTTGCCCTCAAAGCGAGGCCGCAGCCCAAGGCTAACAGCCCGGCCGGCAATAGAAGCGGGGACAGTGTTGCCAGCAGGCTGAGCGCCTGTGCCGCTGTCAGCTCCTGCGCTTTCTTCAGTGATTTCATCGGTGGCATCCTCAGCTTTTACCGCGGCGCTGTCGTCGCCTGGCTCACCGCTGGAGGATGTGCTTTCTGTGGTGCCGGCTGCATCGCTGGTGAGTGTGCTGTTGCTGCCAGTGCTGACAACATCAGCGCTGCCAGTGATTGGCTCATCGGAAAGTAGATCATCGTAGTACCCCATTATTTTTGGTTCCCGAGTTGAGAGGCAAGCCACTTGCTGAATGCTTCTTCAGCCTGTTTGTCGGTCAT
>NZ_PJZF01000097.1 GCF_002858675.1 Chimaeribacter californicus
AACGACAGCGACGAAAACGCTGGGTCGCTGGATGACGCGCTTATTCTGCGCATGGCCACCCACAACGTGCCGATCGGCTCAATCCTGGAGTGGATGGAGGCATCGGTCTATCCAGGGTGTAGTCACGCAGTGGTGCGCCAGCGTCCAGAACCAGGGAGCAGGCTACTACCGGGCGGGTGCCGCGCAGCCCGTCCCGCAGGTGGAGTTTGTGGCCATCGACCACCAGGATTTTTTGCACTGAGCCTCTTTAGTGCTGTCGTAACTAAAATAAATAAGCAATTAGTATTGTATGACAGCTAATCCTTCGTCCAGAACACATCAGTAGCCGGCGGCATTATGGTGCCTTCTATCTTAAGGTCAGCCACCACGATCCGTCCAATAGGGGTAAGTTCGTATATTGTAGGCTTTTTTTCTTCCCCAGGTTGTGGGGGGATGACTTTGATAAATCCGTCACGTACCAATCCATCCATGGATTTTTTTAAGTTACCCTTTTTTAGGTTTTCCCTATGCGCGCGCTTTTTGTACTTTTTACTCACGTAGAAGTAGAGGCTGGTGATGTTTGTCTGGATCGCTGTCGATTCATTCAGGCGCTCACCGAAGTAGGAGAGAGCAATTTTCTGTAATGCGGATAATGGCCGTGCCATGGACGGTTCCTTCTTATTCGTCTTCGTCAGTGCTGTCAGTATTGGAGCTATC
>NZ_PJZF01000098.1 GCF_002858675.1 Chimaeribacter californicus
ATTACTGGCTACCAGCTGTGCCGCAGTCTCAAAAACGCGGGTTAACCCCGCGTTCTCCGCCTTCAGGTGATCAAGCGTGTACGTGAGGGCATTCAGGTGATCATTTACGGCCTGAAGGACGTAATTAAGATTGGCCATAGAGATTAAAAATTGCTCTCGCCGCGCTTCTGTACGGTTGCTACCCGCTTAACGCTTGATAAGCGTCTCACTTCAGCGGAAGTCGGGCGGTTGATGTAATAGATGTAGTTGAGGGCGTTGATCCGCACGTCCCAAAAGCAGATGCGGAAGCGCTCCCCATCATGCCACTCATGGCGAGGTGTCAGCTCTTCCAGGGAGTGCGCGTTATCTGACTCTTTCTCGCGGTGATGGGTGTACTCATCCGTGATGCGCCAAGATTTGCTAAACCCGTCTGACTGGTAGATATGCACCCGGCAGCGGTCTTCTGTGGACAGGAACCGGCGGAAATGCTCGTCAAACTCTTCCTGGGTAGGCCGCTCACTGAAGTGCACGTGATAGCTCTGATCGGCTTTGCTCTCATCAAAGGGAGAAACGCTGATGCGCCAGTTGTACCCTGGTTCCCAGTAGTGAGATGTGGATTTGAAGAGCCGCGCCGGCCGGCGCAGTAGCGCCATTGGGTTTGGCACGGCCAAGTCCTCAACATCAGGCATAAACTCGGCCTCTGGCTCC
>NZ_PJZF01000009.1 GCF_002858675.1 Chimaeribacter californicus
ATCAGGAGGTCACCGTCAGCCATCAGCGCCGCACCGGTGCCCACCACCACCACCAGCCCCCGGCGGACGGCCGCGATCGCCTGTTTTAAGCGCAGGCGTTTGTCCGGATCGAAAAAGTCGGCCAGCTCACGCGTAGAGATCCGCCCGAACACCGGGTCGTCCGTGAGATCGGCGTCGATCAGTGCGTCAATCTCCGCCGGGCTGCGCCGGGCTTCGGCGGCATCAAACAGCGCGGCCGGGCGCAACGGCATCAGTAATTTTGCCAGCAGTTCGCGTTGCGCTACGCCGTGATAGCACTCCACCACCAGCACCGTTTTCTGCCCGCGCCGCGCCGCCAATGCCGCCTGAACTGCCGACACCACCTGCGGCCAGCCCTGCCAGGCCTCCTGTTCCCCGCCTGCGATCGCCACTTCCGGGAATTTATCGTATTGACTCTTTTCACCCATTTTTCTCATCTCTGCGCCTCCTGCCTGGAAGCGCAAAGATTAATCGATTAACCTTGCGTTAAATAGGGTGATTAACGGGATTAACTTCAAGAAAGCCGTACTTAGCGGCTAAACAGACAGGGATTTATGATGAGCCTCACAGGATAATCACTCTGTTTCACTGAAAAAGGTTAATCGTTATACCTTCAGGATTCACTGGGATAACGGTGCGTTATAGCCCGTGACAGGAGCAAAATATGACCAGCATTACCCTGGCCGACGTGGCGGCCCATGCCCGCGTCTCAACGGCGACCGTCTCCATGGTGTTGCGTAACCGTGGCCGGATTTCTGCCGCCACCCGCCAGCGGGTGCTGGAGGCGATCGACGCCTTAGGCTATGTCTATAACCAGACCGCCGCCAACCTGCGCAACCGCCGCAGCAACCAGATTGGGCTGCTGCTGCATGACATCACCAACCCGTTTTATGCAGAGATGACGGCCGGGCTGAGCCAGGAGATGGCGCGCCACGACCTGATGCTGTTTCTGGCCAACAGCGAGGAGTCCGTGCCGCGCCAGCAGAAGTTTGTGGATTCCCTGTTGCAGAACAGCGCCGGCGGCATGGTGCTTTGCGCCGCCCGCCAGACGCCGCCGCTGTTTTTTGAGGCGCTGAAACGGCGCAAGATCCCGGCGATTATGGTGGTGCGCCCGGTCAATGACGCGCATTTCGATTTTGTCGGCACCGACAACTTCCTCGGTACCCAGCTCGCCACCCGCCACCTGATCGCGATGGGCCACCGGCATATCGCCTTTATTGGCGGCTCGGCCACCTCCTCGACCCGCGCCCAACGGCTGGGCGGCTACACCAGCACGCTGCTGGAAAACGGCACCGCCGAAGCGCATCATCCTGCCGCCGACGCTGGTGATCCGCGGCTCCTGTGGCTTTGGCAGCTGAACGTTACCCGACCCGCACCGACAGCATACTCAGTGACGCCATTTCAATGCCGTCCGTGGGCGTGGTGACCGGCTCCCGGCCGTCCCAGGTGCCGAGCACATAAAGAAGCGGCAGGTAGTGTTCCACTGACGGGTTGGAGAGCGCCGCGCCCTCATGCGCCATAAAGTGCACCAGCGGGTGGTTCTCGCCCTGCCAGGTCAGGTTCTCCTTCACATAATTGTTGAAGGATTCCGCCCACGGATAGGCGGTGGTATCGCCCTGCCACTTCGCCATGCGCAGGTTATGCACCACGTTGCCGCTGGCGACAATCAATACCCCCTGATCGCGCAGCGCCGCCAGTTTTTTCCCCAGGGCATAGTGGTATTCCGGCGGCTGCGTACCGTCGATGCTGAGCTGCACCACCGGTATGTCTGCTTCCGGGTACATCTTGATCAACACGCCCCATGATCCGTGATCCAGCCCCCACTCACCCTGATCGGCTGCCACCGGCACCGGCGCCAGCAGCTGCTGAAGTTGCGCGGCCAGCGCCGGAGAACCGGGTGCCGGGTAGCGGACGTCAAACAGTGCCTGCGGAAAGCCGCCGAAATCGTGGATGGTGCGCGGCTCGGCCATCGCCGTCACCGCCGTGCCGCGGGTATACCAATGGGCAGAGATCGCCAGAATCGCCGTGGGCCGCGGCAACCCGGCCGCCAGATCGCGCCAGGCGCGGGTATGGTTATTTTCCTGCAGGGCGTTCATCGGGCTGCCATGGCCCAGGAACAGCGCAGGCATACGTGTAGTGGTCATAAATTATCCTTGCTGCGTATACTCTGAATGCAGCGAAAGGCAAAAGCCCCTGCCGCCGGTAACGAAATACGTTACTCTCTTTCCCAGAGGCTTACAGCCGGATAAGTATGAAGGAGATGTTCAGAAATTTTGAACCCTTATGTCAGCGGCGGGACGTATACGGCGTGTTACACCGGGTAGCGCGGCCCGCAGTTAATGGAATTTACTGAAAGGAGCTGTCATGTCAGTACCGCTAATCCTTACCCTGCTGGCCGGTGGCGCGACCTTCGCCGGGGCGCTGCTGGGCATTATCGGGCAGAAGCCCTCCAACCGGGTGCTGGCGTTTGCCCTCGGGTTCGCCGCCGGTATTATGCTGTTAATTTCCTTGATGGAGATGTTGCCGGCGGCGCTGCATACCCGCGGTATGTCGCCGATGCTGGGTTACGGCATGTTTATGCTGGGCCTGCTGGGCTACTTTGCGCTGGACCGGTTGCTGCCCCACGCCCACCCGCAGGATCTCACCGTCGGCCAGTTGTCGCCGGGCAGCCTGAAACGCACTGCACTGCTGCTGACGCTGGGCATCAGCCTGCATAACTTCCCGGAAGGCATCGCCACCTTTGTCACTGCCAGCACTGACCTTGAACTGGGGCTGGGCATTGCGCTGGCGGTAGCCATCCACAATATCCCGGAAGGGCTGGCGGTGGCCGGGCCGGTGTATGCCGCTACCGGCTCGAAAACCAAAGCGCTGCTCTGGTCGGGCGTCTCCGGCATGGCGGAGATCCTCGGCGGCCTGCTGGCCTTCAGCCTGCTGGGGCCGATGGTGTCGCCGGTGCTGATGGCCTCGATCATGGCGGCGGTGGCGGGCATTATGGTGGCGCTGTCAGTGGATGAACTGATGCCGCTGGCCAAAGAGATCGACCCCAACAATAACCCGAGCTACGGCGTGCTGTGCGGCATGTCAGTGATGGGCTTCAGCCTGACGCTGCTCCAGAGCGGCGGCGCAGGCTGACCGCCCCTGAATAAACCTGCGCCATAAAAAAGGGCTGCCAAACGGCAGCCCTTTTTACGACGTTCTGTAACGGATCAGCTCGCCTGACGCGTCTCTGACTGGAGGTACGCCACCAGGTCTTCAATGGTCACGACCGGCATGTCGTGTTGTTTCGCGAATACCACGGCTTCCGGCGCGTGCGCCATGGTGCCGTCATCGTTGGTCAGCTCGCACAGCACGCCCATCGGTTTAAACCCGGCCAATGACACCAGATCAATGGTGGCTTCGGTGTGGCCGCGGCGGCTCAGTACGCCGCCGTTCTGCGCACGCAGCGGGAAGACGTGGCCGGGGCGGTTCAGGTCGCTGGGCTTGGCATTATCCGCCACGGCAGCGCGGATGGTGGTGATGCGGTCAGCGGCGGAGACGCCGGTGGTCACGCCTTCAGCGGCTTCAATGGTCACAGTGAACGCCGTCTGGAACTGGCTGGAGTTGTTCTCCACCATCATCGGCAGTTCAAGCTGCTGGCGGCGTTCCTCGGTCAGGCAGAGGCAGACAATGCCGCTGCCGTGGCGGATGGTCAGCGCCATCTGCTCGACCGTCATGGTTTCGGCGGCAAAAATCATGTCACCTTCGTTTTCGCGGTTTTCATCATCCAGTACCATCACGCCGCGGCCATTGCGCAGCGCATCAATTGCACGTTCAACACGTTCAACCGGCGTACCGAATTCGGAAAGGAGCGTCTGATTCATGGTAAAGAAACCTCATTAAAATTATGGATTACCAGAATCAGGGCGAGCTTAGGAGGGTAATCACCCAGTATGCAGGATACGGGGGATTTGAAAAATAACGCATGCGGGCATCATGCCCGGCAACAGCCGTTACTCTCTCCCATCCGGACTATAACCGTCGGCCCCGGAATTACACCGGATCTGCTGACCCCACGCCGAACACGGCGCAAGCGCTCGCGGGCTTCCATACCGGCCATTGATAGCCGTGGTGTATGGTTTACCGCCGGTGGGGACTTTCACCCCGCCCTGAGAATAAGCGTGGTTACTATAGCGCCAATGTTTTCGCAGGGCAATTCACGTTTTTGGCTAAGCTTTGTTGCTTTTCAGCACAAATTGCTTCGGGCCGCCCCTGGTTTATCTGATTCATCTGCTGAATGTTTCCCAAGGGTTTATCCCATGCCGAACTCGGATTACACTACAGTTAAGAGACTTTTATCCAAACAAGGGAACGATCATGATTGACCCGAAAAAAATAGAACAGATTGCACGCCAGGTGCATGAGTCCATGCCGAAAGGCATCCGCGACTTCGGGGGCGATGTCGAGAAGAAGATCCGGCAAGTGCTGCAATCCCAGCTGACCCGCCTTGATTTGGTCAACCGCGAAGAGTTTGACGTGCAGACCCAGGTGCTGCTGCGCACCCGCGAAAAACTGGCGCTGCTGGAGCAACGCCTGGAAGCGCTGGAAAGCCGCCAGGTCACCCCGCCGACGGCCGTGATCCCAGAGACCTCCGTGATCCCGGAAACGCCTGCTGCGCCGTCGGTCATCGTGACGCCGGACACCCCGCCGGCACCGACGGACAAGCTGTAAGCGCATAAAAAAAGGACACCCCAGGGTGTCCTTTTTCGTCAGGGCGGCCTGTCAGCCGCGCCCCTCTTTAATTGACTTGATGATGTTGGTGGTGGAGCAGCCATCTTCAAAATTCAGCACCCGCACCTCACCGCCCGCCGCCCATACCTCTTTGCTGCCGGCAATCTCATGCGGCTGGTAGTCACCGCCTTTCACCAGCAGGTCAGGCAGGATCTCCGCGATCAGGCGCTGCGGCGTGTCCTCTTCAAACAGCACCACCCAGTCTACTGCTTCCAGCGCGCTGAGCACGATCATGCGCTGCGTTTCCGGGTTCACCGGGCGGGATTCGCCCTTGAGCCGTTTGGTGGAGGCGTCGCTGTTCATTGCCACAATCAGGCGGTCGCCCAGCTTGCGCGCGTTGGCGAGGTAGGAGACGTGGCCGGCGTGCAGGATGTCAAACACCCCGTTGGTCATCACCACTTTTTCGCCGCGCTTGCGCGCATCGGCCACTGCCTGCTTAAGCTCTGCCTCGGTCATGATGCCGAACCCGGTTTCCGCACGGCCGTGGATGGCATTCTCCAGCTCCACCGGCGACACGGTCGAGGTGCCGAGTTTGCCGACCACGACGCCTGCGGCCGCATTCGACAGGAAGCAGGACTCTTCCAGCGTATTGCCTGCCGCCAGCGCCGCCGCCAGCACGCCGATCACCGTATCACCGGCACCGGTCACGTCGTAGACTTCCTGCGCTTCCGTCGGCAGGTGCAGTGGCGGTTTGCCCGGCTGCAACAGCGTCATGCCCTGTTCGGAGCGGGTCACCAGCAGCGCGGAGAGATCGAAATCGGCAATCAGTTTCATGCCGCGCTCAACCAGCTGCGCTTCCTCTTTGCAGCGGCCCACCACGGCCTCAAACTCAGAGAGGTTCGGCGTCAGCAGCGTCGCGCCACGGTAACGCTCGAAATCGTTGCCTTTCGGGTCAACCAGCACCGGCACCCCGGCCGCTTTCGCCAGCGCGATCATCGGCTGCACGTCCGCCAGCGCCCCTTTGGCGTAGTCAGACAGCACCAGCGCGCCGCTAACCGGCAGCGCCTGCCGGATGCGATCCAGCACCGGCTGCGGGTCGATGCCCTCAAAGCCCTCTTCGAAATCGAGGCGGATCAGCTGCTGATTGCGGGACAGCACGCGCAGTTTGGTGATGGTCGGGTGCGTCGGCACCGCGACGAAATCACACTGCACATTCACTTCGTCCAGCCTGGCATTCAGCGCACGCGCGGCGTCATCCACGCCGGTCAGCCCCACCAGACGGGAGGACGCCCCCAGTGAGGCGATGTTCATGGCCACGTTGGCCGCACCACCAGGACGCTCCTCAATGGTATCGACTTTTACTACCGGTACCGGGGCTTCCGGCGAAATGCGGCTGGTCGGCCCATACCAATAGCGGTCCAACATGACGTCACCAACTACCAGTACACCGGCACGGCGAAAATCAGGCAGTGTTACTTTCATCCCATACTCCAGACTGATCAAAACTGAAAAATTTCGCGAGATATTATCATAAGCGCGGTTTAACCCTGCGCGGTTTATCCCCGCGCCCGCGGGGAAACTCTACCTGGCGCACCTCAGGCCCGGCGCTACCCCAGCCACGTCTGCCAGCTCTGCCTGACCTGTTGGCGCTCTGCCTCAAACTGGCCGGTAGCGACTTTACCGGAAAGCGCCTGCAACGCCAGATGGTGGATCTCGTCACGCAGGGTCACGTAGGCGTGGGTCAGGGCGGCGGCTTCCTGCTCCTCCATGATGCGGTACTGCGCCATCAGGGCAAAAATCCGCACATTGTCTGACCAGCGGGTCAGCGCCGGTTCATCGGCCGCGTAGCGTAGGACAAGATATTGCGCGATGAATTCAATGTCCGTGATGCCGCCGGGGTCAGATTTCAGGTCAAAGCGATCCGGCTGCTTGCTGGCGAGGTGCGTCACCATCTTCTGGCGCATCTCTCTCACCTCCTGCTGCAGCGTATCCGCATCACGGCGGCGAGATAAAATAGCATGGCGGATGGCATCAAACTGCTGGTGAATATGCGGGTCGCCATGCACCATGCGCGCGCGCACCAGCGCCTGATGCTCCCACGTCCAGGCGTCATGCTGCTGATAGAGCGAGAACGCCTCGACAGTGCTGACCAGCATCCCGGCCGCGCCGGAGGGTCGCAGGCGCGCATCGACTTCATACAGAATGCCGGAGGAGGTGCGGGTGCTGAACAGGTGCATAATGCGCTGCGCCAGCCGCAGGTAGAACTGGCGGCCATCGATGCTGCGCTCGCCGAGGGTCATTACCTCTTCCGGGCAGTCGAGCAGGAACACCAGATCGAGATCGGAACTGTAGCCCAGCTCCCAGCCGCCCAGCTTGCCATAGCCGATGACCGCAAAACCGCGCCCGTCACGCCCCGCCAGATGCGACGGCTCACCGTAGCGCGCCACCATCTGCTGCCACGCCTGTTGCACCACGCTCTCAATCATCGCCTCGGCCAGATAGGTGAGGTGATCGCTCACTTTCATGACCGGCAGCACCCCGGCGATGTCTGCCGCCGCGATGCGCAGCAACTGCGCCTGTTTGAACTGGCGCATCGCCTCGAGGTGCTGCTCCTCCTCCTCTTCCGGCACGCGCATCAGGTACTGGCGCAACTCATCGCGGTAGGCATCCGGCGCAATCGGCTGGTAGAGGGTTTGCGGGTCGAGCAGCTCATCGAGCAGCAGTGGATAGCGCGCCAGCTGGTCAGCCACCATCGGCGAGGCATCACACAGCCGGATCAGCTGTTTCAGTGCGCCGGGGTACTCCACCAGCAGTTCAATGTAGGTGGTGCGCGTCACGATGTTCAGCAGCAGCGGCGTCAGGCGCGCCAGCGTCATATCCGCATGAGGGTGAGCGCACACTTCCATCAGCAGCCGCGGCATCAGCAGGTCGAGCATTTCACGCCCGCGCGGGCCGATGGTGCGCTTGTCCATGTCCAGCCGGAAATCACGCAGGCTGCGCAACAACTGTGCCTGGCGCGGCGCGGCCAGTTGCGGCACCAGCGGGGCCAGCTCGCTCTCTTCCAGCGCATCATTCCACAGGCTGGTGTAGTGCTCCTGTACGCCGTTTTCGCCCTGCTCCGGCGCATCGTCCCCAATCATCTGGTCGAACACCGCCCGCACCGCCTGCATATGGGCGTCGGTGGCAGCCATAAGCTGCGGCCAGTCCGCCTGCTGCATCCCCCACGCCAGCCGCGCCTGATTCAGGGCATCCGTGGGCAGGGTCTGGGTCTGTTCATCGGCAATCGCCTGCAACAGGTTCTCCAGCCGCCGCAGAAACAGGTAGGCCTCACGCAGATCGGCCACCTGCGACTGCGGCAGCAGCCCCAGTTCGCCCAGCGCATGCAGCGTCGGCAGCAGCGCGCGCTGTTGCAGCAGCGGCTCACGCCCGCCGCGGATCAGCTGGAATACCTGCACAATAAACTCGATTTCCCGGATGCCGCCCGCCCCCAGCTTGATGTTGTCTTTCAGGCCGCGCCGCCGCACCTCACGCGCAATCATCCCTTTCATGTTGCGCAGGGACTGGATCACGCTGAAATCGATATAACGCCGGAACACAAACGGCTTCAGCGTCTTGCGCAGCTCCTGGCTGTAGGCATCTTCCGCCCCGCCCATCAGCCGCGCCTTCACCATCGCGTAGCGCTCCCAGTCGCGCCCCTGCTCCTGATAATAATCCTCCAGCGCCGGGAAACTCATCACCAGCGGGCCGCTGTCCCCAAATGGCCGCAGGCGCATGTCCACGCGATAGACGAAGCCGTCCACCGTGGCCTGATCGAGCGCTTTGATCAGCCGCTGCCCCAGCCGGGTGAAGAACTGGGCGTTGTCCAGCACCCGCCGCCCGCCGCGGGTTTCGCCGTTTTCCGGGTAGGCGAAGATCAGATCGATGTCTGACGAGAAGTTGAGCTCGCCGCCGCCCAGCTTGCCCATGCCGAGGATCAGCAGCGTTTGCGGATCGCCCTGCGCGTTGGAGGGCGTGCCCCAGTCACGGCAGCAGGCGGCGTAGAGCCAGTCGCGCGCCGCGACGATCAGCGTTTCCGCAAGCTGGCTGAGCTGTTGCAGGGTCTGTTCGGTGCTGCTCTGCTGCAACGCCTGCGACCAGGCGATGCGCGTCATAACCCGGCGGCGGAACTGCCGCAGCACGCGCATCAGCGCCGCCTCCTCGGTGACCTCTGCCAGCGCCTGCGCCAGCCAGTCAGCATAGTGTTGCCACTCCTCCGGGTGCGGCGGGGCGGCCTGCAACGCCGGCAGCCAGTCGGGGTGGGCAATCAGGCTGTCACTGACAAACTCGCTGAGTGCCAGCACACTTTCGGCCTGCGGCGTCAGTGTAACGGTCGCAGGCAGGCGGGCGGCCTGCGCGTCGGCATGCGAACGCAGCAGGGGAGGCAGAGGTAACATGTCAAATTCCTTATTGAGAAAAGCCCGCACAAGGCGGGCCGGAAATCAGGGGAATCAGTCCGCTTTGGCAGGTGCGCCGTTCAGCCAGAAGGCGGGTTGCTGTACCGCATGTTTGCGGGCGGCTTCCAGCCAGGCCTGCTGCTGCTGCACAATGGATTGTTGCAGCGCCTGCCAGTTTTCGATGTAGCTCTGCCAGGCACTTTGCGGGTAAGCCCCGGCCAGCAGGTGCAGCGCAATGATCTGGCGGGTCAGGCGCGGCAACTGGTCGCGGTAGCCGTCATCCGTCAGCGGCTGGCTGAAGGCTTCTTTAATGTCGGCTGCCACGCGGCTCAGCATGATGTCAGCGAAGCGCTTGAAAGAGCCGTCGAGCTTTTTACGGCTTTTTTCATCCACAAACTGCTGCCATTCTGCATTGGCCAGATAGCTAGTAAGCGCTAACTTACACTTCAGGTAGTCCGCACCGAAGCAGAGCGCCGCAGCTTTCACTTCCGGGTCGGCCAGCAACGGCTCCAGCGCATTGAACTGATTGCGCAGCTCGCTGGTGGCTTTGCGCGGCACCAGCCCGCCAAACAGCGCCAGGGCCTGGCGCACCATGCCCAGTGCTTCAATCATCGCGTGGCGCGCCTGCTTGTCACCGCGCAGCCACAGCTCTTCATGGTATTGCCAGTGGCTGAGCGCCTGCTCCAGCACGCCCGCCATGCCCTGCTCCACGGTGGCTTTGGCCGGTGGCGTCCAGACCGGGATCGGCCGCATTTTACGCGGCCCTGTGCCCCGCGCCAGCCAGAAGCCGCGCGCTGCCTTGCTGAACCCACCCTGGCGCAGGCCGCCCTCTTCACCCAGCCAGGCGGCCAGGTGCAGCAGATCCGCCACGTTGCCCTCTTTCAGCTCCAGCTCAATTTCCGCCAGCGGCTCGCTCAGCTCACCGGCCTGCACCACACCCTGGTCGAGGGCAATCTCAATCTCGCTTTGCTGGTAAGTGACGACCCACTTCTCACGCATGAAATCGGTTTTGAACAGCGGTTGCAGCTCGCCCTGCAACGCGGCCACGTCACACCCTTCCGGCCAGATCTCCGCCGGGAAACGCGCCAGGTCCAGCACCGGCTCGTCCAGCGGGACGTTGTACTCCGGCCGCTGGTGCAGCCCGCCCACCGCTTTGCCGCTGGTTTTCACCGTCATTTCATACTGGCCGTCAAAGCCACGGATGCGCAGCCCGATGTCCTGCTCACGCAGGGTATTCTCTGCGGTTTCGTAATAGATGTTGGTCAGCTGCTGCGGGGCGCTGTGCCGGCTTTTCAGGGAAGAGACTTTGGCCGGTAACGCCGCGATGGCCTCCGGCGTCGCAATAAATTTCAGTTCAATCTCTACAGTCATCGTTTTTTCACACCGAAGTTTTCCGGCACCGCCACGGCATCCGGGCGGGCCAGGGAGAGGCAACCCCCACCGGGGCTGGCGTCATGTGGCCTGTTAAGCCATTTATTTTGCTGAATAGTATCGTAAGAGCCGCAGCACGTCTTGCGCCATACAGACAGCAACACACCTGCCTGCGAAACTTTTCTGCCCTGCCCGCTGTCAGACTTCCGATGACGCTGCCGTCGCGACCCATAGCCACAAACGCATAACATCGCGGTAATTTTGCTTAAGTTCGCCGTTCCCACCAGCCTGGTGGCGGATGGCGTGATTGCGTGTGGCGCAGACGGCGGCGGGCAGCAGGATAGTAAGATAGTTCTCATTCCGGTTTTCGCGTTGCGTCGTCACACTTAACTTATTAGTATCGTTCCCCTAAATTTAGCCAAAATACGATGGAATAATGCAGAAATTACGCCTGATTTGCCTTACTTTGCTCACTTTGAGCGTCACCTGGGGCGCCCATGCCGATGAAAAGCGCTACATCTCCGATGAACTGAATACCTACGTTCACAGCGGCCCCGGCAACCAATACCGGATTGTCGGCACACTGAATGCCGGCGATCAGGTGACCCTGCTGAGCACCAATGACAGTACCAATTATGGCCAGATCCAGGACAGCAAAGGGCGCACCACCTGGATCCCGCTTGACCAGCTCAGTGACCAGCCCAGCCTGCGTACCCGGGTGCCGGCGCTGGAGCAGCAGGTCAAAACGCTGACCGACAAGCTGACCAACATTGACAGCAGCTGGAACCAGCGTACCGCTGAGATGCAGCATAAAGTCGCGGCCAGCGACGGCATCATCAACGGGCTGAAGAGTGAAAACCAGAAGCTGAAAGATCAGCTGATCGTGGCGGACAAGAAGGTCAATGCGGTAAACGTCCAGCTGGATGACAAGCAGCGCACCATCATTCTGCAATGGTTTATGTATGGCGGCGGCGTGCTGGGTGCCGGCCTGATCCTCGGCCTGCTGTTGCCGCACCTGATCCCAAGCCGTAAGAAAAAAGATCGCTGGATGAGCTGAGGCCACCGCGCCTTTCCCTCTCCTTTTGCACCTCAGGGCACGTTCGTGCCCTTTTGTCTTTCCCGCGCGCATCACGCTACACTAAAAGCAGTTACCTTGCCGGCAGACCGGGCTTTTCCCGGTGCCCGGTTGTTCTCATGTCAGGAGTCAAACGTGAAGATTTACCTGGTGGGCGGTGCCGTCCGCGATGCGTTACTGCATCTTCCGGTCACCGAGCAGGATTGGGTGGTGGTGGGTGCCACGCCCGAACAGTTGCTGGATCAGGGCTACCAGCAGGTCGGCCGTGATTTTCCGGTGTTCCTGCATCCGGTCAGCCGGGAAGAGTATGCGCTGGCCCGCACCGAGCGGAAATCCGGCAACGGGTATACCGGCTTCGAGTGCCATGCCGCGCCGGATGTCAGCCTGGAACAGGATCTGCTGCGCCGCGATCTCACCATTAATGCCATCGCCCGTGATGCCCACGGCACGCTGATCGACCCATACCACGGCGTGCGTGACCTGAATGACCGGGTGCTGCGCCACGTCTCTGACGCGTTCAGCGAAGACCCGCTGCGGGTGCTGCGGGTGGCGCGCTTTGCCGCCCGCTTTGCCCACTTAGGCTTTACTGTCGCACCGGAAACGCAGGCGCTGATGCAGCAGATGGCCGCCGACGGCGAGCTGGCGCACCTGACGCCGGAGCGGGTCTGGAAAGAGACGGAAAAAGCGCTGCTGACGCAGGATCCGCAAGTCTATTTTCAGGTGCTGCGTGACTGTGGCGCGCTGAAGGTGCTGTTCCCGGAAGTAGACCGATTGTTTGGCGTCCCGGCCCCGGCGAAATGGCACCCGGAGATCGACACCGGCATCCACACCCTGATGACGCTGAAAATTGCCGCCCAGCTCAGCCCGGCGGTGGATGTGCGCTTCTCCGCGCTGAGCCACGATCTCGGCAAAGGGCTGACGCCGCCGGAGCACTGGCCGCACCACCCCGGCCACGGCCCGGCCGGTGTGAAACTGGTGGACGAACTCTGCCGCCGCCTGCGAGTACCGAACCCGGTACGCGATCTGGCGCTGCTGGTGGCGGAGCACCATGACCTGATCCACACCATCAACCGGCTGCGGCCGGAGACGCTGCTCAAGCTGTTTGACAGCATCGACGTGTGGCGCAAGCCCCAGCGGCTGGAGCAGATGATCATCACCAGCGAAGCCGACGCCCGCGGCCGTACCGGGCTGGAGAATAACCCCTACCCGCAGGGCGACTACCTGCGCGCCGCCTGCCACGCCGCCAACAGCGTCTCGATCAAAGAGGTGCTGGACGCCGGTTTCCAGGGCACCGCGATCCGTGATGAGCTGCGCCGCCGCCGTATTGCCGTGCTCACCGACTGGAAACAGCAGCAACAGCTGTTGCCGGTTGAGGGGTGATCCGCTTAAAGTGTGACTTTGTGTGACCTGCGCTTTTTTTATGCTAAACTCGCGCCCTATTTCCTTAAGAAAAGGAGGGCTTATGCCATTAACCAGGCTGCGCCAGCAAGGCGGCGCACTAGTGCTCACTATGCCGAGCGAAGTCGCTGCACAAATGGGCTGGCGGATCGGCACCCAACTCACGGTTGAAACCAGGGACGGCACCGTTTGCCTGACCTCAGCCCGCCGTACGGCGCGTGGCCGTAAAACCGTCGGGCAATTGCTGGGTGAAATTGATTCAGAGGAGATTGCGGCGCTGAATGACACGGTGGCCGATATCAATGATTCCCCGGCAGCAGGTAAGGAATTTTATTGATGGCAACCCGGGTAAGGACACCGCATAAAGGGGAAATCTGGCACATCGATCCTGACCCCACCAAAGGCACAGAATTACGCGGCAGGCACTATTTCCTGGTGCTTTCAGAGGGCGCACTGAACAGTAAATTAGGCGTTTCCATCTGTTGCCCGGTTTCTACCGTGGCACAGGCGGCCCGCTCGACCGGCGTCACCATGGCTGTAACGGCAGACAGCACGGCGTCGGGTACTGTCCGGGGTGTGGTGCTGTGCCATCAGGTGCGTGCACTGGATTTGATTGCCCGGCAGGCGGTTTATCATACTGATGCGGAATCTTTTCTGGTGGATGAAGTGGTCATGAAACTTATCGACTTACTCGACCCGCAATAATAACGATACCCATAAAAAAAGCCCCGCATGGCGGGGCTTTTTCGTTCAGCGGTGTGGGGTGATCAGAAGAACACCACGTAAAGCACACCGGCCACAATAAAGCGGTAGATGGCAAACGGCACAAAGGAGAAGCGCTTGATCACCGCCAGGAAGGTCTTGATCGCCACCAGCGCCACCAGGAAGGCAGTGATAAAGCCCACGGCGAACATCGGTAGATCCGCCATGCTGAGGAAGCCCAGGCTCTTGTAGAGATCCAGGGCGCTCGCACCCAGCATCATCGGCACCGCCAGCAGGAACGAGAACTCCGATGCCGCATAACGGCTGACGCCCATCAGCATACCGCCGGAAATCGTCGCCCCGGAGCGGGAGAAGCCCGGCCACAGCGCGAGACACTGGAAGCAGCCAATCATGAACGCCTGACGGTAGGTGATGTCATCCAGCCCCGGTGAACGCGGCTGTTTTGGCTTCAGCCACTCCGCCGCCAGCAGCAGGAAACCGCCCACTACCAGCGCATACATCACGTTCTTCACTTCAAACAGCGCTTTGATCTTGTCATGCAGCGCCAGGCCAATCACCACTGCCGGAATCATCCCCAGCAGAATATGCACCAGCGTCAGCCGCCCTTTGGTGACACCCTCATGCGGCACCTGCCCGAAGTGGATGCCGATCAGGCCAAACAACCGGCGCCAGAACATCACCACCACCGCCAGAATGGACCCGAGCTGGATAATCACTTCAAAGAATTTTGCTTTGTCATCGGTAAAGCCGAGCCAACTGGCGACGATGATCATATGCCCGGTAGAGGATACCGGCAGGAATTCGGTCAGCCCTTCAACCACACCGAGAATAAACGCCACCACTAACGAATGGACATCCGTCATGAAATATTCCTTACCCCTAAAATTAACGTCATAAAAAAGCGGCATAAATAGATGCCGCTAAATTTCTTCACGTTATGACCAGCTTACCGGCCGTTGGTTTCATTTCAGTGACATTTTGCTGACCGTAAAGTCAGGGCCGATGGCCACGCTCAATGATCACTCCAACCCGGGCAGCCTGTGCCACCGCGCCGGGCTTACTGACCTTAATACGTACCCACGGCGATTTGAAGCGTGTGAGCAACAATTCAGATACTTCCTCTGCCACGCGCTCCACCAGCGCAAAGCGCCGGCCTTCAACATGTTGCAGGATCGCCTGGCTGACATCGGCGTAACTCAGGCAATCGTTGACGTCATCACTGGCCGCTGCCGGGCGGTTGTCCCAGGCCATGTCGATATCGAACACCAGCTTTTGTTGGATGGTCTGTTCCCAGTCGTAAACGCCAATGGTGGTGATCACGGTGAGCTGCTCTATAAATACGATGTCCATCATTTCATTCTCTGTTTTTGGCCCGGCCGGATACCACTTCCAGCGGAATATGCGTATTATCCATAGATGTTGCGATTAAAACGACCCCTAATGAACGGAACCACGTTATGAGTGCTACCGCGCTTGGGATGATTATCCTCGCGTATCTGTGTGGCTCAATTTCCAGTGCTATTCTGGTGTGCCGCCTCGCCCGCCTGCCCGACCCGCGCCAGAGCGGCTCCGGTAACCCGGGTGCCACGAATGTCCTGCGAATTGGCGGCCGCACCGCGGCGGCGGCCGTGCTGATCTTTGATGTCCTGAAAGGGATGCTGCCGGTCTGGCTGGCCTACAAATCCAATGTGCCGCCCTTCTACCTCGGCCTGACGGCGATTGCCGCCTGCCTGGGCCACATCTGGCCGGTGTTCTTCCATTTCCGTGGCGGCAAAGGCGTGGCAACCGCCTTCGGAGCGATTGCGCCGATCGGCTGGGACCTCACCGGCCTGATGACCGGTACCTGGCTGCTGACGGTGCTGCTGAGCGGCTACTCCTCGCTGGGGGCGATTGTCAGCGCGCTGATTGCCCCGTTCTACGTCTGGTGGTTCAAACCCCAGTTTACCTTCCCGGTGGCGATGCTCTCCTGCCTGATCCTGATGCGCCACCATGACAATATCCAGCGGTTGTGGCGCGGCCAGGAGACCAAAATCTGGCACAAGCTGCGCAAACGGCGTGAAGAAGCGCGCAAAGCGGCGGCCGGCCGCAAATCCTCCTGACCTCTGTGCGCCTGCGCGGCGCACGGTGACGTGCTTTCCCCCTGACCTTTCCCCTTCTCTGCCTGCGGCCTGCCCGCCTTTTCGTTTTGCTTTCCCAATTTTCCGACACCGCTCAATAAATAAATAAAACTCATACCTCAATAACTATTTTACGGCAGACAAACCCTCTGCACCTGCCTAAGTTGGTAGCTGTACCACTTAATAAATCCATACACAATCTACTGATTAATCAATAAAAATTACAAAAAACGCACCAGTGCGTAGTGCTGGTGCCTGCTTTTTTCTCCGGTGGCAGCCGGTAAAAATTTTAACCCGATCACGTTATTGATAAAAAAAACAGAGAGCGTACCCGATGAGCGATCACCCGATTGTTGACGTAAAAGGCTGGATAGATGCCCGCCCCATTTCCGGCTACCAATGGCTGGTGCTGGGGCTCTGTTTCATCATTATTATGTTTGACGGCTACGATGCGGCGGTGATGGGCTTTGTCGCCCCGGCACTGATTGAGCAGTGGGGCATTTCACGGGCGGAGATGGGGCCGATCCTCGGTGCGGCGATGTTTGGCGTGGCGATTGGCGCGCTGATTGCCGGGCCGTGGTCAGACCGGGTGGGCCGCAAACGGGTGCTGCTGTTCTCGGTCGCCGGGTTTGCCCTGTTCAGCCTGCTGTGCGCCTTTGCCCGCACGCCGCTGGAGATGGCTGCCCTGCGCTTTCTGGCCGGGCTGGGGCTGGGCGCGGTGATGCCCAACTGCGTCACGCTGGTGTCGGAGTATATGCCGGCGCGCCGCCGAGGCCTGACCATCGCCCTGATGTACAGCGGCTTTAACATCGGCTCGGGCGCGGGCGGGTTCATTGCCGCCGGGCTGCTGCCCGGTTTCGGCTGGCAAGCGGTGCTGGGCATCGGCGGGCTGGTGCCGCTGCTGATGTTGCCGGTGCTGATCATGGTGCTGCCGGAATCCGCCATGTACATGGTGGTGCGCCGCGTCAGCCGCGAGAAGATTGCTGCGGTGTTGCGGCGCGCCGGCGGCCATTTTGCGGCCAATACCACCTTTGTGCTGAATACGCCGGTGATCCGCAAGCGCGCTGCGGTGTTGCAACTCTTCAGCAAAGGCTATGCGGGCGGCACCCTGGTGCTCTGGATCACCTACTTTATGGGGCTGTTCGTGATTTACCTGCTGAACGGCTGGCTGCCGACCATCATGCGCACCAGCGGCTTCTCGCTGGAGCGTGCCGCAATGATCGCCGGGCTGTTCCAGCTGGGCGGCCCGCTCGGCGGGCTGCTGGTGGGCTACCTGATGGACCGCTTCGCCGCGAAATATGTGATTGGCCTGTTCTACCTGCTGGGCATGGCCTGCCTGCTGGCGCAGGGGTTGGGTGCCTTCGGCCCGGCGGTGCTGGCGGTGCTGGTGTTCTTCAGCGGCTTTTGCATCAACGGCGCGCAGAACGGGTTGCAGGGCTTCTCCCCGGCATTCTACCCAACCGAGATGCGCGCCACCGGCGTCAGCTGGATGCATGGCATCGGCCGCACCGGGGCAATCCTCAGCTCCTCTATTGGCGGGGTGCTGCTGGTGACCTTCCCCGGCACCACCAGCATCTTTATTATCCTGGCGATCCCGGCCCTGCTGGCAGCGATCACCATCACCCGGCACCAGAAAGCGCATCCGCCGGAACAGGTCAAAGGCATTGATATCAACGATCTGCCCGCCCTGTCCCGCACCATGAACAACCGATAACCCGAGGTCAACGATGGCAAAGATAATTGGTGGGCTTGCAGTCTCACACACTCCGACGATCGGCTTCGCCGTGGATCATAATAAGCAGCAGGAACAGGCCTGGGCGCCGATTTTTGACGGTTTCGCACCGATGCAGCAGTGGCTGGAAGAGAAAAAGCCGGATGTGCTGCTCTATATTTTCAACGATCACGTCACCTCGTTCTTTTTCGATCACTACTCCACCTTTGTGCTGGGGATTGATGACCACTATGAGGTGGCGGACGAAGGCGGCGGCCCGCGTGACCTGCCGCCGATCGCCGGGCATGCCGCACTCTCCCAGCATATCGGCGCCAGTTTAATGGCCGATGAGTTCGACATGGCGTTCTTCCAGGATAAAGCGCTGGATCACGGCCTGTTTTCGCCGCTCTCCGCGCTGCTGCCGTGGGAAAACGGCTGGCCGGTGCCGGTGGTACCGTTGCAGATCGGCGTGTTGCAGTTCCCGATCCCGACCGCACGCCGCTGTTATAAGCTGGGGCAGGCGTTGCGCCGCGCCATTGAGAGCTTCCCGGAGGATCTCAAGGTGGCGGTGGTGGCCACCGGCGGTGTTTCCCATCAGGTGCATGGCGAGCGTTGCGGCTTCAATAACCCGGAGTGGGATGCCCAGTTCATCGACATGCTGGTCAATGACCCGGAACGCCTGACGGAGATGACGCTGGCGGAGTACGCCACGCTGGGCGGGCTGGAAGGGGCGGAGGTGATCATGTGGCTGGTGATGCGCGGCGCGCTTTCCGCCAATGTGGAGAAACTGCATGAAGCCTATTATCTGCCGTCGATGACCGGCATCGCCACGTTGATCCTGGAAAACCGGGCGCGTGAGGCCCCGGTGGATGTCCACCAGCGCCAGCGCGACAAGATCAACGCCCAACTGGCCGGGGTGGAGAATCTGCCGGGCACTTACCCCTTCACCCATGCGCGCAGCCTGAAGGCGATCCGGATTAACCGCTTCCTGCACCGGCTGATCCAGCCCGCCTGGCGTGAACGCTTCCTCTCGGAGCCGCAAGCGCTCTATGCCGAAGGCGGCCTGACGCCGGAAGAGCAAGCGTTGCTTAGCGCCCTCGACTGGCGCGGGCTGATTCATTACGGCGTCAGTTTCTTCCTGCTGGAGAAGCTCGGTGCGGTGGTGGGCGTCTCGAATCTGCACATCTACTCGGCGATGCGCGGCCAGACGCTGGAGGCGTTCCAGAAAACCCGTAACCAGCAGGTGCTCTACTCGGTGGCGGGCAAGGCTCCGGCGGGCAAACCGGCCTGATGCCGCCCCTCGGCACACACCTCGCGCAGGCAGTCGATCATCGCCTGCGCGGCGGGGGAATGCAGGCAGCCCGTGCGGCAGGTCAGCCCGATATCGCGCCCGGTGTCCGGCAAGGCCAGCGGCAGCACCACCAGTTCGCCGCTGGCCAGCTCATGCTCCAGCTGATGGGCTGATACCGCCGCCACCATCTCCGAATGCAGCAACAGCCCGCGTACCAGCGCCAGATCGCCGCTCTCCACCACCGGCTCCGGTGCCGGGATGCCCATCGCCCGGAAGCAGCCGTCCAGCAGGTGGCGTGCCGGTGTTGCCGCGCGCGGCAGCACCCAGCGCGCCCGGCGCAAATTGTCCGCGCACAGCGGTTGTGTCGCCAACGGGTGATCCCGCCGCGCCAGCAAGACCATCTCCTCACGGAACAGCGTCTCACGCGTGATATCGGCCGCATCATTGCTGTTGCGCAACGCCCCGAAAATAAAATCGATGTCCCCAGCGCGCATCTCGGCCGCCAGCGCACCAAACGCGCTCTCATTGGTGATGACCCTGACCGCCGGGTAGCGCGCCGTAAGCCGGATAATCGCCTGCGGCAGCAGCCGGGTGCGCCCCAGCGGCAGCGCGCCGATGCGCACCGTACCCGCCAGCACGCCGCGCCGGGCGGCGATATCGGCCGGAATGTGGCCCAGTTCGTTCAGGGCGCGGCGGATGTTCGGCTCCATCTCGCGCCCGGCCAGCGACGGCATCATGCCGTACGGGGTGCGCTCCAGCAGCGCGAGGCCCGCGCCATTCTCCAGCACTTTCAGCGCAGCGCTGACCGCCGGCTGGCTGAGGCCGAGCTGTGCGGCCACCGTCTGCATGTGGCGGGTCTGGCACAGGGTGATGAAAATCTGCAACCGCCGCACGTTGAACAGCCAGAGCGGCTCTGCCTCGCCGTGCGCCGGGCGGCCGCGCAGCCGTGCCAGCCGCAACGGTACCTGATGCAGCTCCGCCAGCGCCCGCCGCGCCCGCGGCAGCACACATTTGCCGAAGTCTGTGAGCATCATGCCGCCCGCGTGGCGCTCAAACAGCGGCACCGCCAGCCGCAGCTCCAGATCGCGGATCGCCCGCGTCACCGCAGACTGGGTACGGAATAATTCATCCGCCGCGCGGGAGACGCTGCCCTGCTCCACCACCTGAATAAACGCCCTGATTTGCATCAGGTTTACCCCTTCATCATGGGCTGTTTGCTGCATGATTTCTCCGGCCTCAGAAACGCGATCCTTTCCGGCAATATAAATAAAACGCATACCTGCTGCAATCGAATGAATTATCGCCATACCGGGCGGCGTGCCAGCATAGAAAAAAACCCGGAGGTCACCATGAGCAATGCCACCCTGAAAAAAAGCGCGCTGGTTGTCAGCGCCCACTCTGCCGATTTCGTCTGGCGCGCCGGCGGCGCGATCGCCCTGCACCATGCCCAGGGCTATGACGTCCATGTGGTTTGCCTCTCGTTTGGCGAACGCGGTGAATCCGCCAAGCTGTGGCGCAAAGGCAACATGACCGAAGAGAAAGTCAAAGCATCACGCCGGGAAGAGGCCAACGCCGCCGCCGAAATCCTCGGCGCGAGCATTGAGTTCTTCGACATGGGCGACTACCCGCTGCGGGCTGACAAAGAGGCGCTGTTCCGCCTGGCGGATGTCTACCGCCGCGTGCAGCCGCACTTTGTGCTGACCCATTCACTGAAAGACCCTTACAACTACGATCACCCGCTGGCGACCCACCTGGCCCAAGAGGCGCGCATCATCGCCCAGGCCGAGGGCTACCGCCCCGGCGAGCCGGTGGTGGGTGCGCCGCCGGTCTATTGCTTCGAGCCGCACCAGCCGGAACAGTGTGAGTGGAAACCGGATGTGCTGCTCGACATCACCTCCGTCTGGGACAAGAAATACCAGGCGATCCAGTGCATGGCCGGGCAGGAGCACCTGTGGGAGTACTACACCCGCGTGGCGCAACAGCGCGGTGTGCAGGCCAAACGTAACGTCGGCATCACCAGCAGCCGCGACATCATTTACGGGGAAGGCTATCAAAGCATTTTCCCACGCGTCACGGAGGATCTGGCATGAGTCTTATCGGCAAACGCGGCGTAGTGGTGCGTAACATTCCCCGCGCCGATCAGCAGGTGATCGCCACCCTGGCCGCCTATGGCGTGGCGACAGTGCATGAAGCGCAGGGGCGCAAAGGGCTGCTGGACCCGGCGATCCGCCCGATCCAGCAGGATCACGGCATCGCCGGCAGCGCCGTGACGGTGCTGGTCGCCCCAGGTGACAACTGGATGTTCCACGTCGCGGTTGAGCAGTGCCAACCGGGCGATGTGCTGGTGGTCGCGCCGTCCTCCCCCTGCTCCGATGGCTATTTCGGTGACCTGCTGGCGACCTCCTTGCAGGCGCGTGGCGTGCGCGGGCTGATTGCGGATGTGGGCGTCCGTGACACCCGCACCCTGCGTGAGATGGGGTTTGCCGTCTGGTCACGAGCGGTGTATGCGCAGGGCACAGTCAAAGAGACGCTGGGCTCCGTTAACGTGCCGGTGGTGTGTGCCGGGCAGTTGATCACCCCCGGTGACGTGGTGGTGGCGGATGATGATGGCGTGGTGGTGGTGCGCCATGCAGAGGCGGCCGGGGTGGCCGCAGCCAGCCGCAAACGCGCGGAGCTGGAAGAGAGCAAACGCGCCCGCATGGCGGCTGGGGAGCTGGGGCTGGACATCTACCAGATGCGCCCGCGTCTGGCGGAAAAAGGGCTGCGCTATGTCGACAGCCTGCATGAACTGGAGGAGTAAGATGCGCCAGCGCCGGATCCCCTGTTTGTTGATGCGTGGCGGTACCTCGAAAGCGGCCTGCTTTCTGGCGGCCGACCTGCCTGCCGATCCTGTGTTACGCGACCGCGTGCTGCTGGCGGTGATGGGCTCCCCCGATCCCCGCCAGATCGACGGCCTCGGCGGTGCCGATCCGCTGACCAGCAAAGTCGCGATCGTGGCAAGATCCGATCGCCCGGACGCTGATGTGGATTACCTGTTTGCGCAGGTCAATGTCGATAAGGCGGTGGTGGATTACGGCCAGAACTGCGGCAACATCCTCGCGGCGGTCGGCCCGTTCGCCATTGAGCGCGGGCTGGTGGCGGCGCAGTCGGGCGTCACGGACGTCCGTATTTTTATGGAGAACACCAGGCAGATTGCGGTCGCCCGGGTCTCAACGCCGGACGGCGCGGTAAATTATGACGGCGATCTGCACATTGACGGCGTGCCCGGCACCGCCGCCGAGGTGGTGCTGAATTTCAGTGACATCGCCGGGGCCAGTTGCGGCGCCTTGCTGCCCACCGGCGCGGCGCATGACCACGTTGACGGCATCGACGTCACCTGCATCGATAACGGCATGCCGGTGGTGCTGGTGCGTGCCGCGGATCTGGATCGCAGCGGTTACGAGAGCCGCGAGCAACTGGACGCCGACTGCGACCTGAAACAGCGGCTGGAGTCGATTCGCCTGCAAATGGGGCCGAAGATGAACCTCGGTGACGTCAGTGAGCGCACGGTGCCGAAGATGACGCTGCTGGCCGCGCCGCGCCAGGGCGGCACGATCTCCAGCCGTACCTTTATCCCGCACCGTTGCCACGCCTCGATTGGGGTGCTGGGCGCGGTGAGTGTCGCCAGCGCCTGTTTACTTCCCGGCAGTGTGGCGGAAGGGCTGGCGCAGCTTGAGGCGGGGCAGAACCCGCAACGTGTGAGCGTGGAGCATCCGGGCGGCGAATTCAGCGTGCTGTTGCAGCTGGATGCGCAGCAACAGTTGGCGGGTTGCGGCCTGCTGCGTACCGCCCGGCTGATCTTTGACGGCAATGTGTTGATCCCAGGCGCGGTATGGCCCCCTGAAGGAGCGCAATGATGGAAATAACCCGTGTCACGCTGATTGGTTTTGGCGAAGCCGGTGCCATTCTGGCAGAAGAGATGCAGGCACGCGGCGTGCAGGTCGCCGTCTGGGACAGCCAGTTGCTGGGCGAGACGCGCGGCGCGATGCTGGCGAAAGCGGCGCGCTGTGGCGTGCGCCCCGCGCTGTCGCTGGCGGATGCGGTGCAGGGGGCGGCACTGGTCTTCTCGGCGGTGACCGCCGCCAATGCGCTGAGTGTGGCAGCACAGTGCGCACCGTTGCTGAGCGGCGGGCAGGTGTTTCTCGACCTGAATTCCGTGGCACCCAACACCAAACGGGCCGCCGCCGCGCTGATTGAACAGCATGGCGCAGATTACCTCGACGTGGCGGTGATGGCCCCGGTGCCGCCGCAGCGCCTCGCCACGCCGTTGCTGATCGGCGGGCCACGTGCGGAGGAGATCGGCCCGCGGCTGAATGGCCTCGGCTTTAACAGCCGGGTCTGGGGCCGGGAGGTGGGGGAAGCGTCCGCCATTAAGATGTGCCGTAGTGTGATGATCAAAGGGCTGGAGGCGCTGACCACCGAATGCCTGAGCGCCGCGCGCCAATATGGCGTGGAGCAGGCGGTGATTGATTCACTGCACGCCAGCTTTCCGTCTCTCGGCTGGCAGGATCAGTTCCCCCATTACCTGATCAGCCGGGTGGCGGAGCATGGCCGCCGCCGCGCCGAGGAGATGCAGGAAGTGGTGAAAACCTTGCAGGATGTGCAGGTGTCCCCCGCCATGAGCCAGGCCACCGCCCAGACCCAGCAAGGCATGGTGGATGCGCTGGCCGCACGCGATCTCACTTATGCAGAATTAACGCCGTTTGTCTGGCAGCAGGTGGTCGACAAACTTTACGCAGAGAAGTAACCCCTGAGGCCGGGCATTTCTTCTTATATCCGGCCTTCTTATATCCGGCCTTATTTTTATTCACATTAAATTAACATCGCATTAACTCTGTCCCGCCCGATATTCCCGGATTTTTATGATAATCAGCCTTGTTATTTCCCTTTCACTTTAGCGGTTATTTCCACGCCGCGATTTGGGGTTACCACGCCTATTTATTCTGTTTCCAGGGGTGATTTGTTTTAAGTTCACGTGCTGCGCAAGGCTAATAACAATGCGTTACTGAATGGTTATTGACTTCTTCGTCTATTTAATAACAAAGAGGCTTTAATTAAACGGCTGTTAAATGATATATTCCGCCGCGTTGCACAAAAGTTGCATATTTGCTTCGTAATTATCATACCGTCAAAAGGTTCCTCCGGCGGCGAGGGGCGTTTTTATGATATTGATAAACAATATTTTTTTCTGAAATAGTCCTGGCAAGGTAGTCGTAATGAAGATGAAAGTAGTGGCTTTGTTGTGCTCATCCGCGTTGCTCAGCAGCACGCTCGTGCATGCAGCGGAAAACCAGAAAGTAGATGTCCTGCTGATTGGCGGCGGTATTATGAGCGCCACCCTGGGCACCTATCTGAGTGAACTGGAACCGGATTGGTCAATGGCCATGGTTGAGCGCCTGGACGGTGTGGCGAAAGAGAGTTCTAACGGCTGGAATAATGCCGGTACCGGCCACTCTGCGCTGGCGGAAATGAACTACACGCCGGAAAAAGAGAATGGCGAGATTGAGATCGCGAAAGCGGTTGAGATCAATGAAGGCTTCCAGATCTCCCGCCAGTTCTGGTCTCACCAGGTGAAACAGGGCGTCCTGAAAAACCCACACTCCTTTATTAACTCCACGCCGCACATGAGTTTCGTCTGGGGCGATGAGAACGTCGATTACCTGCACAAACGTTACCTGGCACTGCAGAAGAGCACCCTGTTCCAGGGCATGCAATATTCTGACGATCCGAAAGAGATCCAGAAGTGGATCCCGCTGGTGATGGATGGCCGTGATCCGAAGCAAAAAGTCGCCGCAACCTGGATGCCGATCGGCACCGACGTGAACTTTGGTGAGATCACCCGTCAGTTCGTCGGCAACCTGCAACAGAAGAAAAACTTCACGCTGGATCTCTCCACGGAAGTGCGCGACCTGAAACGCAACCCGGACAACAGCTGGCACGTGACCGTGGCTGACCTGAAAAATAACGGCGAAGAGCACAGCATTGATGCCAAATTCGTCTTTATCGGCGCGGGCGGCGCGTCTCTGCCGCTGTTGCAGAAATCCGGTATTCCGGAAGGCAAAAACTACGCCGGTTTCCCGGTGGGTGGCTCGTTCCTGGTGACCGAGAACCCGGAAGTGGCTAACCAGCACCTGGCGAAAGTGTACGGCAAAGCTTCTGTGGGTTCCCCGCCGATGTCCGTGCCGCACCTGGACACCCGTATGCTGGACGGCAAGCGCGTGGTGCTGTTCGGGCCATTCGCCACCTTCTCCACCAAGTTCCTGAAAGAAGGCTCCCTGTGGGATCTGGCGAAGAGCACCACCGTGCATAACATCATGCCGATGATGCATGTGGGGATCGATGAATACCCGCTGGTCGAGTACCTCGCCGGCCAGCTGATGATGTCTGACGACGACCGCTTCAAAGCGCTGCAGGAGTACTTCCCGCAAGCGCGTAAAGAAGACTGGCGTCTGTGGCAGGCAGGCCAGCGCGTGCAGATCATCAAGAAAGATGACGAGAAAGGCGGCGTACTGCGCCTTGGCACGGAGATCGTGAGCGACAAAGAAGGCACGCTGGCCGCCCTGCTGGGTGCGTCTCCGGGTGCCTCTACCGCCGCCCCGATCATGGTGAACCTGCTGCAGACCGTGTTCAAAGACAAGATGGCGACCCCGGCCTGGCAGGCGAAGATGCATGAAATCATCCCAACCTACGGCAAAAAGCTGAACGGCAACCCGCAGCTGACCGAGCAGGAATGGCAGATGACCAGCCAGACGCTGCAACTGACCCCACCACCGATGATCCCGCAGGGTTCCCCGGCTGACGTGGCGCCGGCCAGCGAAAGCAAAGTGGAAGCCAAGGCCGCGACCGACATGCAGCTCTAAGCCCCTGCCTCTCCCCGGCCACGCGCCGGGGAAAAATACGGGAAATAATAAAAAAGCGCCGGTGCAGATGCCCGGCGCTTTTTTTTGCGTGCAGTTTGTATGCCGCCGCGGATGTACGCGGCGGCAGGTTACACGGCCGGCAGCTCTGCCAGCGGCCAGCGCGGCCGCACCGTGATGCCCAGCCCGCCGGTGTGGCCCGCCTTGAGGCGCACCATGCCTGCGTAAGCAATCATCGCGCCGTTGTCGGTGCAGAACTCAGGGCGGGCATAGAACACCTCGCCGCGGCGTTTCTGCATCACCTCTGCCAGCTTGCTGCGCAGGGTGCGGTTGGCGCTCACGCCGCCCGCCATCACCAGCCGGGTGAAGCCGGTTTCATCCAGCGCACGCTTGCACTTGATCGCCAGCGTATCCACCACCGCATCCTCGAAGGCGCGGGCGATGTCAGCTTTGGTCTGATCGTCGGACTCATTACCGCGGATGGTATTGGCGGCAAAGGTCTTCAGGCCGGAGAAGCTGAAATCCAGCCCCGGGCGGTCGGTCATCGGCCGCGGGAAGGTAAAGCGCCCCGCCTGCCCCTGCTGCGCCATTTTCGACAGCATCGGGCCGCCGGGGTAGTCCAGCCCCAGCAGCTTGGCGGTTTTGTCGAAGGCCTCACCGGCGGCGTCATCAATCGACTCGCCCAGCAAACGGTATTCCCCGATGCCGGTCACGCTGATGAGCTGGGTATGGCCGCCGGAGACCAGCAACGCCACAAACGGGAACGAGGGCGGGTTGTCTTCCAGCATCGGGGCCAGCAGGTGGCCTTCCATATGGTGCACCGGCACCGCCGGCACGCCCCAGGCGAACGCCAGCGAGCGGCCGATGGTGGCCCCCACCAGCAGCGCGCCGACCAGCCCCGGCCCGGCGGTGTACGCCACTGCATCGATGTCACTGCCCTGCAGGCCCGCATCTTTCAGCGCGGCCTGAATCAGCGGCACCGTCTTGCGGACGTGGTCACGCGAGGCGAGCTCCGGCACCACGCCGCCGTAGTCCGCATGCAATTTCACCTGGCTGTACAATTCGTTGGCCAGCAGGCCCTGTTGATCGTCATAGATTGCGATGCCGGTCTCATCGCAGGACGTTTCGATACCTAATACGCGCATTGCCTTTTCCACCTGTTTCGAACGGCGCCCCGAGGCGGGCGGCGCGGCGCGCAGTTTACCACTATCTGGGGGCGGCTCAACACCGTCTTAGCGGCCCTCGCCCGCCCGGCCCGCGGCAAACCCTTACCTTTTTTGTGCCTGAACGCCGGGGAAATTTCCGCCCGGCACTGATTAATCACGGGTATTCCCGATTGATTGGTATATAATCACCCGCTTGCGCATAAGCGAGCACATTTGCTGGCCGTCCTGCCCATGCCAATTTGCTGTGGTGCTTTACAAAGCAGCACCCATTGAAGTAAAATTCCGCACCATTTTGAAAATGGCTGGCGCCACAGGCCAGCGACAAACCGATTTTATTGAGGTGAGAGGCACATGCCGGTAATTAAAGTACGTGAAAACGAGCCGTTCGACGTAGCTCTGCGTCGTTTCAAACGTTCCTGCGAAAAAGCGGGTGTTTTAGCTGAAGTTCGTCGTCGTGAGTTCTATGAAAAACCGACTACCGAACGTAAACGCGCTAAAGCTTCTGCTGTGAAACGTCACGCGAAGAAACTGGCTCGCGAAAACGCACGCCGCACTCGTCTGTACTAGTTTTTCGGGGGCAACCCCATAGCGTGGTTTGTTAATTTCGAAAAACGCGCAGACTGAGTAGTTGTATACGAAGGCCGTGCTTTCCGAAAGGAATGCGCGGCTTGTTGTCGTTTATAGGCTGGTGAGCAAGAGGCTTATGGCTGGACGAATCCCGCGTGTATTTATCAATGACCTGCTGGCGCGCACTGACATCATCGACCTGATCGATGCCAGGGTGAAGCTTAAAAAGCAGGGCAGGAACTATCACGCGTGCTGCCCGTTCCACAATGAGAAAACCCCCTCTTTCACCGTCAATGGCGAGAAGCAGTTTTACCACTGTTTCGGCTGCGGCGCGCATGGTAATGCCATCGATTTCCTGATGAATTACGACAGGCTGGAGTTTGTCGAAAGCATTGAGGAACTGGCGACCATGCATGGCCTGGATGTGCCTTACGAGGCGGGGTCCGGCCCCTCCCAGATTGAGCGCCATCAGCGCCAGAGCCTGTATCAGTTGATGGAACAGCTGAGCACCCATTACCAGCAAGCCCTGAATCAGCCCACTGCGCAAGTCGCCCGCGACTATCTGCAACAGCGCGGCCTGAGCCAGGAGATTGTCCGGCACTTCGCCATCGGCTTTGCCCCGGCCGGATGGGATAACACCCTGAAACGCTTTGGTAAAAACAGTGACAGCCGCACCGCGTTAAATGACGCGGGGATGCTGGTCACTAACGACCAGGGGCGGGTTTACGACCGTTTCCGCGAGCGGGTGATGTTCCCGATCCGTGACAAACGCGGGCGGGTGATCGCCTTTGGCGGGCGGGTGCTGGGCGATGGGGTACCCAAGTACCTCAACTCACCGGAAACCGAGATTTTCCATAAAGGCCGCCAGTTGTACGGCCTGTATGAAGCGCAGCAGAGCCACCCGGAACTGGCGCGTCTGTTGGTGGTGGAAGGCTATATGGACGTGGTGGCGCTCGCGCAGTTCGGCATCGATTATGCCGTGGCCTCGCTCGGCACCTCGACCACCGCTGACCACATCCAGCTGATGTTCCGCGCCACCGATAACGTGGTGTGCTGCTATGACGGCGACCGGGCCGGCCGTGAGGCGGCCTGGCGCGCGCTGGAAACCGCCCTGCCCTACCTGACTGACGGGCGTCAGCTGCGCTTTATGTTTTTACCTGACGGCGAAGACCCCGACACCCTGATCCGCAAAGAAGGCAAAGCGGCGTTTGAGCAGCGCATGGAGCAGGCTCAGCCACTCTCTACTTTTTTGTTCGAAACGCTGCTGCCGCAGGTGGATTTGAGCAGCCCTGACGGGCGCGCCAAATTAAGTACCCTGGCATTGCCGCTCATCGGACAGGTTCCGGGTGAAACGTTGCGTCTTTACCTGCGCCAGCAGCTTGGCAACAAGCTGGGCATCCTGGATGACAGCCAGCTGGAGAAGCTGCTGCCCAAACAGGGTGAAAGCGCAAATAGCTACCAGCCGCCCCAGCTAAAACGCACGACAATGCGTATACTGATAGGATTGTTGGTACAAAACCCCCGGCTGGCTACACTTATTCCTTCGCTGCAAGGCGTGGAACAAGCCGGACTGCCGGGTTTTGACCTGTTTGTCGAGCTGGTAGAGACCTGCCTGGCCCAACCGGGCCTGACCACCGGCCAATTGCTGGAGCAATACCGCGACAATAAGTACAGCCAGCAGCTTGAAATCCTGGCGACATGGAACCACATGATCGTAGAGGATATGGTTGAGGAAACATTTGTGGACACGCTGGCCAGCCTGTATGACTCCGTCCTGGAGCAACGGCTGGAGACGCTGATCGCGCGCGCCCGGACGCATGGTTTGAGCACGGAAGAACGGGAAGAGGTTCGCTCTCTCAACCAGGTACTGGCGAAAAAAAAATGACCATCTGACGGCTTAAGTGCCGATATATAGCGGGGCGATGCCCTGCACGATGCCGCCATAGCGGGCCGCGGCAACAACAAAAACGCCCCAAATGTTATCGTTGGCGGTTTCGCCGACCGACACCAACCCAAATACTCTGAAGTGTGGATACCGTCTTATGGAGCAAAACCCGCAGTCACAGCTCAAACTTCTTGTCACCCGTGGTAAGGAGCAAGGCTATCTGACCTATGCTGAGGTCAATGACCATCTGCCGGAAGATATCGTCGACTCCGACCAGATCGAAGACATCATCCAGATGATTAACGACATGGGCATTCAGGTGCTGGAAGAAGCACCGGACGCCGATGATTTGATGCTGGCCGAAAACACCAATGACACCGACGAAGACGCGGCCGAAGCGGCTGCCCAGGTGTTGTCCAGCGTTGAGTCTGAGATTGGCCGTACGACCGATCCGGTGCGCATGTATATGCGCGAAATGGGTACCGTTGAACTGCTGACGCGTGAAGGTGAAATTGACATCGCCAAACGTATCGAAGACGGTATCAACCAGGTGCAGTGCTCCGTTGCCGAATACCCGGAAGCAATTACCTACCTGCTGGAACAGTATGATCGCGTGGAAGCCGGCGAGTCCCGCCTTTCCGACCTGATCACCGGCTTCGTTGACCCGAACGCGGAAGAGGACATCGCCCCGACCGCCACCCACGTCGGCTCTGAACTGCCGAACGAGGAACTGGAAGACGAAGACGAAGATGAAGATGAAGACGACGACAGCAGCGACGATGACAACAGCATCGATCCTGAACTGGCGCGCCAGAAATTCACCGATCTGCGCGAGCAGTATGAAGCGACCCGTAACGTCATCAAGACCAAGGGCCGCAGCCATGCCAGCGCCGCAGAGGAGATCCTGAAGCTTTCTGAGATCTTCAAACAGTTCCGTCTGGTACCGAAACAGTTCGATTTCCTGGTCAACAGCATGCGTTCCATGATGGATCGCGTTCGTACCCAGGAACGCATCATCATGAAGCTGTGCGTTGAACAGTGCAAAATGCCGAAGAAGAACTTCGTCAATCTGTTCGCCGGTAACGAGACCAGCGACGTCTGGTTCGAAGCTGCCGTCGCGATGGCCAAGCCGTGGTCTGAGAAGCTGAAAGAGGTCAGTGAAGACGTTCAGCGCAGCCTGCAGAAGCTTCGTCAGATCGAGGAAGAGACCGGCCTGACCATCGAGCAGGTAAAAGACATCAACCGCCGCATGTCGATTGGTGAAGCGAAAGCGCGCCGCGCCAAGAAAGAGATGGTGGAAGCGAACTTGCGTCTGGTGATTTCTATCGCCAAAAAATACACCAACCGCGGCCTGCAGTTCCTGGACCTGATTCAGGAAGGCAACATCGGCCTGATGAAAGCGGTAGATAAGTTTGAATACCGCCGTGGTTACAAGTTCTCGACCTACGCCACCTGGTGGATCCGTCAGGCGATTACCCGTTCCATCGCTGACCAGGCGCGTACCATCCGTATTCCGGTGCATATGATTGAGACCATCAACAAACTCAACCGTATTTCGCGCCAGATGTTGCAGGAGATGGGCCGTGAACCGACGCCGGAAGAGCTGGCTGAACGCATGCTGATGCCTGAAGACAAGATCCGCAAAGTGTTGAAGATTGCCAAAGAGCCGATCTCGATGGAGACGCCGATTGGTGATGATGAAGATTCGCATCTGGGCGACTTCATTGAAGACACCACGCTTGAGCTGCCGCTGGATTCCGCCACCTCCGAGAGCCTGCGCTCTGCCACGCACGACGTGCTGGCCGGGCTGACGGCCCGTGAGGCGAAAGTCCTGCGTATGCGTTTCGGTATCGACATGAACACCGACCACACGCTGGAAGAAGTCGGCAAACAGTTTGACGTGACGCGTGAGCGTATCCGTCAGATTGAAGCGAAGGCGCTGCGTAAACTGCGCCATCCGAGCCGCTCTGAAGTGCTGCGCAGCTTCCTGGACGATTAATCGCCCGGTTGCCGCCACTAAAAAAGCCCCTTATGGGGCTTTTTTTATGCCTGTATGTTTGGGGCAGGCATAGGGTCCCCCGGCAGGCCGCCGGTAACCAGCGGTTACCCGCGGGCTACGGCGTGCGTTGCGTCAGCGCAAGATGGAGTTCGCGGTAGGCGGCCACCAGTTCCTCCAGCGAGGCGCGGTTCAGCCCGCTGGGGTTCGGCAGCACCCACACTGCCGTTTCACCGATGGCCTCCGGCTGCCGCCCCCAGGCCACTTTCCTGACGCCAAAGGCGCTGCTGTAGGCCTGCTTGCCCAGCACCGCCAACGCCCGTGGCTGATAACGCAGGATCTTCTCCCGCAGCGCCTCCCCACCCTGCCGCAATTCCGCCCGCGCCAGTTCGGAGGCTTCGACCGTGGGCCTGTCCACCAGGCGGGTAATGCCGCAGCCGGTATCCAGCAGATGCAGTTCCTCTTCCGGCCGCAACTGCCGCGCAGTAAAACCGGCCAGATGAATCACCTTCCAGAACCGGTTATTGCTGTTGGCGAAGTGATACCCGTGGTGCGCCGTGGATAAACCGGGGTTAATGCCACAAAACACCACCTGCAACCCCTCCTCCAGGATGTCCTTAATCATATCAATCCCCAACGATTCATTTCTTTTGGTTATCGCAAAAACCTTTAGAAATTACAACAGACTAATCTGAGCAGAAAAGCGCCATCCAGCCGGGCAAAGGTAGACCTGCCGATGAAAACTGCCGTATAATCACGCCGCCCGGCCCCTTAGCTCAGTGGTTAGAGCAGGCGACTCATAATCGCTTGGTCGTTGGTTCAAACCCAACAGGGGCCACCAAATAATTATTCTGTTAACCATTTTAACCTTCGGTTAACTCATGAAACCCGCGTCCTGCCTGGATTTGCGGGTTTTTTATTGTCTGCTTACCCTCGGTTTGTTATGGTTATAGCCGGAATTTTAAGGCATAGCATTAGGCATACTGTGACCTTATGCCTAAACCTGATATGCCTGACTTCCTTCATGGGTGCACCGGCATGACGCGTCAGACAGCCTCACCAATACCGATGTTATGGCAGGAATAGGCGCATGCGTGCCGTAGCGGTGATCACCTGACGTTTTTATACGGCCCAATGCCATCTTTACGGCATTCGTCCAGAAAAATGGACAGCGAGAGAGCGCCTTCTTTCTTCAGTTCTTCAATGCTGTCTGCATAGAAATCAGCGCCTCCATTCAAGCTCACGAACTCGCCGCGAAACCTCTCTATCTCAGGGTCAAAAGTAATGACGGCTACATGGCCATTAATTTTGAGTGTATCAGTCATAATTTAATTCCTAAATTATCCAACTATACCCTAATAGAATTTATCGCCTCTTAAACCATAGCAAAGCACATAGTTTCACCCTTGGGGCCGTTTGCATATGCTATTAGCACAAATTTAATAAGCTCTCAGCAGTAGGCTATTTTGCTCAACAAATAAATAACTCCAAGTATAAACACAGCTTCTCAACAGCAACGGCCGTAATAATACGCCATTGCGTTCAATGGATTGTATGAATACCTCCTCCCAATAAGAAGCCATGAACCAACGAAATTTTCACCTCCTTTTTATAGCTATCTAACTAATTTTCTACACGCCGAATCACGCATAAAGTTTTTGTTAACAAATCATATTATCCCGTCCTCTAACGATTCCTTTTTTCTCTTCATGGCATTAGGCTTATCACGCTAAATCTCACTACAAGGAAATGAGCATGAAAATAGTTCTGGGATTAACCTTTTTGTTGTCTTCTTTTACGGCCAGCGCAGGCTTCATCCATCCGATGGATTTCGATGGCTCTGAATCTCAACAAAAAGAAGTTATTGACTACATAAAGGGGAAAGTAAAAGCTGACTACTGCGAAGGCGCTATTGATATGTGTCAGGAAAGTATGCTGCGTATGATGGAAAAACAGAATCTCACTGCCTTTAAAAAGCTCACTCAAGCAACGGATCGCAAGATCTTAAATCAGGTGATTTCAGACTATTGTAGAAGTGGTATTGATATGTGTAATTATGAAACTATCAATATGATGTATAACCAAAATCTTAAAGCCAGCCACGAAAAACTATCCTGGTAACGTTAAGATAATTAACAGCCGCCTTTTTCAGGCGGCTTTTTTAGCCTGATAATAATAACCGTCTTACACTTCTATTCTTAACAAACACGTCTGGTCTTTCCTACGAAAGTCTCATCATCGCTTCCCCAGCACGTTGCCGACGTTCTGGATAATCACCCGCCCGCTATCAGTTACCTCTCCACCGCATACGCCTTCACGTAGGCATACCCCATTGTGTTCAGGTGTTGGTGCACCGTCTCTGGTGATGTCTCGCTGCCTACGGCGTGGCACAGCACGCCGGCCAGTGAGGTTATCAATATCACGGCCACCGTCTGTGGCTGGGCAAAGGAGGCGTCTGCGGCGCTCGCCAATAACACGCTGACCGCCCGGCACATCTTGTCTTGCACTTCATGAAGGATCGCGTCACCGCCGTGGTCCATGGCAATCATATACAGCGCACGTGAGGCCTCGGGCCGGGCAAGTTTAGCCTCAATCAAGGTGCTGACCAGCGCCCCGACCATCGGTTGCAGCGCGGCGCCGTGCTGCTCCCCGCAGCAGGCAATAACGGCCTGGCTGACCTCATTCAGATGGCGCGCCAGCAAGCTGTTCAACAGCGACTGTTTGTGCGGAAAGTATTGATAGAGCGTGCCAACCGAAACGCCGGCGCGCTCAGCGACCCGGGTGGTGGTGCAGCGCTCCAGCCCTTCGGCGATCAAAACCTGAAGGGTAGCTTCCAGAATCGCGTCTACGGTGGCTTCCGATCGCGATTGAACCGGCATTTTACGGGGCTGTAGCTGAAGGTTATCGGGCTTCATGGAATGCGAATTCTAAAGGGGAAAGATGTTGCATAGTATAACGACTCACCCCAAAAGGAGTAAAAAATGAACACAACCCGTTTTGCCCTGGTGACCGGGGCTAATAAAGGCATCGGTAAAGAGATCGCCAGACAGCTGGCCCAGCAAGGCTACCATGTGTTTCTGGGCTGCCGGGATGCAGAGCGCGGCAGGGAAGCGCAGGCGGATCTGGAGAGTGCCGGTAAGGTTGAATTCGTGGCGTTGGATGTGACAGACAGCGCGTCGATAGCTGCCGCGGCGGCCCAGGTGGAAGCCCGCGCCGGATGGTTGGATCTGCTGGTCAATAATGCCGGCATCGCCCTGGATGCCGCACCGCCCAGCCAGGTGAAGCCTGAAGACATCCGTGCCACCTATGAAGTGAATGTGCTCGGCCCGGTCATGGTCACGCAGGCGTTCCTGCCGCTGCTGCGACAAGGTGAACAGAAAAATATCATCAATGTCTCCAGTGAACTGGGGTCACTTAACCTGCACAGTTATCCCGATTTTGCTTACCACGGGGTCAATATCTTCAGCTATAACTCCTCCAAAACCGCCCTGAATGCCTTTACCGTGCTGCTGGCGAAAGAGCTGAAACCTGAAGGCATCCGGGTCAATGCCGTTAACCCCGGCTATACCGCGACCGACCTGAACCAGCACAGCGGCCCATTGCCGCCGGAAGAAGCCGCGGCGGCCATTGTGCACTATGCGGTACAAGGGGCGGATGGCCCCACCGGCGGGTTCTTCGTCCGTGATGGGCAGGTGCCCTGGTAAATTCTGCGTGGTGACATCCCCTTCTCTTTCAGGACGCCGACGGCTTCACGCTCTGCGTCCTTTTTTCGTAATGCCTCGCAAAGTTGGGTGTAAACTTCTGATGCATCGTGATATCAGTTGCTAACGGCTTGGGCGACATATTAGATTCACACCCTCTACCGGGCAGGCAAGTCCGGGCCGATTCGTACAAGGCAGCACCCCCACCGGCTAAAAGCGTTCAAAGGATGATTGATGAATAAGCGTTGTTTACTTGGCATTCTGTTTTGTCTGGCAGTCTCACCCGTTTATGCGGAGCCGGTTCCGCCTGCGCCGCAGTATCAGGTAAAGGAGAAGGCCGCCTTTATTGACCATCTGCTGAAGCAGATGACGCTGGACGAAAAAATTGGCCAGCTGAACCTGGTCACGGTGGGGCCGGAATACCCGAAAGAGGCGATCATGGCGGACATCCGTGCCGGAAAAGTGGGCGGGATGTTCAATACCGTGACCAAGCCGGACATCCGCCGGATGCAGGATCAGGTGCAACACAGCCGCCTGAAGATCCCGCTGTTCTACGCCTATGACGTGGTACACGGCCAGCGCACCATCTTCCCGATAAGCCTCGGGCTTGCCGCCAGCTGGGATATGGACGCCGTGGCGCTGAGCGGCCGCATCTCCGCGATTGAAACCGCTGCCGACGGCCTGAACATGACCTTCTCGCCGATGGTAGACATCACCCGCGATGCCCGCTGGGGCCGGGTCTCAGAAGGGTTCGGCGAAGATACCTACCTGACGTCACGCCTGGCCGATGTGCTGGTCAAAGCCTATCAGGGTGACGATCCTTCCGCGCCCGACCGCATCATGGCGAACGTGAAACATTACGCCACCTACGGCGCGGCAGAAGGCGGCCGCGATTACAACACGGTGGATATGTCGCTGCCGAAAATGTTCCAGGACTACCTGCCGCCTTATAAAGCGGCGATTGATGCCGGGGCCGGTGGGGTGATGGTATCTCTGAATGCGGTGAACGCGATACCCGCAACGTCCAACAGCTGGCTGTTAAGTGACATCCTGCGTAAGCAGTGGCACTTCCGTGGCGTGACCGTCAGCGATCACGGCGCAATCGGCGGGCTGGTCAAACATGGTGTGGCGGAAAATAACCGTCAGGCGGCGGCCATGGCGCTCAAGGCCGGGGTCGATATGGACATGGCCGATAATATGTATGGCCTCTACCTGAAAGGGCTGCTGAAAGATGGCCTGATAAGCCAACGGGACATCGACCGGGCGGTGCGTGATGTGCTGGACGTGAAGTGGGATATGGGGCTGTTTGCTGATGCTTACCGCCACCTCGGCCCCGCTTCCACTGACCCGGCCGACACCAATGCCGAAAGCCGCCTGCACCGCAAAGAGGCCCGCGAAGTGGCCCGGACAGCCATGGTCTTGCTGAAAAACCGTGCCCAGACGTTGCCGCTGGCGAAAAACGGCACCATTGCCGTTATCGGCCCGCTGGCCAAAAGCCAGCGCGACATTATGGGCAGCTGGTCAGCCGCGGGGGTATCTGCCCAGACCGTTACGGTGTGGCAGGGTATGCAGAATGTGGCCGGCGGCAAAGCTAACCTGCTTTATGCGCGCGGGGCCAACGTCACGGACGATCAGGCGATCGTGGATTACCTGAACTCTTACGACAAAGCGGTGGTTAACGACCCTCGCCCGGCGCAGGTGATGATTGACGAAGCAGTCAGCGTCGCGAAGAAAGCGGATGTGGTGGTGGCAGTGGTGGGCGAATCCCAGGGGATGGCGCATGAGGCTTCCAGCCGCAGCGACATCACCATCCCGGAGAGCCAGCGTGACCTGCTGAAAGCGCTGAAAGCCACCGGCAAACCGCTGGTGCTGGTGCTGATGAACGGCCGCCCGCTGGCACTGCCGTGGGAAAATGACAATGCGGACGCCATCCTCGAAACCTGGTTCAGCGGCACGGAAGGCGGTAACGCGGTGGCGGATGTGCTGTTCGGGGACTATAACCCGTCCGGCAAGCTGCCGATGACCTTCCCACGTGCCGTCGGCCAGGTGCCGCTCTATTACAATGTGCTGAATACCGGGCGGCCGTTTAACCCACAAAAGCCGGATAAGTACACCTCCCGCTATTTTGACATCACCAACGGCCCGCTCTACCCGTTCGGCTACGGCCTGAGTTACACCCGCTTCAGCGTGTCAGACATTACGCTCTCCAGCGCCTCACTGACCCATAAAGGCAATATCACGGCGAGTGTGACGGTGAAAAACACCGGCGACCGCGCCGGGGCGACGGTGGTGCAACTCTACCTGCAGGATGTAACGGCCTCACTGGCGCGGCCGGTTAAAGAGCTTAAAAACTTTAAGAAAATTAATCTGCAACCTGGTGAGCAGCAGGTCGTGACTTTCCCGATAGATGAAACGGCCCTGCGCTTCTTCAACAACCAGCTTAACTGGGTCTCCGAACCCGGGCGGTTCAACGTCTTTATCGGCCTGGATTCACAAGATGTGAAAAAACAGAGCTTCCTGCTGACGGAGTAATCAGAAAGAAGGGGGCCTTACGGCCCTCTTCCCCTGCGGAGAAAGGATGGCGGTTGCCTGCAGAGTTACTACGCTTAACCACGAAGAACAGTGTGGTTTCATTTGTTATTCTTTAGCAACCGGCATGGACTTTATGGCACCCTGTAGCGGTTTACCTTGCACCGGGCAACATGGTTCCTGTCAGGGCGACAGGGTGTCTGTCAGGTAATACTGTGTCTGTCAGGGCAATACTGTTTCTGTCAGGGCAATACTGTGCCCGTTAGGCTGGCATCCGGTTTCAGCCTGCAAAACCTCTTCTGCGGAGATGTCTTCATGATCGAAAATCAAGATGGTTCGATCCTGTACCAACATTTTGGTACCCCCCGCCCCTATTGGCGACTCCATGCGGACAGCAATGCGCTGGAACTCTCTGCGGAAAAAAATATGACCAACGTGGCCGTTGCCCTCACCGGGTATCAGGCCACCACGATCCGGGAACTGTCCGGTGTGACGGCCAGTTTCTCCCTTGATATCTCACTGTATGGAACACCATTGCGCCTGCATCTGGTTGGCCGCCGCATAGGCCCTGAAGAGTGGGGCGGTACTGCGTCCGACTACTACGACACCCCTTCTGTCGCGCATGATCTGGAGGTCGGGTTATCGTTTGCCGAACAGGTCGTTTCTGAAGCCAACTCGGTGATTGTGATCGTCGATCAGGAAGGGAAAGTTCAGCGTTTTAACCGCCTGAGTGAAGAGTACACCGGCGTTAAAGAGAAAGATGTCATCGGCAAAAGTGCCTATGACCTGTTTATGTCACTCGAGGAAGGCACCGCCTCCCGCCAGAACATTACCGGCTTTTTCCAGACCGCCCAATCCTACGAAGTCGAACGCTGGATCAACACCGTCAAAGGCCAGCGGTTGTTTCTGTTCCGCAATAAGTTTGTGCACAGCGGCAGCGGCAAACAGCAGACGTTCCTGATCTGTTCCGGCACTGACATCACCGATGAGCGGATGGCACAGGAGCGGCTGCGGATTTTGGCCAACACCGACACCATTACCGGCCTCGCCAATCGCCACGCCATCATGGAAAAGATGAACGCGGCGCTGACCGAGCGCGGCGATCAATCGGTGGGGGTGATCTATCTGGATTTAGATAATTTTAAGAAAGTGAACGACGCCTACGGGCATATGTTCGGCGACCGCCTGTTGCAGGAGGTCGCCACCTCGATCCGGGCTTGCCTCGGCCCGCAGGACACCCTGGCCCGGCTGGGGGGTGATGAGTTTATTATCCTCAGCGAAAACACCACCCTGGAGGCGCTGGAAGCCTGCGCACAGCAGATACATAGCCGCCTGAAAACGCCCTTCCGCATTGGCCTGATTGAGGTGTACACCGGCTGCTCCTGTGGCCTAGCCCTCTGCCCTGAGCACGGCACCAACGCGGAAAGCCTGATCCGGAATGCAGATACGGCAATGTATGTCGCCAAAGATCAGGGGCGGCGCACGCACCGGGTCTTCTCCCCGGAAATGAACTATAAAGTGGCGGAGTACATGTGGCTCGACACCAACTTGCGCAAAGCGCTGGATGAACACCAGCTTCTCCTCTACTACCAGCCGAAAATCTCCTCCGGCACCGGCCGGGTAGAGAGCGTTGAGGCGTTGGTACGCTGGTACTCGCCTGAACGCGGCCTGATTGCACCCGCCCACTTTATCCCTTACGCGGAGGAGTCCGGGCTTATCGGCCCATTGGGGAAGTGGGTGATGGAAACGGCGGCCAACCAGGCGGTGGCCTGGCAACAGAAAGGGCTGAATCTGCGTATTGCCGTCAATCTGTCTGCCCGCCAGCTCAGCAATAACACCCTGATCCCGACTTTTAAAGAGGCGATGGCCTCCTCCGGTATGACCCGCTGCCTGCTGGATGTGGAACTGACCGAAAGCTGCCTGATTGAAGACGAAAGCACGGCGGTGTCGTTAATCGGCCAGTTGCAGGCGCTGGGTGCCGACGTCTATCTGGATGATTTCGGTACCGGTTACTCTTCCCTGTCGCAACTCGCACGCATCCCAATTGACTACATCAAGCTCGATCAGAGTTTCGTGCGCGGCATCAGCGATAACGAGGTTTCACAGGCGCTGGTGCGGGCGATCATCGCAGTGGCCAGAACGCTTAACCTGAAAGTGGTGGCGGAAGGGGTGGAAACCGAAAACGAGGAGCGCTTTGTGGATGAAGTGGGCGTGGATGACAAACAGGGTTACTTCTATGCGAAACCAATGCCCGCAGAGGATCTGGAGCATTGGCTGTTGAACAATGATGTGCTTCACCCATCAAAGTAGCCGGTCACCGCGGTGCCGGCCATAGTGGTTAGATCAGGCAGCCGGGCTGCCTGACCCGGTTAACCCGCTTTACGCAGGCTGGCAGTATGGCGGTTTTGCAACATCACCAGGCGTTGCATATACGCGATGTCTTTTTCTTCCAGGGTAAAGGCGGCGTCTACCCAGTCCTCCGTGATGTCCATCAGCTCGGAGCGGGTAAGTTGCAACACCCGCTGCCGTGCGCGGATCATCGCCCGCATACCGTTCATTTTCGGCCGCAGGGTATCGATAAAGGTGCGGGTTGCCTCAAACGCGCTGCCTGCATGGAACAGATGGTCTACCAGCCCGCGGGACTCATACCACTCTGCGGTATGGGCCTCGCCGCTGCTGATAAGCTCTTCCGCCAGCCGCATCCCTGCTTTACGGGTAACCAGTGAATAGGCGCCCATGCCGGGGAACAGGTTAAACGCAATCTCCGGGAAGCCCATGCGCGCGGTGTTTTGCGCCAGCACGTAGTGGTGCGCCAGTGCAGCCTCAAACCCACCGCCGAGCGCCGTACCCTCAATCATCGCTAATGTAATGGCGCCGACGCCAAACCCTTGAGAAGCCGCGTGAACGCAGTCAATACAGGCACGGGCGTAGGCCCGCAGCGACTCCCGTTTGCGGCTTGTGATCGCCTCCACAAAATAGTTTAGATCGCCGCCGACGTTATAGATATTGGGGACCAGCGAGCCGGTAACCCAGAAATCAATCGGTAACTGCGACGCTTTGGCGCAATCGGCCAATTTCATGATGTCATCAATTAATGCCTGGTTGAAACAGGGGCGTGGGTAGGCCCGCAGCATCATCCAGATCACGTTACGGCCCTCTTCATAAAATGCAGAAATTTGTGACAGGTGGCCGGCTTCAGTAAATGCACGGCAAGATGGATGGTCAAGAAGGTTCATAATAAGTCCTGTTTTTTTCAGTTGACGTTGGGTGAAGCCAGACCAGCCTAGTGCAGCGCAACGATGAACTGAATCCATTGCAGCAGATGAGGCAGCGAATATATAAAAACAGGCGTGTAGCGGACAAAAAATGATCGGTGGATTTTATCGCCGGCGTAATCGCATTTTTTGCTAAAAGAGGAGGGAAAAATAAAAGCGCTGGGTTTGAATAAGATTGCTCTTATAAAAGAGAGCATTTAACAATTATATTAGAAAATATTCTAAAAAACCTTTTATAATAAGGTGTTAGCTACACCGATCTTCACTGAAGATGAATCTATAGTTAACTATTATTTAATTGCTCCTACCCTGATGAGAACGCATTATTTGAAAGGCAAATGGCATTGCAGAAAATAATCACGACACTTTTACGCGGTCTGCGTGTGATTAATTATCTCATCAGGAGTTATAATATGCCCTATAAAATAATCATTGCCGGGGATAACCCAATAATTAAATATGGGCTTACCCACATTATTAATGAACAAAGCAACAATACCCTGAAAGTGGTCAGCACGATTTTATTAAAGGATATTTACCATGTGGAGGAGGAGTTTGACCTGCTCATTGCCAGCATCAATGCACCCGAAGATATGTTCAGCATCCACCTGCCCTTTATCAGCCGTTTTTATGAAAAATCACCTGATAAAAAACTCGCCATGCTCACCGGCCTTACCTCCTCCTCCCTGTTGTTGAAATCCCGAAAATACCTGAATGGTCTGCTCTCTGAACGCGATCCTTTTGCGGAATTAATCGAAGGGATGCTGAAGATTCTTGAAGGCCAGGATTACGTTTCCCGCAGCATCCGCGAGCATCAATTTATTGATAAACGCCCGCGCCCATTAACCTGGGCAGCCTCACGCCTGGCATTAACCGAATGTGAAGATAAAGTAATTAAATACATTTTCTCCGGTTATAACGTCACCGAAACCGCCCGCCTGCTTGACCGCAGTATTAAAACCGTCAGCGCACAAAAACGGCAGGCGATGAAAAAGCTGGGGGTAGAAAATGATACGGAATTACTGTTAATCGGCAGCCAGTTCAGCAATGGGGAAAAATTATCCAACGGCGAAGACGCCGGCTAGACGGTAAGCTCCCGCAGCACGCCGTTTTGTTAACGCAGGGAGCATGGCCGGCTCCCTGTGACGGCCGCACACTTTTCCAGGGTGTTCAGGGCAGCCACCCGGCAACAGATGTTTGAACACCATCACATTCCCTGAAGAGACTGTTTTTAACTCCTTCATCTCCCTGCCGTTGCCCCCTACACTCATCCGACCACTCAGCAGGGTTGTCATGCCTTGCGCAGGAAAAGACCTGTTCTTATTGCCGGAGATGCTTATGGCCGCTTACCCCCACCTGCTTGCCCCACTTGACCTGGGCTTTACCACGCTTAAAAACCGCGTCCTGATGGGCTCGATGCATACCGGGCTGGAGGAGTTGCCGGACGGAAGCGCGCGGCTGGCGGCTTTTTATGGGGCGCGCGCCCGTGCCGGTGTCGGGCTGATTGTTACCGGCGGCATCGCACCGAATGCTGAAGGTGTGGTCTACGCCGGTGCCACCACGCTGGTGTCATCGTCACAATTGCCGTGGCACCGGCAGGTGACGGCAGCGGTACATCAGGCCGGCGGCAAAATTGCGCTGCAAATCCTGCATGCCGGGCGCTACAGCTATCAGCCGCATCCGGTCGCCCCGTCGGCCCTTCAGGCCCCGATTAACCGCTATACGCCGGAAGCGATGACAGAAGAGAAGATCCTCGCCACCGTGGCCGATTTTGCCCGCTGCGCCCGGCTGGCCCAGCAGGCCGGTTACGACGGGGTAGAAATTATGGGATCAGAGGGTTACCTGATTAACCAGTTCCTGGCGGCGCGCACCAATCGCCGGGACGATGACTGGGGAGGCAGTGCAGAGAAACGCCGCCGCTTTGCGCTGGAGATTGTCCGGGCGGTACGGCGCATCACCGGTCCTCATTTCATCATCATCTACCGCCTGTCGCTGCTTGATCTGGTTGAAGAGGGGCAGACGCTGGCGGAGAGCATTGCGCTGGCGCAGGCAGTTGAGCAGGCCGGGGCCACGCTGATAAATACCGGCATCGGCTGGCATGAGGCGCGCATCCCTACTATCGCCACCATGGTGCCGCGGGCGGCATTTGGCTGGGTCACGGCGCAGCTGATGGGCAAGGTCACGGTGCCGCTGATCGCCACCAACCGCATCAACGATCCGGCGGTAGCGGAGCAGTTGCTGGCGGAAGGGATGGCTGACATGGTGTCGATGGCACGCCCGTTCCTGGCTGATCCGGCGTTTATGCTGAAAGCCGCCCAGGGCCGCCCGGAAGAGATCAATACCTGCATCGCCTGTAATCAGGCCTGCCTCGACCAGGTATTTGACGGCAAGGTCGCCTCGTGTCTGGTCAATCCGTTTGCCTGCCGTGAGACGGAGCTTATCGCCCTGCCCGCGCAGGCACCCAAACGGCTGGCGGTGGTCGGAGCCGGCCCGGCCGGGCTGGCCTTCGCTGTCACGGCGGCGGCGCGCGGCCACCACGTTACGCTGTTTGATGCACGGCCGGAGATTGGCGGGCAGTTTAACCTTGCCCGGCTGATCCCCGGCAAAGAGGAGTTCAGCCAGACGCTGCGCTACTACCGCACCCAGCTGGCATTGCTGGGCGTGGTGCAGCGGCTGGGGCAGCGGGTGGATGCGCCGGATCTGGCCGGGTTTGATGAAGTAATTCTGGCGACCGGCGTGGAGCCGCGCACCCCGGCGATCCCCGGCATCGACCACCCGAAGGTGCTGAGCTACCTGGCGGTGCTGCGCGATAAGGTGGACGTCGGGCCGCGCGTGGCGATTATCGGGGCCGGCGGCATCGGCTTTGACGTGGCGGAGTATCTGAGCCAGCGCAGCCCGGCGGCCAGCCTGAGCAGTGCACAGTTCTGCCGCGAATGGGGCGTGGATCGCACCCTGGCACAGCCGGGCGGCCTGATGCCGCACGGGGGCGTGGCTGAGCGCTCGGCACGGCAGATTTTCCTGCTGCAACGTAAAGCCAGCAAAGTGGGAAGCGGGCTGGCCAGAACCACCGGCTGGATCCATCGTGCCGAACTGATGCAGCGCGGGGTCACGTTGCTTAACAGCGTGGAGTATTTACGGGTAGACGATCAGGGGCTGCATATCCAGCGGGCGGCGGAGCAGCACTGCCTGGCGGTAGATCATGTGGTGGTGTGCGCCGGGCAGGAGCCTCAGCGGGCGTTGCAGGCTCCGCTGGCCGCCCAGGGGAAAATGGTGCATCTGATTGGCGGCGCAGAGGTGGCGCTGGAACTGGATGCCCGCCGGGCGATCGAACAGGGTACCCGGCTGGCGTTAACGCTCTGACGTTTAGCGGTAGGCGCGGGTTTTTACGGCCCGCAGCACCACAAACTTCTGGCTGGAGGCCAGGGTTTCGCAGTTACCGAACAAGCGCTTCAGCTTGTGATAGTAGTCAAGGTGGCGGTTGCCGACGATGCGCAGCTCGCCGCCATCCTGCAGGCAGCGCTTGGCATCACAGAACATCTGCCAGGCGGTGACGTCCGTCACGGTGCTCTGCTGGTGGAATGGCGGGTTACACAACACCGCCTGCAAACTGTCACGCTCCACATGCGCCAGCAGGTTATCCACCTGGAAGGCACAGCGCGCCTGATCCTGCGGGCGGTTACGCACCACATTCATTTCGCTGGAGGCCACCGCCATATAGGACTCGTCGATGAACAGCAGCTCTGCATCCGGGTTCTGCCCCAGCGCGATTAGGCCAATAATGCCGTTGCCGCAGCCGAGGTCGGCAATCCGCCCTTCCAGGTTTTCCGGCAGGTGCTGCATAAAGAGGCGTGCGCCGATGTCCAGCCCGCCGCGGGAAAAGACGTTGGCATGGTTGGCGATACGGTAGTCGGTGCCGTCCAGTGCCCACTCGCTGATCACCGGCTTTTCGTCAACCGGCAGATCGGCCACGGTGCCGAAAATCAGGCGCGCTTTTTTCTTCGCCAGGCTGGTTTTGGTTGGCCCAAGGATCTTTTCAAACAGTTGCAGGGTCGAGGTGTGGATATCCCGCGCTTTGGCCCCGGCAATGATCACGGTCTCCGGCGTCACCACGCGGCGCAGCGCCTTCAGTTGCTGCTCCAGCAGCGCCAGCGTTTTCGGCACACGCATCACCACCAGCCCCGGTGCGGCCGGCAGCGGTGCCAGGCTGTCCTGCACATGCACGGACTCCGGGTCCCAGCCGTTCAGCGCCAGGTTATGGCGCACGGCCAGCTGCGCCATGTACGAGTCACTGATGCTGTAAGGCTGATGCGCTGACAGCGCACACCCCAGCGCACCAAAAGTGTCGTTGAAAATCAGCAACGGTTTGCCGTCAGCGGCGGTAATGTCCAGGGTCTCCAGCAGATATTCATCTGCCGCATCCCAGGCTTGCAGCGTGGTGATCTCTTCCTGCTGCGGGTAGCGCTCAAGCTCAAGGCGCAACGTTCCCAGTTCGAATAGGCTCATCGCCCCTCCTGAATAAAAAATTTGGGCTGTTTATCCCTTAAATTTGCCTGTCAGTAAAATGTTTTTTCGGTTAAAACTGGCTTTATTGCCGTGGCGGCGCGTTTCTGCCTGCCGTCAGCGCGGCATCCCTTTTCCGGAGAGCGAGCCAAACCGATGCAATCACTGACTTACCTTCAGGGCTATCCTGATCACCTGCTGCATCAGGTACGCCAGCTGATCGCGGAGCAGCGTCTGGGCAACGTGCTGTTGCAGCGCTACCCGCAGCCGCACGATCTCACCACAGACAAATCGCTTTATCAGTTTACTACTGACCTGAAAAACCAGTTCCTGCGCAACGCCCCGCCGATCAGCAAAGTCGCCTATGACGGCAAAATCCAGGTGATGAAGCACGCGCTGGGGCTGCATACTGCCGTCTCCAGGGTGCAGGGCAATAAGCTGAAAGCCAAGGCGGAGATCCGCGTGGCGACCGTGTTTAAAAATGCGCCGGAAGCATTTCTGCGGATGATTGTGGTGCACGAGCTGGCGCACCTGAAAGAGAAAGAACACAACAAGGCCTTTTACAGCCTTTGCTGCCATATGGACCCGGCCTACCATCAACTGGAGTTTGATACCCGGCTCTATCTGACGCACCTGGACCTGTTCGGCAACCTTTATTCCTGAACCGATGGCGGCCCCGGCTGCCTGCACATGGAGTTACCCATGATTCGCTTTGCTGTTGTTGGCACCAACTGGATCACCCAGCGTTTTATCGATGCCGCCCATGAAAGCGGCAAGATGCGCCTCGCCGCGATCTACTCCCGCTCGCTGGATCAGGCCAAAGCGTTCGGGGAGGATTACCCGGTCGCCCACTATTTTGACGATCTGGACGCGCTGGCCAAAAGCGATCAGGTAGACGCGGTCTACCTTGCCAGCCCGAACGCCCTGCACTGCGCGCAGGCGTTGCTGTTCATGCGCCACGGCAAGCATGTGATTTGTGAAAAGCCGCTCGCTTCCAATGCGCGTGAAGCGGAGCAGATGATCGCCTGCGCGCGCGAACATCAGGTGGTGCTGTTTGAAGCGTTTAAAACTGCCTGGCTGCCCAACTTCCTGCACCTGCAAAGCTGCCTGTCACGGGTCGGTACCCTGCACCGGGTCTACCTCAACTATTGCCAGTTCTCCTCCCGCTACCCGCGTTATCTGGCCGGGGAGAACCCAAATACTTTTAACCCGGCGTTTTCCAACGGTTCGATCATGGACATCGGTTATTACTGCCTGGCCAGCAGCGTGGCGCTGTGGGGCCAACCCCAGCGCGTGACCGCCAGCGCGGCCCTGCTGGCCAGCGGCGTGGATGGACACGGCACGGTGATCCTTCACTATGATCAGTTTGAGGTGGTGATCGCTCACTCCAAAGTGAGTGACTCCGCGCTGCCCAGCGAAATTCAGGGCGAAGGCGGCACGCTGGAAATTGAGAAAATCTCCGAATGCCAGGCGGTGGCCTTTACCCCGCGCGGCGGCCAGAAGCTGGACCTGACCCAGCCGCAACACATCAATACCATGCTGTATGAAGCGGAAGCCTTTGCCCGGCTGGTGGAGGCCGGGCAGGTTGAGCACCCGGGGCTGGACACCTCCCGCATCACCGCCCGCCTGTTGACCGAGATCCGCCGCCAGACCGGCGTGGTATTCCCGGCCGACAGCGCCCCAGACGCCTGAACAGGAGTTCTTATGACGCACCCTAAGCCCCTTTTGATTCTGCAAACCGGTGACGCCCCGGACGTGATCCAGCAGCAGCATGAGAATTACCGGCAGATGTTTATCCAGCAAGGGGCGATCTCGCCTCAGGCGCTGGAGGTGGTACACCTGCCGCAGGGTGAACGGCCCGGCTTACCGGCGGCCTACAGCGGCGTAATCATTACCGGCTCCGGCGCGATGGTGACAGACCGGCTGGCGTGGAGTGAATGGGCGGCAGGCTGGCTGCGGCAGGCGATCGAGGTCGCGCTGCCGGTGTTTGGCGTCTGCTATGGGCACCAGCTGCTGGCCGACGCGCTGGGCGGCGTGGTGGATTACCACCCGCAGGGCATGGAGTGCGGCACCAAACTGCTGGAACGGCTGCCGGGCGCGGAACATGACCCGCTCTGTGCTGCCCTGCCCGCACGCTTCACTGCCAACCTGATCCACTCGCAGACGGTGCTCGTCCCGCCGCCGGGCGCGCAGGTGCTGGCGCGCTCTGACCACGATCCGCACCAGATTCTGCGGTTTAACGCCACCACCTTCGGCACCCAGTTTCACCCCGAATTCAACGGTGCGGTGATGAAAAGTTACCTGATGCGTCAGGCAACGCTGACGCCGGACCGGCAGGCTGAATTGGCTGCGCATCCGGCGGAGGATACGCCGGTCAGCCAGGGATTGTTACAGGCGTTTGTGGCCGGGCTCGGCCACGGTCAGCGCGCGTAAACATAAGTTTGACGAATCTTTACCTGATGACATATTGAGCACGGAAACATTTTGTATTATTTTATCATCAGCAAAGGGGAGTAACTTCTTCGCCGGTTTATCGTCATTACGGTGTCTGTTTCAGGCACCCGGTAACCGGGGCAACCCGAGAACATGGCGCATGCACCTGTCGTGCGCATCCATGTTGTCCGTGTTGTAAGTGAGACCTTGCCGGAAGGCGGGGTTTGCTTACAGCTCAACAGAGCGGCTGACGTCTTCCGATGTCAGCCGTTTTTTGTTTTCAGGATACTCAGGAGCACCCTATGAACTCAGTTGGAAACCCATGGCTATGGGGCAGTTTCGCTGTCATCGTTGCCATTATGCTGGCGGTAGACCTGCTGTTGCAGGGCAAGCGCGGGCAGCAAACCATGACCATGAAAAGCGCGGCCTGCTGGTCGCTGGTGTGGGTCAGCCTGGCGTTGCTGTTTAACGCCGGATTCTGGTGGTACCTCAACGGCACGCTGGGGCGCGAGGTGGCAGACCAGCAGGCGCTGGCGTTCCTGACCGGCTATCTGATTGAGAAAGCGCTGGCGGTAGATAACGTCTTCGTCTGGCTGATGCTGTTTGGCTACTTTGCGATCCCGGCCAGCCTGCAACGGCGGGTGCTGGTGTATGGCGTGCTGGGCGCGATTGTGCTGCGTACGGTGATGATCTTCGGCGGCAGCTGGCTGGTGACGCAGTTCCACTGGATCCTGTACGTGTTCGGCGCATTCCTGCTGTTTACCGGCATCAAGATGGCGCTGGCGAAAGAGGATGACGCGGTACTGGGCGAGAAGCCGCTAGTGCGCTGGCTGCGTAAACATTTGCGGATGACCGACGAGCTGGACGGGGAAAAGTTCTTTACCTACCGTAACGGCGTGCGTTTCGCCACCCCGCTGCTGCTGGTGCTGATTCTGGTGGAGCTGAGTGACGTGATCTTCGCGGTGGACAGCATTCCGGCGATCTTCGCCGTGACCACTGACCCGTTTATCGTGCTGACCTCGAACCTGTTTGCGATCCTCGGCCTGCGCGCCATGTACTTCCTGCTGGCGAACGTCGCGGAGAAGTTCTCGCTGCTGAAGTATGGCCTGGCGGTGATTCTGGTGTTTATCGGTGCCAAGATGCTGATGATGGATATTTACCACATCCCGGTTGCCGTCTCGCTGGGCGTGGTCGGCGGCATTCTGGCCGTGACCCTGTTGCTGAACGTCTGGGTCAACAAACGCGCCGCGCGCACCTGACAGCGTACGCGCAGAGGGAGTACGGGGCAGCGTTTTGCCCGTTTTTTTTCTTGTTTTTTCTGCGTTAACGCCGGGTTTTTCTGCGTTAACGCCGGGTTTTTCTGCGTTAACGCCGGGGCTTGTTGCCGCCCGGTTTCGCCTCATTGCTCTCATCCTTGCGGGTGATGCCGTCCAGCAACGCTTCCAGCGGGTAGACCGCCGCAATCACCACCTCATCCCGCACCGCGGATGCCTTGTCCAGCAGCTGCCTGGCCCGTTTTACCTCATTGGTGCCGATCATGCTGCCGCGCTGGGCGACATCCACCAGCCGCAGGCCCAGCACCGAAAGCGCGTTGACGTCCGCGGCCACCGGTTGCAGTGGGGAGAGCAGATAATTGCCCGCCAGCAGCGGCGCGACCTCTGCGCTGTTAGCCTGCCAGCGGGTGAAACGGCGGCGCAGGGCGTCTGCGGCGGCGCTGTCGGTGCGGTTAGCCAGTAACTGCTGCACCTCAAGGTTCATCTGTCGCACCTCATCACTTTCCGCCGGCAGCGCATCCGCGAAGCGGTTGAGCGGCTCGAACTGGTGGTAGTTGCCTGCCTGGAATTTCAGGTGCTGCCGGGTGTAGTACTGCGCCGGTTCCACCGCCTCGGCCAATACCTGCAAGGGCATAATCTGGGTGCTCTGCGCCAGCCGGGTCAGCAGGCGTGTGGTGTCGGCGTGCTGTTGCAGCCCCACCGAGACCACTGACCACGCATCCACCGCCGACAGCCGCCGGTACATGTTCTGCTCATCCTGCACGTCCCGCGCTGACCAGAGCCGCTCCGCCACCACAAAGGCGCGCGGCCAGAGTTTCAGGTCAATCACCTGCGGCGTCACCATCTCTGCCCAGAGCGCCGCTTCCCCGCCGAGGATATTGGCCGCACCGGTGCGGTCCGGCACCACCGGCGCAGTACCGGCCGGAACGGCAGCGAGCTTCTGCCCGCTCACCGGGTAGCGCACATTGCCGATCAGGAAATAGCCCGCCAGCGTACTATTTTTCAGCGTCAGTACCGGCCGGGTATCGCCCATCCAGGTGTCGATGCGGAAGGTCACGTTGCCGTCACGCCATGCAATGTCGCGCACTGCGCGGCGTGATTTGCCGCTGAAGTCGATAAACCCGCGCCAGCCCTGCGGCCCCTCAATCAGGGTCACGCTGCCCTCCACCGGCTTGCCTTTAAGGCGCGGCATCGAAAATGCCCAGCTCTGCGCTTTCTCATCCTGATGGACGCGGTCATCGATCCAGAGCGGTTGCGGCAGCACCTCATTGCGGTAGTGGTAGGCGGCGCTCTGCGGCTGGTCGAGGTAGAAGCCGGTGGAGAGCAGCCCTTTATAGCCCTCCTGCGCCGCCGCACCCAACGCATCCGGCCCCTGCCAGGATTGGATCACCGCCGTCTTCGGCAGATCCGGGTGGTGGATTTCATCCCAGCCCACCATGGTGCGCTGCCAGGAGCCGAGGATCAGCGTCAGTTTCTGGTTGAAGTAGGCCTGAAGCGCATGGCTGTCAGCCAGGTTATTGCGTTTCATGAAGGCCTGAATCGTGGGCGACTCGTTCCACTGGGTCGGGTCAACCTCGTCCCCGCCGATGTGCAGGTAGGGATCCGGGAAGATCGCCGCCACTTCGCCAACGATCGTGTCCACAAACTGATAGGTTTCCTGCCGGCTGGGATCGAGCGTGGGCTGGTGCACGCCCCACTCCCGCTGCATCAGGTAGGGACCGGGCGCGCTGACCAGCTCCGGGTAGGCCACGGCAATCGCGGAGGCGTGGCCGGGCAGGTCAATCTCCGGCACCACGCGGATGCCGAGCGTGGTGGCGTAGGCCACCACCTCTTTCATCTGCGCTACGCTGTAGAACTGGCCGTCGCTCGCCAGCTGTTGCAGTTTCGGGTAGTGGGTGGAGGCGAAACGCCAGCCCTGATCGTCGGTCAGGTGCCAGTGGAACACGTTCAGTTTGGCGGCGGCCATGCCGTCGAGCTGGCGTTTGATGTCACTGACCGGCAGGAAATGGCGGGCGGAATCGAGCAGCACGCCGCGCCACGGAAAACGCGGCGCGTCAGAGATGCGCACCAGCGGCAAGGCGGTGTGGCTGCCGTCGTTGCGGATCAGCTGTAACAGTGTTTCCATGCCGCGCAGCGCGCCAAAGCGAGTTTCCGCGTTCAGCACCACGCCCTGCGGCGTGATGGTGAGCTGGTAGCGCTCGTCGCTGTCCGGCAGCGGTTGCGGGTCCACTTTCTGCTTAATCACCACCATGATCAGCGCCTGCGGCGGGTTTTCCGCCTGCGGCAACAGCGCCCAGCCGGTCTGCTGCTCTATCCGCTGCCGCCAGTGGGCGATGGCCGGGCCGAGGTCGTCCCCGCTGACGCCGAGGGTCAGCCGGTTATCGAGAACCAGCTGGCCCTGCTGCGGGTTACCCTCCACCTTCTGTGGCCAGGGCATCAGCGGCAGATCGCCGGCGGGTTGCGCCCATAACGTGGGGGAAAACAGGAAAAGCGAGGCCAACAGCGTGGTGGGTAAGCAGCGTTTCATTTTTATCAGTCCCTGGAGGTCATTACAGCCATGCGCAAGAGTAACCCGGCGAATAATAAAGGGTAAGGCGCGTGCCGTCGCCGTTGATGGCCAAAAAACGGCCGGAGATCACGTCTTGCCTGCCCCGTGGCTGATGATGTCCTTTAATAACAAAAATTTTCAGCGAGTTAGCGGGGGTTACCCTCCGGTTATTGCCTGGTTTCGGGTGCGGCGGGCCGCAAAATTAAGAATTCCCCCACAATGCGCGCTGTGCCTGACTGAAGAGAAGATGCATGACGCCGGGAATTCAGTTACAAAGGAAGACCGTTTTCCTGACGCCGTGGAACCCGCTGTAGATTATGACAACCCGCCTGACCATCAAAGATATTGCCCGCCTCAGCGGCGTGGGGAAATCCACGGTTTCCCGCGTGCTGAACAATGAAGGCAGCGTCAGCCCGCGCACCCGGGAACGGGTGGAGGCGGTGATCCGCGAGCAGGGGTTTACGCCGTCGAAATCGGCGCGTGCCATGCGCGGCCAGAGTGACAAAGTGGTGGGGATTATCGTCTCACGGCTTGATTCGCCTTCGGAAAACCAGGCGGTGCGCGCCATGCTGCCGCTGCTCTATCAGCACGGTTACGACCCGATTGTGATGGAAAGCCAGTTCTCGGCGGCCAGGGTGCAGGAGCATTTGCAGGTGCTGCACCAGCGTAATGTGGACGGGGTGATCCTGTTTGGCTTTACCGGGCTGGAGGAGCCGCTGCTGCGGCCATGGCAGGCTAACATCGTAACGCTGGCGCAGGATTACGCCGGGCTGTCGTCGGTTTGTTATGACGAGGCGGGCGCGGTACGCCTGCTGATGGATGCGCTTACCCAATCGGGCCACCAGCAGATCGGTTATATCGGCGTGACCCCGGAAGACGCCACCACCGGCCTGCGCCGCCAGCAGGCGTATCTCGATTACTGCGCCGGAAACGGCCTGGCCCCGCAGATGGCGATCGGCGAACTCAGTTACCAGAGCGGTTTCCAGCTCGCCCCCAGGGTGCTGCGCCCCGGTATGCGGGCGCTGGTTTGCGCGTCCGACACCATTGCGCTGGGTGCGGCCAAATACCTGCAACAGCACGCCCTGCCCGCGGTTCAGGTGTGCGGCATCGGCAATAACCCGCTGTTGCGCTTCCTGTTCCCGGAGACCTTTTCCATTGAAATGGGATATGGCGACGCCGGGCTGCGTGCCGCCGAACAATTGCTCAACCAGTTGCAGCACCCTCAGCAGGGTATCTGCCACATCACCGTGCCCTGCCGCCTCGTCACCTGAGGTTCACACCGGGAGTTACTGCCCCTTACAATATATGTGATGCTCAGCTCAAACCGGGAACGTTCCCAGTTCCACGCGCCCAGTTTCACGCTATGCTTTTAAAAACACCCTCCCTTGTTCCGGCCGGAAATGCACCTTAACCCACGCGGCGAATAAAGAGCATAAAACCATGAGCAAAAAGAATACGGTAAACCCGTCTGATGTTGAGCAGTTGATTGCGCTGGTTGGCGGCAGCGGCAATATTGCCACTGTTACTCACTGTATTACCCGGTTGCGTTTTGTCCTGAATGATCCGACAAAGGCCGACCCGAAAGCCATCGAAGCGTTGCGCATGGTGAAAGGCTGTTTTACCAACGCCGGGCAGTTCCAGGTGGTGATTGGCCCTGAGGTGGGCGAATACTATAAGGCGCTGATTGCCGCCAGCGGTAACAGCGGGGCTAACAAAGAGCAGGCCAAGGTAGCCGCCCGCCAGAACATGAACATTTTCGAGCGCGGTATCTCCCATTTTGCGGAGATTTTCTTCCCGCTGCTGCCGGCGCTGATCAGCGGCGGCCTGATTTTAGGGTTCCGCAATATCATCGGTGAAATCCCGATGAGTGGCGGCAAAACACTGGCGCAAATCTACCCGCTGTGGCAGACCATTTACGATTTCCTCTGGTTGCTGGGTGAGGCGATTTTCTTCTATTTGCCGGTCGGCATCTGCTGGGCCACGGTGAAAAAACTGGGCGGCACGCCGATCCTCGGCATTGTGCTGGGCGTGACGCTGGTCTCCCCCCAACTGATGAACCCCTACCTGCTGGGGCAACAGATCCCGGACGTGTGGGATTTTGGCTGGTTCACGATTGAAAAAGTGGGCTATCAGGCGCAGGTGATTCCGTCGATGCTGGCCGGGGTTTCTCTGGCGTTTATTGAGACCCGGCTGCGGCGCATTGTCCCTAACTATCTCGAACTGGTGATTGTGCCGGTCTGCTCGCTGATGCTGGCCGTCTTCCTCGCCCATACGCTGATTGGGCCGTTTGGCCGCATGATTGGTGACAGTGTGGCCTGGGCGGTGAAAGCGATGATGACCGGCAGCTTTGCGCCGATTGGTGCGGCGATTTTCGGCTTCCTGTATGCCCCGCTGGTGGTCACCGGCGTTCACCAGACGACGCTGGCCATCGACCTCCAGATGATTCAGAACATGGGCGGTACGCCGGTCTGGCCGCTGATTGCGCTGTCCAATATTGCGCAGGCCGCCGCGGTGACAGGCATTATTATCGTCAGCCGGAAACACAATGAGCGTGAAATTTCGGTGCCGGCGGCTGTCTCCGCGTTCCTCGGTGTGACCGAACCGGCAATGTACGGGATTAACCTGAAGTACCGCTTCCCGATGCTCTGCGCGATGATTGGCTCCGCTTCCGCCGCGCTGATTTGCGGGCTGGCCCATGTTACCGCTAACGGCATCGGTGTAGGTGGGCTGCCGGGCATCTTGTCGATTAAACCGCAATTCTGGGCTACTTACTCGCTGGCCATTCTGACGGCGATTGTCATCCCTATTGTGCTGACCGTGCTGGTCTACCAGCGCAAAATGCGCCGCGGCCAGTTGGCCTACACCTGAGTACCCTGCGGGCGCCGTCGGCGCCCGCTGTTTTCCCCTTTCCGGTTAATTTTTTCTTTTTAATATGGGAGACATTGTCATGTCTGCAGATCTGCCCTGGTGGCAAAACGGCGTTATCTACCAGATTTACCCCAAGAGTTTTCAGGACAGCACCGGCGATGGGCTGGGCGATCTGCTGGGCGTGATCCGCCGCCTCGATTACCTGCAACAGCTCGGGGTGGATGCGCTGTGGCTGACGCCGGTTTACCGCTCGCCGCAGGTGGACAACGGCTATGACGTGGCCGATTACTGTTCTATTGATCCGGCTTACGGCACGATGGAAACCTTTGAGCAACTCACGGCAGAGGCGCACCGGCGCGGCATCCGTATCATCATGGACATGGTGTTCAACCATACCTCGACCCAGCATGCGTGGTTCCTCCAGTCACAAGACCCGGCCAGCCCCTACCGCGATTACTATGTCTGGCGCGACCGCAACCCGGCAACGCCGGACGGCCTGCCGAATAACTGGCGTTCCAAGTTTGGCGGTAATGCCTGGCAGTGGCATGAGGCCAGCGGCCAGTATTACCTGCACCTGTTTGCGCCGGAGCAGGCCGACCTGAACTGGGAGCACCCGCCGGTGCGCGAGGCGCTGAATAAAGTGTGTGCATTCTGGGCGGCCAGAGGGGTCGATGGCCTGCGGCTGGACGTGATTAACCTGATCTCCAAAACCCCCGGCCTGCCCTCGGATGACACCGGTGACGGCCGCCGTTACTACACCGACGGGCCGCGCAGCCATGAATTTTTGCAGGCGATGAGCCGCGAGGTATTCCAGCCGCTGGGGCTGATGACCGTGGGCGAGATGTCCTCTACCTCGCTGGAACATTGCCGCCGTTATGCGGCGCTGGACGGCAGCGAACTCTCCATGACCTTCAATTTCCACCACCTGAAAGTGGATTACCCGAACGGCGAAAAGTGGTCACGCGCGCGGCCGGATTTTGTGCAACTGAAGCGGATTTTCGGCGAGTGGCAACAGGGGATGCACGGCCACGCCTGGAATGCGCTGTTCTGGTGTAACCATGACCAGCCGCGCGCGGTGTCGCGTTTTGGCGATGATGGCGCACTGCGGGTGCCGGCCGCCAAGATGCTGGCGATGGTGCTGCACGGTATGCAGGGCACGCCCTATATCTATCAGGGGGAAGAGATCGGCATGACCAACCCCGGTTACCGCTATCTTGAACAGTACCGGGATGTCGAGAGCCTGAATATGTTCGCTGAACTGGTGCAGGCCGGGCGGCCGGAAGCGGAATTGCTGGATATTTTGTCCGGGAAATCGCGCGACAACGGCCGCACACCGATGCAGTGGGATGAGAGTGAACACGCCGGGTTCAGCACCGTCACGCCGTGGCTGGAGCCGTGCGCCAACTACCCGGCGATCAATGTGAAACAGGCGCTGGCGGATAAGGACTCGGTGTTTTACACCTATCAGCGGTTGATCGCCCTGCGTAAACAGTTGCCGATCCTGACGCACGGTAACTATCAGGATCTGCTGCCGGATCACCCGTGGCTCTGGTGTTACCAGCGCCGGCACGGCGACCAACAGCTGCTGGTGGTCGCTAACCTCAGCCGCGAGGCGCAACCCTGGCAGCCTTCCGTGCCTGCCGATGGCTGGGAACAGGTGATGAGCAACTATGCGGATGCCGCCGCACAGCCGGCGGCCATGACGCTGCGGCCGTTTGAGGCGATTTACTGGTTGCGGGGCTGACGCCTCAGCGCGGGGTCACCAGGCCCTGCGCAATCAGCCACTGGGCGGTTAATGCCACGCCTTCGGCCAGTGCGTAACGCGGCGTGTAATTGAGCGTATTGCGCGCCCGGTGGCGGCTCAGAGTCAGATCATAGACGGCGGCCGCCACGCTGTGCCGGGTCAGGCGCGGCGGCTGCCGCCGCATGAGGCTGCCCAGTTCATGCAGCGCCGCCCGGCTATAGGCCACCTGATAGGGCGCGGCGCGCAAATAGTATTGAATCCCTAACTGCTGCCCCAGCAGCAACTCCAGCATCAGCGCCAGGCTCTGCGCCTCATGGTTAGTGATATTGAATACCGCCCCGCTCTCCAGCGCCGGTTGCTCTGTTGCCAGCGCCAGTGCCTCTACCACATTCAACACGAAGGTAAACTCAGTGCGCGCCACCCCGCCGCCCGGCAGGGAGAGGATGCCTTTGCCGTGGCGCAACGCGTCCAGCATTACCGGCAGGGTGCCCTGCTGGTGAGGGCCGAACAGCGCGCCGGGCCGTAAAATGACGCAGCAGGTGCCCGGGTAATGCGGCATCAGCCGGCGGATGCTCTCTTCCGCCGCATGTTTACTGGCGGCGGCATGGTTGGCAAAGTGCGCCGGACGGAAGGTTTCCTCCACGTTGTAACGGTGGCGATAGTCAAAATAGAGCGCAGCAGAGGAGACGTAGATAAAGCGCCCAATCCCCGCTTCCCCCGCTGCCTGCAACAGGTTTTCGGTGGCGATGACGTTGGTGTCATAAAACGCCTGGTAGTCGCCCCAGTGATGGGTATTGGCCGCACAATGCCAGACGGCATCACAGCCCGCCACCAGCGCCCGGCAGGCGGCGATGTCTGCCCCGGCCAGATCCAGCGCCGTGAATTGCGCACCCTGCGCCGCCAGCGTCTCGCCCACCTCCGGGTTACGCCCGGTGGCATGTACCTGGTGGCCCGCCTGCAATAACCATTCAACGGCATTGCGCCCCAGCCCGCTTGTCGCTCCAGTGACCAATACTTTCATTGCTCTCCTGCCCGCATTCGCGCTCTTCCCAATGTAGATGCCCTCCAGCAGTGTAGCCGGGGAGCGAGTGTAAAAAAATCGTTAATATCTAATATTGCGGCATAAACATGTCAGCTTCTCCGTTCCCCGGTACCAGGATGGTCAGAGATTCCACAGCGCACTTTTTTCTTTGTCTTATATCAAGCAAAGCTGGATTAACCCTCGCCAAATCACTACATATGGTGCGTATAGTAATCACCCTCTTCTATATATAGTGATTCTTTCCTTATCTTCTGAGGCCGGGCACGCCCGGCCGGGATAACCACCAAAGGAGTACATCGTGAAACCAGTGGTGATAAAGCGGGACGGGTGCCGGGTCGTATTTGATGAAGCGCGGATTATGCAGGCTATCGCCCGGGCGGCGCAGGCTGTCCGGCTGGAGGATAACGCCTATTGCGCCGGGGTAGCCCGGCATGTGACCGCCCAACTGGCTGACCGGGATCAGGTGGATATCCATGAGGTACAGGACGCGGTGGAAAACCTGCTGATGGCCGGCCCGCACAAGGCGCTGGCACGCGCTTATATTGAGTATCGCCACGATCGCGATGTCGCCCGTGAACAGCGCGGGAAACTGAACCAGGAGATCCGCGGGCTGGTTGAGCAGCGTAACCACGCGCTGCTGAATGAGAACGCCAATAAAGACAGCAAGGTCATCCCGACCCAGCGCGATCTGCTGGCCGGCATTGTCGCCAAACATTACGCCAAGCAGCACATTCTGCCGCGTGATGTGGTGCTGGCCCATGAGCGCGGCGAGATCCATTATCACGATCTCGACTACTCGCCGTTTTTCCCGATGTTCAACTGTATGCTGATTGACCTGAAAGGGATGCTGACCGGCGGCTTCAAAATGGGCAATGCGGAGATTGAAACGCCGAAGTCCATCTCTACCGCAACGGCGGTGACCGCCCAGATCATCGCGCAGGTCGCCAGCCATATTTATGGCGGCACTACCATTAACCGCATTGATGAGATCCTCGCGCCCTATGTAACCGCCAGCTTTGAAAAACACCGCACCACCGCGCAGGCGTGGCAGATCCCGGATGCCGACGGCTACGCCCGGGAGCGCACGGAGAAGGAGTGTTATGACGCCTTCCAGTCGCTCGAGTATGAGGTCAACACGTTACATACCGCCAACGGCCAGACGCCGTTCGTCACCTTTGGCTTTGGCCTCGGCACCTGCTGGCAGTCGCGCCTGATTCAGTGCTCTATTCTGCGCAACCGCATTGCCGGGTTGGGCAAGAACCGCAAAACCGCCGTGTTCCCCAAGCTGGTGTTTGCCATCCGTGACGGCGTAAACCATAAACCGGGCGATATTAACTATGACATCAAGCAACTGGCGCTGGAGTGCGCCAGCAAACGGATGTACCCGGATATTCTCAATTATGATCAGGTAGTGAAGGTCACCGGCTCGTTCAAAACACCGATGGGCTGCCGCAGTTTCCTGGGCGTATATGAAGAGAACGGCGAGCAGATCCATGATGGGCGTAACAATATTGGCGTGATCAGCCTGAACCTGCCGCGCATCGCCCTGGAGGCACGTGGGGATGAATCGCTGTTCTGGATGCTGCTGGATGAGCGGCTGGTGCTGGCGAAAAAGGCGCTGATGACACGGATTGCCCGGCTGGAGGGGGTCAAGGCGCGGGTTGCGCCAATTCTCTATATGGAGGGGGCCTGCGGGGTGCGCCTGAAGGCGGATGATGACGTCGCGGCGATCTTCAAACAGGGCCGCGCGTCGATTTCACTGGGTTACATCGGCCTGCATGAAACCATTAATGCGCTTTCCGGGAACCAGCATGTATTTGACCATGCTGAGCTACGGGCCAAGGCGGTGCAGATTGTCACCCGGCTGCGGGCGGCCACCGATACGTGGAAAGAGGAGACCGGTTACGGCTTCAGCCTCTACAGCACCCCGAGCGAAAACCTGTGCGATCGCTTCTGCCGGCTGGACACCGCTGAATTTGGCGTGGTGCCCGGCGTCACGGATAAAGGCTATTACACCAACAGCTTCCATCTCGATGTGGAAAAGCGTGTGAATCCATACGCCAAACTGGACTTTGAAGCCCCCTACCCGCCGCTGGCGAATGGCGGGTTCATCTGTTACGGCGAATACCCGAACCTGCAACATAATCTCAAGGCGCTGGAAGATGTCTGGGATTACAGCTATCACCGTGTGCCCTATTACGGCACCAACACGCCGATCGACGAGTGTTACGAATGCGGTTTTACCGGGGAATTTGATTGCACCAGCAAAGGTTTTACCTGCCCGAAATGCGGTAACCATGATGCCAGCAACGTCTCCGTCACCCGCCGGGTGTGCGGCTATCTCGGCAGCCCGGATGCGCGGCCGTTTAACGCCGGCAAACAGGAAGAGGTCAAACGCCGGGTCAAGCATCTGCACACTGGCCGGTTAGGGTAAGCCGTGATGAATTTCCATCACTACTACCCGATTGATGTGGTCAATGGCCCCGGCACCCGCTGCACCCTGTTTGTCGCCGGGTGCGAGCACCAATGCCGCGGCTGTTATAACAAAAGCACCTGGCGGCTGGACTCCGGCCGCCCGTTTACCCCTGAGAATGAGGACCGGATTATTGATGACCTCAATGATTCACGCATTCCACGGCAAGGGCTGTCACTTTCCGGCGGTGATCCGCTGCATCCGCACAATCTGCCTGTCATTCTGCATCTGGTAAAACGCGTCCGGGCGGAGTGTGAGGAAAAAGATATCTGGCTCTGGACCGGCTATCAGCTTGAATCACTCAATTCTGCACAACACGAGGTGGTCAGTTATATTAACGTGCTGATTGATGGCAAGTTTGTGCAGGATCTGAAAGATCCCGCCCTGATTTGGCGCGGCAGCAGTAATCAGATTATTCATCGGCTCCGCTAATAGATCCTCTTTTTTTATTATCCTCCTCACTTTTACAGAGTTCAGAATCGCGTTAAATTCTGGATTCTGTTTCCCATACGACAAAAACGGTGCGTTTCCGGCAGGCAACTAAATATACAAATGCAGCAACACAAATTACACTTACTGTATCTTCATTTAACCAGCGGCCTATTATGCAGAGAAGAAAGCCCGGTGCCTTGCGTCCTGGGGCGTCAATGTCAGATAAAAGAATCAAAGTGGCGATAGCGGATCAACACCCTATCGTCATCTATGGTTTGCTGGCGTTATTACGGGAAGAGAATGATATTGAGGTGGTATTTACCAGCTCTACCACCCAGGATTTGTTCAAAAAACTGGCTTTATATGAAGCTGATATTATTATTTGTGATAGTAATTTTACGGAAGCACTGGATACTAAGGGTACCCAATTATTAAGGAGTATTCATCGTTATATCCCTCATATTAACATTGTCTTCTACAGCGCGAACCTGACGTCACATCAGATAGCCGAAGCCATGGAAGCGGGGGCGGCCAGCGTGATACGCAAAAGTGAAGAAGATTTCTCGCTTATTGCGCATACCTTGCGTCGGGTACATAACGGTACATTTTATCTGCAACCCAGTATTTCCCATGAGATTTTGTCCTCCTTTTTATCAGGGCGACAAAAAAACAGCAGCTGGCACAGTCTTTCGGCCCGGGAAAAGGTTGTTATCCAGCTCATCTGTGAAGGGCATTCAATTAAACAGATTGCCCACGAACTCTGCAAAAGCCCAAAAACCATCAGTAACCAGAAAACCATGGCCATGCGAAAATTAGGTGCAACAAATGACATACAATTGATAAACAGAGTGAAAGAACTTCGTTATGAACTGGCTGCCGAGCCTAAGAAAGAGGATAAAGAAGAGTAATCGCCTGCTTTTATTTTTTCATGCCCGCCATATATATTTTCACACCTTCACCGTTTCCTGCCTTGCTGAAGTTTATATCCGACATAAAAAAACGTGCTTCCGAAGAAGCACGTTTCAGGTAAGTACATATCCTGGATCAGGCAAGTGTTAAATTATGCCGTCTGACCTTTGCTATTATTTGCCCGGGTATTCGCCTGCGCCCATTCAGTTTCCTGATAGGTCTGCCCGGCGGACATCCTGTACTCCGGCAACAGCGGTTTCCAGTTTGCTGCACTGTCCGGCACTGTATCGTGAACAATCTTGCCCTGGCCTTCGTACTGGGTACCATCACTGATATTCCCATCACGCGGCGTTGCATTGTCCTTCACATTGTTGGTGTTAGATCCCGGGGTCAGCACTACCGGATCAGAGGGCGGCACATCCCAGTTTTTGCCGTCGTACTTGCTGGGATCCCCATTCAGGCCGGTTGTTTCCGGGACATTGCTTGCCGGAGCGTTTGGATCATAAACAACCTTGCTCTGGCCCTCATATTGGGTGCCATCGTTAGTATTACCGTTACGCGGCGTTTCATGATCCTTCACGTTATTGGTGCCGGACCCTGGGGTCAGCACTACCGGATCAGAGGGCGGTACATCCCAGTTTTTACCGTCGTACTTGCTGGGATCCCCATTCAGGCCGGTTGTTTCCGGGACATTGCTCGCCGGAGCGTTTGGATCATAAACAACCTTGCTCTGGCCCTCATATTGGGTGCCATCGTTAGTATTACCGTTACGCGGCGTTTCATGATCTTTCACGTTATTGGTGCCGGACCCTGGGGTCAGCACTACCGGATCAGAGGGCGGCACATCCCAGTTTTTGCCGTCGTACTTGCTTGGATCCCCATTCAGGCCGGTTGTTTCCGGGACATTGCTCGCTGGAGCGTTTGGATCGTAAACAATCTTGCCCTGGCCTTCATACTGGGTACCGTTGTCGGTGTTACCGTTACGCGGCGTGTCATGATCCTTGATGTTGTTGGTGCCGGACCCTGGGGTCAGCACTATCGGATCAGGTACGTTTACGCCCCACTGCTTACCGTTATAGGTACTTGGATCCGCAGGGGTCGCGGTGTCAGCCTTTTTGGTGTCAGCCGCACGCGGCTTGGTGGAACCTGACTTCGGTACGCCCTCATAAGGGGTGCCGTTGTTGGTGTTACCATTACGCGGTGGCTCAATCCATTCCGTTTTACCGGTGGCCGATCCTGGGGTAAGGATCACACGTTCCGGCATCTTCACATCCCAATGCTTACCGTTGTATTCACTTGGCCGCTTAGGATTAGCAGGATCGATCGTATCATTACCATCCGGCTTCGGCTGGGTGTCATCCGGCTTCGGCTGAGTATCATCCGGCTTCGGCTGAGTATCATCCGGCTTCGGCTGAGTATCATCCGGCTTCGGCTGAGTGTCATCCGGCTTCGGCTGAGTGTCATCCGGCTTCGGCTGGGCGTCATCCGGCTTCGGCTGGGCGTCATCCGGCTTCGGCGTTGGTTCAGGCTTCGGTGTTGGCTCAGGCTTCGGCGTTGGCTCAGGCTTCGGCGTTGGCTCAGGCTTCGGCGTTGGCTCAGGTTTCGGTGCCGCATCAGTTGGTCTTGGGGCCGGGCGAGCAGTATCCGGCACATCAGCAGGTTTCGCCGCATCCGGTTTCTTCTTGCCGCTACCGCCACCGGTACCACCGGTGAAGGAGATGTCGTTGCCCCACTCTTTCTCGTCTTTATTGACTTTCGAAAGTTCGGTGCTGTCTTTGTTGACCTTACCGGTCACATCGCCCTTGACCGTACCCACATCAATGGTCGCTTTTTGCGTCTCGTTGTAATGGAGTTCATCCACCGTTTCGAGATAGACGTTAGCGCTGATACCGGTTTTGGTAATACCGCCGCCGCCGCCGCCGTAGGCGCCGTCCTGCTCAACCGTATCCGTGAGTTCAACGGCATTGATCTTGCCTGCGACATCTACCGTACCAGTCTTGTTATCAGAGATCAGGTGGCCGCCAGTGATATTCAGATCGCCACCGGTTGTCACATCCAGTGATTCTTTGGTGTGAATTCCTGATTGTTGCTTTGTTTTCGCCTCATCATGATATTCCGAACCGCCACCGGCACTGACGGAGAAGGTCGGGATAGGAACTAACCCGTTCGGCGTCGTAACAACCGCCACACCGGCCGAGACACCAGCATGCCAGCTAGAGGCATCTGTATTCACGGTATCCTGCACCGAGATGATATTTAAATCGCCGCCATTTTCAATTTTGGCCGTGTTTGCTTCAATATTCGCGCCGGCCAGGGTCGTGTCCCCACCGGTTTTAATATTTACATCGCCCGCAGTAATGGTGGAATTGGTATAACTTTTGCTGTTGCCTGATGATTTACCGCCACTGACGCCAATATCCAGCGAGACCCCCGCACCAGCGGAGTCTTTATCAACGGCGGCCCCGCCGCTGATACCAATATCCAGGCTGCTGGTTTTTTCCTTGTAGGAGGTGGTCGCTTCAGCCGCGCTCACAGTGAGATCGCCGCCCACGTCCATATTCACACTGCCAGCCTTGGCCTCAACCCCGTTCAGGGCCGCATCTCCCTTGGTTTTAATATTGAGCGTGCCGGCATCAATATGGGTGATATTTTCACTGGTCGCCGAAGTGGAACCGGATACCGAGCTTTTACTGATGCCGTAAGTCGTGGTAAAGCTGGCCAGGTCGTTAAAATAGAGGTTCGAGGCATCCCCCGCCACCTGAAGCGCCGTCATGGCCGGATCAAAACTGGCTTCCGGATTGTTGACTTCATTGACGATCATCGCGGCATTTTTATCAACGACGTCCAAAATCACGCTGCCGGCCTGGCTTTTCATCCCGACAAACAACTCTTCTTTAGAGTAGGTGGTATCTAACTTATCCTCATATTTCGTGGAAGCCAGTTCATCAGCAGTAATGTTAATTTCACCGCCTGCTTTTAGATCCGCGCCGCCAATATCGATTACTTCACCTGCGGTTAAATCCAGCTTATCACCGAAGTTCAGCGAGGCGTTCTTATTGGTGGTACTTTGGGCAGTGCTCTCCTCTTCCAGGGAGCTAAAACCAATTTTAACCTCAAGGGCTGGGGCAACCGGGGCCTTACCTGGTTTCTTGGCACCTGGGGACGCAGAGTCAGAATTATTGACGTTCTCATAGTTCCCACCATCAGCGGAAGCAGAGCCACCCTCCAGATTGCTGTAGCCGGCTTCTGCGGTATAACCGCCAGCCGTGGCTTTGCCGGTGATAGAGAACTCTTTTTTAACGTGTTCTTCTTCGCTATAGGCAAAATCCTGCCCGGTCTTGATGTCGATATTCTCGGCGGCGGTCATTTCCCCGGTTTTACCGCTGTATTCGCCTCCTTCCATCACGATATCTTTAGCAGAGTCGATCTTCAGGTTGCCGCCAGCGGAGACGTGGCTTTGTTCACTGGTTGCAGTAGTGGATTTCGACTCCCAGCGCTCATAATTGATGCCGCTCGTGAAATTCATTTCCTGATTATATTCCGCCGTAACTTCATGCATCTCATTAAAGGCAACATCCCCTTCGGTTGAGGTCATGTCGATATTATTGCCTGCAGCAATGGTGCCGGCATTGACGGTAATCTCTTTGGCTTTCATAGTGATATCGCCGCCGGCAGTGATGGCATCATCGTAATGATGGATCTCCTGCTTACCGGTGACATCACGACCGACGCTGGCGGTAATATCGATGCTGCCATTATCAGCAATCAGGCTGATATCTTTACCGGCTTTCATGGCGGCACCGTCATTATTGATCGAGCCATTAGCCGATTCAGCAGAGATGCTGCCACCCGCCGTGATGCCGCCATTCATGCCATAACTGACGTTGTTAATATCGCCTTCAGACTTGATCGTGACGTCACCACCGGCGCTGATATTGCCGTTACCATTATTTACCGTGGTAGCGTCAATATTTACGTCGCCTTTGGCATGAATCACTGCCGAACCGGAGCCTTGCTGCACGCCTTTTTCCATCTGCTCCAGGGTTTGCGTGGAGAGATAAACCATCGGCACCAGCACATCTGTGCCATCAATACTCTGGTTAACAAACCAGACAATATCCTGATCCAGATTGGCTTTTTGCTCATCGGTCAGAGGCTTGCCCACTTCCAGACCTAATTCGACATCAGCAACGGCCAGATTGGCGTTATTCATCAACATCTGCACCAGATCGGCCCCTTCAACCCCATCACGGACGCTGAAGAAAGTGCCTACAGACTGGTTCAGCTGGCGGCGAATCAACTCAGAGATGAAGTAGTTGTCACCAATCACAGTAACCGGTTCAACCGGGTTGTAACCTACCTGATCGAAGAAGTATTCAGACCCAAAGTAATCATCCTGATTGATGAGTGAGGTACGGGTTTCATACACCGGCACAACCTTACTGGTCGCACCCTCTTTAACAAAGTTACCGCCGGTGTTACGGGTATTCCACTCAGTAGAGGTGGTAAACATCCCAGGGATGCTGATCAGCTCTGCCAGCGTCGGCAGGGTACTGATACCCGCACGCAGCTCTTCCACTTTCTTCAGGTTGATAGCGACTTCATAGCTGCCATCAATGGCATCCACTTCCTGATTGCCGATTTTCTCAACAACAACATTTTCATCTTTGCCGGTTTTGGCACCAAAGTCCCCAATGCCGTTGTCCAGGATGCCGCCGTTATGGGTAAAGTCACCACCGGCAACAATGCTGCCTTTATCACTTGGCAGGAAATATTGTTTTTTCTCTTTGAGTTGGCTCTCACTGTTACCAGTAAGTGTTGCCCAGTCACTTTTCAGGTCAGCATAGTCTTTAGCCTTCCAGCTCTCGCCAAACATCTGAACCATGATGCTGTTGAGTTGAGATGAGTCATTTCCTGCTTGACGCATGGCGTTAACAAACTCAGGACGGTTGGCATCCGACCACCAGCCCCAGTTTGCATCATCCTTAGCGTAATTATCGGGCTGCCCGCTGCCCAGCAGATAATTTAACATGGAATATACTGAATTGAACTTGGCTTCACGCGAACCATCCGCCACCACTTTCCAATAATGTTCCAGGGTAATCGGTGTATTTAATGGATTATGAAGATACTCATACATCGACATTTCAACATAACGCGGGGCGTTGTGGATATCCCCGGTCACGGTCATATTTCCGGCCGCCTGAATAATGCCGCCATCATTGGTGACGCTCATCGGATTTTCAGCGCTATTGGTAAACAGCCCCTTCTGGTTAATCTCCATATTACCGGCAGAGGAAATTTCCCCAGCTTTCACCAGTTTGATATCTGAAGAAAGGATCGGCAAATTAGTATATATAGACCATGATACGTAAGTTGTGACTTTTACCTTATCATTTACCATGCCGTAACCGCTTTGGGTCGGGCCATATTGCCAGTCACCGCCGCTGTATTCACTAATATTTTTGATGGTCTGGGCGTCCAGCGCCATATCGCCTTCAGACCGGATAATACCTACGGCATTAACCAAATCCTGTGCCACGATGGACATATCACCCAGGCTCAGCACGTTGCCGTTATAGTCGTTGGTAAAGGTACCATTACGGGCATCGATATCAACGTCTTCCATACTCCAAATCAGCGCATTTTTGCCGTTGGTAATATTAGTACCGGTCAGGTGAATATCTTTGTTACTGATGATGGAATAGTTGTTGGTGAGATCGCCCCCCGCATTCAGGTGGATTTCACCGCGGCTTTCCAGCGCCGTGTCGATCTGCAAATCACCGGTGGTATTGAAGGTGACTTTATTTTTGGCATTGATATAACCGGAGTTATCGCTGTCATCAATCTCATCTTCCGGATTGCTGTCCGCCACGTCCCTGAAGATGAAGTTATCATTGATATTCAGTTCAAGGGCATCGTCTGACCAGAGGTTCCCTTCGCGGTTTTTCAGGATATCTGCAATATTCAGGATCAGCGTTTCATACGCCTGCATATCACCAAAGCTGTTATCCAACGTTTTGGTGTTTACTGTGACGTTGGAGGCACTGACCTGGCCGCCATTGGCATTGGAAATGGAATCCGCACTGATATTCAGATCGTAATCTGAAGCAATAGTTGCACCGTCAGTGTTGACCAACACCTCAGCAACCGTCAGATCCAGGTTGCCGTAGGCCAGTACACCACCGCCGTAGCCGCTGTTATTCATTGACCGGGCAGAAATGGTGATATTACCTGCGGATTGGATAATCGCGGTGCTGTTGATAAGTTTGCCAATCTGGGTAAGAACTACCGCCGCTTCACCGCTGAGGTAGCCACCGTTTTCGTTAGTGATATTCTGGATGGTATCCAGTGTCAGCTGTTCGATCGATGCGATCAGGGCAGTTTCACCGCTGTTGACCAGGGTATTAATCCCTTTCAGTACTAACGCGGCGTTCGCCTGAATAAGCCCTTTGTTCTCCAGCGTATTGATGTCGGTAATGGAGACCAGGGCTTCAGACAGGATCTGGCTGGTTTCATCATTAGAAAGCGTGCCGATATTTGACAGCGTCAGCGCATCATTAATTGACAGCATACCGGACGCGTTTTCATTCTTCAGCGTGCCGACGCGATCGATAGTGAGTGCGCCCTGAGACTGCATGGTGCTGCTGTCACTGTTCAGCACTTGATCGGCATTGCTGATTTTCAGTGAGCCTTCTGCACTGATTAAGCCTTTCTGGTTGACGATGTTTTTTACACCATCAATCTCTACGTTGCCCGTTGCCGAGAGTGTGGACTGGGCATTGTTCAGGTCGTTGGCCTGCGTGATGCTCAGTGAATCCCCGGCAATGATTTCCGCATTATTCTGGTTGTTGATGGTGGTGATATTATCCAGTACCACCGTATTACCCTGAATCAGGCCCGAATCATTCAGCAACGTATTACTGTTTTTCAGGTTAAAGGCATTATCAGTAATGATGGTGCCATTATTCAGGTTCGCGAGGGTATCCAGTCCGTCCAGGTGGATATTATTCCCTTGCATCCAGCCGCCATCATTGGTGATAGTGAGCTTACGCGCTTCGGCACCGGCTACTGTCAAATCGCCATAGGCTGTGGTTTCGCTGCCCTGATGCAGGTTCAATGCATTGGTCAGCGCAACATTCATCTCTTTGCCGGAATAGAGTTTACCGCTGTTGTCCAGGGTGTCTGTTTTAATGCTCAGCGCATCCGCAGACTGAATTTTCCCGGTATTGGTCACTTTCGCGCTGCCGGCCGTGGTGCCGTTCTGCTGGAGAGCGACGTTTTTACCCTGAATATCCCCACTGTTATTAAGCAGATCACCATTAGCCGTCAGCGTAATATTACCGTTAGTGCTGCTGATCACACCGCTGTTATCCAGTGTTCCGGTCTCTACGGCGATCGCGTTATTAGCAAACATACCGCCATGGTTTTCCAGCGTGCCGAGTGTAAAGCGCTGCGAATCGGCATAAATAATACCGCTGTTTTTCGCCTTACGCGCTTTAATGGAGAAGGAACCGGCGGCGTTAATAGTGCCGTCATTTTCTACCACATCAGTAATGTTAAAGGTGATCGCGCCCTTCTGGGCAATCACGCCGCCTTTACTGTTTTTAAATGTGTTGGCATTAACGCTGATGTCACCCTGTTGGGCCACAAGCTGCGCATCAGAGGTGACCTTAGCGTCAACCACCTGCCCATTCACCCGCACCACATACGCGCCTTTTTCCAGGGTGATCGTGGCATTCGTCAGGCGGTTATTTTGCGCATCAATGGCATACAGATTACCTGCAATCTGATATTCATTATTCACATTAATAATAATAGCCGGGATATTGCCGGTACTGCCCTGGCCATTTTTGGCCATCAATGTGGCGGCACTTTGCAACATGGAACTGGCATCGATGCGGATTGTGCCCTGTTCTGATACGGCATCAGCGCCCAGCATCAGGTGTGACAGCGCGCGGATGACCAGATCGCCCTGGCTGGCAATACCGCCGTAGCCCGCATTTTTCTGCACGGAGATGTTGTTACCCGCCAGGGTGACATTGCCCTGCTCACTTTGAATGCCGCTCAGCATCAGGTCGCCGTCGGCAGAGATTTCCACCCCACGGGTACCTACCAGGCTGCCCTGATGGCGCACGCCCACACCACTTTCGGTACTGATCAGTTGAATACGGCCGCCATACATGGAGCCTAAGGCGCTGCCGTCAATAGCCACTTCCGGACGATTCTCGCCGGTGGTGCTGCGCACGGTATGGGTGCGGGTTTCCGGATCATAATCATTCAGACCCGTTACCACTTTAATCTCTGCTTGACCGGCAATTTCTCCTTCCAGTTTCACGGTACGGCTGACGATATCAAAATAGCCCAGGCCATCGGTTGAAATGCCGCGTCCTTCGATATCGACTCCGCCTTTTTCTACGTTAAACAGAATACGGCCATCGTTCTGAGGGACGACTTTACCGGTGGTCAGGGTCAGGTTGTTGGTATTGACAGTTGCGACACCATTAACTTTGATGCCGTTTTCGTTGGCAACAATGACGTCGGCTTTACGGCCAAACACTTCCATGGTGCCGTTGAGGTGCGTGCCTTTTGCGCCCGTGACCTCATTGAGGATGACGTTGGCTTCTTTGTTCAGCTGGCTGTTCTTCATGGTATGACCGCCAATTTGGGACACACCGTCGGCCATGCTGTTGTTAAAAATCACACCCTGCTGATTAACGTTGAATTCTGAATATTTATTATGTGAAATTCCACGTTGGTTAGGATCGGTGATATTAATAACCGGCGTACCATTCGCTGACTGATTCATTGTCGGCGAATTTTGCTTATTTGCTTCCGGAATAATACCATCACCCATTGCGGCTACTGGCATAACGCTGGCAATGGCCAGATATAAGGGACGAAGCTTACTGTTCAACCCCTTTCCTTTTCTACTTACTTTTTGAACCGGCTGTTTTTTACTCACGATTTCTTCCTCTAAAAATTAACCATCGCCCAACAAAGATTATTCACTTAGAAATTCAATCCGACGTTGTAATAGATTGCGCTTTCAGCCACATCTTGTTCTCTCAATGTAGAGGGTTCAGCTAAAGGCCAGCTCATCGTAAGTGAAGTATTAAAATAACGGCCAGAGGCTTTAACGCCGACGGCTGCACCAGTCATATATTGCGTATGACACGCATCAACACCTGAAGGACAGTTATCTTTAACCACCCCTAAATCGTAACCAATAAAGGGTGTGATTTGGGTTATGCCGAATTTATTGACATATATCGGGAAATTAATGTTATTTGAAACATAGGCGCCGCTATGAACAGACATAAAGCTGTCTTTATAGCCACGTACCGTAAACTCATCACCCACACTGAATTTCGCATCGCTCACTGTCACATCAGGGGTATATTGGAAACCTGAACTCATATCGTAACTAATACCGACATGATCATTTCGGTAGAGATCGCGAGACCAGTTCACCATGCCGTTATATTTGACATAATTCAGGTCAAAGCCTTCCAAATCGGCATCATCTTTCCATGCTGCATTAAACCAGGGAGTACCGGTGGTAATATTCAAATCACCATAGACCCAGCCGCCAAATAATACTCCAACCCGGTTTACCCCGGCCGTGATGCTGCTATAACGTTTACTGCTGACATCAATGATGTCGCCTTCAATCAGGTTTGCGCTGTCACGCGTCTCTAATTTGACATAGCCGCTGGTTTTCCCCAGGGCGTCACGGTGCAGCAGACGGCTCAATTTTAATGAGGCACGGCTTGAATCACCCTCGCTGTGGTAGCCGCCATAAAAACCGCCAATGGTTTTCGCGTAACCGGATTTATAGAACATCATGTCCCAGGTCCAGTAGCCCAAAGGCAAGCTATAGTTGACGGACCAGGAGTCCTGGTTATCCGGATTATTTTTCAGATCGTTAAACGAGTAATAAAAGCCCAGCACATCGTTCAGGCCAAGCGGGTTATTGACGTTCAGGCTGGCAGAATATTGCCCCCAGCCATCCGCTTCTGTCCCAGAGTTATTGGTGGCAATGCCGCCGGAAAAAGTCTGAACATCTGCACCTTGCAGATTCACCGTGGAGTAACCCATTTTCTCGTTTGGCACGATACTTAATTTATCATTGCGGGAAACACGCAACAGGTTATCCAGGCCCTGGTCAATATCCTGAAGGTTTAACGGCTTACCTTCAGCAAATGGCATGGCGCTGAACAGACGCGATGATTCACGGAATGTCGGCTTCTTTCCTTCCACGCTGAAGTCAGCGACTTTTCCCCACAGCACTTTCAGGTTCAGAATACCTTCGCGCAGGTTACCTTGTTGGATGGTGACCAGCGTGGTGGAGTAGCCTTTCCCAATATAGAAATCACTGAGTTCCTTTACCAGGGTCATGATTTCATATTGGCCCATTTTGGTATTGATATAGCGATCAATAATCTTTTGCCGCGCCGGTGAATCTTCATAGATGTCATCACCGTCAACATTGATCTCTTTAATCATAAACTGGTAGCCGGCACCCGGCTTGCCCAGCGCTGAAAGGGAAGTATCAATTCCCATCTCTTTCTGGGTGATAATTTCTTTTTCACGCGCCTTCTCTTCCTCAATAGTAAGTTGGTTCTGGCGGCGTTCTAATTGATCCAGTTCATGCTTTGCGTTATTTGTTGATAACATCGCAGAGTAAGCATTGCCGGAAAGTAATAATACGCCTGCACTGACGCAAAGCATTTTCTTCATCATGTTAAATTGCACCTATAAGACTTAATGTATTGAAATTAGTTATTCCATGTAGATATCAAAAATGGCATACGTACTGACTTTACCCGGCGTCATCTCTAAAACGTCGACGGGGACAATCTGTGCCTTAAACTTTAATGTTTTCTTGCCGGTGACATTGCCCACATTTGTAGCCTTTGCCTTTTCTCCTGTGACATCAACAACTGAGCCCATGCTGTTCATCAGCTTTACTTCCACGGACTTTGCACATTCTGTTGTGTCGCAATTCTTAATAATGCCTTTCCCTGCCCCAATATTCTGTTCACCCGTAAAGGCTATTTTTACAGGTGCCATCACAGGGCAATCAAGGGTCAGCTCAAAATCCGTCAGAACACCCTTAGTAATTTTCTTTGAAGTGAAATCCGCAATAGAATAACTGCCTAAATCAACATTTTGGTAGGTTGTCAGAATGGCACAAGACTTAGGTTGAATATCCACGGCGCTGGATAAAATAACATTCATTAACGTCAGCGGTGCCCCAGGATCCGTATCTGCGGTGACCTGAACCACGCCAATTTGTCCGGCAGGAATAATGCCGGCTGAAATGGTTCCAGTCTGAATAAATTCCAGCCTAACTATATCCGCACGTTCACTACAGGCCCCATTGCACGGGTAGGCCGAGGGGAAATAGGCAGCACGTGAAGAGGGCCAGCTTAACTTGATCCCCAATCCCGGGATATTGGTCTGGTACACATTAGAAATAATGGACTCAGTGCTAAACTCCGGGCGGGTAAATTTAGATCGCCAGGTGTTTTTTATGTTCGTTCCGCAGTTATAACTGATTCCCGGTGCCTGTATTTCTGCCGAGCCAAGCACCGTTCCCGATGTGCCATTACTCGCCGGGCGTAAGGTCGGGATAGTTATAGCGATATTCATCACTGATCCCGACGTAATAGAGCAGTTATTCGCTGCGGCAGCAGGCAGGGTATAAAAAGAGAAACCTGCCATCACGACACAGACTATTTTCATCAAAAATTTAAACATAATACGCCCCCCGCCCTACTTCAGGCAGTGATTTATTTTTTACAAACCAGGTGCTGGGTAGGAATATCTTCGTCAGATTTACTCGAAGATTTCTTATCCACTTTATAGTCAATGGTACATTCGCCCTTCTCTTTACCTGACCTCCAGTTCACCCGCAACATGCTGGATGTTTTATCCTGCGGCAGGCTTAGCATGGCGCGGCCACCCTGGCCCACAATACCCAGGACTTCATCGCTTTCATCTTTAATGGTGGCACCATAGGGAATATATTTTCCATCGGCACGGTTAATCTGAATAAATTGTGTTGAGGTACTCTTGGTATCCAATTTAATTTTTACTGACGCGCCGGCCGTCGGCACGGTCTGTAATTTTGATTCTCCGAATTCCACGCCAATTGGCGCGCCCTTGGCTTCAACATAAATTTCGTTATATTGATAAGGGCTCAGGGAAGAGATGATCGCATAACCATTATCTGAAACGGTGGAGGTCAAATCTGGGTAAATACGTGCACCCGCAGCCCCTTTTGCTTCAACAATGCCAAAAGTATTACCTAATGAAGAGGCAAAATTCACTCCGCCGCCATGAATAACTACCCCACCGCTGGCGTTCATTGATGCGGTGTAAGACGTTTCTGTTTGACTATAACTAATATTGCCCTGTGCGCGGCTGCCGTTATACCCCATGCTGAAGCCGAAATTGGTCTGGTGCTCCTGGGCATAGTCAAACCAGGTGCCATAATCGAACTCATTATATTCGCCCGCGGTACCATATAAGGATCCCCTGACCTTAGCATCCTGATTGCTATAATTGACGGAGGCATTCAGTGTCGGGACTTTGGTATGTAATGTCCCGAACGGGACTGACATACCTAAATAGACAGCGCGATCTTCCACACCCTCTTCATCAATGGTTTTACTTAAATTGATGCTATAGCTCACAGAGCGCCAGGAATTGGAGTAGCCAAATTGATAGCTGCTTTGCGTATTACGGCTGTAGCGGCTGTCCCAGACACGGCCATAGTAACCCGAGGCAAATACACTGCCCCAACCAGGTGCCAGTGACTGGCTGATATTGACTTCAATTTTATCGCGATAGTTTTCCGGCAAAAAACTGTCATCACCCATTTCAAGAGCTTCGGAGGTTAACAGCGCATCCATCAACGAGTAGTAGTTCTGGCTGGAATAGCGATATCCCGCCAGGCTCAGGTTGGTGCCCGTCTGATCAATATATTTCGCCAGGCTGACTTTCAGGCTCATGTTACAGATGCTGTCACAGGCATTATCCTGCTCATCTTCGAATGAGGTGAAAGACCGTGTTAGGTCAATACCCAACGCCCCCAGCGGGGTGTTGATCGCCATCCCTCCCATCAGCGCAGCGTAATCACCTGGTGCCGTAATCTGGCCGCCGCCATAGACCGTAATATTGTTATTCAGGCCGTACTGATAGGTGCCTTCCATTAACACAGGCGTATTGCGCAGCGACTCACTACGGACTTCACCTACCGTTGCTGAGAACTTCGATGTCCCTGGGCGCAGCAACATTGGCAGGCTGGCATAAGGGGTAATGAAGGTGCGGGTTTTGCCATTACTTTCATTAATAGTGACTTCTAAATCACCGCCATACCCGGTAGCGTAGAGGTCATCAATGACGAACTCACCCGGCGGTACACTCATTTCACGGATCAGGTTGCCGTTTTGTTTAATAGTGACACGGGCATTGGTATCCGCCACACCGCGCACGATAGGAGCATAGCCTTGCAATGACTGCGGCAGCATCCGTTCATCGCTCATCAGGCTAACGCCGCGCAACGCCACGGTATCGAACAGTGACCCTGTAGTATTGATGTCCCCCGCGGTCAGTTCTGCCTTAAGCGGAATAATCGCGCGTTGTACATACGAGGAAAGATGGTTCCATTGCGTGCCGGTCTCATCATTGGTATTAACGTTGTCATAGGTATAGAGGCGCCAGGCCCCCCATTTCAACGATGAGAGCAAGCTGCCATAATAATAATTCGAGGACGTATGATCGTCATATTGGGTACTGGTCGCACTGACATTATAACTGGCCGAGAATGAAGGTACGCCTTCATCCCACAGCATGGGGTTAATATACCCATCTGGATTGTTATTTAAATAAAGCTGTGGAATCGTTATTTGCAGGATTTCATCATCGGTATCATAGGCCGTCGTTGAGCCCGGAATAAGATCTTTGATAAAAATGCAATTTTTATTCTGCCAGTCGAGCGGCAACTTTTCCGTGTTTACATCCATTTTAAGCAGCATATCGGCTGACAAACAGGGCTCTACGCTACCGGCGGCATCCTTCACAAAATTAATATGATGCGTGCCTAGCGTTTTCTTATTTCTCGTTACTTCAACAAAGTATTCCCCCGGCTGGGTGGTCGGTTCGCCGTCATAAATACTGAAATCCGTGCCTTCGTTATAGGCGTTGGAAAAACCACGGTTAAACTTTACCGTAGCTTTTTTAGGGGCGACCGCCCCCCCATTAACAGGTTGGTCATCACCTTTATTAATGACATTAATTTCATTTGCATAGTTTACTGCCGGATATATGCTCAGGCTGCCGACCACCAATGAAAGGACTATTTTTCCTCCTTGTCCAACCCGCATTTTATCTTTTCCTCTATCACGAAAATTCTGATAAGTTAAAACTGCTTATCCACATAGGCACCAAGATCGGTGATGAAGGTGTATTCCAGTACCGGCTTAGCGGTTTTATTTTTAGTTTTAAATGAAAATGTTTTCTTACTGAAAGGTGCAACCATGTCGCCATTAATCAGCGTTTTTTCGTCACCTTTAATCACCAACCGGGAGAAGGAAACATGGAAAGGCGAATTATTATCACAGGTATAGGTATACCCTTCTGCATTGGATACCATGCTCCATTTCAGATTTTCCCCGGCCTGGATTTCATCACCCTTCAGCCCTGCCGGGCGATAGAAGAATTTGAGGCGGGTACGGAAGGCCAGATTCAGTAAATTTTTATCCTGCAGTGAGGCATCTTCCGGTGGAATATCCAGGAAGTTTACCCACAATACAGATTCACGATCTTTAGGGTATTTATTTACCGTGTCCTGCGTCTGGAATATGCGGAATGTTTTTCCTTTCCCTACGTTAACCCGCGCCATTGGTGGAGTGATAACAAATGGCAGATCTTCCTTATCCGCAACACCAGATTCCGGGCGGCTATCCAGCCACACCTGCACTAAGCTCGGTGCATTGCCAACGTTATTTACACGAATAGCCTGCTCTTTATCTTTCGCATTAAAAATCACCCTGGTTCCCATAATTTGAACTGAGGCAAAGGCGGGAAGGGCTGCTGTGAATAACAGCGAAGTAAGTAAAAGTGCTTTCAGTTTCATAACATTAGCTCATAAAGAATAAATAAGGGGGGGAAGCCCCCCTTATTTAATTAGTTGTAAATAATGGAATAAACGACGTTGGTATTAACCGAACCCGCAGTCGCCGCACCACCGGTTGCAACATATTGCGCCCAGTAATCAAACTGTGCGGTATTGTTTGCAATTTGTTTACCTGCAGTTGGATCGGTAATTTGCTGGTTAAGATCGATTGCGTTCAGTTTTTCATCCGTCAGCCCCACCTGTACTTTGCTTGCCGCACCAGCTGCAGTGTGGTTTTTCAAATTACCGGTTACCGGGTCAATATTAAGGCTGAGCGCGCGCTCAAAGGAAACGTTGGCATATTTCCCATTTGGACACTGCGCACCGCTCAATTTAATATAAAACGGTGTATCACCTGCACGACGCTTGTCTGCATCCAGTGCGGTAACGCTGACAGGTTTCAGTTTTACGGTAAAATCACCGGTATCACTGGAACCTGTGTCATCACCCACTGTCACAACACAGGTTGCGTCACGAATATCACCGGTAAAGGTGATGGTGCCGTCTTCAGCGCTGACCGCGGTTGCACTTACCAGTAGACAAACAGGTAACATTAATGCTTTCATACGTTTAATAACAATACTCATAATTATTTCTCCTTTAAATGGACCAATTTCCTAAGGGAGGAAATAATAGACAAGCCCTCAGAATACATATATGGCGCAACGCCTAAAATAACCAAGGGAATATCTCAAAAGCATTTATTTACTTCATGCTTTTTCTTTCACACATAAGAGAGATGCATTAAATAAACCTATTTTTAAAAATAGATTAACAATAAAAATGAGCTATGGTGAAGAGAGGGATTTAATTTTATAATTAATATCACTATTTGATAATATTTTCTTAACCTGAAAAAAAGGGGGGACAATAAAAATCACTTACGCAATAATAAGTTAGCTAATAACTAAAATCTCTCCCTTTCAGGCCTGCTTACAAGCAGGGCTCTATTCAAATACGTCGAGGAGTTACTCGTAAAACGACTTATTTTTAGGGTTAAATTATAAGGACTTTATAATAATCTCTTCATTACGTTTACACATTATCAACGTTTATTTCTATTTTCCCTTCTTTATATCTATTCCTGTCACCTAAGGCCAACACAACGGTGATACCCCCGCCTTTTAAAAAGGGATTTACGACATCCAGTAACGGGGCGGATACCTGATGAAATACCTTGTTACTGTGAAATTAAATTATAACTTATTGTTTATTTTAGTTTTTATTAAGAGGGGGTCACTAAGACTAGCCAGTCCAGAGCATTATTACTAGGCTTAATACATCAACAAATCATCATAAGGAGGAAACGATGTCGAACAAGAAAATTGCGGTACTCATCACCGATGAATTTGAAGATGCGGAATTTACGTCTCCTGCTGACGCCTATAAACAGGCCGGCCACCAGGTGGTTACCATTGAGAAGAAAGCCGGTAATGTGGTGAAGGGTAAACAAGGTGAGGCGAGCGTCACGATTGATAAGTCAATTGATGACGTCAGCGTTGAGGAGTTTGATGCGCTGCTGCTGCCTGGTGGGCATTCCCCGGACTCCCTGCGTGGGGATGACCGGTTTGTCGCTTTCACTAAAAAATTCTCAGACAGCGGGAAGCCCATTTTTGCGATCTGTCATGGGCCACAACTGTTGATCAATGCAGATGTGTTGCGCGGGCGGAAAGCCACCACGGTAAAACCCGTCGTAGTTGATGTGAAGAATGCCGGGGCTGATTTTTATGATCGTGAAGTGGTGGTAGACAACGATACGTTGGTCACCAGCCGGACACCGGATGACCTGCCGGCCTTTAACCGCGAAGCGCTGCGGATTCTGGCGAAGTAAGTGAGGGTGAGACGTCAGTCATCATGAAGTGAAGGGGCCGCAGTATGCGGCCCTTTTTATGCATGGTTTTCCCGTTGCCAATGAAGCTTTTTACCAAACCCGAGCGCGTTGTCGGTCATTTTTATCTCATCCAGCGACAAGCGCCAGAGGGGTGACGACATGGCCCGGGCGACCGGAAACTGTTTGCAGTAAAGTGCCCTGCCCGCCTGCTCTTCGTCACCGGTGAGTTGAACCGCCCGGCCGCTGTACTGCACCCCCTTAATCAGCGCGACCGTTTTCGGCTGCGCGGCAATGGTGCCGCTGACACGGGGTTGCTGCGCCATCAGGGTTCCGTGGCGGGTTTTCAGATCTGTCATCAGCAGCAGTGCCATCTGTTCCGGCTCTACCACATAGAAACAGTTGGCGCACCAGAGGTCTCCCTCTGCTGCCGCGCAGAGTGTCAGTACATGGTACTTTTTCAGGTACTTCTCAATCGCTACCCGATCATCAGACAACGGCATACTTTTTTCTCCTGGAAACGTCATCGCCAGTCCGGCGTATGCGGCAGGTAGAACCCACCGGCTAACTGGTTTACCCTGTTGCGATTATGAATACTCAGACACTCCTCATGACTGAATACGCGCCCGCCGCCCTGTGGCACCTTTATATACTGCGTACGGCAGCTGGTCAGCTTTATACCGGCATCACGACAGATGTGCCGCGCCGCCTGACACAGCATCAGAACGGCAGAGGGGCAAAGGCTTTGCGAGGCAAGGGACCACTGATGCTGGTGTTTCACTGTGGCATCGGAGATCGCTCAGCCGCCCTGAAAGTAGAATACCGGGTCAAACAGCTTTCACGTGGCCAAAAAGAGAGGCTGGTAGGTGACCAGCCTCAGGATCTTATGGCATATATGGCGCAGATCGTCAGAGTGCCCGCTTAAAAACGATTAAAGGGCGCTGCATAGCGGATAAGCCCGGAGACATCAGCCAGTGCCTGTTCCGCCAGCGGATAGATCTGGAAGGCGGCTTCTGCCCCCGGCCATGGGCAGTGCAACTGATGGGCGGCAGCCGGGGTGAACCCTAAGCGGCCATACCAGGCCGGATCGCCCAGTACCACTACCGCGGCGTAGCCAAATTCGTTTAGCGCATCCAGCCCCTCATAAACCAGCTTGGTACCGATGCCTTGCTGACGCAGCTCCTCTTCCACCGCCAGCGGGGCCAGGCCAACCCACTGACGATCCTCGCCGGCGACCTCCACCGGGCTGAAGGCGGCATACCCCACCACTCCGCCTTCGTCATCAGTGGCAACGATCCCCAGGGTTAAGAGACCATCTTCACGCAACTGCTGTACCAGATCGGCCTCATCATCACGGCCAAAGGCGCGGCGCAACAGGCTGTCGATACCGGCAGCATCGACCGGGATTTCCACACGAATTAACATAATTCACCTGCACGGGGGAGCGTTGCCGTGTCCTGTTGTATACCGGCTTCGATAAAATCAGCCATCTGAGTCAACCCTTGCCGTAACACTGGCGGCAGCGTCTCCAGATCCACGGCATCCATCAGGTTTTTGACATACAGGCCAAGCTCGGTATCCCCCTCAATGCACAAACGGCGTTGAAAGAAAAGCGTATCCGGGTCGCGGCGGCGGGCCGCGATCAGGATCAGGTCATTGGCATCTGCACTGAACCGGACATCCGGTGTGGCGTCTGCGCGGATCCGGAGCCGCTCATTTTCCACGGTGACATACCAGCGCAAGCCCAGATCCCGCACTTCGACCTCCAGCCAGCGCGACGCCAGAAACTCCAGTTCCCCGTCTGCCAGCGCCTGCCGGAATTGCCAGTGCAACAGTTGCTGTAAAACCTGTCGTTGCAGAGCAAACGGCATAAAGGTTAACGGAATGCGCAGCAGCGACGGCCCCTGCCGCACAATGCGTGCTCGTAATTGCTCCAACACTGGCATTTACTCCTCTGGTAAAGACTGGCGCTATTTTGCCACATCGGGAAACGGGTTCAGCGCGCGGTATCAATAAATTTTGCACCAGAACGCAGGTGTGTACAGCGGAAATTATTCATCGGCTTGTTAACAACACGTCAGAAACTGCCTCAAATCAATACTTCGGCTTGTCGGGTTGCCTAAAATCGCCGGCTGTTACTTCATCAACCGTTAGGGTGGTTCTGCCGGGAATATACTATGGAGTTACTTTGCCCCGCTGGCAATCTGCCAGCGCTGAAAGCTGCGATCGAACAGGGAGCTGATGCGGTTTACATCGGCCTGAAAGATGATACCAACGCCCGCCATTTTGCCGGGCTTAACTTCACCGAGAAGAAATTGCAGGAGGCCGTGGGCATTGTGCACCGCCATCACCGCAAGCTGCATATTGCCATCAACACATTTGCTCACCCTGTGGGCTTCGCGCGCTGGCAACATGCCGTGGACATGGCGGCACAATCGGGCGCAGATGCCTTAATCCTTGCCGATTTAGCGATGCTGGAGTATGCCGCCCAGCGTTACCCGCAATTGGAGCGCCATGTTTCTGTACAGGCTTCCGCCACCAACGAACAGGCTATCGCCTTTTATCACCGGAATTTTGACGTCAGCCGGGTCGTGCTGCCCCGGGTATTGTCAATGCACCAGGTTAACCAGCTGGCGCGCAGCAGCCCGGTACCGCTGGAAGTTTTTGCCTTCGGCAGCCTGTGCATTATGGCGGAAGGCCGCTGTTATCTCTCTTCTTACCTGACCGGGGAGTCACCGAATACGGTCGGCGTCTGCTCGCCGGCCCGTTTTGTACGGTGGCAGCAAACGCCGCAGGGTATGGAATCACGGCTGAATGACGTGCTGATTGACCGTTATGCCCCCGGCGAAAACGCCGGTTATCCCACGCTCTGCAAAGGCCGCTACCACGTAGGCGATGCGCTTTATCATGCCCTGGAGGAGCCAACCAGCCTGAATACGCTGGCCCTGCTGCCCTCCCTGATGGCGGCTAATATCGCCTCGGTGAAAATTGAGGGGCGCCAGCGCAGCCCGGCATATGTCAGTGAAGTGACGCGTATCTGGCGGCAGGCTATCGATCGCTGCAAAGCCAATCCCAGTGCTTTTGCGCCACACCCCGCCTGGATGGCTGCGCTGGGCAGCCTTTCGGAGGGGACGCAAACCACGTTAGGTGCGTATCACCGTAAATGGCAGTAAAGGAAAGGGACATGAAATACTCATTAGGCGCAGTGCAATACTACTGGCCAAAAAACACCGTAGAGGCGTTTTATCAGGCCGCGGCACAGAGCAGTGCTGAGATTATCTATCTGGGTGAGACGGTATGCAGTAAGCGCCGGGCACTGAAAGCCCAGGACTGGCTGGCATTAGCGAAAATGCTGGCAAAGGCGGGCAAACAATGTGTGCTATCAACACTGGCTCTGGTTCAGGCCCCTTCAGAGCTGACTGAGGTAAGGCGCTATGTTGAGAATGGGGAATTTTTGCTGGAGGCTAACGATCTCGCCGCAGTGAATATGGCTGCTGAACAGCATCTGCCGTTTGTGGCCGGCCATGCGCTGAACTGTTACAACGCCTATACCCTGCGTATTTTGCACCGGCAAGGCATGGTGCGCTGGTGTATGCCGGTAGAGCTTTCCCGCGACTGGCTGGCTGCCCTGCTGGCGCAGTGTGACGACCTGGGGTTGCGCGGCAAATTTGAAGTTGAGGTGCTGGCCTATGGGCACCTGCCGCTGGCCTATTCCGCCCGCTGCTTTACGGCACGTTCAGAGAATCGTGCTAAAGATGAGTGTGAAACCTGCTGCATTCGCTACCCGACCGGCCGGGTCGTGCATTCACAGGAACAACAGCAGGTCTTCGTGCTGAATGGTATTCAGACCCAGAGCGGGTATTGCTATAACCTGGGCAATGCCTTGGCCGGCATGCGGGAGTTGGTGGATATTGTCCGGCTTTCCCCTTCATCAACAGAAGACCTGGTGATGCTGGAACGCTTCCGGGCGAATGAGCAGGGAGAAGCACCGCTGGCTGTTGCCGCCCAGCCTGAATGCAATGGCTACTGGCACCGGGTCGCCGGGCTGGCGCAGGTCGATCAGCCATAACGGAGGTTACCTCTGCGGGTGGGTTATAGGCGGGAGAGGTGTACATCAGGTTCGGGGTTGTGCGGGCAGGCTGGCGATGAGAAAAGCCGTTCACGGGCCAATAGCGCACATTCCCCTTAGGCAAGAACAGCGGGAATGCGTAATACTCAGGTTTATCATTAGCTGGCGAGCTATTTCGCCACTGTACAAACCGTGGGTAATGACTATGTCTCAATCAACGACAGTATCCCAACAAATAACCTCCCAGCCGAGCACCGTTCCTTTATCGGTGTTGGATCTGGCACCGGTACCCCAGGGGCTGCGCCCGGCAGATGCCTTCCGCCACTCTCTCGACCTGGCACAACATGCTGAAAAATGGGGCTACCAACGTTACTGGCTGGCAGAGCACCACAATATGACCGGCATCGCCAGTGCGGCAACATCCGTATTGATTGGTCACCTTGCCGGCGGTACGAAGACCATCCGTTTGGGCTCTGGCGGCGTCATGTTGCCAAATCATTCCCCGTTAGTGATTGCCGAACAGTTTGGCACGCTAGCTACGCTCTACCCTGACCGGATCGATCTTGGCCTCGGCCGCGCACCGGGCACGGATCAGCGCACCATGATTGCCCTGCGCCGCCATCTTTCAGGTGAAGTGGACAATTTCCCGCAAGATGTGCAGGAGTTACAGCACTACTTTGCGGATGCCCAGCCAGGCCAGCCTGTGCAGGCGGTACCGGGCCAGGGGCTGCATGTGCCGATCTGGCTGCTTGGCTCCAGCCTTTACAGCGCCCAACTGGCTGCCGCGCTCGGCCTGCCATTTGCCTTTGCTTCACATTTCGCCCCTGACATGCTTTATCAGGCACTGGCCTTGTACCGCAGTAACTATAAGCCGTCAGAACGCTGGCCTGCACCGTATGCGATGGTCTGTGTGAATGCCATTGCAGCTGATACCACCGAAGAAGCGCAGCGCATGTTTACCTCTAATCAACAACAGTTTATCAACCTGCGTCGTGGTCACCCCGGCCCGTTGCCGGCACCGGTCGATGACATCGCCAGCCTCTGGTCTCCGGCGGAACGCTTTGGTGTTGAACAGTCTCTGCGGATGTCAGTGGTCGGCGACAAGAAGAGTATCCGCCATGGCCTGCAGGCCCTGTTGCGTGAAACGGACGCTGATGAGCTGATGATTAACGGGCAAATCTATGATCATCAGGCACGTTTGCGTTCGTTTGAAATTGTGTCTGAGGTCCAGCAAGACCTGGTAAAAGAACCGTGCATCCGCTGATACCCTGACGTTCAGGCAAAAAAAAACCAGCCCGAAGGCTGGTTTTTTTACATCGCTAGCAATTATGCATCGCCAAAACGACGCGGAGTACGCTGGCCATCACGGTTACCGGCCGGGCGGCGCTCGCCGCCTTCACGACGTTCACCATTGAACGGGCGCGGAGGACGGGCACCGCCTTCACGGCGCTCACCTGCACCACCGAAGGAACGGCCACGGCCACCTTCACGACGCTCACCGGCAGGTGCACCGCCTTCACGACGCTCACGGCGTGGTTGCGGCTGTGCATCACCCAACAGCTGCATGTTCAGCGGCTTGTTGAGAATACGGGTGCGGGTGAAATGCGACAGCAGATCGCCCGGCATACCTTTCGGTAGCTCAATGGTGGAGTGGGTAGCAAACAGCTTGATGTTACCAATGTAACGGCTGCTGATGTCGCCTTCGTTGGCGATCGCGCCCACGATATGACGAACTTCAACGCCGTCATCGCGGCCCACTTCGATACGGTAAAGCTCCATATCCCCTACTTCACGACGCTCACGACGCGGACGGTCGCCATCGCGTGCTTCGCGCGGCTCGCGGCGATCGCCACGATCCGGACGGTCACCACGGCGGTCGTCACGATCGCTGAACTCGCGGCGTGGACGCGCTTTAAAGGCCGGCTCAGGTGGCAGAATCAGCGGACGTTCGCCCTGTGCCATTTTCAGCAGTGCTGCAGCCAGGATTTCGATATCCAGCTCTTCTTCCGGTTGCAGTTTAGCCAGCAGGGCACGGTACATGTCCAGATCGCTGCTTTCCAGCTGTTGCTGCACTTTGGCGGCAAATTTAGCCAGACGACGCTGACCCAGCAGTTCTGCGTTCGGCAGTTCTACTTCAGGAATGGTCAGCTTCATGGTGCGTTCAATATTGCGCAACAGACGGCGTTCACGGTTTTCTACGAACAGAAGTGCGCGACCTGCACGGCCTGCACGGCCGGTACGGCCGATACGGTGCACGTAGGATTCAGAGTCCATCGGGATATCGTAGTTCACGACCAGGCTGATACGCTCAACGTCCAGGCCACGGGCCGCAACGTCGGTCGCAATCAGGATATCCAGGCGGCCATCTTTCAGGCGCTCCAGGGTCTGCTCACGCAGGGCCTGGTTCATGTCGCCGTTCAGCGCAGCACTGTTATAACCACTGCGTTCCAGGGCTTCTGCCACTTCCAACGTCGCGTTTTTGGTACGGACGAAGATGATCGCCGCATCAAAATCTTCCGCTTCCAGGAAACGAACCAGTGCTTCATTTTTACGCATCCCAGAGACAGTCCAGTAGCTCTGGCTGATGTCAGGACGGGTAGTAATGCTGGACTGAATACGCACTTCCTGTGGGTCGTTCATGAAACGACGGGTAATACGACGAATCGCTTCCGGCATGGTAGCAGAGAACAGCGCGGTCTGATGGTCAGCCGGGATCTGCGCCATGATAGTTTCAACGTCTTCGATAAAGCCCATACGCAACATCTCATCGGCTTCATCCAGTACCAGACCATTCAGGTTTGAAAGGTCCAGCGTACCGCGTTTCAGGTGGTCCAGCAGACGGCCTGGGGTACCCACAACAATTTGCGGGCCCTGGCGCAGCGCGCGCAGCTGTACGTCATAACGCTGGCCGCCGTACAGGGCAACAACGTTTACACCGTGCATGTGTTTAGAGAAATCAGTCATTGCTTCAGCAACCTGAACCGCCAACTCACGGGTCGGTGCCAATACCAGGATCTGAGGTGCTTTCAGATCGGCTTTCAGGTTGTGCAGCAACGGCAGCGAGAACGCTGCAGTTTTACCGCTACCGGTCTGTGCCATGCCCAGCACATCGCGGCCGTTCAACAGGTGAGGAATACACTCAGCCTGGATCGGTGACGGTTTTTCATAGCCCAGGTCTGTCAGGGCGGAAATGATCGGAGCAGACAGCCCCAGGTCAGCAAAAGAGGTTTCAAACTCAGTAGTCATGTACACGTGCCTCATATGAGATGGCGGCCAGTCTACGTAACTCGTCGAGAAAATTTTCAGTCATTTTCATTGAAAAGTGTGAACCGGCTCAAATAAATTTAATAAACGAACAAAAAAGCCTCGCCCGTTAAGGCGATTAACGTTGGTGAAAACCAAGTTAAATCAGGCTGATATGTCCGTCAGCTATTGCTGGTCCGATTCTGATAGGTCGTCTTGCTCTTGGCCCAAAAGCGCCAATTCCAACAATGCGTAGCGGTGCTCAACAAAGTTATGAACATTGTTAGCGACCGTCAGCTTGAACAGTGCCGAAGCGCTGCTCTTGTCCCCCAGACTCAGGTAGTGTTTACCTAAATAGAAGTCAGTTTCACTGAGATGCTCAGCGAGCGAAGTGTTATCCGTTGCATCTGCCTTCAGGCGGTCCATCAGCGTGTCTTCGCTGATTTTGCCCAGGTAGAATTCGACAATATTCCATCCCCATTGCCCTCTGTCCGCCTTGTCGTAACGCTGTTCCAGCGACACGTCAGCCTGTTTGGGGTCGATTTCTCGCTCCACCAAATAAAGCCACAACGAACGGAAGGGATCATTTGGGTCGTCTTGATAAAACGCCTGCAGATCATCCTGCGCCAGGCGGTATCGGCCACCGTAATACAGTGCGATGCCCCTGTTTAAACGCGCGTAATTGTAAGTTGGATCAAGCTCTAATACAGAATCAAACGCTTCATAGGCAGCATCAAAATTGCCTGCCTGCGTTAGGTAAATGCCCAGGTAGTTGAAAACTTCCGGCATGTCGGGACGAATCGCCAGCGCCTGTGAAAAGTCGTTTCGCGCTAACGCCCGTAATCCAAGGCTATCATACAGCACTCCACGCTCATATAACAACTGCGCACGCTCATCATCTGTCAGTGCCCGGCTGGCAAGGATTTGTTCCATGCGTGCCAGAATGACTTCCTGCTGCAGCGTGGGCTGCAAAGGAATCGCCAGAACGTCGTCTTTACGCCAATCATGGTTGCTGCATCCTGCCAGCATAAGTGCTGTCGCAACATAACACCAGCGCAAGAAAGGCTTCATTTCCCACTCCCGAAGACAAACATTGGATGATCGTCCTGTCATCCGCTTGCTTAACACAAGGGCGTCCTGCCCTCGCGATACGAACAGCGCCTTACCATCGGCAAGGCGCTGTAAAACTGCTTATACCGTTATTCTGCTGCGGGTTCAGCTGCTTCCGGAGTCGGCGTCGTCGCTTCTTTGATACTCAGACGCACACGGCCCTGGCGATCAACCTCCAGCACCTTAACCGGGACTTCCTGGCCCATCTCCAGATAGTCGGTCACCTTCTCAACACGCTTATCAGCGATCTGAGAAATATGAACCAACCCTTCTTTACCGCCGCCGATCGCCACGAAGGCACCGAAATCAACGATACGGGTCACTTTACCCTGATAGATACGGCCGACTTCGATTTCAGCAGTGATCTCTTCGATACGGCGAATCGCATATTTGGCTTTATCACCATCTGTTGCGGCAATTTTAACAGTACCGTCATCTTCGATTTCGATGGTGGTGCCGGTTTCTTCCGTCAACGCACGGATGACTGAACCGCCTTTACCAATCACATCCTTGATCTTATCAGGATTGATTTTAATGGTATGGATACGCGGGGCGAACTCAGAGATGTCACCACGTGGCGTGCTGATAGCCTGTTCCATTACACCCAGAATGTGCAGACGCGCACCCTTGGCCTGGTTCAGAGCAACTTGCATGATCTCACGGGTGATGCCTTCAATTTTGATATCCATCTGCAGGGCAGTGATACCTTCACGGCTACCGGCCACTTTGAAGTCCATATCGCCGAGGTGATCTTCGTCACCCAGGATGTCAGACAGCACTACAAAGTTTTCGCCCTCTTTCACCAGCCCCATTGCGATGCCTGCAACCGCGGCCTTGATCGGCACGCCGGCATCCATCAGCGCCAGAGAAGCACCGCACACGGATGCCATGGAAGAGGAACCGTTAGATTCAGTAATTTCAGACACAACACGCACGGTGTAAGGGAAAGCATCCGCTTCCGGCATCACTGCCAGCACGCCGCGCTTCGCCAGACGACCATGACCGATTTCACGACGCTTCGGTGAACCCACCATGCCTGTTTCCCCAACGGAGTACGGAGGGAAGTTGTAGTGGAACAGGAAGTTATCGGTACGCTCACCCATCAGTTCATCAAGGTTCTGAGCGTCACGCGCTGTACCCAGCGTCGCGGTAACCAGTGCCTGCGTTTCACCACGGGTGAACAGCGCAGAACCGTGAGTACGCGGCAATACGCCGGTACGCACGTCCAGGCCACGAATCATGTCTTTTTCACGACCATCAATACGCGGTTCACCACGTAATACACGGCTGCGGACAACATTTTTCTCGATGTGAGCCAACACATCCATGATTTCGCCATCATCCAGCGACTCATCTTGTGCCAACAGCGCAGCACGGACATCCGCTTTAATCGCGTCAACCTGCGCATAACGCGCCTGTTTGTCAGTGATACGGTAAGCATCGCCCAGACGGGATTCAGCCAGTTCAGCCACACGGGTATGCAGGGCTTCGTTCACCTGCTCCGGCTGCCAGTTCCATTTTGGTTTACCGGCTTCTGCTACCAGAGAGTTGATATTCTCGATCACCACTTGCTGTTGCTCATGGCCAAAGACCACGGCACCCAGCATCTGATCTTCGCTCAGCAGCTGTGCTTCGGATTCCACCATCAGTACAGCGCCCTGGGTACCGGCAACCACCAGATCCAGTTTACTTTGCTTGAGCTCATCTGCTGTCGGGTTCAGAACGTACTGGTCATTGATATAGCCTACGCGCGCAGAACCAATCGGGCCATTGAACGGAATACCGGACAGGCTGAGTGCCGCAGATGCACCAATCATGGCAACGATGTCCGGGTTAACCTGCGGGTTAACAGACACAACGGTTGCGATAACCTGAACTTCGTTCAGGAAGCCGTCTGGGAACAGGGGACGGATTGGGCGGTCAATCAGGCGGGAGGTCAGGGTTTCGCCTTCGCTCGGACGGCCTTCACGACGGAAGAAACTGCCCGGGATGCGGCCTGCCGCATAAGTACGTTCTTGATAGTTTACTGTCAGGGGGAAGAAGTCCTGGCCCGGCTTCGCTTTTTTCGCACCGACTACGGTAACGAAAACAGCGGTATCGTCCATGCTCACCATCACAGCGGCGGTCGCCTGACGAGCCATCATGCCGGTTTCCAGCGTAACGGTGTGCTGGCCGTATTGGAATTTGCGTACGATCGGATTAAGCAAAATCATATCCTTCTTTAAGACACAACACCGCATTGGCGGCGTAGCGTCAGTAACTTACCGACCTTCACATTACATCCTCGCGACTAATGACAATCCTTATCTTTTCCACTGAAAGACAAAGCCTCTCATTAGCCGCGCGAACCTCTGTAGCGGAAGATCCTCTTTGGAAACAACGCCCATTACTTTACGGCGTTCTTGTATTGCTTCCTAGAATAAAGGGGCCAAATTTGGCCCCTTTACACTGAAACTCGCAGACTTAGCGACGCAGACCCAGACGTTCAATCAGGCTGGTGTAACGTGCAACATCTTTACGCTTCAGGTAGTCGAGCAGCTTACGACGCTGAGAAACCATACGCAGCAGACCACGACGGCTGTGGTGATCTTTTTTGTGCTCTGCAAAGTGACCTTGCAGGTGGTTGATCTGAGCGGTCAGCAGAGCTACCTGAACTTCGGTAGAGCCGCTATCGTTTGCACCGCGACCGTAGTCGGCTACGATCTGTGCCTTAGCTTCAACGCTTAGAGACATGGTAATACTCCAGATTATAGATAAAAAAAACAGGTGCCGATCTCTAATTCAGCAACCCAATGCATAAGCTGCGCCATTCTACTCTTTGCCTTGGGTATTCGCAAGATGAGCAGAAGTGCCTCAGGCAGGGTTTTCTACCACCAGACGGCGTGGCGCAACACGCCCGTCATCAGCGATTTCACCCACGCCAATAAAGTGATGCGCATCCCCTTCCGTGATGCGTACCATCCCTTGTGCCGGTGCCTGGGCGGCCTGAACCGGTTGCCCCTGCTTGACATAGCCTGCCACAACGAGCGGCAGGTTAACTTCAGGAAACTGCTGTACTGCACTGTCCATCGGCATCAGCAACGGATCCAGCACATCTGAAGGTGTGCGCGCTTCGGCGTCGCACTGTTCAAGCATACTGTTCAATTGCTCCAGGGTGACCATGCGGGCAACCGGATAGGTTGCCACCTGCAAACGGCGCAGGAAGATAACATGCGCACCGCATCCCAGCTTCTCACCCAGGTCATCAATAATGGTACGAATGTAAGTGCCCTTGGAGCAGTGAATTTCCAGTTCCAGTTCCAGCCCTTCATGGCGGATAAACTGAAGGTCATACACTGTGATGTCACGGGCTTCACGCGGGACATCAATGCCCTGACGCGCATACTCATACAACGGTTTTCCCTGATGCTTCAGGGCGGAGTACATCGACGGCACCTGTTTGGTGGCACCACGGAAGCTCTCTAGCGCAGTCTCCAGCTGGGAAGCCGTGAAAGCCGGCTCACGCTCAGAGATCAGCTGGCCATCTGCATCAGAAGTATCAGTCCGCTGCCCCAGGCGGGCAATCACCCGGTAACGCTTATCTGAATCCAGAAGGAACTGGGAAAATTTGGTGGCCTCACCCAGACAAATCGGCAACATGCCGGTTGCCAGTGGGTCAAGCGCACCCGTGTGACCCGCACGGTTGGCATTATAAATGCGTTTTACTTTTTGCAGGGCATCGTTCGAGGAGAGCCCCTGTGGTTTATCCAGCAGCAGGATGCCGTGAATATCGCGCCCACGGCGACGAGGACGTCCCATTATTCTTCCTCGTTATCGCCTGCGGCAGAACGACGCTCTGCGTCATTCTTCACAACGTTAGTCACCAGGTTGGACATACGCATGCCCTCAACCAGGGAATTGTCGTAAGCGAACGTCAGCTCCGGCACCACGCGCAGGCGCATGGCTTTACCCACTAATGTACGGATAAAACCGGAGGCATCCTGCAAGGCTTTAATACCGGTCACGACACGATCGGGATCGTGATTTTCTGCCAGCACATCGAGGAACGTCACGAAGACTTTGGCGTAAGCCAGGTCGCGGGACACTTCGACGCCTGACACAGTCGCCATACCAATGCGCGGATCTTTAACTTCACGCTGCAAAATGATCGCAATCTCTTTCTGCATCTCCTGTGAGACGCGCTGAGTGCGGCTAAATTCTTTTGCCATAAGGGATTCTCCAGACAAAGCGGGGGGCGCAAGGCCCCCCAATTGGATCTAAGCAGAGTGTCGCTATGATTAAGCGATGGTGCGTTGGATCTCGATGGTTTCGAAGACTTCGATCATGTCGCCGGTACGAACGTCATTATAGTTCTTCACGCCGATACCACACTCCATGCCGTTACGCACTTCGCTGACGTCATCTTTGAAGCGGCGCAGGGATTCCAGCTCGCCTTCATAGATAACCACGTTTTCGCGCAGTACACGGATCGGGCTGTGACGCTTGATGATCCCTTCGGTAACCATACAACCGGCAATCGCACCAAATTTCGGCGATTTGAATACATCACGCACTTCGGCCAGGCCGATGATCTGCTGTTTGTATTCCGGTGCCAACATACCGCTCATCGCCTGTTTCACTTCGTCGATCAGGTCGTAGATCACGGAGTAGTAACGCAGGTCGAGGCTTTCAGCATCGATAACGCGGCGGGCAGAGGCATCAGCACGCACGTTAAAGCCAATGACGATGGCGTTGGATGCTGCGGCCAGGGTCGCGTCGGTTTCGGTGATACCGCCCACGCCAGAACCCACAATCTTCACCTTCACTTCGTCGGTGGAGAGCTTCATCAGGGAGTCGGCAATCGCTTCTACAGAACCTTGAACGTCAGCTTTAAAGACGATATTCAGCTCAGATACTTCGCCTTCGGTCATGTTAGCAAACATGTTTTCCAGCTTGGATTTCTGCTGACGTGCCAGTTTGACTTCGCGGAATTTGCCCTGACGATAGAGTGCCACTTCACGGGCTTTCTTCTCGTCACGGACTACGGTTGCTTCGTCACCCGCTGCCGGTACACCGGACAGGCCCAGGATCTCAACCGGAATGGACGGACCCGCAGAGTTGATCTCACGGCCCAGCTCATCACGCATCGCACGTACACGGCCATATTCAAAGCCACACAGCACGATATCGCCCTTGTTGAGGGTACCTTCACGCACCAGCACCGTTGCAACCGGGCCACGGCCTTTGTCCAGGAAGGATTCGATAACCACACCGCTCGCCATACCGTTACGGATAGCTTTCAGCTCCAGAACTTCAGCCTGCAGCAGGATGGCGTCCAGCAGTTCATCAATACCGGTACCCGCTTTGGCGGAAACGTGCATGAACTGAGATTCGCCGCCCCACTCTTCCGGCATAACACCGTACTGGGAGAGTTCATGCTTAACGCGATCCGGATCGGCTTCTGGTTTGTCGATTTTGTTAACCGCAACCACAATCGGCACATTGGCCGCTTTGGCGTGCTGAATAGCTTCGATCGTTTGTGGCATCACGCCGTCATCGGCAGCCACAACCAGAACAACGATGTCGGTCGCCTGGGCACCACGGGCACGCATTGCAGTAAACGCAGCGTGGCCCGGGGTATCCAGGAAGGTGATCATGCCGTTTTCGGTTTCAACATGATAAGCACCGATGTGCTGGGTAATGCCGCCTGCTTCACCGGCTGCAACTTTCGTTGAGCGGATGTAGTCAAGCAGAGAGGTTTTACCATGGTCAACGTGGCCCATGATGGTCACGACAGGTGCACGGGATTCTGCACCGGCACCGGTGTCACGGTCACTCATCACCGCTTCTTCCAGTTCGTTTTCACGACGCAGGATAACTTTATGGCCCATCTCTTCAGCAACCAGTTGTGCGGTTTCCTGATCGATGACCTGGTTGATGGTCGCCATAGCACCCAGTTTCATCATCGCTTTGATGACCTGAGAACCTTTGACTGCCATCTTGTTCGCGAGCTCAGCAACCGTCAGGGTCTCACCAATCACCACATCGCGGTTCACGGCCTGGGCCGGCTTGTTAAAGCCCTGCTGCAGGGTGCTTGGCTTACGCTTACCTTTACCGCCACGGGTAACAGCGCGGGCCTCTTCACGATCGGCTTTGGATTCAGACAGCTTGCTGCCTTTCTTTTGCTTGGTCGATTTGCTGGTACGGACACGGCTGCGGCGCTCGCCTTCAACCTGACGATCGTTCTCGTCTTCCGCTTCGCGGGCATGGTGAGACGTGGTGACATGATAGTCAGCAGACTCGGATTCAGCAGGCTCAGCCGTTTCAGTCCATACGCCGGAGTCAGCCATTTTACGGGCTTCTTCTGCAACAAGACGGGCGTTCTCTTCAACCTTACGGCGTGCTTCGTCTTCTGCTTTGCGTTTAAGTTCGGCGGCCTCAGCCTCGCGTCGTGCTTTTTCTGTCTGAGCTGGCTTGGTCATTTCGTCGGTATGTTGATTAGTCACTTTTTCTTTTTCCGCTGCGTCACGCTTAGCTTTTTCAGCGGCCTCACGTTTGGCTTGCTCATCGGCTACACGCTTCGCTTTCTCTGCGGCCTCACGTTGAGCTTGCTCTTCTGCCAGGCGTCGTGCCTGCTCTTCCGCTTCGCGCCGTGCCTGCTCTTCCGCTTCAGCCTGAGCCTGTTCAGCCTCTGACGTGTCGCGTTTAACATAAGTGCGTTTCTTGCGGACCTCAATTTGCACCGATTTACTTTTACCGCCGGTGCTCGGGATATTCAGGGTACTACGCGTTTTGCGTTGCAATGTCAGTTTATTTGACGCGCCGCCATTATCACGGTTCAGATGCGCCAGTAATGTCTCTTTCTCGTGCTGGGTCACAGAGTCCGCTTCGGATTTATTGATCCCTGCATCAGCAAACTGCTGTACCAGGCGATCAACCGAAGTTTGGATCTCTGCGGCCAATGATTTTACGGTTACATCTGTCATGCTGTTCCTTCCTGCTACAGTTTATTACGCATTGTCGCCGAACCAGCAGATATTACGTGCGGCCATGATCAGCTCGCCGGCTTGCGTATCGTCAAGCCCTTCAATATCTGACAGGTCGTCAACACCCTGCTCGGCAAGATCTTCCAGCGTACAAACCCCACGCGCAGCCAGTTTAAATGCCATGCTGCGTTCCAGACCAGCCAGGTTCAGCAGATCGTCAGCGGGTTGCTTATCGCCAAGACTCTCTTCCTGTGCCAGTGCCAGGGTGGTCAGTGCAGCTTTGGCGCGTTCGCGCAGCGCTTCTACTGTATCTTCGTCCAGACCGTCGATTTCCAGAAGTTCTTTCATTGGCACATAGGCCAACTCTTCAAGCGTAGAGAAACCTTCTTCCACCAGGACAGTCGCGAAATCTTCGTCAATATCGAGGTGTTTAGTGAAGGTATCGATAGCAGCATGCGCTTCAGCCTGATGTTTGGCCTGCAAGTCATCTGCCGTCATGACGTTCAGTTCCCAGCCACTCAGTTGGGAAGCCAAACGTACGTTCTGGCCGTTACGGCCAATCGCCTGAGCCAGATTGCTGGCCTCTACGGCGATATCCATCGTGTGTCGATCTTCGTCAACCACAATTGACGCCACATCAGCCGGCGCCATCGCGTTAATGACGAATTGTGCCGGATTGTCATCCCACAACACGATATCAATGCGCTCACCGCCCAGTTCACTGGAAACAGCCTGAACACGCGCGCCACGCATACCGACGCAAGCACCCACCGGATCGATGCGCTTGTCATTGGTCTTCACAGCGATTTTTGCACGGGAACCCGGATCGCGGGCTGCCGCTTTAATTTCAATGACTTCTTCGCCAATTTCCGGCACTTCAATGCGGAACAGTTCAATCAGCATTTCCGGACGGGAACGGCTGACAAACAGTTGCGCGCCTCGCGCTTCCGGACGTACGGCATACAGTACACCACGGATGCGGTCACCCGGACGGAAGTTTTCACGCGGCAGCATATCTTCACGCAGAATAACAGCTTCAGCATTATTGCCCAAATCCAGGGAGATGCTGTCACGGTTTACTTTCTTCACGACGCCGGTGACGATTTCACCTTCCTGCTCACGGAATTGGTCAACCACCATCGCACGTTCCGCTTCACGGACTTTCTGTACGATAACCTGTTTTGCCGTCTGGGTGGTGATGCGGTCGAAGGTGACAGATTCAATCTGATCTTCAATATAGCCGCCTACATCAATAGACGGGTCTTCAAACTGGGCAGCATCACGGGTGATTTCACGCGTAGGTTGGGTGACTTCCTCGACAACCAACCAGCGGCGGAAGGTATCAAAATCCCCGGTTTTGCGGTCAATGCTGACGCGCACGTCAATTTCTTGCTCGTATTTTTTCTTTGTCGCCGTAGACAGTGCAGTTTCCAGCGCTTCAAAAATCTTTTCCCGCGGGAGGGCTTTTTCGTTCGAAACTGCTTCTACAACAGCCAGAATCTCTTTATTCATCCTAGTTGCCTCATCCTAACTTTAAAAGTGGGGTACCAGGTTCGCTTTCTGGATGTTACTCAGCGCGAACACTTCATCTTTCCCATCCACAGTCACCGTGATCATCTCACCATCGACAGCCTTGATAATACCCTGCCATTTACGACGGTTTTGCATTGCCATACGCAGGACAATGCTGACTTCTTCACCAAGATAACGGGTATAGTGTTCAGCGGTGAACATAGGACGATCAAGGCCCGGAGAGGAGACTTCCAGGTTGTAAGCCACAGTGATGGGATCTTCAACATCAAGCACTGCGCTCACCTGATGGCTTACATCAGCACAATCGTCGACATTGATGCCGTCTTCACTATCAATATAGATGCGTAGCGTTGATTGGCGACTACGGATGAATTCGATACCGACCAGTTCATAGCCTAACGCTTCCACCGGCGCGGTAATCATCTCTGTCAATTTTTGCTCTAATGTGGACAAGCCCACCCCCAAGACATAAAAAAAGGGCTTAATAGCCCAGTGATTCTGTTGTCAAATAACAAAAAACCCCGATAAATCGGGGCTTTTTGTGACTGGACCCTATTTGCCGCAGTGCGGCTTCGGTGCACTTTCTGGCAAGAATTTTTTCAAATTGCCCTGAAAACACTGTTGACTCATTCACAGTATATTTGAAAAAAGACTTTAAGGGAAAGTGGTTGCGGGGGCCGGATTTGAACCGACGACCTTCGGGTTATGAGCCCGACGAGCTACCAAGCTGCTCCACCCCGCGTCCGAAAACGTGGCGAATACTACGCCGAAATTTGCGAAAATGCAAATCTATAAAAGGATTGGTACCGAGGACGGGACTTGAACCCGTAAGCCCATGCGGGCACTACCACCTCAAGGTAGCGTGTCTACCAATTCCACCACCTCGGCACTTTTTTTTAAATAACCGTCTTTGCTGCTTATACGCATTAACCGTTATTTGAAAAGCGTTTACTGCTGTTTGTGACGTTTCGCTTACTGCGGCAGGTCACTGTTCTGAGCCGGTGCTGCCGGTGCAGTTGTCTGCTCAGATTTTACTGGTTGACCCAGGTTTTCCCACTCACTGCCTTTATGGCTTTGGTTACTGCTCAGGTTGCCTAGGATCAGGCTGATGACGAAAAACAGTGTTGCCAGAATTGCCGTCATGCGGGTCATGAAGTTACCGGAGCCGCTTGAACCGAACAATGTGGCTGAACCACCTGCTCCGAAAGAAGCGCCCATATCCGCACCTTTACCTTGCTGCAGCATAATCAGAGCCACAAGCCCTAACGCTACGATCAGGAAAATAACCAGAAGAGCTTCGTACATAAACGTACCTGTATCCTTGCGGCTTCACCGCATGCCAATTGCTTCGCACCAATTAAGCAGGTCAGGCTAACTCACTCACCTACTGAAGCGGGTGTGAATACTAACCAAAGGGAGCATAAGGCGCAAGGGCAATTTTTTATATCTGGTTTGATTGCGGAAAAAAACGCCAGACCATAATGGATTACAGAAAATTGCCGGCCATACAGGGCGTAATGGCCGGCAGATAATCACTATACTCAGCCTGCAGCTTTTACCGCATCGGCTATACGGTTTGCCAGCGACTCGACCAGAATGGCATCCTCACCTTCAACCATGACGCGAATCAAAGGCTCAGTGCCCGATTTACGCAGCAGAACCCGGCCTTTACCTGCCAGCTGTTTCTCGACCTCTTCCGTCACTTTCATCACTTCAGGGGAATGCAGCGGATCATTTTCCCCGGCGAAACGCACATTCACCAGGATTTGCGGCAGCAGTTTCATGCCGCTGCAGAGATCATGCAGGCTCATATGGTTACGCACCATCGCAGTGAGTACTTGCAAACCTGCTACAATGCCGTCTCCGGTCGTGGTTTTGTCCAGCAGGATTACATGCCCGGAATTTTCAGCGCCGATACGCCACCCTTTCTCCTGCATTTTCTCCAGCACATAACGGTCACCCACTTTGGCGCGCGCAAAGGGAATGCCCAGCTGTTTCAATGCCAGCTCCAGCCCCATATTGCTCATCAGCGTACCGACAGCACCACCACGCAGTTGCCCCTGGCGAAGCCCCTCACGCGCAATGATGTACAGGATTTGGTCACCATCTACTGTATTACCCTGATGGTCTACCATCATCACGCGGTCACCGTCACCATCCAGGGCCAGCCCAACATCCGCCTTTTCTGCCACCACGCGTTTTTGCAGCTCACGCACATCTGTTGCGCCGCATTTTTCATTGATGTTCATGCCATCAGGCTCACAGCCAATGGCAATCACTTTCGCGCCCAGCTCGCGCAGTACACTCGGGGCAATGTGATAAGTCGCACCATTGGCACAGTCCACCACGATTTTCAGCCCGCTCAGGCTTAACTCACTGGGGAAAGTCCCTTTGCAGAACTCAATGTAACGGCCGGCAGCATCAACGATACGGCTGGCTTTACCCAGTTCACTGGACTCCACACAGGTCAGCGGCTTTTCCATTTCAGCTTCAATCGCTTCTTCCACATCATCCGGCAATTTCGCGCCATCAATGGAGAAAAATTTGATGCCGTTGTCATAGAATGGATTATGAGAAGCGGAGATGACAATGCCAGCCTCGGCCCGGAAGGTACGGGTCAGATAGGCAACGGCCGGTGTGGGCATCGGCCCGGTAAAGGCAGCTGATAACCCTGCGGCAGCCAGGCCTGCTTCCAGAGCGGACTCCAGCATATAGCCTGAAATGCGCGTATCCTTTCCGATGATGATTTTCCGGGAACCATTGCGCGCCAGCACTTTACCTGCAGCCCAGCCCAGCTTCAGTACAAAATCAGGTGTAATAGGGCTCTGCCCTACTTTCCCGCGGATGCCATCAGTGCCAAAGTATTTACGGTTACTCATAATCTCTTTTTAATCCTTCGCATAAAGTGTTGCTTCAACCACGCGCATTGCCTCAACCGTTTCTTTAACGTCATGCACCCGGATAATTTTGGCCCCTTTCATGGCGGCAATCACTGCACAGGCAACACTGCCGGAAACACGTTGTTCAGGAGGAATATTTAACAGCTGCCCCACCATCGATTTGCGCGACATCCCCACCAGAAGCGGCAAATTAAAATGATGCAGCTCGGACAAGCGGTTCAATAACTGATAATTGTGCGATAAATTCTTACCGAAACCAAAGCCCGGGTCGAGTACCAATTTTTCCCTGTCTATCCCTGCCTGTTCACAACGGGCAATATGATGCCGGAAGAAGGTGAAAACATCGCCCATTAAATCGTCATAATGTGGTGCCTGTTGCATGGTGGAGGGCTGCCCCTGCATATGCATCAGGCAAACCGGCAGCCCGGTTTTAGCCGCCGCGGCCAATGCACCCGGCTCCTGCAGAGATCGGACATCGTTAATCAAATCTGCACCTGCTGCAGCGCTTGCAGTAATCACCGCAGGCTTTGAGGTATCGACTGAAATCCAGACATCAAAATAGCGGGCCAGTGCTTCAACTACCGGGATAACCCGATCCAGCTCCTCTTGCTCACTGACCTCTGCCGCGCCTGGCCGGGTGGATTCGCCCCCAACGTCAATCAGTGTGGCCCCGGCTTCAATCATCGTTTGGGCATGGCGCAACGCACGTTCAGTGGTGTTATGTTTACCGCCATCTGAAAACGAGTCGGGCGTTACATTCAAAATCCCCATTACCTGTGGGTAAAGCAGGTTAAGTGAGCGGCTTCCTGCAGTCAGCTGCATAGGTTGTTCTCCACCGTGTAGCGTATATAACAGACAATAAAAAACCCCGGGCGAGCCCGGGGTTAGTATGTAGCAAACAGCATGTCAGGCAGGCGTGAAACTTACTTGTCGCCCAGCTGTTCAAACATGGTGTTGCCGGGGTTTGCTGTGCGCGGGTCATCAACCGGTGTTGGGGCTTTAGGAGAGCCGCCATCATTCGAGTTGTTTTTTACCGCGTCATCCCAACCAGCCGGCGGACGCACATCTTTACGGTTCATCAGGTCATCAATCTGTGGCGCGTCGATGGTTTCATACTTCATCAGTGCATCTTTCATAGAATGCAGGATATCCATGTTTTCCATCAACAGCGAACGGGCACGCACATAGTTGCGCTCAATCAGGGATTTTACTTCCTGGTCGATGATACGTGCTGTTTCATCAGACATATGTTTGGCTTTTGCTACTGAGCGACCCAAGAACACTTCGCCTTCTTCTTCCGCATACAGCAGTGGCCCCAGCTTCTCAGAGAAGCCCCATTGGGTCACCATGTTACGCGCAATTGACGTCGCAACTTTGATGTCATTTGACGCACCGGTAGAGACTTTTTCCGGCCCGTAGATGATCTCTTCTGCCAGACGGCCGCCGTACAGCGTAGAAATCTGGCTTTCCAGTTTCTGACGGCTGGCACTGATCGCATCGCCTTCCGGCAGGAAGAAGGTCACACCCAGCGCTCGGCCACGTGGAATGATCGTCACTTTATGCACCGGATCATGCTCGGGCACCAGGCGGCCAATAATGGCGTGTCCGGCTTCATGGTAGGCCGTAGACTCTTTCTGCGACTCCGTCATCACCATGGAGCGGCGTTCTGCACCCATCATGATCTTGTCTTTGGCTTTCTCGAATTCCACCATCGACACCACACGCTTACTGCCGCGTGCAGCAAACAGCGCTGCTTCGTTGACCAGGTTAGCCAGATCAGCACCAGAGAAGCCTGGCGTACCGCGCGCAATCACAGATGCATCAACATCCGGTGACAGCGGCACGCGGCGCATGTGAACTTTCAGGATCTGTTCACGGCCACGCACATCCGGCAGGCCAACCACGACCTGGCGGTCGAAACGGCCCGGACGCAGTAATGCAGGGTCCAGTACGTCAGGACGGTTCGTCGCAGCAATGACGATAATCCCTTCATTGCCTTCGAAGCCATCCATCTCTACCAGCATCTGGTTCAGCGTTTGCTCACGCTCATCGTGGCCCCCGCCCAGACCTGCGCCACGCTGGCGACCTACGGCATCAATTTCATCGATAAAGATGATGCAAGGTGCTGCTTTCTTCGCCTGTTCAAACATATCACGGACGCGGGAAGCACCCACCCCCACGAACATTTCAACAAAGTCAGAACCGGAAATGGTAAAGAACGGCACTTTGGCTTCGCCCGCGATCGCTTTCGCCAGCAAGGTTTTACCGGTCCCCGGCGGCCCTACCATCAAAACGCCTTTCGGAATTTTACCGCCCAGTTTCTGGAAACGGCTCGGTTCACGCAGGTAATCTACCAGTTCACTGACCTCTTCTTTCGCTTCGTCGCAACCGGCAACATCAGAGAAAGTGGTTTTGATCTGGTCTTCTGTCAGCATGCGGGCCTTACTTTTGCCAAAGGACATAGCGCCTTTGCCACCGCCGCCCTGCATTTGTCGCATGAAGAAGATCCAGACCCCAATCAGCAACAGCATCGGGAACCAGGAGATAAAGATAGAAGCCAGCAAACTCGGTTCTTCCGGCGGTTCACCAACAACTTTCACATTTTTGGTTAACAGGGTATCCAGTAATTTTGGATCGTTAACAGGAAGATAAGTCGTGTATCGGTTACTGTCTTTCTTGGTAACGTTGATTTCACGTCCGTTGATACGTGCTTCACGAATCTGGTCTTGGGTCAATTCGGACATGAAGGTAGAATAATCTACCCTACGGCCATTCGACTCGCTGGGCCCAAAGCTCTGGAACACAGACATCAGCACAACTGCGATGACCAACCAGAGAATTAGGTTTTTCGCCATGTCACTCAAGGGATTAACCTCATATTACAACTGTGTTAACAAACAGCGTTAGGGTACTACAGTTTGCGCCCTGTCGCTACGATGTACACTTCCCGCGACCGTGCCCGGGAAGCGTCTGGCTTACGAATCTTAACCTTCGTAAACAGAGAGCGGATTTCGCGCAAATACGCATCAAACCCATCTCCCTGAAACACCTTCACCAGGAAACTTCCCCCTGGCGCCAGTACATCACGACACATATCCAGCGCTAATTCAACCAGATACATCGATTTAGGAATATCGACAGCCGGAGTACCACTCATATTCGGGGCCATATCAGACATGACCACCTGAACTTTCTTGTCGCCTACGCGTTGTAACAGCGCATCCAACACCATTGGATCACGAAAATCCCCCTGGAGGAAATCGACACCAACAATAGGATCCATCGGTAAAATATCACAGGCAATAATGCGCCCGCTTCCGCCAATCTGGGTCACGACATACTGTGACCACCCACCCGGAGCCGCGCCTAAATCCACTACGGTCATACCCGGTTTGAAGAGTTTGTCGCTTTGTTGTATCTCATCAAGTTTAAACCAGGCACGTGAGCGTAGCCCTTTTTTCTGTGCCTGCAGGACATATTTATCGCTAAAGTGTTCCTGTAACCAGCGGCTGGAGCTGGCAGAACGCTTTTTATTGGTCATCGGTTTTCCAACTATCCTGATTTTAAGCCTGTTTTACAGGCTCTTAGAGACATACTATTGATTGCTTAGCGTACGGCAGCGGCGGAGAGGCAGATACCGGGTTGGTGATAGACCTGAGATGGCGGTAGAATGACCCGTTTTCAATCCCAACCTAAGCAAAAAATACGATGAATCTGAATAACAAACAAAAACAGCACCTGAAAGGCCTGGCGCATCCGTTAAAACCGGTCGTTATGCTGGGTAATAACGGGCTCACCGAAGGGGTGCTGGCCGAGATCGAGCAGGCGCTTGCGCATCATGAACTGATTAAAGTGAAGATCGCTGCTGAAGAGCGCGAAACCAAGACTCTGATCGTTGATGCGATTGTGCGTGAAACTGGCGCGGCTAACGTGCAAGTTATCGGGAATATTCTGGTTCTCTATCGTCCATCCGACGATCGGAAAATCAGTTTACCGCGTTAAGCTTCCCACGTTTACTGAAAAGGTGCCATGTGCACTGCTCTGATAAAAGGCCGCATGCGGCCTTTTTCTTATCTTTACAAATGTAGCGGGATTGTAAGCATCCGGACAGCGTTAAAGATAATCGACGTGCAAAATTTCATATTCCACGTCGCCGCCCGGGGTGTTAATGACCACCACGTCATCCTGTTCTTTACCAATCAGGCCGCGGGCAATCGGGGAATTTACTGAAATGAGGTTCTGCTTAAAGTCAGCTTCGTCATCCCCTACGATACGGTAAGATTGCTCTTCATCCGTATCCAGGTTCAGTACCTTCACAGTGGCACCGAAAATCACCCGGCCATTGTTTGGCATTTTTGTGATATCGATCACCTGGGCATTAGACAGTTTCGCCTCGATCTCCTGAATGCGCCCCTCACAGAAGCCCTGTTGCTCACGTGCAGCATGATACTCAGCATTCTCTTTCAAATCGCCATGCTCACGCGCATCCGCAATATCAGAGATAATTTTCGGGCGACGTACACTCTTCAGGTAATCAAGCTCTTCGCGCAACTTCTCTGCGCCACGCAACGTCATCGGAATCTGTTTCATAGTTACACTACCTCTACTTCTATCCTGTTTAAAAATCCGCCTTCCTGACGTGTTCGGATGAAAATGCGCAGGACCGGCGTGGCCCTTTCGCTTCCAGGCGAGAAACAAAAGAATCCTGACCGGCAGCGATTGCCGGGTCAGGATTGGTTTTGCATTTTGATACGCATTTTAACGTAGAGTTCATTATGGGTCATCGTTTACTTTTTCCTGCTTTGCACCGTAGTATGACGGCACATTATCCATCTGTTGCCCCGAAATTATGCGTTTTTCACGAATTGTCAGCGGATTAACCTGCGCATTTATGTTGTCTGCCCATGCTGCGCCGGTCGAAGATTACACGCAATACCTGCCTGATGGTGCCAATCTGGCGCTGCTGGTTCAAAAAGTAGGCTCAACGACGCCCGCCATTGATTACCATGGTCAGCATATGGCATTGCCGGCCAGTACCCAAAAAGTCCTGACTGCACTGGCCGCCTTACTGCAACTGGGGCCGGACTTCCGCTTCAATACGACGTTTGAAAGCAGTGCGCCGGTTGCTGATGGCGTATTGCGCGGCAACCTGGTGGCACGTTTCGACGGCGACCCGACCTTTAAACGGCAGAATCTGCGCAACATGGTTGCGGTGCTGAAAAAGCAGGGCATTCATGAAATCACCGGCGATGTGATTGTGGATACGTCCGTATTTGCCAGCCATGACAAAGCGCCGGGCTGGCCGTGGAATGACATCACCCAGTGCTTCAGCGCCCCGCCGGCGGCTGCGATTGTTGACCGTAACTGTTTTTCAGTTTCGCTTTACAGCGCCCCGAAGCCTGACGATATCGCGTTTATCCGCGTTGCCTCCTACTACCCGGTGCATATGTTCAGTCAGGTACGAACCCTGGCACAAGGCTCGCCGGATGCGCAATATTGCGAGCTGGATGTTGTGCCGGGTGAGCTTAACCGCTTTACCCTGACCGGATGTTTGACCCAGCGAGCTGACCCGCTGCCGCTGGCGTTCGCGATTCAGGACGGTGCCGCTTATGCCGGCGCTATTCTTAAGGATGAACTTCAGGATGCCGGTATCCAGATTGGCGGCACATTGAAGCGCCAGACACTACCGACACCGGCCGGGACGGTGCTGGCGCAGACGCAATCACTGCCGTTACATGACTTGCTGAAAATCATGCTGAAGAAGTCTGACAACATGATCGCCGACACCGTGTTCCGCACCATTGGTCATGAGCGCTTTGGTGTGCCGGGAACGTGGCGCGCCGGGGCAGATGCCGTCCGGCAGATTTTGCGGCAAAAAGCCGGTGTGGATCTGGGCAACAGCATTGTGGTGGACGGTTCCGGGTTATCACGCCATAACCTGCTCTCCCCTGCTACCATGATGCAGGCGTTGCAGTATATTGCCCAGCATGACAACGAGCTTGATTTCATCTCTATGCTGCCGCTGGCCGGCTATGACGGTACGCTACGCTACCGTGGCGGCCTGCATGAGGCGGGGGTGGATGGCAAAGTCTCCGCGAAAACCGGTGCGCTTCAGGGTGTATATAATCTGGCAGGGTTTATTACCACGGCGAGTGGTCAGAAAATGGCCTTTGTTCAGTACCTGTCCGGTTATGCGGTGCCACCGGAAGATCAGCGCACCCGCCGCGCACCGCTGGTCAGGTTTGAGAGCCGTCTTTACCGTGATATCTACCAGAATAATTAAGCAATGAAAATACTGATTGTTGAGGATGATGCACTGCTACAACAAGGGCTTACGGCCGCGCTTTCTGCGGAGGGCTATGTGTGTGATTGCGTCAGCCGGGCTGCTGATGCAGTCCGTTATCTTCCCGCCAGTCAGTACAGCTTAATTATTCTTGATCTGGGGCTGCCGGATCGCGACGGCACGTCGCTGTTGCGTCAGTGGCGCCGTGAAAACATGGCGCTGCCGGTGTTAATTCTGACGGCGCGTGATGCCATGGAAGATCGGGTTGAAGGGCTGGACGCAGGTGCGGACGATTACCTGATCAAGCCCTTTGCGCTGGCTGAGCTCCAGGCACGTGTCCGCGCCCTGCTGCGGCGCTATCAAGGGCACAGCGATAACCTGCTGATTCTGGATAATCTTACGCTGAACCTCTCTACTCAGCAGGTTTCCCTGGATAACAAGCCCCTGGAGATCACGCCCAAAGAGTTCGCTATTCTGTCACGGCTGATGCTGCGTGCGGGGCAGACAGTCAACCGGGAGCTGTTACAGCACGATCTCTACACCTGGCAGGACGATTTTGGCTCCAATACTCTGGAAGTGCATATCCACAATCTCCGGCGCAAATTGGGCAAGGAGCGCATCCGTACTGTACGCGGTATTGGTTACCGGCTGGACGCTCAGCCATGATCAGTATGCGTCGGCGTTTATTGTTAATGCTGGCGTTAATTTTGCTGGTAACACAGCTCATCAGCGTTTTCTGGCTCTGGCATGAGAGCCGGGAACAGATAAGCCTGCTGGTGAATGACACACTGACTGCTAAAGTACGTAACCAGCATGTGGAAATGGAAATCGCTGAGGCGGTGGCCTCCCTGCTGGCCCCCTCGCTGATTATGCTCGGCATCACGTTACTGCTCTCTTTCTGGGCGATCAGCTGGATTATCCGCCCACTCAATCAGCTACAGCAGCGTCTGCAGAACCGTTCTGCCGATAATCTGACTCCCCTGCCGATCAACAGCGATATGCAGGAGATTGTGTCGGTGACGACATCGCTCAATCAACTGCTGGCCCGGCTATCCAACACTATTCAGCAAGAACGCCTGTTTACCGCCGATGCTGCTCATGAGTTGCGCACGCCCCTGGCCGGTATCAGGCTTCACCTGGAGTTGATGGAGCAAAAAGGGATCGCTGAAAGCCGGGTGTTGATCGCACGTATCGATCTGCTGATGCATACCATTGAACAACTGCTCATGCTATCACGGGCCGGGCAGAACTTTGCCGGCGGTCATTATCAACGGATCGATTGGGTGGAAGAGGTTGCCCTGCCCCTGCGCGAGGAGTTGGAGGAGATGGCTGCACAACGTCGGCAAACGTTGATATGGCACATGCCGGCTCAGGCCTGGGTGCAGGGTGATGCCGTGTTGTTGCGGCTGATGTTGCGAAACCTGGTGGAAAATGCGCACCGTTACAGCCCGGAACAGACTTGTATCACTGTGACGTGTCTGGCACAGCAGGCGCAGTGGCAGCTGACAGTGAGCGACGAAGGGCCGGGTATTGATGAAAACCTGGCGGGGGAACTGACCAAAGCCTTTACGCGGATGGACCAACGTTATGGCGGCAGCGGGTTAGGATTAAATATCGTTATTCGTATCGCGCAGCTTCATCGCGCGACACTGACGCTACAGAACCGGTCTGAAGGGGGATTGGCAGCGCAATGCCTGCTCCCTTCCCGCCTTGACCTCGGCTGATTGCCCGGCAGCAGGCATAAAAAAGGTTGCCCGGAGGCAACCTTTTGTCAGCAGATTAACGCTGGTAAACGATTTCGACGCCTTCGTCGTCATCTTCGTCCCAGTCGTCATCCCACTCTTCTTCGGCTTCAGCCTCAGCTTCAGCCAGCTGTTCACGGTGGTAATCATCCCACATGAACTCGGCTTTCTCCGGCTTGCTTTCTTCAATAGCCATTTCACGCGGCTGCGTGTTCAGGAAGCTCATCACATCCCAGCACAGGGCATTTACCCCGGCGCGGTTTGCTGCTGAGATCAGGTAGTATTTCCCTTCCCAGCCCATCTCTTCAGCGATCGCTTTGGCGCGGGCTTCTGCCTCTTCATCGTCCAGCAAATCAACTTTGTTGAATACCAGCCAACGCGGCTTCTCAGCCAGCTTCTCGCTGTACTGCTTCAGCTCATTGATGATGACATGGGCATTTTCAACCGGATTGGATTCATCGATCGGGGCGATATCCACCAGGTGCAGCAGCACGCGGCAACGCTCCAGGTGCTTCAGGAAGCGGATGCCGAGGCCGGCACCTTCAGAAGCGCCTTCGATAAGCCCTGGGATATCAGCCACAACGAAACTCTGTTCGCTGTCCATACGCACTACACCCAGGCTCGGTACCAGTGTGGTGAACGGATAGTCCGCCACTTTCGGCTTCGCTGCGGAAACGGCGCGGATGAAAGTCGATTTACCGGCATTCGGCAGGCCCAGCATACCGACGTCTGCCAGCAGCAGCAGTTCCAGGTTGATGTCGCGCTTCTCGCCCGGCGTACCCATGGTTTTCTGGCGCGGCGTACGGTTAACGGATGATTTAAACCGGGTGTTACCCAGGCCGTGGAAGCCGCCCTTGGCGACCATCAGGCGTTGCTGGTGACGGGTCAGATCGCCCACCACTTCACCGGTACCCTGGTCAATAATACGTGTCCCGACCGGCACCTTAATGGTGATGTCTTTGCCGCGTTTACCGGTGCAGTCACGGCTTTGGCCGTTTTCACCACGTTCTGCACGGAAAGACTTCTCAAAACGGTAGTCAATCAGGGTATTCAGGTTCTCATCCGCCAGCAGGTAGACATCACCACCGTCGCCGCCGTCGCCGCCGTCCGGGCCGCCTTTAGGAATATATTTTTCGCGACGGAAACTCACACACCCGTTACCGCCATCACCTGCTACCACCAGAATCGTGGCTTCATCTACAAACTTCATTTGCTGTCTCCGTAAATCATTCGTCTGAGTGCTTCAATGAAGCAACCAGACTTTTTTCTGTCCGCCCGGGCCACCAACGATGGCCAATTGCGGAAAACATTGCCCCTGACACCACAACGATCGCCCCGAGGTATCCCACCACATTCAGCGCAGGCACCGCGAAGAAGTGCGGCCAGGCCAATGCCAGTAAATTCGAAAATAGCAGGGTAAACAGCGGTGTCAGCGTCACCAGGGCACTTACCTGTGCCGCCTGCCAGCGCGCCATGGCCTCAGCCAGCGCGCCATAGCCAATCAGGGTGTTGGCGCCACAAAACAGCAGGCAGGCAAGTTGCCAGCCGCTTAATTGCATAATCACCCCTGGATGAGCCAGAGGAAAAAGCGCCACTGCACATAAAGTGTACAACATTACCAGGATCTGTTGCGATGCCAGGCGCCGCAAAAGAACCTTTTGCGCCACGCCGTAGCATACCCAGACTGACGCCGCGCACACCCCGAGCAACACACCCAGCGTGTAATCTGTCAGCCGGGTAAAAATTTCAATCAGGCTGCTGTTGAAAAACATGATCAGCCCGCAAATCAGCATCGCGGCCCCAATCACTTGCGTAATGCGCATCCGCTCTTTGAGGATGAACACACTGGCAATCATCATTCCAACCGGGGAGAGCTGGCCAATCACCTGTGAGGCGGTTGGGCTCAGGTACTGTAACGAGGAACTGAAAAAGATAAAGTTCCCCAGTAACCCCGCCGTTGCAATCGCAAGCAGTGCCAGCCAGCGCGGCTTGCCAAACAGACGTACAGGCGGAAGATTACCCCTGACAGCCAGCAGCCCGCCCAGGCCCAGCGAGGCCATGGCAAAGCGGTACCAGACAACGGTGAAAGGGTCCATCACCTGAAGCACCTGCTTCATCGCAATTGGCAACGCGCCCCAAAATACGGCGGTGGTCAATGCCAGCATGATGCCGATGCCTGCCTGCTGCCTGGTTTCCATATCGTGCCCCGACGTCCACTCTAAAATGTAAAAAGCCCCGCAACAGAATTGCGGGGCTTACATCTACCAGTAAGGCTCGAAAAACTTATTCAGCAACGATGCTGATGAATTTACGATTGTTCGGGCCTTTTACTTCAAACTTAACTTTACCGTCAGCCAGTGCGAACAGAGTGTGGTCTTTGCCGCAACCTACGTTGGTGCCTGCGTGGAACTTGGTCCCGCGCTGACGAACGATGATGCTGCCTGCCAGAACTGCTTCGCCGCCAAAGCGTTTCACGCCCAGACGTTTAGCTTCGGAATCGCGACCGTTACGAGTCGAGCCGCCAGCCTTTTTATGTGCCATTTTATGCTCCTAAACTTAAGCGCTGATGCCGGTGATTTTCACATCAGTGAACCACTGACGGTGGCCCTGCTGCTTACGGTAGTGTTTACGACGACGAAACTTAACGATTTTAATTTTCTCGCCACGACCGTGAGCCACAACTTCAGCGGTGATTTTGCCACCATCGACGAAAGGAACGCCGATGTTGATTTCTTCACCATTGGCAATCATCAGCACTTGGTCAAACTCAACAGCTTCACCAGTTGCGATGTCCAGCTTTTCCAAGCGAACGGTCTGACCTTCGCTTACTCGGTGTTGTTTACCACCACTTTGGAAAACCGCGTACATATAAAACTCCGCTTTCCGCGCACTCGCCTTTAGTAGTTCAAAGCGCGCTATAAATATTCACAATAGGGCGCGAATTCTACGCAAAAAAGCATCGCATGACAAGAGCAGAATAAAGTCAGAAGAAGAAAAAAAGCACAGCTCATTTCGCGACGTTTATCTATGCCATTTTTCAAGTACAATCAAAGGTACTGTTACTACGATGAGCCGCTGCGTGCGGTGCTCCCATTCATGGTGAAGAGCATCCTAATAGAAAAAAATACAATGAACCTTGAACAGATTACCGACCTAACCGCACAAGATATGGCGGCCGTAAACGCAATCATTCTCGACCAGCTCAACTCTGATGTCACACTGATCAACCAGTTGGGCTACTACATCATCAGCGGTGGCGGCAAGCGCATCCGGCCGATGATTGCAGTATTGGCTGCCCGGGCACTGAGCTACACCGGCCAGAAACATGTCACGGTAGCTGCCCTGATTGAATTTATACATACCGCCACGTTGTTGCACGATGATGTGGTTGACGAGTCAGATATGCGCCGTGGTAAGGCCACGGCCAATGCGGCTTTCGGCAATGCAGCCAGTGTACTGGTCGGCGATTTCATCTATACCCGCGCCTTCCAGATGATGACCGGCCTGGAGTCGCTGCGGGTGCTGGCACTGATGTCTGAAGCGGTGAATGTGATTGCCGAAGGCGAAGTGCTGCAACTGATGAACTGTAACGATCCGGATATTACTGAAGAGAGTTATATGCGGGTTATCTACAGTAAAACGGCCCGGCTGTTTGAAGCGGCGGCACAGGCATCCGCGATCCTGTCAGACGCCACAGAAGAACAAGAAAAAGCGTTGCAGGACTATGGGCGCTATCTCGGCACCGCGTTCCAGTTAATCGACGATTTGCTCGATTACGACGCCGATGGCAGCACGTTAGGCAAAAATACCGGTGATGATCTGGACGAAGGTAAACCTACCCTCCCCCTGCTGCACGCCATGAAACATGGCAATGCTGCGCAATCTGCCATGATTCGTCAGGCGATTGAAGAGGGTAATGGCCGCCATCTGCTGGAGCCGGTATTGGAAACCATGCATCAGGTGGGGTCGCTGGCCTATACGCGGCAGCGGGCAGAAGAAGAAGCGGACAAAGCGATTGCCTGCCTGAATATTCTGCCTGACACGCCTTACCGCCGCGCCCTGGAAGGGCTGGCGCATATGGCCGTGAAACGCGATTACTGAGCCGCCTGCCGGTTGCCCGGTTCCTGGGGTAGCCGGTTAAGTAATCCCTGCATGCCCTCCTGCATAATCAGGGCTATCACCCGCCGGCGCTGCGCGTCTGTGAGTTGGTGGTAGCCTTCAATCCAGATGGATAACGGATCTTCCGTGGGCGTTTCATCTGCACTTTTTGAGAACTGCAGCGCCAATTCTGCAATAGCCTTCACCGGCAAACTCCGGACAGAGTACTCTACCGCTTTTCCCTGCACCCCATGGCGGCGGCGCCTCTCCCAACCTTCACGCCGGGCCAGGGCATTGACCCCCTGTGGGGTCGAAGGCAGGCTCTGAATATCTGCCAGCTCTTTGGCAGTAAACCACTCTTGTTTCATTACCCTTCTCTTGCACCTGAATATCCGGTAAACGGGGCACGATGTCCCGATCACTGTCACATGACACGACACGCGCTTTTAACATTCTTTATACCACCCACACCCAAAGACCACACGGTAAATAAGCGTATAAAGACAAAAGTGTTTGTTCGATCACTGCGACACTATTTTAAGAAATTTTTCAGTGAATTTTTCTTTAATTTTCTATAAAAAGTATTAATGCTTTCTCATCAAATTATTGATGAAAAGGATTATCTTACTCACTGATATGGTTGATTTCACACCTTTTGCAGTCGATATTTGTTATTGCACACAGATTCTTTCCAACTTCCAGAAAGTTATTTGCGCAAGCTTATGAAATTTGATGTTATGAATTTCTTAAAATGCAGCAGGGTTTCGCTGCATGGCCTGTATGTGGACAAGTAAGGACGAAGGGAATGAACATTAAGAAAAAGAAGGATTGGCATTCAGCAGACATTATTTCTGCCCTGCATAAAAGAGGTACGTCGATGGCGGCATTATCACGGGCGGCGGGGTTAAGCTCCTCCACCCTGGCCAACGTCCTTTATCGTCCCTGGCCTAAGGGAGAGTGGATTATTGCCAATGCGCTGGATATCCATCCGGCCCGTATCTGGCCCAGCCGTTATTTTGATGCGGCGACCCTGTTGCCGGTTGAACGGAAAACCCGCCGGCCTCTGCCGAAAGCACTGTGCCAGCCTGTGGTAAAACCGAAGAAAAGCAGCGTGAAAAAAGCGCCGGCATCCTGCAAAAAAACGCCATCACCTTCGCAAGAGAATGAACCGCTGGCATGACGCCAGCGGTAGCAGGTAAGGCTCATTGATTGACGAACTGTTCGCCTAATTCAATATCTTTGCGCAATACATCCAGCATCCCTTCCAGTGCCTGTTTTTCAAAGGCGCTTAATGTTCCGATATCCTGATGCTGCGCCACGCCTTCTTTGCCTAATAAAAGTGGTTGAGCAAAGAAGCGGGCATAGCTCCCATCCCCTTCAACATACGCGCACTCCACCACGTTGCTCTCACCCTGCAGGGCGCGAACCAGGGATAACCCAAAACGCGCCGCTGCCTGGCCCATTGAGAGCGTAGCAGACCCCCCACCCGCTTTGGCTTCCACGACTTCCGTACCGGCATTCTGGATACGTTTGGTGAGTTCTGCGATCTCTTCATCAGAGAAGCTGACGCCCGGAACCTGCGACAGCAGCGGTAAGATAGTCACGCCTGAGTGCCCGCCAATAACCGGTACCTCAATCTCTTCCGGTTGTTTACCTTTCAGTGCCGCCACAAAAGTATTCGCGCGGATGGTATCCAGCGTGGTGACACCAAATAATTTGTTTTTGTCGTATACCCCGGCTTTTTTCAACACTTCTGCGGCAATCGCTACCGTGGTATTGACCGGGTTGGTAATAATGCCGATCAAGGCACCGGGGCAGGTTTTGGCGACCTGCTGAATCAGGTTACGCACGATACCGGCGTTGACGTTGAACAGATCCGAGCGATCCATACCTGGCTTGCGTGCCACCCCGGCAGAGATCAATACCACGTCAGCGCCATGTAATGCCGGTGTGGCATCTTCCCCGCTGAAGCCTTCAATACTGACAGCAGTAGGGATATGGCTGAGATCGACCGCCACGCCGGGCGTTACGGGTGCGATGTCATAGAGAGAGAGTTCCGAACCTGAAGGCAATTGTGTCTTAAGCAAAAGGGCGAGCGCCTGACCAATACCACCGGCTGCGCCGAGGACTGCAACTTTCATCCTATACTCCTTTTTTATGGTAAACGTAAAAATGCTGTGAATTCAGAACATTAATACTTTACGTCATCGCATGATCCACCACAAACCATTAACAGGGCCTGTGCAGGCTTAGGCGATAATTCAGCCCGAACATTGAGGAAACTACGAAGTAAATGAAGATCATAGTGCACAAAGAGCCCACAGAGTATGACATGATTCACAGCCTGCTAACCGTGAGCCGCGTTGCATCGATGCACAACATTTGAACAACATAATATTAATAAGAATTCTACATATTGCCACTCTGCTAAAAACCCTGTTTAAACGGCATATTCATTACACAGTGATTTTGCTACACTTCGCGCCTTTCCTTGTGCGAGTAAGCCTCAGATGATGCGGCCCCGACTCGTCATTGCATAAAAATTCATATATATGCATAATAATGATGTCAACTTTAGCTATTTCACGGTGCAATATGCGTAATCCCGCAAAACAAGACGATCTGATCAAAGCCTTTAAAGCGCTGCTGAAAGAAGAAAAATTCAGCTCTCAAAGCGAGATTGTCCAGGCGCTGCAGGAAGAGGGTTTTGATAATATCAACCAGTCCAAAGTCTCGCGGATGCTGACCAAATTTGGCGCGGTACGTACCCGTAATGCCAAAATGGAGATGGTGTATTGTCTGCCGGCTGAACTGGGCGTGCCGACCACCACCAGCCCGCTGAAGAATCTGGTACTGGATGTGGATTATAACGATGCAGTTGTCGTGATTCGCACCAGCCCAGGGGCCGCGCAATTGATCGCCCGCCTGCTGGATTCCCTGGGGAAATCGGAGGGCATTCTCGGCACCATTGCCGGTGATGACACGATCTTTACGACCCCGGCGAATGGCTTTTCGGTTAAGCAACTGTATGAGGCCATCCTCGGCCTGTTTGAACAAGAGCTGTAAGCTGCGTAATACCGCAAGGGTGCTGGTCAGGTTGACCGGGCCATTGCGGTAAGCTGTACTTCCCCTGCCATAATTTCTCCTGCCTTCCCCTGGTAACCTGTCATCCCAGTGATTACTGCATAAGTGATTATTCCGCAGTGCCGCGCTTTTTTCGCATATCCCAGCGTGCCTCCCTGCTCCGGCAGTGATTATCACTGCTATGAACAGCACATTTGGTTAAATCACCCTAGCCTATTGATCTTTCAAAAAATTAACCATAAAAGCTCACAATTTATACATTTTTTATGCTTTTTGGTTATTAAAAAATCACAAAGCACCTCAAAGTAACCTCAAAAACTATTAGCATCCTATTTATTTTCGGGTGTTACCAGGCGTATACTCCTTTCCGTGATGAGAATCACAGTTTCCTAACGAATAATAAAATACGACGAGGCTAAATCATGAACATTAAGACAACCATCGCGGCTGTAAGTATCCTATCTGCACTGTCTTTTGGCGCATTTGCAGCACAATCTATCGATGCTAATCAGGCGGCTTCCCTGCAGCCTATGGGCACTATTTCTGTCAGTGGTGTCAGCGCAGCGCCTTCCGACATCCGTCAGGCACTTTCTGAAAAAGCGGATAATAAAGGGGCAAAAGCCTACCGTGTCGTTGAAGCCTATATTAACGGCAACTACCACGCGACCGCAGAAATCTATCAGTAATACCAAATTTATCAGTAACATAAGCGTTATTAACGCGTCTGAGGGATCGGCGATCCCGGCAATGTAACAGAACAACCGGCAGGCAATACATGTGATATGGCCTTAACGGTTGTTAACCAACTTTAAGGAAAACCATCATGAACATGAAAAAGACCCTGACTGCCCTGGCACTACTTTCTGCTGTTTCTGCCGGTGCTTCTGCCGCTGAACTTATCACTGCGCCGGCAAACAACCTGACCCCGGTAGGCACCATCAGTGTCAGCGGTGTCAACGCCACCCCGACTGATATTCGTCAGGCGCTCTCAGACAAAGCAGACAGTAAAGGCGCTAAAGCCTATCGTGTGATTGAGGCTTATCAGAACGGTGCTTACCACGCCACCGCTGAGATTTACCAATAAGTCACCGCATTACCCTCTGGAAACCTTGCCAGCGCCCTCTCCCTACTCAAACCATTATGTTAAGAGGGCGCCGGGTTATCGCTTCAGGAAGAGATCGTGTCAGTAAAAATTAAGCCGGTAGTCTGGGGATTTCTTGCAGCTCTCTCATGGAGTGTTTCTGCGGCCCCCTCCCCAGCGGATATGAATGACGCTCAGGGGCATACGCAGCATGCAGAACCCTTGCCGCTGACGCTGTCACAAGCGCTGACGGCAAAAGCCTTCAAAAAAGAGGTCAGTGAACCTCACCGCTATGGCGTGCTGGAAAGCCAGGAATGGCATATCCGCCTGCCGTAGCCAGAAGAATACCCTCGTCCTATCCGACGAACCCCATTGCCCCCCTGTCGGGGCTTTTTTTTGCCTGTTGATTGCCCAAAAAAACAGGGAGGCCTCAGCCTCCCTGTTCTCACAGCCGGTGATGTTTAGCGTGCGGCTTTTGCCGCCAGCTTCTCCAGCAATTTGGTGTGAATCCCCCCGAAGCCACCGTTGCTCATCACCAGGATATGGTCCCCCGGCTGCGCGGCTTTTACCACCATGTCGGCCAGCGTCTCCACGTCCGCGCTCCAGTGCGCCGGCTGAATACACTCTTCTGCCACTTCTGTTACCAGCCAGGGAATGTGCTGCGGCTGGAACAGGAAGACTTCATCGGCCCGGCCAAGCGACGGCGCCAGCTCGTTTTTGCACATCCCCATTTTCATGGTATTGGAACGTGGCTCCAGCACCGCCAGAATGCGCGCCGTCCCGCCCACTTTGCTGCGCAGGGCAGCCAGGGTTGCCAGAATGGCCGTTGGGTGGTGGGCAAAATCGTCATATACCGTGACGCCATTCGCTTCACCGCGCAGCTCAAGGCGGCGGCGCGCATTAATAAAGGTGTCCAGCGCCCGGCAGGCATCCACCGGCAACACCCCCACATGGCGGGCTGCGGCGATGGCCATCAGGCCATTGTGCATGTTGTGTTCACCCACCAGCGACCAGTTCACTTCGCCCACACGTTCGCCATTCAGGAACACCTCAAAGTGGCTGGCGTCCGGCGTCAGCTTGGCAGCACGCCAGGTGCCGTTTTCACCCAGAAACTCCTGCTCACTCCAACAGCCCATCGCCATCACCTGCTTCAGATGGGCATCATTCTCCGGCAGGATAATTTTGCCTTTGCCCGGCACCAGGCGCACCAGATGATGGAATTGCTTCTGGATCGCTTTCAGATCGTCAAAGATATCCGCGTGATCGAACTCCAGATTATTCAGGATCAGCGTGCGTGGGCTGTAATGCACAAACTTGGAGCGCTTATCAAAGAAGGCGCAGTCATATTCATCAGCTTCAATCACAAAGAACGGGCTGTTGCCCAGCCGGGCGGAGACATCAAAGTTCCCCGGCACCCCGCCAATCACAAAGCCGGGCTGGTAGCCACATGCCTCAAGGATCCAGGCTGCCATCCCGGCGGTGGTGGTTTTTCCATGCGTACCGGCCACCGCGATGACCCAGCGGTCGTGCAAGACATCATCATGCAGCCATTGCGGGCCGGACATATAGCGGATGCCGCGCTCCAGCACCGCCTCCACACAGGGGTTACCGCGTGACATGGCATTGCCGATGATCACCAGGTCCGGCGCCGGGTCAAGCTGTGCCGGATCGTACCCCTGAATAAGGTTGATGCCCTGGTTCTCCAGCAGCGTGCTCATTGGCGGATAGACATTATCGTCTGAACCGGTTACGTCATGGCCCAGGGAACGGGCCAGCATCGCCAGCCCGCCCATAAAGGTGCCGCAGATACCAAGAATATGAATACGCATATTATTTCCATTAGATCACGTCAGGTCAGCCGGTATTCTACCGCTCGGAATCGTCCAGAAGAAATGGATTTGCCTATGAATCGTCCATATCTTTACGTTAAACTCATTTCGCTTATGTTGGTGGTTTGTATCAAAAACCACTTTCCATCATTAGATTCAGGGATTGTGTCATGAAAACGTTAGGCGAATTCATTGTCGAGAAGCAGCACGACTTTCCCCACGCCACAGGTGAACTGACGGCGCTGCTTTCCGCGATTAAACTCGGTGCCAAGATTATCCACCGGGATATCAATAAAGCCGGGCTGGTGGATATTCTGGGTACCAGCGGCGTATCAAACATTCAGGGCGAAGTGCAGATGAAGCTTGATCTGTTCGCCAATGAAAAGCTGAAAGCAGCGCTGAAAGCGCGTGGTGAAGTAGCTGGGATCGCGTCAGAAGAAGAAGATGAGATTGTGATCTTCGAAGGGGCGGAAGATGCAAAATACGTGGTGTTGATGGACCCGCTGGACGGCTCCTCTAACATTGACGTCAATGTGTCGGTCGGGACTATCTTCTCCATTTACCGCCGCATCAGCCCTATCGGCACCCCGGTCAGAGAAGAAGATTTCCTGCAACCGGGCAGCGCGCAGGTCGCGGCCGGCTATGTGGTGTACGGCTCTTCAACCATGCTGGTTTATACCACCGGCTGTGGTGTACACGCCTTTACCTATGACCCTTCCCTGGGCGTGTTCTGCCTGTCCCATGAAAAAGTTTGCTTCCCGGAAAAAGGCAATATGTACTCCATCAACGAGGGGAACTACATCAAATTCCCGCTCGGGGTGAAGAAGTACATCAAATATTGTCAGGAGCAGGATGAGGCGACGCAGCGCCCGTATACCTCCCGTTATATTGGTTCTCTGGTGGCAGATTTCCACCGTAACCTGCTGAAAGGCGGTATCTACATCTACCCAAGTACCGCTTCGCACCCGAAAGGGAAACTGCGCCTGCTGTATGAGTGCAACCCGATGGCCTTCCTGGCCGAACAGGCCAACGGCAAAGCCAGCGACGGCATGCGCCGTATCCTCGATATTACGCCTGAATCCCTGCACCAGCGTGCGCCGTTCTTTGTCGGCACCCGTTCTATGGTGGAAGACGCGGAGCGCTTCATCGAGCAGTACCCGGACAACTGATTCGCAACACGTGGCACAATCCAGAAGGGCGATCGTCAGATCGCCCTTTTTGCGTGCTGCCGTGTGCCTCTTCCCGCCTCTGGCGGTGAAGGATAAGTCTGAAAGTACCGGCCCCGGTGGTCTGGACGTTTCCCGCCGGGCTGAGCGCATGTTAAAAGGACAGGAATTCATAAAAGAGTTGGCTATAATAGCCGGCACTCTAATTCTGGTTCGATGAAAGGAAACCACTATGAGCTTGAACAACGTACCGGCGGGTAAAGATCTTCCGGAAGACATCTATGTAGTGATTGAGATCCCCGCTAATGCGGATCCGATCAAATATGAAATCGACAAAGAAACCGGCGCCCTGTTCGTTGACCGCTTCATGTCCACCGCGATGTTCTATCCGTGCAACTACGGCTACATCAACAATACCCTGTCCCTGGATGGTGACCCGGTAGATGTGCTGGTGCCGACCCCATACCCGCTGCAACCAGGCTCCGTGATCCGCTGCCGTCCGGTTGGCGTGCTGAAAATGTCTGACGAAGCAGGCGAAGATGCCAAGCTGGTCGCCGTGCCGCACAGCAAACTCACCAAAGAGTACGACCACATCAAAGATGTGAACGACCTGCCGGAACTGCTGCGTGCCCAGATTGCCCACTTCTTTGAACACTACAAAGATCTGGAAAAAGGGAAGTGGGTAAAAGTGGACGGCTGGGAAAATGCCGACGCAGCTAAAGCAGAAATCGTAGCCTCTTTCGAGCGCGCGAAGAAGTAAGCGATACGCCTTACGGCGTTCAGCGTAAAAAAAACACCGCTCATTGAGCGGTGTTTTTTATGGGCGGCACCCGGTATTCGCTATGCCAGCACATTCACGACGTCCGCGCTTCCCGCGTCAGCCAGTTACCACTAGAGATGCGCGGAACACCCGCCAGGGAACGCTTATAAATGTAGATCCATGCGCTGCCGTAGGGCGTTGTAATCAACTCCCGCCGGTAATCCTTGGTATTACTTTTCAGTTCATCCAGCTCCGCCAGAATACCGGCGTTGATCCGGTAGACCTCACAGTAAATGGTGCCCTCACCGGGGATCGCCGCCGGATACTGCCCCAGATCATAGAGGTCGAACCCCGCTAACTCATGGTCGCCCAACCATTGGGCGTTGGTCATCCAGTGACTGTTACCCTGCTTGCGGCGCAAGCTGCCGTAGACAATTATTCGCATCGTTAAAACTCAAACTGATAGAGCAAATCCAATGCCTGGTCGAGTCCAGACACCGCTTCCAGATACAATTTCGGCATCAACCGGTAACGTAACGTCAGGGTTGCCAAAGAATCAAATATTCCTACACCATATTTTACCTGCAGGCCGGGCAGCACATAACCACTGACCACCACCTGCGAGCTATCGCCCACCCCAGCGGTATCCAGGGCCAGGTTACTTACCCCGAACGCCTCGCCGATTTTACCCACAAGTTTACCACTTTGTGCAACCCCTAATCCCACCAGCATCGAGGTCATCATACTGCCGTCGGTACCGGTATTATCCAGCCCCTGGCCGCGCAGCAGATAAGAGAGCGCTTCCTGCTGTGACATCGCCGGGTCAGAGAAGATCTCCAGCTTCGGCTCGTCTGCCATCCCGGTGACTTTTACCCCGGCCACCACGTCATTCTCGGTGGATTCCGGGTTACGGATCGCCTCAATGTTAAGCAGCGGTTGCGCCGGCGGGCCGGAGAAGAGCAACTGCCCTTTGCGCACAATCAGATCCTGGCCATAGGCGTGGAAGCGGCCGGACGGAATATCGATCTGCCCGTTCAGCCCCAGCCCCTGCTGATCCTGCACCACTTTCAGCGCGCCTTTCAGCTTCGCCTGCAGGCCAAAGGCATCCAGCCGCACATTGTCGCCGATATTAACGGTCAGGTTGCTGTTGATCGGGATCGAGGCCTTTTTCGTTTCGATCGGCTGGTGCTGATCGTCCAGCATCACTTCATCAGACGATACGCCTACCGCACTCTCCGGCAGATCCTGTACCGTGATGCGCGCCCACGGGATGTCCACATTGCCGCTCAGGGAGAAGAGTTGCGGCGTCGCCTCAAACACCAGATCCGGTGAGACATCCAGCCGCACCATCGGCGGCACGATCACGCGCACCTTGTCACCTTTCGCCGCGATGCGCGCGCGCCAGGCATCAATTTGCGCCCAGTCCGCGTTACCGGCCAGCGAAAGCTGGCCCTGTGTCGTCTGAATCAGGCCGTTGAGCGTGGAGTTGTCACCGTTGAAGTTCAGCCCCAGGCGGCCGCTGGTGATGTCAAACGGCATCCAGGAGCCGTCGATATCCACATCATTCAGCGCCATCTGCCCATACACCAGCGGGCGCTGGGCATTGCCGCCCAGCCGTAGGTTGGCGTTCAGCAGGCCCTTGGCTTTTTCATCGCTTGAAAGCACCGGGTTAAGCATCGCCAGTGAAATATTATTGATGCTGACATTGCCCGAGATAGCGCGGCGGCCCTGCGGATCGGTGACCTGCACATCACCGGCCAGCTGGCCATTATTGGCAATCTTGATCAGCCACCCCAACTGCGCCCGGCCATTGACCAGCCCGGCCGAGAGGTTCAGCGTGTCGAAATCCACCGGCAGGGTTTTGCCCTGAAGATTCTGGCGGACTTTTACCCCTTTGCCGGAGAGCGACACATTCGCCTGCGGCAGCCCGCCCGTGGCTTTCCAGCTGACATCCGCCTTGCCGCTGAAGATGCCGCTAAGCTGGGTATCGTCAGTCAGGTAAGGTTTGATCATCGCCAGATCAAAGCGGTTAAGCACCAGGCTGGCCTGCCCGCTGGCGCCCGCCTCGATGGTTTTCGGCACACAGAGTTCAGCATTCGGGTTCAGCCAGCAATGCGGCCCGATTGTGACGCGCTGTTCAGTGTTGAAATACTCCAGCGCCATTGCGCGGCTGAGCCGCACTTCACCAACCGGCGTGTCAAAGCGGGTGTTATTGAGGGTGCCCTGCCAGCGCTGGGTCTGCCGGTCAAAACTGCCCGCCAGCGTCAGTTGGCCGGAGACCGGTTTGCCGTCAATACGCAATTGCATCTGATGCTGCTTTTCGCTGCCTTTGGCATCCAGCGTTAACTGCCGGATCGCCAGCGAAGCCTGGGTCAGTTGTTGCACCCGTACTGCCAGTTCGCCCTGAATCTGCTCACCGGAGCGCACGTCCCCTTTTACGTTAACGCTGTTGATGCGCAGTTCCTGCCAGCGTAACCGGCTGGCGGTGAGATCCGCCAGAACCTGCGGCGCCTTCAGGTTCCCACGCAGCTTCAGGTTGCCCTTCGCCACACCGCCCAGCCCCGGCAGGGCATTGTCCAGCGCCGGTGCATCGATCAGGGCATCCAGCGCCCAGTTCTCATCCAGCTTGCCTTTTACGTCGATCGCATTACGGCCCAGTGCCAGGTGCATCTGTGGAATATCCCACTGCCCGGCGGCGTTGCCGCTGAGCTGCCCACGCGCCTCGACCTTGTTCTGCCGCACATTGCCGTCCAGCTGCAGTTCCGGAATGCGGAACTGCATGTTGCCGCCATACAGGCTGCCGCGCGTGACAATCTTGCCGCGCAGGGTCGCCGGCCAGTCCGGCCACTGCTTCGCGGTGTTAATGCCGTCCAGCGTCAGCTCCGTATTCCAGCTGATGGCCTTGCTCCAGTCCACCACGCCACTGAGGTCGGTGTTGCCCTGAAGCGCGGCTACCCGCAACCGCGCCAGCCGGAACTGCTCAACCGTGCCGCCGCCGTCCAGCGTGACGGTAGCAGGCGGCAACCCAACACCGCTGATGTCAGAATGCAGGCCGAGCCGGTAATCAATCGCCTTGCCGCTGAGGCTGACGTCAATATTCTTCACCTGATACTGCGGCTCCCCCACCAGCGGCCAGCGCAGCTCATCACTTTTCAGTGACAGCGCCAGCGGCAGCCCGGCCTCGGCGAGCTGGGTCTTAACCGTCAGCGTACTGCGCACCGGCCCGGAGAGGTTCAACGCCACGTTCAGTGTGTCACGCAAGCCGCCGCCGATGGTCAGCCGCACTTTCTCCCCCTTAATCGGGTCGACGTTCAGCGTGCTGTTCACGTCCATCGCCAGCGGCCAGTTGCCGCTGAGTGTGGCCTGCCCGCGGGCATTCAGGGTGCCCTGCGGCGAGTCCACATCCAGGGTGTCGAGTTGCAGGTGCTGATCTTTGGTGCTGGCCTGTAACAACAGTGAGGTGACCGTCACATCCGTATCACCGGTAAGGCGCAGCTGGTTTCCGCGTATCGACTTCACGGTGATATCCAGCGGCAGGCGGAATTCCGGCAGATCCGGCAGCAGCGGTTTGGCGAATAACTGTTTCAGGGTATCGCCCAACGGCGGCCCGGGCGGTGCCGGTTTGGCCGGTTCCGGCGGGGCGGGTTCCGTGACCTTCTCCAGTGCCAGTTGGGCGGCGGTCGGCAGCGCCACCAGCAGTGAGTTAATCTGCGTCGGTATCAGCGTCAGGGCGCGATCCTGCCACTGCAGGCCGGTGCGGAATTCATCCAGCGCAATCGCGGTGTTATCCACGGTGACTTTGACGTTATTAAGCCGCAGCATCCGCAGCGTAATCGGGTAAGGCGTACTCAGGTTACCGCTGCCCGCCTCCTCCTCTTCCGGTTGCGGAGCGGCCGGGGTCATCTGTTTGGTATTGACCACCACATTCACATCCTGCGCGGTCAGGGCGTTCACACAGAATTGGCTGCGACGGAAACAGGAGAGATCCACCGAGAGATGGAACTGCCCGGCATTGACGGTGACGCCCGGCATTTTATAGGTCACGCCGGTCAGCGTCAGGGAGCGCCAGCCGCCAGTCACGCTGCCAATCTCCAGCCCCGGCACCCAGCGTGCCGCCCCGCTAATCACCATATGCAGGCCGGTTTGCGTGCCGACCAGAAAGGCGACACTGCCCAGCAACAGGAGCACCACGATCAGTACGCCCAGGGAAATCTTCTTCAACAGGCTCATAATTCAGGCCCCAACCCAATGTAGAACTCAACGCCGTGCTCTTCCTGGTCGCCCACCGGGGCGGCGAGATCCAGTTTTACCGGGCCAATCGGTGATGCCCAGCGCACGCCAACCCCGGCGCCGGTCTTCACGTTGCTCTGTTTAATGTCATTTACCGCTTCACCGGAATCGACAAACACCGCGCCCCACCACTTGCCGGTCACGTTGTATTGGTATTCCAGCGAGCCGGTCGCCAGTTTTGAGGCACCGGTGAGTTTGTCGTCGTCATCGCGCGGTGAAATGGATTTGTACTGGTAACCGCGGATGCTGCGATCGCCCCCGGCGAAGAAGCGCAGGGAGGGCGGCACACGTTCGAAGTCGTTGGTTTCAATCCAGCCCAGATTGCCGCGCACCACAAAGCGATGTTTCTCCGCCAGGGTACGGATCCAGACGTTCTGCGCCTGTACCACGGCAAAGTCGATGTCAGAGCCCCAGCCGGTGTCGGAGACATCAAGGGAATAGCGTTGTGAGTCGCCCCAGTCCGGCATCAGCCCGCCGCGCTGGCGCGTCCGGCTGACGCTGACGCCGGGGTAGATCAGCATAGTGGTATTGGTGACGCTGCCCTGGGTAAAGTGATCCATGCTCCAGCGCAGGTTAATGGCCTTTTTCCAGCCGCTGGAGGCGTCCCAGTAGCGCGCCACATTGACGGTGGCCCCATCAGACTCGGTGTCGTTGAGATCCTCACGTTTAAAGCCACCCTGCACCACGTAATACTGCTCAATTGGGTTTTTCAGCAGCGGGATCTTATAGCTGAGATCCAGCTCCTGCTCCGGCCCGGAGAGGTTCAGGGTGCTTTCCAGGCTGTGCCCGCGTGAGTTAAGCCACGGTTTTTTCCAGTTGGCTTTGATGCGCGGCCCGACGTCGGTGGAGTAGCCCACCCCGGTTTCCAGCGTGTTGCGGGTGCGCGGCGTGACTACCGCGTTTAACGGCAAGACTTTGTGCTCTTTGGCGTTCTTGAATTCAGGTGCCACCACCACGGAATTAAACCAGTTGGTGGCAGAGAGACGACGGTTCAGCTCAGCCAGATCGCTGGCGCTGTAGTAGTCGCCCTCATGGAAGGGAACAAGGTTTTGCAGATAATCATCACGGATTTGCGCGCCCTCAAAGGTGACGCGGCCGAAGCGGTAACGCTGCCCGGTATCAAAGTCGATGTCCCAGAACGCCTGGTGCTGGTCCTGGATGATGCCGAGCTGGCTTTTGCGCATGGTGGCATCGAAATAGCCTTTGCGCACCGCCACATTGGTAATAGAGCTTTTGAAGCTTTCGTAGGTGCCGTGGTTGAGCTGAGTCCCTTTGACCGGGATGTTGTTTTTCTTCAGCGTCTGGTAATCCTCATCGTCTTTGCCCTGCCCTTCAATGACGACGGAGGTGCCGGCAATTCTGACCGGTTCACCCGGCGTGACACGTGCAATCAGCACCGGACGGCCGGGCGGCGGCGTGGCACGGTATTCAAAGTCGATGGTGGGGTCGTAATAACCAAACGGCCGCAGCCCCTGGCGGACCGCTTTATCCACGCTGGCACGGAAACGCCCGTCAGCGGTGACTTCATCACTGCCGATGGCGGAAAGCCGCACACGCACATTTTTCTCTAAATCCCCGCTCAATCCTTCCACCTGCAACCGCAGCGTTGCGGCCTGTGCCAGGGGGGAAGCCAGCAGTACACATAAAATACTAAGCACCCGGTTTTGTCGCACACGTACTCCTGGGAATGTTTACTGTCCTGTAACGCAACACGCTGGCATAAAAACAGCATCAGTATGGGCGAAATCCCTTTGGCCGGTAGCCGTTTAACCCTGAAATTTTGATTATCGTAATAAAATTAATCGATAAGAGACGATGTATTGTGTGCAAAGACGCAATCAGATACAACTAACGATCCTTACCCTGCTATTGAACGGAGCCCAGCGTGGTGCAAAATTTCGACAAAACTCAACCTGTTACTCAGGAGAATGCCTTACCGGGGCGCACAACGCCGATGCCGGTGGCCACCCTTCATGCGGTCACCGGCCACTCTATGACCCATGTTCCTGACGGCATGGAAGAGGCGATCTTTGCCATGGGCTGCTTCTGGGGCGTGGAGCGCCTGTTCTGGCAACAACCGGGTATTTACAGCACCGCAGCCGGCTACAGCGGCGGCTATACGCCAAACCCGACCTATACGGAAGTCTGCACCGGCCAGACCGGCCATGCGGAAGTGGTGCGGGTGGTGTTTGATCCGGCCGTTATCGGTTATTCGCAACTGTTACAGCTGTTCTGGGAAAACCATGACCCGGCACAGGGGATGCGCCAGGGCGGTGATATCGGTACCCAGTACCGCTCAGCCCTTTATCCGCTGACGGCGGCACAGCAGGCGGCCGCAGAGCAGAGCCTTGCGGCCTTCCGTCAGGCGATGCTGGCCGCCGGCGATACCCGGCCGATCACTACAGAGATTGCTCCGGCGCTGCCTTTCTATTATGCCGAGAACGAGCACCAGCAATATCTGCATAAAAATCCGGAAGGCTATTGCGGCCTCGGTGGCATCGGCGTCTGCCTGCTGCCGCAGTAAGCCCTGCACGGCCGCTCCGCGCCCTTTTTTCTCCGCTGGCGGCCTTCTCAGCGCTGCTGCTATACTATGCGTGCTGCAAATGTAGGCTGTTTGCAGCATTTCTGTCTGTTATTTTAGAATTTTTCACTCAGTGTTACCCCCTGCCTTAAACGCGCCGGTCGGGAACCGGAACTAAGCGGATAAACTATGCTAAACAGTATATTACTGATTCTTTTATTAATCGCCGTGAGCGCCTTTTTCTCCCTGTCGGAGATTTCGCTGGCTGCCTCACGAAAAATCAAACTTAAACTTCTGGCAGATGACGGCAGTATCAACGCCCTGCGGGTGCTCAAACTCCAGGAAACACCCGGCATGTTCTTTACCGTGGTGCAGATTGGCCTGAATGCCGTGGCTATTCTCGGGGGTATTGTCGGTGACGCGGCGTTCTCGCCAGTATTTGAAAGCTTCTTCATCCGTTTTATGTCGCCTGAGCTTGCCGAGCAAATCAGCTTCATCTGTTCCTTTGTGCTGGTTACCAGCCTGTTCATCCTGTTTGCAGACTTAACCCCGAAGCGCATCGGTATGATTGCACCAGAGACGGTTGCCGTCCGGATCATCAACCCGATGCGTTTCTGCTTAGCGGTATTCCGCCCGTTGGTCTGGCTGTTTAACGGGCTGGCGAACTCTATTTTCCGTCTGTTTAAACTGCCGATGGTACGCAATGATGACATCACCTCAGATGACATCTATGCCGTGGTGGAAGCGGGCGCGCTGGCCGGGGTACTGCGCAAGCAGGAGCATGAGCTGATTGAAAACGTGTTCGAGCTGGAATCGCGCACGGTGCCCTCTTCCATGACCTCGCGGGAAAGTGTGATCTTTTTCGACCTGCGGGAGAGTGAAGAGAGTATTAAGCAGAAGATCGCGACCCATCCGCACTCCAAGTTTCTGGTATGCGATGGTCATATCGATCAGGTCGTGGGGTATGTGGACTCCAAGGATCTGCTGAACCGGGTGCTGGGCAACCAGAGCCTGATGCTGAGCAGCGGCGTTCAGATCCGCTCTGCGCTGATTGTGCCGGATACCCTGACGCTTTCCGAAGCGCTGGAGAGTTTTAAGACCGCCGGTGAAGATTTCGCGGTGATCCTGAACGAGTATGCGCTGGTGGTCGGCATTATTACCCTGAACGACGTGATGACCACGCTGATGGGCGATCTAGTTGGGCAAGGCATGGAAGAGCAGATTGTGGCGCGTGATGAAAACTCATGGCTGATCGAAGGCGGCACGCCGATTGATGACGTCATGCGCGTGCTGCACATCGACGAGTTCCCGCAGTCCGGCAACTACGAAACCATCGGCGGCTTTATGATGTTTATGCTGCGTAAGATCCCGAAACGCACCGACTTTGTGAAATTCTCCGGGTACAAATTCGAAGTGGTGGACATCGACAGCTATAAGATCGACCAGCTTTTGGTCACGCGCATCAGTGATAAACCGCTGACGCCGCTGTTGCCGAAAACGCCGGAAGAGCTTGAGCGCGAGAAGAGCCTGTAACCGGCTTCGCTCTGCCCCCTTATCCCCGTCACCACAAACAATAACGGCCCCATGCGGGGCCGTTATTTTTTTATCCGGGTATGCTCTAAAGTACGGGGGTATTACCTGACCAGCGCGATGCGCCCGTCATTACATCTCTGCCTGCAAGCTCATTACCTGGCGGTTAACTTCAGACATCACGCTGAAGTGACGCTTATCGCGTACTTTCGGCAGTAAAATTTTGCCGTTATCAAATTCAAATGCGCCTACATCTTTGATGTAGATACGGCCACGGAACAGCGTTTTTACATATTTAGCTACTTTGAGCGGATTATAACGCTGAAAGATTCTCATTTTCTTACTCTCTCCTTGCTGGGACCCGTTGTGTTCCTGCCAGATAAATAACCAGACTAGGGGCAGCTCTTCGAAACGAACACAACGTAATGGACTTTAAAAATAGTCGTTAGTTCTGAAATTGCCACTCTGTTTTGTTACTTTTACAGAAGCTGACAGTGACTTGCATGTAATCAACTTACTTTGAATTGGGTTAACCGGGCTGGCACCGGTTTCCTTGCCGGAAAGCGATCCTTATCACGCTTACCAACAGGACAGACCACTGATTACACCTTATGATGCTGCTTTCCACTATCAGAGCGCTCTTAAACCGCTCGCACTGCCAAGGAGAAAGCATGTTCAAACATAGTCTGCTGACTATAGTGTTATTGGCTTCATCATTTATCGCCTCCGCCCACAATTTTACAATTATGCAACCTGTCCCGCCGGTGTATGTCAGTGATAAAGGTGAACTGCTGCTTAACCACGGCACCTTCAGTTACCAACGCTGGCAAAGCACCGCGCTCGCCGGAAAAGTGCGTGTTATCCAGCACATAGCCGGTCGCACTGCCGCGAAAGAGATGAATGCGCCACTGGTTGAGGCCATCAAGGCAGCCAATCTACCTGCCAAATATTACCAAACGACGACAATCGTCAATTCAGATGACGCCATCCTCGGTACCGGGGCGTTTGTGCGCAGCAGCATAAAAGAGAGTAAAGAGAGTTTCCCGTGGTCGCAGTTTGTGGTGGATGACCAGGGTGTGGTGCGAAAAGCGTGGCAGTTGAAAGAGGCCAGTTCAGCTATCGTGGTGCTGGACACGGCAGGCAAGGTGCATTTTGCCAAAGAAGGGGCATTATCGGCGGATGAAGTGCAGCAGGTGATAACCCTGCTGCACCAGCTTATTCCGGCGACTTAATAGAGCGAAACGCGGAAGCCGGGGTTAAGGAATGACTCACGCGGCGTATAGCTCAACGGCTGGCCCTGCCAGTCATGCACCTGCGCCCCGGCCGCCAGGGCCACCGCATGGCCGGCAGCGGTATCCCAGACGGAGGTCGGCCCGAAGCGCGGGTAAAGTTGCGCCCTGCCTTCCGCCACCAGGCAGAATTTCAGTGACGACCCGACGGCCACGGTCTGGTGCTCACCCAGTTGCGCTAAGTAGTCCTGCAACTCCTGGCTGCCGTGCGAACGGCTGACCACCACCAGCGGCGGGCGCGCATCCTGCACCGCGATCTGCTCCCGGCGGCCGCCCTCTTCTTTCCAGGCTTTGCCCTCCGCCGCGGAGTACATCACGCCGGTGACCGGCACATAGACCACACCCATCACCGGTGCGCCATTTTCAATCAGCGCAATGTTAACGGTGAAATCGCCGTTACGTTTGATGAACTCTTTAGTACCGTCCAGCGGGTCCACCAGCCAGTAACGGGTCCAGTTCCGGCGCACGTCCCAGGCCGGCGGATCCTCTTCTGACAGCAGCGGAATATCGGGCGACAGCAGCGCCAGACCGTCCTTAATCACCTGATGCGCCGCCAGATCGGCTGCTGTTACCGGCGAGTCATCTTTCTTGGTCTCAACATCAAGGGGTTTGTGGCCGTCATAGACGTCCATGATCGCCGCGCCCGCGTCCCGGGCCAGCTGACAAATTTTTTCCAGCATCCTCTACCTCTGCAATTTTGAACCTTATTAAGCAGACTAGTTATTTTTCCCCTGAAGATCTATAGCCGACCCTGATGGATGGCGCGCCCTTTCCATAACAGGCCCGCCAGACGTGATTTCCTGCGCAGTTTTAAGGGGTTAAATTCGCCATACTTCACAGTTATTTGCGTTATCTGGTCATAGTTACACGCTATTCTGCGAGTGCTGCCTGATAATTACCCAAGGAGAACGATCATGAGGAAACGGTATTTTGCCCTGACATTACTGGCTGCTGCGGTCAGTACGCATGCTGCCACGGTAGATCTGCGCATCATGGAAACCAGCGATCTGCACAGCAATATGATGGATTTTGACTACTACAAGGATACGCCGACCGACAAATTTGGCCTGGTGCGCACCGCCACCCTGATTGCGCAGGCACGCCAACAGGCGACCAACAGCGTGCTGGTGGACAACGGTGACCTGATTCAGGGCAGCCCGCTGGGGGATTACATGGCGGCAAAGGGGCTGAAAGCCGGTGAGGTTCACCCGGTCTATCTGGCGATGAATACACTGGGCTATTCGGTGGGCAACATCGGCAACCATGAGTTTAACTATGGGCTGGACTACCTCAAGCGGGCGCTGGCCGGGGCAAAATTCCCTTACGTGAACGCCAACCTGATCGATGCGGCGACCGGCAAACCGCTGCTGACCCCTTATCTGATTGAGAAAAAAGAGGTCAAAGACCACGACGGCAACCCCCATACGTTGAATATCGGCTATATCGGCTTTGTGCCGCCGCAAGTGATGGTCTGGGATAAGGCTAATCTGCAGGGCAAGGTCACGGTGGATGACATCACTGAAACGGCGAAAAAGTGGGTGCCGGAAATGCGTAAAGCCGGCGCGGATATTGTGGTCGCCATCCCGCACTCCGGGTTATCCGGTGAGCCTTACAAAACGCTGGCGGAGAATTCGGTGTACTACCTCAGCCAGGTGCCGGGCATCGACGCCATTATGTTTGGCCATGCGCACGCCGTATTCCCCAGCAACGATTTTGCCGCAATTAAAGGGGCAGATATCAAACAGGGAACGCTGAACGGTATTCCGGCGGTGATGCCCGGCCAGTGGGGCGATCATCTCGGCATTGTCGATCTGCAACTGAATAACGAGCAGGGAAAATGGCAGGTGGTACAGGGCCGCGCTGAAGCACGGCCGATCTTTGATAAAGCCGCGAAAAAATCCCTGGCTGCCGAAGATGCCGGGCTGGTCAGCATCCTGAGTGACGCACACAAAGGCACGCGGGCGTTTGTCAGTAAACCGGTGGGCAAAGCCAGTGACAGCATGTACAGCTATCTGGCACTGGTGCAGGACGACCCGACCGTGCAGATTGTGAATAATGCGCAGGCAGCCTATACCCGCCACTTTATTCAGGGCGACCCGGATCTGGCGGATCTGCCGGTGCTCTCCGCCGCTGCGCCGTTTAAAGCCGGGGGCCGGAAAAACGATCCGGCCAGTTATGTGGAAGTGGAGAAAGGTGAACTGACCTTCCGCAATGCCGCCGATCTCTATCTCTACCCCAATACGCTGGTGGTGCTGAAAGTCACCGGCAAAGAGGTGAAAGAGTGGCTGGAGTGCTCCGCCGGGCAATTTAACCGGATCGATCCGCACAGCAGCCAGCCGCAACCGCTGATTAACTGGGACGGGTTCCGCACCTACAACTTTGATGTGATTGATGGCGTGAACTACCAGATCGACGTCACCCAGCCGGCGCGATATGACGGCGAGTGCACGCTGATCAATGGCGACGCCAGCCGCATCCGCAATCTTACCTATCAGGGGAAGCCGGTCGACCCGAAAGCGACCTTCCTGGTCGCCACCAACAATTATCGCGCCTATGGCGGTAAATTTGCCGGTACCGGTGATTCACATATCGCCTTTGCGTCTCCTGATGAGAACCGCGCGGTACTGGCCGCCTATATCAGCGCAGAAACCCGTGAGCATGGCGAGGTAAAACCCCAGGCCGACAATAACTGGCAACTGGCGCCGATCGCGGGCGCCCAGCCGCTGGATATCCGCTTTGAAACCTCACCCAGCGCCAAAGCCGCCGCATTTATCCAGCAAAAAGCCCGTTATCCGATGGTGTTGAAAGGCCAGGATGAGACAGGTTTTGCGCTGTACAGCCTCGATCTCCGCCCACAGCAATAATTCAGACCTGACAGTCCAATAAAAAAGGCAGGGCCGGGAAACCGGCTCTGCCTTTTTATTTATTTATGAAGTACAACACACATGAAGTACAGCACACATGAAACGGGAAAGGGATTACAGAATTTCCAGCAGCTCAACGTCAAAGATCAACGCGCTGTATGGCGGAATTGACGCACCGGCACCGCGCTCACCATAAGCCAGGTTATGCGGGATATAGAGCTGCCATTTGGAACCGACCGGCATCAGGGTCAGGGCTTCGATCCAGCCTGGGATCACGCCGCTGACCGGGAATTCCGCCGGCTGGCCGCGCTCTACGGAGCTGTCAAACACGTCGCCATTAATAAGGCGCCCGGTGTAGTGCACGCGCACATGGTCCTGGCGGCCTGGGATCGGGCCGTCGCCCTGCTGCATGACGGTGAATTGCAGGCCGGATTCGGTGCGGGTTACGTCATCACGTTCCGCATTTTTTTCGAGGAACGCCTGCCCCTCAACGGCCATGGCCTGCTGCTGTTCGCGGCGCACGGCGTCTGCACGCTCATGCACTTCGCGCAGGGCACGGTGCAGGACGTCAACAGGAACCGCCGGTGCGTTCCCTTCGAGCGCATCGCGCAAACCTGCGGCCAGTGCTTCCGGCAGCAATCCTTCCAGGCCGGACTCCTGCAATTGCTGGCCAACCTGTAAACCGATGCCGTAACTGGCCTGCGCTTCCACGCTGTCATAAGAAGGGGTTGTCATGCATTTTCCTTAAATCGATAAAAAGTCGAAGGCAGAGCATAACAGCGCAACAGTTTGCGGTAAAATCTTGCGTCAGGGAGGATGACATTTGGTGCCGAAACAGAAACAATACCGCCCCGGGAAATACCTGATTTACCAATCCGCTTAGTTCCCTGCTGTCTCTTTCTGCCTCAAGCAGTTATCAGACTATACTCAACAGGTAATATTGGGCTGCATAATGTCGCCTCCCAATCATTACGCCGGTATTTTTGTTTGCCCGCTGCGGCAAACCGCGTTGCAAGAGAGGTTGTCATGGGCAGAATCGCGCCCAGGAGAAGGAAAACCACCCAGGTCAATTCATCCCTGCGAAACCTGTGGACCACGCTTATGTCAAAATGGCCGCATAGCGCCGAACATGAACATTCACCCGACGATCCGGCGCACCCGCCTGCCGCACGTACCCGGCTGAGCGCAGCCTGGTCAAAGACGGGCTGGTTAAATACCATCTGGCAATTTCCGGCACGCTTTCACTGGATGGACCCGCTGCCGCTGCCGCACCGCCGCGGCATCCTGTTGGCGGCACTGGTGGTGCTGCTGGCTATTCTGTGGCCCAACGCCTCGCCGCGCTACCCGATAGAACAACCGGTCAGCCAGGATACGCGGGATATTCCGTTACAGGCCAATTTGCAAGACGGTACGGCAACATCCGCCACGGCAGAGAACACCCAGGGCTGGCAGACGTACCACATCCAGCCCGGCCAGACGCTGGCCCAGCTGTTCCGCGACAATAATCTGATGGTCAATGATGTCTTTGCCATGGCGCAGGCAGAGGGAGAGGACAAGCCGCTCAGCAACCTGCAGGCCGGCCAGCAGGTCAGAATACAGCGTAATACGCAGGGTGTGGTGACGGCGCTGGAGATTGAAACCAGCACGAACAGTGTGCGGTTTGTCCGGCAGCCGGATGGCAGCTATCGCCGCGCAGGGTAACGTTTCTTTTCCGTCACACCTTCTCTTTTCCTTTCCGCTAAAAAGCAAAACGCCGGCACAAGGCCGGCGTTTCACAAGCAGCGGAGTAAAACTTACTCTGCTACTACAACGATGTTCAGCTGAGCGAACACATCGCTGTGTACCTGGAAGTGCACTTCGTGCTCACCCACAGTACGCAGGACGCCGTTCGGCAGGCGAACTTCGCTCTTAGCAACTTCAACACCAGCCGCAGTGACCGCATCAGCGATGTCACGGGTACCGATGGAACCGAACAGTTTACCTTCGTCGCCAGATTTAGACGCGATGGTAACAGAGCCCAGCTCGTTGATTTTAGCAGCGCGCGCTTCAGCAGCAGACAGAACGTCAGCCAGTTTGGCTTCCAGTTCTGCACGGCGTGCTTCGAAGAACTCAACGTTTTTCTTGGTAGCCGGGACAGCTTTGCCCTGCGGTACCAGGAAGTTACGAGCGTAGCCCGCTTTCACGTTAACCTGGTCACCCAGGCTGCCGAGATTTGCTACTTTATCAAGCAGAATAACTTGCATTACCTTATCCTCTCAAAGTCGTTAATGGACAGTGGCCGATTACTGATGACGATCAGTGTACGGCAACAAAGACAGGTAGCGTGCGCGCTTGATAGCACGGGCCAGCTGACGCTGGTATTTTGCACGGGTACCGGTGATACGGCTCGGAACGATCTTGCCGCTCTCGGTGATGTAGTTTTTCAGCGTAGCGATGTCTTTATAATCGATCTCTACAACGCCTTCCGCGGTGAAACGGCAGAACTTGCGACGACGGAAATAACGTGCCATTTGGCTAGTCTCCAGAATCTATCAATTCAATCTGCTCGGCATGCAGTACCATTTTGTTCAGCCCATTGCGCCCCTGAAGGCAACTAATGAAACCTGACACGGTAATCTGACTGCCGACCGTTAATCTGTGAGTTAATGCTTGTAGTGTGTGTCCGCTGGCGACCACGGGCATTCTGCACCATGCCGCCCTGCTGAATCCGGCTTCCTGCTGCTGCGAGCGGTGCTCAAGCACAAACTGGCAGTGCGGTATTCCGGATGGACTGACTTTTCGCGTGGGTGTCTTGCACACTGTGCCGGTTAACACCAGGCGATTAGTCATCACCGCAATTACTCTTCAGAATCCCCAGCATCAGCATCATCAGAGGTTTCGTTGGCGAAATCTTCACGGCGATCGCGACGCTCGTCTTTCGCTTTAACCATCGGGGATGCTTCGGTAACCGCGTGCTTAGTACGCATTACCATGCTACGGATAACGGCGTCGTTGAAGCGGAAGTTAGTTTCCAGCTCATCGATCACTTCCTGCGAAGCTTCAACGTTCATCAGAACGTAGTGGGCTTTGTGCAGTTTGTTGATCGGGTAAGCCAGTTGACGGCGGCCCCAGTCTTCCAGACGGTGGATCGTGCCTTCAGCAGCGGTGATAGCACCGGTGTAACGCTCGATCATGCCTGGAACCTGTTCGCTTTGGTCAGGATGGACCATAAAAACGATTTCGTAATGACGCATCGAATTGCTCCTTACGGATTATTCAGCCTCCTGTCCGGGTCAACCGCGGCCCATGGAGGCAAGGAACGTGTTTGTGTGCGGCTGAAAAATGACGCGCAATTATAGGTGGGCGGGCAAGGAAACACAAGGTATGAATCGCAGGAAATCCACATTTGCCGGGCGCGGCCAAAACATCATAAAAATTGCACGGTAAACCGCGTTAACAGAGTTCAGCCCCAAAAAAAAGCGGCAAAAGCCGTAATTTTGCTCAATTTTATTGAACGTATCGTTCAATAAAAGCCGGTTTATTACCCGGAAGGGTTGATTAGAATAGCGTCAGAGAATCAGTAATAGGCGGCAACGGAAGTGACTTGCTTTCCAAGCAAGCGATGCCTGAACGCAGTACACCTATGCTGGCAGTAAAAATGCAGTACCAGGGAATAACCCAATAAAAAGAATATGTGCGTTAACGCCTGCTTACCGGCCCCCGTTATGGGGGCTTTTTCATGCGTGTTGTTCAGCCGAGATGCCGGGTAAAGAACGCCACGCAGGCTTGCAGTGCTGCCGGGGTAATTTTGTGCCCGATCTGCGGTTCCGTGAGATAAGTCAGCTGTTCTGCCCGCCCTGCCTGCCGCAATGCCTGCTCAAGGCGCGCGCTTTCGTCCGCAGGCACCAGATCATCTGCCTCACCATGCCAGAGCAGCAGCGGCCGGTTGCCCAGCCTTTCCGGCGCCGCGCTCATATCATACTCATCCAGAAAGGCGAGCCGTTGTGCCAGCGCCTCACCCTCCAGCGGCCGGCCCGCCTGTTGCGGCACAAATAACCGGCGTGACAACGAATGAAAGTACGCGGAGCCCATAAAGCTGGCCGCCACATCAACCCAGGGATAACGCCCCAGCGCGCCTAATGTGGTCATGCCGCCCATTGACGCCCCGCCAACGGCCACTTTCCCCTCAATCAGCAGGCCACGTTGTTGATAAGCCAATTTAAAGCCCGGCAGCTCATCGAGATTGCTGCGTAAAATTTCCCAGAACTGCGACAACCGCTCATCCGCATTGCCGTTGTAGCGGGCACCATGCATTGCCGCATCCGGCATAATCACCCGGAAACCCGCCTGAGCCAGCGCGTAACCAAAGTAGGCATATACCTCTTTAGAAGAGGTAAAACCGTGATAGAAGAAGATTGTCGGTAAGGCGTGCCCCTGCTTACCGGCCGGTGCCGCATGGATGACCTCAATGCCGTTTACTATTTCCTCAAACATTTCAATCATGCTGCTTTTCTCCTGTTAATCACGGCGTTTACGCTTTTTAATCCATAGCTTAAATATAATTTCCATGATCTAAATCAAATAAAATACCTTTTTACACTTTTTGCCTAAATTTTCTTCTGCATCTGCCGTTATTGCCATCACCTTTTCTAACCCATGAGATGATAATAATGACGGGATTTTCTTTCCGCCAATGGGGCCTGGGCGTCAAGCTCTCAGTGCTGGCCTCGCTTACCGTTGCTGCCTTGTTCCTGCTGTTTACCCTGTCGCTGACCCGTACCGCCGGTGAGCAGATGAGAGCCTTGACGCTGGAAGACATGAACAACCAGGTGCAGGGCGTTGAAGACATGATCACCATGTACGATTCCAGCCTGAAAGCGGAAGTCAGCAGCTATACCCAACTGTTTACCAGCTTTATGCCCCCGGCGTTCAGCCTGCAAACCACCGGCAGCCAGACTGTGCTGAAAGCCGGTGACAGCATCCTCAATGACAATACCGCCATTCCTGATGATTTCCTCGCCCGTACCGGCGCGATCTCAACGATGTTTATGCGCCAGGGCGATGACTTTATCCGTATCACGACCTCACTGAAAAAAGAGGATGGGTCACGCGCCATCGGCACTAAACTCGATCGCCAGAGCGCGGCCTACCGTGCCGTGATGGCCGGCAACGTCTATAAAGGCCTGGCCACGCTGTTTGGCAAAAAATTCATTACCCAATACCAGCCGGTAAAAGATCAGGCCGGCAAAATCATCGGCATCGCCTTTGTGGGCGTAGACATCACCCCACAATTTAACGAGATGCGCCGTACCATCCTGAGCAAGAAAATAGGCCAGAACGGCTACTTCTTTGTACTGGATGCCGGTCAGGGCAGCAGCCGGGGTAACTATCTGTTCCACCCACGGGCCGAAGGACAAGCGCCGGGCTGGGATGCCGGGGTACTGGAGCAGGTGCTGAGCACGCCGCAAGGCACGCTGGAGTATCAGGACAGCAGCCTGCCGGCAGGCAGCGGCACCCAGATAACCGTCTATAAAGCGCTGCCGGCCTGGGGCTGGGTGCTCGCCGGCACGGCGGATGAAGATGAGATCATGGCGCAGATCACCCACAGCCGGAACCTGTTCCTGGGCATTGGCGTGGTGCTGGTGGCACTGTTTGCGCTGCTGTTTATGCTGGTGACCCGCAACTGGCTGAGCCGCCCACTGGAAGAGGTGGTGAAAGTCGCTGAACAGTATGCGGCGGGCAATCTGAGTGCCAGCCTGAGCACCACCCGGCAGGACGAAGTAGGCCGGATGATGACCGCAATGGACGGTATCGGCCGTGGCCTGGCCCGGATTGTGTTGCAGGTGCGTGAAGCCGCAGTGGAGATCAACCACAGCACCGCGTCCCTGGCCGCAGACAGTGAAAACATCACCGGCCAGATCTCCCGTCAGGCCAGCAGCCTGGAGGAGACCTCTGCCAGCATGGAGCAACTGACCGCCACCGTGCAGCAGAATGCGGACAACGTCTCGGAAGCGATGAAACTGGTACGCCAGACGGAAACCGCCGCCCAGAGCGGTGGCGACGCCGTGACCTCTGCCGTCTCGACCATGAGTGACATCAAGACCGCTTCCCAGCGTATTGCTGATATCACCAGCGTGATTGAGTCCATCGCCTTCCAGACCAACATCCTGGCGCTGAATGCGGCGGTTGAAGCGGCCCGGGCCGGTGAACATGGTAAAGGCTTTGCAGTTGTTGCTGCGGAAGTCCGCGCGCTGGCGCAACGCAGCGCCAAATCGGTGAAAGAGATCGAAACGCTGATTGCCGAATCTCTGGACAAAGTGGAACAGGGTAATCGCATCTCGGTTCAGACCCATGAGGCGATGAATGACATCCTCAGCCGGGTGCAGCAGGTGCGGATGATCGTCAGTGACATCGACGTGGCCTCGCATGAGCAATCTGCCGGGATTGGTCAGGTCAACATTGCCATTGTTCAGATTGGGCAGGCAACCCAGGAGAACGCCACGCTGGTCAGCAGCTCTGAAGAGACCGCGGCAGCGCTGAACCAGAAAGGGCAACACCTGAAAAAGCTGGTCAGCATGTTCCAGCTTGATTAAAAAAGAACCACACCTCCCCACCCGGCGATCCGCGCTACACTAAAGGCTGATGCTGTGAGGAGAAAAGAGATGACATTTTCGCGTTTACTGACCGGAGCTTTACTGGCAGGAGTACTCAGCAGTTGCAGTACCTTCCAGGATACGCCCAAGCCGGCGCCCCCGGTGACCGCAGGCGCGCAGGAAGTCACGCGTGCTCAGGTGGGTTCTCTGCAAAAAATGGGCACTATCTCGGTGACGGAGCGCGGCAGCCCGATGGATGCTGCCAGGGCGTTGCAGAAAAAAGCGGATGCCAGTGGTGCCCACTACTATCTGGTGCTGATGAACGATGAAACCATTATTCCCGGCACCTGGTACTCGCAGGCCATTCTCTATCGCTGACCGGCTGATCTGCCCCGGCTGACAACGCAGTCCGCCGGTGTCATCAGAGGATGAGGAGGTGAACTATGAAGGCGTTGCCGATGTTAACATCATGCTGCTTAGCGCTGGGGCTGTTGGCCTCTGCCGCACAGGCGGCGGACGCGGTTTCGGCGGCGAAAGCCGCCCAACTGACGCCCATCGGGTCTGTTTACCTGCAAGGCGTGCCGGGCGGCCCGCAACAGGTTGATGCCCTGATCGCCCGGCAGGCCGCTGCCAAAGGTGCGGGCTATTACCGCATTAACTCTGTGCAGGAGAGCCAGAGTAAAAGCAGCTGGCATGCCACGGCCACCCTTTACCGCTGAGTGGCGGTTATCCTTATCAAGGGCACCTGTAGGTGCCCTTTTTTATGCGCCGGTGGCCCGGTTAAGCAGATCGGTACACAGGCTTTCCGGCAAGGTGCTGTCCCCCCGGTGGTCAAAGGCCATGCGACACCAGGCTTCGGCCCGCGGCGGAGAAGCATGGCGCAGTAATTCTGCGCCACTACACAGCATGAACAGCTGGCGGGTAATCTGCCGCGCCTGCGCTTCTGCCGGTTTTTGCAGCTGCTGGTTTAGTTGCCGCCAGCTACGGTCAAACAGCCGGTTCTGGCCGCGGACCTCATACATCTCCCGGTGTAACATCTCCAGCGCGCCGGGCATTTTGTGCAGCGTGCGCAGCACATCCAGGCACATGACATTGCCTGACCCTTCCCAGATGCTGTTGACCGGTGCCTCCCGATAGAGGCGCGGCAGTTCACTCTCTTCGCAATAGCCAATCCCGCCCAGTACCTCCATCGCCTCCGCCACAAAGGCACTGCCGTGGTGGCACACCGCATACTTGGCCGCTGGGGTCATCAGCCGGGTAAAGGCGAGCTGATGTGGATCGCTGCGTTGTTCCCAGGCCTGCGCCAGCCGGAACAGCAGCGCGGTTTGCCCCTCCAGCCTTAAAGCCAGCCGCGCCAGCCCCTGGCGCATCAGTGGCTGCTCCACCAGCACCTTACCGAACGCCTGCCGCTGCAATGCGTGGTAAAGCGCCACCGACAACGCCCGGCGCATCAGCGCATGGCTGCCGAGCGCACAATCAAAGCGGGTATGGCCGCCCATGGTCAGGATCTGGCGGATGCCCTCACCCTCCTCGCCCACCAGCCAGCCGGCCGCATCCTGAAATTCCGCCTCACTGCTGGCATTGGAACGGTTGCCGAGCTTCTCTTTCAGCCGCTCCAGCCGGATGGCATTGCGCGTGCCGTCCGGTAGCAGGCGCGGCAGGAAAAAGCAGGATAACCCGCCCTCCGCCTGTGCCAGCACCAGGTGCGCATCACTTTGCGGCACGGAGAAAAACCATTTATGCCCGATTAACCGATAACACTCTCCCGGCCCGCGTGCGCCCTCCGGCCGGGCGCGGGTGGTATTGCTCAACACATCGGAACCGCCCTGCTTCTCCGTCATTCCCATGCCGATCAGCAGGCCGCGTTTCTGGCTGCCCGGCTGGGTGTGCGTGTCATAGCGATCGGAAAGCAGGCCCGGCAACCAGTCGCGGAACGGGGCGGGTAAAGCACGTTGCAGCAGCGGTATGGCACCAAAAGTCATGGTGACCGGGCAGAGCGTGCCCGACTCAACCTGCCCGTGCAGAATAAAGCGGGCGGCGCGGGCAGCCACGCTGCCGATGCGGGCCTCGTCCTGCCAGGGCAGGTTATGCACCCGGTTAGCAATCAGCCCCTGCATCAGCAGGTGCCAGGCGGGGTGAAAGCGCACGTCGTCCAGCCGCTGGCCGGCGGCGTCATAACGCAGTAACTCCGGCGGGTTGGCGTTCGCCAGCCTGCCCAGCTCCAGTGATTCCGCACTGCCGAGTTGCTGCCCCACCGAGGCCAGGAGATCCGCATCCCAGTGCGCCTGTGCACGGGTGACGGCCTCGCGCAGCGGCGTATCGGACAGGAACAGGTTGCTGTTTGCCAGCGGTTTGGGCTGATTAAAAACGGTGTGGGTTTGCCAACGCATAGAACTCCCCAGACGAATCGACGGAAAGACGAATCAAGACGGAAGACGCATCAAGAAGGAAGTAAGTATGGCTATTTTGGGGGGCGATGCCGCAGAGGCGATCACAAAGACGGGAGGAAAAAACCGGAGCAGAACGCCCCGGTTCAGGGTCAGGCTTTTGCGCTGCGCTGACGCACGATTTCAAACAGGCAGACGCCGGTCGCGACCGAGACATTCAGGGAAGAGACGGAACCGGCCATCGGGATGCTGATCAGTTCGTCACAGTGTTCACGGGTCAGGCGACGCATCCCCTCACCTTCCGCGCCCATCACCAGCGCCGTCGGGCCGGTCATTTTGCTTTGGTAGACGTTGTGATCGGCTTCACCGGCGGTACCGATGATCCAGACATTGCTCTCTTGCAATAAACGCAGGGTACGCGCCAGATTGGTCACGCGGATCAACGGCACGGTCTCTGCCGCCCCACTGGCAACTTTTTTCGCCGTGGCATTCAGTGCCGCAGAACGGTCACGCGGCACAATCACCGCATGCACGCCCGCCGCATCCGCCGTACGCAGGCAGGCCCCGAGGTTGTGCGGATCGGTGACGCCATCCAGCACCAGCAGCAGCGGGTTTTCCACGCTTTCCAGCAGCGCCGGGAGATCGTTCTCCTGGTACTGGCGGCCTTCACGCACACGCGCCACGATGCCCTGGTGCACGGCGCCTTCCACTTTTTCATCCAGCCATTGCCGGTTGGCTACCTGAATCACAATACCGGTGGCTTCCAGCTCGGCGATCAGCGGCTGAAGGCGGCGATCGTCACGCCCTTTCAGAATAAAAACTTCCAGGAAACGTTGTGGATCGCGCTCCAGCAGGGCCTGGACGGCATGAATGCCGTAAATAATTTCGCTCATGATGCTCTTTAACAAGGTCAAACGGGCAGGCTTGCCCGTGGGTATCGGGTTAGCGGGCGATGCGGCGGCCGTCAGTCACGGTCACAGGTCGCCCGCCGGGGTATCAGCTGTTGTCCCGTTTCGGCCCGCGGCGTGAACGGCTGCCTGACGTGCTCTTCTGGTTTCTGTCAGAAGGGCGGCGGGAACGGCGTGGCTTTTTATCATCCTGAGCCGGGGCGGCGCTGTCATCTTTGCGGAAGGCGCTGTCCGGCTCGAAATTAGTGCGCTTCTTGTTGTCACGGCGCGGACGGCGGCCGCGGCCATCATCACGCTGGGTACCGGTCTTGGCTTTGTCGCGGGCGGTTTTGCCTGCGCCACGAGGGCGGCGGGTACTGGAGACCAGGGCGAAGTCGATTTTGCGCTCATCCATGTGTACGGCTTCAACGCGGATCTCCACTTCGTCACCCAGGCGGTAAACCTGCCCGGAGGACTCGCCCACCAGCCGCTGGCCGATGTTGTCGTAGCGGTAGTAGTCGTTGTCCAGCGTCGAGACATGCACCAGCCCGTCGATGAAGAGATCATCCAGGCGCACAAAGAAGCCGAAGCCGGTCACGCTGGAGATGATGCCGTCAAACACGGAGCCGACATGATCCTGCATGAAGTCACACTTCAGCCAGTCGGCGACATCACGCGTGGCCTCATCGGCCCGGCGCTCGGTCATCGAACAATGTTCGCCCAGCTGCAGCATTTCGTCATAGTCGCTGTGCCAGCCGCCGGTCGGCGTCCAGCGCTCTTTCAGCGTCCCGTGCTGTTTAGCCAGGATGTACTTGATGGCGCGGTGCAGCGACAAGTCCGGGTAACGGCGGATCGGTGAGGTGAAGTGGGCATAGGCCGACAGCGCCAGGCCAAAGTGACCACGGTTTTCCGGATCGTAAATCGCCTGTTTCATCGAACGCAGCAGCATGGTTTGCAGCATTTCGCGATCGGGGCGATCGGCAATGGCATCCATGACATCGGCGTAGTCTTTCGGCACCGGCTTCATGCCGCCGCCCATTTTCAGGCCCAGCTCATTCAGTACGCTTTTCAGCGCAGAGATATGGTCATCGCTCGGGCGATCGTGATCGCGGAACAGCGCCGGTTCGTTGAATTTCTCCACGAAACGCGCGGCGGCCACGTTCGCCATGATCATGCACTCTTCGATCAGCTTGTGCGCGTCGTTACGCACCGTCGGCTCTACGCGCTCAATCCGGCGTTCGGCGTTAAAGATGAACTTCGCCTCTTCCGTTTCAAAGGCGATGCCGCCGCGATCGGCGCGGGCGTCATCCAGCACCTCGTACATGTCATGCAGCTCTTCCAGGTTCTTCACCAGCGGGGCGTACTGCTCGCGCAGCTCTTCGTTGCCTTCGATGATCTGCCAGACTTTGTTGTAGGTCAGGCGCGCGTGGGAGCTCATCACCGCTTCGTAGAATTTATAGGAGGAGAGACGACCGGTGGCGGAGATGGTCATCTCACACACCATACAGAGGCGATCTACCTGCGGGTTCAGCGAGCAGAGGCCGTTGGAGAGCACTTCCGGCAGCATCGGGATCACCTGCGATGGGAAGTAGACGGAGGTGCCGCGGGTGCGGGCTTCGTCATCCAGTGGGGTGCCGGGGCGGACGTAGTAACTGACATCCGCAATCGCCACCCATAGCCGCCAGCCGCCACCGCGTTTTTTCTCACAGTAGACCGCATCATCGAAATCACGTGCGTCTTCGCCGTCAATGGTAACCAGCGGCAGGGTGCGCAGATCGATACGCCCTTTTTTCGCCTCTTCCGGCACCTGCTCGCTCAACGAGGAGATCTGCTTCTCCACTGCGGCCGGCCAGACGTGCGGGATCTCATGGGTACGCAGCGCGATATCCACCGCCATGTTGGTGCCCATTTTGTCACCCAGGACTTCGACAATCTTACCCACCGCTTTGGTGCGGCGCGTCGGGCGCTGGGTCAGTTCGACCACGACCATATAGCCCATCCGTGCCCCGCTCACCTCTTCCGGCGGGATCAGGATGTCAAAACTCAGGCGGCTGTCATCCGGTACCACGAAGCCGGTGCCGGCATCGGTAAAGTAACGGCCGACAATCTGGCTGGTTTTCGGCACCAGCACACGCACGATGCGCGCTTCACGGCGGCCGCGGCGGTCGGTGCCGCTCGGCTGGGCCAGCACCACATCACCGTGGATGCACATTTTCATCTGTTCTGCGGAGAGGTAAATGTCCTCTTTTTTGCCGCCTTCCAGACGCAGGAAACCAAAACCGTCGCGATGGCCGATGACCGTGCCTTTCAGCAGATCAAGGCGTTCCGGCAGGGCGTAACACTGGCGGCGGGTAAAGACTAATTGGCCGTCGCGTTCCATCGCGCGCAGACGGCGGCGCAGCGCTTCCAGCTGCTCTTCGCTGGAGAGCTCCAGCTCGTTGGCCAGCTCTTCACGGCTGGCCGGGGCTTCACGTTTCGCCAGATGCTCGAGAATAAATTCCCGGCTTGGGATCGGGGAGTCATATTTCTCTGCTTCCCGTTCCAGAAAAGGATCTTGTGACATTGCGGTTCCTCCGTTGTCATCAGCGGGGTTGTGCTGAAATGTGCTTATTCAACAAGCAACAATTTATAGAGCGACGCATTTTCAGTGACCATATCGGCCAGTGTGTATTGGTCCAGCTCGTTCAGGAAATTCTGCACAGCCTGATTGAGAACATGTTTCAGGCGGCAGGCGGGGCCGATGTGGCAAAATTCGCCGGAGCAGTTAACCAGGGTCAGGGGCTCCAGCTCACGCACGACATCGCCGATGCGGATTTGGGCGGCTGGTCTGCCGAGGCGGATACCGCCTTTTTTCCCGCGTACTGCGGTGACCAACCCTGCACGGCTTAACTGATTTATTATTTTAACCATATGGTTACGCGAGACACCATATACCGCAGTGACCTGAGAGATGTTCGTCATCCGATCCTCCGGCAGCGAGGCCATATAGATCAGTGCTCTTAAACCATAATCAGTAAAACTTGTTAACTGCACACAAACCTCTGGGCCCTGTTGACCCTGCCTGTAGGCGTCTGATCTCACAACGCTTAACATACACTTTTGTAAGATTACTCTTTGGATGATAAACCAGCCACAAAGAATGCAGCTAATCATTTAGACCCAGAATGGAATGCGGCGTGCACAACATGGAAGGAAAAAACAATAAACCGGGCACGATGGCCCGGTTTGGCATTCAGCTTACTGAATGGTGCGGCAATCAGGCATCAAACGGATCGCGGAGGATCATGGTTTCGCTGCGATCAGGGCCGGTGGAGATAATATCAACCGGGACGTCTGTCAGCTCTTCCACACGCTTGATGTAGTCGCGGGCTGCCTGCGGCAGTTTATCAAACTCTTTCACGCCAAAGGTGGAGTCGGTCCAGCCCGGCAGGGTTTCGTAAATCGGCTCAATGCCGTCCCAGTTTTCAGCGGCCAGCGGGGTGGTGGTGATTTCACGGCCATCCGGCAGACGGTAAGCCACGCAGATTTTAACCTCTTTCAGGCCATCCAGCACGTCCAGTTTGGTCATGCAGAAGCCGGACAGGGAGTTAATCTGTACCGCACGGCGCACGGCAACCGCGTCCAGCCAGCCGGTACGGCGGCGGCGGCCGGTCGTAGCACCAAACTCGTTACCCTGTTTGCACAGGAATTCCCCGGTTTCATCGAACAGTTCGGTCGGGAACGGGCCGGCACCCACGCGGGTTGAGTACGCTTTAACGATACCCAGCACGTAATCCACATAGCGCGGGCCAATGCCTGAGCCGGTCGCCACGCCACCGGCGGTGGTGTTGGAGGAGGTCACGTACGGATAGGTACCGTGGTCGATGTCCAGCAGCGTGCCTTGCGCGCCTTCGAACATGATAAGCTCGCCCTGCTTGCGGGCGTTGTCCAGCAGCTCGGAGACGTCAACCACCATAGCGGTCAGGATGTCGGCAATCGCCATCACATCATCCAGAACCTTCTGGTAATCCACGGCTTCTTCTTTGTAGTAATGCACCAGCTGGAAGTTGTGGTATTCCACAATTTCTTTCAGCTTGGCCGCGAAATTCTCTTTGTTGAACAGGTCGCCAACGCGCAGACCACGGCGGGCAACTTTATCTTCGTAAGCTGGGCCGATACCACGGCCGGTGGTGCCGATTGCTTTTGCACCGCGGGCTTTTTCACGCGCAACATCCAGCGCGACATGGTAAGGCAGAATCAGGGGGCAGGCTTCAGAGAGCAGCAGGCGCTCACGCACCGGAATACCGCGGTCTTCCAGCTGTTTCATCTCTTTCATCAGGGCGTCAGGCGCCAGTACAACACCGTTGCCGATGATGCTGGTGACGTTTTCACGCAGGATGCCAGAGGGAATTAAGTGGAGGACGGTTTTCTCACCGTTGATAACCAGTGTGTGGCCGGCGTTGTGACCACCCTGGTAGCGCACAACATATTTAGCCCGTTCAGTCAGCAGGTCTACGACCTTACCCTTGCCTTCGTCACCCCATTGGGTGCCCAGTACGACGACGTTCTTACCCATCTCAAGAATCACCAGGTTGCTTAAAAAAGGATTCTAACATCTCATTCACGTGCTTTCAGTACTTTTTAGCACACGGTTGCCTGAAAAATTTTCGCCAATCAGGCGGCGATCGCCCCCGAATTTGGCGGCATCCTGAATATGGTGTTATCCACCATTCCGGACACGCAACATGTAGTAAATCACGCAGCCGGCCACCACAATGCCGCCACCGAAACGCCGCAGTGATGCGTCCGGCAACGCCGTCATAGCCAGGATCATTTTACGCCAGGTTTTCGGCCATAACATCGGCCCCAGCCCTTCCAGCACCATTACCAGCCCCACAGCCAGCCAGATTGTTGTGTTCATTATTTTCCCTTGCACATAAAAAAGGCCCGCGTTAACGGGCCTGAAGACGCATGCCGGATTACGGCTTGATGGTTTTTTCCGGCGACTTCATAAAGCGGAAGAAGTCACTGTCCGGGCTTAAGACCAACACATCTTTATTGCTCTTAAAGCTGTTTTCATACGCACGCAGGCTACGGATGAACGCATAGAAATCCGGGTCCTGGCTGAACGCATTGGCAAACAGTTTAGCGGCTTCTGCATCGCCTTCACCGCGGGTGATCCGCGCCTGACGCTCGGCTTCGGCCAGAGTACGGGTCACTTCATAATCTGCTGTGGCCCGCAGTTTTTCTGCCTCTTCATACCCCTGAGAACGCAGACGCATCGCGACCGCGCTACGTTCAGCACGCATACGCTGGTAAATCGCATCAGAGACTTCGGCCGGCAGGTTAATCTGCTTCACGCGGACATCGATGACCTGGATGCCCAACGCTGCCATGCTGTTCGGATTGATCTGCAAATCCTGGCCGCTGGTTTCACGCTCAACACGTTTGGCTACCGAGGCAATCGCGTCATCGGCTTCGGTGGTCGTGGCGGTGTCACCATCTTCCGCCGTACCGTTATTCAGCTGGTCACGCACGTCGGACATCAGCTGACCGCGCGAATCGGTGACGATGTCTTTCACTTCCAGGCGGCCAATCTCTGAACGCAGACGGTCACTGAATTTGCGTTTCAGCAGCACTTCAGCCTGGGAGACGTCACCGCCGCCGGTTGCCAGATAGTAACGGCTGAAATCGCTGATGCGCCATTTGAGGTAGGAATCGACGATCAGGTCTTTCTTCTCATTGGTCACGAAACGGTCGGCCTGGTTATCCATGGTCTGGATACGGGCGTCGAGCATTTTCACCGACTCAATGAAAGGAATTTTAAAATGTAAGCCCGGGGCGTAAACCTGAGGCTTATTTTCATCATCCCGTAAGACCTTGCCGAAACGCAGCACGATACCGCGCTCACCTTCCTGCACCACAAACAGTGAAGCATACAGCGCTACCAGCACCACTAAGACAATAAATATGACTGACTTACGCATTGGTTACTCTCTCCCTACGCGAGTGGTATCGTCACGCTGCGCATTGGCACGGCGCTGGTCCACCACATTGCTGTCAACCGGACGCTGGCCGCTATCGCCCTGACTGAGGCCGGTGTTACTGGTCGGGTTCAGGCGAATCAGGCTGTCATTGTCTTCGCTGTTACCGTTTGACGCACCCTGCCCGCCACGCATCAGCTGTTCCAGCGGCAGCACCATCAGGTTATTGCCTTTGTCACTGACCAGCACTTTACGCGTTTCGCTCAGCACTTTTTCCATGGTTTCAATATAGAGGCGCTCACGGGTAATCTCCGGCGCAGCTTTATATTCCGGCAACAGGCGGGCAAAACGAGCCACTTCACCCTGTGCCTCAAGCACGGTACGGTCTTTATATGCTTTGGCGTTCTCCAGCACACGCTGGGCCTGACCGTTGGCTTTCGGCTGCACTTGGTTGGCGTAGGCTTCTGCTTCACGGATGTACTGCTGCTCGTTCTCACGCGCGGCAATCGCATCATCAAAGGCGGCTTTCACCTCTTCCGGCGGACGCGCCGCCTGGAAGTTCACATCCAGCAGTGTGATGCCCATCTTGTACGGACGAATAGTCTCTTCCAGCACGCGTTGGGTATCGTTACGCACCACGGTACGGCCTTCCGTCAGGATACGGTCCATGGTGTATTTACCAATCACGCCGCGCAGCGCGCTGTCTGTTGCCTGGCTCAGGCTGTCATCGGCACTGACCACGCTGAACAGGTAGGCTGCCGGGTCGGTCACGCGGTACTGCACGTTCATTTCCACACGTACCACGTTTTCATCGGCTGTCAGCATCACCCCGGAGGCCGCCAGTTCACGCACGGATTCGACATTCACTGCACGTACCTGATCGATGAAGGTCGGTTTCCAGTTCAGGCCGGGCTGTACCAGATGGCTGAACTTACCGAAACGGGTGACCACACCGCGTTCCGCTTCTTTAATGGTATAGAACCCGCTGGCGGCCCAGATAACGACCACGGCCACTGCCGCGATACCGACAATGCGCCCGCTTACACCGCGCGCATTGTTGTTGCCGCCATTTCCATTACCGGTGCCTCTGCCGCCAAAACTGCCCAGTTTTTTGCTGAGCTTGCGGAAGATATCGTCCAAATCCGGCGGCCCTTGTTCACGCCCGCCTTTATTATTATTTCCGCCAGAGTTGCCGCTGTTATTATTGCTGCTCCCCCACGGGTCGCGGTCCTGTCCGTTATTACCGGGCTGATTCCACGCCATGTTTTAGCTCCATTCTTCTATGATTGGTGTTCTTCAGGCTTGCCTTACAGGTCCGATTCACACGACAAAGCCGGTGAGCTCCTGCTCTTGTTTACAGAGGCGGTGCCAGTCAACGATGGGCATACGCACCACCAGACCTATACTGCCGTCCTCTTCATTCCACTCTTTTTCAATCGCCTGAAGCTGGTAAAAACGGCTGCGCAGACGGCCTGCCTGAGGTGGGAGACGCAATTCAACCTGCGTAATTTCACCGGCAAGACGCTCCGTCAACGCCTGAAGGAGCAACGGGATCCCTTCGCCTGTCTGGGCTGATAACCACACCCGCACCGGTAAGTTCTCATCGTTGCGATCGATGCGCGGCACAAAGTCGTCCAGCATATCGATTTTATTCATCACTAACAGTACCGGGATATCATCTGCTTCGATCTCGGCCAGCACGGTATTTACTGCGTCGATGTTCTCATCCATGCGGATGTCAGCAGCGTCAACCACATGCAATAACAGCGTCGCCTGACGCGTCTCCTGCAGGGTCGCTTTGAATGCGGCCACCAGGTCATGCGGCAAATGCCGGATAAAGCCAACGGTATCCGCCAGCACGGTATCGCCGACATCAGTCAGGCTGATGCGCCGAAGCGTTGGATCCAGGGTGGCAAACAGCTGATCGGCAGCGTAGACCCCGGCTGAGGTCATCCGGTTAAACAGGGTAGATTTCCCGGCGTTGGTATAACCAACCAGTGACACAGTAGGAACATCGGCCCGGTTACGGGCGCGGCGCCCCTGTTCACGCTGCTTCTCCACCCGTTCCAGGCGGTTAAGAATCAGGCGGATACGGTCGCGCAGCAAACGGCGGTCGGTCTCAAGCTGGGTTTCACCCGGCCCACGCAGACCAATCCCCCCTTTCTGACGCTCAAGGTGCGTCCAGCCGCGCACCAGCCGCGTGGCAATATGGCGTAACTGGGCCAGTTCAACCTGCAGCTTACCTTCGTGTGTGCGGGCGCGCTGGGCAAAAATGTCTAAAATCAGGCCGGTGCGATCGATAACGCGGCATTCGCACAAGGCTTCCAGATTCCTCTCCTGAGCCGGAGAGAGTGCGTGATCAAACAGAACGACAGAGGCGCCGGTGGCTTTTACGGCGTCCGCAATTTCTTCGGCCTTGCCTTCACCGACAAAGTATTTAGGATGTGGGGCCTTGCGAGTGCCCGTGATGACCTGCAAAGATTCAACGCCCGCAGAAGAGACTAGTGCCTCAAACTCACTGATATTCTCAGTATCTTTATCCTGCGAGAAATAGATATGAACCAGTACGGCCTGCTCACCGGCTTCATAACGGTCAAACAAGCGTGCAACCTCTCAAACGGATAGGAACCGCTAAGGCGGAGGTCATAAGCAGACATTGGCTGCCTATGGCCCCCGTCATGGTTGACAAGCAATACGCTTTATTCAGCGTCATCGCTTTCCGGCTGCGGCTGTTGCTGCGCAGAGGGAGTGCTACCATGATGATAATTACTGTTCTGGCCACCGCCCGGGTTGTTGCTGTGGTGCGATACCGGGCGTGACGGTACAACGGTAGAGATAGCGTGTTTGTACACCATCTGGCTGACCGTGTTTTTCAACAGGATGACAAACTGGTCAAAAGACTCAATCTGGCCTTGCAGTTTGATACCATTCACCAAATAAATCGAAACCGGAACACGTTCACGACGCAAAGCGTTCAAGAACGGATCTTGCAAAGATTGCCCCTTAGCCATTCTATCTTTTCCTTATTTGCTTGTTGTTTGTAACTAAGAGCCTGACGGCCCTAAAATAAACGACATAAAAATTTGCGCGCTGAGTACCAATCAATTGTACACAAACATCCGGCCTATGCACCAACAACCTGAAGCACGCGATCCAGCGCTGCCTCCGGTTTTTCCGTATCAAGCCACTCTACAGAATCCCAGCCGCGCAGCCATGTCATCTGCCGCTTAGCCAGTTGGCGCGTCGCACAAATACCACGATAAACCATCTCATCGTAACTAATTTCACCCGCCAGATAAGACCACATCTGGCGATAACCGACACAGCGAATGGCAGGCAAATCCGTATGCAAATCGCCGCGGGCAAACAGGGCCCTCACCTCGGCCTCGAACCCGGCGTCCAGCATCTGCCGGAAACGCAGTTCAATCCGTTGGTGCAGCAATTCGCGCCGGGTCGGCGCAATCGCAAACTGTTGAACGCGGTAGGGCAGCGTTTCACCCGAAATTTTTGTCAGTTCTGTTAAAGTTTTACCCGAAATAAAAAAAACTTCCAGTGCTCTGGAGAGTCTCTGGGGATCATTCGGATGAATGCGGTCGGCAGAAGTGGGATCGATTTCACGTAATTGATCATGAAGTGCTTCCCAGCCCTGCTGTTGCGCCTGGGCTTCAATGCGCTGGCGCACGGCTGCATCAGCCTGCGGCAACGGGGAAAGGCCTTCCAGTAACGCTTTGAAATAGAGCATAGTTCCGCCTACCAGCAGCGGGATATTACCCCGGCGGGTGATCTCTGCCATTTCGTTTAACGCGTCGGCCCGGAAATCCGCGGCGGAGTAAGACTGCGCCGGATCACGAATATCGATCAGGCGGTGCGGCGCCTGTGCCAGCTCCTGTGCCGTGGGTTTGGCGGTGCCGATGTCCATGCCGCGGTAAATGAGCGCCGAGTCCACGCTGATGAGCTCCACCGGCAGGTGCTGGTGCAGCGCCATAGCCAGGGCTGTTTTGCCGGAGGCGGTGGGGCCCATAATGAAAATTGCCGCTGGGGCGGTCTTATTGTGTAAGTCAGTCATGCGTTAAAGAAGCGATGGCATCCGCGAGTTGTACTGGTTGCAAAAGGCCCGCCGGCGGTGATTTCACCAGCTGCGGGCAGAGGCGTTCAACCTCTGTCAGTAACTGTATCGCCTGCGAGGTATTCCAGGTGTCATGGTCACTGCCGAGGTGGCGAGCCAGCCAGGTGGCGACCAGCGCCGCAGTCAGATCCGGCGCTGAGGCCAGATAGCCTAACAGGTCTGGTATCAACTTTTGTAAATTTTGTTGGCGTAACGGTAAAGGCACCGCGCGCAGCGTCGCCCGCCCATGATCTACGCCCAGCTCCATGCCTAACGCCTGAAGCACCGGCTGATAATGCCCGGCGGCGGCAGCTTCCTGTTTGCTGAGGGTCAGTTTAACGGGGATCAGCAACGGTTGCGGGCGTAATCCCTCCGGCGGCGGCAGCAGTTGTGCCTGTTTCAGCCAGCGTTCCGCCACCGGCAAATTCAGCAGCGCCAGCTGGCCGGGGCGTTCCAGCACTGCATAACAGGGCGGGAATACTGTCAGTACCCGGCCGAGGCTCTGGCTATGCCCCTGCAACGCCTCTTCCTGAGCCGGCCTGGCCGGAACAGGCTGAGCCGCCGGAGCGGACGGTGCCTCTTTGGCAACCTCCCCGGCAGCCGGTTGCAGCAGCTTACGGTAAAGCTCCCCTTCGCGGCGGGTGTAAGCCGGGGTGTCTGACGGCGGTCGCCCGCCATACTGGCCGCCTGAAGGTTCTTTGGCCTGGCCGCCGCTCCGGGCAGGTGCGGAAGATGGTGTCGGGGGTTCACGGCGCGGCGCAGCCGGTTCGGAAAACTGGCTGGTGCCGGCGGCCTGCCGGGTTTCTGGTTGCCAGCGCGGCAACTCCGGCACTTGCGCGGCATCTTCATGCAGCGGCAAGGCCGCGGTGCCCGCTTCCTGCAATACGCTGACCACCGCCTGATAAATAAAGTCATGCACCAGCCGCGCCTGATGGAAACGCACTTCATGCTTGGCCGGATGGACATTCACATCCACCTGGTGCGGATCAATATCGAGATAGAGCACATAGGCCGGCAGTTGATCATCTTTAAGCTGATCCTGATATGCCTGCCGGATGGCATGGTTGATCAACCGGTCTTTCATCATGCGGTTGTTCACGTAGCAATACTGCATTTCCGTCAGCGCGCGCGATCCGGCCGGATCGGCCACCCAGCCGCGGATCGACAGATCGCCATGGCTCCAGGAGACCGCCAGCGCATGTTGCAGGAATTGTGGGCCGCAGATGGCCCCCAGCCGGCGCTCATGCTGGGAAGGATCTTTGGCGGGCCGGTACTGCCGCATGATTTTGCCGTTATGGCTCAGGGTAATCGCCACATCGAACCGGGCCAGCGCAATACGCCGCACCACTTCATCGATGTGACCAAATTCGGTTTTTTCGGTGCGCATGAATTTGCGCCGCGCCGGGGTGTTATAGAAAAGATCCAGTACTTCAAGCGTGGTGCCGACCGGGTGGGCCGCCGGTTTCACCGTCACCTCCATGTCACGCCCTTCCGCGTAGGCCTGCCACGCTTCGCTCTGCTCAGCGGTACGTGAGGTCAGCGTCAGGCGCGAGACCGAGCTGATACTGGCCAGCGCCTCACCGCGGAACCCCAGGCTCATGATCGCCTCAAGATCGTCCAGGGAGCTGATCTTGCTGGTGGCGTGGCGGGCAAGTGCCAGCGCCAGCTCTTTCTGGGGAATGCCGCTGCCGTTGTCACGGATGCGGATAAGCCTCGCGCCGCCGCGATCAATCTCAATATCGATCCGCGTGGCCCCGGCATCCAGACTGTTTTCAATCAGTTCTTTCACCACCGAGGCCGGGCGCTCAACCACTTCACCGGCGGCAATCTGGTTGGCAAGCTGGGGAGGCAACACCTGAATCGCCATGCACGCTCCTGATAAGAAGAATTACGCCGTAGAGAGACGGGTGATCAGGGAATGATCAGTGTCTGGCCAAGCTGCACGTCACCGGACTTCAGGCGGTTAGCACGCTTGATGTCGTTCATACTGACGCCATAATGCGCGGCAATCGCGGACAGCGTATCCCCGCGCACCACCTTATGCCGTGCCGGGCGCGAGGGCGCGGCTGCGGCAACATTTCCTGAGCCGGCCGGGATCTTCAGACGCTGCCCTGTCCAGACTCCCGGCTTCTTCAGGTGATTATACTGGCTCAGCGCGCCGGCGGAGAGGCCATAGGCCTGGGCAATGCCGGAGAGCGTCTCCCCCCGTTTGACCACGTGCACCTTGCCTTTCTTGCTGCTGGTGCCGTGAACCACCGGCTCCGCTGTGCTTTCGCTGCCGGCCGCTGACGCACTTAGCGGCCGGTTTTCAACCTTTGGGCCGGTCTGGTACGGATGCGCCAGGAAATAAGTGCGCAGGCCGCTATAAATCGCCTGGGCTATCTTATCCTGGTACGCGCTGCTGCCCAGCAGCCGCTCCTCGGTCCGGTTACTGATAAAGCCGGTTTCCACCAGCAGTGACGGAATATCCGGCGAGCGCAATACGCCCAGGCTGGCATGTTCCGGGCGGCGCTTGTGCAGTGAGCCGACATGTTGCAGCTCGCGCAGCACTTTCACCGCCACATCGTAGCCCACGCGCTGCGAGTGGCCGAATTGCAGATCCAGCACCGCCTGGCTGAGGTAAGGGTCATCCGCATTATTGGCCAGCAGATCCCCTGCTCCGCCCAGTAATTCGGACTGCTTCTCATGCTGCTCCAGCCAGTTTGCCATTTCACTGTTGGCGCGGCGGTTAGAGAGCACCCAGACGGACGCGCCTGAGGCACTGCGGTTGGGCGCGGCATCGGCATGGATAGAGACCAGCATACTGGCCCCCTGTTTACGCGCGACGTCTGAACGCCCCATCACCGAGATAAAATAGTCACCATCGCGTGTCAGAACCGGCCTGAACATCGGGTCACGGCTCAGCTTTTCCCGCAATTTACGCGCAATGGCGATAGTGACATTTTTTTCTTTCAGCCCGCTGGGGCCGATGGCACCCGGGTCCTGCCCGCCGTGACCGGCGTCAATCGCCACCACGATGCGATCGGACGCGGTGGTTGGGGTAGCGGTGCGGGTCGAGGTCGTGCTGCTGGTCACCGCGGTGACCTTATCGTTGTCAAACGGGTTGTTTGCCGGCGGTTTGCTGCGTACCGGTGCCGCAGGCACGCTGCGGCTGATGGCGCTGCTGCCCTGCCCGCTCAGCGTAAAGACCACGCTGGAGAGGGCGCCGTTCTGTTGCGTTGTGGTGCGGGTCCGGGTTTTGCCGGTCAGCTCCAGCACCAGCCGGATGCTTTGGGCATCTTTTGGCGTGCTGGTGCGGATGCGTTTCACCAGATTCTGCCCGCTGAACTCCAGCGGCAAACCGGAGATCACCCCACTCTGGTTTACGTCAATCACCACCCGCTCGGGGTTATGCAACGGGAAAAAGGCGTAAACCGGCTTTCCGTCAAAGCTCAGTGTTACCGTGGATTGCTGCGCGCCGTTGGTGACCTGAATATCTTTCAGATTGGCGGCCCAGGCCTGAAGCGACCCCGACAGGCTCACCACAGCCAGAAACAGACCGGCGACGCGCCGCATCCGGGCCGAGGGGTTAAACGATAATGTCCGCCGGATTACCCGGCTGATTCCCTGCATCATTGCTGGTTATCCCTGCTTTTCAGCAACATGTTGCACCAGCCGGCTGCCATACTCAGAAACCGCATGCAGTGTGGCTTGCCGTCCGTTTTCCGTGTAGGCCAGTGTCAGCTCGATATCCGGTTCCGGCAGCACACCGGCGCCCTGCTGCGGCCACTCGACCAGGCAAATCGCATCCTGAGAGAAATAGTCACGGATGCCCATGAATTCAAGTTCTTCCGGATCGGCCAGCCGATAGAGATCAAAGTGATACACGGCCAGCGGCGACAGCATGTAAGGCTCGACCAGCGTATAGGTTGGGCTTTTGACATTACCCTGGTGCCCCAGCGCCTGAAGAAAGCCGCGGCTGAAGGTGGTTTTTCCGGCACCCAGATCACCAAACAGATAGATCACACTGGAACGCGTGCAGGCGTGAGCTAATTGCGCACCCAGCCCCACAGTGGCTGCCTCATCCGGCAGAGATAAAATAAGTTCTTTCATTAAGTTATATCGTTTATTTCAACTCTGGATTAACACTTTGCGCGATAACCGGCAGTAAGTCGGTCGCCAGCAGCCCGCGGGTGCCCTGGCGGCAGGCGATCAGATCGGCCGAATGGCCATGTACCACACAACCGGCACAGGCAGCATCAAACGGGGTCAGTTTCTGGGCCAGCAGCCCACCAATAATCCCGGAAAGAATGTCGCCCATCCCACCTGAGGCCATGCCGGCATTACCGACATCAGCGATAGCCAGTTCGCCTGACTCATCAGCGATTACCGTTCCCGCACCTTTCAATACCACCACGCCGCCATAGCACTCCGTCAGCTTCCGGGCTGAGAGTAAGCGATCACTCTCAACCTCTTTGACGCGACAGCCCAACAAGCGGGCCGCCTCGCCCGGATGCGGCGTGAGGACGCGATTCTGACGCTTATCCGGGGTGATTGCCAGCAGGTTTAGTGCATCGGCATCCCATAACGCCGGTTTGGCACTTTTCCTCAGGGCCGCCAGCGCGTTTTTACTCCATTCTGACTGCCCCAGGCCCGGCCCAATCACCAGCACATCGGCCCAGGCTTCGCCGTCGGCCAGTGATTTATCATTCAATTCCTGCACCATCAGTTCCGGCCGGGCGGTCAGCAACGGCGCGATATTCTCTTTGTGAGTAAGTACCCGCACCAAGCCTGCGCCGCTGCGTAATGCGGATTCAGCCGCCATCCGGATTGCCCCGGCAAAACCATGGTCGCCCCCGACCACCAGCAGGCGGCCGTGCTCACCTTTATGGGAACAGGGGCGGCGTGGCTGGAGCCAGCGGGTCAGGCTCTCTGCATCCAGCCGTTCGAGGGTGACCCGTTGTTTTTCCAGCCATTGCGATAAGCCTAGCGCAGAATGGTGAAGCTGCCCGACCCAATCACGCGCCTGCCCGGTCAGCAGGCCCGGCTTGAGGGCAATAAACGTCAGCGTATGGGCGGCGCGCACCACGCTGCCCGGTGCCTGGCCGGTTTCTGCCAGCAAACCGGAGGGAATATCCAGCGACAATACCGGGGCGTGATGGCGGTTTACCGCCTCAACCAGCGCCTCATAAGGCGCTCGCGGGGCGGAGGCGAGACCGGTACCGAGCAGGCCGTCAATAATCAGATCGCTCCCGGTGGGCCAGAGGCTCTCGGGCGCAGAGATTTCCCCGCCCGTCTCAAGCCAGGCCTCCCGCGCCTGTGCCGCTTCCGGCGGCAGTGGGCGCTCACCCGGAACGGCGATGAGGGTCACCTGCAAGCCCGCGGTTCGTGCCAGTCTTGCCACCACATAGCCATCGCCGCCGTTATTGCCGTGCCCGCACAGCACCAGCCAACGGCGGCTCTGGGGATACTGTTCGCAGGCCAGGGTAAAGGCCGCCTGCCCGGCGCGCTCCATCAGGCCATACAGGGTGGTACCGGTCTGTTCAGCTGCGCGGCTTTCCGCAGCGCGAACCCAGTCTGCGGTGAACACAGAGTGTGGTAAACTGGTGGCGTGTTGTTTCTCACGTTGGTTTGCCATGACTTTCCCTCTCGATCTCCATCAGTTATCCCAACATATCAAGCAATGGGGCCAATCGCTAGGCTTCCAGCAGGTCGGTATCTGTGACACCGATCTCTCGCTGGAGGAGCCGAAATTGCAGGCGTGGCTTGATAAACAGTACCACGGTGAGATGGCCTGGATGGCGCGTCACGGCATGCTGCGCGCACGGCCGCATGAGCTGCTGCCCGGCACATTACGGGTGATCAGCGTGCGGATGAACTACCTGCCTGCCAAAGCCGCTTTTGCCAGCACCCTGAAAAACCCGTCACTGGGTTATGTCAGCCGTTACGCGCTGGGGCGTGATTACCATAAGCTTCTTCGCCAGCGATTGAAAAAGCTTGGGGATCAGATCCAGGCCTGGTGCACGGAACAGGGTGGTGGCGAGGTAGGCTTCCGGCCCTTTGTGGATTCCGCCCCGATCATGGAACGCCCGCTGGCGGCCAAAGCCGGCATTGGCTGGGTTGGTAAACACTCACTCATTCTTAACCGCGAGGCCGGCTCCTGGTTCTTTCTGGGCGAGTTATTGATCGATCTGCCGCTGCCGGTAGATTCCCCGCAAGAGGAGCAGTGCGGAAAGTGTGTCGCCTGCATGACCACCTGCCCCACCGGCGCGATAGTCGCGCCCTATACGGTGGATGCCCGGCGCTGTATCTCTTACCTGACCATTGAACTGGAAGGCACGATCCCGGAAGAGTTCCGGCCGTTAATGGGTAACCGGATCTATGGCTGTGATGACTGCCAGCTTATCTGCCCATGGAACCGCTTTTCCCAACTGACCGACGAAGAGGATTTCAGCCCGCGTGCGGCCCTGCATGCGCCGGAGTTGCTGGCCCTGTTTGCCTGGGATGAGGAAAAATTTTTGCGGGTGACGGAAGGATCGGCGATTCGCCGCATCGGGCACGTGCGCTGGCTGCGCAATGTATCAGTGGCATTGGGCAATGCGGCTTATCAGGCGGAGATTGTGCTGGCGCTACAACAGCGGCTCGGCCAGGACGCCATGCTGGATGAACATATCCACTGGGCTATTGATCAGCAGTTGATGAAGCGAGAGGCGATGAAGATTGACGTCCAGTTGCCTCAGCAGAAACGGCTGGTACGCGCGGTGGAAAAAGGGCTGCCGCGGGATGCATGAACCCAAGAGTTATCCACCGTTTCACTTATCCACTGGTTGTGCATAAAAACAAAAACAGCTTGCCAATCAAGTGGGAAAAAAACATCAAGTGATCGGTATAACGTTTTCATACAATAAAATTAACCAGATATATCAAGCAATTATTTTTATTTTATTTAATGTGGACAAAAAATAATCTGGTCAAAAAAAGTGCGAAAATTGTGGATAACTCTGTTTAAAACAAATTTTGGATTAAAACGGATAAGGGATAGAAAAACCCACCCGGCTGGGTGACAGAAAAAACAGGGAGAAAAATTTGGAGCGGGAAACGAGACTCGAACTCGCGACCCCGACCTTGGCAAGGTCGTGCTCTACCAACTGAGCTATTCCCGCATAGGAGGTACATCGTGCGCTTACCGTCGATGCCGGTAAGTAAAATTTGGAGCGGGAAACGAGACTCGAACTCGCGACCCCGACCTTGGCAAGGTCGTGCTCTACCAACTGAGCTATTCCCGCGTCGCATGGGTATGACGTTTACTGCGTTACTTTTTACAGCCTTGCATTTTACTGCTTTGCTATCTACTGCTACATCATTTACTGCCTATTTCATCACCCTGAAATCAGACGATGAAATTGGAGCGGGAAACGAGACTCGAACTCGCGACCCCGACCTTGGCAAGGTCGTGCTCTACCAACTGAGCTATTCCCGCTCTGCATACTAACGAAATTCTTCATCGGTACGGGGTGCGCATTATACGAGAATTCCTTTTTGCTGCAAGCCCCTGGAATCAAAAAATCATTTTTTTTGTTCGACTGCTGCATAAATCATCAGAGCGGTGAATTATGCAGCAGTCGCAGTATACTAAACCACCAATACCGCCTTTCCGGCAGTGAAAAAAATTATAACTGAATAAAATGCTCGCGATAGTAAGCCAGTTCAGCCACCGATTCGCGGATATCATCCAGCGCCTGGTGGGTATTCTTTTTCTGGAAACCGGCCAGGATTTCCGGCTTCCAGCGCCGCGCCAGCTCCTTCAGGGTACTGACATCCAGATAGCGGTAATGGAAATAGGCTTCCAGTTCCGGCATGTAGTTGAACAGGAAGCGGCGATCCTGCGCGACACTGTTGCCGCAGATGGGTGACTTGCCGGCCGGTACCCACTGTTGCAGAAATTTAATCGTTTCCAGCTCGGCCGCCCGCTCATCAAACGCGCTCTGTTTGACCCGCTCCGTCAGGCCGCTTGCGCCGTGGGTGCGGGTATTCCAGTCGTCCATCAGCGCCAGCTGGGCATCGCTCTGGTGTACCGCCATCACCGGCCCTTCTGCCAGAATATTGAGGTTGGCATCCGTGACCAGCGTGGCGATCTCAATGATGCGATCGCGCTCCGGGTCCAGCCCGGTCATTTCCAGATCGATCCAGATCAGGTGGTTTTCATTTTCAGTCATAGTCTTTCCTGCACCTGCGCCGGGCCAACAGAGCCGGCCATATGGCCATTCTGCCTGGCATCGCGCTTTTTTCACGGGGAGTCATTCACCAGCCATACGGTGAACGGTTAATTAATATAAAATAGCGTGTATCATAATCTTTTTGGTCGCAACGAGCGATAAAAGCCGGTTTAAGTGAGGCGCAGTGAGTAAGAACAAACTGTCTAAAGGTCAACAACGTCGTGTATCCGCCAACCACCAGCGGCGTCTGAAAACAGACAACCGCAAGGAGCTGGATGATTCCCTGCATGGCGATCCGCAGGAAGGGATCGTGATCAGCCGTTTCGGCATGCATGCAGATGTTGAAGCCGCCGACGGCAGCCAGCACCGCTGCAACATCCGGCGTACTATCAAGTCACTGGTTACCGGCGACCGGGTGGTATGGCGCGCGGGCAAAGAGGAAAACACCAGTGCCAAGGGCATCGTTGAGGCGGTGCATGAGCGCGAATCTGTGCTGACCCGCCCCGATTTTTATGACGGCGTAAAACCGATTGCCGCGAACATCAACCAGATTGCCATTGTCTCGGCCATCCTGCCGGAGTTGTCGCTGAATATCATTGACCGCTATCTGGTGGCCTGTGAAACGGTAGAAATCGAGCCGCTGATTGTCTTAAACAAGATCGACCTGCTGGACGACGCAGGCCGCCGCGCCGTGGATGAGGCGATGAGCATCTACCACCATATCGGCTACCGGGTGCTGAATGTCTCCAGCCAGACCGGCGAAGGCATGGAAGCGTTCAAACAGGCGCTGACGGATCGCATCAGTATTTTTGCCGGCCAGTCCGGCGTGGGTAAATCGAGCCTGCTGAATGCCCTGCTGCCGCAGGAGGAAAAGCAAATTCAGGTAAATGCCGTTTCCGATGTCTCAGGACTTGGGCAACATACCACCACCGCGTCACGCCTGTACCATTTCCAATATGGCGGTGATGTGATTGACTCGCCGGGCGTGCGTGAATTCGGCCTGTGGCATCTGTCACCGGAGCAGGTCACACAGGGCTTCATCGAGTTCCGCGAATACCTGGGTGGCTGTAAATTCCGTGACTGCAAACATGGCACTGACCCTGGTTGTGCCATCCGGGCGGCGGTTGACCGGGGCGAGATTGCCAAAGTGCGCTTCGAAAACTATCACCGTATTCTGGAAAGTATGGCTGACGTCAAAGTCCGCAAAAGCGCCGACGAACTCTGAAACGCATTCTTTCGCGCCCTGTCTGAAGGAACAGACTCTGTGCCGCTGCCGTGAGGCGGCGGCGCTTCACGTCTGGAGACCAGACAAATATTGAACACCATGCCCTGCGCCGCTACAATGCGCGCCCCTTATCCCGAGGCATGTCACATCCTATTGAGAGGCATCTGTGCTGGACAGTATCAAAATCAAATTACAGTACCTTCTTCCCAAACAGTGGCTTACCCGCCTGGCTGGCTGGGGAGCGAATAAACAGGCCGGCGCGCTGACACAGCTGGTGATTAATCTGTTTGTGCGCCACTACAAAGTGAATATGCAGGAAGCGCAACAGCCGCATATTTCTGCTTACCGCTCATTCAATGAATTCTTTATACGCCCGCTGCGTGACGGCGCGCGTCCGGTCGTCGCCTTGCCGCAACAGGTTTGCCTGCCGGCGGACGGCGTGGTAAGCCAGCTTGGCCCGATCGACAACGGCCAGATTTTCCAGGCCAAAGGCCACTATTACAGCCTGGAAGCCCTGCTGGCCGGTAACTATATGCTGGCGGCGGAGTTCCATGACGGGCTGTTCGCCACCACCTACCTGGCCCCGCGTGACTACCACCGCGTGCATATGCCGTGCGACGGCACCCTGCGTGAAATGATTTACGTACCGGGCGATCTCTTCTCGGTAAACCCGCTGACAGCGGCCAATGTGCCGAACCTGTTTGCGCGTAATGAGCGTGTTATCTGCGTGTTTGACACCGAATTCGGGCCGATGGCGCAGATTCTGGTGGGCGCAACCATTGTCGGCAGCATTTCCACCGTTTGGGCCGGCACCATCAACCCGCCACGCCCGGGCATCATCCAGCGCTGGACTTATGCACCAGCCGGGATTGAAGGCGCGGTCACGCTGGAGAAAGGCCAGGAGATGGGGCACTTCGCATTGGGGTCGACGGTGATTAACCTCTTCCCGGCCGGAAAAGTGCGCCTGGAGCCGCAATTGGCCAACGGCAGTGTGACCCGTATGGGCGCGCCGTTTGCCGAAATTCTTCCCTCCCCGGCGCCGTAACCGTTTTTACCAAAGGAATTTCCCGTGCGTTTCCTCGCTGCCCTGCTGATCAGTCTGCTCTTTTCCCTGCCGCTGTATGCGGCATCCCCCCCTGACCAGGGGCAGCTTGAACAAGAGCTGAAACAGGCTGAGGCCAATAAGGGCGCACCGAATCAGGCGGAGATTGTCCAGGCGCTGCAAAGCGCCCTTAACTGGCTCAGCGAAGCCCGGGTTTCCGCTGACCGCGCCGCGCAGTATCAGAAAACCATCGATGATTTCCCCCACCTGACCCAGACCCTGCGCCAGCAATTGGCGCAGGAGAGTGAGCGGCCGCTGGACGTTAACCAGAACCTGCCGGCGGCCGACCTCGAACAGCAGATTTTGCAGGTCAGCAGCCAGTTGCTGGATCAGAGCCGCCAGTTGCAACAAGAACAGGATACTTCACGCGATATCAGTGACTCCCTGAGCCAGATCCCGCAGCAGCAGTCCGAAGCCAGGCGTGTGCTGAGTGACATCGATACCCAGTTGCAGACCCAGAGCGCGCCGGACACCCCCCTGGCGCAGGCGCAGCTTTATGCGTTACAGGCGGAAGCCACGGCACGTAAGGCGAAAGTCGATGAGCTGGAACTGGCGCAGTTGTCCGCCAATAACCGGCAGGAGCTGTCACGTATCCGTTCAGAGTTGTATAAACATCGGCATGACCGGCTGGACGTACAGCTACAGGGGCTGCGTAACACCCTTAACAGCCAGCGCCAGCGCGAGGCGGAACAGGCGCTGGAGCGCACGGAGTTGCTGGCGGAACAGAGCGGCGATCTGCCGAAGGTGATCAGCACCCAGTTGCAGAGCAACCGTGAGCTCTCCATGGCGCTGAATGCGCAGGCGCAACGGATGGATCTTATCTCCTCCCAACAGCGTCAGGCTGCGGCCCAGACCCTTCAGGTCCGCCAGGCCCTCACCACCATCAAAGAGCAGGCACAGTGGCTTGGCTCATCCAACGTATTGGGTGAAACGCTGCGGGCGCAGGTGGCACGGCTGCCGGAGATGCCGAAGCCGCAACAGCTTGACCGTGACATGGCCCAGTTGCGGGTGCAGCGCCTGCATTATGAGGAGCTGCTGGACAGGCAGGCGCAGCTGCGCCAGGCCAAACAAGATGACGGCAGCGCCTTGTCAGCGTCGCAGCAACGTATTCTGGATGCGCAACTGCGTACCCAGCGCGATCTGCTCAACTCCCTGCTCTCCGGCTGTGACACCCTGATTCTGGAGCTGACCAAGCTGAAAGTGGCCAACAGCCAGTTGGTGGATGCGCTCAACGAGATTAAAGATGCCGCGCACCGTTACCTGTTCTGGGTGGCGGATGTCAGCCCGGTAGGCTTTGCCTACCCGGTGCAGGTGGCGCGTGACCTGACCCGTTTATTATCCCTTGATACGCTGACACAGCTCAGCGGCGCCTCGCTGATGATGGTCACCAGCCGCGAAACGCTGATGCCTATCTTCGGGGCGCTGATTCTGGTGATCATCAGCATCAGTTCCCGCCGCCATTATGCGGCGTTTATGGAGCGCGCCCATAGCCGGGTCGGCAAGGTCACACAGGATCAGTTCCGCCTGACCCTGCGTACCGTGTTCTGGTCAATTCTGGTGGCGCTGCCGTTGCCGGTGCTGTGGGCCGCCCTGGGGTATGGCCTGCGCAACGCCTGGCCGTACCCGATGGCGGTCGCAGTGGGGGACGGCGTGACCGCTACGCTGCCGCTCCTGTGGGCCTTTATGATCTGCGCCTCTTTCGCCCACCCCCGCGGGCTGTTCATTACCCACTTTGGCTGGCCGCAAAAAAGTGTGTCACGCGCTATGCGCTACTACACGCTCTCTATCTGGTTTATCGTGCCGTTGATCATGATGCTGATCACTTTCGATAACCTGAATGACCGCGAGTTTGCCACCACGCTGGGGCGGCTCTGTTTCATTCTGGTCTGTGTGGCGCTGAGTATTGTGACCCACAGCCTCAGCCGTGCCGGCATTCCGCTCTACCTGAACAAAGAGGGATCGGGTGACAACCTCTGCAACAAAGCGCTGTGGTGGTTCTTCCTCTCCGCCCCGCTGATTGCGGCACTGGCCTCTGCGGTTGGCTATCTGGCGACGTCACAGGCCCTGCTGGCCCGGCTGGAGACGTCAGCGGCCATCTGGTTCCTGCTGCTGGTGGTGTACCATATTGTGCGCCGCGGCATGTTGATCCAGCGCCGCCGCATCGCCTTTGACCGGGCGAAGCAACGGCGGGCAGACATTCTGGCACAGCGGGCGCGGGGTGAAGAGGAAGCGGCCCACACCAACAGCAGCGAAGGCACGATTGAGATCGACGAGCCGGTGGTAGATCTGGATGCGATCAGCGCCCAGTCGCTGCGGCTGGTGCGATCCCTGCTGACGCTGGTGGCCTTGATCTCGGTGATCGTGCTCTGGTCTGAGATCCACTCCGCATTCAGTTTCCTGGAAAACATCCACCTGTGGGATGTGACCGAAACGGTGAAAGGGGTGGAGAACGTTCACCCGATCACGCTGGGATCGGTGTTGATCGCTATTCTGGTGCTGATCATTACCACCCAACTGGTACGTAACCTGCCCGCGCTGCTCGAGCTGGCTCTGCTTCAGCATCTGGACCTCACGCCCGGCACCGGTTACGCCATTCTGACCATCACCAAATATGTGCTGCTGTTTTTCGGTGGCCTGACCGGCTTCTCCATGCTGGGCATCGAATGGTCGAAATTGCAGTGGCTGGTGGCCGCGCTGGGTGTGGGGCTGGGCTTTGGTTTGCAGGAGATTTTCGCCAACTTTATCTCCGGCCTGATCATCCTGTTTGAGAAGCCGATCCGCATCGGCGATACCGTGACGATCCGCAACCTGACCGGCAGCGTCACCAAGATCAATACCCGCGCCACCACCATTTCAGATTGGGATCGCAAAGAGATCATCGTGCCGAACAAGGCGTTTATCACCGAGCAATTCATTAACTGGTCGCTCTCTGATTCCGTGACCCGTGTGGTACTGACGGTGCCGGCTCCGGCGGAGGTGAACACTGAAGAGGTGACCAACCTGCTGCTCAGCGCTGCACGCCGGTGCAGCCTGGTGCTGGACAACCCGGAGCCGGAGGTTTACCTGGTCGATATTCAGCAGGGCATCCAGCTCTTTGAAATGCGCATGCATGCCGGGGAGATGGCCCACCGTATGCCGCTGCGCCATGAGATCCACCAGCTGATTCTGGCCTCCTTCCGGGAGCATGGGATTACCCTGCCCTTCCCGCCTTTCCAGGTGCGTACAGATACGTTGCACCGCAGCATGCAAGGGAACACCACCGTCAGCTCGGTCAGCCGCCAGCAACGCTCCACCGGCGATCTCTGACCTTCCCGCTGACCATAAAAAAGGGGCTGAATTTTCAGCCCCTTTTTATTGCGTTAACAGCCTGTGTATCAGGCGCGATCCACGGAGAACGCAATCACTTCGCTCAGGCGCTCAGCACCCAATGCCAGCATAATCAGGCGATCCACCCCCAGCGCGACACCGGCACACTCCGGCATCCCGTGCGTCAGGGCATCCAGCAAGTGGTTATCAACCGGATGAACCGGCAGGCCACGTGCCGCGCGGCGGCGGTTGTCCTGTTCGAAACGCTGGCGCTGCTCATTGCTGTCAGTGAGTTCACGGAAACCGTTCGCCAGTTCCATGCCTTTGTAATAGACCTCAAACCGCTCAGCGACCCGGTGATCTTCCGTGCTGATCTCGGCCAGTGCGGCCTGGCTGGCGGGGAAGTGGTAAATAAACGTCGGGCGATCCAGCCCGATATGCGGCTCTACCCCGAAGGCAAACAGCATTTGCAGCAGGGTATCGCGATCCTCTTCGGTGTCCGCGATGTTGCTCAGGTCGAGCTTTTTCGCCGCCTCACGCAGCTGGGCCTTGTCCGCTGACAGCGGGTCCACCTCCAGGTGGCGGGTAAATGCCTGCTGATAAGAGAGCGACTCGGCGCTGTTGCAGTCCAGCACCTGTTGCAGCAGGTCATCCACCTCGTTCATCAGGCGGTACATATCATAGTGCGGGCGGTACCACTCCAGCATGGTGAATTCCGGGTTGTGATGGCGGCCGGACTCCTCATTGCGGAAGCTGCGGCAGAGCTGGAAAATCGGGCCGCTGCCGGCTGCCAGCAGGCGCTTCATATGGTATTCCGGGCTGGTCATCAGGTAGAGCGGCATACCCCCGGCCGCGCCCGGCCCGACAAACTCAGTCTTAAAAGGAACCAGATGGATGTCGGTCACCGTAGCCTGACTCATGGCCGGGGTTTCCACTTCCAGCACCCCACGGTCGCTAAAGAAACGCCGGATCTCGGCCATGATCGCGGCACGTTTTAACAAATTGGCGACAGGAGCGCTGGGTTGCCAGCTTGCCGTTTCGCTCATGGTCATTCACTCCGAATTCAAAAGGGGTGCAGTCTACCTGTAACCCGGACAGCAAACAAATGCGGCTTTTTATACCGGCCAGCTTTATCACACACGCCCCACTATATGGCCGGGGTATGTCGGTTTCGATGGATGTTTACGCTTTTCCGATCCCTGACGCAAAACGGCGGCGTCGATCGGGATAAACCCTCGATCCCATCAACATTTACCTATTTTGGTTTCGTTATACTCATTCCCCTTATAAAAGCAGGCCTATATTGCCGGCGCTGAGGCGCTATTTCACCGGCACACCCGCTTGCGGGCAGGCCACTGTTTCACCCTGAATGGAGGAGTGCCGTGCAAACCTTTAATGCCGATCTGGCTATCATTGGTGCCGGTGGCGCAGGGTTACGCGCTGCCATCGCCGCCGCAGAAGCGAACCCCACACTCACAATAGCCCTGATTTCCAAGGTTTACCCCATGCGCAGCCACACGGTGGCCGCAGAAGGCGGTGCCGCCGCCGTGACCCAACCCCATGACACCGCAGACTCCCATTTTCACGATACGGTGGCCGGGGGCGACTGGCTCTGTGAGCAGGATGTGGTGGAAAATTTTGTCCATCTCTGCCCGCAGGAGATGACACAGCTGGAGCTGTGGGGCTGCCCGTGGAGCCGTAAACCGGACGGAAGCATCAATGTCCGCCGGTTTGGCGGCATGAAAATTGAACGCACCTGGTTCGCCGCGGATAAAACCGGCTTCCATATGCTGCATACCCTGTTCCAGACCTCCCTGAAATACCCGCAAATTCACCGTTTTGATGAGCACTTTGTCCTCGATATTCTGGTGGATGAGGGCCAGGTGCGCGGCCTGGTTGCCCTGAATATGATGGAGGGCAGCCGGGTACAGATCCGCGCGAATGCGGTCATCATGGCGACCGGCGGCGCGGGCCGGGTCTACCGTTATAACACCAATGGCGGCATCGTCACCGGGGATGGCATGGGCATGGCGTTCCGCCACGGTGTACCGCTGCGGGACATGGAGTTCGTGCAGTATCACCCGACCGGCCTGCCCGGCTCCGGCATCCTGATGACGGAAGGGTGCCGTGGTGAAGGCGGGATTCTGGTCAATAAGGATGGCCGCCGCTACCTGCAGGATTACGGCATGGGGCCGGAAACCCCGCTGGGCCAGCCAAAGAATAAATATATGGAGCTTGGCCCACGCGACAAGGTCTCTCAGGCGTTCTGGCACGAATGGCAGGCCGGGCGCACCATCAGCACCCCACGCGGTGAGGTGGTGCACCTCGACTTACGCCATCTGGGGGAAAAAACGCTGCTGGAACGGCTGCCGTTTATCTGTGAACTGGCGAAAGCCTATGTCGGTGTTGATCCGGTCAATGAGCCGATACCGGTTCGCCCTACCGCACATTACACCATGGGCGGCATTGAAACCGATGCCTTCTGTGAGACGCGCATCCGGGGGCTGTTTGCCGTTGGAGAGTGCTCCTCCGTGGGGCTGCACGGCGCCAATCGCCTCGGTTCCAATTCACTGGCGGAGCTGGTGGTCTTTGGGCGCATTGCTGGTGAACAGGCGGCGCTGCGTGCGGTAGAAAGCACGCCGGCCCCGGTGCGGGCGCTCGACAGCCAGGCCCAGGATGTGGAGCAGCGGCTGACGGCGCTGATGAATCAACAGGGGAAGGAAAAATGGTCCACCCTGCGGGATGAGATGGGCATCACCATGGAAGAAGGCTGCGGCATTTACCGCACCTCCGCGCTGATGCAGAACACCATCGATAAGCTGGCCGAGCTGAAAGCCCGTTTTTCCCGCGTTGCCATCACTGACCGCTCAGGCGTGTTCAACACCGACCTGCTTTATACGCTGGAGCTGGCACACGGGCTGGATGTCGCCGAATGCATGGCGCACTCTGCCCTGGCGCGCCGCGAGTCACGCGGGGCCCACCAGCGGCTGGATGAGGGCTGCACTGAGCGCGATGACGTCAATTTCCTCAAGCATACGCTGGCATTCTACACGCCCGGCGGTGCGCCGCGGCTGGAATACAGTGACGTGAATATTACCACCCTGCCACCGGCGAAACGGGTCTATGGTGCTGAGTCTGAGGAGAAAACCCATGGCTGAGATGATAATTACTATCATGCGTTATCACCCGGAGTATGACAGCGCACCGCACCCTGAAACCTATCCGGTTCCTTATGATGAGCAGACGTCACTGCTTGATGCACTGGGTTATATCAAAGATAACCTGTCACCCGATCTCGCTTACCGCTGGTCTTGCCGCATGGCGATCTGTGGCTCCTGCGGCATGATGGTCAACCGGGTGCCTAAACTGGCCTGTAAAACCTTTTTGCGTGACTATCCGGCGGGCATGGAAGTGGAAGCGCTGGGGAATTTCCCGATCGAGCGCGATCTGGTGGTGGATATGACCCACTTTATCGAAAGCCTGGAGGCGATTAAGCCCTATATTATCGGCAATGACCGGCAGCCGGAGGCCGGGCCGAACCTGCAAACCCCGTCTCAGATGGCGAAATATCACCAGTTTTCCGGCTGCATTAACTGCGGCCTCTGTTATGCCGCCTGCCCGCAATTTGGCCTGAACCCAGAGTTCATCGGCCCGGCGGCCATTACCCTCGCCCATCGCTACAACCTCGACAGCCGCGATCGCGGTAAGGCCGTGCGGATGCCGCAACTCAATGGTGAGAATGGCGTCTGGCGCTGCACCTTTGTGGGTTACTGCTCTGAAGTCTGCCCAAAACATGTTGACCCGGCAGCAGCGATCCAGCAGGGAAAAGTGGAGAGCAGTAAGGATTTCATGATCGCCATGCTGAAGCCACGTTAAGGAGAGCACCGTGATGACCACAAAACGTAAACCTTACCTCCGGGAAATGACGCCCAGCTGGTGGCAGCGGCTCGGGTTCTACCGCTTTTACATGCTGCGCGAAGGCACCGCCCTGCCCGCCGTCTGGTTCAGCCTGCTGCTGATCCACGGCCTTTACCGGTTGAAAGCCGGCGCGGCAGGCTGGGAGGCCTTTGTCCACCTGCTGCAAAATCCGGTAGTGGTGCTGCTCAACCTGATTGCGCTGGCCGCAGCCTTGCTGCACAGCAAAACCTGGTTTGACCTGGCCCCCAAAGCGGCCATCCTGATCGTCAAAGGTGAAAAGCTGGGGCCGGCCCCGGTGGTGCGCCTGCTGTGGGCAGTGATGGTATTGGTGTCGTTGGCGGTTCTTGCCATCGCACTGTATTAACAGGAGGAAAAGATGAACCAAGACCCTAAACGCGCTGATGAACCGGTATTCTGGGGCCTGTTTGGTGCCGGCGGAATGTGGGCGGCGCTGTTTGCCCCGGTGGTGATTCTGCTTATCGGAATCCTGCTGCCCTTTGGTCTCGCCCCAGAAGGCACGTTCAGTTATGCACGGGTGCTCGCGTTTTGCCAGAGCCTGCCCGGCCGCCTGTTCCTGTTTCTGATGATTGCGCTGCCGTTGTGGTGTGGCCTGCACCGGCTGTACCACATGACGCATGACCTGAAAATCACTATCCCGGCCGGAAAGTGGCTGTTTTACGGGCTGGCGGCCATTCTGACCGTGGTCACGGCTATCGGCGTGATTACCCTCTGATCTGCACTTGGCAGATAAACGGCCCGGAAGGGCCGTTTTTCATTCAGGCATATCTCTCTTATTCATTTTTATTACCTACACTTAGGAAAGATGGATGATAAAAGGAAAGGCTATGCATCTTTGGTCAAAACTCGGCGTCATGATGACAGCATTGTTCTCGGTGGCATGCAGCGTGAAGCCGCCGCCGGACGTAAAGGTAGTGGAAAATTTTGAGCTGCCTCGCTACCTCGGCACCTGGTATGAAATTGCCAGGATGGATCACGGCTTTGAACGCGGGCTGGATCATGTCACGGCTAACTACAGCACCCGGCCGGATGGCGGCATCAAAGTGATTAACCGGGGCTACAACCCTAAAAAGAAATCCTGGCAGGAGAGCGAAGGAAAAGGCTATTTCCTGGGAACGCCGGTACGTGCCGCGCTGAAGGTCTCTTTCTTTGGCCCCTTCTATGGCGGTTATAACGTGATTGAGCTGGACAGGAATTATCAGTACGCGCTGGTATGCGGCCCGAATAAGAAATATTTATGGATTTTGTCACGCACCCCGATGCTGGATGAGGTGGCACGAACCCGCCTGCTGGAGACGGCAAAACGCTACGGATTTGATACCAGCAAACTGATCTGGGTTAATCAGTCCTGACGGCGGAATCAGGTACGGCCACTGTCGACTGCGTGCCCGTACCTTTTTTGCGCGCGTCAGCGTTACTCTGCGCTGCGTTGAATAGCCTTACCGCCTGCCGATACGTCCTCGCCAACCCCACGGGTGGTATTACAGGCTGTCAGTGAAGAGAGGAACAGTAAGGAAAACACCACCAGAATTGATTTCTTCAACATGAAAATTTCCTTCTTTTAAGGGAATAGGTGCTTAAGCCCTTTTAGTTTAGACAAGAAAAGCAAGGAAGTAGAAAGAAGGTGGGGTATTTTTTAAGCGGGGGAATTAACCGGCAATGTGGGAGATGGCACTGCCCAGGTGCTGGACATCCTCACCAAACCCGCGCGCGGTATTACAACCGCTCAATGTTGCCAGCATCACGAAAGAAAGCGCTGCCAGCCAGATTTTCTTCAGCATCGTTAACAGATCCCTGAATGGCTGCTGCAACAGGGCGTTGCAGCAGCATGACACACTCAGTGTCAGAACAGCCGTTACTTCACGCGGGAAACGTATTCGCCGGAACGGGTGTCAACTTTGATCACTTCGCCACGCTGAACGAACAGCGGAACTTTTACCACAGCACCGGTAGACAGGGTAGCCGGCTTGCCGCCAGTCCCTGCGGTGTCACCTTTCAGGCCTGGATCAGTCTCAGTGATTTCCAGTTCAACGAAGTTCGGCGGGGTCACGGCGATCGGCTGGCCGTTCCACAGGGTCACGATACATTCTGCCTGATCCAGCATCCATTTCGCGCTGTCACCTACGGCTTTGGCGTCTGCGGCCAGCTGCTCGAAGGTTTCGTTGTTCATGAAGTGCCAGAACTCACCGTCGTTGTAGAGGTAAGTCAGGTTCATATCGATGACGTCTGCGCCTTCGGCGGAGTCGGTAGATTTGAAGGTTTTTTCAACGCGGCTGCCGGTCAGCAGGCGACGCATTTTAACACGCGCGAACGCCTGGCCTTTGCCCGGCTTAACGAACTCGCTGGATTCAATTGCGTAGGGTTCGCCTTCGAACATGATTTTAAGACCGGAACGGAAATCGTTGCTAGAATAAGTCGCCATGGTGGCCCTCTGAAAAAATGTATATTGGTAGCTTAGCCAAAAAATGGCACATATTATAACCCAAAACACGGCGATGAGAGAAGATTGGTTGCAGCAACTCGCCGATGTTATTACTGACCCGGACGAGTTGTTGTCGCTGCTGGCACTCGACACTCATCCGGAACTGCAAAAAGGGCGTGACGCCCGCCGCCTCTTTCCTTTGCGCGTTCCACGCGCGTTTGTCGCACGCATGCAACCCGGCGATGCCGCCGACCCGTTACTGGTTCAGGTTCTGACAGCCCGGCAGGAATTTCTCTCTGCCCCCGGTTTTACCACCGATCCGCTCGATGAGCAGCAAAGCGTGGTACCCGGCCTGTTGCACAAGTACCGTAACCGCGCCCTGTTGTTGGTGAAAGGGGGTTGTGCGGTTAACTGCCGCTATTGCTTCCGCCGTCATTTCCCGTATCAGGAAAATCAGGGCAACAAGGCAAACTGGGGCAAGGCGTTGGAGTATATCCGTCTGCACCCGGAATTGGATGAAATTATTTTCTCCGGCGGCGATCCGCTGATGGCCAAAGATCACGAACTCGACTGGCTGATTAGCGAGCTGGAGGCCATTCCCCATATTAAGCGGCTGCGCATCCACAGCCGGCTGCCGGTGGTTATTCCGGCCCGCATTACCGAAACGTTTTGCCAGCGGCTGGCGGCCTCACGTTTGCAGGTGCTGATGGTGACACACATTAACCACCCGAACGAGATCGACGATCATCTGCGCCACAGCATGACGCGCTTAAAACGTGCAGGCGTGACGCTGCTGAACCAGAGCGTGCTGCTGCGTGGGGTAAATGATGATGCAGACGTGCTGGCACGGCTGAGCAATGCGCTGTTTGATGCCGGTATTTTGCCTTACTACCTGCATGTGCTGGACAAGGTACAGGGTGCGGCGCATTTCATGGTAGAGGATGAGGAAGCGCGGACGCTGGTCAAAGCGTTACTGACCAAGGTTTCCGGCTATATGGTGCCGAAGCTGGCACGGGAAGTGGGAGGCGAGCCGAGTAAAACACCGCTCGATCTCTACCTGAAACAGGCATAAAGAAAAAGTTTACAGGCGAGGTACGCCTCGCCCGGATAAGCGAGACCTATCCCTGCCGGCAATGGATTGCCGTTATGGACACTTATAGACCTGCCCCATCATTTTGCTGTCTTTTGGTACAAAACTGGACCAGAAATCTTCACTTGGGCTGGTGGCACCGTAAATCACGTTACCGCCCATGGCGGCCGCCTTATTACGGAGGTCATTTGCCGCGCCGCGCATGGAACTGCCGTCACCGCTGGTGCCTGAGAACCAATTGCTCTGCGTGCCGGTCACTTCGCCCACCAGCTGGCATTCATTGCCGGGCTGGGCATCAGTAAATTTAACCTGCTGGCCGGTGCTGTTCAGTTGGTGGGTGGAATTACAACCCGCCAGCAGCAACGCGGCTGAAAGTCCAAGAAACACGTTAATCCGCATCTTTTTCCCCATTTGGTTGAGAATCTCGCAAACCTTATCAGCATGCGCGACATGCTGGTTAAGCATCCGTTGCCGTAGTGAGATGAAATCTGGCCCCATCCCGCTGATAAGTGACGCGTTGGTAGTTTACAGTTTATACGTTAATTCAGCGAGACAATGATAGATATATAGCAGCAACAATCAATTAGATGCGAATTATTCTGCACCTATAATAAAAAACCCCCGGCCGGAGCCGGGGGTTTGCACAAACAGACTGTAAGGGGAACAGTCGGCAGAAATTACATCATGCCGCCCATACCACCCATGCCGCCCATACCGCCGGCGCCCAGGTCTGCTTTCTCTTCTTTCGGCAGGTCGGTGACCATGCACTCGGTGGTGATCATCAGGCCAGCCACAGATGCCGCGTACTGCAGAGCAGAACGGGTTACTTTGGTTGGGTCCAGGATGCCCATGCCGATCATGTCGCCGTATTCTTCGGTTGCGGCGTTATAACCGTAGTTACCTTCGCCCGCTTTCACGCTGTTAGCAACCACAGACGGTTCTTCACCGCAGTTCAGTACGATCTGACGCAGCGGAGCTTCCATCGCGCGCAGCGCAACTTTGATACCCACGTTCTGGTCTTCGTTCTGGCCACGCAGGTCACCCAGTTTAGACGCAGCACGAATCAGCGCAACGCCACCACCGGCAACCACACCTTCTTCAACCGCAGCACGGGTCGCGTGCAGGGCATCTTCAACGCGGGCTTTCTTCTCTTTCATTTCAACTTCAGTTGCTGCGCCCACTTTGATGACAGCGACGCCGCCAGCCAGTTTAGCCACACGCTCCTGCAGTTTTTCGCGATCGTAATCAGAGGTTGCTTCTTCGATCTGCTGACGGATCTGAGTCACACGGCCCTGAATAGTGGTTTCGTCACCCACGCCATCGATGATGGTGGTGGTGTCTTTGTTGATCACAACGCGTTTTGCCTGGCCCAGGTCTTCCAGGGTCGCTTTTTCCAGCTCCAGACCGATCTCTTCAGAGATAACGGTACCGGCAGTCAGGGTTGCGATGTCCTGCAGCATGGCTTTACGACGGTCGCCGAAGCCCGGTGCTTTCACCGCAGCCACTTTCACGATGCCGCGCATGGTGTTCACCACCAGGGTCGCCAGCGCTTCGCCTTCCACATCTTCAGCGATGATCAGCAGCGGTTTGCCTGCTTTGGCAACAGCTTCCAGCACCGGCAGCATTTCGCGGATGTTGGAGATCTTTTTGTCAGCCAGCAGGATGAACGGGCTTTCCAGCTCAACAGCACCGGTTTCCGGCTTGTTGATGAAGTAAGGGGAGAGGTAACCGCGGTCGAACTGCATACCTTCAACCACGTCCAGCTCGTCTTGCAGGCCGGTACCTTCTTCAACGGTGATCACGCCTTCTTTACCAACTTTTTCCATCGCTTCAGCAATCAGTTTGCCTACGGTGTCGTCGGAGTTAGCGGAGATGGTACCTACCTGAGCAATGGCTTTGGAGTCAGAGCACGGTACGGAGAGTTTTTTCAGTTCTTCAACAGCGGCGATAACGGCTTTGTCGATACCGCGCTTCAGATCCATCGGGTTCATGCCAGCGGCAACGGCTTTCAGGCCTTCAGTAATGATGGATTGCGCCAGAACGGTTGCGGTGGTGGTACCGTCGCCTGCTGCGTCATTCGCTTTAGAGGCAACTTCTTTCACCATCTGAGCACCCATGTTTTCGAACTTGTCTTCCAGTTCAATTTCACGGGCAACAGACACGCCGTCTTTAGTGATGGTCGGTGCGCCGAAGGATTTATCCAGCACGACGTTACGGCCTTTCGGGCCCAGGGTCACTTTTACCGCATCAGCCAGCACATTCACGCCGCGCAGCATTTTTACACGAGCGTCATTACCGAATTTTACGTCTTTAGCTGCCATTTTACTTTCCCTTAAATTCGTTCAGTTCAGTGATATACGCGTGATTACGCTTCAACAATCGCCAGGATGTCGCTCTCAGACATGATCAACACTTCTTCATTGTCGATCTTCTCGGCTTTCACACCGTAGCCATCGTTGAAAATGACGATGTCGCCTACTTTCACATCCAGCGGCTTCATTTCGCCGTTTTCCAGGATGCGACCATTGCCCACAGCCAGCACTTCACCACGGGTAGATTTACCCGCCGCGGAGCCGGTCAGAACGATGCCGCCAGCAGATTTAGACTCAACTTCTTTACGCTTGACGATAACGCGGTCATGCAATGGACGAATTTTCATTGATAGCTCTCCTTTGAGAAGGTCCATATCTGATTCAGGATAAGATGCCGTATATGTCACGCATACCGGCCTCGTGGTTTTCTAGATGGGGGCATTAGCCCCCCCTTCAAGGGACACCAACAAAAATTTTTTTATTTTTGCCGTGTCACCGCATAACAAACAGCTAACAAAACGTCAGCCCGCACTCTATCTTGCCGGGGCAGGCACCGCCACCCCAGCGGCATGTTTTTCTGTTACAGCCTAGCGATCATCTTTATGGGTGTGGGAGTCATGATGCTCCAGGCGGGGATTAGGATCATCTTTGCGCTGGTATTCGCCGTCAAAGGTGGTGCCCCCACCCTGACCGGGCCGGAACCCCCCACGCGCCGTAAAGGCGAGGTGGGGCAGCAACTTCAGCGTCAGGCGTTTTTGCACCGGCGGCAACAGCAGCAGCAACCCTAAGAAATCGGTAAAGAATCCAGGTAACAGCAACAGGAAACCGGCCAGCACCAGTGAAACGCTTTTAACCATCTCAGCGGCCGGGCTTTCACCCTGCGCCAGCTTCTGCTGCATCTGCATGAAGGTTTTCATCCCTTCATTACGCACCAGAGACACGCCCACGCCGGAGGTAAAGATCACCAGCAGCAGGGTCATGAAGACGCCCAGCACATGGGCCACCTGAATAAACAGCGATATCTCAATGTAGACCAGTAAAAATATCACCAGCAACGGTAACAAACGCACCGTATTCTCCTTTCAGCAAACGCGTTGGCAAAGGGACACCAACGCGTAAAAATAGAGGCCCGGCAGGTCATTTTACCGGGCTGACCTCATTGAGATGGAGTTGACGCCGGGCGAATTCAACCGCACCGTGTATTTTTATTCAGTAGGGTGATGAAATGTGAAGGCCTTCACAGTTATCAAATCATCCCACTGTGAGCGCGCGAGGCGTGATCTCACTGCGTGCATTTCTCCGAAAGCAGCATATGATCGTGCCCGGCAAGAAGCCGGCGGTTAATCCTGTGGTGTGAACATGCGCCAGCATAATGTCTACTATTTATTCAGTCATCCATTTACGGCATCAAATAGAGAAGGTTCTATGTCAAACACAATTCGTATCGAAGAAGATCTGCTCGGCACCCGCGAAGTGCCGGCAGAGGCTTACTACGGGATCCATACCCTGCGTGCGATCGAAAACTTCTATATCAGCAATACCAAAATCAGTGATGTCCCTGAATTCGTACGCGGCATGGTAATGGTCAAGAAAGCAGCGGCGCTGGCAAACAAAGAGCTGAAAACCATTCCGCGCAAAATTGCTGATGTGATTATCCAGGCGTGTGATGAGGTGCTGAATAAAGGCAAATGCATGGATCAGTTCCCGGTAGACGTTTTCCAGGGCGGCGCCGGGACGTCACTCAACATGAACACCAATGAGGTGCTGGCCAATATCGGGCTGGAGCTGATGGGCCATCAGAAAGGTGAATACCAATACCTCAACCCCAACGATCACCTGAATAAATGCCAGTCCACTAATGACGCCTACCCCACCGGGTTCCGCATTGCGGTGTATGCCTCCATCCTGAAACTGATTGATGCCATCAGCCAGTTGGGTGACGGCTTTGAGCGCAAAGCCAAAGAATTTGAAACCATCCTGAAAATGGGCCGTACCCAGTTGCAGGATGCAGTGCCGATGACCCTGGGCCAGGAATTCCATGCATTCAACGTGCTGCTGAAAGAAGAGACCAAAAACCTGCTGCGCACGGGGGAATTGTTGCTGGAAGTGAACCTCGGGGCGACCGCTATCGGCACCCGCCTCAACACGCCGGACGGCTACCAGCAACTGGCAGTGCAGCATCTGGCCGCCGTGAGTAACCTGCCGTGCGTACCGGCGGAAGATCTGATTGAAGCAACGTCAGACTGCGGCGCCTATGTGATGGTACACAGTTCGCTGAAACGCCTGGCGGTGAAGCTGTCGAAAATCTGTAACGACCTGCGCCTGCTCTCGTCCGGCCCGCGCGCCGGGCTGAATGAGATCAACCTGCCGGAACTGCAGGCCGGCTCCTCCATCATGCCGGCCAAGGTCAACCCGGTGATCCCGGAGGTGGTGAATCAGGTCTGTTTCAAAGTGATCGGCAACGATACCTGCGTCACCATGGCCTCAGAAGCAGGCCAGTTGCAGCTGAACGTGATGGAGCCGGTCATCGGCCAGGCGATGTTTGAATCCATCCATATCCTGACCAACGCCTGCTACAACCTGCTGGAAAAATGTGTCAACGGCATTACGGCCAATAAAGAGGTATGTGAAGCATACGTCTTCAATTCTATCGGCATCGTCACGTACCTGAACCCGTTTATCGGCCATCATAACGGCGATATCGTCGGCAAAATTTGTGCGGAGACCGGCAAGAGCGTGCGTGAAGTGGTGCTGGAGCGTGGCCTGCTGACGGAAGCGGAACTGGATGACATTTTCTCGGTACAGAATCTGATGTTCCCCGCGTACAAAGCCAAACGCTATACCGACGAGAATGAACAGTAATCCTGTTCTGACCTGACATCAGGGCACGTTATTCCAGTGGATAACGTGCCCTTTTCTTTTGGAAGGTACAAAAGAATAACAAGCTGTTTTCATTTTTTACTAAGGAACAAACGCGATGTTGATTTTGGAATTTGTCATTGTGCTGCTGGCCATCTTCCTTGGCGCCCGATTAGGCGGTATCGGGATTGGCTTTGCCGGCGGGCTGGGGGTGCTGGTGCTGGCGCTGATTGGCGTCAAGCCCGGTACCATCCCGTTTGATGTGATCTCTATCATCATGGCGGTGATTGCTGCCATTTCCGCCATGCAGGTGGCCGGGGGTATGGATTACCTGGTACGCCAGACGGAAAAATTGCTGCGGCGCAACCCGCGCCACATCACCCTGCTGGCACCGGTGGTTACCTACTTCCTGACTATTTTTGCCGGCACCGGCAATATCTCGCTCTCTGCGCTGCCGGTGATTGCGGAAGTCGCCAAGGAGCAGGGTATCCGCCCCAGCCGCCCGCTTTCTACCGCCGTGGTGGCCGCACAAATCGCCATTACCGCCTCGCCCATTTCGGCGGCGGTGGTGTACATGGCAACTGTGATGGAGCCGCAAGGCGTCAGCTACCTGACGATGCTGAGTATCTTAATCCCCTCGACGCTGGCGGCCGTGCTGCTGATGTCGCTGCTGGTAAGCTGGCTATTCAACGCCCGGCTGGAAGACGACCCGGGGTATCAGCAACGGCTGGCGGAAGGGTTGATTACGCTGCGTGGTGAAGATCGCCCGGCCATTTCCGCGTCAGCCCCCTACTCCGTACTGCTGTTCCTGCTCGGGGTGCTGGCTGTGGTGGTCTATGCCATTTTTAACAGCAACGGCTTCCACCAGGCAGTGTTGGGCAGCCCGGCTGCGCCGGTAATGACCACTACCAGCGCTATCCTGATCATCATGCTGAGCGTTGCCACGCTGATCACCCTGCTCTGCCGGGTAGATACCGCTGCCATCCTCAATGCCAGCACCTTCAAGGCGGGCATGAGCGCTAGCATCTGTATTCTGGGTGTGGCCTGGCTGGGCGATACGTTTGTACAGGATAACCTGGAATGGATCAAAGGCACGGCCGGCAGCGCCATTACCAGCCACCCCTGGCTGCTGGCGGTGATTTTCTTCTTCTGCTCAGCGCTGCTTTACTCGCAAGCCGCGACCGCCAAAGCGCTGATGCCGATGGCAATCGCACTGGGTGTCACCCCGCTGACTGCGCTGGCGGCATTCCCGGCGGTGTCCGGGCTGTTTATTCTGCCGACTTACCCGACGCTGGTGGCAGCAGTACAGATGGATGACACCGGCACCACGCGCATCGGCCGTTTCGTTTTTAACCATCCCTTCTTTATCCCCGGCACGCTGGGCGTCGCACTTTCCGTGCTGTTCAGCTTTGCGCTCGGCAGCATGTTGCTGTAAGTCACCGGCGGGGCATTACCCGTCATTGCCATGTCCACTAAAGTGTATGCGGGGGTAAAATCCCCCGCCTTCGCCTTCAAGCGGCCTGCGCTTCGCGTTATAGTCTCTGGTTCGCGCTGACAGGTCAGCGCGCCCTTCTTCCACTATGTTGCGAGGTCGAGATGTCTGAGATAACCGCGTCTGAAGTGACCCTGACAGAAAATTTCCCCCTGAACATCGATCTCCCGGAAAGCCACGCCATTGTAGTGCTCTGCACAGCACCGGATGAAGACAGCGCGCAGGAGCTGGCGGCAGTGGCGCTGGGTGAGAAGCTGGCGGCCTGCGTCACCCTGCTGCCGGGCGCCAGCTCGATGTACTACTGGGAAGGCAAGCTGGAGCAGGCGTATGAAGTCCAGATGTTGTTCAAAAGTGACACTCAACACCAGCAGGCGCTGCTTGCCTGCCTCCGGCAACACCACACTTACCAGACACCGGAACTGCTGGTGTTGCCCGTCCGCGATGGAGACAAAGATTACCTCTCATGGATTACCGCCTCATTAAAATAATCGTCTGGCTATGCAGCGCGTTGCTGCTGCCTTTGGCTGCGCATGCTTCTCTTTTTCCGCCGCCTGCCGCGAATACGTTTGTCCCGCCCGATCAGGCGTTTGCCTTTGATTTTTCCCAGAAAGGCAACCGCCTGGCCCTGAGCTGGCAGATCAAACCCGGCTACTATCTTTACCGCCAGCAAATCCAGTGGACGGCCACCGGCGCAACAGTGGGTGACGTCACCCTGCCGGAAGGGTTGTCACATAAAGATGAATTTTTCGGCATCTCAGAGATCTACAAAAACCAGCTGGCGTTCACGCTGCCGCTGACGCAGGCCGCGCCGCACAGCCAGCTGAAGGTGACGTATCAGGGCTGTGCCGAGGCGGGTTTCTGCTACCCACCGGAAACGCGGATCGTCCCGCTGAGCGCGGTCACGCCCGGTGCGCCCCAGGAAGCGGCCACCGCGCCTTCTGCACCGTCGCAGACCGCTGCTGCCACGGCACCGTTGCCGTTCTCGCCGCTGTGGGCGCTGCTGATCGGCATCGGCATCGCGTTTACGCCCTGCGTGCTGCCGATGTATCCGCTGATTTCCGGCATCATCCTGGGGCGGGAACAACGGCACAGCCACCGCCGTGTGGCTGTGCTGGCGCTGGTGTATGTGCAAGGCATGGCGCTGACTTACACCCTGCTGGGGCTGGTGGTGGCTGCGGCCGGGCTGCCGTTTCAGGCGGCGCTGCAAAGCCCCGGCGTGCTGATCGCGCTGTCGGTGCTGTTTATCCTGCTGGCGCTCTCGATGTTCGGCATGTTTACTTTGCAGTTGCCCTCAGCACTGCAAACCCGGCTGACGCTGTGGAGCAATACCCAGCAGGGCGGCTCGCTGCCCGGCGTGTTTGTGATGGGTGCGCTGGCGGGGCTAATCTGCTCGCCCTGCACCACGGCACCGCTGAGTGCCATTCTGCTCTACATTGCGCAGAGCGGTAATCTGCTGGCTGGCGGCGGTACGCTGTACCTGTATGCCCTGGGTATGGGTATCCCGCTGGTGGCAGTGACGCTGTTCGGCAACCGGCTGCTGCCGAGAAGCGGGCCATGGATGAATGCGGTTAAAGAGGCGTTCGGCTTTGTGATTCTGGCGCTGCCGGTCTTTCTGCTGACGCGGGTCATCGGCGATGTATGGGGCGAACGGTTATGGAGCCTACTGGGCATCGCATTTTTTGGCTGGGCATTCCTGCTCAGCCTGAAAAGCAGCCGCGTCGGCATCCGGTCGCTGCAACTGCTGCTGCTGGCCGCCATGCTGGTGGTGGCGCGGCCGTTGCAGGAGTGGGCCTTCCCCTCCCCGGCCACGGCGGCAGAACCTGCCGGGCTGGCGTTCCAGCCCATCACCAGCCGGGACGCCCTGGCGCAGGCGCTGCACCAGGCGCAGGGCAAGCGGGTAATGCTCGATCTCTACGCTGACTGGTGTGTCGCCTGCAAAGAGTTTGAGAAATACACCTTCAGCCAGCCTGAGGTGCAGGCGACGCTGGCGGATACCGTGCTGTTGCAGGCGGATGTCACCGGCAACAGCGCGGAACAGCAGGCGCTGCTGGCCCAGTTACAGGTGCTGGGTTTGCCCACCATTCTGTTCTTCGGCCCGCAGGGCCAGGAAATACCGGATTCCCGCGTGACCGGGTTTATGGACGCCGTGGCCTTCCGTGCACATTTGCAGAAAGTACGCCAGTAAACGACACTACTGTCTGGATCGGAAATGGGAGAACGCCAACGTGCAACGTGAACATGTGCTGAACCACGCTTTAACCCTTTTGGAGCAGCGCGGGCTGGCCACCACCACCGTAGAAATGGTGGCAACGGAAACGGGACGTACGGAGAGCGACTTATACCGCTTCTGGCCGGATCGGGAGGCGCTGTTATATGACTGCCTGCGCCATCATGGTCAACAGATTGATACCTGGCGGCGGCAACTGCTGCTGGATGACACCCAGACGCCGCAACAGAAGTTGCTGGCCCGTTATAAGGTGCTGCATGAGCAGGTGAACCAGCAGCGCTATCCAGGTTGTCTGTTTATTGCCGCCTGTAGCTTTTTCCCAGATAAACAGCACCCTATCCACCAGCTCGCGGAGCAGCAAAAACGCGCCTCGTATGAATATACGCTGTCGCTGTTGCAGGACATGGACGCAGACGATGCGCCGATGGTTGCCGAGCAGATGGAGCTGATTCTGGAAGGGTGTTTAAGTAAATTGCTGGTAAAACGGCAGCCCCATGATGTGGAAGTCGCGTTACGGCTGGCAGAGGATATTTTGCAGGTCGCACGCTGCCGTAAACATGGCGCACTGGCCTGATAATGTCTGCCTGACAAAGGCGGTGTTGGCTGCCGCCATGCCGCTTTTTGCCTGAAAAGAGAGCAGTCAGGCCAGTTTGGGGGAGAATTCTGCATAAAGCCGTTGACGGCCTTCAGCCAATACGGTTTAATGCGCCCCGTTGCCCGGATAGCTCAGTCGGTAGAGCAGGGGATTGAAAATCCCCGTGTCCTTGGTTCGATTCCGAGTCCGGGCA